>NZ_JACYMI010000001.1:1901296-3921601 GCF_020858075.1 Janthinobacterium sp. EB271-G4-7A
AGCGGCTGTAGCTCAGCTGGATAGAGTACTTGGCTACGAACCAAGGGGTCGTGGGTTCAATTCCTGCCAGCCGCACCAGTATTTGCAGTAGTGAAAAAACCCGGAAAGTTCGCTTTCCGGGTTTTTTTTCGTCCTGACGGGACGCGGGCAGGGTGCATGTTGGCGGCCTGGGCAATTGTGAAATATCCGCACGGCGCCCTTTGCCATTCTGCAAAGCCCTGCTATAATCTTGTCTTAGGCGGCTGTAGCTCAGCTGGATAGAGTACTTGGCTACGAACCAAGGGGTCGTGGGTTCAATTCCTGCCAGCCGCACCAGAATATTGGGGGTCAGATTGTAAAATCTGATCCCCTTTTTCGTTTCTGAATGGATTTACGCTGCGCCAGTGGCGCCACGCCGGTATTGCAGGCGAAACGCGCGCGGCGTGACTTGCCTGGCGGCGCGGAACTGGCGGTTGAAATGCGCGAGGTTGCGGTAGCCAGCCTCTTGCGCGATGACGGCGATGGCGAGATTGCTTTCGATCAGCTGTTGGCAGGCGCGGCCGATACGCAGCCGCGCCAGGTATTCGCCCGGCGTGCAATGCGCGTGGCGCTTGAAACAGCGGTGAAAGGCGCCCAGCGACAGGGCCGCCCGCTGCGCCAGCGTTTCCAGTGCAATCTCTTCCCGGAAATGCGCGTGCATGTAGTCAAACACGATTGCCATGCGCTTTTGCTGCCCATCGGGCATCGGCGCCTGCGCTGTTGACGCCAGCGGCTGCGCACTGCCATCGCCCGCCAGATCCAGCAGCACGTCGAGCAGCAGCGGCAAGCGCTGCGGTACGGGCAGCGCATTCAATTGCAGCAGTCTGGATGCGCTGCGCGCGCTCGTTGCCGGCGAAAAATGCAGGGCAGGGCCGGCGCGGCGTGCCAGTTGCCGGACGCTGTGCAATTCCGGAAAACAGGCCGCCAGCTGCTCCACCCATTCGAGGGAAAACCACACGACGACGGCCAGCATGGGCTGCGTGCCGTCGATGCGCTCGCTGGCCGACCACGTGTGCGGCAAATTCGGCCCCAGCAGCACCAGGTCACCCGGCTCGAAATCGCCCAGGTGGTCGCCGATGTAGCGTTGCCCCCGCGCATTGACCGTCAAGGTCAACTCGAACTGCGGGTGGTAGTGCCAGATAAAGGGAATGGCATCGAGTTCGCGCCACAGCAAGCCCCAGGAGTGGCCCGTCGGGATCGTGACTTGTTCGAATAAAGGCGTCATCGTGACGTTTTGAGGTAGTGGATAGTCAGGATAGTATCAGTATTGGTTGCTGCGCACCCATTTTACACGGCACTGCCGAAGCACAATCTGTCTCACACCAACACAGGAGACAGCGATGCAAGAAGACCGATATCAATATGGCGAAGACCGTCCCGGCAACCCGTCCGTGGCCTACACGGAACAAACCCAGTTGCGCGACATCCGGAAACAGCTGCCCCTGCGCGTGCTGTCCGACAGCGACTTTTTGCACTGGCAAACCTACGGTTACGTCATCGTCAAGGATGCCGTGCCGCCGGAACAGGTGCGCCGCACAACCGATTTCCTGTGGGAATTCCAGGGACTGGACCAGCATGACCCCGCCACTTGGAACCGGGACCAGTTGCGCGACCACGCCATGAAAGAGCTCAACGGTTCCGGCATGGTCGAGGCTTACCACAACCAGACCCTGTGGGATAACCGCCAGACCCAGCGCGTGTACGACGCCTTTGTCGACATCTGGGACCGTCAGGATTTGTGGGTGACCATCGACCGCGCCAACCTGAACACGCCGAACAACGGCAAGCGCAAGTTTGGCGGCTTCATCCACTGGGATGCCGACACCACGCTCGACCCGCTGCCCGTCAACGTGCAAGGCGTGCTGGCCCTGTCCGACACCTCGCCCGAGAGCGGCGGTTTCCAGTGTTACCCAGAATTGTTCAACAACTTGCTGGCGTGGCGCAAGACGGTGCCGCTCGATCGCAACCCGTGGCAGCCAGACCTGGCGACGGTGCCGTACCCGATGGAATTCATCGCCATGAAGAAAGGGGAGTTGTTGATCTTCAACAGCCTGCTGGCGCACGGCATCCGCCCGAACACGTCGGCGGACCAGGTGCGCCTGGCGCAATACATTTCCTTCACGCCAGCGCAGGAAGACAATCAAGCCTTGCGCGACTGGCGCGTGCAAAGCTGGCGCGAGCGCAGCGCGCCGCAGGGCTATGCGTTTCCCGGCGACCCCGAAGAAAAGGAAAAGCTGCGCTACCCGCAGGCGCGGTTGACGGCGCTGGGCGAGCAGATCCTCGGCGCGCGCGACTGGTAAGTGTGGCGCGGGTTCCGATGGCATTGCCTGCCGGATAGACAATTGCAGGCAAATGCACGATCATGGTTCGACTTGCCATCGACCGAGGAAACGCATGAGTATCATCACCTGCATCGAAGACTTGCGCGTGCTGGCCCAGAAACGGGTGCCGCGCATGTTTTACGACTACGCCGATTCCGGCTCCTGGACGGAATCGACGTACCGCGCCAACAACAGCGATTTCGCGAAGATCAAATTCCGCCAGCGCGTGGCCGTCAACCTGGAAAACCGCAGCCTGGCTTCGACCATGGTGGGGCAGCACGTATCGATGCCGGTGGCCCTGTCGCCCACGGGCTTGACGGGCATGCAGCATGCGGATGGCGAAATCCTCGCGGCCCAGGCGGCCGAGCGTTTCGGCGTGCCGTTCACGCTGTCGACCATGAGCATCTGCTCGATCGAAGACGTGGCGGCGAACACGACGAAACCGTTCTGGTTCCAGCTGTATGTGATGAAGGACCGCGAATTCATCAACCGCCTGATCGACCGCGCCAAGGCGGCCAAATGCGGCGCGCTGGTGCTGACCCTGGACTTGCAGGTGCTGGGGCAGCGCCACAAGGACTTGCGCAACGGCCTGTCGGCGCCACCGAAATTGACGATTCCCAACATCATCAACATGGCCACCAAGCCGCGCTGGGTGGCGGGCATGCTGGGCACGAAGCGGCGCGGCTTCGGCAACATCGTCGGCCATGCCACATCCGTGTCGGACATGTCGTCCCTGTCGGCCTGGACGCAGCAGCAGTTCGACCTGAGCCTGTCGTGGGCGGACGTGGAATGGATCAAGCAGCGCTGGGGCGGGAAATTGATCATCAAGGGCATCATGGACCCGGAAGACGCGCGCCTGGCCGTGGCAAGCGGCGCCGATGCGCTGATCGTCTCGAACCACGGCGGGCGCCAGCTCGATGGCGCGCAATCGTCGATCGAAGCCTTGCCCGCCATCGTCGACGCCGTCGGCAGCCGGATCGAAGTGCACATGGACGGCGGCATCCGCTCGGGCCAGGACGTGCTCAAGGCCGTGGCCCTGGGCGCGAAAGGCGTGTACATCGGCCGCCCCTTCCTGTATGGCCTGGGCGCCATGGGCGGCCCGGGCGTCACCAAATGCCTGGACATCATCCGCAACGAACTCGATTTGACGATGGCCTTTTGCGGCTTGCGCGACCTGCAGCACGTGGACAAGAAGATCCTGCTGCCGGGCACGTTTTAAGCGGCAATCCGCACAATATCAAAGCCTTCCGACGCTTGGGGCGGCACGAAGTGGCGCGTGATGTCATCAAATTGCGCGTCGCTGGTGGAGAACGGGTGCAGCCCGCTGGCATTGCGCTGGCGCAAGCGCGCCTTGCATTCCTCGTCCGGCACGTCCAGGTAATGCAGCACGTGCGGCGTGCCTGCCTGCTGGAACAGGTCGCGCATCCAGGCACGGCTGGCGGGCGTATTCGCGGGGAAATCGAGCACGACGGACACGCCCGCCTGCAGCATCTGCAGGGCCAAAGGGGCGATGGCCGCGCGCAGCAGCGCAGCGCAGGCCGCGTAGTCGGCCAGGCTGGCGATCTGGCCTGGATACAGCTGCGCCAGCAAGCTGTCTTCGCTGATGCGCACGGTGTGTGGCGCGCTGGCCAGCCGGGCGGTCAGGGTGGATTTGCCCGAGGCAATTTTGCCGCACACGAGGTGCAGAGTGGGGGCAGCGGTAGTGCTGGAGGTAGGGGACATGGTCGCTCGCTAAAAAGAAATAATGCCTGCGAGACGTCTTGATCTATTACTGCAAATCAAAGCCGCCTCTCAGGCGGCTTTGGCAATCACTGTCCTGCTAAGCCACCATCGGTCGAATGGCGGCAATAATCGATGGCAGGGGCGGGAATGGCGATTGCATGACTGAACGATGCCATGGAATGGCTGGCGCTGTCAATTGCCGATGCGCGTCCATGGCTCGCGGAACGTGGCCGCATCGAGCGGCCGCGCATGCGGGTCGTCGGGCTGGAACAGGCCGCCGATCAGCATATCCTGGATGGCGCCCGTGAAACCGCCGTACGCGGCGCGGCCCCACTGGCGTTGCGTGCAGGCGAAGAGGACGGCGTCTTGCTGCGCCGCCAGCTGCGTCAAGGAGTGCCGCAAGGTGGTGCTCGCTTCCGGCCCCATGTCCGTGGCGATGGCGCACACCAGGCGCTGGCCAAATTGCAAGGGCTTGCCTGCTCGTCCCAGCAGCGATTCATTGGCCAGGGCGAGGAACACATCGGGCGCCTGGTCGTCCTTTTCGCAGACGGTCCAGGTGGGCGCCCACGCTTCCAGGCTCATGAAGCGGGCGTCGCGTGTTTCCGGCGTATGCATCCACTTGGCGTGCGATTTGTCGTCCCAGCCCAGGCGGCCATAGGGAATCGACTTGCCCTTGGGATTGTATTGATGGCTGCGCACGCCGGGCTTGCCCCTCGCGCTTGCCTGCGCCATGAGCCCATCGAGGCTGGCGGCAAACGGCATCCATTGCGCCGCATCCCACAGCGGCGGCGCATCGGGCGCGGCCAGCAGCAGGAATACTTCGTAATCACGGGAAAAAAACGCCATGCACACTCCTCAACATAGGGATGGTAAATCTTGTTGCAATATTATAGTTGCAGTTGCGACATGGTGGCGCGCTGGCTGGGACGCAGCAGGTAGACGCCGTACAGGCACAAGGGCAGCACGGCCAGCAGGGCGATATATGGCAGGATCGATGCGCCGTCTTCGGCCGGGTTGGGTAAGGTGGCCGTCACCAGCGCGTAATCCCACAAGCCATGCACGAGCACCATGGGCCAGATGGAGCGGGTGCGCAGGCGGATGGCCGCGTAGCCGACGCCCTGCAGGGTGGCGGCCACGGCTTGCCACAGGGCGCCGCTGACGTCGCCCGTGGCCAGGCCGTTGGCCGTGTGGGCCAGGCCGAACAGCGCCGAGGACATCAGGACGGCCGGCCAGACGGCGTAGCGCTCCAGCATGCCTTGCAGCAAGATGGCGCGGAACATCAGCTCTTCCGAGACGGCCACCAGCGCCGCATTGCAAGCGACAATCAGCAGCACGCGCGGCTGCGGCCAGCCGCCGGCCCAGGCCAGCAACAGCATCAGCAGCGCATACAGCAGGGGCGGCCAGACGAGCCACAGCGTTTTCCATGGCTGCGGCGCGCACAGGCCCGCCGCGCGGCGCCGGCTTGAGGCCAGCAGCAGCGCCAGCGCGAACAGGGCGGCCAGCGCCCACGACAGGCCGATGCGGCCGGTGACGGTGGCGCCCGGCAAGGCGTAGCCGGCCGCTTCCAGCCAGCGGCCGCCCAGGCTCAAGCCCAGCCAGATGGCCAGTGCGATGAGGGCGAGCGGCATGCTGAGGGCGATTCTTTTCCTGGACATGGGCGGCCTCATGCTGCCGGCCCGCCGCCGCTGACGCGGTTGCGGCCCGTGTTTTTCGACTGGTACAGCAAGGCGTCGGCCTGGCGTATCAGTTCGCTGCTCTCTGTGCATCGCTGCTGGCCGGGCTGCAGCGTGGCCGCGCCCAGGCTGACCGTCACGACACCATTTGCGCTGGCCGCATGGGCAATCTGCAAGGCTTCCACGGCCGAGCGGATGGCTTCCGCGACTTCCAGCGCGCCCGCGGCGTTGGTGCCAGGCATGATCACGGCGAACTCTTCGCCGCCATAGCGTGCCGCCAGGTCTTCGATCCGGCCGACGCTGCGGGCCACGGCGCCGGCAACTGCCTGCAGGCACCCGTCGCCGGCCACGTGGCCATACTGGTCGTTGAATTTCTTGAAAAAATCCACGTCGAGCATGATCAGCGACACTTCATGGCCGCTACGCTGGGCGCGCTTCAATTCCTGAGCCAGGGTCTCGTCGAAACAGCGGCGGTTGGCCAGTCCCGTCAAGCCGTCTTGCGACGCCCGCGCCGCCAGATCCGCATTCGCGTGCCGCAGCTCCGCCGTGGCCAGGCGCAGGCTGGCTTCGATGCGGTCGCGTACGGCAATCTGCCGCATCAGCCTGCGGAACAGGTAGATCAGCGCCGCCCCCGCCGCCAGCGACGCCAGCACGATTTGCATGCTCAGCCTTTGCCACTCGGCGAAGATGTCTTCCTTCGACAAGCCCGCCGCCACGATGACGGGAAAGCGTTCCAGGTGGCGATAGCTGTACAGCCGTTCGATTTCGTCTACCTTCGCCGTCATCATTGCCGTGCCCACCGGCCCTTTTTCGCGGTAGGCGCGCAAGAGTGCGCCCGACGAAATATCCATGCCGATGATATTGGGCTGGAACGGCCGCCGGTAAATCAGCGTACCGTCATCGAGGGCAAAGAATGCCGTACCCGTGTTGCCAAGGTTGAGGCTATCGTAGATGCGTTCGAAGGAGGCGAGCCCCAGGGTGACCAGCACCACGCCGGCAAAGGAACCGTCCGCCAATTCCACCCGGCGCGACACGGGCAAGATCCATTGCCCGCTGGATTTGCTGCGCACGGGCGCACTGATGCGGCTGCTCAGCTGCGCATGCGTCTTGTGATAGGTGAAATAATCGCGGTCGGCGTTGTTGCCGTCCTGCATGGCGCCGGACGAGGTGGCCAGCCAGTCCCCCTGGCTGTCAAAAATGAAGACGCCGGCAATTTCCACGATATTCCTCGACAGCTGCTGCAGATGCGATTGCAAGCGCTCGCCGGTGGCGTCATTATTGCCTTCGTTGCGGATGTGTTCGACGATATCTTCCAGCATGACATCGGCGACTTCCAGTTCCATGTAGGCTTGCGTTGCAAGGGCGCGCGCCATGTTCTCCGTCGCCGCGCTGCTCTCGCGCAGGCGGACTTCGCGCGAAGACCAGACGATCCAGATGGTCATGCCAAGCAGCATGGCGCACATGCAGAAGAAGGCGATGCTGGCCCAGACGATCACTGGCCGCTTGTGCTTGCTCAAGACCTCGGGCTGCGCCGCGAGGGTGCCCGCCGCGTCCTTGTTTGTTGCATCCTTTACTGCATCCATAGGCGAATCATGAAGTTGCATCAATGATATGGTGAAAATATTGCCATACTACATTAAAAGCAGGCGTACAAAATTGCCACATCGTTATAGTTGCATGGAATAATAAGCATTCGTCCGTTTGCCGCCAGACTGGAGAGCCATGACCTACAGCAAGACCATCACCACTGAACGATTGATCCTGCGCAAGCCGCAAGCATCGGATGAGGCGGCGCAATTCGCCATGCATTCCGACCCCGAAGTGATGCGCTATTTCAGCGAACCGCCCTGGGACGATGCCGGCCGCGCCGCGCGCCAGATTGCCGAGGACATCGCCGCTTTCGAGAAAGAGGAATTCTTCCGCTTCGCCGTCGAGCTGAAGGCGACGGGCGAATACCTGGGCAGCTGCAGCCTGTTTTCCGAGCACCGCCAGAACCGCCGCGCCGAGATCGGCTACGCGCTGGGACGCCCGTACTGGGGCCGTGGCTATATGCAGGAAGCGCTGTCGGCGCTGATCGAGTATGCGTTTGTCGAGCGCGACCTGAACCGCCTGGAAGCCGACATCGACCCGCTCAACGCCGGTTCGGCCAGCGCCCTGGAACGCCAGGGTTTCAACAAGGAAGGGTTTCTGCCCGAACGCTGGATCGTGGCCGGCCAGGTCAGCGATTCGGCCCTGTACGGCTTGCTGCGCCGCGAGTGGGAAGCGCGGCGCCTGCTGGAAGAATAAACATGCGAGAGCACAGGACTGCGCGCTGGTCGTCCCCTGCGATCGTGGCGCTGGCCATCATTGCGACGATCAGCGTGTATGTGCTGGCCGCTTACCTGTCGCGCTTTTTCCCCTCGGAGCAGGAGATGTGCACCGCCACGTGCGCGAAGGAGAACCAGGTCGGCTATCTGGAGTATCTCCATAGCGCGCACCAAACGGCGGGAATGAGAGATAAGGGGCCGACACAATGCAAGTGCCGCTGAGGCACAGACAGGATCAGGAGTTATGAGTAAGACGATGCAAGAAATCGAAGTCTTCCAGCAAGCGTTGGGCCACACATTGCCAGCGTACTATTTGGCTTTTCTCAAGGACTGGCACGAAGACATGCGCGGCGAACAGGTATTGCTGTACGGCGCAGAGAGCTTGCGGGAGCGTAACGAGACCTATGACACGCAGCAATCCTGTCCTGGCTACATGACCATCGGCGACGACAGCGGCGGACGCGCCGTCATGCTGGCGCTCGATGGCGCTGAGCGCGCCGTCTACCTGGTGGGGCATGGCTCGATGCAGCGCGATGATTTCGAGCTGGCCGCCGATGATTTCGCATCCTGGCTGGCCGCCGATTGCCCGCTTGACTAAAAAGGATGCAAGCCGATGAAAGCTGCTGATTTACCCGCTTCAGAGCATCCGCTGGTGACTTTGCGCCAGCTGGAACGTAGCGACGCGCCGGCCTGGTATGCCTATCTGGCCGACCCTGCCGTCGTGGAGCACACGAGCTGGAACTTGCATTGCGTCGACGATCTGCAGGCCAATTTCGATGACTACGCATCGGCAGAGGCGTCTTCGTCCATACGGCTGGCTGTCGTGCTGCGCGAGGGGGGCCAGCTGGTGGGCACGATTGGCTTCAACGCCATTTCTCCGCAGCATCGCACGGCGGAGATCGCCTACGACCTGGCCCCAGCTGTATGGGGGCAGGGCGTGGCCACGTCCATCGCCGCGTCGGTCGTGGACTGGGGCTTCCAGCGCCTTGGCTTTCTGCGCATCCAGGCCACTGTGCTGGAAAGCAATGAACGTTCGGTCCGCGTGCTCGAACGCTGCGCTTTCGAGCGGGAGGGCTATCTGCGCTGTTACCGGCAAGTTCGCGGAAGATCCGGCAATTTCTGGCTGTATGCGCGCATTGCCGGCGTGCGATGAACAAGCTACCCTTGAGTATCCTGCTGGTGGAAGATCACCTGGCCATCGCGCGCCAGGTGCTCGACTTCCTCGACGGCTTGCGCTGGCAGACGGACCATGCGGGCACGGGCGCGCTGGCGGTGCAATTGGCCACGTGCAACAGCTATGACGTGGTGCTGCTGGACCTGAACTTGCCCGACATGGATGGCTTGCAAGTGTGCCGCGCCATCAAGGCAGCCGCTCCCAGCAATGTGCCGATTTTGATGCTGACGGCGCGCGACGCGTATGAAGACAAGGCGCGCGGTTTTCGCGACGGCGCCGACGATTACCTGACCAAGCCCTTCGACCTGCGCGAGGTGGCTTTGCGCTGCGAAGCGCTGGCGCGCCGGCAGCAGTTGCACATGCATCAGGAAATACGCGTGGGGCCATTCACCTTGCAGACGCGCGCAGGGCGCGCCCTGTATGGCGACGCACCCCTGCCGCTGACGCAGACGGGTTTCAAGATATTGCTGCTGCTGTGCCGCGAACATCCGCATGCCGTCTCGCGCTCGGCCTTGCTGCAGCAACTGTGGGGCAGCCAGCCGCCCGACAGCGACGCCCTCAAATCGCATATCTATGTGCTGCGCAAGCAGCTGGAGTTGCTTGGAGGGGCGGGTGCGGCGGGCATGCTCGTGACCATACCGCAGCTGGGCTACCGCCTGGCCTTCGATGCTGCGGCGTCTGCATGAGCAAGTCGATCCGGCAGCGCCTGTTCGCCGCCCTGGCCGGCTTCGCCGTCCTGCTGTGCCTGTGCTACACGGGCCTGGCGCTGGTGATCGCGTATGTGACGGAAGATATGCTGGTGCAGCGCCTGCTCGAGCGCGAAGCGGCGGCCGTCAGCATGCGCTGGCAGCAGCACGGCAAGCTTACGCCTTCCGGCAGCGACCTGATCACGGTTTATGGCAGCTACCTTGACTTGCCGCAAGCGGTGCGCGCGCAAGTACCGCCGTCTGCCCCGCGCGGGGAAGTGTTTACCACGACGGGCCAGCATTATCATGTGCTGGCGCTCGATGTCCTTGCCGGCGGCAAGCCGGCCCGCTGCTATCTGCTGGCCGACGTGGCACCCGTGCTGGTGGTGTCGCGCCTGGCGCGGGAAGTGGGTGGTGTCGTCGCTGGCGTGGCGCTGGCGCTGATCGCCCTGGCCTTGCTGCTGGCATACTGGCTGGCGCGGCGTCTCGTGCTGCCATTGCAGCGTCTGGCCCAGGAAGCGCGCCAGCTGGCGCCCGGCAGCGCCGTCCATTTCAGCGAGCGCGACCGCCCCGACGAGATCGGTTTCCTGGCGCGCCGCCTGGAAGCCACCTTTACCGAACTGCAGGTGCTCTTGCGGCGCGAACAGGCATTCACCCGCGACGTCAGCCATGAATTGCGCACGCCGCTCACCCTGATGCATAACACCCTGGCGCTGGCGAATGCGCAGCCCCTGGGAGGGCAGGAGCAGGCGCAGCTGCAGCAATCCATGGACGAGATGCGCGCCACCATCGACGTGCTGTTCGCGCTGGCGCGGGCCGAACAGCTATCGGGCGTAGTGGTGGAGTTGCGCGCCTGCATCGAGCAATGCCTGCTGCGCCTGCTCGACGAACATCGCTGGGATGCCAGCCTGCTGACCCTGGACTTGCCCGAGCGGCTGGAGGTGCTTGGCAACCCGCAACTGCTCATGTTGCTCATTAATAATTGCCTGGTGAATGCCCTGTTCCATGGCGGCCCCGACTGCCGCATCAGCATTATGTTTGCGCAAGGCCGCCTGAACATCGTCAATACCGTGCAGGCGGGGCATCCACGGCGCATCCACGGTTTCGCGCATGGCCAGAACCTGCTGCTGCGCCTGGCAAAAGCCATGCAATGGGACATTGTTTTCCACCCCGGCGCGACGCAGTACCGTGTCGCCATCCTTCCCGTCCAGGCGCCATAAAAGAAGTCGCCGGATTTCACCGCGATTTCACCTCGCCTTGCTTATGCTGGCTGCTCTTTTACTTGAAGGGAAGCCCATGAAAATCACCATCAGCCTGTTCATCCTGTCCTGTCTGTGTACGCCAGTGCTGGCGCAGGTGCAATCGCTGCAGCACAAGGAAGACAAGCGCCGCTACATCGTCTATACGCCCGCCGCCTACGACAGTGCGCCGCAGCAAGCCTTTCCCGTCGTCTTCAATTTCCATGGCGGCGGCATGAGCATGGCCGAGCAGATGCTGTACACGCAGATGAACAAGACGGCCGAACGGCACCAGTTCATCGTTGTGTACCCGCAAGGTATCAAGCAAGACTGGAACGTGGGCTTCGGCATGGATTACCTGGCGGGCACGGATGATATCGGCTTTACGCAAGCCATGCTGGCCAAGCTCAAGCAGACTCACCGCATCGATGAGAAGCGCGTGTATGCCACGGGCTTGTCGCGTGGCGGATTCTTTGCCCTGCGCCTGGCGGCCGAGCTGCCGCAGCAGTTCGCCGCCGTCGCCTCGGTGGGGGCGCCGATGCCGGAACCGGTGCTGCAGCATCATAAAAAGATGGACAGGGTCGGCATGCTGTTGATACAGGGGACGGCCGACAAGGTCGTGCTGCATGAAGGCAAGGCTGCCAGCTACCTGTCGGCAGCAGGCACGTTCGATTACTGGCGCAGGCATAACGGCATCGTAGGCGCCGCGCCACCAGCGCGCCTGCTACCCACCGTGGCAGGTGACGATACGCAAGTGACGCATGTGGTGCAGGGCAATGGCGCGCAGCAGGTGGCCTTGCTCACTATCAAGGACGGCGGCCACACCTGGCCGGGTGCCGATGCCTTCAATATCGGCCTGCCCATCGGCAAGACCACGCGCGCCATCGATGCGAATGAAGTCATGTGGGACTTTTTCAGCCGCCATCACCGCTGACGCCATGCTAGGATGGCGGCCATCGCTGCAGTGCTATGCGGCAACTTGAGGGGAGCATGGTGGCAATGTCAGAAGCAGGTATCGCGGCCATGGCCGAGGCGATCTTCGCCAAGCCCGGCGCGGCCGTGGCGCAGGCGTATTCGGAGGCGGAACAGGAAACGCTGCACTTTCACTCGCCGGCCGAGCTGTGCGCGTATGCGGCCAGGCTGGAGGCCGAAGGCGCCAGCGAGGTGTTCCTGGCCGTGCATTACCCGGACATGGGCGGGCAGTTTGCCCCGCGCCGTATCGCGCTCGACCCGGCCAAGTGCGATGGCCTCACCTACCGCTACGTTTGCGAAGGCTGGGGCCTCATCCGCGTGTACCTGCGCTTGTCCAGCGGCAAGGGACTGGCGTCGCATGTGGGCGCCAATTCGCAGAAGCGCGCGGAAAAATGGCAGCCGCATTACCCGGAATTCGGTCCGACCGATGCCTGGCACTGGGATGCCGTGGGCCGCCATGAACGCCGGCTGATCCGCGTGCTGAAGAAGGTCGCCGCGCAGGAAGGCTTGTCATGACGGACGCGATGCACATCAATCCCGCCACCATCTTTTGCCGCTCGCTGGCGCAGCTTTCCGCCATGCTCGACAAGACCGGCACCGCGCCGCACATGCTGGCGGCGCGCCTGCACCCGGACATGCTGCCATTCGCCCAGCAAGTGCGCGCGGCCGTGAGCTTTTCCCTGCGCGGCTGCTGTCCGCTGGCGGGGCTGGAAGTGGCCGATTTCAGCGCCGCCGCCAGTCTGCAGGAGCAGATCGCGCACACCATGCGCTACCTCAAGGCCATCCCCCCGGAACGCTTTGACGGGCCGCCGGGGCGCATCTGCCGCGACCGCGCCGGCTTTGCCGACATCGCCTTGCCCGCCGACGAATATTTGAATTTGTACATCCTGCCGAATTTCTATTTTCACTTCAGCATGGCGTATGCGATCGCGCGCAGCGGCGGCGCGGCCATCGGCAAGGGCGATTTCGACGGTTATCACGCGTATGCGCCGGGTTTCAGTTTTGAGCGGCCTGCCGCGCCGTAGTTCCTACAAGCCCGCTTCTTTCCACGATGCCAGTCCCAGCCGCTTCAGCAGCCGGCCCGACAGCCCGCAGCTCCAGCAGCTCATCTGGATTTGCCGGTGCCGGGCCGGCCCATGCGCATGCCAGGCTTGCTCGGCGTAATCGAGCAAGGCTTCGCTGAGCGCAGAGGCGTCGGCCACGGGCCGCAGGCGCGCCATCAGCTCGAACACGCCGTGGGTGGTTTCCTTGATCTGCAGCAAACCTGCCAGCAGGGCGCGCAGCACGGCGGCGTCGATGCTGGTGCTCGCTTGCGTGTAGCGCTGCTGCCAGCAAAGGCTGCGTTGCTGCCACAAGGCTAGCAGTGCAGGCACGTCGGCGGGCTGCAGTTGCCCGATCAGCTCAGCCGCCTCCTGAAACAGGTCGAGGCGGTCATACTCGCCGCTGTCCAGGACCAGCAGCTCATCGAGTTCGTGCAATACGCTCATGCCACCACGTTCGTGGGCGCGCCGCGCTCGAACGCTTCCACGTTGCCGATCAATATGTCGGCCAGCTTCTGCATGGCTTCCCCACTGGCCCAGGCCGTGTGCGGCGTGAGGATGAAGTTGGGCAGGCGCAAATTGAGCAGCGGGTTGTCGGGCAGCGGCGGCTCCTTGGATAACACGTCGAAACCGGCGCCGGCGATCACGCCACGGGTCAACGCTTCGGCCAGTGCCGCCTCGTCGACGAGGCCGCCCCGCGCCGTGTTGATCAGGAGGGATGTGGGCTGCATGCGCGCCAGCTCTGCCGCACCGATGATGTTGCGCGTCTTGTCCGTCAACGGCAGGTGCAGACTCAGCACGTCGGAAGTAGCCAGCAATTCGTCGAACGTCACTTGCGTCACGCCGTCCTCATCGATAGGGGAGCGGTTGTGTACCTGCACCTGCATGCCGAAGGCGCGTCCCAGCTGCGCCACGGACTTGCCCAGCGCGCCATAACCGAGCAAACCCAGGCGGCTGCCGGCCAGGTCGCGGATCGGGTGGCCGAACAGGCAGAAGCGGTCCGATGCCTGCCACAGGCCCGCTTCCACATCGGCGCGGTAGGCAAACAACTGGCGGCGCAGGGCCAGCATCAGGGCCAGGGTATGCTCGGGCACGGTTGCGCGCGCATAGTCGCGGATATTCGCCACGATAATGCCCCGCTCGCGGCAGGCGGCCAGGTCGAGGATGTCCGTGCCGGTGGCGGCCACGGCGATCATCTTCAGGTCCGGCAGCTGCGCCAGCTCGGCCGCGCGCAGCGGCACCTTGTTCGTGATGGCGATGCTGGCGCCTTGCAGGCGGGACACCGTCTGTTCGCTGCCCTTGGTGTGCGGATACTCTTCCCAGCCGTGCGCAAAGGCGGGCGGGCGCACGCTGGCGATCAGGCTGTCGCGGTCGAGAAAGACGATGCGGTGCGGCTGCGGCGATGTGCTTGCTGTTGTCATGGCTGGACCTCGGTCAGGTTGGCGCGCGCGCTCGCGGGACTGCTCTTGCCCTTGAACTGCGTGGCCGGGTGGTTGGTAAACATGTCGGCGACCCATTCGACAAACACGCGCACCTTGGCGGACAGATGGCGGTTGGGCGGATAGATCACGTGGATGGGCAACGGGTCGGATTCCCATTCGCCGAGCAATTCCACCATTTTGCCCTGTTCTATCAGCGGCGCAAGCATGAAGTGCGTCATTTGCACGATGCCCAGGCCCGCCAGGCCGGCGGCCGTGTAGGCGTTCGAATCGTTCAGCGCGATATGGCTGGGCATGGCGATCTGGATGCGTTCGCCGGCGCGCGTGAAATCCCAATCAAACGTTTTGCCCGTCTTGGCGGAGAAAAAATTTACGCCCCGGTGGCGGGGCAGGTCGTCAGGATGCAGCGGCGTGCCGTGCTGCGCCAGGTAGCCGGGCGAGGCGCAGGTCATGAAGTGCAGCACGCCGACCCGGCGCGCGATCAGGTTCAGGTCGCCCAATTCGCCGCCGCGCACGGCGCAATCGACGCCTTCCTCGATCAGGTCGACGGGACGGTCGCTGCAACCGAGTTCCAGCGAGATGTCCGGGTAGCGGGCAAAGAAATCGGGCAGGGCGGGAATGATCAGTTCGCTGGCCAGGGCCGTGGGCGCATCCACGCGCAGGCGTCCGCTGGGACTCAGGCGCGTGCGCGACAGCGATTCCTCGGCCTCGCGCACGTCCGACAGGATGCGCACGCAGCGTTCGTAATAGGCGGCGCCGTCGGACGTGATGCTGACATGGCGCGTAGTGCGGTTGAGCAACTTAACCGACAGGCTTGCTTCCAGCGACTGGATCAGGGTCGACACGGTGGCTTTCGGCAGCTGCATGTTTTCCGCCGCGCGCGTAAAGCCGCCCGCATCGACGACTTGGATGAAAACTTCCATGGCTTGCAGCTTGTTCACTTGAATTCCTATCACTTTATGCATGATTATTCAGAATTTTGAACAATCAATTCGTCATTGCACTCTTTATCAGATTGTAGATCAAGTCTATAGTTGTTGTACTGCAGCATAAGATGATTGCAGCAGGAAGTTCACAGGAGAAAAATCATGGGTCATCGGAATGGAATCTTTGCAGTGCTTGCTCTCGCTATGAGCTCGCTCGCTCTGGCCGCGATGGTATCGACGGATGCATATTCGATGGCGGCGCAAAGCGAAGCCAGCGGTTATAGCGCCCTGACCCATGAAGTGGGCGGCGTCGCCCTGTTGTGCCTGAACGACACGGTGCTCGATGTTGCGGTGCAGCCGGTGGTGGCGCAATGAGCTTTGCCGACACCGCGGCCGAACTGGCGCCTGGCCAGGCGCTGAAGATACGCGATATCCAGGTGCAGGGCGCGCAGGATGCGCTCGGCGCGCGCGTCTACACGGCCGGCGTGCCGGGTGCCAGGCAGCCGAACCTGATGGTTTTCTTCCATGGCGGCGGCTTTGTCGACGGCGACCTGGACGATGCGGACGACTTCCTGCGCTGCCTCGTGCTGAGCAACCCCGACCACGTGGTGCTGGCTGCGAACTACACCCTGGCCCGTGTGCGGCCATTTCCCGCCGCCGTGGAAGACGCGCATGCCGTGCTGCTGTGGGCAAAAAAGAACAAGTCCAAGCTGGGCTGGACGGGCAAGCAGATGGTGGTGTCGGGCATCGAAGCGGGCGCCAACCTGGCTGCCGTATGCGCCATGATGTCGCGCGACCGGGGCGGACCGCCCCTCGCGGGCCAGGTGCTGATCATGCCCATGCTCGATCCCGGCCTGTCGACCTGCTCGATGCGCAACTTGCCGACCTGTCCTGACCTGGCGGAAGTGGCCGATCAATGTGCCGCCGCCTACCGCGGCTACTTGCCGAATGCCGCTGACCGTACCCATCCGTATGCGTCGCCATTGCAGTCGAGCCGCCTGAAGAACCTGCCGCCGGCGCTGATCCTGTCCAGCGAAGACGACCCATTGCGCGACGAGGCTGAACAATACGGCAGCAAACTGATCGCCTGCGGCATCAAGACCACCGTGCGGCGCATGGCCGCCGCGCCGCTGCAGGACGCCACCGCCCGCAATGAGTGCGCTTGCAAGGTGCAGGTATTGAGCGAAATTAGCAGTTTCGTCGCCGGACTGGGGCAGGAGCCCGAGTCATGACGCCGCCATCCGCGGCACCGCAAAAAAACTTACACTAATCAGTTTACTTTTTGAGTTTTGGTTGCTACACTACGCAGTGTAGTTCCCTTCATGCCTGAGTTGTGCGTTCGCACAGCCAGCTTCGTCGTCCCCGTCCGCTTTTAAGCAGCTGGCGGCCTGTTTACCTTTGATCGAGCGCCGTCGGGCGCCATGGCACCACCATTCACTTTTTCAGTTGGGTTGCTTCCTGCCGCCCATACCATTAGAAATTTTCATAAAACAGGGAAATAAAATGAAAAACGTTCAACAATTTTCCACTCTGCTCAAGCCCCTGGCTGCCTCGCTCGCGCTGGCAGGACTGGTGGCCGTGAGCCTGGCTGGCTGCGATTCGGCCAATAGCAAGGTGCCCGACGCGCCAGCGGCCGGCGGCCCGCCCATCTCGGCCGCCGCCGTCGTTGAAAAACAGATCACCGAAACACAGGAATTCTCGGGCCGCCTGGAAGCGATCGAGCGCGTGGAAATCCGCTCGCGAGTCGGCGGCTTCATCACCGCCGTCAATTTCAAGCCGGGCAGCGAAGTGAAAAAGGGCGATGTGCTGTTCGTCATCGATCCGCGCCCATTCCAGGCTGAAGTCTCGCGGGCCGAAGGCACGGCCGCTTCGGCCCGCGCCAAGGCGGAACTGGCCAAGCTGGAACTGTCGCGCGCTGAAAAGCTGCTGGCCGAAAAAGCCATCGCCCAGCGCGAATTCGATGAAAAAGCGTCGGGCCTGAAAGAGCTGGACGCGAACGCCCGCTCGGCGCAAGCCGCGTATGAAGCGGCCAGGCTGAACCTGTCGTACACGCAGGTGCAGGCACCGATCAGCGGCCGCGTCAGCAAGGCGGAAATCACCGTCGGCAACCTGATCGACGCTTCCGCCATCCTCACGTCCGTGGTGTCGACGGACCGCATCTACGCCAGCTTCGACGGCGATGAAGATACGTATCTGCGCGTGGCCGGCACGGCGCAAAAGGGCACGCCCGTCACCGTCAAGGTGGGCCTGGCCAACGAGACGGGCTTCCCGCACGAAGGCAAGCTGGAATTCGTCGACAACCAGCTCGATCCGGCCACGGGCAGCGTGCGCATGCGCGCCACCTTCGCCAACGCCGAGCGCCAGCTGGTGCCGGGCCTGTTCGCGCGCATCCAGCTCGACGGCGGCAACGGCCCGCAGGCGCAAAGCACGGCGCTGTTGATCAGCGACCGTGCCGTCGGCACGGACCAGAGCCGCAAATACGTGTACGTGGTGGGCGCCGACAACAAGGCCGAATACCGCGCCGTCAAGCTGGGCCCGGCCTCGGACGGCTTGCGCGTGGTGCGCGAAGGCTTGAAGGCGGGCGAAAAGATCGTCGTCAACGGCTTGCAGCGCGTGCGCCCCGGCGCCCCGGTGACGCCGCAGATGGTGGCGATGGATTTCGATCCGACCGCGCCTGTCGCTCCCGCAAAACCTGAAGTAAAAGACGCCAAGATCGCCGCGAAAGCAGCATCGACCTCCAAGGAATAAACATGAATTTTTCCCGCTTTTTCATCGACAAGCCGATTTTCGCGGCGGTGCTGTCGATCGTCATATTCGTGGCCGGGCTGCTGTCGATTTTCGGCCTGCCCATCTCCGAATATCCCGACGTCGTTCCGCCATCCGTGGTGGTGCGCGCGCAGTACCCGGGCGCCAATCCGAAAGTGATCGCCGAAACCGTGGCCGCGCCGCTCGAAGAGCAGATCAACGGCGTCGAGAACATGCTCTACATGTCCTCGCAAAACACGTCCGATGGCGCGATGATGCTGACCGTGACCTTCAAGATCGGCACCAATGTCGAACAGGCCGAGACGCAGGTGCAGAACCGCGTGCAGCGCGCCTTGCCGCGCCTGCCCGAGGAAGTGCGCCAGATCGGCGTGACGACCGTGAAGTCCTCGCCGAATCTGACCATGGTGGTGCACCTGGTCTCGCCAAACAAGCGCTATGACGACATGTATCTGCGTAACTACGCGGTGCTGAACGTCAAGGACCAGCTGGCCCGCTTGCCCGGCATGGGCGACATCCAGATCTTTGGCGCCGGCGACTACGCCATGCGCATCTGGCTCGACCCGCAAAAGGTAGCGGCGCGCGGCATGACGGCCAATGACGTCGTCGACGCCATCCGCGAGCAGAACGTGCAGGTGGCTGCAGGTGTCATCGGCGCTTCGCCGGCGAAGAACTCGGACTTCCAGCTGACCGTCAATACCCAGGGCCGTCTGCAGACGCCCGAGGAATTCGGCGCCATCATCGTGCGCACCAATGCCGACGGCGCCGTGACGCACCTGAAGGACGTGGCGCGCGTGGAAATGGGCGCCAACAGCTACTCGCTGCGTTCGCTGCTGAACAATAATCCGGCCGTCGGCATGGGTATTTTCGAAGCGCCGAATGCCAACGCGCTGCAATTGTCTTCCGACGTGCGGGCCAAGATGGACGAACTGAAAAAAGACTTCCCGCAAGGCGTGGAATACCGTATCGAGTACGACCCCACGCAGTTCGTGCGCTCGTCCATCGAAGCCGTGATCCATACCCTGCTCGAAGCCATCGCCCTGGTGGTGCTGGTGGTGATCATCTTCCTGCAAACCTGGCGCGCATCGATCATTCCGCTGCTGGCCGTACCCGTCTCCATCGTCGGCACCTTTGCCGTGATGCTGGGCTTTGGCTTCTCGATCAACACGCTGTCGCTGTTCGGCCTCGTGCTGGCCATCGGTATCGTCGTCGATGATGCCATCGTGGTGGTGGAAAACGTCGAGCGCAACATCGAGGAAGGCTTGTCGCCGCGCGACGCCACCATCCAGGCCATGAAAGAGGTGAGCGGTCCTATCGTCGCCATCGCCCTGGTGCTGTGCGCCGTGTTCGTGCCGATCGCCTTCGTGCCTGGCCTGTCGGGCGAGTTCTATCGCCAGTTCGCGCTGACGATCGCCATTTCGACCGTGATCTCCGCTTTCAGCTCGCTGACTCTGGCGCCAGCCCTGTCGGCCGCGCTGCTGAAACCGCACGATGCGCCGAAAGACGCGCTGACGCGCGGCATGGACATGGTCTTCGGCCGTTTCTTTGCCTGGTTCAACCGCTTCTTCGGCCGCGCTTCGCACCGCTATGAGGCGGGCGTGAAAGGCGTGTTGGGCCGTAAGAGCGCGTCGCTGGGCGTGTATGCGCTGCTGGTCGTTGCCGCCATCTTCACCTTCAAGTCCGTGCCGGCAGGCTTCGTGCCAGCGCAGGACAAGCAATACCTGGTGGGCTTTGCGCAATTGCCTGACGCCGCTTCGCTGGACCGCACGGAAGATGTCGTGCGCCGAATGTCCGACGTCATCAAGTCGGTGCCTGGCGTCGAATCGACCATCGCCTTCCCCGGCCTGTCGATCAACGACTTCACCAATGCGCCGAACGCCGGTATCGTCTTCGCCACCCTGAAACCGTTCGACGAACGCAGCAGCAAGGAATTGTCGGGCGGCGCCATCGCGGCCGAGATCAACAAGCGCCTGGGCGGCATCCAGGACGCTTTCATCATGGTCTTCCCGCCACCGCCGGTCAACGGCCTTGGTACCATCGGCGGCTTCAAGATGATGATCGAAGACCGCGGCAACCTCGGTTACGACGCGCTGTACAACGCCACCCAGGCACTGGCCGCCAAGGCGTACCAGACGCCGGAACTGGCGGGCGTGTTCTCGGGCTACCAGATCAACGTGCCGCAGCTGTTCGCCGACGTCGACCGCGTGAAAGCCAAGCAGATGGGCGTGCAGCTGCAAACGATTTACCAGACCTTGCAGATCAACCTCGGTTCGCTGTACGTAAACGACTTCAACCAGTTTGGCCGCACCTACCAGGTGCGCGTGCAGGCCGATGCGGCGTTCCGTTCGCATGCGCAGGATATCGCGCAGCTGAAGGTACGCAATGACAAGGGCGAAATGATCCCGCTGTCGTCATTGATGCGCGTGAAGGACAGCTATGGTCCGGACCGCGTGCAGCGCTACAACGCGTATGCCGCAGCCGACTTCAATGGCGGCGCAGCCCCTGGCGTATCGAGCGGCCAGGCGCAAGCCGCGCTGGAACGCATCGCCAAGGAAGTGCTGCCGCAGGGGATCGCGTATGAATGGACGGAGCTGACCTACCAGGACATCTTGTCCGGCAATACGATGATCTATGTCTTCCCGCTGTGCGTGCTGCTGGTATTCCTGGTGCTGGCCGCCCAGTACGAAAGCTGGACCTTGCCGCTGGCCGTGATTCTGATCGTGCCAATGTCGATCCTGTGTGCCTTGCTGGGCGTCAAACTGACCGGCGGCGACAACAATGTGTTCACCCAGATCGCGCTGTTCGTGCTGGTGGGGCTGGCGTCGAAGAATGCGATTCTGATCGTGGAATTTGCCCGCGAACTGGAAGAGCATGGCCGCACCGTCGTGCAAGCGGCGCTGGAAGCGTGCCGCCTGCGTCTGCGTCCGATCCTGATGACGTCGATCGCCTTCATCATGGGCGTGGTGCCCCTGGTGTTCTCGCACGGCGCCGGTTCGGAAATGCGCCATGCCATGGGCGTGGCGGTGTTCGCCGGCATGCTGGGCGTGACCTTCTTCGGCCTGTTCCTGACGCCCGTGTTCTATGTACTGCTGCGCACCCTGGCGCAGCGTTTTGAGAAAAAACCAGCCGATGCTGCCGCCAAGCCTGCCGCCGCGCCAGCATTGAACCTGGAAGGAGATATATATTGAAAACCAAGGAAATCATCTGGCGCGTCAAGCCCGTGCTGACCGCCATGGCAGCAGCCGTGTTGCTGGCGGCCTGCGCGGCGCCGGAGTTCAAACAGCCGCAGATCGAGACGCCGACGGCGTTCAAGGAAGCGCAAACGCCTGCCGTGCAGACGGCGGCGGACGGCACGCGCTGGAAGCAGGGCGTGCCAGCCGAGCGCCAGGCGCGCGGCGAGTGGTGGCTGGCCTTCAATGATCCGGCCCTCACAAGCCTGATCAACGAAGCCACGCAGGCCAATGCCAACCTGGCGGTGGCCGCCGCCCGCGTCAAGCAGGCGAGGGCGATTGCCGGCATCGCCGAAGCGGACCGCATCCCGCAAGTGGGCGTGAACGTGGGCGGCCAGCGCAACCGCGCTTCCGCCGTGTCGCTCGGCTTGCCGAACGGCGCGCCGGTGGCTGCCACGAATGTCTACCAGGCGAATCTGACGGCCAGCTACGAAGTCGATCTGTTCGGCAGGGTCGCCTCGAACGTCAGCGCCTCGCGCAGCGATGCGCTGGCCGTGGAAGCGACATACCGTTCTGTGCTGCTGTCCTTGCAGGCCGACGTGGCGCAGACCTATTTCCAGCTGCGCGCCACGGATGCCGAACTGGCGACCCTGGAACAGACGGTGCGCCTGCGCGAGGAAAGCGTGCATGTGAACCAGCGCCGCTACGACCTGGGCGACATCGGCGAATTCGACCTGTCCCGTGCCCGCACGGAGCTGTCGACGACGCGCGCCGAAGCCATCGGCCTGCAGCGCCAGCGCGCCACCAGCGAACATGCGCTGGCCGTCCTGCTGGGTAAACCTGCCGCCAGTTTCACGGCGACCGTCAACCCGCTGCAGGACAGCGGCTTCCTGCCCGTGATCCCGGCCGGCATGCCGTCGTCCCTGCTGGAGCGCCGTCCCGACATCGCGTCGGCGCAGCGCACCATGGAAGCGTCGAATGCGCGCATCGGCGTGGCGAAATCGGCCATGTTCCCCGCCTTGACCCTGAACGCCTCCGGCGGCGGCGCGTCCGATACCTTCTCGGACATCTTCAAGTGGAGCAGCCGCTCCTGGCTGCTGGGCGCCCTGATGTCGATGCCGATCATCGACGGTGGCCGCAACAAGGCAGCCGTGAGCCGCAGCGAAGCGCAGCTGGAAGAGTCGGTGGCGACGTATCGCCAGAGCGTGCTGGTGGCGTTCGCCGAGGTGGAAGACAACCTGGCCGGCCTGCGCATCCTGTCGGGCCAGACGCAGCAGATCGACGAAGCCGTCGTTTCGGCACGCCGCTCGGCCGACCTGGCGCAAAAGCTGTACGACGCGGGCCGTTCCAGCTACCTCGATCTGCTGGACGCACAGCGCAACCTGGCGGCCATCGAGCGCAATGCCGTGCAGCTGCGCGGCAACCGCGCCGTCACCACGGTGGCGCTGATCCGCGCCCTGGGCGGCGGCTGGGGCGAAACGGAGCCGCAGGTCGCGGCCAACTAGTTTCCCGGCACCGCGGGCTGGATCAATCCGGCCCGCGACGCGGGAGCCTGCCAAGAACGGCGTCGTGCACTGCACGGCGCCGTTTTTCTGTTTTCAGCGAGTTGAATCCGTTTGCGGAACGGCGCCGTAAGTACTCCTGCAATCACGCAAACGCAGTCATCCAGGAGATATCATCATGCGCACCTTCGTTCCCGCAGCATTGTTCATTACGTCCATGCTGGCCGCCAGCGCCCCGTTTGCCGCCGACATGACGACCATGGTGGGTGGCCAGAGCATGTATCCGTCCAAGGATATCGTCGATAACGCCGTCAATTCGGCCGACCACACGACCCTGGTCGCTGCCGTCAAGGCGGCCGGCCTGGTCGACACGCTGAAAGGCAAGGGTCCATTTACCGTGTTCGCGCCGACGAATGCGGCCTTCGGCAAGCTGCCCGCAGGCACCGTCGAGACCCTGGTGAAGCCGGAAAACAAGGCGACCCTGACGAAGATCCTTACCTACCACGTGGTGCCCGGCAAATACGACTTCAATGCGCTGGCGAAGGAAATCAAGATGCACGACGGTAAAGCCACCTTGCCCACGGCCAGCGGCGGCAAGCTGATGTTCGCCATGAACGGCATGCACAACATCGTGGTGATGGACGAGGGCGGCAACAGCGCCAATATCAGCACCTATGACGTGTACCAGTCGAATGGCGTGATCAATGTGATCGACACGGTGCTGATGCCGAAATAAGCGGACGAAAAAGCGGACGAAAAAAAAGACAGGGGAGGCCCTGTCTTTCTGGTTTGTGCTGCCGCGATTACTTGGCTGGCGCTGCTGGCGTTGCCGGTACTGCTGGTTCCGCAGGCGCTGCCTTGTCGGCTGGCGCGGCTTTCTTTGCCTTGTGATGCTTGGCTTTCTTGTGCGCCGCTGGTTTGGCGGCGGCTGCCGGCGCTTCGGCCTTGACGACAGGGGCGACGACAGGAACCGGTGCCACTGGAGCGACTGGCGCGACGGCTGGCGTCTGGGCGAAAGCGGCGGTGGCGAACAGGCTGGCGATCAGGGTGGCGATAACTTTTTTCATTTTAAGATCCTTGGTATGCGTGGTCAGTAAAGTGTGTCGGAATTACTTGGCTGGCGCCGCTTCGGCGGTAGCCGATGCCAGCTTTTCGTCAGCCTTGGCCTTGGTTTTCTTGGCTTTGTGGTGTGCCTTGGCTTTGGTGGTGGCCGCTTCCGCTTTGGCGCTGGCGACGTCCGTTTTTGCGGCGACAACGGCTTTCGCTTCTTTGGCATCCGCCTTCACGACGGCTTGCGCTTCCTTGGCGTCCGCTTTCACGACGGCCTTGGTGTGGGCCGCTTCCACTTTGGCGGGCGCTGCCGGAGCGGCCGCAGGTGCTGCCGGGGTTTGGGCGAAGGCTGCAGTTGCGAACAGGCCGGCGATCAGGGTAGCGATTACTTTTTTCATGGTGCAGTCCTCAGTGGTGGTTTGTCTGGTATGTCTGTTGGTGTCGGGATGATTCCCGTGTCACTGAGCATAAAACGCGCCCCCGGACGCTTGCGTTGACGGTCATTACAAACGCTTACATCTGCGTTGCATCCGCTTTCAGGATGGCCTTCAGGATGTCTTCCGACCGGCGCTGTCCATACCCCTTGCCATACGCGCTCGATGCGATGCTGACCACCATGCGACGGGCGGGTATCACATAGATCTTGTTGCCGCCATTGCCCGAGGCGAAATGCACGGCAATCTTCTGTCCTCCGACGTCCTGCGTCTTCGCGTACCAGAAATAGCCGTAGCTGTCGGCGTAGCGGTCCACGGCGCCGATGGCCACGCGCGGCGCCAGCGCCGCTTGCAGCCAGGCGGCATCGATTACCCTCTTGCCGTCAAATACGCCTTCGTCGAGCACCATCTGGCCGATCCTTGCCGTGTCGCGCGCGCGCAGCGACAGATTGCCCTGGCCTTTCGGGTGGCGTGCCACGTCGCGGCCCCAGCTCCAGCGGGTGATGCCCAGTGGCGCGAACAGCACCCTGGCGGCGTAGTCTTCCAGGTCGGCGCCGCTGGCGTTTTCCACCACTCTGCCCGCGACATATGACCCCAGCGAGTTGTAGCGATACATGCTGCCCGGCGCCGTGGCAGCCGGCACGCCGCGCACGAAGGCGGTGGGGTCGGGCGCCGCATCGAGCTTGTCTTCATTGCCAGGCGACTGTTCGTCTTCATCGAAGGCGGCCAGGCCCGAACGCATGGTCAGCAAATCGTCGAGGGCGACCTTGCCCGCCCGGCTGCCAGCGACTTCGGGCCAGTAGTCTCCCACCGTTTTTGTTGTCGCCAGCTGGCCGCGCGCCACGGCCGCGCCCACCAGCAGGGCGGTGATGCTCTTGCCGGCCGAGCGGATGTCGTGCAGGGTATCGGCCGTCTCGCCGTTGTAATAGCGTTCGGCCACGACGGCGCCATCGCGCAGCACGACGACGGCGCGCAAATCGCCATGGCTGTCGCGGTCCTGGGCTTGCAGGACTTGCGCCAGGGTGGCGGGTGTCCTGTCCTGCGCCAGGACAGGGCCGGACAGGAAGAGGGCACTCAATAGTGAAAAGGACAGGTGGCGCATGGACAGCTTTCGTGGCGATGGGCGGATTGCCAGTGTCGCCCAATTACGCGGTCTTGTGGCATTTTCCCCTGCCTGTTTGATGAAGTTTGCATACAACGGGCACGCTGGTGTTTCCTCACAGCGCCTGCAAATCCTTGCCGCGCAAATTCACGAGAATGATTTTTCCGTTAGGCATGACGCGGAATTCACCGTAACGGGCTTGCCACCAGCGTTCGCCGTTGCCCTCCTTGAAAAACCATGCGTTGCTGGCCATGACCAAGCGTGAATTTTTGCGATGTATTTCGATCAGAAATTCATTGGATGCCAAAGTCTCGTCCTGGTGCAAGCGCAGCATCGTGCCGATGTTGCGGGCATCGCGTGTGGCGATTATTCTAAGGGGTGTCTGATAGGCGTAGTTAATGTCACTGGATGTGTCGTTGAAAAAATTCAAGCTCATGTAATCGCCTTGCATCAACGAGCGTGGATCGAGGATCCTCAATTCAAAGAAGACTGGCTGTCCATTTTTGATCAGCTGCTCGCGGTTCCAGATGGCTGCATTGCCGATAATCAGCACAGAGAGCAACGTTGCGGCAACAGCCATGCCGGACCGTGCCGGGTGTGTGGCAAGCGTTTGGCTTCCAATTACTGTCTTTGCCATGCTGCGCGCCGCCAGCAACGCGCATGCGCCCAGCAAGACGCCGATGGCGGCCAGCATTGCGGCTTTTTCCATCAGCAGCCAGTTCGGGTTGTAATAAACGCTGCCAAGGATCCAGGCAGCGGCAAGCCCGGCTACCATGGACAGCGAGCGCCTTCCGGTAGCCAGGCTGACGGCGAGTATCAGCAAGACCGGTCCCAATGCCGGCAAGTACCAGGCCAGGATGGCCAGCACCAGTGCCAGGATGGCGCTCAGAGTTCGGCGCAAGCCTGGCCAGGCGCACAGCAGCAACGCGGCAGCTACGAGGGCCAGGAGGCTTGACTCTCTGCCCCAGTAGTTACCCGGGAGGCCATTGTCACGAGCCTTGAACAGGTCTTGTGCGAGCACGCCTATCCAGCCCGTATTATCCATGATGGCACTTATCAGGAAGGCCATTCCTGACCACAGGCAGAAGCCAGCCAGCATGCACAGTGCCCAGCCCGACGATATGGCCGCGAGCGCGTCCGCGCTTCCCTGGTCGTCTGGTTTGTTAAACACGGCGTACTGTACATACGTTAGAAACAGCCAGATTGCCAGTACCGTGAGGCCGGCTTCGAACAACATGTCCGAGGTAAGACTGTGCTCATGCAGCCAGTCCACGCCATGCGGTAACTGTGCGAGCACCAGCAGGGCGCAGGTTGGTGCGGCAAGCAGGGTGCGCAGCCACGCGATCGGTAGCAGGATGGCCATGGCAAGCACGAACAGCGCCAAAAGGGCAGCGGCCACGTTCGTGTTCAGGTCGCGGAATAAGGAAAATCCCAGCAGTAGCAGGCCAGCAATGATCGCTGGCGCTGCGAATTGCTGGATGAAGAAGTAGCGTTTAAGGCTGCGAACCCCCAGCACGGTACAAGCAAGGAGCAGGGTGCCGGCGATATAGCCGGCCTGCCCTTCGATCAGTCGATCTTGCGCATACAAGGCGAACGCGAATGTCAGGGGGATTGCCGCCAGCCAGGCGCCGATAGCGATGAGCATCTGCAGCGGCCATGGCATGCCTGTTGAAGCTGAACGTGCCATGCCTGGAGTCGCCTGGTGCACGTCGAGGCGGGCGTTCATGCACTTACCTCGGTGTGATGCAGTTGATGCCGCCATAGCAGCCAGTAGCCCGTCGTTGCCAGCATGCCGGCCGCAGTGAGCCCCACAAAGATCAGTACTGCTGGCAGATCACCATCGGATAAAAGAACGGCCAACCATGTCGTCAGGATGGTATTGGCACCCAGGGCGATGATGCTGTGGCAGATCACATCATGAAAGCGTGGCAGGAGCAGGACGAGTATTGCTGTCAGCACGAGCAGCAGCGGCAGACCGTATGTCGGTTTCGAATCGAGCAGCAAGCCCAGGGCGATGGTGCCTGCCATCAGCGTGGTCAACGCGATGGCCATGCGTAGTGGCCAGGCGCCCGCGCCCGTCCAGCGTGCCATGAAGGGTGTCATCGCTCCGCATAGCGTTACCGAGATTAGTAAGCTGGCCGCATAGTGACCCATGTACATTGCATCGATGTCCCAGCGATAGGTTGCCATGTCGGACAGCCATAAGGTGGAGGCGCTGAAGCTGACCAGTATCCAGGGTATCCACAGCACATCGCTGCGCGTCGCCAGACACAAGGGCATGGCAGCGATGGCCCAGGCGGCGAATAATTGCCAGGGATCGCTACTCGTCTGGTAGGTCTGGCTGAAATACCCGAATAGGGCGCCCATGAACAGCATGGCCGTCAAGAGCATGGGGGTCCTGGCTGTCGTCGAACGAAAGCCGATTAGACCGCTGCCTGCAAACAGGGTTTGTAACAGCAGGAAATGGCTGGCGCGGCCAAAAAGATCCCAGTTGGCCGCTACCCACAAAATCAGACTCAAACCCAGCATGGCGGCGGCCAGCAGCGCTGTAATCCGCAGTAGCCAGTGGGCGACGTGTGGTGGTTCCCCAGCCAATCCATTTGGCCCCGGCGGAGATGCTCGCTGCCCTTTTTCGACGCTTGGATGGGATGAGAATCGGGATACGGCGCAGCGTAGGTTCATCGGCAGCTTTCAAGTTGGTACGGCGTCGCGGATGCACGCATTCGCGTGCCGCCTCAGCGGGGTGGGGCAGCGAATAAGCGGAGTTTGGAATAACAGTTCTGATGAAGGATAGCCTGAATGTGCATGATGCCGAACTTGGCCAGGCGATGAAGTTTTGCTGCCGCGCAAGAATTGTGTCAATAACATGCGCAGCAAAAAATATGGACAAAAAAAGGACAGCCGAAGCTGTCCCTGGATTTCGAAGTGGTAACGCTGGCGCAGACCTGGCGGACGCGCTTGCGTGACTACACCATCGCGCTTATTTTGCCGGCGTGGCAGCAACTGCTGCGTCTGCTTTGGCCGCATCCGCTTTCACTTTGGCTTTGCTGGCCTTGTGATGGGCCTTGGCCTTGGTGGCTTTGGCGTCGGCCTTGGCGCTGGCCACATCGGCTTTCGCATCGGCGGCGACGACCGCTTCCTTGGCATCGGCTTTCACGACGGCCTTGGTTTCCTTGGCTTCAGCCTTGGCCACGGCTTTCGTGTGGGCCGCTTCCGCCTTGGCGGGAACCGATGCTGCGGGAGCGGCAGGGGTTTGGGCGAAGGCTGCGGTAGCGAACAGGCCGGCGATCAGGGTAACAATTGCTTTTTTCATGGTGCAGTCCTCGGTGGTGGTTTGTCTGGTGTGCCGGGATGATTCCCGTGTCACTGAGCAGAAAACGCGGCCCGGAAGGGAATGGTTGACCTGGTTTACACTTTCTTACAATCAGGTGATTTGAGCGACGTTAATTGAAGAAGAAAGTGTGAAAATGCAAAAAGACAGCCGAAGCTGTCTTTTTGCATGGTGCCTCCCGCCATGGCGGGATGGCGATTACTTCGCTGCTGCGGTCGCTTCAGCCTTGTCTTCGGCGGCTTTTGCCTTGGCCTTGGTGGCTTTGTGATGGGCTTTGGCCTTGGTGGCTTTGGCGTCGGCCTTGGCGCTGGCCACATCGGCTTTCGCATCGGCGGCGACGGCGGCTTCTTTCGCATCGGCTTTCACGACGGCCTTGGTTTCCTTGGCTTCCGCTTTTGCCACTTCCTTGGTGTGCTTGGCTTCGGCCTTGGCAGGCACGGCTGGCGTTTGAGCAAAGGCTGCGGTAGCGAACAAGCCGGCGATCAGAGTAGCGATTACTTTTTTCATGGTGCAGTTCCTCGAGAAGTGGGGTTGTAGTTCAGGAGATGCATTTCCCCTGTCACTGAGGCAAAAACGCGCCGTACGGCAATAGCGTTGACAGCGATTCGGGCTAATTACAAACACTTACATTTGCCGGGGCAGGTACTCTGTTAGCTGGCGTACCGCGCCAGGGACGGCAGCGGCCTAGACTCGATGCCATCGTCACCGCATGGGTCCGCCATGAAAGCCGCCTTGAAAACCTATCAAGCCAAGCGCAATTTCGCCGCCACGCCCGAGCCTGCGGATGGCGGCGAGGAAGCGGGCGAGGCGCTCACCTTCGTCATCCAGAAGCACTGGGCCAGCCGTTTGCACTATGACTTTCGCCTGGAACTGGACGGCACGATGAAAAGCTGGGCCGTGCCGAAAGGGCCCAGCTACGACCCGCGCGACAAGCGCATGGCGGTGCAGGTGGAAGACCATCCGATTGCGTATGCCGGTTTTGAAGGCACGATCCCCGAAAAGCAGTATGGCGCGGGCAAGGTCATCATCTGGGACAAGGGGACGTGGCAAGCCCAGCCGGCCACGCCTGATGCGCGCAAGGCGCTGGCGGCCGGCGAGCTGAAATTGACCCTGCATGGCCACAAGATGCATGGCAACTGGGTGCTGGTGCGCATGAAAGGCAAGGGCGATAAACGCAGCGCAAAGCAGCCTGCCTGGCTGCTGATCAAGGAAAAGGACGACTATGCCCGGCCGGCACTGGAATTTTCTGTCGTGGACGAGTTTCCCGACAGCGTCAAGAACAAGGCCATGCCCAAGCGCAAGAAGAGCGCGGACGGCTCCGCAGCGCCGGATGCCGATTTGCCCGCCACCCTGTCGCCGCAGCTGGCTACCCTGGTCGATGCGCCGCCGCCAGACGCGCAGCAGTGGCTTTTCGAAGTGAAATTCGACGGTTACCGCATCCTTGCGCGTTGCGATGGCGAACGGATCAATTTGATCACGCGCAATGGCAATGACTGGACGGAAAAACTGCCGAAGCTGCGGCAGGCGCTGGAACAGTTGAGTTTGCCGCCAGGCTGGTATGACGGTGAAATCGTCGTCAACGACGCCAGCGGCCACCCGGATTTTGGCGCCTTGCAGCGCGCGTTCGATGCGGAAACGACCAGCGAGATCGTGTATTACCTGTTCGACGTGGCGTTTTTCGATGGCCACGATCTGCGGGGCCAGCCTGTCGAGGCGCGCAGGGCGTTGCTGGAACAGTTGCTGCAGAGCTTGCCAGCGTCGCCCCTGGTGCGCTTCAGCGCCGCGCTTGACGCGACGCCGCAGCAGATACTGGCCCACGCCTGCCGGCTGGGGCTGGAAGGCGTGATCGGCAAGCGGCGCGGTTCGCCCTACGTCTCGCGGCGCTCGGGCGACTGGATCAAGCTCAAATGCGGGCTGCGCCAGGAATTCGTCATCGGCGGCTATACGGCGCCGCAGGGCGCGCGCGAAGGCATCGGTTCTTTGTTGCTGGGCGTGCATGATGACCAGGGCAGGCTGCTCTATGCGGGCAATGTGGGTAGCGGCTTCGACGATGCCAGCCTGCGCGAATTGCGGCGCCGGCTTGACGCCCTGGCAGCCGGGACGAGTCCGTTCGCAGGCAAGGCGGGCGGCGTGCGCCAGCCCATCTGGGTCAAGCCGCAACTGGTGGCCGAAGTGAGCTTTGCGCAATGGACCAGCGGTGGCGCCGTGCGCCATGCCGTGTTTCACGGCTTGCGCGAAGATAAACAGCCAGCCGCCATCGTGCGCGAGCGGGCGCAGCGAATCGACAGGGAGAAGACGATGCAGAGCAAATCCACGCCAGACGGCGTCTTGCCGGCCAGTTTCAAGGTCAGCCATGCGGACCGGGTGATCGACCGGGACAGTGGCGCGACGAAGATCGACCTGGTGCGCTACTACGCGCTGGTGGGCAAGCTGATGCTCGTGCACTTGCGCGGGCGGCCCGTGTCGCTGGTGCGCGCGCCGGCCGGCGTGGGCGGCGAGCTGTTTTTCCAGAAGCATGCGGACACGTCCAGCATGCCCGGCGTCAAACAGCTCGATCCCGGCCTCGATCCGGAGCATGCCTGCATGCTGGAAGTGGCCAGCGCACAGGGCTTATTGTCTGCGGCGCAGTGGAATGTGGTGGAATTTCACACGCAAAACGCCCTGGCCAGCGCCTATGACACGCCGAACCGCCTGGTGTTCGACCTGGACCCGGGCAAGGGCGTGGCCTGGCCCGCCATCCGCGAGGCGGCCGTATTGCTGCGTGCCTTCCTGACGGAGCTGGGACTGCCCGCCTGGCTGAAAACCAGCGGCGGCAAGGGCTTGCATGTGTTCGTGCCGATCCGCCCGAAACACGATTGGGATACGGTCAAAGCGTTTTCGCAAGCCATCGTGGCGCACATGGCGCAGCTCATTCCGCAGCGCTTCGTCCTGAAAAGCGGCCCCGACAACCGCGTCGGTAAGATTTTCATCGATTATTTGCGCAATGGCCGGGGCGCCACCACCGTATGCGCGTGGTCTGCCCGCACGCGGTCGGGGCTGGGCATTTCCGTGCCGCTGGCCTGGGACGAGCTCGACAAACTGAAGGCGGGCGATCAGTGGAACGTGGGCAATGTCCACAGCCGTCTCGACGTGGGCAACGCGCCATGGGACGGCTACGCGCGCAGCGCGAAGGGCATCGATGCGGCGATGAAAAAGCTGGCCTTTACTCCTCCGGCTTGAACGGCAGGACGGCGCGCGCCAGCTGCAGCGCTTCCTCGATGGCCGCGTTAAGCAGGGTGATCTCGACGGGCTTGGTCAGGTAGCGAAAAAAACCCGCGGCCAGGCCATGCCGGATATCGCCCTTCATGGCGTTGGCCGTCAAGGCGATGACGGGGATGTGCGCCGTGCGCGTATCGTTGCGCAGGATGCGCTGCGCCTGGTTGCCATTCATGCCGGGCAAGTTGATATCCATCAGGATCACGTCGGGGCGGCGTTCCAGCGCCAGCGCGATACCCTGGCGGGCGTCGGTGGCCGAGATCATGCGCAGATGGGGCAGGAAGCTGACGATATCTTCCACCAGCCGCAGGCTGGCCGGATTGTCTTCCACATACAGCAGCAGGGCCTGGCCGCCGGCATCGTCCCGGACGTCGCAGGCGGGTTCGGGCAGGTATTCCGGCTGCCGGTTGGCGGGCGGGGCGGTCATGGTGTCGAGTTCGATCCAGAACACGCTGCCCACGCCGACGCAGCTGTGCACGCCCATGCTGCCGCCCATCAGCTCAACCAGGCGCTTGGTGACGACCAGGCCGATGCCGGTGCCTTCCTCGCTGCCTGCCTCCTGTCCCAGGCGGTTGAACGGCTGGAACAGCTCGGCCATCTGTGCGTCGTCCAGTCCCTTGCCCGTGTCGCGGATGGCGATGCGCACGCGCTGCGCCCCGGGCTGCGACACTTCCAGCTCTACCTTGCCGGCCGGACGGTTGTACTTGATGGCGTTTGACAGCAGGTTCAGCAGCACTTGCTTGAGGCGCGTATGGTCGGCCCTGAGCGTCAGCGCCTCGCAGGCTGGAAACACCAGGTGAATCTGGCGCTGCTGCGCCTGTTCTTCCACCATCACGCGCACTTCCTCGAGCAGCACGGGCAGCGCCACCGCTTCCATCGACAGGCTCAGGCTGCCTGATTCGATCTTCGCCAGGTCGAGGATTTCATTGATCAGGGTGAGCAGATGGCGGCCCGAGGTGACGATGTTTTGCACGAAAGCGCGTTTTTGCAGCACGGTCGCGGGCAGGGCTTCATTGGCCAGCAGCTGGGCGAAGCCGAGGATGGCGTTCAGCGGCGTGCGCAATTCATGCGACATGCTGGTAAGAAAGCGGTCCTTCGCCTGGCTAGCCCGTTCCAGTTCGATTTTCTGTTCGTTCAGCGTGCGCTCGATGCGCTTGCGCTCCGTGATGTCGCGGATAGCTGACGAGACCAGCACGCCTTCCTCCGTTTCCAGCGGCGACAGGCTGATTTCGACGGGAAATTCGGTGCCATCGCGGCGCAAGCCATACAGTTCCAGGCCCGCGCCCATGGAGCGGGCGCGCGGCGCCGCGGAAAAGGACTGGCGGTGATGCGGATGATCGTGTGCATAGCGGGCCGGGATCAGCACTTCCACATTGCGCCCGAGCAACTCCGCGCGCGAATAGCCGAACAGGCGTTCCGTTTGCGAGTTGACGAGCACGATCTCGCCATCGCCGTTGACGATGACGATGGCGTCCGGCGCCGATTCAAGCAGGCCGCGGAACTTCTGCTCGGCCCGGCGGCGGTCGCTGACGTCGCGGATGGCGCTGATGACGAAGGTGCCGATTTCCGTCTGGATCGGCGACAGGCTGATTTCCACAGGGAATTCGACGTTGTCCTTGCGCAAGCCCAGCAATTCCAGGTCGGCGCCCATGGTGCGCGTGCGCGGCTGGTCGAAATAGCGCGCGCGGTGCCCCACGTGCGCATGGCGCAGGCGTTGCGGCAGCAGGCTATCGATTTGCCTGCCGCTCAATTCGCCTTCCGCATAGCCGAACAGGCGCTGCGCCTGCTGGTTGGCCAGCACGATGGCGCCCGTGGCATTGACCATGATGACGCTGTCCGGCGTCGATTCGAACAGCACGCGGTAGCGCACGTCGACGAACTGGGCGTCGCGCGCGGCCTTCAGCAAGGTCGTGTCCTTCATGGTGAAAATCAGGTAGCGGTGGCCGTTCGGCGCCGCGTGGGCGGCCTGGCATGCCACGTCGACGTAGATGAGCTCATCGTCGTTGCGCCGCCGCAGCGATTCGCGGTCGTAGCTGCCGTGCAAGGCCAGCTGCTCGTCGATCAGGGCGGGCGCTTCTGCCTGTCCCGGCAAGGAGATCAGTTCCCACAGCGTGCGGCCCAGCGCTTCGTCGCTGGCATAGCCGAAGATGCGCTGCGCCCCGGCTGTCCAGCGCACGACGGCATGCTCTTCGTTCGTGATGACAACGCCGCCAGGGGCGTTGCTGAGGATAAGCTGATCGAACTCGGCATCCATTTTTTCCGCACGCATGACAGGGCTTGCCGGGTGGCAGGCCTGTGCATAACGTAGCGAGAAGCTGGATCAAAGTCAATGCATTTATATGATGGCAGAGTCTCGCTAAGCGGGTGGGGTGGTTCAGGCCGCCTTGCGCCTGGCGGGCGGTGGCTTGCGGGCAGCGGACGAGGCCGCGCGCTTGCGGGCCGGCGCGGCGGACGTTTTCTTGCCCATGCTTTGCTGCAGCAGGGCGACCAGGTCGATCACGTTGTTGCCGTGCTCTTCTGCTGGCTCGGGCGCGGGCGGCGTGATGGTCTTGGTCTGCCTGGCCTTGATTTTCTTCTTGACCAGCGCCAGCACGTCTTCGCGGTAGCTGTCGTGGTATTGCCCAGGTTCCCACGCTTCGCTCATGCCTTCCACCAGCGACAGGGCCATCTTGAGTTCCTTGTCGGAAATGCCGGCCGATTTCAGGGTGCTGCCGGGCAAGTCCAGGTCGTCTGTGGGGCGGATTTCATCGGCGTAGCGCAAGGTGTTGAGCACGATGGCGTCGCCCACGCACACGAGTGCGCACAAATGCTGCTTGGTGCGCATGACCACACTGGCGATGCCCACTTTGTTCGCCTTGCGCAAGGTTTCGCGCAGCAGCGCATAGACTTTTTCGCCGCCCTTGGCGGGCAGCAAATAATACGGGTGCTCGTAAAAGGTCAGCGGCACCTCAAGCGCATCGACAAAGGTCAGTATGTCGATGGTTTGCGTGGCCTTCACATTGGCTTGCCTTAAATCTTCCTCGGACAGCACCACATACTCGTCCGTCTTGTATTCATAGCCCTTGATGATGTCGTCCCACTCGACTTCCTTGCCCGTCTTCTTGTTGTAGCGCTTGTAGCCGATGGGTGAAAAGTCGCGCCGGTCCAGCATGGACAAGTCCAGTTCATGGTCGAGACTGGCTGAAATCAGCTCGACGGGGATGTGCACAAGGCCGAAGCTGATGGCGCCTTTCCACAGTGCGCGCGCCATCGCCTAGTCCCCCACCGTGCCGGTGATGGGCAGGACGATGCCCGTGATGTAGCTGGAACAGGCGGGCGAGGCCAGGAAGACGTAGGCGGGCGACAGTTCTTCCGGCTGGGCCGGGCGGCGCATGTCCGTGCCCTGGCCGAATTTCTGGATGTCCTCTGGCGACTTGTCGGCCGGGTTGAGGGGCGTCCAGACGGGCCCGGGCGCGATGGCGTTCACGCGTATGCCCTTGTCCAGCAGGTTGCCGGCCAGCGCCATGGTAAACGCATGGATGGCACCCTTGGTGGTGGAATAGTCGAGCAAGTGCTTCGAGCCTTGCAAACCCGTCACGGAGCCCGTGTTGATGATGGATGCGCCCCGCTGCAAGTGGGGCAGGACGGCCTTGGCCATATGAAAGTAGCCGTAGACATTGGTTTTCATGGTGAGGTCGAAGCGTTCCTCGCTCAGGTCCAGCAAGGATTCCGCATGTTCCTGGAAGGCTGCGTTGTTGACCAGCACGTCGATGTGCGTGAATTTGTCCAGCACCTGGCTGACGGCTTGCTGGCAAAAGCCCTGGTCGCGCACGTCGCCGGCAATCAGGAGGCAGCTCTGTCCTTCCGCTTCCACGTAGCGCTTGGTTTCGTGGGCGTCCGCGTGTTCGTTCAGGTAAATGATGGCGACATCCGCCCCTTCGCGCGCGTACAGCACGGCCACGGCGCGGCCGATGCCGGAATCGCCGCCCGTGATGATGGCGACCATGCCGGCCAGCTTGCCGCTGCCGCAGTAGTCGGGCGCCAGGAAGCGGGGTTTCAATGCCATCTGTGCTTCAAGGCCGGGCTTGTCCAGGTGCTGGGCGGGCAGGGGAGGCGTCGGCTGGTTGCGGTGGCCTGTCTGCACGGGAGGCTTGCTTGCCTTGCCTTGCTTGGCGGCATCGCGCTGCTTGTCTTCCTGATCCTGCTCCTGCTGTATGCTGCGCTGCAAGTTACCGGCGGACTGGTCCTTGTTCTCGTTCATGCTGGCCTCCCTGGAAACGAAGATCCAGTATCGGCGCGGCAACCGCATCCAACGGTGCGCTTGCTAACAGAGTGGCGCAAACAGGCGTAAAGTTATATGATGGTTGACATAAATGTGGGAGGGCAGCATGAAGGTAAGCAGGGAACAGGCGGCGCTGAACCGCGAGCGCATCGTGGAGGTGGCGGCCAAGTTGTTCCGCGAAAAGGGCTATGACGGCATCGGCGTGGCCGATTTGATGAAGAACGCGGGCCTGACGCATGGCGGCTTCTATGGCCATTTCGCGTCCAAGGAAGACTTGATGATCGAGGCGTGCCAGCATGCCCTGGAGAAATCGCTGGAAGGCTGGCAGGCAAAGGTCGCCAGCGACCCGCAGCGGGCGTTGCCGGCCATTATCGACAATTATTTGACCACCCGGCACCGCGACCAGCCCGGCGGCGGTTGCCCGGCGGCGGCCATGGGCGTCGACGTGGCGCGCATGTCGCCCGGCGCGCGTCCCGCGTTTACGGCGGCCACGCAGCAGCAGTTCGCCTTGCTGCAGGGATTGCTGCCCGACGGCGCCCCGGAAGAGCGGCGCCAGCAGGCGATCGCCACGTTTGCCGCCATGGTGGGGGCCATGGTGCTGGCCCGTTCCGTCGATGACGAAGCCCTGTCGGCGGAGATCCTCGATGCCGTGAAGGCGCAATTGCTGCAAGAGTGAACGCGTTCCCCCTGTCAGCCGGCCGCGTCGCATGATAGGCTTCGGTTTTCAGATTTCGGGATCATCCATGCTGCTCTGGCTCAGGCAATACCGGCGTCCTCTGTTGGCCGGAGACATCACTGCCGGTATCGTTGTCGCCATGATGATGGTGCCGCAAGGCATGGCTTATGCGCTGGTGGCCGGCTTGCCGCCCGTGGTGGGCATCTATGCCAGCATCTTGCCGCCCGTGCTGTACGCCCTGTTCGGCAGCAGCATGACGCAATCGGTGGGCCCCATGGCCATCGTATCCCTGATGACGGCCGCCGCCCTGGCGCCGCTGGCCGACCCCGGCTCCTCCCTGTATATCGTCCTGGCCGCCCAGCTGGCCTTCATCAGCGGCCTCGTCCTGTTGCTGTGCGGCGTGCTGCGCCTGGGCTTCATGGCCAGCTTTTTGTCGCGCCCCGTGATCAGCGGTTTCAGCAATGGCGCCGCGATCCTGATCATCTGGGGCCAGATCACGCCCTTGCTGGGTGCCACCTGGCCCCACTGGCATACGCCCAGCCTCATGCTTGGACTGTCCGGCCTGTTGTTCCTGTGGCTGGCCAAGCGTTATCTGTCGCGCCTGTTGCAGCGTTGCGGCCTGAACAAGGTGGCGGCCGACGTGGGCGCGCGCCTGGCGCCGATGGCGCTGGTGCTGGCCGGCATCGCGCTGGTCGCCTATGGCGGCCTGGAAGCGATGGGCGTGCAGACGACCGGTCACGTGCCCAGCGGCTTGCCGGGCCTGAACCTGGCTACCTCGAGCGCCCATTGGCGCACCCTGCTGTCGCCGGCGCTCCTGATCGCCTTCATCATCTTTTTGATGAGCATGTCCGCCGCCCAGACCCTGGCGCAAAAACGCGGTGAAAAGCTGCAGACCAACCGCGAACTGCTGGGGCTGGGCGCGGCCAACGTGGCCAGCGCGCTGTCGGGCGGCTTCCCCGTCACGGGCTCGATTTCCCGCTCGGCCGTCAATTTCCAGGCGGGCGCCAACACGCCCCTGGCCAGCATCATCACGGCCGGCCTGCTGGCGCTGGCGCTGGTGGCGCCCACGGGCTGGCTGGCCCTGCTGCCGCTGCCCGTTCTGGCGGCCACCATCATCTTTGCCGTCAGCAGCCTGCTGGATTGGGACACCTTGAAACTGTCGTGGCGCTACGACCGCAGCGATGCGCTGGCCCTGCTGGCGACGACGGCCGGCGTGCTGGTGCTGGGCGTGGAAGCGGGCGTGGTGATCGGCGTGCTGTTGTCGATGGGCACCCTGATCTGGCGCGCCAGCCGCCCGCACATCGCCGTGCTGGGCCGCATCCCGAATAGCGAGCACTTCCGCAACGTGGAGCGCTATGAGGCGCAGACCTTGCCGGACGTTTTGCTGTTGCGCATCGATGCGGGCCTGTTCTTCGGCAACGTCGAAGCCGTGACGGAGCGCGTGGAAGACGAGTTGCGCGGCCACCCGACGGCGCGCCACCTGGTGTTGGTGTTGTCGGCAGTCAACCAGATCGACAGCACGGCCTTGCTGGGCTTGATCGAACTCAACAGCGCGCTGATCAAGCGCGGCATCAGCCTGAACCTGGCCGAAGTGAAAGGGCCCGTGATGGACCGCCTGCGCCAGAGCAGTTTATTGCAAGACCTGAGCGGCAAGCTGTACCTGAGCACGGCCCTGGCGACGGCCGATCTAAGTGGGGAAAAAGCATGACGATGGAACTGAATCTGCACGGCGAGCCGCGCGTGGTGGATAGCATCCTTGCGCTGGAGCAAGCGCTGCAAGAGGCGCGCGCGCAGGCGCAGTGCGAGCTGTGGCTGACCTTGGCCACGGACGCGGAGCAGGGCCCGGCCCTGTGCATGTTGCGCAATGGCGGCAATGCCTGGCTGATGTATCTGTCGGGCCAGGACGACCTGAGTTTTCACTCGCTGGGCGACGAGGAGGCAGACGGTGCCTGCAGCTATCTGCTGTCGAATGGCCAGGTGGACGAGTATCCCGAGGCATGGTGCGTGGAGGTGGAACAATGCCAGCGGGCATTTGCCGAGTTTTTCAGGACGGGCGGCGCGCGGCCGGCCGCCATCGCGTGGGAGGCGGATTGAGATGCCGCAAACCATCATCGCCGATATCGACCGGGACTTGCTGGCCGCGCTGGACGCGAGGGCAGGGTTGCTCACGCTGCGCGCCATCCTGCTGCGTTACAAGGCCAGCGGCGTGACGGCCGCGCAAGTGGCCGCCTTGCTGCAGGAACTGCGCCCGTCTATGGAGGACGGCGCGCAGGAATGGCCGCTGGAAGACGTGATACTGGACGCCCTCGACATGGTGACGGGCTGGTGCACGCCGCAGCTGCGGGTATGGGACGGGGCAGGAGACGAGCATGCATCCTGAAAAGTTCAAGCAGGTGGCGGGGCTGCCGTCCGCCGAACGCCATGCCTACTTTGTGCGCAAGGCAGCCGATACGCAAGAAGTGTGGGGCTTGTACCGCGATGGCTGGGCCACGGCGCAAGTCGACGGCAAGGTTGCCATCCCGTTCTGGCCGGAAGCCGCGTTTGCGCAGGCGTGCGCCAGCGGCGAATGGGAACATTTTCAGCCGCGCGCCATCGCGCTCGGCGATTTCCTGGCCAAGTGGCTGCCCGGTATGAACCAGAATGGCCAGTTGGCTTTCGTCTTCCCTGTACCGCAAGGCAGCGCCAGCATCGCGGCGTCGGCTGATTTACTGAGGGATTTGCAACATGAATCAGAGCAATATGAATGAGGGCAAGGAACGCCTGGACGCCTGGTACGACGGCTCGGCGATTTGTCTGATCGCCGTCGGCGCGCAAGGCGACCCGCTGGACCTGGGCGGCGATGAAGTGCGCGCCCTGATCGCGAAGCTGCAGCACTGCCTGGCCGAGTCCGAGGCGGGCGCGGTGCCCGACTGACGGTTCAGGCGGGCGTTAACGCCTTTTCCATCGCCACGCTGGACAGGCTGATGCCGCTCGGGTGCGCATATGCTTGCTCGCGCAAGGCTGTAAAGCCGGCAGCCGCGTAAAACGGCACGGCATTGAGCGACGCGGACAGGTGCAGACGCGCAATGCCGCGCCCGCGCGCCAGTTGCTCCAGCGCCGCCAGCAGGCGCTTGCCGATACCCAGGCCCGCGTGCGCGGGATCGACGAACACGGCGTCCACTTCCTGCTTGTCCGCATCGAGCATGGCGTAACCGGCAATGATCTCGCCCTGCATCGCCACGATGCCCCCACCCGCAGCCAGCATGGCGGCATAAGAGTCCGGCACGGGCGAGGCAGTCCACACAGTAATTTGCTCCGGAGCATAGTGCGTGGCGCAACTGACGCGCACGGCCACCGTGCGCAGGGCCCACAGGGCGTTGATGTCGTCGGGCAGGGCGGGGCGCAGGGTAATGGGCATGGAAGCCTTCCGGGCAAAAGGCCATGCTAGCGCAATGGCTGGCTGGGCGCCAGCAGGGGCTTATCTGACCGTCACTGCGCCGGCTGGTCCGGATCGATATAGTACGAACCGGGCGGCGCACCCGGCACTTTCACCCGGAACTTCAGGCCGGACAGCAGCTTGTCCCACAAGGCGATCGCCTCCTCGTCGGTCAGCGACGATGCTTCGGCGGCGCCGACCATGTTGTGGGCGACCTTGGTGAACATCCTGACCTCCAGTACCGATGGATTCGCGATGTCCTTTGGTTTGCCTACCAATGCCCATTCAAAATCATGGACACCGTCGGTACGCCGTATCAGCGACTCTTCGCCTTTCCAGTGCTGGACGTTGCGTTTGCCTTCGCGTAGCACGGTTCTTTTGGGATAGCGATTGCCTTGCCGGTCTTTTGCTTGCTGAATTCGGTGAATTAAGGAAAGGGCACCTCTCACATTATTTTCGAACTCAGCAGGCGAGTAGTCACCATAAGCGTTCTTATTCGAGCTGACGGAGAACGTTACATCTGGGAAGCTTGGGAGATACAGTCCCGTATTGACTATTTCTTGTTCGTCATAAATATTGTCAAAAATGAATCCATAAGGAATACAGTTGCCGGATTCGGACGGTATCTCATCTTCTTTGCGTAGGTGTAAATTTTTTGCGCGAACTACTTGTTTTTGTTCAGCACTTTGCTTGGTCTGGCCTTCTGGGGTCGAATCTCCTATCGTAAATGTTATGTTTCCTTTTGTAATGTATGTGTTGAAATATATATCACCTTCATTTTTGGTGTATTCATTCTCAAAATACTGAATCTGCCAACTGTCTTCAATTGGACCTATGCCGTTGTAGATAATTTCCGAGGTTGGACTATTGAACTTTATTTGTTCAATATCCCCTAAAACCTGTATGTCCCTCCCTACCAATCCATCGGTTCTTATTCCAATCGTTGATGGGAGGGATGTCTCGCCAGAAATCAATTCAGCCTCTTGCGGTATGCGCAGGGCATAACGCCCAAAACATACTAATTTCGTTTGCAGAAAGAGCACTTCAAAACGTTTAGTAAGAGCGATATTTTCTGACACGGCATTCTCCTCGATGGTACTTCGTGCTTTGCAAGGTTGAAATAATCCAAACAATGCAATGGTAGTGAAAAGAATTAATATTTTTTTTTGACTAAACATGATTAGGTCCACTTTGCGGTTTTTGCGATTTGTATGATGGAATACAGCATTGAAGCAAGTACATTGGGATTTGAATAGCTATCTTGATGTCCGTAATCAGTGCCATCTTTTACCCCGTGAATAAATAATCTTTCTTTTTTAAAGCACTTCTCTAAATTTTTTGATGGAACTGTGTCATCGCCAGCGGCGCTGGCTGGCATTAGCTTTAATCGTAATTTTCGAGTGCCAGCTTGAACAACAAGCTCATTTTTAGCATTGTCTTCAAGTAGTGTCCATTTTTCCGATGGAGGTAAATTTTGAATTTCCATAGGAACTGATAGTCCGCTGTTGAGTCCTTCAATTACTTTAAATACGACAGTCCCATAACTTAACCTCTTTGGTGAGGCGCAGTAGCTTGCAAAGGTGGTGGTGTGAAAAGTTTCTTTTATTGAGTTCAGGAATTTGAATGCATCGTTAAGCCTATACTTGACCTTCTCAAGGCCACCTCCACTTTTTTTGTCGATGTTTGCCGGATTTATCCATTTCGGATTTATCAGCCGCCACCACGCATTCGGTGGCTGCAAGTAAATAGCATCCAATGCTGTAGCGCCCTCGCGCGGCCAGCTCCACAGTTCTTTGTCTTGCTGATCTACCACCCTGAGCCATTTTTCACCGTAGACGACGCCAGGCATCATCTCCAGCGGTGCCGGAGCATTCGCCAGAATAGCGGTCGCATGGATGCCATTGATGCCAAGTACCTCTGCTTCGTATTCACCCGCAGTAGTGTCTTTTTCCTGAAAGCCGAAGCGCATGCGTTTATATGCTCCGGCGGCGCCGATGGCGGGCATAACACTGTGATAAATGCCAAGTATTGTCAGGTCCTTGTCGTTAACTATTTTTCCATAGTCGGGATGTATCAAGGCGCGGGCCAGCAGGCCACCCATGCTGTGCGTGACCAGAATGACTTCATGACACTTGAAGCCTCGCTCACGATAACCTTTGACCAGGCCTTTTAGGCGTTTGGCAATGGTCACGGCAGTGACGCCATTGCTCTGCACAAAGTTGTAGCCCATCGCGTGAACTGGATACCAGCATGCCGCGATTTTTTTCAAGTCTTCTTCAGTTATGGGATTACCTGATATGCCACCAAACGTGGAAGGGTCTTTCATCACCGACGCACTCAAGCCACTTGTGCCGCGCCAGACTGGATGCAGCTTTCCACCAAACACTATATTGTTCATATGTTTTTCAGTGTGTTGAAGCATGGAGCCATAAGCGCCATCAAACAACACTTCACTCCAGCCGCGCCATCGCGCCACCTGCGCTGGAGTTGCGAACGCTTGCGGTTTTCCTTGTACCGGACGACTGCCGGGATTGATTCTGTTCGATCCAATCAGGGGGGGAATGGGTGTCAGACTGTCAGGAACATTCTGATGTCGCATATCGGAAGCCATTGTTTCTGGCCCCTCCGCGTCAAATCGTCCATTGTTTTCTGTGTAATGGTAATATTCGACTTCTGTTTCGTTGGGGTCAAACACCAACTGACGTTGTTGAGGCGTAGCCTCTCTGAACCATCCGCCCAAACCAGTTCCGGCGGCGACATCTGCCATTCCCCCCACCCCCATCAAGTCGTCCGGTCGCCATGCTCGATTGTCTGGGCGCTCCAACCGTTTTTGTCGTGCCTTGGAGGTACGTAAGTTGCTGCCCATGACACCTGGCAGAAAAATGATCGGTATAACTTTGCCGGGGGGCTTGGCGACTTCATGGCGTGCTGTATCGCTGGTTCTGGTCATCTGCACTGCATACTCAGCCCATCCGCCCACACCCTGTGTAAATTGTCTTGGATGATTGCCGCGTTTGTTCAGCTCATCGTTATCACTCATGGCAGTTCTCCTTTGTATCGAATCACATAGCTGTCCATGCCGGTGGATTTTTGTAGGCTCGTCGAGCCGTCGTCACCGCTTTTGCCAGCCATGTTGCCGTCCTCTCGCAGTATTTCAAAATCGATGCCGACAGCGGGTTCGTCGGCCGCTTCCATCAACAACACTTCCTGATCAAAGCTGCTGCTTGGCCTCTCATTGAATTCCTGCGACACGCTCTTCGGTGCCAATGTTTCCAGGTTGCCGTTAAAGAGCACGGGAGAAGAGGTGAAGAACTGCACCTTGTCGCTGATTTCCAGCATGTGGTTGGCGCCGTGCAGGCGTACGCCTTTTTTGCCCTTGATGTTGACCCAGTCCGCTTCGCTGATCAGAGACAAGACTTTCTGGGCGAGGATTTCCACCTCGTCGCTGTGGGCCTGGATGGACACTTTGCCGCTGGCGGCGATCAGTTTCATGCCGGCCTTGTGCACGAACAGGCTGAAGGTCCTGGCAATGCTGGCAAACATGCTGTCGCCGCTGGCGAGTGAAATATGCTTGCTGCTGGAGAGCGCCACATGCTCGCTGGCGGCGAGGTGGATGGACTGGGCCGTGCTCAACTCGATGCCGGCCGGGCTGGCCAGCAGCAAATGCGGTTCGGACAGTTCCGGGAAATCGCCGCCGGCGCCCTTGATTGCGGCGTTTTGCCGCTGGATGGACTCGGCGACGGCGCCTTGTTGTGCTGCGCTGTCTTGCGCGCCCGCGTCGACAGCCATGCCGGCCAAGCCTTGCTGCAGTTGACGTGCTTGCGCCAGACGGGCCTGTGTTTCGTCGAGTTGCTTGACGGAGCCGCCACCTGCCGGTGTTTCGGTGGTAATCAGCATGCCTTTGGCCGCGCGCAGGGCGCCCCAGGCGCTGCTGGCCAGTTCAAAGCCCACGCCGCGCGCTTCCTTGCGGCCGGCATTGTCGTCGATGCGGGTGATGTTGCCCAGTGATAGCCGGCTGTCCTGGTGTTCGCTGCGCAGCTGCGCCTGGATCGCACCCTTGGTATCGTCGAGCACGAGATGGTTGGCGCTGCGGGCGCCCAGTTCACGGCTGCGCAAGCCGGACAGGGCACGCTGCTGCGGCAGTTGCCACGGCGGCGGATTGGCGCTGTTGTAGACCACGCCGATGACGATAGGGTGGTCGATATTGCCGTCTTGAAATTGCACAACGACTTCCTGGCCCACGCGCGGCAAGGCGATGTGTCCCATTTGCGGACCCGCCATCGGCATCATGACGCGTATCCATGGCGAGCTGCGCTCATCGAATTCACCCAGACGATCCCAGTGAAACTGCAGGCGGATGCGTCCCAGTGCATCGGTATGGATTTCCTCTCCGGCCGGTCCGACCACCAGCGCCGTCTGCACACCGGCAACCACGCACGGTGTGCTGTTGTAGTCACGACCCGGCCGCCAGCGGATGTCCCGACGCACGCACACCAACTTGTTGACATAGTGGGAAGGTGTGCCAGAGCCAAGCTGATAATTATTGCTGGCGCTATGCATGACTGACAGGATCAGGTACTCGCGTTCGGCAATATTGTCTGGGCGCTCCTGGCCAGGCTGATAGCGTTTTTCCTCGGCGCTGAAATGCCCATCGAGCCGGAAACAAAGGCCGGGCTGTGCGCCACGGTGATTGCCTGCCGCCTCGAAATACTGGCGCAGATGGTCGCTTTCTTCCATGCGGCGCTGTGCCAGGGATTCCCCATCATCGACATTCTTGTAGCCATAGGCGCCCGTGTTTTCATACAGTTCGTGGGAAAATACGTCGCCTTGGCGATTCAGGGAGTAGCCGCTGGCAAGGCGCGGCTGGGGATTTTTATAGTCGAAACTGGCCAAAGTCAGCTGCCCGGAGCCGATCCGGCGCACGGCTTGCCACTGTTGCAGGCCATCGTCTTCCATGGCACCCGATTCGGCGTGAAAACGCATGGCTCCGTCTCCGGACGCCGTGGCGACCATGTCCGCCAGGGTGCTGTTGTCCGCGAGCCACAGCGTATGGCCATCGGCGCGGTGTTCGTACCAGTAATGCCAGCCCAGCGCTTCCCAGCGCCGGTGCAGGTGGTTATAGTCGGTCTCATTGTGCTGGTTGGCGCAGGTGATCTGCGGATCGTCGCCATGGATGCTGGTTTTCCAGTCGCGCTGCTCGTAGTATGCGAACGTTGTTTCGGTCAGCTGCATCACGCTTTGGCCATGAAAGGACACATTGTCCTGGCGCAGGCGGGCGAAGGCCAGCCATGGTTGCAGCACCATGCGGTACCACGCAAAGCCGCCATCGGCGCGCAGCAGGCAAAACTCGCCCACATAGCCATTGAAGTGGCGCAGCGTGCCATCGTCGCGCACCATGGAAATGCTCACCATGCGGCCCATCATGGCCTTGAGCGCAATATGCGCGTCATCGGACAGCAGTTCGGCCTCGAAACGGAAGTCGCGCGACACCTCCTCCCTGGCAGTCAGCGAATTGACCAGCAGGATGGCGCCGGCTGGCCCATCTTCATGGGGGAAATCGATCTTCAGCAGGCGCCGTTCTTGCGCGGCGAGGTCGAAGGCCGACAGTGCCGCCTGGATGCTTGCATGCATGGCCTGCCTCCGTTACAGGGATGTGATCAGGTAGGCGCCGCAGGCGGTGGCATCGCCGTCATAGGCGTACGGCTTGCCCATGTGTTTTGCGCCGGCGCCATCCGGCGTGATCGGAAAACTGCCCTTGCACTTGGGGCAGAACGTTGTGTCGTCGGCCAGCGCCGCAGTCTTCCCCATCACGCTGCTGCCGGACGATGCGCTGGTGACCTTGCCGCCGTGATCGGTTGCGTCTCCGAGCCGGATGACGCCGCGTCCCGCATGTTTCATGCTTGCCTCGCTTTCCAAGAGTGAAGTACTCAAGCCAGTTGCAGCAAATAACGCACTTCGGCGCCGCGTACCTTGCCTTGTGCTGTCTGCAAGAACGTCGTCCAGCCCAAGCGCCGTCTTTCTGAAGGGTTGGAGCTCAGGAGCAGGGGAGTAATGCATGACGGACTCAATATCAGCCGCACTTCATATTGCAAGTCTGGTACGCCGAACAGCGCCAGCATCTTTGCCAAAGCCGCCGCGCCTGTGCTGCGCGGCAGAAAGCGTTGCAGGCCAGCAGCATCCAGCGGACCGATATGCAGGCACACGCGCATATCCTGGCGCCACAGCCGCAGGCCAAGCGTTGCGCCGCGCGCCAGCGTAAAGTTGACACTGCCCAGCAGGCTGCGCCTATCTTTTTCAAGATAGTCCCAGCCGCCGACAAATTGTTGCAGGGTGACGGGTACGGCGCAGTACTCGGCCAGCACGGGGCCGATTGCTTGCGTGGAGACGGGGCGGCAGCGCAGCAGACCCGCGTACCAGGCCGCGACATCCTGCGTCACAGCATCAGTATCTCCGTTCGACGGCAGTGCAGTGCGCTGCACGCCGGCCAGTGCCATCAGCAAAGGTAGTTGCGCATCCGTTGCCTGGGTCTGGAGCGTGGATTCCAGTCGATACTTTTCCCACGCCTGGTAATACAGCGTGAGCATGCGGTGCGAAAAGATATCGAGGAAGGCCGGAACGCCGGCGTCTTTGCTCGACAAGCGGTGGCCGGCGATACGTTCCGAATGGTGCAAAGGCAAGGTACCGCCGATGCCCAGAAAGCGCATGAACGTCGGTATCAAGGTCAGCTGTTCATTGTCGTCGAGTGAAAGCTGTTCGATTTCACTGGCGGGAAAACTCAATGACAAGCTGTTCTTGAAACGCAACACATGGCCAAAGGCTTGCGCATGGGACACGTTCTGCTGACGTAGCCAGCACAGCAGAATACGTATTGCCTGCACGAATTGGTAGCGGTACGGCTCGGCCAGCAAGTGGTGCATTACACCAGATTCTGCAGTCCGCTTCTTGGTTTGCATCGGATCAGCTCCTCTCCGCTTTGCAGTGACAGCACCACCAGTTCGATGAAACTGTTGATTTGCACATATAGCCCAAGGAAGTGATCGATCACCTGCACAAACAGGTGCATGCTGCTGCCGACGAACGCCCCCTCGTCAAGCGTGATGCGCACCTCCACGCCATGCGCCAGCGAGGTGCCGCGCTTGTGCCGCAGCCAGGTCGTGGTCGGCGAGTGCATCAGTGCGACGATGCCGTCGATCTGGCGTTGCGAGCTTGCCGATTGGGACAGGTCATACAGTGTCAGCATTTCGCGCAGCGCCGGCAAGCCCTCCTGGACCAGCGCGTGATGATTCAGCGTCAGGTGCGAAATCAGGCGCCAGTGCAGGCCCGCGCCCGCTGAAAAGCGTCGCGGCTGGCTGGGGCGTCGCAGCATGTGCAATGCGGGTCCGCCGCCGCACGGTTGCAAGTCTCCTTGCGGCTGGCCGTATTTGAGCGATAGCGGAAGATCGCGGTTACTGCATGTCAGCGACAGCGACAAGCTGGCCTTTTCATGGATCAAGGGATTGAAGTCGCCATCGACCAGCGTGATTTTCTTTTCATGGCCAGGACTTTTGATGGCCAAAGCCATGTCGTGGCGAACGATCCAGTAATGGCCTTGTTGCGCCGCGCTTTCGCCATGGCGCAGGCTGTACAGCGGGCGAAATTCGGTCAGCGTGCTTTCCCCTCCCCGCTGGCGCAACAAACGCACCGTATCGACAGTGACGACTTCGTAACCATGGGCATGGGTAGCATGGGCCAGCACGGAGTAGTCGGCTTTCTGCCGGGTGATGGCGATCGGCACGCCTTCCTGGCGGAAAAGATTGACCGCCGGACTGCAGCCCAGCCTTAAGTTTTCGCTGGAAATGCTGGACAACATACGTGCCGCAGCGCAATCGGGTCGCAAACCTGCCATGCACAGATGCAGGGTAAAGCGCTGGCACCCAGGCGGCAGGGCCGTACTCAGCGTCGCGATATCGATGTCGAAGAAATTGAATTTTTCCGGATACGCAAAATACTCGCTCAGGATGCGGTAGGCCGGCTGGGAACGGGCACCGAAAGGTATCAAGGCATCCGCGTCGGCGAAGCCGACGGGCGTCAAGGGCACGGCGGGTAAAGCAAACCATTGCACTGCGTCGATGGACACAAAAGCGCAGACTGCATGCATGAACAAGGCATCGCGCAATGCGGCGGAAAAAGAAGCTTCGCCATCGATGAAAACGCGCAGTGATGCAGGCGCTGCGTCGAGATGCCGGATGCCGATGTTCAGCGAGGAACTGGCTTGTGCCGGCAGGCGTACGCCTGCTGGCGCCTTGATCATCGTATCGAAAAACGTGCTTTCCAGTACCGATGCTCCTGTCGTCATGCCGTAGGCAGTCTTGAAGCGGCAGCGCACGCCGCGCACAGGCGTTGCGTCCATTTCACTGCCCGCCGGCAAGTGCAATACGCCCGCTCCAGTGGCTGGGGCGGACTGGTGAACGATGGTGCACGATGGAAAGGGGCGCAGATAATGGGGGAACAGGGCTTCGAACAAGGCTTCGGTAAATTGCGGATAGTCGTCATCGAGCCGTTTCGAGATGCGCGCCGCCAGCATGGCCACCGATTCGATCAAGTGTTCGACGTGCGGATCTTCGCAAGACTCGCCGGACATGTGCAGTTTGCCGGCGATTCGCGGATAGCATTCGGAGAACTCACGGCAATGTCGCCGCAGCATCACCAGCTCGCGTTCGAAATACGGCAGCAAGTCCTCCATCTCTCTTTTCCTGTGTCTTTGCGGCGGAATGGCCAGTATCCGAGCGTTTGCTCAAAGGTAAATTGCGTTTGCGCAAATAATTGAATAGGGTTACTGCGCAACATCAAAGACGTCAACGCTGGCCACCTCAGACTGGCAAGGCAGCATGATTCCAACGGTCAACATGGAGAACGCGATGACATTGCCATCCAAATTACTTTGGTCCGAAGGACTGGCCATCGGTCCCCAGCAGTTCCAGCAACTGGACCGCTACCATGAAGCGCGGCTGCAACGTCTGGCCTCACTCATTAATCCACATTTATGGGGCGTGCACAGCGTCAGCTGGAATGCGGATGCACTGGCCAGCAACAGCCTGCGGGCGGACGCCATGTCGCTCGTCTTTCAGGATGGAGAGCTCTTTGACGCGCCGCTTGGCGATGTATTGCCCAGTGCGGTTGACCTGTCCAAGCTACCTTCCAGCGAACATAGTTTTACGTTTTATGCCGCGCTGCCCGCGCTGCAGGCACATGGCGGCAATTCGAGTTCTGCCGGCGCGCGCTATGTTCAGGTGGATATCGAAACTCCGGATCTGTACAGCGAAGCAGTCAGCATTGACGTGGCTTACCTGAAGAAACGCGTGTATCTTCTGTCGCAACTGGAGCCCCCGAACGATTACCTTGCCATTCCGCTGATCCGTTTGTACCGCGCTGGCAATGGCGGCTTTGAAGTCGATACGTCCTTCATTCCACCTGGCCTGACCATCAGCGCCGAGTCTTCGCTGCAAAAAATGCTCGAGTCGCTGATCGACCGCATGGGCGCGAAAGTTGAGGCGCTGTACAGCCGCCACCGTCAGCCCGGTAAAAATACGGTTGAATTTCATGGCGGGGATGTTTCCTCATTCTGGATGCTCCATACCTTGAGCACGGCCAGCGCCACGCTCAGCCATTGCGCCAGTTATCGGCGCCACCATCCCGTATATTTGTTTGAAAAATTGATGGCATTGGCCGGTGGCTTGATGACGTTTTCGAAAAAATACACACTGAGCGACTTGCCGGCGTATTGTCACGATGACGCGGCTCCCGGTTTCGGCAAGCTCGATGGCATCATTCGCGACCTGATCGATACTGTGCTGCTGTCGCGCTATTTCCCGATTGCGCTGTCCAACGACATGCAACAAAACACCCACTATCACGGCTTGCTCGATGCCAAGCGGATTGACCGGCAGACCGAACTCTGTCTTGCGGTAAACGCCGATATGCCGGCGCTGGAACTGGTCGCCACGGTGCCATTGCAGTTCAAAGTTTCCTCTCCGGACACTATCGAACTATTACTGGGGCGGGCGCTTCCGGGTGCCGAGTTGCGTCATATGGCCCAGGTCCCTGCCGAAGTGCCAGTGCGGCCCAATACGTATTACTTTTCGATCGATAACAAGGGCAGTATTTATGACAGCATGATCAAGGCCCAGGCGATTGCGATTTATGTGCCGTCTGGCATAAAAGGGTTGAAGCTGGAATTGTTCGGTATCAGCGGCACCGCCGCGTAACGATGGTGGGCGTGGCGAGCGGATGTCTTGTCAAAAGATTGCCCTAAGGAATAGACTTGCCCCTGCAGTTGACGTTATCATGTTTTTGTAAGTGTCGGTGGCTGAGCAGTCGGCGCATAGTTGAAACATGGTGACAGGCGGGAGTGAGCATGGGCATGGCGAATGATGCGTGATGTGCCGGGCGGCTTGCGGCTTGGCGGCGGGATGGGCAGGGCAGCGGTGCGCCGCTGCGGCCGCGCATTGCTGCTGGCGTTCTGTGTCGCCGCAGCCCCGGCCGCCGTGCCGGCTGCGCCGCCGCACCAGGGCCAGCGCGTGCTGTTTCTCAACGCCTACGATTACGGCCGCGCCGGCGTGGAGTCGTACACGCGGACCTATGTGGCCGCCATGGCCGCCGCGGGCCTGACCAGCGAAGACATCATGGTCGAGCACCTGAACCTGAATACCCAGGGCGACCCGGCGCTGCGCAATGAGATGCGGGATTTGTTGCTTTTAAGATACACGCAGATGATGGGGCGCAAGGCCGACCTGATCATCGCCATGCAGCAGCCGGCGCTCGATTTTTTGCTGTCGGACCTGGCGCCGCTGGCGCGCGGCGTGCCCGTGCTGGCGATTAACACCTCGGGCAAGGCTTTGCCGGCCGGCAGCCCGGCATCCATCTGGCAGCAAAAGGCGAATGTCGATTTCCCCGGCACCCTGGCGCAAGCCATGGCGCTGTTCCCGGAGACCAAAACCATCGTCATGGCCGTCGGCGCCAGCGAGGCCGACCAGGCCTTGAAGCGCAACATGCAGCAGGCGGCGCTGGCGTGGCAGGGCAAGGTGGCCATGCGCTACCTCGATGATCTGACCCTGGCGCAGATGCGCGCGGCCGTGGCGCACCTGCCCGCCGATACCTTGCTGGTGGCGGGCAATGTCAACCGCGACGTGGACGGCGCCATCGCCACGCCCGTGCAGTTTGCAGGGGAACTGGCGCGGCTGGCGAACGTGCCCGCGTTCGGCATGTACAACACGAACGTGGGCAAGGGTATCCTCGGCGGCTCCATCCTGCACATCGAAGGGGCCGCGCAGCAGGTGGCGCAGATGTCGCTGGCCGTGTTGGCCGGCAAGGCGCCTGCCGCGCCGGGCGCCTTGCTGCCGCCGGTCCGCCCGGTGCCCATGTATGACTGGGAACAGCTGCAGCGCTGGGATGCGGACTTCAGCCGGCTGCCGCCGCACACCCTGTTCTTCAACCGCCCGCCACAGCTGTGGCACGAACACCGCGTCGCCGTGCTGTCGGCCGGCGCCGTGTTTCTCGCCATGGCGTGCATGCTGAGCGCCTTGCTGCTGCAGCGCCGCCGCCTGCGCCGCGCCGAGAGCGATGCGCGCGAAAGCGAGCAGCGCTTCCGCATCCTCGTCGAGCATGCGCCCGAAGCCATCGTCGTGTATGACCTGGACCTGGACCGCTTCATCGACGCCAACAGCAGCGCGCAGCGCATGCTGGGGATGTCGCGCGAAGCGCTGCTGGCGCGTGGGCCGTTCGACCTGTATACCGGCGAGCAGCCCGATGGCCTGCCGCTGGGACTGATGATGGAAGAGCATCTGCGCCGCGCCATGCTCGGTGAACCCATCCTGGTTGAGCGCAATGTGCGGCGTGCCGACGGCAGCATCTTTCCATGCGAAGTGCGGCTGGTGCGCTTGCCGATGGAAGGGCGGCGCCTGGTGCGCAGCGGCATCGTCGACATTTCCGAGCGCAAGCAAAGCGAGCAGGAGCTGCTCGGCTACCGCGACCATCTGGAAGAATTGGTGCAGCAGCGCACGGCGGCCCTGTCGGTGGCCGTCACGGAGGCCGAATCGGCGAACCGCGCGAAAAGCGTCTTCCTGGCCAACATGAGCCACGAATTGCGCACGCCCTTGAATTCCGTGATCGGCTTTTCGCAGATGATGGCCGATTCGAGCAGCATGTTCGAGGAAGAAAAGCATAACCTGGCCATCATCAACCGCGCCGGCCATCATTTGCTGACCTTGATCAACGATATCCTGGAATTGTCGAAAATCGAGGCGGGCCGCATGCAGCTGCAAGCGGGGCCCGTGGACTTGAATGGCTTGCTCGACGAGGTGCTCGAGATGGTGCGCATGCGCTCCGGCGACCAGGGCATCGCGCTGCGGCTCGAACGTGCCGGCGTGCCGCCGCTGGTGCGTCTCGATGGCGCCAAGCTGCGCCAGGTGCTGTTGAATTTGCTGTCGAACGCGCTCAAGTTCATCGAGCAGGGCAGCGTGACCCTGTCGCTGGCCTGCCAGGCGGACGGCGATGGACAGGTGGCGCTGGCGTTTGCCGTGCGCGATACGGGCAGCGGCATCGCGGAAGAGGATCTGGAGCGCATCTTTGAACCGTTCGTGCAGGCCGACAGCGCCGTCGCGCAGGCTGGCACGGGACTGGGGCTGACCATTTCGCGCGAATTCGTGCGTCTGATGGGCGGCGAGCTGCGCGTCGAATCGACCCTGGGGGCCGGGTCGCGCTTCAGTTTCGAGCTGCGCGCGCCGGTGCTGCAGCAGCCGGCCATCGCGTCGCTGGCGCCGGGCCGCGTGGCGCGCCTGCCGCCAGCCCAACGCGGGCGCATGGTGCTGCTGGTCGACGATGACGATAACTGCCGCAAGCTGCTGGCCGGCTTGCTGGCGCCGCTGGGCTTCCAGCTGCAGGAGGCGGCGGGCGGCGTGCAGGCGCAAGCCATGCTGGCGGCGCAGCGCTACGACATTGTGCTCAGCGACTGGCGCATGCCGGATATGGATGGCCTGGCGCTGACGCGCTGGCTGCGCGCGCAGCCGGCGCTGGTGCAGCCGCGCCTGGTGATCATGACCGCCTCCGCCTTCGAGGAGGAAAAACAGGAAGCGCTGGCGGCCGGCGCCGACGGTTTCCTGCGCAAGCCGATCGAGCAGGAACACCTGTTCGCCATGCTGGAGCAGCAACTGGGCGTGCGCTTCCAGCGTACTGCCGCCGCGCCGCCGCGCGTGCCGGTGGCTGTCTTTGACTTGCAGCAGGCGCTGGGCCAGCTGGGCGCTGCCGAGCGGCAGGCGCTGCTCGAATCCGTGCAAGCCCTCGATCTGCGCCGCAGCGCCATCGTGCTGGCCGGCGTGGCGACCAGCCTGCCGCAGTTGGCCGCGCATATCGCCGCCATGCTGGAACAGCATCAGTACCAGCCGCTGTGCGCCTTGCTGGCGCAGCTGGCGAGCGAGCCGCAGGGCGAGGACGCATGACTTTTCACTTGCCCAAAGACGCGCGCCTGGGCGGCGTGTCCATCGTGCTGGCCGTCAGCGTGGCGCTGACCTTTGTCGTCACCGCGCTGCTGCTGGTGTTTGCCGTGCTGTTTTACCAGTCCGAACGCGAGCAGCGCTGGCAGCAGCTGCATCGCAGCCTGGCCGTGAGCGCGGACCAGCTGGCCGTGGCCATCGAATTGCCATTGTGGAATCTCGATGAAAAGCAGATGCAGGCCATCATGCGCAGCATGCTGGGCAAGCGCGACCTGGTGGCCAGTTCCCTGACGCCGGGCATCGGCAAGGAGGCGCTGGTCTTGCGCCGCACGGCAAGCGGCGCCATCGACAGCTTTTCCTCGCTGTCCGCGGAGCCCGACTGGCTGGTGCAGCGGCGCCCCGTGACGATGGGCGGACAGGTCATCGGCAGCGTGGCCGTGTATGCGACGCCGGCGCTGCTGCACGCGCAGCTGCAGCAGCGCGCGCTGGGCATCGGCGCCATGATCGTGGCGCTCGACGTGATCCTGGTGGCCAGCGTCTGGCTGCTCATGTGGTGCCTGATGCTCAAGCCCCTGAAGGCGATCGGCCAGTATGCGGCCGGCATCAAGGCGGGGCAGGGCGAAGCATTCGGCACGCCGCCGAAAGCGTGGTTCCTGGGCGAACTGCGCACGCTGTACCGCTCCATCCGCGACATGGTGGCACTGCTCGACAGCCGCTACCGCGCCCTGCAGCGCAGCGAGGAGCGCGTGCAGATGGCCACCGGCGCGGCCAGCATCGGCATCTGGGACTGGAACGTCATCAACGATGCCTTGCAGTGGGATGAACAGATGTACGCGCAGTTCAAGGCCGATGCGGACAGCCGGATGGCACCCGCGGCGATCTGGCGCGCGGCGCTGATGCCCGACGACGTGCCGGCCGCCAAGGAAGCCCTGCGCGCCGCGCTCGGAGCAGGCCAGGCGTTCACGCACGAGTACCGCATCCTGTGGCCCGATGGCGCCATCCGCTACATCAAGGCCGATGCCGTGATCTTCCGCGACGGGCAGGGGCAGCCCATGCGCCTGGTGGGCTCGAACTACGACATCACGGCGCACCGCGAGGCCGAACTGGAACTGCTGCGCCACCGCCATCACCTGGAAGAGCTGGTGGCCGAGCGCACGAGCGCCCTGTCGGTGGCCGTCAGCCAGGCGCAGGCGGCGAACCGCGCCAAGAGCACCTTCCTGGCGAACATGAGCCATGAACTGCGCACGCCCTTGAATTCCGTGATCGGCTTTTCGCGCCTGATGGCCGCCTCGCCCAACATGCAGGACGATGAAAAGCGCAACCTGGCCATCATCCACCGCTCCGGCAATCATCTGCTTACCCTGATCAATGAAATCCTCGAACTGTCGAAGGGCGAGGCGGGACGCCTTCACGCGCAGACGGCCGTGGCTGCGCTGGCGCCCCTGTTGCAGGAAGTGATGGACATGTTGGGCATGCGCGCCGAGCAGCAGGGCCTGGCCCTGCGCCTCGATTGCGCGGACCTGCCGGCGGCCGTGGTGCTCGACGCGACGCGCTTGCGCCAGGTGCTGCTGAACCTGATGTCGAACGCCGTCAAATTTGCCGGCGGCGGTGAAGTCACCTTGCGCGTGCGCGCTGAGCGGCGCGATGGCGATCAATGGATGCTGTCGTTTGCCGTCAGCGACACGGGCATCGGCATCGCCCCGGAGGACCAGCAGCGCATTTTTGAACCCTTCGTGCAGGCCGACAGCGCGGGACCGAAGGATGGCACGGGCCTGGGCCTGGCCATCTCGCGCGAATTCGTGCAATTGATGAAAGGCGAACTGACAGTGGAATCGATGCCGGGGCAGGGCGCCACCTTCCGTTTCAGCATACCCGCGCAGGCGGCGGAAGCGCCCGTGCAGGTGCCCGTGCCGCTGCCGGCGGCGCCGGCGCCCGAGGCGCCGCCGGCGCTGCGGGCGCGAGACTTGCTGCTGCTGGCAGGTGAAGAGCGCGCGGCCTTGCTGGTGGCGCTGCGCGAATTGAACCTGGCCAGGGTGGCGCTGCTGCTGGGTGACTTGCCGCCGACGGCTGCGCCCGTGCTGGCGCCGCTGCAAGCCATGCTCGACCAGCATCAGTACCGCCAGCTGTGCGACTTGCTGGAGAGTGAGGGCGCGCTGGCGCACGATTGAAAAGTGTGGGCTGACAACATCGGATTCGATGAAAAGACGGGCTAAGTGCCACCGATGGATGGTGCTAAATTGCAATAAAGATTATGATGATAGTACGTAGTTCATCGCAAAGAAATGTCTTGTCCAGCGCGGCAACGGATCGCCGCGCCTCATCCAAAGCTGAGAGAACTGCTACATGCACCGCGATTTTTCGGAAGTGAATTCGAAGGGCGAAGTACTGATCGTTGAAGATACGCCGGCTTCGCTGAAGCTGTTGAGCGATTTGCTGGGCGGCGCCGGCTATGCGGTGCGCCAGGCGCCGAACGGCGAACTGGCCCTGTGGACGGCCCAGGCGCGCCCGCCCGAGCTGATCCTGCTCGACGTGCGCATGCCGGGCCTCGACGGCTTTGAAGTGTGCCGCCGCCTGAAGGAGATACCGTCCCTGCGCCAGGTGCCGGTGATCTTCCTGTCGGCCCAGTATGATACGGACGACAAGGTGCGCGGCTTCGCGCTGGGCGCCGTCGATTTCATCGCCAAGCCCTTCCAGGCCGAGGAAATCCTGGCCCGCACCGATGCCCACGTGCGTCTGGCGCGGGCGCAGCTGCAGCTGGCGCAGGAGCGCGCCAACCTGGAGCGGCGCGTGGCCGAACGCACTGCCGAACTGGAACAGGTGGCCAGCACCCTGGCGCGCGAAGTGCAGATCCGCCGCGCCAATGAAGAATTGCTGCGCCTGTCGGGCCAGGTCTTTGAAGCGACCCAGGACGCCATCCTGATCACGGATCCTGCCGGCGTCATCGTCACGGCCAATCCCGCCTTTACGCGCATCACCGGCTACGCGGCGCAGGAAGTGGTGGGCACGGACATCCTGCGCCTGCATGCCGAACACACGGGCGAAGCGGTGCTGCTGGCCCTGCGCCAGGGCTTGCGCAGCAGCGGCTGCTGGTCGGGCGAGGTGCAGACGCGGCGCAAGAGCGGCGACACCTATCCCTGCCTGCTCAGCGCCTCCACCGTGCACGGCCCCGACGGCGCCGTCGTCAACTACATCGGCGTCTTCCTCGACATCAGCGAGCGCAAGGCCGAGCAGCATCTGATCGATTTCCTTTCCTACCACGACGCGCTGACGGGCTTGCCGAACCGCGTGCTGCTGCGCGAGCGCTTCGAACAGGCGCGCGCGAACGCCCTGCGCGACAGCCAGCAAGTGGTGCTGATGTGCCTGGACCTGGACCGCTTCAAGAACATCAACGATTCGCACGGCCAGGCCGTGGGCGACAAGGCGCTGCAAGTGGTGGCGCGTTTCCTGTCCGGTTGCGTGCGCGAGGGCGACACGGTGGTGCGCCAGGGCGGCGACGAATTCCAGATCCTGCTGCAGGACGATGCCCTGCTGGGGCGCACCCTGGGGCTGGCGCAAACCATCCTGGCCGGCTTGCGCGAAGAACTCAGCGTCGATGGCGAGCGCCTGGCGCTGACCACCAGCATCGGCATCGCCATGTGCCCGGCCGACGGCGACAGCCTCGACGACGTGCTGCGCCACGCCGATACGGCCCTGGTGCGCGCCAAGGAAATGGGACGCGACCATTACGCCTTCTTCACGGAGCGCATGGGCAGCGATATCCGCGCCCGCCTGGCGATGCAGCAGCAGCTGCGCGGCGCCATCGGCCGCGATGAATTCGAAGTGCACTACCAGCCGCAGATGTGCTTGCGCACGGGCGCCTTGCTGGGCGCGGAAGCCTTGCTGCGCTGGGATAATCCGGTGCTGGGCAAGGTGCCGCCCGGCCTGTTCATCGCGCTGGCAGAGGAATACGGCTCGATCACGGCCATCGGCGAATGGGTGCTCGAAAGCGTGTGCGCGCAGATCCGCGCCTGGCACGACGCGGGCCTGGGCAGCATCAAGGTGGCCGTCAACCTGTCCGGCAAGCAGTTCGCGCAAGACCGCACGGTGCCGTTCGTCGAGGCGGCCTTGCGCAAATACGGCATCGCGCCCGCCTGCCTGGGCATCGAGATCACGGAAAGCACGGTGATGGGCGATCCGGACAAGGCCGTGGCGGCCCTCACGCGCCTGAAGGATATCGGCGTGGGCATTTCGCTCGACGACTTCGGCACCGGCTATTCCAGCCTGGGCTACCTGAAGCGCTTTCCCATCGACGTGCTGAAGATCGACAAATCGTTCGTCGACGATGTCACCACCAGCAGCAGCGATGCGGCCATCGCCCGTTCCGTCATCTCGCTGGCGCACAACCTGGACATGCGCGTCATCGCCGAAGGCGTGGAAACGCGCGAGCAGGTGGATTTTTTGACGGAACACGGCTGCGACGAAATGCAGGGCTATTACTTCAGCCGCCCCCTGGCCGCGGAAGCCTTCACGGCCTTGCTGCGCGAACGGCGCACCCTGGCCGTGGCGGCGGCCTAAGCGCCGCGGTGCGGCCGATGCACCATGCCGGTGCGTTCGCTGCAGCGCGGTGCACGATTCTCACTTTTATTTCCCCTGACGCTGGCACATATCCTGCTTAGGTAATCGCTTATTTACGCGATTGCCCCGCATGCCAGACAGTACCCCTCCAGCCATGCTTTTGCAGGCCAGCGCGCACGGCGCCTGGCAGGCGCATTTGCGCCTGGGCTTTGCGCTGCACGATGGCGTCAGCCGCCTCGTCGAGCGTACGCACAGCGGCCCCCTGCGCGTGCAAAAGCCCCTTTATCCGGAGGGCGATCGCGTCTGCCACGCCATCATCATCCATCCGCCCGGCGGCGTGGTGGGCGGCGACCAGCTGGCCGTCGACGCCACGGTGGGCGAGGGCGCGCACGCCTTGCTCACGTCCCCGGGCGCCGCCAAGTGGTACCGCGCCAACGGCCATGTCTCGGGCCAGCACATCATGCTGCGCGCCGCCAGCGGCGCGGCCATCGAGTGGCTGCCGCAGGAGAGCATTTTCTTCGACCAGGCTTGCGTGCGCCTGCGCCATGAAGTGGAACTGGCGGCCGACGCCAGCTACATCGGCTGCGACATCGTCTGCCTGGGCCGCAGCGCCTCGGGCGAAATGTTCAATACGGGCAGCATCAGCCAGCAGGTGCGGATCCGCCGCGGCGGCAAGCTGCTGTGGTGGGAGCAGGGCGTGCTGGCCGCCGGCGGCGCGCTGATGGCCAGCCCGCTGGGCCTGGGAGGCCACACCGTGTGTGCCACCCTGATCGCCATCGGCACGCCAGTTTCTGCCGCCGTGCTGGCGGCCGTGCGCGAGATCGCCGTGCCGGACGGCGCCGCGTTTGGCGCCACGCACATGAAATCGCTGGTGGCGGTGCGCCTGCTGTGCGGCGACAGCGAGGCGGCGCGCCGCATCATGCTGGCCGCCTGGCAGCTGCTGCGTCCCGCCATGCTGGGGCGCGACGCCGTCGTGCCCCGCATCTGGAACACTTAATCAGGAAAGAAGCGCAAGGAAAAACATGGACCTGACTCCCCGCGAAAAAGACAAGCTGCTCATTTTTACGGCCGCGCTGCTGGCCGAACGGCGCCTGGCGCGCGGCTTGAAGTTGAATTATCCGGAAGCGGTGGCCCTGATCAGCGCGGCCATCATGGAAGGGGCGCGCGATGGCAAGTCGGTGGCGCAGCTGATGTCGGACGGCACGAAGATACTCTCGCGCGCCGACGTCATGGACGGCATCGCCGAGATGATCCCCGATATCCAGGTGGAGGCGACCTTCCCCGACGGCAGCAAGCTGGTCACCGTGCACCACCCGATACCTTAACCAACCAAGCGACATTACAGGAGCCGGTCATGACCCCAGGCGAATACAAATTGGAAGAAGGCGAAATCAGCTTGAATGTCGGACGCGCCACGGCCACCGTGGTAGTGGCCAACCGGGGCGACCGGCCTATCCAGGTGGGCTCGCATTTCCACTTTTTCGAAGTCAACCCTGCGCTGTCCTTCGAGCGCTGGCGCGCCTACGGCATGCGCCTCAATATCACGGCCGGCACGGCCGTGCGCTTCGAGCCGGGCCAGCAGCGCACGGTGGAACTGGTGGCGCTGGCGGGCGAGCGCAAGGTCTACGGCTTCAATGGCGCAGTGATGGGCGAACTGCAAGATACTCCACCGGGAAAGGATTGAGATGGCCAGCATTCCCCGCAGCGCGTATGCCGAAATGTTCGGCCCCACCAAAGGGGACCGCATCCGCCTGGCCGACACGGAATTGTTCATCGAGGTCGAGCATGACTATGCGATCTACGGCGAAGAGGTGAAGTTCGGCGGCGGCAAGGTGATCCGCGACGGCATGGGCCAGTCGCAGCGCAGCGCTGCCGAGGTGATGGATACCGTCATCACGAATGCCGTCATCCTCGACCACTGGGGCATCGTGAAGGCGGACATCGGCTTGAAAAACGGGCTGATCTTCGGCATCGGCAAGGCGGGCAATCCGGACATCCAGCCCGGCGTGACCCTGGCTATTGGCGGCGCCACCGAGATCATCGCCGGCGAAGGCATGATCGTCACGGCCGGCGGCGTCGATACCCACATCCACTTCATCTGCCCGCAGCAGATCGAGGAAGCGCTGATGAGCGGCGTGACCACCATGCTGGGCGGGGGCACGGGACCGGCCGTGGGCACGGCCGCCACCACTTGCACACCGGGGCCGTGGCACCTGCACGCCATGCTGGCGGCGGCCGATGCTTTCCCGATGAATCTGGGCTTCATGGGGAAAGGTAACGTCAGCCTGCCGCTGCCGCTGGAAGAGCAGGTGCGCGCGGGCGCCATCGGGCTGAAACTGCACGAAGACTGGGGCAGCACGCCGGCCGCCATCGACAATTGCCTGTCCGTCGCGGACCGCATGGATATCCAGGTGGCGCTGCACAGCGATACCCTCAACGAAGGCGGTTTTCTCGAACACACCTTGGCCGCCTTCAAGGACCGCACCATCCACACGTTTCACACGGAAGGGGCGGGTGGCGGCCATGCGCCCGACATCATCGCCGCCGTGGGCCAGGCCAACGTGCTGCCTTCGTCGACCAATCCCACGAGGCCCTTCACCGTCAACACGCTCGACGAGCACCTGGACATGCTGATGGTGTGCCACCACCTGGACCCGGCGATTGCCGAAGACGTGGCCTTTGCCGAGTCGCGCATCCGCCGCGAAACCATCGCCGCGGAAGACATCCTGCACGACATCGGTGCCATCTCGATGATGTCGTCCGACTCGCAAGCCATGGGGCGAGTCGGCGAAGTGATCATGCGCACCTGGCAGACGGCGCACAAGATGAAGGTGCAGCGGGGGCCGCTGGCGCCCGATACGGCGCGCAGCGACAATTTCCGCGCCAAGCGCTACATCGCCAAGTACACGATCAACCCGGCCATCACGCATGGGATCTCGCACGTGGTGGGCTCGATCGAGGCGGGCAAGATCGCCGACATCGTGCTGTGGAAGCCGGCCTTCTTCGGCGTCAAGCCCTCGATGATTCTAAAAGGCGGCATGATCGCGGCCGCGCAGATGGGCGACCCGAACGCCTCGATCCCCACGCCGCAGCCCGTGCACTATCGCATGATGTTCGGCGCCTTCGGCGGCGGCCTGAAAAAGTCGTTTACGTTTGTCTCGCAGGCGGCCTACGAGCTCGATATCGGCCACCAGCTGAAACTGAATAAATCCGTCATCGCCGTGAAGAACATGCGCGGCTTGCGCAAGCACGACATGATCCACAACAGCGCCACGCCGCACATGGAAGTGGACCCGGAAACCTACGCCGTGCGCGCCGACGGCCAGCTGCTCGTGTGCGAGGCGGCCGCCGTGCTGCCGATGGCGCAGCGCTATTTTCTATTTTAAGCAGGAGACAATCATGCTCACATTGCATACCAAGCTGGCACCTGGCGATGAACGCGCGCCGTTTGCGCAACTGGTGCTGCCCTACGATCAGCGCGAAAAATGCCGGCTGCGCGCCGTGCTGTCGACTGGCGACGACGTGGCCGTGTTTACCGTGCGCGGCACGGTGCTGCGCGACGGCGAGCGCATGACGGGGCCGGATGGCCAGGTGGTGCAGATCGTCGCCGCGCGCGAGCCAACCTATCTGGTGCGCTGCGCGGACGCGCATACCCTGCTGCGCTGCGCTTTTCACCTGGGGAACCGCCACACGCAGGCGCAGGTGGGCGACGGCTTTTTGCGCATCCGCAAGGACGTGGTGCTCAAGGAGATGCTGGAAGGCTTGCAAGCGACTGTGACGGAAGAAAGCGCGCCGTTCGAGCCGGAAGCGGGCGCGTATGGCGGCGGCCATGGCCACCACGACGGCCATGGCCAGCATTTGCTGGCGCCCGTGCCGCTGCGGCAGAAAATCCACCGCCCCGGCGATACCCCGGGCACCGTCTGATGCAGGCGTCGGCCCTGCTGCATCTGCTGCAGTTCGCCAGCCCGGCCCTGCCGATCGGCGCCTACAGCTATTCGCAGGGGCTGGAGGCGGCGCTCGAATCCGGCCTGGTAGTGGATGCGGCCACGGCGCGCGCGTGGATCGCCCAGCATCTGACGCACGTGGTGGCGCGCTGGGAAGCGCCGCTGTGCTGGCGCTTGATGCAAGCGTTCGAAGCACAGGATTTGTGCGCCGTGCAGCGCTGGAGCGAGCGTTTCATCGCTTCGCGCGACACGGCGGAATTTCGCGCCGAAACCATCCAGATGGGCTATTCCTTGACCCGCCTGCTGGCCGAGCTGGGCGTGGCCGACGGCGTTCTGATCGACATGCTGCAGGGGCAGCCGGAAGTGGCCTTGCCCACGGCCTATGCCTGCGCCGTGGCGGCACTGGCCATTCCGCGCGAGCAGGCGCTGCTGGCCATGCTGTTTGCGTGGGCGGAAAACCAGGTGCTCGTCTGCGTGAAATCCGTGCCGCTGGGACAGGTGGCGGGCCAGCGGCTATTGCTGTCGCTGCGGCCGGAGCTGGAAGCGGCGGCCCTCACGGCGCAGACGTTACCAGACGACGAGATGGGCAACTGGGCGCCCGGCCTGTCGCTGCTGTCGATGCGGCACGAAGTGCAGTACAGCCGCCTGTACCGCTCCTGAACACTACTACGAGAGACAACAACATGACATCGATTACCTCAAACCCCCTGCGCGTAGGCATCGGCGGGCCCGTCGGTTCGGGCAAGACGGCCCTGTGCGAAATGCTGTGCAAGGGCATGCGCGAGCGCTACGACATGGCCGTCATCACGAATGACATCTACACCAAGGAAGACATGGAAATCCTGCTGCGCGCGGATGCCTTGCCGGCCGAGCGCCTGATGGGCGTGGAGACGGGCGGCTGCCCGCACACGGCCATCCGCGAAGACGCGTCCATCAACCTGGAAGCGATCGCGCGCATGCAGGCAGATTTTCCGAATCTCGATTTGATCCTGGTCGAATCGGGCGGGGACAATCTGGCCGCCACCTTCAGTCCGGAATTGTCGGACCTCACCATTTATGTGATCGACGTGGCCGGCGGCGAAAAAATTCCGCGCAAGGGCGGGCCCGGCATCACGCGTTCCGATTTGCTCATTATTAACAAGACGGACCTGGCGCCGTATGTGGGGGCCAATCTGGACATCATGGCGCAGGATGCCAAACGCATGCGCGGCGAGCGCCCCTTCGTGTTCACCAACCTGCGCAGCGGCGACGGCGTGCAGATCGTTATCGACTTTATCCGCGAGCAAGGTTTGCTCGATCAACCAGGCAAGGAGCTGCAATGAGCGCAAGACTGATGAAGAATACGGCCGCCGTGGCGGCGCTGTGCCTGCTGGCCTTGCCCGCCATGGCCCACCCCGGCCATGGCGAGAGCGCCGGTTTCCTGGCCGGTTTCGCCCATCCGTTCACGGGCATCGACCATTTGCTGGCCATGCTGGGCGTGGGCATCTGGGGCGGCCAGCAGCGCCGCGGCTTGGCCCAGCCCGCCACTTTCCTCGGCATGATGCTGCTCGGCGCGCTGGTCGGCATGGCGGGCGTGGCGGTACCCGGGCTGGAAACGGGTATCGCCGCCACGGTGGCGCTGGTGGGACTGGCCATCGCGCTGGCGCTGGCCTTGCCGAACTGGCTGGGCATGGGATTGGTGGGCATGTTTGCGCTGGCGCATGGCAATGCGCATGGCCAGGAATTGCCGGCTGCCTCGGCCGCGTGCGGTTTCCTGCTGGCTTCGGCCATCTTGCTGGGGGCGGGACGTTTCATCGGCCAGGTACTGGCCGAGCGCATGCTGCGTGTGGCCGGCGTGGCCTTGACGGCTGCCGGCGTGGTGCTGATGGGAATGAATTAAGCGCCGGGGCGACGTTCCGACAGCACGATGGGCGCCGCCTTTTCAGGATGCAAGCCCTGATGGCCCGCATACACGGCAGCGATGGCGGCCATGTCGGCGTCCTTGTCGCCCGTCAGATAGATATGGTCGACGACGCCCAGCACCTTGTTCGGGTAGTCGATATACACCAACAACAGCGGCACCTTGGCGGCCAGGGCCAGGTGATAAAAGCCGCTTTTCCAGTTCGGGCGGTAGCTGCGCGTCGCTTCCGGCGTGATGGCCAGCCAGTACCAGTCGGCGGCCAGCATGCGCTCGGCCTGGCGCTGGATCGTGCCGCTGGTGGTACTGCGGTCGACGGGTTCGCCGCCGAGGTAGCGCAGCACCTTGCCCATCGGGCCGCGGAACAGGGAATCCTTGGCCAGCCAGCGAAATGGCAGGGACAGCGCCCATTTGCCGAACAGGCCCACCATGAAATCCCAGTTGGATGTGTGCGGGTAGACGACGGCGATGCCGCGCGGTCCCGGCAGGGGACGGAAGCGCATGCGCCAGCCAAACAGGTGCAGCACGCGCAGCGCGCAGCGCTGGTGCCAGGTCGGCAAGTCGCCCGCTTTTACAAATAAATCGTCCATTGATACCCTTCAGTGACACTGTTCTTAATGGGATGGCGCTGGTGGCCATTTTCCTTGAAGCAAAAATTCTGCGCAGGCATTCTATACGGGGCTGGCGATGGCGACAAGCAGCCGAGGCCGCTATTCATGCGGTGTCGAGGCGGTTGCTGCCGCTATTTTAACGATGCTTGGTCACTGTGTCGGGCACTAAATGCGCACAATGTGGTCAAAACTTGACGCAGCGTTGATCCACCCGACATGGAGCCATGGCATGAAAAACAACATCGACGATGTAAATGGGGAGCATGTGCGAACGGACAAAGCGATGGCCGAGCTCGTCGAGCGGGGCGTCGCTTTTCATCACACCCTGGGACGGACGGTAGCGACAGCCTATTTGCGCGAACACGCGGTACCGGTCGAGGTGATACGCCGGGTCTTCAGCAGCGTGCAGGCGCGTCGTCCGGCCCGGCCGGCACGGCGCCGATGGCGCTGACGATGGGGAGCGGCGGTGTCATTAAAAAAAGCGGCGAAAACGGCGGGCGCCGCGATCGTCACGCAGTGAGTTGCGTTGGTATCGTTGCGTCCGCAGCCAGTGGGGGATGAGCGGGGATGAGCAGCTTAGTGCCGCTCAGGGAGCTCTCAGGGTATTCTCAGGGAGTCTCAGGGAGCCTCAGGGAGCCGTTCAGGCTTGTACCGCCAGTGCCGGGTAGTCCGTGTAACCGGCAGCGTCCGCTGCGTACAGGGTATCCGGGTTCAGGGGATTCAATGGCGCGTCGCTGTGCAGGCGGATGGGCAGGTCGGGGTTGGCGATGAACCACAGGCCAAAGGCCACGGCATCGGCTTCACCGTTGGCCAGCAGGGCTTCGGCCGCCGCCTTGTCCATTTTCTCATTGGCAATGTACACGCCGCCAAATTCCTGCTTCAGGTACGGGCCTAGGCGGTCGTCACCCAGCGCTTCGCGGGCGCAGATGAAGGCGATGCCGCGCTTGCCCAGCTCGCGTGCCACATAGCCGAAAGTGGCGCGCGGGTCGGAATCGCCCATGTCGTGCGCATCGCGGCGTGGTGCCAGATGCATGCCGACCCGGTCGGCGCCCCATACGTCGATACAGGCGTCCGTCACTTCCAGCATCAAACGGGCGCGGTTTTCAACCGAGCCGCCATAGTTGTCGGTACGCAAGTTGGTGCTGTCTTGCAGGAACTGGTCGAGCAAATAACCATTCGCACCGTGGATTTCCACGCCGTCGAAACCGGCTTTTTTCGCATTTTCGGCGCCCAGGCGGTAGGCTGCCACGATGCCGGGGATCTCTTCCGTGTCCAGCGCGCGTGGCGTGACGAATTCCTGTTTCGGGCGCAGCAGGCTGACGTGGCCGGCCGGCTTGACGGCGCTGGGCGCCACGGGCAAGTCGCCATCGAGGAAGACGGGGGCGGAAATGCGGCCCACATGCCACAGTTGTAATACGATCAAGCCGCCTGCGTCATGCACGGCCTGGGTGATGTGTTTCCAGCCTTCCACCTGTTCTTCGGACCAGATGCCCGGCGTGTCGGCATAGCCCACGCCTTGGGGCGTGACTGCCGTCGCTTCCGAGATGATCATGCCGGCCGAAGCGCGCTGCGTGTAGTACTCGGTCATCAGGGCGTTGGGCACGCGGCCCGGGTTGCCGGCGCGCGAACGCGTCAGCGGCGCCATGATGATGCGGTTTTTCAGTTGCAGACTGCCGATGGTGATGGGGTCGAATAAAGTTGCCATGATTGTCCTTGTGGGTGCCGTTCAGGCGGTGTTGAGACGGGGTTGTCAAGATGAACTATGTGCTTACAAACCTTGCTGCATGTGTTCGAGGAAGGCTGCGATGGTGGCTTCATTGCGGCTGAAGAAACTCCATTGGCCCACCTTGGTGGCCGAAATCAGGCCTGCCTTCTGCAAGCTGGCCAGGTGCGCCGAGACCGTCGATTGCGACAGGTTCAGGCGGCGGTCGATCAGGCCGGCACACACGCCCAGGTGCAGCGGGTGATCCTGCTCCTGGAAATACAGCTGCGGCTCTTTCAGCCATTGCAAAATCTGCCGGCGCACCGGATTGGCCAGCGCCTTGTGGATGGCGTCGATATCCATATTGTTTCTCCTGAACATACAATTCGCTTTTCAGCGATGTATATATCGTAGTTGTTCAATTCTAATATCGCTGTTTTACGATATATCTATCTTACGATATAAATGAAAAGCGTGCTGGCGGCGCGCGTTTTTGAACGGATTCAGGCGGGTAGGGGATTGCGCTGCAGCACGGCCGGGCCCGTCAGCACGATGCGCACCAGATCCACCTGGCGCTGGGCGCCGGCCTTGGCTGTGGCGCTCTTGATCTGCGTGCGCGCCGTGTGGATGGAAATGCGCTGTCGTTCGGCGTATTCCTGCAAGGAATAGCCGTTGACGAGCGCTTCCGTCAGGCGCGCCTCGGCCACCGTCATGCCATAGAAATTGCGCAGGGTGGCGGCCAGGGAGGTGATCAGGTCGCTGCTATCGCTGAGGAAAACGGCGATGGCGCTGGCCGAGCCGAACGGACTGTGCCAGGAAGGCAGGGGCGTGACGCGCAGGCGCAGCTGTTCGCCCGTCAATCCATTCAGGTTGAGCACGCCGCCGGGACCGCCTGCCGCCGTCGTGCCCGTTTGGGCCGCCTCGTGCAGCATGCGCCGCAGCGCGCCGTTGTCCGCTTCGCGCGGGCAATACAGGGGTGCGCCTTCGCGCAGCTGCAGCAGCCGCGTCGACGCCGTCATGGCCAGTGCTCGCTCGTTGGCGTACAGCAGTTGCGACGTGGCATCGAGCAGCAGCACGCCAAACGGCAGCAATTCCAGCACCTGCGTGGAACTCTGGGACAGCACTTCCAGCCGGCGCAGCTTGCGCTGCAGGGCAAAGGCCGTTTGCAAATGCGGCATCAGGCTGCGGACCAGCGCCAGTTCGCCCGCGTCATAGGCGCCCGCCTGTTCGCGGCGCACCACGGTGACATTGGTGGAGCGCTCGGCGCGCAGTTCGACGATGGCCGCCGCCGTATAAAAGATGTCTTGCGGGCGCAGCCAGTCGTTCCAGTATTCGGTTTTCTTCAGGCAATGGTCGGGAAACAGCATGGAGCCGGTGACGACGGCACCCTCGCGGTGCAGGGTGGCGTCTTCCAGCCAGACATTGCGCGCGCCGTAATAGCTGGCAAAGCTGGCCATGGCATCCGACTCGAAGCCATACGTGGCGGACAGGCCGCTGCCGGGCAGCTGGACGTCGACCGAGCGGTTGCTGAAATCATTGGCCCAGATCAAACCCGCGTGCGATTTCAGTTGTCGCGCAAAGGCGGCGAGGAATTGCGACCAGGCGCCATGCCGCGTGGCCGCTTCGTAGATCAGGGCAGTCAGTGCCTGGCTGGCGACGGCGAGCGATGGCGTCATTGGCGATCCTCATGGCGGCAAGCGGTGGACAAGACACATCTGGGGGCGGCCCTTGCTACGGCCGCCCGGCTTCCCTAGCGCGATTCCAGCCAGCTTTTGCCGCCGGATGTGCACGTGCTGAGGCTGGCATACTGGCTGACATAGTTATAGCCGCTGCCGCAGCCGCCTTCGCCCGATTTGACGGGACCGTAGCAAGCGCCTTCATAGCTGAGCTTACCACTGACGGTGGTGCTCTTGACACAGAAATTGTAGTTGCTTGCCGTCGTGTTGTTGGGCAAGGTTGGGCCATTGTTTTGCCCGCAGCCGAGCTCCTTGCTCACGGAGCGCGCGTAGTCGACCATTTTCTGGTACGTGCCGCTGTAATAGGTATCGGCAACGGTTTTCTGCCCCTGTTTGCAGGCGGCGACCACGCTGTCGTATCCCGAGTCCGCCTGGGCGTAGTTGCCCGATACCTGGATGCCGCAGGCGCTGGCCTGCTTGCGTTCCGTATCGCTGATCAGGTTGCTGTACTGGCAGTTTGCCGAGGTGCCGCTGGTGCCGCCGGCGCTGGTGGAACCGCTGCCGGAACCACTGCCGTCGCTGCCGCCGCCACCGCAGGCGGACAGCATGAGGCAGCCGAGCAATGTGACGGCAAAGGTGGTTGGATGTGCTTGCATGATTTCCCCTGTGGACTGTGACTTGCCACCATGTGTCTGGTGGTATTTTTGCTACAAGGAATTGTATCGGGCATGTTTTTTGGAAACATCACCCATTTGGGGTATGCGCAGGCAGTGCTGAGCGGGCCAGGGCGGCCGGCTGGCCGCCCTGGCAGGTATCAGGCGAAGTGGAACAGCAGCAGGGCGATGACGGCAGGCACGGTTTGCAGGTAGAGGATGCGCGTCATGACGGTCGCTGCGCCCCACACGCCGGCCACGGCGATGCACGCCAGGCCGAACACGGTGAATGCATAGGCGATGGCCGCGTCCGGGTGAAAAAAGCCCAGCGCCAGGGCGGCGACGAGAAAGCCGTTGTAGCAACCCTGGTTCGACATGGCGGGACGCACGATCTCCGCCTTTTCCTTGGACAGGCCAAACACCTTGCGTCCGCGCGCATCGAACAGCACGGTTTCCAGCAGCACGATGTAGACGTGCAGCAGCAGGATGAGGGCGGTAAGGATTTGGGCCATAAGTAGCATCATTGTTCCCGAAAGTGAATGGATGCGGCAATTATGCTGCCATCAGCATGTTTTTTGGCAACTTTCGATTGGAGCGGCCGCACTAGAAAAATGTGCTGACGGCAAGAGTTTTCGCCCAATGGTATACTTTTCCCTTTGCTCCAGTGGGGACGACCCTGCTCGATGACGGGGCTGTATGGCGGGGACGACCCTGCCGCCTCGGGAGAAAAGTATGGCGTGGATCATTCTGGTATTGGCGGGCTTGCTGGAAATCGGCTGGGCCATCGGCCTCAAATACAGTGCCGGCTTTACCCGCCTCGTGCCATCCGTATTGACCGCCATTTCCATGCTGGGCAGCGTAGTGATGCTGGGCCTGGCGCTGCGCACCTTGCCACTGGGCACGGCCTACGCCATCTGGACGGGCATCGGCACCGTCGGCACGGCCATCTTCGGCATCATGGTGCTGGGCGAGCCGGCCAGCGCCGCGCGCATCGCCTGCATCGCCCTGATCGTGTCGGGCATCCTGGGCTTGAAACTGCTCAGCCCACAATAAAGGATGCCAGCATGAGTCTCGCCATGACGTATTTCTACCTGGCTATCGCCATCATCGCCGAAGTCATCGCCACCAGCGCCTTGAAGGCGTCCGAGGGCTTCAGTCGCTTGTGGCCCAGTGTCATCACCGTGATTGGCTACAGCATCGCCTTCTGGTGCTTGTCCCTGACCTTGAAGGTCATTCCTACCGGCATCGTGTACGCCATCTGGTCGGGCGTGGGTATCGTGCTCATTTCCGCCGTCGGCTGGTTCTGGTTCAAGCAAAGCCTCGACACGCCGGCCTTGATCGGCCTGGGGCTGATCATTGCCGGCGTGCTTGTCATTAACTTGTTTTCCAAGTCGGTCGGCCACTAAGAGCTTATCCCAGTAGCTGAATACATCCCCTGCTGGCGCCCCTCAGAAGCGGGGAACTGCGTTGATCGTCGTCGCGTGGCTCGCCACGCGTCCTCCTCACGCCTTGTCCGCGCTCCTGATGAACTACCAGCAGATGACGCTCCCTACTGGAATAGGCTCTAATCAAAAGCTGGCGGCGACCCTTGCCAGGTAATACCACTCCGCATTCGCCGCCGCATTGACGTCCGGGAACAGGATGTAGGCGTCGAATTCGGCCGTCACGGGCGTGCCGTCCGCGCGCACGCCGATCTGCTCGCCCTGTTTGACCTTGTCAAAGCTGGACCAGGTCTTGATGAAGCGGTCGCCCGCATCGAGCTTGTCGTGCACGACGACCATGTTCAGCGCTTCCATGTCGGCGTCGGCGATCGCTTCCGGCTGCGGCGCGTCGATGAAACCCAAAAAAGCCAAGGTGTTCATGATGGCGCGGTAAGCAACATCCGGCGCGGCCGGGTCCGCGTGCTGGCCGCATTCCAGGGTCAAGGCGTAGCCGCCCGTCGAGCGCATGTATTCCGTCGTGCCCACGCCGTAGCGCAAGACCAGGCCCACCTGGTCGCTATTGCCCAGGCGGCGCTGCACGCCCTGGCCGTACGCATGCAGCCAGCCGTCGACGAAGCGGCGCACGCCCAGGCGGCGCGCCAGCGCGCGTTCCTTTTCTTCATGTTTAAACGGTTGCAGCGGGCCGTCGTTGTTGCGTGGTCCGACCATGACGAAGGGCTGGCTGTCGGCATTGAACGAGTGCAAGTCCAGCAGCACGTCGTGCTGGCCCAACAGCGGGCACAGCCAATTGGCGATGCGGTCTTCGAAATCCTGCGGATTGTCGTTCGGGAACAGATTACGGTTCAGGTTGCGGTCGCCGCTGCGCACGCCCTTGGCATAGGCCAGCGGATTGGTGATGGGCACGAAGGTGACGCTGCCGGCCACGATGGAGAGGGCGCCGCTGTCGAGTTCAGCCATCACGCGGTGAATGCCCTTGGTGCCGCAGGTTTCATTGCCGTGCACGGCGCCCGTGACGATCAGGCGCGGGCCGCTGCCCTGGCCCGTGTAGTTGATGGATTTGAAGTGGAGTGCGCTGCTCATGCTGGACATATCCTATGCTGTTGCGGGAAGGGAAAGCGGGATCGGCATATTTTAGCGGGATTCCCCGTGGACGCCTGTAAAAAGTTGGCCATGGCGGCGTGCGGCGTGGCATGATCGGCGCCACCGTTGTTTTCCCTTGCCGATTCCATGTCCAGTACGTCCCATCCTTCCCGCCTGTACGGCCTCGATACCTTGCGCGCGCTGGCCATCGTGCTTGTCTTCATGAACCATTATTTGCTGTTCGTTAGCGAGGATGGGGCGTTTGGTTTCTGGGGAGAAATCGGCTGGGTGGGCGTGGACCTGTTCTTTGCCCTCAGCGGTTATCTGATCGGCAACCAGATTTTTGCGGCCTTGCGCAGCGAACATGGATTTTCCTTGCCGCGTTTCTATGCGCGGCGCTTCCTGCGCACCTTGCCCAGTTTTTATGCCGTGCTGGCCCTGTATTACTTGTGGCCCGCGTTCCGCGGCGATAGCGCGCTGCTGCCCCTGTGGAAATTCCTGACCTTTACGCAAAACATCAATCTGACGCCGGGTACGGCGTTTTCGCATGCGTGGTCCTTGTGCGTGGAAGAACAGTTCTATGTGCTGCTGCCGGCCGTGGCCCTGGTGATCGCCGCCTGCCGCAAGTCGCTGCTGTGGGCCTGGCTGGCCGTGGCCGCCAGCTTTATCGTCGGCATGCTGGTGCGCGCCTATTTGTGGGATGAATACGTGCAAGTGCCGCGCGGCGGCCTCGGGTATTACAAGTATATTTATTACGCGTCGTGGTGCCGCTTTGACGAGCTAGTGGCGGGCGTGGCGCTGGCGCTGCTGAAGAACTACCACCCTGGCGCCTGGTCGCGCCTGACCTCTTACGGTAACCGCAGCTTGCTGGCGGGAATCGCGGGCACGGCGCTGATGTTTTATGTGTTTCTCACCGATCACTATGGCTATTGGGTGACGGTGTTCGGCTATCCGGCCCTGGCCGCCAGTTTTACTTTATTGCTGATCGCCGCGCTGAGTCCCGCCAGTGCTTTGTATCAACTGCGCGTGCCCGGTGCGGCCAGCCTGGCCTTGTGGTCGTATGCGATCTATCTGCTGCACAAGCAGCTGTGCATTTTGCTGCGCCCCTTGTTGCAAGACTTTGGCTACGGGCCGGATGGCCTCACGGCGATACTGGTCAGTATCGCTGTGAGCATCGTCACGGGCTGGCTCTTATATAGATTGGTGGAAACGCCGTTCATGCGCTTGCGGGCGCGCTACGTTCCCGCGAATCATGCGTGACGGCTACATGTCGATTACATCGAGCCCCCGTGGCGTGCCCACCAGCAATTCCAGGATGGCATGCACGCGCAGATTCGTGTCTTCGTGCTCCGTGTTGCAGATCAGGGCGCGCAGGCCGGGTACGGCTTCCGTGATGTGGTCGCTGGCGTAGGCATGGATCAATAACAAGACCAGGTCCGTGGCGCCCGCGCCGGGCTGGCGCCGCAGCCGGTCGTGGATCACGTTCAGCAGCGCGCGCTGCATGCGCGGCGTGGGATTGGTGATGTAGGCGAAGACGCTCGGCGTATTGGCAATGGCCGCGCAAATGCGCCGTTCGATCTCGTCAGGTTTTACGTCGGAGGCGATATCGAAATACGCGGCTTCCCAGTGCGTGCGTGCATACGGGTGGCCGGGGGGGAAGGAGTCGGCCGTTTCAAAACCGCAGATGCGGCTCAGGGTTTTCAGCCAGGCTAATATGGTGGAGTTCATGCCGCGATTCTAGCGGCATTCCGCGTGCGCAGGGCCTACTCTATATAAAGGGGGCTGACGCCCGGAGAGTGATTAAAGTTTCCTGTAAAACAGCCCTTGTCATTCTGGGAAAGCCTCTCTATAATGCTGGTCTTCGGGGCGGTTAGTTCAGCTGGTTAGAATACTTGGTCGACATCCAAGGGGTCGGGGATTCGAATTCCTCACCGCCCACCAGAATTTGGCAGTAGATGGTTTTTAAGCTGGCGCAAGCCGCAAGCGGTCATTTGAAATACAATGATCAACAAAAGTTTTACGGGCGGTTAGTTCAGCTGGTTAGAATACTTGGTCGACATCCAAGGGGTCGGGGATTCGAATTCCTCACCGCCCACCAGAATGCAGTTAGAGAGAAAGGTAAAACCGGTTATGACACCGCGAACTACTACCAAGCTTTGGGAGTGACGCTAGTCGAACGGGTTTCCTTTGTCTCAAGAAAGTGAAAAACGCGGCTAGTCCGCGTTTTTTTGCGTCTGCGTTTTCCTTTCAGTATTTTACCCATCACATTGCAGTTTTACCTGGCGCCAGCGCCGATATGGAGATCAATATGCTTACAATCCGACTTCCCGATGGTTCCGCCCGTCAATTCGACGGCCCGGTCACCGTGGCCCAGGTTGCGGCCAATATTGGTACCGGTCTGGCCAAGGCTGCGCTGGCCGGCAAGGTCGACGGCAAACTGGTCGATACTTCCTATCTGATCGAGCAGGACGCGGAACTGGCGATTGTCACGGACAAGGACGCGGACGGCCTGGAAGTGATCCGCCACTCGACGGCCCACTTGCTGGCGTATGCTGTCAAGGAATTGTTCCCTGACGCGCAAGTGACCATCGGTCCCGTGATCGACAACGGCTTTTACTATGATTTCGCCTACAAGCGTCCGTTCACGCCCGAAGATTTGACGGCGATCGAAAAGAAAATGGCGGAACTGGCCAAGAAGGATGAGCAAGTCACGCGCAAGGTTGTCGCGCGCGACGAAGCCATCGAATACTTCAAGGGTATCGGCGAGGCGTACAAGGCGGAGCTGATCGGCTCGATTCCCGCCGACCAGGAGGTGTCGCTGTATTCCGAAGGCAAGTTCACGGACTTGTGCCGCGGCCCCCACGTGCCATCGACGGGCAAGCTGAAAGTCTTCAAGCTGATGAAGCTGGCCGGCGCCTACTGGCGCGGCGACTCGAAAAACGAGATGCTGCAGCGTATCTATGGCACGGCCTGGGCCAAGAAGGAAGACCAGGAACTGTACCTGCACAATCTGGAAGAGGCGGAAAAGCGCGATCACCGCAAATTGGGCAAGCAGCTCGATTTCTTCCATTTCCAGGAAGAAGCGCCAGGCCTGATCTTCTGGCATCCGAAAGGCTGGTCGATCTGGCAGCAAGTCGAGCAATACATGCGCAATGTGTATCAGGTCAACGGCTACCAGGAAGTCAAGGCGCCGCAAATTCTGGACCGTGGCCTGTGGGAAAAAACCGGTCACTGGGACAATTACCGTGAAAACATGTTCATCACGGAATCGGAAAACCGCGCCTATGCGCTGAAGCCGATGAATTGCCCTGGTCATATCCAGATTTTCAACAATGGCATGCGCAGCTACCGCGACTTGCCATTGCGCTACGGCGAATTCGGTCAATGCCACCGCAATGAGCCGTCGGGCGCCTTGCATGGCATGATGCGCGTGCGCGGCTTTACGCAGGATGATGGTCACATCTTCTGCCTGGAAGAGCAGATCGCCGGCGAAGTGACGGCGTTCCACCAGCAGGCGATGGATGTGTATACGGCTTTCGGCTTCACGAATATCGATGTGAAACTGGCCTTGCGCCCGGATAACCGCATCGGTACGGAAGAGTCGTGGGATTTCGCCGAGGAATCGCTGCGTTCGGCCTTGCGCGCCTGCGGCGTGAAATGGACGGAATTGCCGGGCGAGGGCGCGTTCTACGGTCCGAAGATCGAATACCACCTGAAAGACAGCCTGGGCCGCGCATGGCAAGTGGGTACCGTGCAGATCGATCCGTCGATGCCGGGCCGCCTGGGTGCGGAATACGTGGCCGTGGACAATACGCGCCAGGTGCCCATCATGCTGCACCGCGCGATCGTCGGTTCGCTGGAACGTTTCATCGGCATCCTGATCGAACACTATGCGGGCGCCATGCCGCTGTGGTTGTCGCCAGTGCAAGTGTCGGTGTTGAATATTTCCGACGCTCAAGCCGACTATGTACAGGAAGTTACAACAAAACTGCGCAAAGCGGGGCTGCGCGTACAGGCTGATTTGCGTAACGAGAAGATTACCTATAAAATACGTGAACATTCCGTACAAAAATTGCCTTACATCTTAGTGATTGGCGACAAAGAGCGGGATGCGAATACAGTGGCCGTGCGGGCGCGGGGCAATGTCGATCTGGGCGTCATGTCCGTCGATGCCCTGATTGAGCGACTCAAACATGAAGTCGACACCAAGGCCTGACGAGGAAACTCGCTGCACGACCGTCTTACAAGATTTTTAAAGGAAATTACAATAGCTACTGACAAGTCACATCGCATCAATGGCGAAATCACTGCCCCTGAAATGCGTTTAAGCGGGGTCGATAACGAGCCACTCGGTATCGTAAGTTTGGCTGAAGCCTTCCGCCTGGCGGAAGAGGCAAACGTCGACCTGGTGGAAATTGCGCCTACCGCGCAGCCACCGGTGTGCCGTTTGATGGACTACGGCAAATTTAAGTATTCGGAGCAAAAGAAAGCTCACGAAGCCAAATTGAAGCAAAAGATCATCCTCGTGAAGGAAGTCAAATTCCGTCCGGGGACTGATGATGGTGACTACAATATCAAGTTGCGTAATCTCATCAAGTTCCTCGAAGATGGCGATAAAACCAAGATCACCTTGCGTTTCCGCGGTCGTGAGATGGCGCATCAGGATATTGGCTTCCGCATGCTGGAACGTCTGAAAGCCGACCTGGAGCCGTACGGCCAGGTCGAGCAGTTCCCGAAGATGGAAGGCCGCCAAATGATCATGGTTCTTTCGCCTAAGAAGAAGAAGTAAGCTACAATAGCGTTTTACTGTGGATCGACGTGGTTTGTGCCTGCATGGGCGCGACACCAGATTCCAGGCAGAATTTGCGCGGCCCGGTCAGCAATGCCCGGGCCGCGTGAACTGTAGTGGACTCGCATCCGCTGCACAACATGTGAAAGCAGGCATCTAAGCGCAGCGTCGTGTTGCCACCTGCAATCCTGTTATAAATGGAGCTGTCCGTAAGAGGACAGATTGCTATGCCTAAAATGAAGACCAAAAGCTCCGCGAAAAAACGTTTTCGCGTGCGTCCAGGTGGAACAGTCAAGTCGGGTCACGCGTTCAAACGCCACATCCTGACCAAGAAAACCACCAAAAACAAACGTCAGTTGCGCGGTACCCGTAACATCAACGCATCGGATGTCACATCCGTCATGCGCATGATGCCGACTGCTTAATCTCACACTCAATTTAAGGAGTTACTATGCCTAGAGTAAAACGTGGGGTTACAGCTCGTGCCCGTCATAAAAAGATTCTTGTTCAAGCTAAAGGCTACCGTGGTCGCCGCAGCCGTGTATACCGTGTTGCCAAGCAAGCAGTTATGCGCGCTGGCCAATACGCTTACCGCGATCGCCGCAACAAGAAACGCGTTTTCCGCCGCCTGTGGATCGCCCGTATCAACGCCGCTTCCCGTGAGCATGGCGTAACGTACAGCGTATTCATGAACGGCTTGAAAAAAGCAAATATCGAACTGGACCGTAAAGTCCTGGCCGATATGGCTGTGATGGACAAGCCAGCATTCGCTGCGATTGTCAACGCAGTTAAAGCAAAAATCGCTGCGTAAGCATCGGTCATTGCACAACGTCATCCGTAGGGTGACGTTAGAACGGCGACCGACAAAATCGTCGCGAGCGGAAGGGAGTTGCGGTCGAGAAGCGCAACCGTACGAAGGTACGGTGAGCATCGCACACCGTAAATCACGACGCGCAGCAGATTAGGTCGGTTGTCATAAAGAGCGGGGCAGGGGTGTGAACCTTATGCCCCGTTTCCGTTTTTGATTGTTGGACTTTAGATAAGCGAGTCCAGAATTGATGTCCAAAACAGGAAATGCCGCATGAACTCCCTAGAAGAACTCGTCGTCTCGGCCCAGGCTGACTTTATCGCCGCCGCAGACGCTGCCGCACTTGAAAACGCCAAAGCCCGCTACCTGGGCAAGACTGGCCAGATTACTGAAATGATGAAGGGCCTGGGCAAGCTGGACCCGGACGCGCGCAAGGCGCAAGGCGCCCTGATCAACGCCGTCAAAGTGCAGATCGAGGACGCGCTGACGGCGCGCCGTGACGCACTGGCCGATGCACAGATGCAAGGCCGTCTGAACGCCGAAGCGATCGACGTGACCTTGCCAGGCCGTGGCCGCATGCCCGGCGGCATCCATCCCGTGATGCGCACGTGGGAGCGGGTCGAGGAAATCTTCCGCTCGATCGGCTTCGACGTGGCCGACGGCCCCGAAATCGAGAACGACTGGACCAACTTCACGGCGCTCAACAGCCCGGAAAACCACCCGGCCCGTTCCATGCAAGACACGTTCTACATCGACGGCAACGATACCGATGGCAAGCCCTTGCTGCTGCGCACGCACACGAGCCCGATGCAGGTGCGCTATGCGCGCACGCACACGCCGCCGATCAAGGTCATTGCGCCAGGCCGCACCTACCGCGTCGACAGCGACGCCACCCATTCGCCGATGTTCCACCAGGTCGAAGGCCTGTGGATCGCCGAAGACATCAGCTTTGCCGACCTGAAGGGCGTGTACCTGAATTTCGTCAAGGCGTTCTTCGAGACGGACGATTTGCAGGTGCGCTTCCGTCCATCGTACTTCCCGTTCACGGAACCGTCGGCCGAGATCGACATCGCCTTTGGCTCCGGTCCATTGAAAGGCCGTTGGCTGGAAGTGTCGGGCGCCGGCCAGGTGCATCCGACCGTGGTGAAGAACTTTGGCCTCGATCCCGAGAAATTCATCGGTTTTGCTTTCGGCTCCGGCCTGGAACGCTTGACGATGCTGCGTTACGGCATCAACGACCTGCGCCTGTTCTATGAAGGCGATTTAAGGTTCCTGAAGCAATTCAACTAAGCGTTGTTCCGTTTGATTCATTGCGCTTGAGCGCCTGTGCGCTCGCGCTGTGAGCTTTGACCCTTTGAAGGCTTGATTATGCAATTTTCCGAAAACTGGCTCCGTACCATGGTCGATCCGAAGATGACTTCGGACGAACTGGCCCATCTGCTGACCATGTCCGGTCTCGAAGTCGAGGACGTCGATCCTGTCGCCCCTCCGTTTTCGAACGTGGTGGTAGGCCTGGTCCTGGAGATGGAAAAACATCCGAATGCGGACCGTCTGAATGTGTGCCAGGTCGATGTCGGCACGGGCACCATGCTCAACATCGTCTGTGGCGCGCCGAACGTGCGCCCGGGCTTGAAAGTCGTGTGCGCGATGGCGGGCGCCGTGCTGCCGCCTGGCGCCGATGGCAAGCCGTTTGAAATCAAGGTGGGCCAGCTGCGCGGCGTCGAGTCGCAAGGCATGCTGTGCTCCGCGCGCGAATTGAAATTGTCGGAAGAAAACGCCGGCTTGATGGAATTGCCGGACGACGCGCCGATCGGCCAGAATTTCCGCGATTACTTTGCGCTCAACGACTTGAAATTCACCATCAAGTTGACGCCTAACAAGGCGGACTGCCTGTCCGTGCTGGGCGTGGCGCGCGAAGTGTCGGCCTTGACGGGCGTGCCCCTGAATGCGCCGCAGTTCCGCACCGTGCCAGTTTCCAGCGACGAAATCCTGCCCGTGAAAGTCAGCGCGCCAGACCTGTGCGGCCGTTTCACGGGCCGCGTCATCCGCGGCTTGAACGCAAAGGCAGCCACGCCGGACTGGATGAAGCAGCGCCTCGAGCGCAGCGGCCAGCGTCCGCTGTCGGCCCTGGTCGACATTTCCAACTATGTCATGCTGGAGTTGGGCCGTCCCAGCCACGTGTTTGACCTGGCAAAGATCCACGGCAGCCTCGACGTGCGTTGGGGCAAGAAGGGCGAATCCGTCAAGCTGTTGAATGGCAATACCATCGCCGTCGACGAGTGGATCGGCGTCATTGCCGATGAGCAGGAAATCGAATCGCTGGCCGGCATCATGGGCGGCGACGCCAGCTCGGTGTCGGACGATACGGACAGCATCTACCTGGAAGCGGCATTCTGGTGGCCGAACGCCATTCAAGGCCGCGCGCGCCGCTTGAATTTCTCGACCGATGCGGCACACCGCTTCGAGCGCGGCGTCGATTTCGCCACCACCGTCGAGCACATCGAGCGCATCACGGCCCTGATCGTGGAAATCTGCGGCACGCCGGCCACGACCGTCGGTCCTGTCGACGACCACGTGGTGAACCTGCCGCAGCGCCAGCCCGTGTCGATGCGCACGGCGCGCGCGCAAAAAGTCATCGGCGTGCCGCTCAACGATGAGCTGATCGCCGATATCTTCACGCGCCTGGCCCTGCCATACACCCTGGCGGACGGCGTGTTTTCCGTGACGTCGCCCAGCTACCGTTTCGACATCGAGATCGAGGAAGACCTGATCGAGGAAGTGGCGCGCGTGTACGGCTTTGAAAACATCCCGACCTTGCCGCCCGTGGCCGCGAACGTGATGCAGATTGCACCAGAAAATACCCGCTCGCTGTTTGCGGTACGTCATGAGTTGGCCGACCTGGGCTTCCAGGAAGTGGTTAACATGAGCTTTGTCGATACGGCATGGGAACGCGATTTCTCGGGCAACACGAACCCGATCAAATTGCAGAACCCGATCGCCAGCCAGATGAGCGTGATGCGTTCCTCGCTGATCGGCAGCCTGATCGCCAATGTGCGCTACAACCTGAACCGCAAGACGAACCGCGTGCGCATCTTCGAAGTGGGCGCGATCTACCAGCGCGACGACAGCGTGGAAAACGGCCCCTTGTCGGTGGCTGGCTACGCCCAGCCGAAGCGCGTGGCGGCCATGGCCTACGGCGCGGTTGCCGACGAGCAGTGGGGCCAGGCTGCGCGCACGGTCGACTTCTTCGACGTGAAGGCGGACCTGGAAGCGCTGTTTGCACCGCTGGTCCTGCGTTTCACCAAGGCGGAACATCCGGCCCTGCATCCGGGCCGTTCGGCCAATGTGGAGCTCGATGGCAAGGTCATCGGTTTCATCGGCGAATTGCACCCGCGCTGGATGCAAAAGTACGACTTGCTGCTGGCGCCCGTGCTGTTCGAAGTCGACGCCGCTGCCTTGACGCAACGAGTCGTGCCGGCGTACCAGGAAATCTCGAAATTCCCTGGCGTCAGCCGCGACTTGGCCGTGGTCGTCAAGCAATCGGTGGCCGTGCAGGATCTGCTCGACAGCTTCCATGCCGCCGCCAAGTCGAGCCCGGCAGCGCGTATCGTGCAAGCCATTGTTTTATTTGATGAATATCGTGGAAAAGGGCTGGAAGTGGATGAAAAAAGCCTTGCTTTCCGGATTAGCTTGCAAGATACTCAAAACACCCTGCAAGACGATGTCGTCGACGGCCTGATGGCTGTCCTGATCGATGCGGCCAAGCAGGGCCACGACGCGAAACTGCGTTCGTAATTACCGGACGGCCGTCGCCTTGCGTGACGGCCTTTCCGTCGTCAACCGTAGACGAGCTTGCCATGTGGCGGGCTCGGGCGCACAGAAAAGGCAGGGCAGGAAAATTAATAACAGCGACGTTGATTCCGCCGTACTGCAATCCGCACTGGCCGCCGATTTGCATCGGGCCATGCTGGTTGCCAAAGTGCGCCAGGAAGCGGAAAAAGATTTACCCACCTTGACCAAGGCGGAACTGGCCGAACTGTTGTTCGAGCAAGTGGGCCTGAACAAGCGCGAAGCGAAGGATATGGTCGAGACCTTTTTCGACGAGATCCGCAACGCGCTCGAGCGTGGCGAGGCCGTCAAGCTGTCCGGTTTCGGCAATTTCCAGTTGCGCGACAAGCCGCAGCGGCCCGGCCGCAATCCGAAGACGGGCGAAGAGATTCCCATCACGGCGCGCCGTGTCGTGACCTTTCATGCGAGCCAGAAGCTGAAAAGCATGGTCGAAGAGACCAGTCCGCTGGCACGTGCTGCCTGAGTGAGTGGCGATGAACGAGCGCATCAGTAAAACCGAGTTGATCGCCTTGCCGCCCATTCCGGCGAAACGCTATTTCACGATCGGCGAAGTGAGCGAATTGTGCGGCGTCAAACCGCACGTGTTGCGCTACTGGGAGCAGGAGTTTTCCCAGCTCAAGCCGGTCAAACGACGTGGCAACCGCCGTTATTATCAGCACCATGAGGTGCTGCTGATACGCCGCATCCGCGAATTGCTGTACGAGCAGGGCTTTACCATCAGCGGCGCGCGAAACAAGCTCGACAGCCGTGGCGCATCGCATGCCATCCTTGACGAGTTGCCAGTGCTGCCGGCCATGCCCGTTGTGCCGCAGGAAGCGCCGCTGGACCGCGTGTGGATACGCAATGAATTAATTGCGATTTTAAACTTGCTAAAATAAGATTTGTACCAATATAGGTGGGGTTGTCCGGTAGCAGTTGACTAAGTTGACTATACTGCATGGGCGCTCCGTCTTGGCGTTGACGCTACCGTACGGCGCGCCATATTTTGAATATAATGTTAATGTTGCGTTTTTGTTAGTGACGCTAAGCCGGAGCAGCGTTCAGGTTCCGGTAGTCTTTCCCAGGCCAGGAAAATTTAAGGGGAAACAATGATACGCGTTGCCATTTGTGATGATCACCAAATAGTACGAGCTGGATTCAAACAGATTTTTTCGTCGTCAAGCGATTTCAGTGTGGTGGCGGAAGCCGGTACGGGGCGTGAAGCCCTCGATATCGCCCGCCGCGAAATTTGCGATGTATTGTTGCTCGATATAGCCATGCCCGATCAGAGCGGCATCGATACCTTGCGCACGATCCGCCAGGGCCAGCCGGAATTGCCCGTGCTGATCCTCAGCGGCTATCCCGCGCAGCAATACGCGCTGAACCTGTTCAAGATGGGCGCGAATGGCTATCTGAACAAGGAGTGCGAAGCCGACGAGCTGATGACGGCCGTGCGCACCGTTTTCCAGGGACGCCGCTACGTCAGCTCCACCGTCGGTGAATTGCTGGCGCAATCGTTCGACCGCGACACGAATGCCGCCCTGCATACGGAATTGTCGGATCGCGAGTTCCAGGTCTTCCTGCGCCTGGCGCGCGGCGCCACCGTGTCCGATATCGGTGTCGCCTTGTCGCTGAGCATAAAGACGGTGAGTACCTACCGCACGCGCATCATGGAAAAAATGGGCTTGCAATCGAACAGCGACTTGACCTATTACGCAATGAAAAACAATTTGCTTGACTAGCGCTGCGGTGCGATCATGGAAACATGATCGCTCAGCCAGCTGGCCAGCACGACTTGTGCAGTGCAGCAGTTTGTGGCGAGGACTATAATTGGCCGGCGCCGGCGCTCTCTCCCGCGCCGAACCTTGCTAAGGATGCACATCAGGATGTATTTCACCGCTGAACCGGCCCCGAATCACCGCCTGCCCCTGTACAAGACGATCCTGTGCGTGACGTGCGCCTTGTTGCTTGTACTTAATGGTTTCAGTCTCTTTCATAACCTGCAGTCGCTGAAGGGCACGAACGCCTTGCTCAGCCAGAGCGCCCGCGTGGCGGATCGCCTGCAATATTTGAACGTGCTCGTGCTTGATGCGGAAAGCAGCTTGCGCGGCTATTTCATTTCCGGCTCCGAAACCTATCTGGGACCGTCGAAGACGGCTACCACCGAAATTGAAAACGAATTCAACGAGCTGCAGACTTTGCTCGCGGGCAGTCCCACCCAGCTGAAAAACCTGGGCCAGCTGAAAAGCTTGATCCGCCGCAAGATGTCGATGCTGCAAGAGTCGATCGAGGTCTACAGGCAGGGCGGGTTGGCCGAGATCGTCAACATTTCCCGCGTGACCGATGACCGCGCCACCATGGACGAGATCCGCCTGCAGGTGGTGATCATGACGCGCGAGCAGAATGAAGCGCTGTCGTCCGGCAGCGCCGCGTTTTACCATGAGTACCAGAAAGCCGTGCTGCTCGGCATCGGCATCAATGCCCTGGCCATCCTCGTGCTGATCATGTTTTACCAGCTGGTGCGGCGCAGCTTCCAGAACCGCGCGGCCGTCGAGTATGCATTGCAAAATGCCAACGACAATCTGGAATCGACGGTCAGCAAGCGCACGGAGCAGCTATCCGTGCTGTCGCGCCATTTGATCAGCGTCAACGAAGTGGAAAAGGCGCGCCTGGCGCGCGAATTGCATGATGAGCTGGGCGCCAACTTGACCTCGATCAGCATGGACCTGGGCGCCGTTACGCAGCAACTGGCGCACGCGCAGCCGGAACTGGCCGCGCAATTACGGCGCGCCAAGGCAACCTTGCTGGAAACGGTGGAACTGAAGCGCCGCATCGTCGAGGATTTGCGCCCGAGCCTGCTGGACAATCTGGGCCTGTGCGCCGCCATCGAAAGCTATTGCGAGGATTTTACGCGCATGAGTTCCGTGCGCTGTGAAACGGACGTGGCCATCAATATCGACAACCGCGAAGCCACCCTGACGATTGCCCTGTTCCGCATCGTGCAGGAATCGCTGACGAACATCCTGAAATATGCGCGCGCCGGCATGGTCAGCGTGACATTGAAACGCAACGAGCATGGCCTGGTGCTGCGCGTGATCGACGATGGCATCGGCATCACGGAAGATGCTTTGCAAAAACCCATGTCGCACGGCTTGCTGGGCATGCGCGAACGGGCTTTGTTGCTGGGCGGCACCCTCACCGTACGCCAGGGGCCGGAAGGCAAGGGGACCTGTGTGGAAGCCGTGATTCCCCTGCCGCTGACGCCGGAGCCGGAAGACATCGATGCGGATGCCGAAGCGTAGTTGAGGTTGAGGTTGCGGCAAAAAAATGGCCGGGCATGCAAGCCCGGCCATTTTTTTATCTTGCCTGATCAGCAGCGCGATACGTCGCGCAGCAAACGGTCGTATTCCGTCTTGGCCACTTTGTAGCACTCGCCCGCATAGCATTCCAGGCCGGCGCGGTCCAGCACCGTGATATTGCCGCGGCGATAGTGGATCAAGCCTTCTTCCTGCAGCTTGCCGGCGGCGGCCGTGATGCTTTCGCGGCGCACGCCCAGCATGATGGAGATCAGCTCTTGCGTGACTTTCAATTCATTCGATGGCGAACGGTCCAGGCGGTCCAGCAGCCAGCGGCACAGCTTTTGCTCGATCGAGCTGTGGCGGCCGCCGACGGCGTTCTGCGCCATTTGCGCAAACAGGGCGTTGGTGTAGCGCATCAGCAACTGGGGCAGGGCGCCGCCTTGATTGAAGGCATCGCGCAAGCTTTGCGTTTTCAGGCGGTAGCCGTAGCCGGCACTTTGCACGACAGCCGTGCACATGGCGCGCTCGCCTGCCAGCAACGAGGCACCGGCCACGCCTTCATGGCCGACAACGGCGATTTCCGTCGTGGCGCCGTCTTCCATTACATACAGCAAGGAAATGATGGCGGTGGTAGGGAAGTAGCTGTATTCCAGGTTGTTACCGTAGGCATACAGTTCTTTGCCGAAAGGCAGTTCCACCAGTTCCAGGTCTTCGAACAGCGATTCGAGCGCGGCGCGCGGCAGGGCGGCCAGCAATTCATTCTGTTGGGCACTGCTGAGGCTAACCCGCGACGCAAGCTTGATTTCCCGACCGGCCGCCGGCATGGCGCGCGGCAGCAACTGGTTCTTCTGGACCGGGGCGATAAGTTGAGTATGGCTCATAGTATTCCTCACAGGCTTTTTACATCGGAGTGCGACTGCCGCGTTGCTGGTCAAAAAAAACTGCCGTACTCATGTAGTAACGGCGTTTTTGTCGACCGCGCGGTGCAGATCGCGATGTAGCTACTTTAAAAGCTTATGTAAGTGGCGAACATAAGATTAGCAGTCGCCACTTTGTAGTCTCCATTGAGGCGAAATTGTAGTCCTTGTCCTACGCGCACACTTTTGACTAGCTAGCCTTGCGCCGTTCCGCGCGATTTTGTGATATGACGCGCGGCTTGTTGGCGCTCCACAGGCCGGCCGGACGCACGCTGGGCAAGCCCTCGCGCACGGTTGCGGCAGGTGTCTGGCGCACGTTTGGCGCCTCGTGTTCGCCCAGGCGGAAGCGGCTGACGGCTTGCGTCAGCGCTTCGCCTTCCTGGTGCAGGCGCTGCGAGCCGGCGCGCGCCTCGTCGACCAGGCCCGCGTTCTGGCGCGTCATGTCGTCGATTTGCGCCAGCGCGCCGTTGATGCGGGCGATCTCGCCATTCTGCTCGGCGCCGGCGCTGCTGATGCGCCCGATGACGACAGACACCTGCTGCACGGCATCGACGACCTGGCGCATGGTGCTGCCGGCCGCATTCACCAGGTCGCCGCCCGCATCCACGGTGGCGACGGAATCGCCGATCAGGCGCTTGATCTGCTGCGCCGCCTCGCTGGAGCGCTGCGCCAGGCTGCGCACTTCGGAGGCCACGACGGCAAAGCCGCGCCCCTGCTCGCCCGCGCGGGCCGCTTCGACGGCCGCGTTCAGGGCCAGGATGTTCGTCTGGAAGGCGATGCCGTTGATGACGCCGATGATGTCGACGATCTTGTGCGAGCTGGCCTTGATCGAGGCCATGGTCTCGACCACGGCGCTGACGGTCTCGCCGCCGCGCAGGGCCACTTCGGCGGCCGAGGCCACCAGGGTGCGCCCCTGTCCTACATGGGCTTCGTTGCGGCCCACGGTGGCCGTCAGCTCGCGCATCGAATCGACGGTGGCGCCCAGCGCGTCCGCTTGCGTGGCCGTATGGCCGGACAGGGCCGCGTTGCCCTGCGCGATATCGGCGCCGGCGGCGGCAATGACGGCCGCGCCGCCGCGGATTTCCTGCACCAGGGTGGCCAGCCCGTGCGTCATGGCGCCGAAGTCGCGCACCAGGTCGCCGATCTCATCGTGCGCCTGCGAGGTAATGCGCTGCGACAGGTCGCCCGCCGCCGCCGCGCCAACGGCCACGCGCAATTGCGTCACGTCGCGCACGAAGGCGGCATAGAAGCCTGCGCACAGGTAGGCGGCGGCCAGCAGCACCAGCAGCATGGCCGCCAGGATCAGGCTGCGGCGCGCCTCGTCGCGGGCGATGCGCTGCGCCAGCAAGCCGTCCAGGGCGGCGGCCGAGGCGCCGGACAGCGCCTGCAGGGCATCGATCGCCTGCATGCCGGCCGCATGGAATTGCGCGCCCGAGGTCTGATCGTAGGAATTCGTCACTTCATTCTTCGTGCGTTCGAGGAAGGCCAGCGCGGCCGGCACGGCTTTCAGGGCTGGCTGCAGGCTGGCGCGCAGTTCCGGCTTGGCAGTGATGATTTCGTCGAAGCGGGCCGGCAGGCGTTCCAGTTCGTGGCGCGCGATCAGGGCGTTGGCGTTGACCAACTGATCTTCATTCGCCTCGAACAGGCCCGTGTCGATATAGGCGGCGCCGCGCCCGGCGATGTCCGACAGGCTTTCGGCCAGGTCGGGCAGGGTGGCGGTGAAAACGGCGCTCAGGTGGTTGGCGCCCGCGTCCGGATCCAGGCTCAGGTGCGAACGGTCGGCTACCAGCTGGCCCAGTTTGGCCGCCTGGCGCAGCAGCGCCGTGTGCGCCGCGTAGCTGTCGCGCGCCGCAAGGCCCGCCTGGCGGCCCAACAGGGCTTGCCACTGCTTCGTCAGTTCGGCCGCCTGGGGCAGGCCTGCGCCCGCCGGCAAGCGCGCCAGGGCGGCCAGCGTGGACGTGATGCGCGCATTCAGGGCCGTGTTGTCCATCCCCGCCTTGCCGCTCAGGCGCAAATGTTCGAGGCCGCGCCGCTGCTGCAGCAGCCGCGTGCCTTCCTGCAGCTGGCGCACATAGGCCACGCCCCGCTGCGCATCCTGCGCCTGGGCCAGCGATTTGCCCAGTTCCGAGATCAGCAGGGTGGTCGCCAGCGCCAGCGGCAGCAGGAAGACCAGGCAGACAAGCATGAATTTGGGCAGCAGGCGCAAGCGCTGCATGAGTCGGATGGCGGGGGTGAGGAGCATTTTCATCGGGTTTCCAGGAAAGAGTGGCAACATTTCTGCAGTGCAATGTTGCCTGCGGATTGTGACCCCTTGATGAAGTGGGCGATTTTGCCGTTCGCCAGAGTGAAGCAGTTCACACGGAAGGCCGATCCTTCTGTAAAATCGAGGGTTTTTTGCGAGGGCCATATTATGGTCACCAATATGGCCAACGAGAACGACATCAACACTCCCGATTCCAGCGACAATGCGGACATCGCCGCAGCGCCAGCGAGCAGCAAGGCGCCGGCCGTGATCGCGCGCGAAGTGCAGCGCCGCCGCACCTTCGGCATCATTTCCCACCCGGATGCGGGTAAAACCACCCTGACGGAAAAACTGCTGCTGTTCTCGGGCGCGATCCAGATGGCCGGTACCGTCAAGGCACGCAAATCGGGCCGCCACGCGACGTCGGACTGGATGGAGATCGAGAAGCAGCGCGGCATTTCCGTCGCTTCCTCGGTGATGCAGTTCGAATTCCGCGACCACGTCGTCAACCTGCTCGACACCCCGGGCCACCAGGACTTCTCGGAAGATACCTACCGCGTGCTGACGGCGGTCGACTCGGCGCTGATGGTGATCGATGCGGCCAAGGGCGTGGAAGCGCAGACGATCAAGCTGCTGGCCGTGTGCCGCATGCGCAATACGCCGATCGTCACCTTCATGAACAAGATGGACCGCGAGACGCGCGATCCGCTGGACCTGCTCGACGAACTCGAGTCGGTGCTGAAGATCCAGTGCGCGCCCGTCACCTGGCCTATCGGCATGGGCAAGAACTTCCGCGGCGTGTACCACCTGCTGAACGACGAGATCATGCTGTTCAAGGCCGGTGAAGAAAAGGCCGATGGCGCCTTTGAAATCATCAAGGGCATCGACAACCCGCGCCTGCAGGAGATGTTCCCGCTGGAGATGGACCAGTTGCGCATGGAAGTGGAACTGGTGCACGGCGCGTCGAATCCGTTCAACCTGGAGGAATTCCTCTCCGGCGTGCAGACCCCCGTGTTCTTCGGTTCGGCCATCAACAACTTCGGCGTGCGCGAGATCCTGTCCGCGCTGGTTGACTGGGCGCCTGCGCCGCGCGAGCGCGACGCGACCGTGCGTTCGGTGGCCCCGTCCGAACAGCCGTTTACCGGTTTCGTCTTCAAGATCCAGGCGAACATGGACCCTGCCCACCGCGACCGCATCGCCTTTTTGCGCGTGTGCTCGGGACGTTTCGAACGCGGCATGAAGGTCAAGCATTTGCGCCTGGGGCGCGAGATCAAGGTGTCGAACGTGGTGACCTTCATGGCCTCCTCGCGCGAACAGGTGGAAGAAGCGTACGCGGGCGACATCATCGGCTTGCCGAACCACGGCAACATGCAGATCGGCGACAGTTTTTCCGAAGGCGAGATGCTGACCTTTACGGGCATCCCGTACTTCGCGCCGGACTTCTTCCGCTCCGTGCGCATCCGTAATCCGCTGAAGATCAAGCAGCTGCACAAGGGCTTGCAGCAGCTGGGCGAAGAGGGCGCGGTGCAGGTCTTCAAGCCGGTGCAGGGCGGCGAACTGGTACTGGGCGCCGTCGGCGTGCTGCAGTTCGAAGTGGTGGCCAGCCGTTTGCTCAACGAGTATGGCGTCGACGCCGTGTTCGAAGGCACCAGCATCAGCAGCGCCCGCTGGGTCAGCTGCGACGACAAGCGCATCCTGCAGGATTTCGAAAACGCGCTGGGCCACAACGTGGCCTACGATGCGGCCGGCAACATGGCCTACCTGGCCACGTCGGGCGTGAACCTGCGCCTGACGGAAGAGCGCTGGCCGAAATTGACATTCCACGCCACGCGCGAGCATTCGGCCAAGCTGGCCTGATGTAGCATTGGCGGCGTCGGGTTACGCGCTTTGCGCTAACCCGACCTACGTCTTGTAGCGCCGGATGACGCGCCATGCGCTAATCCGGCCTACCCGTTTATGGCGTAGGTCGGATTAGCGCGGCCAGGCCGTGCGTAATCCGACACCCTTGTTGGCAGCAACTCAAGCCGGCAGGATCGTGCGCGTACTCCAGTCGCGGCGTTCCAGCAGCAGCGCCGTCAACTGCGCCGCCGTCATCGGACGCGCGAAGAAAAAGCCCTGCACGTTGTCGCAGCCGGCTTTTCTCAGAAACTCCACCTGCCGCAAGGTTTCCACCCCTTCTGCCACCACCTTCAGGTGCAGGCTGTGCGCCATGGCGATGATGGCCGTGACGATGGCTTCTCCCTCGCCGGGCAGGTCGTGCACGAAGCTGCGGTCGATTTTCAGCTGGTCGATGGGCAGGCGCTTCAGGTACGACATCGACGAATAGCCGGTGCCGAAATCGTCGATCGACAGGTGGATGCCCGTTTCCTGCAGGCGCCGCATCAGTTCCACGTTGGCGTGGATGTTGTCCATCAGGACGCCTTCCGTGATTTCCAGCTCCAGCAAGCCATGCGGCAGCTGCGTTTCATCCAGGATGGCGCGGATATCGTCCATCAGGCCCGGGTCGCGCGCCTGGCAGGCCGACAGGTTGACGGCCACGTGCTCGAGCGAATCGAGCAGGCCTGCCTTGCACCACAGGGCCGCCTGGCGGCAGGCGCTTTGCAGCACCCAGCGCCCCAGGTCGACGATGATGCCGCTTTCCTCGGCCACGGGGATGAATTCGGCGGGGCTCAGCTGGCCCATGTCGCGGCAGTTCCAGCGTATCAGCGCTTCCACGCCGACGATGCGCCCGCTGCGCAAGTCGATCTGCGGCTGGTAGTGCAGATACAGTTCCTCGTTCTGCAGAGCCTTGCGCAGGTTCGCTTCCATGCGCAGGCGGCGCTGGGCGCGCAATTCCATTTCGGCCTTGAACACGGCGTAGCGGTTCTTGCCCTGGTGCTTGGCGTGGTACATGGCGGTATCGGCATTGCGCGTCAGGGTGGCCACGTCCTGCGCATCGAACGGATACAGGCTCACGCCGATGCTGGCGCTGACATATAGCTGGTGGCCTTCGAGGTCGAACGGCGCGGCCAGCACGGCCAGGATCTTGCGCGCCACGCTGGCCATTTCCGAGGCGTCGTCGGCCGGTTCGACGATGACGACGAATTCATCGCCGCCGATGCGGCAGATGATGTCGGTGCCGCGCAGGATGGCCACCAGGCGCTCGGAGACGAGCTTGAGCAGCTGGTCGCCGCAGTGGTGGCCCAGCGTATCGTTGACGATCTTGAAGTTGTCCAGGTCCAGCAGCAGCAGGCCCACGCTGCTGTCCTGGCGGTCGGCGCGCGCCAGCGCGTAGGCCAGGGCATCGTTGAATTCATGGCGGTTCGGCAGTTGCGTGACCGGGTCGACATGGGCCAGGTAGTGCAAATGGCTTTCCGCATGCTGGGCGGCCGTGCGCGTGCGGCGCACCATCAGGAACGTCAGGCCGAACGCGCACAGGCAGACGAGCAGGGTGAAGGCGGCAAATTGCGCCAGGCTGGCGTACAGCGGCGCCAGGCTGGCGCGCAGGTACAGCGCGCCGCCGCCGGGCAAGGTTTTCAGGATGGCGGCGCTGCCGTCCAGGTAATCGATGTGCAGGCCGTTGCGCGGCGCCGCGGGCGCGGCATCGCTGGCGCTGCGCGCGTAGCTGGCAAACGGCGCGCCATAGGGGCTGTAGAGCAGTGCTTGCCGGACATGCGGGGCGGCGGCGAGGGAGGCGAGGAGTTGTTGCGCTGCAAGTCGATTGTCCTGGCGCACGGCCTGGGTGGCGGCAGGCGCCAGCATGTCGGCCTGGATGCGCAGCGTGCGCTGGAAGGATGTTTGAAGGGAAAACAACTGGAAGAGGATCAGCAGCAGGCTGGCCATCGCCAGCATGGCCGCCGCGGCCAGCAAGTTCAAGCGGGCAATCCGGTCGCCGCGCAATTGCGCCGACGGCAGCATCAATGGCGCCATCATGACGCGCCCTCCTGCCGGCCCCGCTTGCCGCCGCCCCGTGTGATCCCGCCTCGCCCTGCCATACTTTACGTTCCAGTCTGATGAAAACCGAAGTGAGCCGGAACTCTCAACGTGTTGTTAAGGCCGACATATTGTCATTTTGCAGCGTGAAAGTACAGGGCGCGCGGCAATTTAGTGTCCATACCGCAGGCCGGTGGCAGCAGGCAAGGCGACAAGACGGACGGAAAAGGCGGGACGTGTCTTTCTAATAATAATTCCAGATGAATTTTAATCCTTTTTTTGCCCGCCGGTTTTTTTCTTTAAAAACATGCTGATGGTAAACAAAATACCATCAAGAATAACTTCAATACCTGCGACCATCCCGGCATGGATTAATTTCTTGTCCGTGTGGACGATTGCAAGTCATTGATTTTAATAAATTTTAATGAAGAATGCGCGAACGCTATGGCCTTGCTCCGCGACTTCGTCCATAATCCGCTGATGATGGACGTTCTGATGCTGTTTGTTTTGTCTGCCGCGGCCAAGCAAGCTGCCGCCAGTAAAACCGGACGTCGCCCTAATGATCAATAGTGAGGATATCTTGGAAAAAAAACCAAAAATTATTTTGTCGTCACAAGACCTGGAACGACTGGAAGCGTTGTTGTATGCCTTGGGTAATAATCTGTCGCCGGACAAGGCCGCCTTGCTCGATGAGCTGGGCCGCGCCGAGGTGCTCGAGCCGCAAGAGATTCCGCCGACCGTCGTGACGATGAATTCCACCGTGCGCTTCACGGTGGAAAACAAGGAGGAATTCTGCCTGACGCTCGTGTATCCGAAGGATGTGGAAGGCCAGGCCGACCGCATTTCCGTGCTGGCACCCGTCGGCAGCGCGCTGCTGGGCTTGTCCGTCGGCGACAGCATCGCCTGGCCCATGCCGGGCGGCGTGGTGAAGGTCAAGATCGAGGAAATCGTCTATCAGCCTGAACGGGCTGGCGAATACCACCGTTAAGCGCAGTAAGCAGTAATGGCGGACGGCGCCTGCCGTTCGCCTGCCAGGCCGTGCCGGGACGGGAATTAACTGTTTCGCTGCACGCGCACCACCAGCCATCCAGCCACGACCGTAAACGTGACGATGATGGCAACGATGATCCAGAAGCCCTGCGGGTGCTGGGCCAGCGGAATTCCCCCCACGTTCATGCCCAGCATGCCGGCGATGATATTGATCGGCAAGGCCAGCACGGTGACAATGGTCAGCACGAACAGGCTGCGGCTGTTTTCCTCGTTGACGCTGGCGGCGATCTCTTCCTGCAGCAGCTTGATGCGTTCCTGTAGCGAGGACATATCGCTGAGCACCACGGAAAATTCCTCCGTCGACTGGCGCAGTTCCAGGCTGTCCAGCTCCGACACCCACGCAGGTGGGCGTTGCAGCAGGCGGAACAGGGCGGCCGGTTCCGGCGCCAGCAGGCGCTGCAGCCGCACCAGCACGCGCCGCATGGCGCCCAGGTCTTCGCGTTTCGGCACCAGGCGTCCGGCCAGCAAGTGATCCTCGATATCGTCGACCCGCGCCACGGCGTCGCGCACGATGTTGACCAGCACGTCCGCCTGGTCGCGCAGCAAATGAATCAGCAGCTCCACCGACGAGCGGATCGGCTCGTGGTTCTTGATGACGGCCTGGCGCAGGCGCTCGATCGACTGCAGCGGCGCGCGGCGCGCCGTGATGACGAGGTTTTGCGCCACGCTGGCCCACATGGTGGAAATATCGGATGCCTCGAACGAGAAATTGTGCACCACATCGTTGACCACGGCGATCAGGGTGTTTTCCGCCTGTTCGATGCGCGTCGAGCGCGACCCCTGGTGCAGGGTTTCATAGAATTCGTCGGCCAGCTGCGTATGCGTCATCAGCCATTTTTCGCTGGCCGCATGCGACAAATTGAAATGCAGCCAGACGAATTCCTGCGCCGGACGCGCCGCGCCATCGGCCAGCCAGGCCAGTGCCGCCGTCGAGTCGAGCGCCAGCGGTGGCCCGTCGCGGCCAAACAGGAAGCCCCAGACCAGGCCCGAGGTGTCCGAGCCGTAGGTAAAACCGGCAGTTTCCATCGCCATCGTGAATCTTTCTCGCGCAGTGTGATTGATCGTCGCGCGATTCTAATACACGGATATGTCGGGAAAATGACAAGGCCACCGCGAACGGTGGCCTTGGTGCCAATTACAGCCGCATATCAGCTGCGGTTCGGGTTATCCGGACGCCGGTCGTCGCGGTTCGGCACGCCATCATGGTCGCGGTCATGGCGGTTGCCATTGTCGCGGTCATAGCGGTTGGGGATGCCGTCGCGGTCGCGGTCACCGTTCGGGCCGCGTGGCGACCAGCGGCCTTGCTCCATCTGCCAGCGGCCATCGCGCTGGTTCCAGGCGGGCGGCGCATACACGTAGCCGGGGCGTTCGGCGATCCATACGCCTGGCGTCCAGGCGTAGCGCTGGCCGCGCCATTCCCAGTGGCCTGGCGCCCAGGTATAGCCGTGGCGGGCGCGCGGGATGGCTTCGCGGCGCGGCGGCGGCGGGGCGATGCGGATGTCGTCATAGCGCACGGGCTGCACTTGCGCCGCGACCCAGCCGCCACGGTCCAGGCGCCAGCGGTTGTTCTCTTGTATCCAGGCGGCGCGGCGGTACTGGTTGCCGCTGCGCTCGCGCAGCCATTCACCGTTGTTCCAGACATGGCGCTGGCCATCCCAGTTCCAGTAGCCGGGTGCCCAGACATAGCCGGCGCGCGGCGCGGGTGCGCTTTCAAACCGTGGCGGAGGCGGGGCGTTGCCGACGACAATGCTGACGCCGAGCTGATTCTGTGCCATGGCCTGCACGGGCAGGAACGCCGCGGTGCTGATGGCAAGCATGGCTGCTGCGTAGAGTGTGATGGGTTTCATGGTGTACTCCATTTCGGTGATTGCGTGAAATGGACTATAGGCGCTTGCTGGCGGTTTTTCGCCTTTGATTCAACTTATTACAATTGACACAATGCTGTGTGTCCGTGTATCCGTGGCGGATACATTTGCGATGCAAATGGCGGCCTGGCGCGGCGGTGATCAAGCGGGCGCCAGGCGGCGTGGTGTCAGCATCGGTGGCTCACAGGGTGCTGGCGGTGGCGTTGCCCAGCAAGGCTTGCCTTTCCTCGATCAGCGAGATTTTCTTTTCCTGTTCCGTCATGCGCTTGGCGCTGACCACCACGACGGGGATGGCGCTCGCTTGCGCCGCATCGGCAGCCTTGGCGGCCGATGGCTGCATGAAGCTGACATAGCTGGCACCGCAGGCGATGGCGACGGCGACGGTGAAGATGGCTTCCATGTTTTTCAAGGCTTTCATGATGTTTCCTTTCGGGTGGCGGGTGGGTATGCATGCACTGTAGCCATGCGCGCTCCTCTGCGCCACGTGGATGCGACCAGCCGTGGTTTTGGCGGGATGGCCTGCAAAAAAACGGCGCTGAAATGCCTGCGCGCGGGGCTGGCAAGCCGACCGCTTGAATTGAGGCCTAAATTGCCCTGTATCCGGGCATATGAATGTAATTGCCGCGTGGCATTATTTGACGCTGCACACTGCCGCGCGCGGCAAGTGCAGGGCCAGCTGTCCTGCTAGAATCGGCATGGCGGCCCCGTCGCATGGATAAAAATATCATCAGGAGTCACATATGTTCCAATTGTTTGGTTTTGGCGGCGCCCGCTGCCCGCGCTGCGAGCACAAGAACGGCGCTGCCGCCGGCTATTGCGCGCAATGCGGCTTGTCGCTTGGGGCACCCGACAGCGACGCGGTGCTGCATGCCAATCAATGGCATCTTGCTGATGGGCAACTGGCACTGTTCTTTGGCGTGCGCGAACTGTCTTCGCTGTTCGGCAGCGCCGCGCGCCGCCTGCAGGTGCCGGCCGAGTCGCGCGCCTGGATCGTGCAATCGGACGCTTTCACCTTGATACCTGCCGGCGACTATGACAGCGCCGCCTTCTTTGCGCGCCTGCCCGCGCTGCTGCCGGCGCGTCCGGCCGAAGTGCTGATCGCGCGCGCCGACGCCGTCAGCCTGGAATTCGACTTGCCCGGCCTGGCCAGCACGGAGCGGCTGGACGTCGCCGCATCCCTGCGCGTGGATATCGCGCTGGGCCAGCCCGATGCGTTCGCGCGCCAGTTCATGCGCGCACCGGGCGCCGTCACGCGCGCCCACCTGCACGCCCTGTTGCTGCCATCCGTGCGCCAGATTGCGCTGGAATTCATCGGCAGCCGCGCGCTGCGCGAGATGGAGGCGAATGCCGACCTGCGCCCGGAATTGAACGAGCGCCTGCAATCGGCGCTGACGCAGCGCCTGGCGTCCAGCGGCCTGGCCGTGGCGCGCGTGGAAACCCTGACGCTACGCCACGACAAGCGCGAAGGCGACGCCGGCGCCAGCATCGGCACCCTGTGGCTGGGCGGCTTGCCGGCGCAGGACCTGGAGCAGCACAGCCTGGAACGCATGAAGCAGCTCGACCAGCTGTATGACGAGGAAGAGTGGCAGCGCATCCGCCGCGAGGAACTGGCGGCGCGCCATGCGCACCGCCGCGCCGAGCTGCAGCAGGATGCGACGGTGGAAAAGGCGGAACTGAACCACCAGGAAGCGGAGCGCCTGCAAGCGCTGCGCGGACGCCAGATCGACCTGTATGGCCGCATCCTGGAAGCGAAATCGCGGCGCCAGGCGCTCGACCATGGCGCCGCGCTGGCGCTGGGCGAACTGGAACAGGAGCTGGCGCAGAAGGGCGCGCAGCGCGCCGATGAAGCGGCCAACTGGGAACACGTGCGGGCGCTGGCCGCCATCAAGATGCGCAGCGAGCTGGAACTGTCGCAGCTGCATGGGCGCGAACAGATCCAGCTGGCGCAGCAGCGTTTTACGCATCAAGTCCACTTGCAGTCGATCGCGCAGCAAGTGGAAAGCGCGCTGCTGATCGACGACGAGACGGGCCGCCGCACCCAGCTGGCGCGCCTGCGCCAGGCGGAAGCGGATGCGGCCCAGCGCGAGGCGCAGCTGGAAGCGGAACAGCACCAGGCCGCCTGGCAGGGCCTGATGCTGGCGAACGCGGCGCGCAAGCGCGAGGCCGAGCGGGTGCAGGAGTGGGAAGACCAGATGCAGCTGGCGCGCCAGCGCGAACTGCTGCGCGCCGAGGCGCACAAGGATGAAGCGGCCCAGGTGCAGGCGGCTGAAATCGCGGAAAAGGTGGCGGCGCTGCGGCGCGGCGGCGCCCGCGAAGACGCCATCGCGCAGCAGGAAAAGCTGCTGCGCACCATCGAGGCCGATGGCGTGCACGCGCGCCAGCTGCAGCAGCAAACGCAGCTGGCACAGCTCGACGCGCTGGCCATCGAGGAACAGCGCCAGCAGCTGCGCCAGCTGGAACAGGAAGCGCAATGGCAGCGCGATCTGCTGGCCATGGCGCAGCAGCGCGAAAGCGATTACGCGCGCTGGAAGGGCGAGTACGAAGCCCTGCTGGCGCAGCAGGCGCATGCGGCCGAACTGGCGCGCATCGATATCGACCGCATCGAGAAAATCGGTTCGCTGAGCGAAACGGGCAAGGTGGCCATGGCCGCCGGGCAGAATGCGGCCGCGCTGGCGCAAGTGCTGAAGGTGCAGCTGCAGGCGGGCATGAGCGCCGAGCAGATCCACGCGCTGGCGGCGCTGGCGGCGGCCGAGAACAGCGTCGCGCCGCTGGACGCGCTGCGCATGGCGCAGGACAGCGTGACGCAGGAGCGCAGCTATCTGGAAGGCCAGGCGGAACGCGAACGGCGCCAGCAGCTGGACCTGATCAACCTGCAGAATGCGGCGCATGCGCATGGCCTGTCGGCGCAGGCGCAGCTGGGCGTGGCCGTGGCGCAGGCGCTGCAGCCAAGTGTCGGGCTGGGCGCCGCTGCGTCGCTGCGCTGCAAGAACGGCCATGCGCAGCGCGCGGGCCATCCGGAAGATAAATTCTGCGCCGCCTGCGGCGTTGCCTTGCAGCCTTGATGGAAGCGTTTCACCCCAGATGATGCAAAAAGCACGAGACAAACTGCGGGAACTGCGCGCCCTCCACGATGACGGGCTGCTCAGCGAGCAGGAATTTGAAAGCCGCAAGAACGCCATCCTCGACGCCGAGTACGCGCCGCCCGGCGCCGCACCTGCGCCCGCGCCGCTACCGGTGCGCCAGGGCACGGAGCTGGGCTTTATGACGGGCCAGGAAATCGGCCCGCAAAACCGCCGCTACCGGCTCGAACGGCTGATCGGCACGGGCGGCATGGGGCAGGTGTGGCAAGCCACCGACCTGGCCACGCACGCGGAGCTGGGCAGCAGCGAAATGGTGGCGCTGAAGATCTTGCCGCCGCAGCTGACGCAAAGCGCCACGCATGCGAAACTGCTGATCGAGGAAGCCACGCAGGCGCGCAAACTCGCGCATGAAAACATCGTGCGCGTCTACGAGTGGGCGCAGGATCCGGCCACGGCCAGCTATTTCATCATCATGGAATGCCTCGATGGCGAAGACCTCGAGCACTATCTGGCGCGCGAGGGCGCGCTGCCGCTGTCGACCGTGCAGCAATTGCTGCAGCCGGTGGCCGACGCCCTGGCGTATGCGTGGGAAAAGCACAAGCTGGTGCACCGCGACATCAAGCCTGGCAATGTCTTCCTGACGGCGAAGGGCGACGTCAAGCTGCTCGACTACGGCATCGCGTCGCGCGTGCGCAATGCGGACAGCAGCCTGGCGCTGGACATGCCAAATGCGGGCACGCACGGCTACCGGGCGCCCGAGGCCGGCGCCAACCAGCGTCAGCCCAGCCCGCGCCTGGACGTATATGCGGTGGCTGTGATGATTTACCAGATGCTGGAAGGGTGCATGCCGTTCGACGACACGCGCAGCGCCAGCCACTTGCCGTCGGCGCCGCAAGCGCTCAACGCGCAACAGTGGCAAGTCTTGCAGAACGGTTTTTCCTTGACGGCGGAATTGCGGCCGCAATCCGTGCAAGCCTTGCTGGAAGGGCTGGAGCGGGCCGCCGGGCCGTCGCCCGAAGAACTGGCGGAACAGGCGCGCCAGCAGCAGGCGCTTGCGGCGCAGCAGGCGCAGCAACAACGGCAGGCCGCGCTGGCCGCCGAACAGACCCGCGAGGAAGAGATCAAGCGGGCCCGGATACGCCAGGAAGAACTGGATCAGCGCCGCAAGGCGGAAATCCAGGCGGCCGCGCTGGAAAAGCAGCGCCAGGACAAACTGCGCCGCGAGCAGGAGGCGCAGCGCCATTTCGAAGCGGAAGAGGCGCGCAAGCTGCGCAAGGAAGCGCTGCGCGGCCAGCTGCGCGCGCGCCGCGAAGCCGACGCGGCCACCGCCCTGCAGGAACACCAGGAATTACAGCGCAAGGCCATCGTCGCCAAGGCGGAGGCGGCCTACCGCGCCGAGCAGGAGCGCGCGCGCAAGGAAGAGGCCAGCCGCGCTGCGGCGGCGCAGGCGCAACCCGCCGCCGCGGTGAGCGAGCCGGCGCCGGCGCCCGCACACGCTGAACCGGTGGCCAATGCCGAAGGCATCTTGCGCGATGATTTCCTCGATGGCGCGGGACAGGGGCCGGAACTGGTGCTCATTCCCAGCGGCCGCTTCCAGATGGGCGCGCACGAGACGGAGCACAAGGCGGCCTTGCAGGCCGGTTCGCAGCAGTCATGGCTGGACCGCGAAACACCGCAGCACTGGGTCGGCATCGAGCGCCCGTTCGCGCTGGCGCGCCACCCCGTCAGCGTGGGCGAATGGCGCGCCTTCGTCAAGGCGACCGATTGGGCGGGCGGTTCGGAAACGGACTGGGACAATCCCGGCTTCGTGCAGAACGACCAGCACCCGGTGGTGGGCGTGAGCTGGAATGACGCGCAGCTGTACCTGGCGTGGATGAGCGAGCGCACGGGCCGCCAGTACCGTTTGCCCAGCGAAGCGGAATGGGAATACGCGTGCCGCGCCGGTACGCGCACGGCCTTCAACGTGGGCGACACGATCAGCACCGAGCAAGCCAACTACGACGGCCTGTATGTGTACAACGGCGGCCCGCGCGGCGTGTACCGGGGCGGCACGACGCCGCTGGGCACTTTCGCGCCGAATTCCTGGGGCCTGTTCGACATGCATGGCAATGTGTGGGAATGGGTGCAGGACGTGGTGCACGACAATTACGAAGGCGCGCCCGTCGACGGCAGCGCGTGGGAAGAGGGCAGCGACAGCAGCCGGCGCATCCTGCGCGGCGGCTCCTGGCTGTACCACCCGCGCTACCTGCGCTCGGCCTTGCGCAACGGCTTTTCCACCGTGCTGTCGAACGACATCGTGGGCTTCAGGGTGGCGCGCACGCTCGATTAGCATGTTGTTAAATCGCTCATCTTGGCGGATACTTCATGCACCTTAACCGTGCCGGAGTGTCCGTGTTCAAACGCCGCCTGCTGTCCATCGTGTTTGCCTGCCTGCCTCTCGCCGCCCTGGCCGGCGATCTGCCCTCCTATCCCTTCATCCACGCGACGGGCACGGCGTACAGTTTCGTCACGCCGGACCTGGGCGAGATCGATTTCGACGTCAGTGTCTTCGACCCGGCGCCGGACGTGGCCACCGCGCAGGTAGCGGCGCGCATCGCGGAAATCAAGGCGCTGCTGGTGGAGCAGGGTTTGCCCGAGGCGGCGGCCGGCATCGAGGTGCGCGACGTGCGCAAGGAAATCCGCAAGGGCGCCGAGCAGGACCCGGCCAACCCGCAGTACCAGATCAAGGCGAGCGTGCATATCAACGTGGCGGATTTGTCGAAATGGCCCGCCATCATGCGTCCGCTGCTGGCCATGCCCAACCTCGATGCGTTTGCCGTCACCTTCGGCGCCACGGAGCGCATCCGCCTGGAAGAGGAACTGATGGGCGAAGCCGTCAAGGATGCGCAGCGCAAGGCCGATGCCATGGCGCGCGGCTTCGGCAAGCGCGCGGGCGCCGTGGCCGGCATCTCGTCGGACCAGCTGAAAAACCTGGGCAATGCGGTAGGCCTGGTGCCTTCGGACCGCTACAACCGCGCGAATAGCCGCCAGCGCCAGAACCCCGAAGACATGCTGATGGTCACCAGCCTCAAAATGGCGCAGACGGTCGACGCCGTGTTCCGTATCAAATGACCAGGTAGCAGGGCAGCAGGCTGCGCAAAGCGGGCAAACGGTGTAAATTGTGGCTTTCCAAACGCACCAAGGAACGCCATGACCATCAAAGCCATCCGCGATCAGTCGCAACCCATGCGCCACATCGTGCACGTGCGCGATCACATCATTTCCGCCGACGCCTCGGTGGCCGAAGGGGGCGGCGATGCCGGCCCCTCGCCGCACGACCTGTACGACGCGGCCCTGTCGGCCTGCAAGGCGCTCACCGTCGTCTGGTACGCCAAGCACAAGGGCATCCCCCTGGAACACGTGGAAGTGTCGACCGAGCGCGATGCCAGCGAAGAGCGCAAGGGCGTCTATCGCCTGGCCGCCACCCTGCACCTGACGGGCGAGCTGACGGATGCGCAGCGCGAGGAATTGCTGGCCGCGGCAGGCAAATGCCCGCTGCATAAATTGATGACGGCCGTGACGACCGAAGTGACGACGGTGCTGGCATGAGCGCGGCCATCCTGAAAAGCCACGAAAAGGACCTCGGCGGCGGCTTCGTCGTGCGGCGCCTGCTGCCCTCCGCAGTAAAACAGGCCGTCGGTCCCTTCATCTTCTTCGACCATTTCGGCCCCATCGACGTGGCGCCCGACGCCAACCATGACGTGCGCCCCCATCCGCACATCGGCCTGGCCACCGTCACCTATCTGTTCGAGGGCGCGATCGACCACCGCGACAGCATCGGTTCCTGCCAGCGCATCGAACCGGGCGCCATCAACTGGATGACGGCCGGACGCGGCATCGTGCATTCGGAGCGCACGCCGCCCGACCTGGCCGGCCAGCCGCACCGCACGCACGGCTTGCAGCTATGGGCCGCGTTGCCGAAGGCGCATGAAGAGGACGAACCGAGTTTCACGCACACGCCGCAAGCCGACATTCCCGTCGTGCCGCTCGATGGCGCCGTGGTGAAAGTGTTGATCGGCACGGCCTTTGGCCAGACCTCGCCCGTGCGCACCTACATGCAGACGCTGTACCTGGATGTGGCGCTGCAGGCGGGGCGCGAGTTGCGGCTGGAGGGCTTGCCGGCGGAGGCGGCGATTTATCCGATCAGCGGGGAAGTGCTCGTCGATGGCGTGGCGCTGGTGCCACACACCATGGCCTTGCTGGAAGCTGGGGCCGCGCCCGTGGTGACTGCAGGCGGCGGCCCGGTGCAGTTCGTCGTCATCGGCGGCGAGCCGCTGGACGGCCACCGCTTCCTGTTCTGGAACTTCGTCTCGTCGAGCAAGGAGCGCCTGTCGCAGGCGGCCGACGACTGGAGCGCCCAGCGCATGGGACAAGTGCCGGGCGAGACGGAATTCATCCCGTTGCCGAAGGCGCCATTGCGCCCGGCAAGCTAGGCATCGTTCAGAACCGCGCGCGCAAGGTCAGTTGCGCCTTGCGCGGCTCGCCATAGAAATTGCCCCACGCAGGCGCGCCCACTGTCTGGTAGTAGTGCTTGTCGAGCAGATTCGTCACGGACAGCGACGCCGTCCAGTTGCGGTCGATCTGGTAGGCGGCGCGCGCGCTCCACAAGGCATACGCGCCTTGCGCCACCGTGATGTTCTGCGTGACGCGCGAACTCTCCGTCTGGAAGTTCACGCCGCCGCCCACGCTCCACTTCTGCAGGGCGCCGGGCAGGCGGTAATCGCTCCACGCGCGCAGCATGTGGCGCGGCGAGTAGGTGCTGGCGAACATCACGCCCGCATTCGACGTCTGCTCCAGGTACTTGAAGTTGTTCAGCGTATAGCCGGCGAACAGCTGCCAGCCCGGCGCCACTTCGCCGCTGATTTCCGCATCGAGGCCTTCGCTGCGTACCTTGCCGGCCGAGAAATAGCACTCCGTGCCGCTGGAGCAGGTGTTGACCAGGTCGAGCTCCGCGCGGTTGCGCTGTTCGATACGGAACAGCGCCAGCGAGGTGTTCACCTTGCCGTCGAACAGTTCACCTTTCACGCCCACTTCCAGGTTGCGGCCTTGCAGCGGGTCGAGCAGGGCGCCGTCGGTCGTGCGCTGGTTCTGCGGCTGGAAGATGTCGGAAACGCTGGCGTAGCCGGACCAGCGCGGGTCGAATGCGTAAATGACGCCGCCATACGGCGTGACGACGCCATTTTCGCGGTATGGATCGATATACACCTCGCCCGTGTCGCGGTACACGCTGCTCCATTTGTAGTTCGACACGCGCGCGCCGGCCACCACCGTGAGCGGATCGCTGACGCTGAAGCGGGCCACGCCGTAGGCGCCCGTCTGCGTCATGGTTGTTACGCTGGGATCGCCCCGGTAGCTGTTCTCGCGGAACCAGGCATCGCTCGGTTCGGCCACGCCGTGATTGGGCCGCAGCGGATTGTTCGCTTGCTGCAGCAGGGCAAGGCTGAAATCGCTGTCGCTTTCCAGCCGGTTCGTGTTGATGCCGGCGCTGAAGCCATGACGGCGGCCGAAGGCGTTGAATTTGCCATCGAGCGACAGGTCGATGCCCTTGTTGGTGCTGCCGTAGTCGAACACGCCGCCATACATCATCATGCCGGCCAGTGTGTCGGGATTGAGCGCGCCCTGGCTGAACATGTATTTCACGTCATGCCGCTCGCGCGTGTAGTTGGCGCTGGCCTTGAGTGACCAGTCGGCGTCGAAGCGGTGCTCGAATTCGGCGAAGACGGCCGTCTGGCGGCTGTCCCAGCGGTTCCAGTCGGCGCCGAGGAAGGTTGCGCGGGGCAGTTTCGGGTCGCTGCCATCGCGGTACCGGGGCATGCCGGAAAAGAAGGGCGTCGAGTGCAGTTTTTCGTAGCTGGCGCCCGTCGTCAGCTTGCTGCCCGGCGCCAGGTCGAATTCCAGCACGCCATACAGCACGTCTGTGCGGCTGTCGGCCACGTCATAGAAATAATCGCGCTGCTCAATGGAGGCCACGGCGCGGCCGCGGATGCTGCCCGATTCGTTCAAGGGGCCGGTGACGTCGACTTCGCCGCGCACGTCGTTCCAGCGGCCTGCGCCGAGCGCCAGCTGCACCTGCTTTTCCGCCAGCGGGCGCTTGCGCACCATGTTGATGGCGGCGCCCGGCGAGCCCGTGCCCTGCAGCAGTCCCGTTGCGCCGCGCACGATTTCCACGCGATCCAGCATGGCCGTATTGCTGGTAAAGCTGTTTGCCTGCGGGTAGTACATGGCGCGGTTCACGCCATCGAACTGGTAGGTCTCGACCATGAAGCCGCGCGAATACACATAGCGCCCGCCCATGGGACTGTCGTACATGGTGATGCCGGTGGTATTGGCCAGCACGGCGTCGATGGTGTTGAGGTTCTGGTCATCCATCTTCTGGCGCGTGACGACGCTGACGGATTGCGGGATCTCGCGCAGGGTCTGTACGCCCTTGCCGACGGTGACGGCGCGCGCCGCATACGAGTTGCTGTGCTCACTGACAGGGTCGCGCTCCATGCTGGCGCTAACCGTCACGGGCGCCATGGTCTTTTCCGTGCCGCCTGCCGAGGCAGAGGAGGGAGGGGCCTGGCGCAGCACGTAGGCGCCGTTCGGCAGCTGCACGGCTTCCAGGCCGCTGCCGGCCAGCACCTGGGCGAAACCCTGCGCCACATTATGGCTGCCGCGCACGCCGGGCGAGCGCAGTCCCCGCGTCTGCGCGGGATCGGTCGACAGGCTGACGCCGGCGGCGACGGCAAAGTCGTTGAGGGCGGTGGCCAGCGGCCCGGCTGGCACGGCATAGGCTTGCGGCGCTGCGGTGGCGGCGACCTGGCCTTGCGCCAGCGCGGGCGCGGCGACAAAGGCGGCGGGGGCGGCGCAAGCCATGGCGATGACGGCCAGGCGGATGGCGCGCGCGGCGGGATGGAGGACGGGGGTGGTCAGCTGCATGCTCGGTCTTTCTGCTCAGAGGGATAAGAAAATGGCGTATGAATCGGCTTCTTACTTGTCAAGCCGAAGCAGCGCATCGAAACACCAACCCCTGGCGCAAAAAACTGAAAATAATTATGCCGGCCGTGCCGCCACCGTGGCCCAGTAGCGCGTGAAGTACGTCACTTGCAGCCCGTGCGAGGCGCACAGGCTTTCCAGCACGGCGTCGATATCGTCGAGGCGGTAAGTGCCCGTGACGGGGTGCTGCGCCACGCCGGCGTCGCACGCCAGGCGTCCGCGCCGGTAGCGCGCCAGTTCCGTGACCAGTTGTTGCAGCGGCCAGTCGGCGGCCACCAGCATGCCGCGCAGCCAGCTGTCCTGGTGCGCCGGCATGGCCTGCACGTCATCCGCGCCGGTGTCGCCAAAGCGCAGCTGCTGTCCCGCTTCCAGACGGCGCACGGCATCCGGGCGCGCCGCGCAACGTACTTCCACGGCGTGCTCGAAGACGCTGACGGTGCTGCCATCGTCGTCGCAGCGTATGCCGAAGCGCGTGCCCAGCGCGCGGATCACGCCATGCGGGGTGTCGACCAGGAAGGGGCGCGGGTCGGGCGCCGTCGTGATCATGATTTCGCCATGGTGCAGGCGGATGCGGCGCTGCGTGGCGCTGTAAGCGACATCCAGGGCGCTATCCGTATTCACCTCCATGCCTCCGCCATCGGCCAAGGTCACGTGGCGGCGCTGGCCCGGTGCCGTGCGCAAGGACGCCGTCAGGGCTTGCCATGGGCCGGACTGCAAGCCCGCCTGGCCCAGCGCGATGCCGCCGCCGGCCGCCACCAGCAGGGCGAGTATCCTGGCGGCCGCGCGCCGGCGCTGCTGCGCCGTCTGCAGGGCGGGCATCGCCAGCGCTGCCGGTATCGTGCCCAGCTGGCAGTGCATGCGTTGCAACAAGTCCCAGGCACGTTCATGTTCGGCGCTGGCGTCGCGCCATGCCTGCACGGCGGCCGGGTCGGCGCTGCCGCACTGGAGTTCCACATGCCAGTGGGCGGCGGCGGCCAGCACCTTGCGGGCAATGGGTGCGGAAGGCGAGATCGCGGGGCCGAACATCAGCCGGCCGCCAGCATCAGGCATTCCGTGTAGGCGCGCACCAGGTGTTTTTTCACGGTGGGCAGGGAGATGCCGAGGCGCCGGCTGATGTCCACATAGCTCAGTTCTTCGATCTGCGCCAGCAGGAAGATGGCCCGCGTGCGCTGGCCCAGACGGTCGAGCAGGCGGTCGATGGCGAGCAGGGTTTCGATGATGATGGCATGCGTTTCGGCGCTGATCGTCGTTGCTTCGGCTTGCTGCGCCAGCGCTTCCAGGTAGGCCTGCTCCAGCGCCTGGCGCCGGTAGCGGTCGATCAGCAAGCCGCGCGCAATCGTCGCCAGGTAGCCGCGCGGTTCGCGCAGGGGCGCCAGCGGTGTCACCTCGCGCTTGCCCAGCAGGCGTAGAAACGTGTCCTGCGCCAGGTCGGCCGCCTCGGCGCGGTTGCCCAGCTTGCCGCGCAGCCAGCCATACAGCCAGCCGTGGTGCTCGCTGTACAGGGTGCTCAGGTGGCTGGTAGGGATGGGACTGACGGTGCTCACTGCGTTCTCCAGGCAAGGGAAGAGCTGGGCTGACGGACCGCGCGGTGCCGGCTGGCTGGGCTGTTTGAGAATGATACTCATTATCACATTGCCACGCCGCCGGCGTCAATTGGCGTCGCCGCCCAGGCGCCAGCGCAGCTGCCATTGTTGCAGATCTGCCCAAGCCTGCTGCAGGGCGCTGGCGGACCAGTGCAGCAGGCTGTCGAACGCCAGCAGGGTGCGCCGCAGGTGGATGCCGTCAAAAAACACGTGGTCGGCCACGACGGTGGCGGCCAGCCAGGCGGCGATGATGACGATGATGTCGTGGCGGCCGCTTTTCCACCAGCGCAGCGAGTGGCGGCGGAAGATCCACGGCACGCCCAGCGGATTGGGCCAGTCGGCCAGCAAATGCATGATGCCGCCGGCCGCAAAGCCGAACAGGGGCGGCGCCCACAGGTGGTGCTGCAATTGCAGATAGGTGTAGACGAGCAGGGCGATCCAGGCCAGGCCCCAGTGCGTCCACGTGCGGTGCGTGATCCACAGCCGGTGCGTGCGCGCCCACCAGGCCACTTCCAGCCAGTCCGGCGCCGTGCCGCCCAGCGCACCCATGACAAAGGCGAGCATGCTCAGCACTTGATACGGGCCACCGGCGCCAGCGTGCGCGACCAGGGCAGCGGCGATCACGCCAGCAGCCCAACCGGTCGCATGATGCGCTTTATTGGAAGCCATAGGAAATGTAAAACGCCATGCGGGCGCTGTGTGAAATACAGGGGAATATTAACTGGATGAATATACAGTACGGAAGGGTAGGTAAGGGGGCTATTTGCAGAATATCTGCCGATAATTTGTTAAATTATGTGTCGGCATGGCCCTGGCAGCGAACTCGGCAACTCATGCCGGGCGGTCAAGTGTGTTATACGGCTGATAATGCAATTGGCGCAGGGCGCGCTATGCTGAAGGCAGTCCTGTGTTTTGAAGAGGTGTCGCCATGAAAATCCCGCGCGAATTGCAGATTCCCGCCATCGTGTTTACGCTGGAAGCGGTGTTTATACTGGGCCTGTCGATGATTTTCCTCGTGCTGGTGCCACGCTAGCGTCCGAAAAAAGGGCATAGCTGCGTTGCACTGCCTTGCCGTACATTCGTACTGTCTTCGGCAGCGCGCCTTGCTCTGACCATTTTTCAGACGCTAGCGGTCAGGTGGCGGGAGGCGTTGTATCAGGCAGTTTGCATGGGGCTATCGCATAGCGCAGCACCTTCGGTGCGGATGATCCAGCATTCCGGATACGGTTCGCTGGCGAAGCGGTTGTGCCGCGCGAAGCCGCTGAGCTTGTCGAGCGCGGTAGCGGGGGCCAGCGCGGTTTCCTTGCCGCTGGCCGTGTCCAGGTGCCAGAATCCGCCATTGCGGTGGAAGAGTACGGGCAGGCAGCTGGCTTGCGGCGTGGCAAGGTGGCTTGCTGGCGTGGGCTGGGTGTCGGGCAGCAAGAGGTAAAAACATTCGGCGTGGGCGCCGTGGTCGATGCGGTGCAGGATCACGCCGTGTGCGAGCAGGGCCGTGACGCTGAGCACGACGATACCCTTGATGCTGGCAGTCAATTCGATGCGCATGCCCAGGCGCAGGGGCTTGTGCTTGCCGGGCCACACGCCGTCGAGCAGCATGCCGTAGCGCGACACATCCTCGATTTCAAAGCCTTGCTGGCTGCGCCGGATGATGGCGTGGCGGCCCGACAGGCGGCGCGTCAAGCCATTGTTGTCCTGGCCGTCGGGGCTGAAATGGCTGAGCAGCACATCGGCTTCCGGGTCCACCAGTTCGAAGCGGCCCAGCATGCATTCTTCCAGCGCGAACAGGCGGATCTGGCGCTGTTCGCCCGCTTCCGGCGCCGCATTGACGAGGCAGGCGGCCTGGCTCGGGTGCGGATGGCAGTGGCTGGCGGCGGGCAGGTCGACTTCGATCAACTCCTCGTCCCAGGCGATGGTGGTAAAACCCATGTCGATCTTGCCTTGCGGCGCAGATAAATCCACGTGGGCGATGCCGGCATTGCGCGCCGTCACGTCGAGGTTGCAGCCGTCGCCCCCCGTCACGCGGGCGATCGAGGCGTCATCGGCCATCACGCGCACGTTCTTGTGCGTGCTGAGGAAGATCTGGTGGATTTCCGTCAGGGTGGCGTCGCGGCGCGGCACGAGGATGACGAAGGTGCACACCCATTTCTGCGCCACGGCGCCATCGATGTGGCTGTGCACTTCCACTTCGATCTGGTATTGCCCGTGTTCCTTGTTGCGCGACGAAAACTCGACAAACACGGGACGCCAGTCACCGCGCGTGGTGCGCACGAAATCATGCTGCACGTGCCCGCGGGGGATCAGGTCCGAGCGCAGGCGCAAGGTCAGCTGCGGCGCGCAGGCGGCGCTCATGCCGCGCAATTCCATTTTCAGGGTTTGCCGTCCGCCTGCCGCGCGCGGATCGAAGCCGCTGATGTGCAGGTGGGCTTGCACCGGCTGGTAGGCCTGCAGGCCCGATGGCGGCGCAACCGGCGTTGGCGCGAATGCCGGAGGCGCGGCGGAAGCCGGCACGGGGCTCGTCAGCGTTTGCATAGCAGCATCGCGAATAACAGCATCACGGGCAGGGGCGTGCGAAAGCGCCGTTGCCGATGGCTCGGAACGGGCGCTGCGCAGTGCGGTCAACAGGTCGTAGCTGCTGGGGGCAGTCGTCGTTTGCGGGTGGTTGCCCGCGCAGACTGTTTCCCCAGGCAAGACCCAGAACGTACAGTGCGGGTGCTCCGGGTTGCTGCATTTTTTCATGACATTCTGACTCGAATCGAGCGGGGACATTTTGCCCTCTGTTATACATGAGAGCTTACGCGCTTTTGCGCCTGCTTGGCAACTTTCACGGCGCCGGAATGCGCTCTTTTTGCCCAAATTCATGTCCCTGGTCACATCTTGCCATGCAAGCCATGGAAACTATTGCTCATAAACACATTTAATGTCTTTGTTGGCATGTTATTTTGATATGTCTTATCATTGCGTTGTTGGTTGGCGGTCACTTCCGGATACTCGCCGCAGCGCCAGCGGGAGGATGCAGGCAGAGTTCATGCGTTCGAGTAAGACGGGCAGTTCGCGCACCTGAGCCATGGTGTATTTTCATGCGGCCTATTTGATCCCATGGCATCCATGGCGGCGTTTTGCATTATGCTGGCGTAACCGTTATCCCCCACACGCTGCCTGACGCCGAAAGATGACCATGCCTGTCCAACGTCCGCTCCAGCTTGCCATTGCCTATGGCGCCACCTTGTGCGTATTCCTGGCCATCGATGCCCTGTGGCTGGCCGTGCTGATGAAACCGATGTACGCCGCGGCGCTGGGGCCGTTGCTGGCGGACACGCCCCGCTGGGCGCCGGCCACGCTGTTTTACCTGCTGTACGTGGCGGGACTGCTGGTCTTTGCCATTTTGCCCGGCTTGCGCCTGCGCCGCGGGCGCACGGCGGCAGCGCTGGGCGCGTTGCTCGGGCTGCTTGCCTACGGCACCTATGATCTGAGCAACTACGCGACATTGCGCGACTGGCCGCTGGCCTTGACGGCGATCGACATGGCCTGGGGCGCCCTGCTGTCGGCCGTGTCGGCGACGGCCGGCTACCTGGCCGCTAGCCGCCTGGGGCGGTGAATTCCGCATCGAAGCGCAGCGCCAGCATGGTAATGTTGTCGCTATGTAAACCTGTTGGCGGGTGGGAGAGGAAGTCGTCGAACAGGGCGCTGACGGCCTGTGCCGCAGTCTTGCCTGCACACAAGGCGGGCCAGCGGGCCGTGAGGGCCAGCGGATCGTCGCAGGCCCAGAAACCGTCGCTGGCCAGCAGATAGTGGGCGCCGGGGCGCACGCGCAGCACGCGGCGGTCGCCCAGGTGCGCGAGGAAGGGCGGCAGGGTGGCCGCATCGAGGGCGCGCAATGGCTTGTCGAGCTGCAAGCTGTCGCTGATGGCATTGCCTAAAATGAATGCCTGCGAGATTTGCGGATGATGCTCGCCGTGCACGGCGGCACGCCAGCGCGTCTCGTCGAGCGCGCCGCGCATGGCGTACACGGTGGCCGGCACGTGGTCCACGGTGAGGATGCTGGCTGCCCCGTCGGCGATTTCATACAGGCGCGAATCGCCCACGTGATACAGCAGCGGCGCTTCGCCGGGCGGTACTTCCAGCAGGGTCAGGGTGGTGCCGGGCGGACGCGCCTGGGCTGGCGCGGCCATGGCGAAACTGTCCTGCAGCCGCGTGTGCAACTCGTCGAGCCTGGCGGCCAGGCTGGCCGTGTCGAGGCAGGCGGGCATGGCCAGCAAGCCTTGCACGGCCGCTTCCGCCGCTTCTCGCCCCTGGCCGTGACCGCCCATGCCGTCGAGCACGGCGGCGCGTACATGGCCGCGCGGCCAGCCCGGCACCTGGCAGTGGAACGGCGCTTGCTGCGACAGGCAGACGGCGTGGCCGCTGGCATCGATCAGCAGGAAGTTGTCCTGGTTCTCGCGGCGCGGCAGGGGACCGGCGCCCACGCTGGTGCCGGCGGCGGCATCGAGCCAGGGGCCGAAGTCAAGTCCGTCTTTGATTAAATGCATCGGTTGGTGCGGTCCAGGCGGCCAGCAATGTTGATCATAGGACACAGCTTAGCCGAAATTGCGCAGGGACGATACCTTGCCTGTCGCGCAAAAAAACCTGCGGCAGCAGGCTGGCGCAGGTTTTTCATGGTGCAAGTGCAGGGCGGTGCTTAACGGCGATGGCCCCAGCCGTGGCCGTGACCGTGGCCGCGGTCATAATAGTCGCGGCGGCCATGGTCGCGGTAGTAGCCGCGGCCCGGTTGCACGTAGACGACAGCTGGCGGGCCGTAGTAGCGCGGTGGCGGCGCGTAATACACCGGCTGCGGGGCAGGGGCGTAGTACACCGGCTGCGGCGCAGGCGCGTAATAGGTTTCGCGGTAACCGCCGCGATAGCCGCCACGGTCATAATAACGGTCATTCGTGCTGATGCTGTTGCCGACGGCGGCGCCAAGCACGCCACCGACGATCGCGCCATTGCGCCCGCCGGTGCTGTTGCCAATGGCCGCTCCGACAACGGCGCCTGCAACGGTATTGAAGTCGCGGTCACCGGCGACTGCGGCCGAAGACACAGCCACTGCCGCTACCATTACCGCACCCAGGAGTTTCTTGTTCAACATGGCATTTCCTTCCATTCCGGCGAGATCACAATGATCTGCATGGAGTGGACTATATCCGCTGCCGCAAGCTTGTTCCACGTCTAATACAACTTATTACAATCAGGGCGGCGTGGTAACAGTTTCAGCCTGACACGATAGGCGCAAACGCTTGCCATTCCGGACGCAGCAGGCTATACATTTTCACGTCGCGCATGACGCCATTGATGAAAAAGGCCTGGCGCTTCACGCCTTCCTCGGTAAAGCCGCACCTTTGCGCGATCCGTTCGGAAGCCGTATTTTGTGGGTCCATCAGCAATTCCAGACGGTGGTAGGGATAGGCATTGAACAGGTAGTCGACCACCAGGCGCGTCGCTTCGCCGCCATAGCCGCGTCCGCCCCACTTGGGGTCGAACAGGCGGTAGCCGATTTCGCGGCAAGCCGGGGTGCGGCCCTTGAAGTGCGTGATCGAGCCGATGATGTGCTGGTGATGGTCTTCAATCAGGAACAGTTCACTATCTTCCGTGACCAGGCCCGTCTGCAGGAATTCGCGCCGGATCGCTTCGGGCGATTTGAATTGCATGGAAAAGAACTCGCTGCGCGCGGGCAGGTCGTTGATCAGCGCGATATAGGTATTGAGGTCGGCGGCGGTCAAATGCCGGACGATACAGAGTCTTCCCTTGAGCATGGCGGTATCCGGTAGCGATCACGATCTGCATGGTAATCGACTCTGGGGGAAAGAGGCAATCGATCCCGTAAAAGTTGCTGCAATGACAGAATAAATACGCTATCGTAGAAAAATTCGCGCCTTGCCCATGGCTACGGCGTACCCGCTTCGACCTTGTTGACTGGAACTGAACACATGCATAGCATCCCGACTGGCGCGCCACTGCGCCGTTCCGCCGTATCCCTTGCCCTTGGCTGTATCGTCAGCGCCGGCGCCTTTGCCGCCGCGCCAGGCAATACGCCGCAAGCGCTGGCGCAGGTGCGCGACACCGCGCTGCAAAGCGACTGGGCCTACGCCCGCCTGGCCGACATGACGGATCTGATCGGCCCGCGCCTGTCCGGCTCCGCCGGCGCCGCCGCCGCCGTGCAGCAGGTGGCCGACACCATGCGCCAGCTGGGCGCCAAGGTCACCTTGCAGCCCGTGAAAGTGCCGCACTGGGTGCGCGGCGTGGAAACGGCGGAAATCGTCGACTATGCGGGCCGTCCGCAGGGCGTGTCGCAGCGCGTGGTGCTCACGGCCCTGGGCGGCTCCGGCGCCACTGCGGCCGCGGGCCTGACGGCGCCCGTGATCATCGTCAAGAGCCTGGAAGAACTCAAGGCGCGCGCGGCGGAAGTGAAGGGCGCCATTGTGCTGATCGACACGCCGTTCGACCAGGAGATGGCCGAGCGGGGTCTGGCCGGCGTCACCTACGGCCAGGGTTCGCGCTCGCGCTTCCTCGGACCGAAGGCGGCGGCCGACCTGGGCGCAGCGGCCGCGCTGGTGCGCTCGGTGGGCGGCGCCGATTTCCGCATCCCGCATGCGGGCGCCACGGGCCTGGACGACAATAAACGCATTCCCGCCGCCGCCGTCACCGTGGAAGACGCCCTGCTGATCGGCCGCCTGGCCGCGCGCGGCCCGATGAAAATGCACCTGACCCTGACGCCGCAAAACCTGCCGGAAGCCGATAGCTACAACGTCATCGCCGACTGGCCGGGCACGGACAAGGCCGACGAAGTGGTGGTGGTCTCGGGTCACCTCGACTCCTGGGACCTGGCGACGGGCGCGCACGACGACGGCGCCGGCGTGGTGGCGGCCATGGGCGTGGTGGAAACCCTGAAAAAGCTCGACTACCGTCCGCGCCGCACCATCCGCGTGATCGCCTGGATGAACGAGGAAAACGGCGGCCGCGGCGGCCAGGCTTACTTCGAGGCCCACAAGCAGGCGCTCGGCAAGCAATATGCGGCCATCGAGATGGATAGCGGCGCCGGCCGCCCGTTCGGTATCAAGGCCAGCGTGGGACCGAAGGCGGAAAAACTGTTCACGCCTTTGCTGGCCGCCCTGCAGCCGATGGGCGCACACGCGTTCACGCGCCGCGATGCGCTGGGCACGGGCGATTTGCACCGTCTGGAAACGGGAGGCGTGCCCAGCTTCGAGCCGCTGGTCGACAGCCACAGTTACTTCCACTACCACCATACGCCGGCCGACACCCTGGACAAGGTCGACCCGAATAACCTGAAACGCAACGTGGCGCTGATGTCGTCGCTGGCCTGGTTCCTGGCCAATATCGACGGCGAGATCGGCCGCGCGCCGGAGCAGGGCGAGTAAGCGGCATGGCGCCGGGACAGCGCCAGCTGTGGCGCCTTGACAGGGCCGGCGCTTGGGCGAGGGGAGCCTGCACCCCGGCCCCTCAGTTTTTCAGATACCAGCCCTCCGGAAAGACAATTTGCCTGGCCAGCGCGGCAACCATAAGATATGCAGCTGTAAATAATTCTCATTTAGTTGGGAATCCATTCTACGCAGCACACTTGCCCGGCCCATGGCGGCCGGGGTTTGCCTCTCTTCTGATCGTCAGGAACGCTGGTGCCCCGTCTTCGCTTGCTTTTTCCCCTTCTCCTTGCCGGCTGGCTGGCGTGTGCCGGCGCCAGCGCCAGTACGCAGCAGCCGTCGCCGGCACCGCGCATCGAGCGCTGTACCATTGCCGATGAACAGGGCGACTTCGGCTTGCCGACCCCCTACACCCATGCCAGCGGCGGCATGGGCTATACGCTGACGAGCCTGATTTTCGACACCCTCGTGTGGCGCGATGCCAGCGGAAAGCTGGTGCCGGGGCTGGCCAGCGCGTGGCGGGAAAGCGCCGACCACCGCACCATCGATTTCACCTTGCGCCCCGATGCGCGTTGGCATGACGGCAAGAGCGTCACGGCGGCGGACGTGGTGTTTACTTTTGCGTATTTGCGCCAGCACCCGCATCCCCTGTTCGACCTGGGGGCCATCGACGGCGTGGACGACCTGGGCAAGGGGCGTGTGCGCGTGCGCCTGAAGCGCGTATATGCGCCGTTCGTGGCGCAGCTGGCCGGTTCGGTGCCCATCCTGCCGCAGCATGTGTACGCGCGCCTGGACGACCCCCAGCACGTGAAACAGGCCGACATCGTCGGTAGCGGCCCCTATCGCCTGGGTGCGTATGACAAGGCGGCGGGCCGCTATCTTTTCACCGCGAACGAAGAGTACTACCTGGGCCCGCCCAGGGTGCGCAGCCTGCTGTTCCTGCGCATGCAGCCTTCGCTTGCCGTGGGCGCGCTCAAGCGGGGCCAGGTGGACATGATCCGCAGCCTGCCGGCGCCCCTGGCTGCCGAAGTGACGCGCTTTGCCACCGTGGTCAGCGCGCCTTCCGGCCATCCGGTGCGGCTGCGCTTCAATCATGCGCGCCCGCCGTTTGCCGACAAGCGCCTGCGCCAGGCCATCGCGCGCGGCATCGACCGGCAGGAACTGCTGCGCGTGGTCGAGAACGGGCAGGGCGAGGTGTCCGCCGGACGCTTCGTGCGGGGCAGCATCTGGCAGAGCGGGGCGCCGTTCGATGCGTATGCCTACGATCCGGTGGCAGCGCGCCGCATGCTGGCGGAGCTGGGCTACCGCGCCGCGCCGGACGGTCGCCTGCGCGACAGCGGCGGCAAGCCGTGGGTGCTCGAACTGGCGGCGACGCGCAGCCTGGCGCGGCCCGCCAGCCAGCTGGCTGGCCAGCTGGAAAAGCTGGGCATGGAAGTCAATGTGCGCATCATGGACGGCGGTATCCTGGGCGCGCGCATGGTCGCGGCCGATTTCGACCTGGCGCTCGTCAGCCAGGGCAGCAATGGGGACCCGGAAAGCATGCTGCGGCAAACGGCGGGCAACGGCGCCTTCAGCGATGCCTTCCGCCGCGCCGATCTGCTCGAGCTGCTGCAGCAGCAGGTCGGCACCGTCGACGTGGCCAAACGGCGCGCGCTGCTCGACCGCGCCCAGGCCATCTATGCCGAGGAGCTGCCGGCGTTTTTCCTGTATTCGCCGCAGTGGATCACGGCGGCCAATGCGCGCCTGCGGCCGTGGTTCACGCCGGGCGGCATCGCCGTCGGCATCTCGCTGCCGCTGAACAAACTGATGTTCGTGCAGTAGACGGGAGCCGACGCTGAGCGCTTCTACGTTCCCGGGCCGGCGCGCCGCGGGCTATGCGCTGGCCTTGCTGGCGCTCGTCAGCCTCGACTTCGCGCTGCCGCTGCTCATGCCTGGCGACCCCGTCACGGCCATCCTGGGGCAGGATGCGCTGATCGAACTCGATGCGGCCGAACGCGGTGCCCTGCTGGCGCGCCATGGCCTGGGCGGCGGCCAGCCCCTGTGGCAGCTGTACCTGGAACACCTGGCGCAGCTGCTGCGGCTCGATTTCGGCTATTCCATCCGCCACGGCATGCCGGTGAAGGACTTATTGGCGCAGCACCTGCCTTGGACCATGCTGCTGGTGGCGTGCGCGCTGGTGCTGTCCCTGCTGCTGGGCGTGGTGCTGGGCATCGAGGCCGCGTTCGCGCAGGGCAGGGCGCCGGACCGCGTGCTGACGGCCGCCACCCTGGCACTCGACAGCATCCCGCCTTTCGCCCTGGCGATGGGCCTGGTCATGCTGTTCGCCTATGGTTTGCAATGGCTTCCCAGCAATGGCGCCATGGCGCCGTTTTCCATGCAGACGGGGGCGGCCGCATGGCTGGAGCGCGCGCAGCACCTGGTGCTGCCCGTGTGCGCCATGGCGCTGCCAGCGGCCGCCGGCGTATTCCTCAGCGCGCGCGCCACGGCCGTCAGCGTACGGCAGCGTACCTTCATGGACCTGGCCCGCGCGCAGGGCGTGGGGCCGTTCGCCTTGCGCTACCGCCACCTGGCGCCCAACGTGCTTGCCGTCGTGCTGTCGCGCCTGGGTGGCGTGGCCGCGCGCCTGGTGTCGGGCGCCGTGTACGCGGAAACCGTCTTTGCCTATCCTGGCATCAACCTGGTGCTGACGGACGCCATCGTCAAGCACGACTACCCGCTGGTGCGTGGCGCCCTGCTGGCGACGGGGCTGCTGCTGTTCGCCATGAACTTGCTGGCTGATGCACTGGCCGCCCGCCTGGCACGGCGCGCGCAGCGCGCGCCATGAACGCGTCCGTGCGCGCGGGGACCGGGCTGCTGCTGGTGCTGGCCCTGATGCTGGCCGGCGCCAGCTGGCTGCAGCCTGCGTCCGGCGGCGCCATGGATGCCGTGCTGGCGCCGCCCGGCGCCCTGCACTGGCTGGGCACCGATGACCTGGGCCGCGACGTGCTGCGCCGCCTGGCCGTCGCCGCGCTGCCGACCCTGGGCATCGGCGTGGCCGTGAGCGCCGCCAGCATCGCGCTGGCCGTGCTGCTGGCGCTGTGCGGGCTGGCCTGGCCGGCGGCCGATACGCTGGTGCTGCGGCTGGCCGACCTGTTCAGCGCCTTGCCATCGACTCTGGTTTTCATCGTCATCGCCTCGGCCATGCAGCCGGGCGTGGCGGCCCTGGTGGCGATGCTGGCGGCATTCGGCTGGGATGTCGAATTTCGCGCGCTGCGCCTGCGCCTGCGCCAGGTGTGGCGCCAGGAGAGCCTGGACGCGGCACGCCTGGCGGCGGCGTCGGGCATCTACCTGCTGCGCCGCCATGTGTGGCCGGCCATGGCGGGATTGCTGGCCGTGCAAGCCGTGGCCCTGGTGCGCCGCGCCGTGTTTCACTACGCGGGCCTGGCCTTCCTCGGGCTGGCCGATCCGCGTACCCCGACCTGGGGCGGCATGCTCAATGAAACCATGCCCTATCTTGCCCACCCGGACGCGCGCGCCTGGATACTGGCGGCCTGGCTGTGCCTGGCCATGCTGCTGATCGCGCTGGCGCTGCTGGGCCAGGGCCTTGACGAGCGCGCGCGATGCTAGCGGCGGCCGCTTTCTGCATCGAGGCGGATGGCCGCCAGTTGCTGCGCCAGCTGCATTTTCAGGCGCGCCCCGGCGTGCCGCTGGTGATCATCGGCGAATCGGGCGCCGGCAAGAGCACGCTGGCGCGGGCCTTGCTCGGCATGGCGCCGGGGCGCGGCAGCGGCAGCTTGCGCGCCGGCGGCATGCAACTGGTGGATGCGGACGAAGCGGCGCTGCGGCGCTGGCGCGGCCGCCAGGCTGGCCTGGTGCCGCAAGACGTGCACGACGCCCTCAATCCCCAGCACACTTTGCTGGCGCAGGTGGCGGCGCCTTTGCGGCGGCATCTGGGCATGCGGCGCGGGCCAGCCGAACTGGCGGCCGGTGCCCTGCTGGTTTCGCTGGGCCTGGCCGAAAACCTGCACCGGCGCTATCCGGCCCAATGCAGCGGCGGCCAGCTGCAGCGCGTCCTGCTGGCGGCGGCGCTGGCGCCTGAGCCGGCACTGCTGGTGCTGGACGAGCCGACATCCGCGCTCGATCCCGCCGCCAGCGCGCTGGTGCTCGGGCGCCTGCGCGCCGAAGCGGCGCAGCGCCAGCTGGTGGTGGTGACGCACGACCTGGAGCTGGCGCGCGCGCTCGATGGCGATGTGCTGGTGCTGTACGGCGGCAGCGCCGTGGAAACGGGGCCGGCCGCAGCGGTGCTGGCGGCGCCGCGCCATCCCTACACGCGCGGCCTGCTGCGCGCCTGGCCGCGCGAGAACGGCAAGGACTTGCAGGGCATCGCCGGCACCCATGAAGAGGGCGCGCGCGGCTGCGCCTTCGCCAGCCGCTGCAGCCAGCGCATCGCCCGCTGCGGCGAGGAGGCGCCGGCGCTCGATGCCACGGGCGTAGCCTGCCTGCGCGGCGGCATCGTCACCGTGCTGTCCGCGCGCGGCGTGCACAAGCGCCTGGGCGGACAAGCCGTACTGGCGGGCGTCGACCTGGACGTGCAGTCGGGCGAAACGGTGGTTATCGTGGGCGCGTCCGGCGCGGGCAAGTCGACTTTGGCGCGCATCCTCGTCGGCCTGCAGCAGGCCGATACGGGCACAGTGACCACGCCGGAGCGCGAAGAGGGGGGCGCGGCGGCGGGCATCGCCTACGTGCCGCAGCATGCGGGCGCCTCGGTGGCCAGCCACTTCAGCGTATTCGAGGCGGTGGCCGAGCCGCTCGCCATCGCGGATCGCGTCAGCGTGGACGCGATCCGCGCGGCGGCGCTGCGGGCGCTGGCCGACGTGCGCCTGCCGGCCACAGAAGCCTTCCTGAAGCGCCAGGCGCGCAGCTTGAGCGGCGGGGAATTGCAGCGCCTGGCCATCGCGCGGGCGCTGATCGCCGATCCGGCCGTGCTGGTGGCCGATGAACCGACCGCCGCGCTGGATGCCTCGGTGCAGGCGAAGGTGCTGCGGCTGCTGCTCGACGTGCAGGAGGCGCGCGGCCTGGCCCTGCTGCTCATCACGCACAATCTGCCTGTCGCCCGCCACGTGGCGGACCGCATCGTGCGGCTGGAAGATGGCCGCTGCGCGGCGTTGCCCGGGCCGCAGGACGGCACGGAGGGCGCCGCGCCGGCGCTCTGGATGCGCCTGGCCTAGCCCAGGAAATCGCCTACATACACCAGGTGTTCGAACGGCGGCTTTTCGTTCTCCGTGCGGGCCAGCACCGTGCCCAGCGTCGCGCGCAGCACGGCCTGTTTTGCGTCGGCGCCCGCGTGGGCGACGATGGCGAGCGGCGTGTTGCCGGGCAGGTGGCGCGCCAGGCGTTCGACCAGCGAGGGCAGGTCGGCGCGCATGGTAAAGAAGACCAGGGTGGAACCCGTGGCGGCCAGCTTGTCCAGGGTGTCGCTGCCCGTGTAGTCGTCGCGCGTGTCGGCCGAGGCGGCGAGGATCACGGAACGGCTGTGCTTGCCTCCGGTGACATCGCGGGCCAGCGCCGCATTGGCCGCATTGAAGCAGGAGATGCCAGGGATGACGATGGGATTCAGTTCGCTGAACTCGCTCAGATAGCCCGATTGCGGCCCGAAGATCATGGCGTCGCCATAGTCGAGCACTGCGACGGTCTTGCCGGCCGCCGCCGCCGCGTGGATGATGTCGCGCGTCTGTTTTTCCATGGCGTCGACTTCCTCTTCCGGCGTGTCGCGCCGCGCCAGGGGGCTGAACAGGCCGTGGCCCGCCTTGTGCAGTTCCTTGCCGTCAAGCAGGTCGGCAAACGCTTCCAGCAGGCGCGGGATGCCGAACACGATATCGACGCCGCGCAGGGTTTTCTGCGCCTTCACGGTAATGCTGTCAGGGTCGCCGATGCCGGCGCTGACGAGGTACAGGCCGCAGCGCGCGCCCGCTTGGGTGGTATAGGTCATGGTTCTCTTCTCTTTACGGATGGGTGAGTGGGATGGTGGAATCGCTTAAAAGTGGTAACTGGCGCTCACGCGCACGTCGCGTCCCGGCTCCGGCAGGATATTGCCGACACCGCCGTCGAGCGAACTGTGGCTCGTGTAGCGCTTGTCGCCCAGGTTGCGCACGGCCAGCGCCAGGCTCAGCGCGCGCAGCGCGGCCGGCTGCCATTGCAGCTGGATGTCGTGCAGCACGTAGCCGGCCCGCTGTACTGCCGCTTTCGGCACGTCGTCCAGGCGCCGCACGGCGTTCAGGGTATAGCCGGCCGTGAGGCCGGGCAGCATCTGCCAGTGGCTGTCCCACGTGAGCCGGTCGCCCAGCGCCGTGCCCACGCGGCGCGCCGGGTTCAAGGGCTTGCCGCCCACCGTGGTATCGGCCAGCACCACGCCGACGGACGTGCCGTAGCCGCCCCGCTGCCAGCGCGCCTTCCATTCCCAGCCCTTCGAGCGCAGGGTCTCGGGCATGTTGCGGATATACGCGGGATACACGACGCCCTGGCCGGCCCATTCGATCAGGTTGGCAATGCGTGTGTCGAAGTAGCCGAGGCGTACGGTCAGGCTGTCGCCGTCCAGCAGCGCATTGGCGCCCTCGTACTTCAGGCCCGCTTCGCGCGTGGTCGAGGTTTCCGGCTTGAAGGGCTTGCCGTTGTTGAAATTGCTCTTTTTGTCCAGGCTGGTGAGGAAACCGATGGGGACGATGCCGCTGGCGCGCACGGCTTCGCCATAGCTGGCAAAGGCGCCCACGCCGCGGCCCAGCTCCAGCTCGGCGCCGATGTTCGGCGATGTCCTGCCGCCCTTGACGGTACGCGGTCCGAAGGCGGTATCGTAGCGGTCATGGCGCAAGCCCAGCGACAGCTGCAGGGCTTGCCAGCGCATGCGCTCCTGCACGAACAGGCCCAGATTGCGCGCCTGCGTGGATTTGCGGCCCGGCCCCAGGATGGCGGCGCCCAGCACGCCGTTGGTGATGCCTTCCTCGTCCATGAAGTCGGCGCCGGCCGTCAGGCGGTGCTGCGTGCCGGCCAAGCCCAGGTTTGCCGTATTGCGCACGCTGCCGCCCCGTTCCGTCGTCCTCGCGCTGCGCGCCTGGCTGACGTCTTCCAGCTCGTTCTCGTTCAGGTACAGATTGAATTTCCAGTCCAGCAGCGCATTGCCGGCCGGCTGGTAGCGGTGTTCCAGGGTATAGGTATGGCGTTCGCTGCGCTGGTAGGTGGGCACGGCGTTCGCGGGCGCATAGCCGTTGTCGCTGCCGACCCGGCTGAACAGGTAGAGCCCCGCATTGCGGTTGCGCGCCGCGCCCAGGCGCAGGCTATGCTCGGCCAGGTCCAGCAAGCTCAATTTGAGCAGGTAGTCGCGGTCATGCCCGGCCGAATTGGGCACGTCGCCACCGCCGCCGATGCGGTAGTTGTCGCGGTTGACGGCGCTGACATGGGCCAGCAAGCCCAGCTTGTTTTCCAGCGTCTCGCCCAGCATGCCATACACGCTGACGGCGCCGCGCCGCGCTTCGTCGGCGCTGGCGTACGCCGCGCGCACGCTGGCGCCGGCGCGTTTGCCAGGCGCCAGCAAGTCCTGCGCATCGACGGTGTCAAAGCGGATGCTGCCGCCCAGCGCGCCCGGCCCCGCGTCGGCGCTGGGGCCGGGCTGGATATCGACCTGTTTCAGCAGGTCGGGATCGATGCCGCCCAGGTCGCCCCGGTGCTGGTGCAGGCTGCGGCCCTGGCGCGCGCCGTCGATGCTGATGTTCAGGTTGGCGCCGTCGACGCCGCGCAGGTAGATGCGCTGCGCATTGCTGGCGCCGCCGCCCACGCTGACGGCAGCTTCGCTGGCGAAGACGTCGGCCATGTCCATGGCTTGCTGGCGCTGCAGGGTCTCGCGGGAAATGCGCGTGATGCCCGGCAGGGGCGCGTCCGGCCCGGACTGGTCGATCAGCTTGACTTCGGGCAGGGTCGCCAGCGGCGCGGCCTGTTCAGCGCGCGTGTCGGACATTTGCTGGGCGAAAGAGAAGGGGGCGATGGGCAGCGCACTGGCGCCAAGCAGGAAAAGGGGAACGGCATGTCGCATGGGAAGGTCGTCTTTGTCAGAAGGGAAGCTACGGGAAGGGAGGGCGCAGGTGCTGGCCTGCGCAGCGTCAGTCGAATCTGCTACAGCAGCGCTGTCCCGGGACTGGAAGCGGCGCGCCGCACCGCTTCCGGTCCCTGAAATACCCGGTTGGCTTCATCTCGTCAGCCGCCATTCTGAAAGACGGGGGCAACGTTGGCTATTTGTATTTCTTGATCGGCGCCATCAGGAAAACTGAGGGCCGCCGCTCACAGCCCTGCGCGCTTGGCGACCAGGGTCAGGATGTCGTAGCTGGCCACCAGTTCATCGTTCTGGTTGGTGACCTGCACGTCCCACGACACCACGCCCTGGCCGACACCCTTGTCGTCGCGCCGCTGGCGGTCGACCTTGCGCTTGCACGTCAGGCGCGCGCGGATGGTGTCGCCGATGCCGACCGGCGCGACGAAGCGCAGGTCGTCGAGCCCGTAGTTGGCCAGCACGGGACCTGGCGCCGGGGAGACGAACAGGCCGGCTGCCGCCGCCAGCACGAAATAGCCGTGCGCGATGCGCCGGCCGAACTGAGAATCGCGCGCGGCGATCTCGTCGAAATGCATGTAGAAATAATCGCCCGAGATGCCGCCGAAGGCCACGATATCCGCTTCGCAGACGGTGCGCCGGTGCGTCAGCAGCGATTCGCCCACTTCCAGCTCGTCGAAATGCTTGCGGAACGGATGCTGCACGCTTTCGCGCACGGCGGCGCCGCGCACGTATTCGCCCGTCACGGCCGTCAGCATGGTGGGCGAGCCTTGCAGCGCCGAGCGTTGCAGGTATTGCGAGATGGCGCGCAGGCCGCCCAGCTGCTCGCCGCAGCCGGCGCGGCCAGGGCCGCCGTACTTCAGGTGCGCCGACGCCAGCACGTCCGTCCCCGCCGCCGCCACTTCGCGTTCCAGCACCAGCACGCGCCCGTGCGAGGCGGCCAGGCGCGGCACCGCATACGCGGCCAGCTTCGGATCGCGCGTGGCCAGGGTGCTGGCCAGGCTGCCCCTGCCGCGTGCGGCCAGCGCCAGCGCTTCCTCCACGTCCGCATACGGCATCAGGGCGCAGACGGGGCCGAAGGCCTCGATTTCATGCACGGCGTCGCTGCGCGCGCCGCCGCGGCACAGCAGCAGTGTGGGTGCGGCAAAGGCGCCATCGCGCACGCCTGCGCCGGAAGGCGCGTAGCCGTCCGCCTGGCCGCAGACGATGTCGCTTTCCTCGGCCAGGGCGCGCACGCGGGCGCCAAGTTCGCTGCGCTGCTCCTGCGATGCCAGCGGTCCCATTTGCACGCCTGCCTGGGCCGGGTCGCCGATCACCACCGCCGCCAGGCGTTCGCGCAGGCGCGCCGTCAGCGCTTCGATCTGCCCGTGCGGCACCATCACGCGGCGGATGGCGGCGCCGTCCTGGCCCGCCTTGACCGTCATCGAACGCACGATGGCGTCGACCAGCAGCTCGAATTCCGGCTCGCCGCTGCGCACGTCCGGTCCCAGGATGGCGCAATTGAGCGACGCCGCGCCCAGGCTGACCTGGACCGAACGCGCCAGCAGGTTGGGGTGGTTGCGCAAGGTCGTGGCGGTGGCGTCCGAACCGGTGAAGCTGACGGCATCGTTGTCCTGCAGGCGGGCCAGCAAGGCATCGGCCGGGCCGATGGCCAGCTGCAGCGCGCCTTTCGGCAGCACGCCGGACGCGTCGATCAGGCGCACCAGCGCTTCGGCCAGGTAGCTGGTACAGGTGGCGGGCTTGACGATGCAGGGCATGGCGGCCAGGAAGCTGGCGGCGAATTTTTCCAGCAGCGACCAGACGGGCAGGTTGAACGGGTTGATGTGCAGGGCCACGCCGCCGCGCGGCACCATGATGTGCGTGCCGGCCGCGCCGCCGCGCCGGCACAGCGACATGGCGGGCGCTTCGTGCAGCACATTGCCCGAAGGCAGGCCGCTGGCGGCGATGCCGGCGTAGGAATTGAGCACGCCGATGCCGGCGCAGATATCCTGCTTGCTGTCGGCGCGCGTGGCGCCGCTCAGGTAGGCGATCGTGTACAGCTCCTCGCGATGCTGCTGGATGTGCGATGCCAGCGCCCGCAGGCAGGCTGCCCGCTGCTGGAAGTCGAGGGCCATCAGCGCTGGCACGCCGGTGCGGCGCGCATAGTCGAGCGCCTGCTGCGCGTCGACCGACTCGGCATGCGTGTGATAGATCAGCGAATTGTCGATGGCGCTGTGCAGCGACAGGCCCGCTTCGCTGCCCATCCAGCGTCCGCCTATCCAGCTTTGCAGTGTGCTTACCTTGCTCATGATTGTTCCTCGTTCGTGTGCGTGAGCGATGCCGCCGTTTCCAGCGCATCGATGAACATGCCTGCCACGTCGAAACCCGTCTGCTGCATGATTTCGCGGAAGCAGGTAGGACTGGTGACATTGACTTCGGTGAGATGCGCGCCGATCACGTCCAGCCCGACCAGCAGCAGGCCGCGCGCCGCCAGCACCGGCGCCAGGGTATCGGCGATCTCGCGGTCGCGCGCCGTCAGCACGCGCGCTTCGCCGCGCCCGCCGGCAGCCAGGTTGCCGCGCACCTCGCCCGCCTGCGGTATGCGCGCCAGCGCATGCGGCACCGGCTTGCCGCCGATGAGCAAGATGCGCTTGTCGCCCTCGCTGATGGCGGGAATGTAGCGTTGCGCCATGATGGTGACGGCGCCGTCGCGCGTCAGCATTTCCACCGTGGCGCCCAGGTTCATGCCGTCCTCGCGTACGCGGAAGATGCCGGCGCCGCCCATGCCGTCGAGCGGCTTGAAGATCACGTCGCCGTGCTCGGCGTGGAAGGCGCGCAGGCGCGACGGCTCGCGGCTGACCAGGGTCGGCGCGCAGAACGGCGCAAATTCCAGGATCGCCAGTTTTTCGTTGTGGTTGCGCACGGCCGATGGCCGGTTGAAGACGCGCGCTCCCTGGCGCTGCGCCATTTCCAGCAGGTAGGTGCTGTACAGGTATTCCATGTCGAAAGGCGGATCCTTGCGTACCAGGACGGCGTCGAACTGCGCCAGCGGCAGCGTCGTCGCCGCCTCCCGGTGGAACCACGTGCCGGCGTCGTCGACCAGCTGCACGCGCGCGGCATGGGCGCTGACCACGCCGCCCTCGCAGTGCAGATGCTGCTGTTCGAACACGTGCAGTGCGTGGCCGCGCGCGGCCGCTTCCTGCATCATCGCGTAGGTCGAATCTTTCTTGATGTTCAACAGCTCGAGGCGGTCAGCCAGGATCGCGATTTTCATCGATGCGCCTTTCATTCAATAGGGTGGGGTAGAGGAAACCGGTGGGCCGCGCCAGTGCGCGCGGCAGCCGTGGCGCCATGCGCCGGGTCCTTGTTGCTGGAATATTTCTGCAGCGATGGTAGCGCAACGGGCGCCATTCGGCTCCTCAGATATTTGGACGTCCGCCCTCAGATATTGCGTCTTGTGAGGTACCCGCTATCGGTCTTAGCATCATTGGCGAAATGTCACTACCCAAGCCGGCCTGACCGGATATAACCGCCACATGAGGACACAATGATGCGCCGCTCTTTCAAGACCAATCTCGACATCCGTTACCGCGACACCGACTCGATGGGCCACGTCAGCAGCCCCGTGTACTACGAGTACATGCAGACTGCCTACCTCGAATACATGCACCGCATCCTGGAAATTCCGAAGAGCGAGAAGCTGCCGCACATCATGGTGAAAACCGCGTGCGAATACATCGCCCAGGCCAAGTACGGCGACAAGGTGCTGGTGCTCAGCCATGTTTCCAAGTTCGGCGGCAAGAGCTTTGAAATGGAGCACATCATGCACATCGGCGACGAGCAGGGCGTGGTGATGGCCAAGGCCATTTCCGTGCACGTCATGTACGACTATGAAAAGCAGGCCACGCAGCCCGTGCCCGAGTCGTTCAAGCAGACCGTGCTGGCCTACCAGGGCAGCCTCTAAGATGGCGCGCCTGGCATTCCTGCAAGCGCTTGGCGCGCTGGGCCTGCTCGCGGGCGCCGCGGCGCCGCTGGCCGCCAGCGCCGGTGAACCGGTGCGGCGCGTGCTGACGCCGATCGACTGGCCCGCGGCCAGCTTGGCGCGTGCCGGCGCGGCGCAGGCCGACGCGGTGCTGCGGCCGCTGCGCGCCACGGCGCCCGCCGGGCTGGCGCAGGTCAACATCCCGGTACTGCTGCTGCCGGCCGAAGGCGACTGGGGCGCGCCGCGTTTCCATGGCCAGGGCACGGCCTATGCTGCCCTGTATGCGCCGGCGGGCGCGAAGCTGGGGCTGTTCGGCAGCGCCACGCACCTCGTCGCACCAGGTGACCTGAAGCTCGAACATGCGGGCGGCGCCTTCGAATCGATAGGCGACGGCGCCGACTACAGCTTCACGCGCTTTGGCGCCGCCTACACGCTGCGCATGAGCTGCGACGAGCCGCTCAAGGACAAGCGCTGCACCGATCCGCAATATCTGACCGACACGGCGCGTGCGCTGCTGCTCGTGGCGGGAGAAAAACCATGATGAAGACTTTGCTACTGGCTGGCGTGCTCGGTGCGCTGGCGCTGCCGGCACTGGCCGGCAATGATGACCGTTTCCTGCCGCCCGGAGCACTGCTGCCCGGCAGCGGCAGCGGCGTGGCCAGCGCCGCCGTGCTGTACCCGGACATGCGCTTTCCCATCGAGAAGGGCGCGGCCTACGCCAGTTCGCATTTCTACGGCGTGGGCGGCCAGCGCGGCAAGGCAGGCGATTCCTGCGACGACGCCAACTATGCCTATCCGTGGCGCGACAATTTTTGCGAGCTGCGCAAGGACAACCTGCCGTTCTGCCTGTCCGGCGGCCATCAGGGGCAAGACTTGCGCCCGGCCACCTGCCGCGCCAATTTTCACTGGGCCGTAGCGGCCGACGATGGCGTCATCGTGCAGATCGCGCGTTTCAGCGTCACCCTGCAGACGGCCGCCGGCACCTTGTACCGCTATGTGCACCTCAATACCAGCGACCTGGCCGTGCGCGAACTGCAGCCGGTGGCGCGCGGCGCGCGCATCGGCAGGATTTCGAACAACTGGATCGACAAGCTGCCGATCCACCTGCATTTCGACGTCAAGGACACCATCAAGGTGGGCCAGCAGACCCTGGTGACCTTCGTGCCGCCGTATGCCAGCCTGGTCGAGTCCTACATCCAGCGCAACAAGATACAAGGAGAGCAGCATGAGTGAAACGATGCAAGGCCGGCGCGGGCGCAAGCGGCCGATCCTGGCGATACTGCGCCAGGAGGCGTCGACGCCGGGCCGCGCCGGCAAGCTGCTGCGCGACAAGGGCTTTGAACTCGATATCCGCCGTCCCGTGTGCGGCGACCCGCTGCCCGACACCCTCGATGGCCACGCGGGCGTGATCTCGTTCGGCGGCCCGATGAGCGCGAACGACAGCGACGCGCACATCCGCCGCGAGATCGAGTGGCTGTCCGTGCCGCTGGCGGAAAACCGGCCGTATCTGGGCATCTGCCTGGGCGCGCAGATGCTGGCCAAGAATCTCGGCTGCAAGGTGACGGCGGCCGAGGGCGACGTCACGGAGATCGGCTGGTATCCGCTGAAGCCGACGGCCGAAGGCCAGCGCATCATGCCCAAGTGGCCGGACATGGTGTACCACTTCCACATGGAGGGTTTCGAGCTGCCCAAGGGCGCCATCCTGTTGGCCGAGGGCGACGCCTACCGCAACCAGGCCTTCCGCTACGGCGAGAAAGCCTGGGGCATCCAGTACCATCCAGAGCTGACCCTGGCCATGCAGCGCCGCTGGGCGGTGAAGGGCGCGCACCGCTTCCACCTGCCGAACGCGCAGCAGGGCGAACAGCATCTGCAGGGGCGCGTGCTGCACGACAAGGCGCTGCGGGCATGGTTCAACGGCTTCCTGAACCGCGTGTTTACCGAAGCATGAGCCGCCAGCTCGCTACCCTGCAGGACGGCCTGGCGCTGACCCTGGACCAGCTGCTGGCGCGCCAGAGTTTCAAGTGGCGCCAGTACCAGCCCGGCGTGCTTGCCGCCTGCGTGGCCGACATGGACCTGGGCACCGCGCCCGCCGTGCAGGCGGCGCTGGCGCAGGTGCTGCAGCGCGTCGATTTCACTTATCCCCTGCGTGACGGACGCAAGGCCGACCGCGCCGTGGCACACGCGTTCGCCGCGCGCATGCGCCGCCTGTACGGCTGGCAGGCCGAGGCCGACCAGGTGCTGGTCCTGCCCGACCTGGTGCAGGCGACGTTTGCCGCGGTGATGGCGTTTTCCGACCCGGGCGACGGCGTGATCGTGCAGGTGCCGCACTATGCGCCGTTCCGCGAAGCGGTCGAGGGCACGGGCCGGCGCCTGGTCGCGCTGGAAATGCGCACGGGTGCCGGCGGCTTCCAGCTCGACCTGGAGAGCCTGGAACAAGCCGTCGATGCCCGCACGCGCGTGCTGATCCTGTGCAATCCGCACAATCCGACGGGGCGCGTGCTGAGCCGCGCGGAGCTGGACAGCGTGCTGGCCTTTGCCGAGCGCCATGCATTGATCGTGGTGTCCGACGAAATCCATGCCGACCTGGTCTACCCGGGGGCGCGCCATCTGCCATTCGCCTCCTTGTCGCAGGCGGCCGCCGCGCGCACCGTCACCCTGAACTCTGCCACGAAGAGCTTCAATATCGCCGGACTGCGCTGCGCCGTCGCCCATTTCGGCACGCCGCAGCTGCAGCAGCGCTTCCATGCGCGCCTGCCGGCGCGCCTGACGGGCGCCGTCAACAACCTGGGCATCGACGCCACCGTGGCGGCCTGGAACGACGGGCAGCCCTGGCTCGACGCCGTGCTGGCGCACCTGCTGGCCATGCGCGACTACGCGGCGCAGATCCTGCGCCGCGAGTTGCCGGGCGTCCGCTTCCACGTGCCGCAGGGGACGTATCTGCTGTGGCTCGATTGCGGCGCGCTGGAACTGGACCAGCCGGCGGCGGATTTCTTCCTCCAGCATGCGCGCGTGGCGCTCAGCCCGGGCGAAGTCTTCGACGCGCGCGCCGCGCACTGCGCGCGCCTCAATTTCGCCACCTCGCAGCCGCTGCTGGCCGAGATCCTCGACCGCATGGTCATGGCGGTACGCGCGCACCAGCGCCGCCGTCCGCCTGCACCCCATTAACCAGGCACAGCCGTGCCACCACCTGGACACAACACCATGGAAACGCCCATCAAAAAACACAAGCCGCGCATCCTCATCGGCGTCACGGGATCGCTCGATTCGACCCTGCTGCCGAACTACCTGCGCATCATCAAGGACCACCTCGATTGCGAGCTGAGCGTGCTGATGACGCCGAATGCCACCAACTTCCTCAAGCCGGAATCGATCGCGCTGTACGTCGACCGCGTCATCAGCGGCGAGCGGCCGCAGGATTGGCCGACCGACAAGCCGGGCCGCCTGGCCGCCGAGCACGACCTGCTGCTGGTGCTGCCCGCCACCGCGAATACGCTGGCGGCCGTGGCAAACGGCTTTTCCGGCAACCGCCTGACCACCGTGATCCTGGCCGCCACCTTTCCCGTGCTGCTGTTTCCCGTGATGGGCGGGCCGATGCTGGCCAAGCCGGCCGTGCAGCGCAACCTGGCGCAGCTGCGCGAGGACGGCTACATCATCATCGACCCCGTCTGGCGCGACCATTTCGATCCGCTGCTCGAGCGCATGCACGGCCATCACTCGCTGCCGAGTCCCGAGCAGGTGCTGGCGCTGCTGCGCGAACGCTTCCCCGCCAGCGGCGTGCAGCGCCTGGCGCTGACCGGCGCCGCGGCCTGACCTTCACAACCAGAGAGAACCGCATGTCCATCATCCTGTACAGCCTGTGCGCCGCCGACCGGCGCCGTCATTATTCGCCCCATGTATGGAAGATCATCATGGCACTCAAGCACAAGGAACTGCAGGCCGAGGTGCGGCCCGTCTCCTTCGCGGAAATCGCCGGCATCGAGGACGGCAGCTATAAAAGCGTGCCGGTGCTGAACGACAACGGCCACATCGAGGGCGACAGCTTTGAAATCGCCGTGCACCTGGAACGCGCCTATCCGGACCGGCCCAGCCTGTTCGGCGGCCCGGGCGGCCAGGCCATGGCCCGTTTCGTCGAAAGCTTCAGCCAGACGGTCATCCATCCGCCCGTCTCGGCCATCGCCGCCATGGACATGCATGCGCTGATGTCGCCGGCGGACCAGGCGTATTTCCGCGCGGCGCGCGAGAAACGCTTCGGCAAGACCCTGGAAGAGGCCTCGGCCACCCGCCACATCGAGCTGGCGGCCCTGCCGGAAAAATTCGCGCCGCTGCGCAGCGTGCTGGCCAAGCAGCCCTGGCTGGGCGGCGCGCAGCCCCTGTTTGCCGACTACATCCTGTTCGGCGTGCTGCAATGGGCGCGCATCACCGTGCCGTATCCCTTGCTGCCGGCCGACGATCCCGTCAGTACCTGGTTCGAGCGCTGCCTCGACCTGCACGGCGCCATCGGGCGCTCCGTCGTCCTGTCGGACTGACGGCCGGCGTACCTGCCAGGGCCGCCTGCGCGGCCCTTTTTCTTTCATTGACCAACAAGGCTAACCATGATGTTTACACCGCAACAGGGCGAGATACGCCAGCGCTACGCCGGCATCGGCAGCGACATTGCCGCCGGCGCCGCCGCGCGCGCCGAAGGTTTCGATTTTGACGGCTGGCAGCGCCTGCGCGATGCCGGTCTGTGGCGCATGATCGTGCCCGGCAGCGATCACGCGACGGGCGACTGGTGGAGTTTTACCGCCGCCCTCGACGGCCTGTCGTCCACCATCGGCGCGCCGGAGCTGCTGCTGTCGGTCATCGCCCAGGCCGGCATGGTGCGGGGCCTGGAGCGGCACGGCACGGAAGGGCAGCGCGACCGCTATTTCGGCGCCATTCTGCGCGGCGACGTCAGCGCCACCGGTATTGCCGAGCCGGGCACGGGCACGGACGTGCGCAGCATCCAGAGCACCTTGCGCGCCACGGCCGACGGCTACGTGCTCAATGGCGGCAAGTACAATATCGCGCACGCGCCCATCATGGATTTCGCCCTGATCGTCTGCCGCCTGGCGGACAAGGAAGAGCACAATATCGCGCTGGCGCTGGTCGACCGCGGCACGCCCGGCCTGCGCGCCGGCCTGGTGGACGACAAGCTGGGCAACCGCAACCTGCCCACCGGCGCCCTGCATTTCGAGGATGTGGCCGTGCGCCCGTCGCAGCTGCTGGGCGCACCCGGTCGCGGCCTGGCCACGCTGATCGACACCATTTCGCTGGGACGCCTGTATTACGGCCTGGCGGCGGCCAACCTGATCGCGCCCTATCTGGACGAGGCGATGCGCTACGCGGCCAGCCGCAGCAGCTTCAATAGCAGCATCGACAACCACCAGTACGTGCAGCGGCGCCTGGTCGATATCCGCATCGGCATGGAACGTTCGCGATGGCTGGCGTTTGGCGCGCTGTCGCAATTGCTGGCAGGCCAGCGGGAAGGGTTGATGAGCTGTTCCATCGCCAAGCTGGTGGGATCCGAAGACCTGATCAACAGCGCTACCAGCCTCGTCAAGCTGTACGGCAGTCTTGGCTATCACAACGGCCGCGTGGCCGAGCTGATGAAAAACGCCCTGGCTTTCGCCAGCGTGGGCGGCACCGAAGAAATGCACCGCAAAAATATCTTCAATCAGATGCAGCGCCTGGCTCGCTAGGTTTCCCGGGCTGGCTGTGGCACTCGCAGGGCATATTGGCGGTTCAGGCCGCCAATATGCCCGATTCGCTCAGCGCATCATTGATCGCCTCGAACATCGGCTCTCTGGCGCGTGAGGCCAGGTGCGCGAACAGATTGCGCACGGACGACTGTGCCACGCACAGGATGTCGATTTCACCGAGACGCTGCGCTTCCAGCGCCGTGTCGCCATGCAGCAGGCCGACGCCGAGGCGCTCGGCCAGCATCGAGCGGGTGACGCTTTCGCGGTCGATGCTGATGATGCGGCGCGGACGGAAATTGCGCGTCTTGAACAGGTGCTCGGCGGCCCCGCCGCAGCACAGGCTCGATGGCGCGAAGATCCACGGCAGCTCGGCCAGCGCGTTCCAGTCGAGCGGCTGGGTGGTGTCGAGCATGCCGGCAGGCGCCGCCACGTAGACGGGGAAGCACGCCACTTCGATCGTCATCAGGTCATCGTCGGGCGAGCGCGCCTCATTGTAGAAACCCGCGTCGAGCGTACCGCTGCGGATGCCGTTCAGGGTGCCGGTGGAACTGCCGTGCTCCAGCGAGACCTCGACTTCCGGATGGTGCTCGGAAAAGCGCCGCACCAGCCGGCCAATGGCTTCGTTGTTGGACTGGCCGCCGACGCCGATGCGCAGCTTGCCGGCCAGGCGGCCCTTGATGTGGTTGGCTTCGTCGAGCAGCTCGCGATGGATGTTGAGCGTGCGTTCGGCCTTGGCCAGGATGCGCTGGCCGCTGCTGGTCAGGCTCATGCCGCGCGCCGTGCGTTCAAACAGGGTCAGGCCGAGATAATCCTCCATCGCCTTGACATGGGCACTGACTGCGGGCTGGCTCAGGAAGAGCCGTTCGGATGCGCGCGTAATGCTGCCCTCGCGCGCCACCGTGGCGAAGGTTTTCAGGTGATGGATTTCCATGAGGGGCGGGTCCATTAAGTTAAAAGATGGGTGAAATTTCAGATATTCTTATTTGTTTTTCAACTATGCATTATATGTGATTTCATTAAGAAAACCGCATTAACAATGCCTGCAAGATGGGTAATTATTTGTGACTTTTCCCTTCTCCCTGTCACCGCCGCGATGCGCGTCAGCCCTTGAAATGGCGTAAATTGTTACTTTTCGTGAGAAAGTTCCTGCGTGCGCCAGTGCGCTACAGCAGGCCGACCACGTGCCACCAGACGAAGTCCAGCGGCGTGAGTATCAGCAGGCTGAGGATGAACAGGCTCAGGCACAGGCGGGTGACGGCCGCCACCGGCAGGCTGGCCACCTGCATGGCGAAAATCAGGGGCGGCGCCTGGTAGGGCAGGCAGACATTGGAAAATGCCAGCACTTGCGTCATCAGCACCGTCATCAGCGGCAGGCCCGTGACGGCCGCCAGGTCCTGCGCCAGCGGCGTCATCGTCGCCGGCACGCCCGCCAGGTTGGTCACCAGCGACACCACCGTCGAGATCACCGTCAGCACGGCGGCGTTCCACAGCGGCGTGTCGGTGGCAAAGCGCGCATGCCGGCTCAGGCCGTGCACCACGGTTTCGCCCAGGCCGCTTTCCGAAATCACCGCGCCCAGGCCCATCACGCCGGCCACGAACAGCAGCGAGCCGTAGTTGATTTCCTGGTTCAGGCATTTTTTCGACGTCAGGTCGGCGGCCGGCCACAGGCAGACCAGGGCGGCGGCCAGGCCGACCCAGGCCGGCGACACATGATGCAGGCCGTCCGTCATCCACAGGGCCAGGCAGCCTCCCAGCACCACGGCCAGTCCCGTCTCCTGCGCCGACATGGGACCTTGCCGCTGCGCCGGCGCGGCCGCGCGCACGGGATCGGCGGCGGGAAACATCCACAGGATCAGCAGCACCAGCAGGACGGACTTGAGGATGCCCAGCACGGGAAAATGCAGCAGCAGGTAGTCGACATACGCGATCTGTACGCCATATAGATTGTCCGCCATGCCGGACAGGATCATGTTCGGCGCGTTCGACGGCAGGATGGCGAAGGTCGGCAGGAAGCTGGAAAAGCTGGCCGCCATCAGCATGCCCGTGCGGCCGTTATGGCCCGCGCCATAGCCGATATGCTCGGCCACTGCCATGGTGATGGGAATGAGCAGCACCACGCGGCCCATGCCTGAAGGCATGACGAAGGCCAGCGCCACGCTGAACAGCACGATGCCGGCGATGACGCCCGCGTAGCGCCGCCCCAGCATGCGCGACAGGATGGCCGCCGCGCGCTTGCCCAGGCCCGTGTGGCCGATGGCCGCCCCCATCACGGCGCCGCTGAACAGCAGCCAGAAGGTGGTCGACTGCAGGCCGGAGAACACGGTTTGCGCGGGCGCCATATTGCACAGCATCGCCACCAGGAAGAAGGCCAGGGCCGGCCAGTATTCGGGCACCAGGGCCGTGGCCCACATGCTGATGCAAAAGACCAGCAGCGCCACCACGCCGGCCATGGAGGCCGGCAGGTAGAGCGCGGCCGCCAAGCCGCTGGCAAGCGTCAGCGCGGCGATGGCGGCCAGCGCGCGCAGGCGCGCAACGGGCAGGGGAAGGGCGAGGGACAAGGACTTCAAGGCTGGGCTCCTGGGCGCGCCGGCGCGGCAAGGCGCCGCGCCGTGTGGTGGTCAATGGAAAACATGTTTACTGGTAGCGCCGGATGGCGATGGTGCGGAAAGGCTGCTGGGCGTGTGGCGCGGCGGGGACAGCGGGAGCGGCCGGCTGCTCCAGCCTGGCCAGCAGCGCCTGCGCGCGCAGTTCGGCGGCATCGATGCTGGCCAGTTTCACGTGGCCGTAGCCGCGGATGGCCTGCGGCAGTTCGGCCAGCGCCACGATGGAATCGAGGTTCCCGGCGCTCAGGCGCGGCAGCAGGGCGTCGAGGCGTGCCGTGTAGTCGGTGATCAGCTGGCGCTCGCGGCGCCGTTCGGCGCTGTAGCCAAACACGTCGAACCGCGTGCCGCGCAGCCCCCTGGCCCTGGCCAGCAGCGCCAGCAGCCTGCCCATCCAGGGGCCGAAGGCGCGCTTGCGCTTGCCCAGCAGCGGCGGCGCCATATGGAAGGTGAGCGTCACGTCGCCCTCGAACTGCTGCTGCAGCTCGCGCTGGAACTGGCCGTCCGAGAACAGCCGCGCCACCTCGTATTCATCCTTGTAGGCCAGCAGCTTGCTGTAGCCGCGCGCCACGGCCAGGGTCAGCACGGGCGGCGCATCGGCGCCGAAGACGGCGCTTTCGCGCTCGCGCACGCGCGCGACGAACGCCTGGAAGCGTTCCGCCAGCGCCGCGTTCTGGTAGCGCGCCAGCATGGCGCTGCGCTGTTCCACCAGCGCGCCCAGGCTGGCGTCTTCCGCCAGCGGACCCGCGGCCACGCCTTGCAGCAGGGGCGCACCGCAGGCGGCCAGGCGGCCGGCGGCAAAGGCCGCCTTGTTGGCGTCGACGGCCACGCCATTCAATTCGATGGCCCGTTCCAGCGCCGCCAGGCCGACGGGGATCAGGCCGCGCTGCCACGCAAAGCCCATCAGCAGTATATTGGCCATGATGGTGTCGCCCATCAGCTGGCGCGCCAGCACCTGGCCGTTGCATTCGGCGATGTGTTCCACGCCGACGGCGTGGCGCAGCTTGTCCATCAGGGCGCCCGCATGCTGCGGCGCATCCGGATCGCGCACCATGGCGGCGGTGGGGAACTGATGCGTGTTGGCGACCACGCGCGTGTGGCCGTGGCGCAGGGTCTGCAGCGCGTCGGCGCTGGCGCCGACCACCATGTCGCAGGCCAGCATCGCATCGGTCTGGCCGATGTCGATGCGCGCCTGGTGCAGATCCTGGCCGGCCAGGGCCAGGCGCACGAAGGACAGCACGGCGCCGCCCTTTTGCGCAAAGCCCATGAAGTCGAGCACCGAGGCTTGCTTGCCCTCCAGGTGTGCGGCCATGGAAACGAGCGCGCCCACCGTCACCACGCCCGTGCCGCCCACCCCCGTCACCAGCAGGTTGAACGGGCCGTGCCAGGCATGCGGCGCGGGCAGGGGCAGGGCGGCCGCGGCGCGGCGCAGGGCTTGCGGATCGATGGCGGCGTCGGCTGCCTTGCGCAAGGCGCCGCCGCGCACGGAGACGAAGCTGGGGCAAAAGCCGTTGGCGCAGGAATAATCCTTGTTGCAGGACGACTGGTCGATGGCGCGCTTGCGGCCGTAGCCCGTTTCCAGGGGCACGATGGACAGGCAGTTCGACTGGACACCGCAATCGCCGCATCCCTCGCACACGGCGCTGTTGATGACCATGCGGCGCGGCGGATCGGGCAACTCCTTTTTCTTGCGGCGCCGGCGCAGCTCGGCCGCGCAAGTCTGGTCGTAAATCAGCACGGTGACGCCCTTCACCTCGCGCAGGCGGCGCTGCACCTGGTCGAGCTCTTCGCGTCCGTGGAAGGTGGCGGGCGGCGGGAAGCGGCCGTGCAAGCCCGCGTATTTTTCCGGCGCGTCGCTGACCACGGCAATCGCCTTGGCGCCCTCGGCATGCACTTGCCAGGCGATGGCGTCGACCGTCAGGCTGCCGTCGATGGGCTGGCCGCCCGTCATGGCCACGGCGTCGTTGTATAAAATCTTGTAGGTGATATTGGCGCGCCCGGCGATGGCCTGGCGGATGGCCAGGAAGCCCGAGTGGAAATACGTGCCGTCGCCCAGGTTCTGGAACACGTGCGGAGTGGTGCTGAACATCGAGTGCGCCACCCAGTCGACGCCTTCGCCGCCCATCTGTATCAGCCCGGTGGTATCGCGCTCCATCCACGAGGCCATGAAATGGCAGCCGATGCCGGCCTGCGCGCGCGAACCCTGCGGCACCTTGGTCGAGCTGTTGTGCGGGCAGCCGGAACAAAAATAAGGCTGGCGCCGCACGCCGTCGGCCGCATTGGCCAGCAGCGCGGCGGGCGCGAAGCCGGGCAGCAGGGCGCGGCGGTCGAGCGCCGGCTTGTGCCGCGCCAGCCAGGCCGCCAGCACGCCGGCGATGCGCGACGGGCGCAGTTCGCCCTGCGCCGGCAGCAGCGGAGCGCCGCCGGCATCGAGCTTGCCCAGCACCAGCGGGCGGGCGCTGTCCGGCAAGTTGTAGAACAGGGTGCGGATCTGCTGCTCCACCAGCGGCCCCTTTTCCTCGATGACGAGGATTTCCCGCAAGCCCGCCTTGAATTGCGCCAGGCGTTCGGCTTCCAGCGGAAAACTCAGGCCCACCTTGTACAGGCGCACGCCGGCGCGTTCCAGCGCATCGAGACTGAGGCCCAGGCGCCGCAGCACTTCGAGCACGTCGAGATGCGCCTTGCCGCAGGTGACGATGCCGATATCGGCTTGCGGGCTGGGACACAGCAGGCGGTCGATGCTGTTGGCGCGCGCGAACGCGTGCACGGCGGCCAGCTTGTGCGCGTGGCGCGTCTCGATGGGCAGGCCGGGCAGGTCGGGCCAGCGGTAATGCAGGCCGCTGGCAGGCACGGTGTATTCGGCCGGCTGCTCGAAGCGCGTGCACAGGCCGTCCAGGTCGACCGTGGCGCCGCTTTCCACCGTTTCGGAAATGGCCTTGAAGCCCACCCACATGCCGGAAAAGCGCGACAGCGCCCAGCCGTACAGGCCAAATTCCAGGTATTCGGCGATGCTGGCCGGATTGACGATGGGCATGCTCCACGCCTGCATGGCGAAATCGCTCTGGTGCGGCATCGATGACGAGACGCAGCCGTGGTCGTCGCCGGCCACCACCAGCACGCCGCCGTGCGGCGAGGAACCGTACACATTGCCATGCTTGAGCGCATCGCCGGCCCGGTCAACGCCCGGTCCCTTGCCGTACCAGAGAGCGAACACGCCGTCGGCCGTGCGCTGGGGATCGGTCTCGACCTGCTGGCTGCCCAGCACGGCGGTGGCTGCCAGCTCTTCGTTAATGGCGGGCAGGAAACGGATCTGCTGCGCTTCCAGCACGCCGCGCGCGCGCCACAGCGCCTGGTCGTATCCGCCCAGCGGCGAGCCCCGGTAGCCGCTGATGAAGCCGGCCGTGTTCAGGCCCCGCTCGCGGTCGAGCCAGCGCTGCATCAGCGGCAGGCGCACCAGTGCCTGGGTGCCGGTCAGGAAGACGCTGCCGCCGCGTGCCAGCAAGTTGTCCTCCAGCGCATAAGTGCTCAGGCGTACAACGCCCGGGTCGTCCGCGACCATCTTGTCCATCACTTCCACCTGTGTTCTCCCATCGCCTTGTCGGCTTCCTTGTTGGCTTGCATGCCGCATGCACGCATGCATGTGTCTTGAGCACGCTGCCGTGTCGGCGCGCCGGATACGGAAGAGGGGGGGCGCCGGCGCTGCGATGCCGGCGCAACCAAACTTTTCCGTCTATTGATATTCGTTTATCAAGATAAGGGGCCGCGCGGGACGGCGCAATTCGCAAATGCTGAGTGCAGCACTCAATAACACTGATGCGAACGCCGGTGCCGGGCGCAGGCCTCGGAAATCCGGGTGCCTGGCCCCTGGCATCAGTGTTTCTGATCCCCGCACTCAGGATTTGCGAGTTGTGTGGTGCGGGGCTTGGGGCTTATCGTCGGCGTCGAGATGGAAAGCCGAACGATGTTTTTTTGTAAAGGCAGCACAGCTATGAGTTCATTATTGACGCGCCGCATGGCGCTGCTGGCAGGCGCGGACGGACATGCGCTGCTGGCCCAGGGATTGCGAGGCATCGAGCGCGAAGCGCTGCGCGTGGACGGCCGCGGCCACCTGGCCGCCACGGCGCATCCGCTGGCGCTGGGCGCGGCCCTGACCCATCCCACCATCACGACCGACTATGCGGAGGCGCTGATCGAGCTGATCACGCCGCCCGAGCAGGATACGGCCGCCATGCTGGACGGTTACGACGCCTTGCACCGTTTCGTCTTCAGCGGACTGGGCGACGAAATGCTGTGGAGCCACTCGATGCCGTGCCGCCTGCCCGCCGACCCCGACATCCCGATCGCCTGGTACGGCAACTCGCACATCGGCATGCTCAAGCATGTCTACCGGCGCGGCCTGGCGCTGCGCTATGGCAAAAGCATGCAGTGCATCGCCGGCATCCACTACAACTACTCGCTGCCGCCCGCATTGTGGGAGCGCCTGCGCGCGGACGAGGGCGATGGCCGCACGGCGATGCAGTTTCAGTCGGAAAGCTATGTCGGGCTGATCCGTAACTTCCGCCGCTATGGCTGGCTGCTGATGTATCTGTTCGGCGCCGCGCCAGCCCTGTCGGCGCATTTCCCGGGGCGCGGCGACTTCCCGCTGGAGCAGCTGTCGGCCGATACCTTGTACCTGCCGTACGCCACCAGCCTGCGCATGAGCGACATGGGCTACCAGAACGATGCCCAGGCCGGCCTGACCCCCGACTACAACACGCTCGACAGCTATATCACCAGCCTGGCGGCGGCGATGAACCATCCGTACCTGCCGTATGTCGAGCTGGGCACGCGGCGCGAGGGGCAGTGGGTGCAGATCAATACCAACCGCCTGCAGATCGAGAACGAGTACTACTCGGCGATCCGCCCCAAGCGCGTGGCGCACAGCGGCGAGCGCCCCTTGCATGCGCTGGCCCAGCGCGGCGTGCAGTATGTGGAGGTGCGCTGCCTCGATGTCGACCCGTTCGAGCCGCTGGGCATCGGCGCGCCAGCCTGCCACTTCCTCGACGCCTTTCTGCTGTTTTGCGCGCTGCAGGACAGCCCGCTCACCGGCCATGCGGAAAGCCGCGAGAACACCGAGAATTTCGCCCGCACCGTCAAGGAAGGGCGCCGTCCGGGACTGCTGCTGGAGCGCCACGGCGAACAGCTCAGCCTGCAGGCCTGGGCTGGCGAGCTGCTCGATCGCATTGCCCCCATGGCCGCGCTGCTGGACCAGGCGCGCGGCGGCGACGATTGCGCCACGGCGCTGGCGGCGCAGCGCGCCAAGCTGGCGGACGTGACGCTGACGCCTTCGGCGCGCGTGCTGGCGGCGATCCGCGCCGAGCAAGGCAGTTTCGACGCGTTCGCCCTGCGCCAGAGCGCGGCGCACGCGGCGCATTTTCGCGGCCGTCCCCTGGCGCCTGCGGCGCTGGCGCGCTTCACGGCGCAGGCCGATGCCTCGCTGGCCGAGCAGGAGCGCGTGGAACGCGCCGACAGCGGCGACTTCGGCCAGTTCGTCCAGCGCTACCAGGCCGGCGCCCGCTACCTGCCGGTGCCGGACGAACCGGCCATGGAAGCTGTCTTGCCACAGCAGCGCGTAGCCTGAAGTCCTTGTCCAAACCTGATCCGAGCCATCACACCATGCGCATACTTCATTGCATGCTGCGCGTCGCCGACCTCGACGCCGCGCTGCATTTTTACCGCGACGCCCTGGGCATGACCCTGCAGCGGCGCCACGATTATCCGGATGCGCGCTTTACGCGCGCCATTGTCGCCTATGGCGAAGCGCCGGCGCATGCCGCCATCGAACTGACGCATAACTGGGACCGGCAAGCCTACACCCACGGCGACGCCTACGGCTACCTGGCCCTGGCGGTCGACGATGCGGCCAGCGTCTGCGCCAGGGTGCGCGCGCATGGCGGCACGGTCACGCGCGAGGCGGGGCCGATGAAACACGGCAGCAATGTCATCGCCTTCGTGCAGGACCCCGACGGCTACCGCATCGAGCTGATCGAAGCGAGCGCGCACTATGACTGATACATCGACTTAACAACGACTGACACGGCATGGCAGGCGCGCCACTGGCGGCGCCTGCCGGCATTTTTGAAAAGGAAGCCACCGCATGGTGCAAGTATCAACGACAAGCAAGGCCGCCACGCCGCCAGCGCCAGTGCCGCAGCCGCAGAACCGGCAGGCGCTGGTACAGGCGGCCGTGGCCGCGGCCTGCGCCCTGGCCGTGGCGCTCCCCGCGCCGGCGCAGGCGCCGGAAAAAAAGGCCGCCGCCAAGAGCGAAATCTGCTACGGCGTGGCCAAGGCCGGCCAGAATGAATGCGCCAATACCACCTGCTTCCATTTGTGTTCGGGCATGGCGACCGTCGACCGCGATCCTGGCGAATGGATGACCGTCCCGGCCGGCACGTGCACGGCGCTGGGCGGCAAGGTGGAAGCGGCGCCGCTGGCCTGCCCGGGCGCGGCGCCCGCCAGGACCGGCCCACCGGCCGATGTGGCGGCGGGCGAAGCGCTGTACCACGAGGGTGACGCGGCGCGCGCGCTGCCGGCGTGCGCCGCCTGCCATGGCCCCAAGGGCAATGCCGCCGTCGCCGATTATCCGAAGCTGGCCGGGCAGAACCTGGCCTACCTGGATGGCCAGCTGCGCGCCTTCCGCTCGCATGCGCGCGTCAGCCCCCTGATGAACACGGCTGTCGCGCCCCTGACGGATGGCGATATCGCCAACCTGTCCGCCTATTTGTCCAGGCAAAAGCCGGACGCCATCGACCCCAGCCTGACCACCCCCGTGGCCGCCGGCAAGTCGTTCCGCGATTGCGACGGCGCGTGCCCGGAGATGGTGCCGCTGCCGGCCGGGCGCTTCCTCATGGGATCGCCGCCTGGCGAGAGCGGGCGCTTCGGCAATGAAGGCCAGCACCCGGTCGAGATCCTGCAGCCGTTTGCCATCGGCCGCTTCAGCCTGACGTTCGAGCAGTTCGACGCCTGCATCCAGGATGGCGGCTGCGACGGCTACCGGCCGTCAGACGAAGGCTGGGGACGCGGCACGCGCCCGGCCGTCAACGTCAGCTGGAACGATGCGCAAAGCTATCTGCGCTGGCTGTCGAAAAAGAGCGGGGCGCGCTACCGCCTGCCCACCGAGGCCGAGTGGGAATATGCGGCGCGCGCGGGCACCGTCACGGCGCGCTGGTGGGGCGAGGACATCACGCGCGGCGACGCCAAGTATGGCCCCGACGACTGCCCGCAGCAGAAGCATTGCGGCGGCGTCGTCTCCGGTTCGGGCAACTGGCCCACCACGGCGCCCGTGGGCAGCTACGCGCCCAATCCGGCAGGGCTGTACGACGTGCTGGGCAATGTGTGGCAGTGGACGGCCGATTGCTGGCACAGCGACTACGAAGGCGCGCCGAAAGATGGCCGCGTGTGGGATGAAGCGGCTTGCAAGAAGCGCGTGGCGCGCGGCGCCTCCTGGACCGACACGCCGAACTTCGTGCGCGCGGCCACCCGCCTGGGCCTGGGCGCGGAAGGGCGGCGCGGCTGGATCGGCCTGCGCGTGGTGCGCGAGATGGACGCGGCGCCCGGCACGGCGGCCAAGGGCGGCGCGGCGCCGGCGGGCACGCGCGGCTTGCCCTGATGCGCGACGTGGCGCAGGCCGCGCCCCTGGTGGGCATCGGCCTGCGCGGCGCGCATTACCGCGACATGCTGGCGCGGCGCCAGCCCGTGGACTGGCTCGAGGTCCACAGCGAGAACTACCTGGCCGAAGGCGGCTGGGACCTGCACGTGCTCGAGACGCTGCGCGCCGATTATCCCGTCTCGCTGCATGGCGTCGGCATGGGCCTCGGCTCGGTGCACGGCTTTTCGCGCGCGCACGTGGAGCGCATCGCCCGCCTGGCCGCGCGCATCGAGCCGATGCTGGTGTCCGAGCACCTGTGCTGGGGCGCCACTGGCGAGGCGATGCTCAACGACTTGCTGCCGCTGCCGTTGAACGGTGCCAGCCTGGAACTGGTTTGCCGGCGCGTCGACCTGGTGCAGGAGGTACTAGGCCGTCGCCTTCTGCTGGAGAACGTCTCTACCTATCTGCGCTTTCCCGGCGACAGCTGGGGCGAGACGGAGTTCCTCGCCTGCGTGGCGCGCCGCACCGGCTGCGGCGTGCTGCTGGACATCAATAACCTGTATGTCAATCAATGCAACCACGGCGAGGATGCCGTGGCCGCGATGGCGGCGCTGGCGCCGGGCCTGGTCGGCGAATTGCATCTGGCCGGCCACTGCGAAGATGGCGGCCTGCTGGTCGACCACCACGGCGCGCCCGTGGCCGCTGCCGTGTGGGAACTATACCGGGCCGCCTTGCGCCGCTACGGTCCGCTGCCCACCCTGGTCGAATGGGATACCAACTTGCCGCCCTTCGCCACCTTGCTCGACGAAGTGGCCCGCGCGCGGGCGCTTGCCGGCGAGGTGCTCGCGCCGGCGGGCCTGGCGGCGCGCGATGACGCTTGAGGAGCTGGCGCGCCTGCAGGCCGCGTTCGGCGCGCAGATCAGCGCGCGCACGCCGGATGCCTGCGCGCTGGCGCCGTGGCTGGACACCGATGCGCGCAGCGCCAGCGCCCTGGCGCGCTATGCCCAGGCGCTGCGCCAGCATCACGCGCGCTCGCTGGAGCTCGTGTATCCGGTGCTGCGCGCGCTGGGCGGCGCCTCCTGGTTCCTGGCCATGGCGCATGCCTACGGCGATGCGCATCCGTCGCGCAGCGCCGACCTGGCCCGTTTCGGCGCCAGCCTGCCGATGTTTCTTGCCGCCTGGCCACCGGCCGCCGCGCATGGCTATTTTGCCGACGTGGCGCGGCTGGAGTGGCTGCTGCATGAAGTCCATGGCGCGCTCGATGCCGCTGCGCTGACCTTGCGCGACGTGCAGGCGGCCGGGGCGGACCAGGTCGATGCCTGGCAGCTGGCGCTGCATCCGGCGGCCGTGCCGTACCGTTCGCCCTGGCGCGCGGCGGCGATCTGGCTGGCGCACGACGCCGCGGCGCGGCATGCCATGCCGCCTGATGCACGGGGCGAGACGCTGGCACTCGTGTACCGCCATGGCTGGTCGGCGCAGGTGCGCGAGATCGACGCGGTGGAGGCGGCGGCGCTGGACGTGCTGGCTGGCGGGGCCACCCTGGGCGCTGCGCTGGCGGCGGCGCAGCAGGCGCACCTGAAGGGCAACGGCTGCACGCCGTTCGCGCCGGCGCCCTTGCTGCTGCGCTGGCTGGCCGATGGCTTGCTGGTGCAGGCGAGTGATGGCGGGCGCGCGCTGAAGTAGAGGCGTGCCTACAATGGCCAGCCGCAGGTACCCCAGCCGGTGGCGTCCAGAGGATAGGCATCGGCCGGCGCGGCCGCAGCCTTGCCTTCGCTGCCGTCTTGCTCCTGCTCCTGGATCGGCGCTTCGCTGGCCGGCGCAAGGAAGCGCGCGGCCCAGGACAGCAGGCGGCTCACCGGGTGCTCCCTGGCATCGATGCCAGTGCGTGGTAAATGGTGCGGAAGGCTGGGGCGGATGAAGGAGCAAGAATGGCTGGCATGTCGTTGTCGATCAAAGTGGCGATGCAGCCATCGTAGCGCCGCGCCGGGCGCGCCGGAAGGCGTGTGGCGCGCAATGTATCCATGCGTCTGGCGCCATGGCGCCAGCAAATCATGCTAAGGTAAGAAACTATGTCGATACCCGATCTGAACCTGTTAATCACCCTCGATGTCCTGCTTGCCGAAGGCAGCGTCACGCGCGCCGCGCGGCGCTTGCGCCTGAGTCCATCGGCCATGAGCCGCGCCCTGGCGCGCCTGCGCGAGACGACCGGCGATCCGCTGCTGGTGCGCGCCGGGCGTGAACTGGTGCCCACGCCGCGCGCGCTGGAGCTGCGCGAACGGGTGGGCCAGCTGGTGGGCGAGGCGCTGGCCGTGCTGGGACCGGCGCAGCGGCTCGATCCGCGCCAGCTGGAGCAGACCTTCACGCTGCGTTCGAGCGACGGTTTCGTGGAAAATTTCGGTCCTGCGCTGCTTGCGCATATCGGCGCGCAGGCGCCCGGCGTGCGCCTGCGTTTCGTGCAAAAGGTCGACCGTGAAAGCGTGCAGCTGCGCGAGGGCAGCATCGACCTGGAGACGGGCGTGATCGGCAATTTCACCAGCCCGGAAGTGCGCACGCGCAGGCTGTTCGGCGACCGTTTCGTGGGCGTGGTGCGCAGCGGCCATGCGCTGGCCCAGGGCGAGATCAGCGCCGAGCGCTATGCGGCCGGCCAGCATGTGCTGGTGGCGCGGCGCGACCAGGATACGGGGCCGATGGACGACGCGCTGGCGGCGCTGGGACTGCAGCGCACGATCGCCAGCATCGTCGGCGGCTTCACGGCGGCGCTGGCGCTGGCCGCCGGTTCCGACCTGATCGCCACCGTACCGGAACGGCATACGGGCAATCTGCGCGCCGGCATGTTCAGCTTTGCGCTGCCGCTGCGCATGCCGGATCTGACCGTCTCCCTGATGTGGCATCCACGCATGGACGCCGACCCCGCCCACCGCTGGCTGCGCGGCTGCGTGGTCGACGCCTGCGCCGGCCAGTCAGGCGCCGCCTGACGCCGCCGGCAGCGTCATCCTAGCGCGTCACAGGCCCGTCGAAGCCGCCCGCCATGGCCGTGTAGCCACGGGCCGTGGCGATGGCCACGTCGCGGTGAGCCGTCACCAGCTGCTCCTGCGTGGCCAGCGCAATACGTTCCGCTTCGAGCACGCCGAGCAGGCTTTCCGCGCCTTCCTGGTAGCGCACCCTTGCCAGGCGCGCGCTCTCCTGCGCTAGCTGGTGCGCCTCGCGCAGTTCCGCGTGGCGGCTGCGCAGCTGTACCCATTGCGCGATGGCGCTGTCGGTTTCCTCCAGTGCCAGCGCCAGCGCCTTGTCGAAGCCGGCCTGCGCGGCCAGCACTTCGGCGCCGGCTGCGCGCGCGCGGGCGCGGCGCGTGCCGCCATCGAACAGCGGCAGGGAAAAGGCGGCGCCCGCATGCCAGCGCGCCGCATCGCCGCCATTCCAGTCGCCGGCCACGCCGGAGGCGCCGAACAGCGCGCCCAGGCTGATGCGCGGGAAGCGCTCGGCGATGGCGGCGCCTTCGCGGGCGCTGGCCGCCGCCAGCGCCCGTTCGGCCGCGCGCACGTCGGGCCGGCGCAGCAGCAAATGGGCCGGTTCGTCCGTCAGCAAGGATTGCGGCAGTGCCAGCGGCATCGGCTGGTCGAGCGCCGCCAGTTCCGGCGCATCGAGGCGCTGTCCCGTGAGGGTGGCCAGCCGGTTGCGCGCCACGCGCTCATCAAAGTTCAGGCTGGGCAGGCGGGCACTGGCCAGGCGCATCTGCGCCTCGGCGCGCATGCGTTCGGCCGGCGCGGCGCGGCCCGCGTTCTCTCGCTCGCGCACCAGCCGCAAGGTGCCGGACTGGTTCGATAATTGCTCCTGCAGGCTGGCGCGCATCTGCTGCGCGCCGCGCAGCACCAGGTAGGCATCGACCACCTGCGCCAGGATCAGGCGCCGCACGTCGTCGCGCACGGCGGCGCGCTCGTCCGCCGAAGCCTCGGCCGCGGCGATGCTGTGGCGCACGCGGCCGAACAGGTCGAGCTCCCAGCTGAAGACGGCGTTCCACTGCACCGGCGAGGCGATGTGCGGCTGGCCGTCGCTGCTCTCGATCGCCGCCAGGCGCGCGCGCCCGGCCTGGGCATCAAGATCTACCGTCGGCAGGCGGGCGCCGCGCGCCGCTTGCGCGAATTCGTTGGCGCTGGCCAGGCGCGCGGTGGCGATGCGCACGTCGTAATTGTCTTGCCAGGCGCGCTGGACCAGCTGCTCCAGCCTGGCATCGCCCAGTTCTTGCCACCACCGCGCGGGCGGCGCGCCGGCTTGTAGCTCCGGTGCGCCGGCGGCCGAGGGCAGGACCGGCAGCTGCGCCGTGTCGAGCGCCCGCGTGGCCGTGGGCGTGCCGACGCTGCAGCCGGCCAGGGACAGCATGGCGGCCGCCAGCAGCGGCGCGGCGTGGCGCGTGTTCAAGTGAATCATGCGGCTCATGCGGCTTCTCCCAGCGCGACCGTGCGCGCGGCAGGCGCCGTGCGGCGTCTGCTCAGCAAGGTGAAAAACAAGGGTGTAAACAACAGACCCGACAAGGTCACGCCCAGCATGCCGGCGAAGACGGCCGTGCCCATCGACTGGCGCATTTCCGCGCCCGCACCGGAAGACAGCATCAGCGGTATCGCGCCCAGCAAGAAAGCCAGTGAGGTCATCAGGATGGGCCGCAGACGCGTGCGGGCGGCGGCTATGGCCGCTTCGCGCGCATCGGCGCCGGCCGCCATCGCCTGGCGCGCGAATTCGACGATCAGGATGGCATTCTTGGCAGCCAGGCCGATCAGCACCACGATGCTGATCTGCGTCAGCACGTTGTTGTCCAGGCCGCGCCACGATACCCCGATCAGCGTGGCCAGCACGCAGCTGGGTACGATCAGCACGACGGACAGGGGTAGCAGCCAGCTTTCAAACAGGGCCGCCAGCAGCAGGTACACCAGCAGCACGGCCAGGCCCAGCACCATGCCGGTGCTGCCGCCCGCGTGTTTTTCCTGCAGCGCCAGTTCCGTCCACTCGTAGTCGAAGCCGGCCGGCAGGCGCGCCTTGAGCAGTTCTTCCATCGCGGCGATGGTTTGCCCCGTCGAGTAGCCAGGCTTGGTGCTGCCCTGGATTTCGGCGGCAGGATACAGGTTGTAGCGCGGCACGCGGAACGGCGCCGTGCCTTCGCTGAAGGTGGCCACGCTGCCCAGCGGTACCATGTCGCCGTTGGCGGCGCGTGTCTTCAACGCGGCCAGGTCGGCCACGCTGCGCCGGTAGGGCGCGTCCGCCTGCGCGGTGACCCGCCAGACCCGGCCCATCAGATTCATGTCGTTGACGAACACGGGCGCCATGTAGCTTTGCAGGGTCTCGTTGACGCGCAGCAGCGGCACGCCCAGGTACTCGGCCTTGGTGCGGTCCAGTTCAACCTTGATCTGCGGGCTCATGGCGTTGAACGGCGTGAAGGCGCCCATCACCGAGGGCAGTTTCCCCGCTTCCTCGGCGATGCCGCGCGCGGCCGCCTGCAACGCTTGCGGTCCCAGGCCGCCCGTGTCGCGCAGCATCAGCTTGAAGCCGCCGCCGGTGCCGATGCCGGGCACGGAAGGCGGGGGTATCACCATCACGCGCGCCGCGCTGATGGGCGCCAGCCTGGCGCGCATGGCGCCCAGCATGGCCGGGCCGTCCAGGCCATCGCTGGCGCGCGCGCCGAAGTCCTTGAACATGGTGAAGATGACGGCCGTGTTGGGCGCCGAGGTAAACGTGGCGCCGTCGGTGCCGACGAAGGCGGCCGTGTGGGCCACGCCGGGGTGGCTCATCAGGCGGGCCGTGGCGTCCTGCACCACTTCGCTGGTGCGCGCCAGGGTCGAGCCGGCCGGCAGCTGGATCGAAACGATGGCATAGCCGCGGTCCAGCTGCGGCACGAAGCCGCGCGGGGTCACGTCCAGGCGCCACAGGGTCAGGCCCGCCAGCACCAGGTACACGGGCAGCATCAGCCAGCGCCGCGAGAGTATGCGCCCGGTCAGCTGCACATAGCCGCCTGTCAGGCGGGAAAAACCGCGGTTAAAGATGGTCATCCAGCGCGCGCCCAGGCTGTTGGCATCGTGCTGCGGCTTGAGCAGCAGCGCGGCCAGGGCCGGCGACAGCGTCAGCGAGACCAGCGCGGAGATCACGGTGGAGGCGGCGATGGTGACGGCGAACTGGCGGTAGAACATGCCGGAGATGCCATCGATGAAGGCCGTCGGCACGAACACCGCCACCAGCACCAGCGCGATGGCGACCAGGGCGAAGCCCACCTCGTTCATGCTGCGCTGCGCCGCGGCGACGGGGCTCATGCCTTCCTCCATGTGGCGCTCGACGTTTTCCACCACCACGATGGCATCATCGACGACGATGCCGATCGCCAGCACCAGGCCGAACAGCGACAGGGTATTGAGCGTATAGCCCATCGCGGCAAGCACCGTGAAGGTGCCGACCAGGGACACGGGAATGGCCAGGATGGGAATGATGGCGGCGCGCCACGAGCCGAGAAACAGCAGCATGGCCAGGCAAACCAGCAGTGCCGCCTCGAAGATGGTGTCGCGCACCTTGTCGATCGAGGAGCGGATGAATTCGGTCGGGTTGTAGTAGGCGTGGTAGGCGACATCCTGCGGGAAATCGGCCTCCATTTTCGCCAGCTGGGCCAGCACGCGGTCGCCCGTGGCCAGCGCGTTCGAGCCGGGCAGCAGGCTGATGCCCAGCGCGATGGCCGTGCGGTTGTCGACGAAGCCGCTTTCCGTGTAATCCTGCGCGCCCATCTCGACGCGCGCCACGTCGCGCAGGCGCACCACGCCGCCATCGGCATGGGCGGCCACGACGATCGCTTCGAATTCGGCCACGTCGCGCAAGCGGCTTTGCGCCTGCACCTGCACCTGGTAGGCACCGTCGCTGCCGCCCGGCGGCTGGTTCAATACCCCCGCCGCGACCTGCGAATTGGCTTGCCGCACGGCGGCGATCACTTCCGGCGCCGTCAGGCCCAGCGAGGCCACGCGCGCCGGGTCGAGCCAGATGCGCATCGAGAAGTCGCGCGCGCCGCGCGTGTAGATGTCGCCGACGCCTTCAACGCGGGCCAGCTTGTCCTTGATGGCGGTGCCGATGAAGTTGGAGATGTACTGCTGGTCGCGCGTGCCTTTCGGCGAATCGAACAGCACCACCATCAGCAGGTCGGGCGAGGCCTTCTTGACGGCCAGCCCCAGCCGGCGCACGGCTTCGGGCAGGCGCGCTTCGGCTACCGCCACGCGGTTCTGCACCAGCGACTGGGCCTGCTCGACGTTGGTGCCCGGCTTGAACACCACGCTGATGGTCAGCTTGCCGTCGCCCACCGATTGCGAGGACATGTAGAGCATGCCGTCGACGCCATTGATTTCCTGTTCGATCGGCGCGGCGACGGTATCGGCGATTTCCTGCGCCGAGGCGCCCGGGTAGTTGGCCTTCACCGTGACCGTGGGCGGCACGATCTCGGGAAACTCCGAGATCGGCAGGCGCATGGCCGACACCGCACCCACCAGCGTGATCAGGATAGACAGCACGATGGCAAACACGGGACGGCGGATGAAAAATTGGGAAAAGCGCATGGTCTCTCCTTATGCGCCGTTGGCGCGGGGAGTCGCCACCAGCACCTGGTCGCCCGGCCGCACCTTGGCCGCGCCGGAGACGATGACCCTGTCCTGCGGCGTGAGGCCGGAGAGCACGATCTGCTTGTCGCCCTGCAGGCCGCCCAGTTCCAGCTTGCGCGGCGCCACCTTGCCCGCCGCGTCCACGACGAACACCATCTTTTTGTTCTGGTCGCTGAGGATGGCGGCGTCGGGCACCAGCAGGCGTTCTTGCGCCGCGCCGACGGGAATGCGCACGCGCGCAAAGCTGCCCGGCATGACGGCGCGGTCGGCGTTGGCCAGGCTGGCGCGCAGGCGCACCGTGCCCGAACGGGCGCTGATCTCGTTGTCGACAAAGTCGACGGTGGCATCCTGGGCGGGGCCGCCGCCATCGAGCGCCAGCTGCACCTTGCCCGGCAGCTTGCTTTGCTGGCGCAGGCGCTGGAAATCCGCTTCGGACAGGTCGACCATGGCGCGCACGGGGCTGTGCGCAACGATGGTGGTCAGCACGCCGCTCTGCGCCGCGCCGCCAGCCACGTAGTTGCCGACATCGACGCGGCGGTCCGACACCGTGCCGGCGATGGGAGCGCGCATGGTGGTGAAGGACAGCTCCAGTTCGGCGCTGCGCAATTCCGCCTTGCTCAGCATGACGGCCGCCTGCGCGCCTTCCAGCTCGCCGCGCGCCCGTTCCAGTTCCTCGGTGCTGGCCGCGCCCGTTTGCTGCAGCCGGCTGCTGCGCTCGAACTGGGCCGTGGCCAGCTTGCTGCGCGCATTGGCCTGGGCCAGGCTGGCCTGGGCGCGGTCGCGCGCCGCCGCAAAGGGACGCGGGTCGATGACGAACAGCGCATCGCCGGCCTTGACCTGCTGGCCATCGCGAAAGGCGATCTGCTGCAGATAGCCAGACACGCGCGAGCGCACTTCCACGCGCTGCGACGGCTCGATGCGGCCCGTGTAGTCGAGGGTCGCCTGCACCATCGACGTTTCCGGCAGCGCCACGGAAACGGTGGGCTTGGGCGGCGGGCCGCCAGGCGCGGCCTGGGAACGGCCGCAGCCGGACAAGGTGGCGCTGCAGGCCAGGGCCAGCAGCAGTAACAGCGGGATGGGCAGGGACGGGATCGGACGGGGGCGCATCATGCGGGGTCTCCAGAAGGCGTAGGGGGCTTGGCCAGGGCGCGGCCGAGCGCGAAAATGGCCAGCGCGGCGAGTATCAGCGCGCTGGCGACGGCAAAGGTGGCGTGCATGCCACGGATCATGGCGGCTGGCTGGGCGCTGGCGATATCGCTGGCGCTGGCAAAAAAAGCGAAGATGGCGCCCATCACGGAGGCGCCCGTGACGAGGCCCAGATTGCGCGACAGATTGAGCATGCCGGAGATGAGGCCGCGCTGGTCGGGAACGATGTCGCCCATCACGGCGGTGTTGTTGGCTGCCTGGAACAGCGCGTAGCTGGCCGTGAGCAGCATGATCGGCGCGACGTAGCCGGGGATGCCCAGGCTGGCAGGCAGCAGGGACAGCGCCAGGCAGGCAGCGGTCGCGCCGCACAGGCCCGCGCCGCCCATGCGCTGCGCGCCGTAGCGGTCCACCAGCCAGCCGGACGGCACGCCGCAGAACGCCGCCACCAGCGGTCCGGCCGCCAGGACCATGCCGGTGACGGCCGTGCCCAGGCCCAGGCCGCGCGCCAGGTAGAAGGGGCCGACCACCAGGGTGGACATCATGACCGTCGACACCAGCATGCTGGTCGCCAGGCCGGCGCTGAGCACGGGCGCGCGCAGCATGGCCAGGCGTATCAGCGGCGCCGGCGCCTTCAGTTCCACATACACGAACAGGGCGCCGCCCACGCAGGCTGCCAGCAGCAGCGCCACGTTGCGCATGCCGAAATGGCCGCGGCCCAGGGTCATGGCCAGCGCATAGGCGGCCAGGGTCAACGCCAGCAGCAGCGTGCCGCGGTGGTCGAAGACGGGACGTTTGGCGTGCGCGCCGCGCTGGTCGGCCGGCAGGAAGCGCCATGCCATCAGCAGCGCCACGCCGGCCAGCGGCACGTTGACGAGGAAAATGGCTTGCCAGCCGAACTGCGCGATCAGCAGGCCGCCCAGTGCGGGACCGAGCGTGGTGCCGACGGCCGACATGGTGCCGAGCAGGCCCATGGCGCTGCCCGTCTGCGCCTTGGGCACGGTGCTGCCGACAAAGGCCATGGTCAGGGCCATCATGACGGAAGCGCCGAGGCCCTGCAGGGCGCGCGCGGCGACCAGCAGCCACAGGGTGGGCGCCAGGGCGCACAGGATGGAGGCGACGGCAAACAGCGCGATGCCTGCCAGCAGCAGGCGGCGCCGGCCGATCATGTCGCCGAGGCGGCCCACGCTGACGATCAGCGCGGTGATGGCCAGCAGGTAGGCCAGCACGATCCATTGCACATCCTGGAAGGGCGCATGCAGGGCCTTGGCCATGTCGGGCAGGCCCACGTTGGCGATGCTGGTGCCCAGCGCGGGCAGCAGCATCGACAGGGACAGGCTGGCAAGCGCGCCGCGCACGGGCATCGTGGCGGTACCGGCCGGGGCGGCCTGCTGGCTGGCTGAGGGTGGTACGGGTTTTGACGGTGAATTCATAAGGTGGTTGATCCATCCATTAACGGTCATTACATGGTACTGAGGGATTTGGTATGGCGGAAGACGCACAATTTGCACTTTGTTATTGCGTTTGACGCCATGTCTGGTGCGCCGGGCAGCGCTACAGCATCTGGTCCATCTCGAAGGCCGGCAGGCTGTCGGCCTGGTGGTAGCGGACGATGCGCCCGGGAATGCCGGCCACGGTGCAATGCGCGGGCACGTCGCGCAGGACCACGCTGCCGGCGGCCACCTTGCTCATGGCGCCGATCTCGATGTTGCCGAGGATTTTGGCGCCCGCACCCAGCATCACGCCCGAACGGATCTTCGGGTGGCGGTCGCCATGCTCCTTGCCGGTGCCGCCGAGGGTGACGTTCTGCAGGATGGAGACGTTGTCGTCGACCACGGCCGTTTCGCCGATGACGATGCCGCTGCCGTGATCGAGCATGATGCCCGCGCCGATGCGCGCGGCCGGATGGATGTCGATGCCGAAGACGCTGGCCGCGTGGCTGGACAGGGCAAAGGCGGCCTCGCTGCGGCCCGCCGTCCACAGATGGTGCGCCATGCGGTAGGTCTGCAGCGCATGAAAGCCCTTCAGGTTCAGCAGCGCGTGCAGGCCGTCGGGACAGGCCGGATCGCGCTGCGCGATGGCCGCCAGGTCGGCCGTGATGCTGGCCAGGATGCGCGGCTGCGTGCTTAAAATGTCCTCAAACAGGGGGCGCAGCACGGCCGGGCGCATGTCGCGCGCGCCCAGGCGGTGCGCCAGGACGGCGGCGAGCAGTCCGGCGGGGCTGTCGTGCGGCAGAATCAGCTCGTCGAGCATGGGCCGCAGCAAGGGCTCGCGCGCGGCGAGCCGCAGCGCCAGTTCGCGTACCTGCTCCCAGGCGCAGTCCACGCTGGCGGGCTGGCAGGCTGCGGCGGCGTCGATGCGGCGCAGGGGCGGCGCGGGCGGCAGGGGGCTGGCGTATGTCAAGTAAGTCATCGTGGCGCCTGTCCAGGCAAAGGAAGGAAAAGTGGAGCGCCTGGCAACAACGCCGGCGCCGGCTGGCAAGTGCCCAGGGTCCCGGAAGGCCGGGCTGCGCGGATTGCGGGTACACGATAAGCCGCCGCAGGGGGCGAAGCAAATCGTAAATACTGAGCGCGCGGCTCACGATTCCTGATGCTTGGGGAGGGTGTGGCAGGGGCGCATGCCGCACCGGCGCTCGGGCAGGCGGCGCCAGGGGGCGGTGCGATGCGGCGGGAAGGAGGGGGCGCAGCGTGGCCCCGCGAAATTACAGCGCGTTGAGCGGAATCTTCAGGTAGCGCACGCCGTTGTCTTCCGGCTCGGGCAGCTTGCCCGCATTGATGTTGACCTGGATGGCAGGCAGGATCAGTGTCGGCATGTCGAGGGTGGCGTCGCGGCTGGTGCGCATGGCCACGAACTGCTCTTCCGTGATGCCGTCGCGCAAGTGGATGTTGCCGGCGCGCTGCTCGGCCACCGTCACTTCCCAGCGCGCCTCGCGGCCGTTGGGCGGGTAGTCGTGGCACATGAACAGCCGCGTCTGCGGCGGCAGCGCCAGCAATCGCTGCGCGGAGCGGTACAGCAGGGCAGCGGAACCGCCGGGAAAGTCGCAGCGGGCCGAGCCCACGTCCGGCATGAACAGGGTGTCGCCGACAAACACGGCGTCGCCGATCTGGTACGCCAGGTCGGCCGGCGTATGGCCGGGCACGTGCAGGGCGCGTACTTCCAGCTTGCCGATATGAAACACCTGGTCGGGCGCGAACAGCTGGTCGAACTGCGAGCCGTCGGCCCTGGCGTCATCCTGGTGGTAGACGGCCGCGAACGCCTGCTGCACCGTCTGGATGGCGGCGCCGATGGCCACGTCGCCGCCCAGCTGCTGCTGCAGGTAGGGCGCGGCGGAAAGATGATCGGCGTGCGCGTGGGTTTCCAGCAGCCAGCGGCATTGCAAGCCGTGTTCGCGCACGAAGGCGATCACCTTGTCGGCCGAGGAGGTGGACGTGCGGCCCGCCTTGGGGTCGTAGTCGAGCACGGAATCGATGATGGCGCAGTCCCGGCCATCGGCCTCGTACACAACATAGGTGACGGTGGCGGTGGCGGGGTCGAAGAAGGCTTGGATTTGTGGAGTCATCACGGCGGCAAGGGGCGGGCAAGGGAGGGACAGGGAATGGCATTATATCGCCAGAGTTCGCCCAAAAAATGTTGAAAATTGACATTTAACATGCGAAAAACAGATAAGCGGGCGCGCATGCGACTGGCACAGTCGTGCGCACCCTGGCGCTTGCAGCATGGTAACCTCATTCTTACAAGGAGGAATTCATGAACGATATCACTGCACGCAGCGAACAATACCGCGGTTTTACGATTTCGGTGACCCCGCAAAAGGATAACGACGATTTATGGGATTTCACCTACCGCCTGCAGCGCGAAGGCGAACCCGAGGCGCAGGCGATCACGCGCAGCCGCACCCTGGGCGGCTACGCGGCCCCGGAAACGGCTTGCACGGCTGGCCTGGAAGTGGCCAGGACGGAAGTGGATAATCTGCTGCGCCCTTGAGCCGGCGTAAATCGTTTAGCCCGATTGCCCGCTGGCGCGTGAAACACGTCGCTGCCAGTCGCGCTTCATGCTACGATTTCCACTATTGAGTCAGTCACGAAGGAGGCACCCCATGGATAGCAGTTCTAAAATTCACTATAAAGGCTGGGAAATCGTTCCCCTGGCCGTGCCCACCACCGACGGCAAATGGTCGGCCAGTTGCGATATCGAGCGCGCCACCGCGGAAGGCCTGGAAGTGTTCGAAGGCTCGACCATGCAATTCGTGCGCGACGACGAGGAGGGCGCCATTGCCGCCGCCTGCGAAGAAGCCGTGCGCCAGATCGACAACATCATCGCCAATCCGCTGGTGCGGCTGGCCTAGTTTGCCCTCGCAGTATCTGTTGCAGTCCCTGTATTACTCAGCCGGCGCCCGCCGGCTGTTTTTATTGCGCGTCTTGCCAGCCTTGGCTTTCATCGCCGCTGTTCTCCTGTTTGTTGCATGTTTCATGATATGTTTCAAAATGGATGGGATGAAACATAAATGAAACATCCTTGACGCCAAACGTGACATCGCTGCTCCGCTGCGTGACAGCGCACGATGCGCGGCCCATGGCCGTCTTGCCCGCATTTTCACTCTGCGGCAGATGGTGTGTCCCCTGGCCGGCAGGTCCTGGCACGGCATTTGCAATACTGATGCTCATAGCCACTCCGTGAAACATTCGGGACCATCCGAAACCCATAAGGTGAACACATGACTCAATACTCCGCAGGTGCCGCATTCCGCAAGGCCGTCCAGGAAGAATCCCCGTTGCAAGTCGTCGGCGCCATCAACGCCAACCACGCCTTGCTGGCCAAGCGCGCCGGTTACAAGGCCATTTACCTGTCTGGCGGCGGTGTCGCGGCCGGCTCGCTGGGCTTGCCAGACCTGGGCATTTCCAGCCTGGATGACGTGCTGACCGATATCCGCCGCATCACCGACGTGTGCGATCTGCCGCTGCTGGTCGACGCCGACACGGGCTTCGGTTCGTCCGCCTTCAACGTGGCGCGCACCGTGAAATCGATGATCAAGTTTGGCGCGGCGGGCCTGCACATCGAAGACCAGGTGGGCGCCAAGCGCTGCGGCCACCGTCCGGGCAAGGAAATCGTCAGCAAGGAAGAAATGGTCGACCGCATCAAGGCGGCCGTCGATGCGCGCACGGACCCGAATTTCGTCATCATGGCGCGCACCGATGCGCTGGCCGTCGATGGCCTGGAAGCGGCGCTCGAGCGCGCTGTCGCCTGCGTCGAAGCGGGCGCCGACATGATCTTCCCGGAAGCCATCACGGACCTGGACATGTACGCCACGTTCGCCAAGGCCGTCAACGTACCGATCCTGGCCAACATCACGGAATTCGGATCCACGCCGCTGTTCACGCTGGACGAATTGCGCAGCGCCCACGTGGGCCTGGCCTTGTATCCGTTGTCGGCCTTCCGCGCCATGAACAAGGCGGCGGAAAACGTCTACCAGGCGCTGCGCCGCGATGGCACGCAAAAGAACGTGGTCGACACCATGCAGACGCGCATGGAGCTGTATGAATCGATCAATTACCATGACTTCGAGCAAAAGCTCGACGCGCTGTTCGCCGCGCAAAAGAAATAAACAGAAGCAGGGGCCGCATGCCGGCCCCGCAGTGACGCAACCGAGACTAGTCAATTTTTGGAGAAATCAATGAACGCACCGCAAGCCGCCACATTCAAGCCTAAAAAATCCGTCGCCCTGTCCGGCGTCACCGCCGGCAACACGGCGCTGTGCTCGGTCGGCAAGACCGGCAACGATTTGCACTACCGCGGCTATGACATCCTGGACGTGGCCGACAGCTGCGAGTTCGAGGAAATCGCCTACCTGCTGGTGCATGGCAAGCTGCCGACGTCCGCGGAACTGAAAGGCTACAAGGCCAAACTGAAATCCTTGCGCGGCCTGCCGTCCGCCGTCAAAGCCGCGCTGGAAGCCTTGCCCGCCGCCGCCCACCCGATGGACGTGATGCGCACGGGCGTGTCCGTGCTGGGCTGCACCTTGCCGGAAAAAGACGACCATAACGCGCCAGGCGCGCGCGACATCGCCGACCGCCTGATGGCGTCGTTCGGCTCCATGCTGCTGTACTGGTACCACTATAGCCATAACGGCAAGCGCATCGAAGTGGAAACGGACGACGACTCGATCGGCGGCCACTTCCTGCACCTGCTGCATGGCGAAAAACCGTCGGCGTCGTGGGAAAAAGCCATGCATACGTCGCTGATCCTGTACGCGGAACACGAATTCAACGCTTCGACCTTTACCAGCCGCGTGATCGCCGGCACGGGTTCGGATATCCACTCGGCCATCACGGGCGCCATCGGCGCGCTGCGCGGCCCGAAACACGGCGGCGCGAACGAAGTGGCGCTGGAGATCCAGAAACGCTACGACAACGCCGACGAAGCGGAAGCGGATATCCGCGAGCGCGTGGCCAACAAGGAAGTGGTGATCGGCTTCGGCCACCCCGTCTACACGATCTCCGACCCGCGCAACGTCGTCATCAAGGAAGTGGCGCGCAATCTGTCGCTGGAAGCCGGTTCCACGAAAATGTTCGACATCGCCGAGCGCCTGGAATCGGTCATGTGGGAAATCAAGAACATGTTCCCTAACCTGGACTGGTTCTCGGCCGTGTCGTACCACATGATGGGCGTGCCGACGGCGATGTTTACGCCGCTGTTCGTCATCTCGCGCACCTCGGGCTGGGCCGCGCACATCATCGAGCAGCGCATCGACAACAAGATCATCCGCCCGAGCGCCAACTACGTGGGCCCGGAAGACCTGGAATTCGTGCCGATCAAGGACCGCAAATAATGAGCATCAAGATGAATACCTTGCACCGCAAATCGTTGCCGGGCACCCAGCTAGACTACTTCGATACGCGCGCCGCCGTCGATGCGATCCAGCCAGGCGCCTACGCCACCTTGCCCTATACCTCGCGCGTACTGGCCGAAAACCTCGTGCGCCGCTGCGACCCGGCCACCCTGGACGCTTCGCTGAGCCAGTTCATCGAACGCCGCCGCGACCTCGATTTCCCATGGTTCCCCGCGCGCGTCGTCTGCCATGACATCCTGGGCCAGACGGCCCTGGTGGACCTGGCCGGCCTGCGCGACGCCATCGCGGCACAGGGCGGCGACCCGGCGCTGGTCAATCCGGTGGTCCCCACGCAGCTGGTGGTCGACCATTCGCTGGCCGTCGAATGCGGCGGTTTCGACCCGGACGCCTTCGCCAAGAACCGCGCCATCGAAGACCGCCGCAACGAAGACCGTTTCGACTTCATCGACTGGACGAAAAAAGCGTTCAAGAACGTCGATGTGATTCCGCCGGGTAACGGCATCCTGCACCAGATTAACCTCGAGCGCATGTCGCCCGTGATCCAGGTGCAGGACGGCGTGGCCTATCCCGACACCCTGGTGGGCACGGATTCGCACACGCCCATGGTCGATGCGCTGGGCGTGATCGCCATCGGCGTGGGCGGCCTGGAAGCGGAAAGCGTGATGCTGGGCCGCGCCTCGTGGATGCGCCTGCCCGACATTATCGGCGTCAAGCTGACGGGCAAGCCGCAGCCGGGCATCACGGCCACGGACACGGTGCTGGCGCTGACGGAATTCCTGCGCAAGCAGAAGGTCGTCTCGTCCTACCTGGAATTCTTTGGCGAAGGCGCTTCGCACCTGACCTTGGGCGACCGCGCCACGATTTCCAACATGGCGCCGGAATTCGGCGCCACGGCCGCCATGTTCTACATCGACGCGCAAACCATCAAATATCTGAAACTGACGGGCCGCGACGACGAACTGGTGAAACTGGTGGAACTGTATGCGAAGGAAACGGGCTTGTGGGCCGACAGCCTGGCCGACGCGCAGTACGAGCGCGTGTTGACGTTCGACCTGTCGTCCGTCGTGCGCAATATCGCCGGCCCATCGAACCCGCACAACCGCGTGCCGACGTCGGAACTGGCCGCGCGCGGGATTTCCGGCGTGGTGGAAGACGAACCGGGCAAGATGCCGGACGGCGCCGTCATCATCGCGGCCATCACCAGCTGCACCAATACGAACAATCCGCGCAACATGATCGCGGCCGGCCTGATCGCGCGCAATGCGAACCGCCTCGGCTTGACGCGCAAGCCGTGGGTGAAATCGTCGCTGGCGCCCGGCTCGAAAACCGTGGAACTGTACCTGCAGGAAGCGGGCCTGATGCCGGAACTCGAAACACTGGGCTTCGGCGTGGTGGCTTTCGCCTGCACCTCGTGCAACGGCATGTCGGGCGCGCTCGACCCCGTGATCCAGGATGAAGTGGTGTCGCGCGACCTGTACGCCACGGCCGTCTTGTCGGGCAACCGCAACTTCGACGGCCGCATCCACCCATATGCGAAGCAGGCTTTCCTCGCTTCGCCGCCGCTGGTGGTGGCCTACGCAATCGCCGGCACCATCCGCTTCGATATCGAAAAGGATGTGCTGGGCCATGATGCGGACGGCAAGGCTATCCTGCTGAAGGATATCTGGCCGTCCGACGAGGAAATCGACGCCATCGTCGCTTCCAGCGTCAAGCCGGAGCAGTTCCGCAAGGTGTATATCCCCATGTTCGCCAAGCAGGCGGACGACGGCATCAAGGTCAGCCCCCTGTACGACTGGCGTCCGCAGACGACGTATATCCGCCGTCCGCCATACTGGGAAGGCGCGCTGGCTGGCGCTCGCCCATTGAAAGGCATGCGTCCCCTGGCCGTTTTGGGCGACAACATCACGACCGACCACTTGTCGCCATCGAACGCCATCATGCTCGATAGCGCGGCCGGCGAGTACCTGGCGAAGATGGGCTTGCCGGAGGAAGACTTCAATTCCTACGCCACGCACCGGGGCGACCATCTGACGGCGCAGCGCGCCACGTTTGCCAACCCGACCCTGAAGAACGAGATGGTCATCGAGGACGGTAAAGTCAAGGCCGGTTCGCTCACGCGCATCGAGCCGGAAGGCACGATTTCACGCATGTGGGAAGCCATCGAGGTGTACATGGAGCGCAAGCAGCCATTGATCATCATCGCCGGCGCCGACTACGGCCAGGGTTCCTCGCGCGACTGGGCCGCCAAGGGCGTGCGCCTGGCCGGCGTGGAAGCCATCGTGGCCGAAGGCTTCGAACGCATCCACCGCACCAACCTGGTGGGCATGGGCGTGCTGCCGCTGGAATTCCTCCCTGGCGTGAACCGCAAGACCCTGGGCCTGGACGGCAGTGAAACCTACGACGTCATCGGCGAGCGCACGCCGCGCTCCACCTTGACCTTGTTGATCCATCGCAAGAACGGCGACACGGTGGAAGTGCCCGTCACCTGCCGCCTCGACACGGCGGAAGAGGTGTCGATCTACGAGGCCGGCGGCGTCTTGCAGCGCTTTGCGCAGGACTTTTTGGAGTCCTCAAAAGCCGCGTAAACGGGTAGGTCGGATTAGCGAAGCGTAATCCGACAATATTTGTGAAAAACCCGCCAACAATGTGTCGGATTAGCGTGGCGACGCCACGCTAATCCGACCTACTTTCGGACAGACCATGACTCACATCCCCCAAATCAAGATCCCCGCCACCTACATGCGGGGCGGCACCAGCAAGGGCGTGTTCTTCCGCCTGCAGGATCTGCCCGCCAGCGCGCAAGTGCCGGGCGCGGCGCGCGATGCGCTGCTGCTGCGCGTCATCGGCAGCCCCGACCCGTACGGCAAGCAGATCGACGGCATGGGCGGCGCCACGTCGAGCACCAGCAAGACGGTGATCCTGGCAAAAAGTAGCAAGCCGGAGCACGACGTCGACTACCTGTTCGGCCAGGTCTCCATCGACAAGCCTTTTGTCGACTGGAGCGGCAATTGCGGCAACCTGTCGGCCGCCGTCGGCTCGTTCGCCATCGCCAGCGGACTGGTGGACGTCGCCCGCGTGCCGCAAGATGGCATTGCCACGGTGCGCATCTGGCAAGCCAATATCGGCAAGACCATCATCGCCCATGTCCCCATGACGCATGGCGAAGTACAGGAAACGGGCGACTTCGAACTCGATGGCGTGACTTTTCCGGCCGCCGAAGTAAAACTGGAATTCCTCGATCCGGCCGCGGAGGAAGAGGGGGGCGGTGGCGCCATGTTCCCTACTGGCAACCTCGTCGATGACCTCGATGTGCCCGGCATCGGCAGCCTGAAAGTCACCATGATCAACGCCGGCATCCCGACGATCTTTGTCGACGCGGACGCCATCGGCTACACGGGCACGGAACTGCAGGACGCCATCAATGGCGACCCTGCCGCGCTGGCCCGTTTCGAGACCATCCGCGCGCATGGCGCGCTGCGCATGGGTTTGATTTCCCACCTGGACGAGGCGGCGAAACGCCAGCACACGCCGAAAGTCGCGTTCGTCGCCAAGCCGGCCGGCTATGTCTCGTCCAGCGGCAAGCAGGTGGACGCGGGCGATATCGACCTGCTGGTGCGCGCCATGTCCATGGGCAAGCTGCACCACGCCATGATGGGCACGGCCGCTGTCGCCATCGGCACGGCGGCAGCCATCCCCGGCACCCTGGTCAACCTGGCGGCGGGCGGCGGCGAAAAAACCAGCGTGCGCTTCGGCCATCCGTCCGGCACCCTGATGGTGGGCGCGGAAGCGGCGCTGGCCGATGGCGCATGGAGCGTCACCAAGGCCATCATGAGCCGCAGCGCGCGCGTGCTGATGGAAGGGTTCGTGCGCATTCCCGGCGACGCGTTTTAAGGCCAAGCAGGCGGATGCGCATGCAGATCAGTTGATATTTCTGCTAGCAAAGAAATTGAGCGACAAGGAAAATGGGGGAGCGCCGGCAGCGATGCGCATGCGGCGGCGACCTTCCATGCTTCCCGACGGGTGAATTGATGCTATTTAACTCCTACGTCTTCCTGTTTGCGTATCTGCCCATCACGGTGGCGGGATTTTTCATCCTGGGACGGCGCAGCCAGTTGTGGGCCGCCGCCTGGCTGGCTTGCGCCTCGCTGTTTTTCTATGGCTGGTGGGATTACCGCTACCTGCCGCTGCTGCTCGGCTCCATCCTCTTCAATTACGGCAGCGCCGCCCTGCTTGGGCCAGGACGCATCCGCCACCGCAAGGGCCTGTTGATCGTGGCCATTGCCGCCAACCTGGGGCTGCTCGCCTATTACAAGTATGCGGGATTCTTTGTGGCCAGCCTGGCGCAATTGCTGGCGCAACCGCTGCCCGCCCTGCACGTGGTGCTGCCTATCGGGATCTCGTTCTTTACGTTTACCCAGATCGCCTTCCTGGTCGATACCTACCAGGGCAAGGCGCAGGAAAGCCGCTTTGTCCATTATCTGCTGTTCGTTACCTATTTCCCTCACCTGATCGCCGGCCCTGTATTGCATCACAAGGAAATGATGCCGCAGTTTGCCGACAGGCGGATATTCAGGCTCTCGGCCCGGAACATCGCTATCGGCAGCACGATCTTTTTCATCGGCCTGGCAAAAAAAGTGTTAATTGCCGACAATGTCGGCCCGTATGCGGCGCCGCTGTTCGATGCCCCAGCCGAACCTTCGCTGCTGCTCGCCTGGGGCGGGGTGCTGGCGTACACCTTCCAGCTGTACTTTGATTTTTCCGGCTATTCCGACATGGCCATCGGTTTGTCGCGCCTGTTTGGCGTGCGCCTGCCGCTCAATTTCGATTCGCCCTATAAATCGCGCAATATCGCCCAATTCTGGCGCCGCTGGCACATGACGCTGTCGCGTTTCCTGCGCGATTACCTGTATATTCCGCTGGGTGGCAAGCGCTGCGGGCCGGCGCGGCGCTACCTGAACCTCATGATCACCATGGTGCTGGGCGGCTTGTGGCATGGCGCCGGATGGAATTTTCTCGTCTGGGGTGCGCTGCATGGCGCCTACCTGGCCATCCACAAGGCCTGGAGCGCGGCTGCGCGGCGGCTGCATCTGCCGCTCGATAGTCGCGCCTGGAAAACCGTGGCCACCCTCGTCACTTTTTCCGCCGTCTGCGTTGCGTGGGTCTTTTTCCGCGCCCCGGACATGGCGACGTCATGGACGATCCTGCAGGGTATGGCGGGCAGCTATGGCGTGGCCGTGCCCGATGTGCTGGCCAGCGGCGTGCCGTCGCTGCAGCATCTGCTGGAGACGATAGGCACGACGTTTTATCTGGGCGGTGGACGTCTTTTCGTCGAGACCTGGGCGTGGATAGCCGTCGCCGCGCTGCTGGCCTTTGCCTTTCCGAACACGCAGCAAATCATGCGCCGCTGCGAACCGGCGCTGGATTTCCGGCGTGCGCGCACTGCAGGAACGGCAAGCCGGGACATGGCGCGCCTGCTGACGTGGCGCGCCTCGCCTGCGTGGGCGGCCGCCATCGCGCTGCTGGCGCTGGCGGGCATCCTGGCCCTGAACCGGCCCGCCGATTTCCTGTATTTCCAGTTCTGACGGGGATCGATGAAATGACAAGACCATCGTACGGCCGATATCTGTCCATTCTGGTGCTGGTGATGCTGTCCTGCGCATGCCTGATATGCGCCTTTGTGTACATTGTCGACCCCTACAATCTGTATGGCGCGGTCAGGCGCGTCAATTTCAACGCCGTCAAGCCTGGCCTGCAACGCTACCAGAGCCAGATCAAGCACGAACACGCGCTGCGCCTGCAGCCGCGCTTCATCATCCTGGGCAATTCGCGCGCGGAGATTGGCTTCGATCCACGTGCCGCTGCATTTGGTGCAATGCATGGTGCCGGCTACAATATGGGGATTCCCGGCACCGGAATGGCCACGGCCATCAGCCAGTTCGCGCAACTGTCGCAGGCAGGCATCAAGCCGGGGACGGTGATCGTGGGACTTGAGTTCATCGACTTTCTGAAGCCGGCCATCGCGCCGCCGGCGCGTACAGAGGCGCCGTCCGGCCATGTTGCCGGATTCTGGCGTTTCGATACCTTGTTTTCTCTGGCCTCGGTGAAGGACGCCGTGAAGACTCCGCTCATACAGCATGACAGGACGGCGTTCACCATGGCGCCGAGCGGCCTCAATCCCGCGCTGGACTATGGCGCGCAAGTGGTCCGCGATGGCTATTACAAGGTGTTCAAGCATCGGGCACAGAAAAGTGCCGCTCGATTTGTCAAAATGTCGACGACCGATTTTGCCGACGGCGATTTTCAATTGCTGCACGACTTCTTGCTGGCGATGGCGGCCACGCAGGCGGATGTCAAACTGGTGATCTATCCGTATCACGCACAGATGCTTACCCTGTTCGAAGGGGCAGGCCTGTGGCCCCTGTTCGACGAGTGGAAACGGCAGGTTGTGCTGGAAGTGGCGGCAGTGAAAAAAATGAACCCGTCGGCCAGCATCACGGTGACCGATTTCAGTGGCTTTGGTCCGTACAACTGCGAGCCGATTCCCACACAACAGCAGCGCCACGCCAGCACGCGGTGGTACTGGGAAGCAGGACACTTCAAGAAGGCGCTGGGCGACATCGTCATGCAGCGCATCATGACGCAAAAGGATAGCGCGCCGGACGACGGCCAGTTTGGCATGCCGCTGACCGGCGCCACCTTGGCGGCGAACCGCGACAGGATTGCGGCCGAGCGTCGCGCCTGCGTGGCTGCGCAGCCGGAGATGTTCGCGTTCTCGAAAAAACTGTTTGAAAAATTTTTGGAGGATGCCCCCATCCACAGATAAAAAAGAGCTGCGCAGGCAGACGATATACAGGTGATACACAGGTGGAACACAAAAGCGCGGCGGCCAGACCAGTTCGCCCAAGCCCGATACAAGGTTGCACGACTACCGGAGGAGACATGAATTTCGCAGCATTTTATCAACGCTCGATCGACACACCTGACGCTTTCTGGCGCGAGGAAGCGGACAGGATCGACTGGAACACCCCGTTTTCGCAAGTGCTCGATTATTCCCGCCCGCCATTTGCCAAGTGGTTCGTCGGCGGTACCACCAATTTGTGCCACAACGCCGTTGACCGCTGGGTGGAAAGCCAGGGCGATGCCGCCGCGCTGATCGCCATTTCCACCGAGACCAATACCGAGCGCAGCTACAGCTTTCGCGAGCTGCAGCGCGAAGTGGAGCGCTGCGCCGCCATCCTGCTGGCGCTGGGCGTGGGCAAGGGCGACCGCGTATTGATCTACATGCCGATGATCGCCGAGGCGGCGTTCGCCATGCTCGCTTGCGCGCGTATCGGCGCCGTGCATTCCGTGGTGTTCGGCGGCTTTGCCGCCAACAGCCTGGCCAGCCGCATCGACGATGCGCAGCCCAAGCTGGTGTTCTCCGCCGATGCCGGCTCGCGCAATGGCAAGGCGATAGCCTACAAGCCGCTGCTCGACGAAGCCATCCGCATCGCCGCGCACAAGCCGCGTCAGGTGCTGCTGGTCGACCGGCATCTCGTGCCGATGGAACTGACGCCCGGCCGCGACGTCGATTACGCGGCTCTGCGCGAGCAGCACATGGACGCGCAGGTGCCCGTCGCCTGGCTCGAATCGAACGAGCCGTCGTATGTGCTGTACACCTCGGGCACGACGGGCAAACCGAAGGGCGTGCAGCGCGACGTGGGCGGCTACGCGGTAGCGCTGGCATCGTCGATGCAGTACAACTTCTGCGGCAAGCCCGGTGAAACCTTCTTTGCTACCTCGGATATCGGCTGGGTGGTGGGCCATTCCTACATCGTGTATGGTCCGCTGATCGCCGGCATGGCCACCATCCTGTACGAAGGCTTGCCCATCTGTCCCGATGCCGGCATCTGGTGGAGCATCGTTGAAAAATACAGGGTCACGCGCATGTTCTCGGCGCCGACGGCCATCCGCGTGCTGCGCAAGCACCCGGTGGAACTGATGCGCAAATATGACCTGTCTTCCCTGAAGGCGCTGTACTTGGCGGGCGAGCCGCTCGACGAAACCACCTCGCAGTGGATCGCCGATGAACTGAAAGTGGACATCATCGACAACTACTGGCAGACGGAGACGGGCTGGCCGATTCTCTCGGTGGCGAAAGGCGTGGCCGATACCCCGACGCGCCTGGGCAGCCCCGGCCTGGCCATGTACGGCTACCAGGTCAAGCTGCTCAACGAAGCGACGGGCGAGGAGTGCGCCGCCAACGAGAAGGGCGTGCTGGTACTGGAAGGCCCGCTGCCGCCGGGCTGCATGCAGACAGTCTACGGTGATGACGAGCGCTTCGTCGACACCTACTGGTCCACCTTCAGCGGCCGGCAAGTGTATTCCACCTTCGACTGGGGCCTGCGCGATGCGGATGGCTATTATTTTATTCTGGGCCGCACCGATGACGTGATCAACGTGGCCGGCCATCGCCTGGGCACGCGCGAAATCGAGGAAAGCATCACCAGCCACCCGAACGTGTCGGAAGTGGCGGTGGTGGGCGTGGAAGACAAGCTCAAAGGCCAGGTGGCGATGGCTTTCGTGATCCTGAAGGATCCGCGCGGTTTCGACAGCGTCGAAGCGAAAGCGGTGCTGGAGCGCGAAGTGATGGCCGTCGTCGACCGCCAGCTGGGCGCCGTGGCGCGGCCTGCGCGCGTGCTGTTCGTGTCGCAGCTGCCGAAGACGCGCTCGGGCAAGCTGCTGCGCCGTTCGATCCAGGCCATCTGCGAAGGGCGCAGCCCGGGCGACCTGACGTCGATGGACGACCCGGCATCGCTGCAGCAGATCCAGGCGGCGCTGGCGTAAGCGCCAGGAAGCAAGCGAAGTTTATCAATCGATAAACTTCGCGTTCAAATGCGGTCGCTTTCCTTGCGCACGACCCTGCCGACGATCAGGCATTCATTGCCACGGCACAGCTTGCGATGGTATTTGCGCTGGTCGGGGTTGTCCGACGTCAGCCACCATTCGCCGATATCGCGCGCCATGCGCTTGACCACCGGCTCGCCTTCATAATTGATGGCAAACACAATGCCGTCGGCTGGCCGGTTGTCGGCCGTGTTGATGATCACCACGTCATCCTCGTACAGGGCCGGCTCCATGCTCTCGCCCTTGACCTTGATCGCCACCAGTTTTTCAGGATGGTAGCCATTGCGCTCGACCCAGCTGCGCGGCACGCTGATGGTGCTGCCGTCGTGCGTTTCCGGTTCGATGGCAAAGCCCGTGATGCCTGCCGACAGGCGCAGTTTCACCTTGCGGATCGGGTAGAAGCGTTCATCCTCGCCATCTTCCACCACCACGGCCTGCACGCCTGCCAGCGCGCGCGCGGCCATGGTCACCTGGTCCGGTGCCGCACCCTGGTCGAAGTACATGCTGTCCAACTGCAGGTCCGCTTCCAGCTTGCGCGCGATCTTTTCGCTGAAGGCGCGGCCCTCACGGTAGGTGGGCGAGAGGATTTGCGAGATGCGTGCCTCGCTCCAGCCGCTGACGTCGGAAATTTTCTTGCGCGTGTTGTCGTAGTGCTCGCGGATCAGGGCCAGCAGGCGGTCGCGTCTGTATTGATACATATTCATCTCCACATTAAACCTGAAATTTACCGTTTGATAAATTACCAAATGCTTGACTTTAACATTAGCGATTGATAAAGTCCACTCGTTGCCTGTCGCAAACGCACTACAGCGTCTGCCGGTTGGCGACACCACGGGAGGTCAGGCAGATGTTGAACAGCAGTCAGTTGGTTGAAAGCAGGGTGGCGCCGCGGCAGGGGCGCCAGTTACAGGGACGCAGCAAGAAGTCGCAGCTGCATATCGCCCGCATCGCGCAGTACATTCGCGAGCAGGGCCAGGCCAGCGCGGCGCAATTGTCCGCCTTGCTGGGACTCGATGCGGGCACCATGAGCCGCTATTTGCGCCACATGTGCGGCATGGGACAGATCCACCTGGCGCAGCGCCATTGCACGGAACCGGGACGCCAGCGGCCTGCCCTGTACGCGCTGGGCGAGCAGGATGACGAGGTCGATGGCTGGGCCGAACTGCCGCCGCAAGTGCGCCGCACGGCCAGCTGGGCACGCGGCACGGCGCACCGCGATCCGCTGGTGGCGGCGCTGTTTGGCCCGGCACAGAATAACGATTAGTATCAACGAGGAGAAATCATGGGGTTTGCAGAAAAATTCATCGCATCGCTGTCGTCGCAGAACTTGCGCGACGATGCCGTCCACCACGACCTGGATGTTATCGCGGCGGCCGCGCTGGCCGGCGACATGGGTGCCTTGCTGTGCCGCGTCAAGTATGCGGACGGCACCGTCAGCCGCCTGTTCGAAGGCAATGCGGGCAACCTGGCGCAGTTGCTGCGCGCCTGGACGGCTGCCGTGACGCAGAAGGGCCGTGCGCGGCGCTGGGTCAAGGCGCAGACGGCCTGGGATGCGCAGGCGGCCAATACCTTGTACCGCCGCGTTGCCGAAGCGTCGCTCGCGCATTGGCTCGACAGCAAATGCAAGGTCTGCCACGGCACGGGCGTCGTCGCTGCCATGCAGGCCGGCGCGCCTGTCGTCTGCAAGGCTTGCCACGGCGCCGGCGAAGCGGCCATCAGCTGCTCCGGCGGCTTCGAGCTCGAACGCATCAAGGATATGGTCAGCGAACTGGAAGGCATCTTCCAGTCGCACGGCGCCCGCGCCATGCGCCGCCTCGGCCACTGACAAATTTTCTGCAATATGCCTGGCACTGGAAAAAACGCCCCTACAATAGAGTCTCGATCACGCAGCAACAGCAACACCGGCAGCACCGCAGTACACCACATGCTTCTCCACTCGTAATAGACGCGCCCAAGGCGCGACACCGATAGGGGAACTCAGCGCAGCGAACGGCCTTCATGGCCCCTTCGTCCACCTTCCGTCCGGCATGGCCCCGCGCCATCCGGACGCCAGCCCGCCGCCTCACCGCGCGCGGGTTTTTGTCTTCCTGATTATTCGCAGTTCCTTCCCCAAGACCGCCTCTGGCGGTCTTTTTTTATCTCACGAAAGGTTTTACAACTATGGCATCGACAGCAAACGGCATCGACAGCTTGATCGTTATCAGCAAACAAAGCGCCGAAGGCAGCAAGGCCGCCGCCGGCGGCGGCCAGATTTATCCCCGCGTCACAGCCACTTTCGACACGGAAGCGGACAAATACGCGAGCGCCGAAATCGACGCCAGCCAGCAGCAGGGCGATACCCGCCTGGGCAATTTCCGCACCACGGGCGCCATCAAGGCCGAAGCGGCGTGCGGCACGTATGCGCCGTTGATGGCGGCGCTGCTGCGCCGCGACTTCACGGCAGGCGGCGTGGCTGCCGCACAAACCACCATCGCCGCGGCAGCCTCCGGCCTGACGCGCAGTGCCGGTTCCTGGCTGAGCGAAGGCTTCCGCGCCGGCAGCGTGGTGCGCATCACCGGCATGACGGTGCCGGCGGCCGCCAACAACGCGAAGAATTTCTTCGTCACGTCGGTGACGGCCACCAACCTGAATGGCCAGTTCATGGACGGCTCGGCCATGATCGTCAAGGCGGCCGGCGACTCGGTCGGCGTGGCGGCCGTGGGCAAGCGCAGCTTCACCCCGTTGACAGGCCATACCACCGACTGGTTCACGGCCGAAGTGCAGGACCCGAAGATCGGCGTGCACCGCAGCTTCGTCGACCAGCTGGTCAGCAAGATGGATATCGCCGTGCAGCCGAACGGCATCACCAGCCTGGACTTCACCCTGATGGGCAAGGCGGAAGGCCCGACCACGGCCGTGCCGTACTTCCCCGCGCCGCTGGCCGCACCTGGCTCCGGCAAGTTTTCGGGCGCCACGGCCATGCTGTCGGTGAACGGCATCCCGTCGCAGATCTGCACCGGCATGTCCGTTTCGCTGGATGGCCAGGTCAAGGTCGACCCGGTGATCGGCTCGAAGTACGCCACGGCCGCCTCGCGCGGCAAGGTGATGGGCTCGGGCCAGTTCACGGTGCTGCTGCAGGACGCCACCTACCTCGACTACTTCAAGTCCGAGACGGAAATCCCGCTGGCCTACGCCATGGCGTCGGGCACGGCGCCGACCGCCGACGTGCTGGCGCTGGCCATGGGCCGCATCAAGATCACCTCGGCCAAGATCGACGACGGCGAGAAAAACAAGATCGTCACCTGCGCCTTCGACGTCCTGCGCTACAAGGGCGCGGACGCGCAGCACGAAGCGACCACCCTGACCATCCAGGACAGCGCGCTGTAAGCAGCTGACGCTTGACCCGGGGCCGCCTTGATGGCGGCCTTTTTACTTTTACCTCAATCAAGAAAGAAAATACATATGAACAACGCACAAATGATCGCCTCGGCTGGTTTTGATATTTCCCTGTTGAATGATGGCAACAAATCGGTGGATCAGGTGCACCTGGTGTCAGTGTTGTTTGACGAAGACGGCGCACACAAGGCGGGCTTTGAAATCGTCAGCAAAAATTCCGACCAGTACCGTGCCGTGATTCGCGAAACGTCGGTGGTGGCGATCAAGCGCTCGGTGCGAAAAAGCAAGCAAATCGACGCGAAGACCGACGAAGGCGCCGCGGAACTGTATGACCTGGCGGAAAACCGCAACATGAAGATCGCCATCGCGGTGGTGGTGGGCATGCCTGGTTTCGTCGACAAGGGCGTCCCGGTACAGCCTTCCCCGGCTTTGCTGAAGGCGATTTTTGAAAAAATGCCGTCCTGGCAGGAAAAAGTGCTGGCCGCACTCGAGGCGGACGGCAATTTTTTGACGGTCTAGCCGCCGCCTTGCTGCTCTTTGCCGAGGAACAGTTTGAGCGTTCGGCAAAGGCGGCTGATGGCAATGCGAAAGGCGAGCACCTGGATGCCGCCAAGCGCCATCCACTCTACCGGGAGCCGCAGGCTCCCGTTCGCGCGCAACTGCCGTTTGAACTGGCGCATGTGTGGCAGTTTTTCGTGCAGATGAGCCGCAAGCGGCAAAACGGCATGGCGGTCAATCCCTTGAGCAGCCTGGATATCCTGGCATGGCAACTGCGGCATCGTATCCGTCTGGCGGTTTGGGAAGAGGAGCTGGTCGATCAGCTCGACGCAGCCTATATCTCCCATCAAAACAGTTCGCCTTAGCCCTGGTTTTGCCCTGATTTTTACAGCAGAGGTGACACGGAAAACACAACAGCCGTCGTGAAGGTGGCCTCGATTACACGGTCACCTTTGCGGTGGCTTTTTTTATGGGTAAATTATGACCGTTGAAATTGAAACATTGCAGATACGCATCGATACGCTCAATGTGCGCATCGCGGCAGATGACCTGGAACGCATGCGCGAGGCCAGCGAGCGGGCTGCCAAGTCGACTTTCAAACTCGAAGATGTCACGAAAAAATACACGGAGATACTCTCCAACCTGGGTATTTCCAACAATATTGGCCAGATCGTCAAACTGTCTGATGAATATACGAAACTGACAGCGCAACTGCGCATGTCGACCAGTTCGACGCAGGAATATGGCGAGGCGTACGACAATGTCAAGCGCATTGCCGCCTCGGGGCAGACAGACCTTGCCGCCACGGCAGGGTTGTATGCCCAAATGAACGATGCGACCAAGAAACTGGGCATCAGCCAGGCCGAAGTGGCCGGCATCACCGAGGCGCTCAATCTTGGCGTCAAGATCAGCGGCGCCTCGGCGGCAGATTCCGCCACCGCCTTCAAGGGGCTGTCCGACGCCTTCGCCGATGGCGCCCTGAGCAGCCAGCAATTTAACGATATCAGCCAGGCTGCGCCCGAAGTCATGGCGGCCATGGCCGCCGGCCTGGGCGTGTCGAAAGAAGCGCTCGCCGGGCTTGCCGGCGCAGGATTGATCACTGCCGACGTGATGGCCGTCGCGCTGCCAAATGCGCTGGGCGAGTTGCGCAAGGAAGCTGTGCAGTTCGAAACCATCGGTGGCAGCTTTACCGTCTTGAGCAACAACGTGATGGAGTTCACGGCGAGACAGGCGGAGTCGACCGGCGCCGTGCGCCTGATGACGAGCGGCCTCGAATTTCTGTCGAATAACCTGACCCTGGTCGTTGGCGTGCTCGAAACGCTGACCACCGCGAAATTTGGTTCCTGGGCTGCCGGCGTCGTCGTGGCTACGTATAGCAAGGTCACGGCCAACCGGGCCTTGCTGGCATCCACCCTGGCGGCGGCGAATGCCGACGTGACGGCGACCGCCGCCACCTCTGCACTGGCGACCGCACGTGTTGCTGAATTACAAGCGACGATACGCGCCAGCCAGGCCGACGTGGCGCTGGCGCTGACCACGAATGGCCTGATCCCGGCCCAGGCCCGTGCTGCAGTTGCCGCCGAAGCCCATGCCGCTGCATTGGTGGCGCAAACGACCGCAACGCGCGCCGCATCGGTGGCTGCAGGAGTGCTGAAGGGCGCCTTGGCATTCATGGGCGGTTATATCGGTTTGCTGGTGACTGTCGTAGGGTTAGGTGTTACTGCCTGGAATATGTGGGGGAGTTCGTCGAAAGACAATGCGGAGAAAGCCGTAGAGCCCATGCGCAAGAGTACCAAGGAAATCGTTGCTGAACTCGACAAGCAGATGGTCCAGCTCGCAAAGCGCAATGAGCTGGCAAAGCTGGGCGTGTCGGAGAAAGGACTGAATACCCCGGCTGGCGAACGCATGCTGGAGATTTCGACGGAAATGGATGCCGTGCGCAATCGCACGGGAAAATACCAGTCCCTGGACAAGGCCGGGGTGGACAGCAACCTGGCAAGGCTGCAGGGCGAACTGGATATGGTGCACGGCAAGCTCAAGCAGCTTGAGCAGCAAGAAGCGCCCGGCAAACCGAAGAACGGGCCCGCTACAGGCATGCCGGCGCTTCCCGCTCCGCCCACGCCTTTCGAATCCATGATGAAAGAGATGCACGGCAAGGCCCTCGACCTGAAGCGCGAAGCTGCCGGTTATGCTGAGATGAACGAGGCGCAAAAGTTCGATTTTCAGTTGAAGGAACTCCGTGAGAGTCAGACGAAAAAACTGACTGCGTCGGAGCAGGCGGGATTCGAGGTTGCGCGTAAGGTGCTTCAGGCCCGCGTCGATGAGATCGAGGTGGGCAAGCAAGCCAAGGCTGTGACCGAGCAGGCGCTGGCAGACGCGAAAGCGCTGTCCGATACACGGACGCAGGCCGTCGCCGATGCCGTCAAGGAAGCCGAGGCTGGCGAAAAGCTGGTGGCGGTGTATGGCATGAGCAAGACCGCCATCGCGCAGAATGAAATGGCGCTGCTGAAGGAGCAGCGCGCCGCGCTGGCGGTGGGCAAGGAAAATGCGGCCCAGATCGAGTATTTGAATGCATTGATCGATGCCAAGCAGCGCAGCATGACGGCGACGGAAGAACTGGCCGCCAAGGAGGCGTCTGCCGCTGCGGCCAAGAAGGCCTCCGATGACTGGGCTGCCAGCGCCAAGGATATCGAAAAGTCACTGACTGACGCGTTCATGAACGGCTTTGAAGGCGGCAAGAACCTGGCGACCATGTTCAGGGACAAGTTGAAGAGCATGTTCAACAACCTCGTGCTGCAACCGATCATGTCGCCCATCGCGGCCGGCTTTGCCTCGTTCCTGAATCCGGGCGCGGCGCAAGCGCAGGGCAGTCTGGCCAACGGCGGGGGCATCCAGTCGCTCCTGAGTTCGGCGAAGGGCATCTACGATTCGCTGTCCAGCGGACTTTCCGGTATTGGCAACTCGGTGGCCGATGGCGTGCAGCGCGGTATCAACATGCTGCAAGGTAATTCTTATTCTCCGTTTGTCAGTGCCAATGGGTCTCTCGCCACCGGTGTGGGCGCGGCGGCAAGCGTCGCCGCCGGCGTCATGGGCGGCGTGTATGGCGGCAAGATGATTTCGGGCGAATATGGCCGCAATGGTGTGGTCAATGCCGGTACGGCCGTTGGCGCAGCACTGGGAACCGTCGTCTTTCCCTTGGTGGGTACGGCTATGGGCGCGCTGGTGGGCGGCCTGCTGGGCGGCGCGGCGAACCGCTTGTTCGGCATGGGCGAGAAAAAGGTCAGCAGTGCCGGTATTTCGGGCAACCTCGGTGCCGATGGCTTTACGGGTGAGAGTTATTCGAACTGGACCCAGAAGGGCGGCCTTTTCCGCAAGAATAAGAAAGGTACCGACCGCTCTGAAGTCGATGCCGAGCTGGCGGCCTCGCTTGGCGATACGTATGCGCAGATGAAGGCGGTGACGGGCGCTTTCGCCAGCACCTTGGGCGTCAACACGGATAGCCTGGCCACGCGCACGCAGTCGCTCAATATCGTCATGACCAAGGATGACGCCGCGAACCAGAAAGCCATTGCCGATTTCTTTACCGGCGTCGGCGATGCGATGTCAAAGGAACTGGTGCCATCGCTGTCGCAACTGAGCCAGAAGGGCGAATCGGCCAGCGCTGCGCTGCAGCGCCTGGCGGGCAACTACGCGGTCGTCGATGCCATGCTGGCTACCCTGGGCAGCACCTCGCAGCAGGCATTCGGCGCCGTTGGCGTGGCGTCCCTGGCGGCACGCGAACAGTTGGTCAAGGCTGCCGGTGGCGTTGAAGCACTGGGCAATCGGACTGCATTCTTTGCCGAAAACTACCTGACCGAAGCCGAGCGCCTGGCGCCCGTGCAAAAACACGTGACGCAACAGATGGCGGCCCTGGGCTATGCGAGCGTGACCACGCGCGCGCAGTTCAAGGATACGGTATTGCAACTGGTCAATTCTGGCGCATTGGCCACCAAGACGGGGGCCGACCAGTATGCGGGCCTGATGGCATTGGCCGATGCGTTTGCGAAGACGCATGCGGCGACGGAAGACTTGACCAAATCGGAGCAGGGCATTGCCGACGAGCGCAAGGGCATCCAGGAAAAGCTCGACCAGATGACGATGACTTCGGCGCAATTGCGTGCCAAGGAGCGTACTGCGGTCGATGCCACCAACCTGGCCTTGTATGACCAGTTGCAGGCGCGGCAGGACATTGCCAGTGCCTATGAAACGGAGTCTTCGGCCCTCAAGTCCACCATCGATCGCCTGAAATCGTTTGGCGACGGCATCCGCACCTTCAAGGATTCTCTGTTGCTGGGCAACCTGTCGACCTTGACGCCGATGCAGAAGATGGCAGAGGCGCAGCGTCAGTATGAAGAGACGCTGGCCAAGGCGAAGACGGGCGATGCGGCGGCCCAGTCGGCGCTGACAGGAACTGCCACGGCATATCTGACGGCCAGTCAGGTCGTGAACGCTGCAAGCGCGAGCTATGCCGCCGATGCGGCCAGGGTCCAGTCCGAGCTGGCGGCACTGGCGGCGATCACGGGCACACAGTTGAACGATGCGCAGAAGCAGCTGACGGCACTCGATACGCAAGTGGGGCAGTTGATCAACCTGAACAAGACGGCGGTTGGTATCGAGCAGGCGGTCGATGCGCTGGGTGCTGCGTTGCGGGCAGGCGGGCAGACCGATATCACGGGTGGCATGCGCTTTGCGCCTGCTGCCGGCATGTCTGTCGCCGCCTCTTTCGGAGAGTCTGCGGTGGAAGCACCGGCAGTGTTCGACCCCGTGCGCTACTCGTCGGCGGCGAACGTCGGCTCCGATGTACTGGTGGCCGAAATCCGCGGCCTGCGCGAAGACAACCAGGCCATGCGCGTGGAGCTGGAAGGTTTGCGTGCCGACCAGCGGGCGCAGACGGGCGCCACCATCCAGGCCACCTTTGAATCGAATGCCAGCGCCGCCAGGACGGTGGTCGATGGCGTGGATAAATCGTCCCGGGCATCCGCCTGGGCCAATGCAGTGAAAGGAGAGTACGCATGACCGATGCGCAATTTCAGGATTGGCTGCAAAGCCCGTCGGCCATCCGCATGGTGCTGATCGAGGCGCAAGTGAACGTGGACGGCAGCGAGGTGACGCGGTATATCGCCTCCCGGCCCTACGTCACCGGGCCGCGCGAAGTGCCAGCGAATACCGCGTACCAGCCGCTGGCCAAGGGCGGTCTGGCCTTCACGGAACAGGTCAGCCTGTCCGGCGAGGCGGGGCTGTCGGGCGGCGATATCGAACTCGATAACGCCGATGGCGCGCTCGATGGCTGGCTGGACGACGTCTGGATGAACCGGCCGATCAAGGCCTGGGCCGGTGATCCGTCCTGGCCGCGCGCCGACTTCCAGCTGGTCTTCGACGGCATCATCGCCGACATGGCCAGTGCGGGGCGCGAGTCGGTCAACCTGGTACTGCGCGACAAGCTGCAGCGCCTGAATACGCCGATCTCCGAGGCCAAGCTGGGTGGCACGACGCCGAACAAGGACGCCATCCTGCCCATACCGTTTGGCGAGTGCCACAACGTGACGCCCTTGCTGACCAATCCCGCCACGCTGGAATACGGTTTTCTCGGCGCGGTCGAATCGACGTTTGAAGTGCGCACCAACGGCAAGCCGATTGCCGTGGCCTTGAATGACCAGGCGGGCCGCTTCAACCTGACTACCGATCCGTTTTCCACCACGATCACGGCCAGCGTACAGGGCGACAAGGGCGGCGGCTATGCGCCGCGCATCGCGCCGCTGGTGCAGCGTATCGCCACGGCCTACGGCAAGGCGGCCGACCGTTTTGTCCTGGCGGACCTGGACCTGGACAACCTGGCCGCCTTCGACGCGTCCCACCCGCAGCCGGTGGGGCTGTATGTTGCGGACCGCACGAACCAGGCGCAGGCCATCCAGCAACTGGCGGCCAGCGTGGGCGCCCAGGCGATCATGTCGCGCACGGGCCAGCTGCGCCTGGTGCAGATCGCGCTGCCGGCCGCCGGCGTGCCGGTGGCGATCGGTCCGGAGCAGATGCGCGAACGCTCGCTGCGTCCCGCGCAGCGCCTGCCGGTGACGGCCGCCGTGAAGATCGGTTTTGACCGGAACTGGACGCCGCAGGCTGGCCTGACGACCAGCATACCGCCCGCGCATGCAGATTTGTATGCCACCGAATGGCTGACGGAGACGGTGGTCGACGCGGCGGTGCGCACGCGTTACCGCTTGAGCGACGACCCGGTGCAGATCGATACGTGCCTGAAGACGCGGGCCGATGCCCGCGCGGAAGCGCAGCGGCGCCTGGCCTTGAGCAAGGTACCGCGCACCATTTACGAATTCGATGGAGAACCCGAGATGATGATGCTGGAACTGGGACAGCCCGTACAACTGCGCGCTGAACGCTTTGGCTTGCAGGATGGCGTGCCGGGCGTGGTGGTACTGCTGTCGCGTTTCTGGCTGACGGGCAGAGTGACGGTGGGGGTGCTCGTATGAGCGCGATTGTGGGAGAACGCGATTCGCTGCTGCAGGCGACGGCGGAGCGCTTCAGCACGACGGCCGATGGCAAGACGCTCCTGATGTCCGCCAGCACGCCCGTATTTCGCGTCAATAGTGCGGGTGAGGGCGCGCCCGGCTCGATAGCCATCACCGCCAAGCCGGTCAATGTGGTGGGCGATATCGTGTTTTCCGTATCCGCCGGCACGGCGTTGCGGGTGAACGGCAACGTGGCCACGGTCGATTTTGCCAGCATGACTACCGATACTGCCCTGGTGCAGGCACGCATCCGTGAATTTGGCGTCGATTACCTCGCCAACTACATGGTCAGCAAGGTCTTCGACGGCGCCGCCGGCGAGACGGGCCTGGCCGGATTGAACACGGGCCAGGCCTTCGCCTACAAGCGCGCCGCTGCGGCACCTGGTGATTCTCCGGGCGACGTGATCTACGCCTTTTCCACGGCGGCAATCACGACACCTGCCGGCAATGACCTGGCCAATGGCTGGTCGAAGAATATCCCGGCTGGCACGGCGCCGCTGTATGTGCGCGTGGCGGCCGCCAGCTCGCGCAATGCCACGGACAATATCGCCGCCAATGAATGGTCGGCTGCGGTGCAGCTGGCCAAGGACGGCACCGACGGCTTGAACGTGGCGCCCGTGCGTATCTACCAGCGGGGCGCAACCAACATAGCGCCCGCGCTGCCGACGGCCGCATGCACGTTTACGTTTGCCACGGGCAAACTGACGGGGTTGAACAACGGCTGGTCTACCCAGGTGCCGTCGGCGGGCGGCGCCTATCTGTTCATGTCCGGCGCCACGGCTGCGTCACGCGCGGCGACCGATGACATCGCCCCAGGCGAATGGGCGGCCGCTGCGCGCCTGGCCGCTGATGGCGCCACCGGCCAGCGCGGCACGGTGACGGTGACGGCGCCTGGTTACTCGGCCTGGTCGGATGCGTCGGCCGTGTATGAGCTGGGGCGAGCTGGCTACGGTGCACCGGTCAACCGCGACGTGGTGACCTTGTATGACGCGACGTATGTGATGACGAAATTCTTTGTCGATGGTGGATGGCTGGAACTGGGAACTGTGTTAAATGGAAACCTGCTTGTACCTGGAACAGTGGCAACAAAGGCGCTGGCAGCAGACTCCGTCACGGCTGAGAAAATCGATGCGCGCGGATTGGCAATAAAGGATCGCGACGGCAAGGTTATTCTCAGCGCCGGCATGCCCTTGACGGCGAACTACCTGGATGCGGGCATAGGCGCGGGTAACCTGATCAGCAACGCTGGTCCCTATCCAGGCACGGTAGGCGGCTTCGGTTTATTGTATTCGTACTCACCAGGCACGACCATTTTCGCACCGAGTTACGCACCCTACTTGCCGGGCGGCGCAGGCGGTATTTATATCTGCTGCATGGGGACCGTTTCAGCAGGTTCCAATGCTATTGCCTCACCAATGCAAGATGGGGAATTCCGGAAATTTCCAGTGATTCCAGGCACGCGTTATGAGCTTAGTGCCTATATGACTTCACATCGCTGCAAAGGTGCCGTCAACATCGCTTTCTACAAAATGGACGGTACTTATCTCTCGGAGATACCCGGAAATGCCATAGACAACGTCGGCGTAATAGGCGCCCTTGGCAGTTGGCCCAGATCAACACTATTCGCTACGGCCCCGACCGGAGCCGCTTATGCCTCGGTGCGTTGTGTTCTTGTGGGCGATGGCGGAGTCGAACCTTATCTCTTTATCTCCCTGTGGTATTTCGGCGTGGCACTTGCCGCGCAAACGGTTCCATCGGCCTGGGCGGACGGCCCAGGAGCCGGATTCGGGGACAATCTTTACGGCCAGATCACGCCGACCAATTCTTCGACCTACATCGCGAACGCTGCTATTTTAAACGCACAGATTGGCGGTGATATTTACAGCAGCAATTGGAATGGGAGTGGCAGCACGACGGGATGGTGCCTGGATCGAAATGGAAATTTGCACGCGAATAGTGGCACTTTCCGTGGTGAACTGCTTGGTGCTTCTGGTACTTTTTCCGGGAAGTTGACGGCAGACACCATTATTGCCGGACGTGGTCAAAACAAAAATAATACGACGTTTATCGATTTTAACGCTACGGGCAGTATGCCGTTTATCTATGCTGGCTCGGGAGCAGTGAGTATCACCGCCGATGGCGAAGGTACTTTTGCCCGCAGACTCCTGTCACCACCGAATTTGGTGCGTCGTGGAAAGACGTCCATTTCCCCAGGGCTAGTTGGATGGACTGGTGAAGAATATCGCCCCTTTACCGTTTACATCGATACTGGAAAGGCATTCGAGATTGCATGGCATGAGGCTCCGTCGGACACTTTTTTGGCCACCGCGACGATTTCAGAGGGTAAATCGAGCCCGAACGGTGGCTGCAATGGTTATTGCGAAGCGTCTGTTGTTGTTGGTGATGGCCTCAAAAGTGCTAGTGCCTCCCTCCTGCCAATTGATAATCAGATATACATTCGATTTACCTGGACCCCGGTCAGTGGCAATGGCTACATTATCCCAACTGAGATCACTTGGAAGCTGGTTAAAATCTAATGAAAAATCTACGCATTATTTATGACAACGCCGCCGACCGTGCAATGTTAACGGCATCGAGCCAGGCCGGCACCTTGGGTCCGACCAATCTGCAGCGCGAGGGAAAGTCTCTGGTCTTGCGCTCAATCGGCACAGCGCTGAGCATCACGGCAACCTGGCCGTCACCGGAAATTGTCGGTGGTTTGGCCCTGCCGTTTTGCAACTTGACCCCAGGGGCGACCATCCGCGTGCGCGGCTACATCGAGCCCGGCCACACTGCGTCTGCATTCGATACTGGCGTCATGCCAGCATGCGAGTATGCGCGGCTGGGCATGTGGGACTGGGGCGCATTGCCGCTGGGCTTGAATGCCTACAGTTACGGCGGCGGTACCTACGCCCGCTGCTGGTTCCAGATGCACAGCATCAGGAAGCTGGTGATCGACCTGGCCGACCCCGACAATCCTGCCGGCTATATCGAGGCCGCGCGTCTGGTGGCTGGCCCTTACTGGAGTCCCGAGCAGAACGCGTCGTATGGCGCCGGTATCACGCCAATCGATACCAGCAGCCAGTACCGCAATGGCGCTGGCGAACAGAAGGTGGAGCGCGGCGTGATGTACCGCAAGCTGTCGCTGGCGCTCGATCACATGACGCCGCTGGACCGTGCCGAACTGTGGCGCATCGTACGCGGCAACGGCCTGTCGGGTCCGCTTTTCATCAGCCTGTATCCCGACAGCGACGATGTTGAACTGGAGCAGGCGCACCAAGTGTATGGCCGTCTGGCCAATTTGGCCGCCATCACGACACCATCTTTCCAGGCTTATGCCACCAACATTGAAATAGAGGAGTTGTAATGAGCGATTTTTTTTATTATGGACAGAAGGACACGATCCAGCGCTTGAACGAGCTGGCTGGACGGGGCGCCGTGGTGGCGTCGTATGCGCCAGCCGTGGGGCGGTCGCCGCTTGGTGGGCCGAATGGCTATATGGATGCCGCGTGGATTGATAGTGCAACGCCAATTAAGTCACAATTCCCTATCAGTATTGGTGAAGGGATGGCGAACAAGTATGGATACAACTACCTGCAAGGTGGTCAAGGTCAGCGTCTGTATAAAATCGCAACCTTGGAGCCTACGGCTTCCAGTACGTACTCATCGCTGCGTATTGATGCAATGGTAGGGGGGTGGGGCGCTTATGATTTGACAGCAATGACTATCATCATTGGCAGTCGTGTCGCTACGGCAGTTGAAGGTGTGAACGTCGAATGGTCGTCCAGCCGCTTCATCCCGCTTAATGTACGATTCTTGGCGTACTTGGAATCAGATGGCAAAGTCTCGGTGTACCTGTTCTTTTTGGCAGGTGGTTTTGCTCAGGCATCGTTCCAATTGATGGGAATGCAGATCGCTACCTATACCAGCCCAGTAGCGGTGGACACAGTGACTGGCACGCCAGTATGGGATAGTTCCGCAAGCCCATCGGAGCCTTTGTATCGCTCCCCTCGTTCGCGTGGTATGGGTAACGCCCCAACCACTCTGCAAGGTACGAGCTTTGACAGCATTGTCGAAGTGCGTGCGCAAGACGGTAACACGTCTTCAGTGTCGTACCTTGCAGGCGCGCCAAAAGCGCACTCAATGGCAGCTAAACAAGAGGCAGAAGCCCTTCGTATTGGTGTATCCGGCAATACGGGTATCTCATACGCCGGCTTCTTCAATGCTGTGGTATCCGTAGGTGAAAATGCCAGCCCATTCGCATTGGGATACAAACTGGCGCTTAAGGCTCGTGATGTGGGTTCGGGGAACTTCACCCCAACACTGTTTTCCATTACTGGCAATGGCACGGTTTATGTTCCTTTGCTCAAGGCAGGAAGTAGCGACCCTTCTCTACTGCGACATAACATCTGCCGTGGGACAGGGCAAGGAGCAGAGATTATATATTTTGGCGTTGATAACGCCCCCGCGCCAAGTGTAAGTATTTTAGCCTCTGAAGGGGTAGGAAGTTGGTCGGCACCGGTAGCGGTACTATATGTAGGCAAGAACTCCACTACAGGTCGTAGCGTATCAGCCGGAGGTACAGTCAATACGTCTGGCAATGATTATGCCGAATACATTTTCAAAAGCCCGGTCTGCGGTGTCGTCTCCCCCGGCCAAATAGTCGGTATTACAGCCGACAATAAAGTCACCGACCAATGGTCCGATGCTGTCATGTTCTCGATCAAATCGACGGCGCCCTCGTTTGTCGGTGGTGATTCCTGGGCGAATGACATAGGGCAGCGACCATCTCCCCAGGCTGGGCCGGCGCCGACCCAACCCCGGCGCCGCGAAGACCTGCTCATGCAGCAGCCCGTGCCCGGTATCAACCCACCGGAATTCGAAGACGTGATAACGGAACCCGGCGACACCGATGACGAATGGGCGGAAAAGCAGGCCACCTACACCGCCGCACTGGCCGCCCATAACATCGCCGTGCAGCAGGACGCCGAAGCCATGGCCGCCTTCGACGCGGCGCTGGAAGCCGAGCGTCAGAAGGTCGACCGCATCGCCATCGCAGGCCGCGTACCGGTCAACGTGCTTGGCGCCCTGCCGGGCGACTACATCGTGCCGGTGCAGAACGGCACCGGCATCAAGGGCATCGCCGTGCATGAGGACGATCTCAGCATGAAGCAGTACCTGCATGCCGTCGGCCGCGTGATCTCGATCGAGCCGGATGGCAGGGCCTACGTGATGGTCAAGGCCGTGTAGAAAAACAGTCGTCCACTTTGAACCCGCTTCGGCGGGTTTTTTCATTTCCACCACCTGAAAGGCAACCATGGCCCTCGAAACCACCGCCGCCGGCGGCGCATTGATCAAACTGTTTGGCGTGCCCGTGCTGGCCGGCGCCGCTGCCACGTCGCTGGGCTTCATGTTCATGTGGCCCCAGTCCACCAAGGAGGCATTTATTCGTTTTTGTTCCAGCATCATCATTTCCACCTTTCTCGGTCCCGTGCTCGTGGCCGCCGTGCTGTCGTGGTGGCCCAGCCTGTTCGACAGCGCGAAGACCGTGGCGGGCTTGTATGGCGGCGATCCGGCCACGGGTTTTTTATTCATCGCCGCGCCGCTGATGGTGGCGGCCGGCTTGCCCGCCTGGTGGGTACTGGGCGCCTGCGTGCGCTGGTTCGACAAGCGGCGCGGCAAGGATATCGGCGAACTCGCGGCTGATGCGGCCGCTGCCGTCAAGGATGTGCGGGGCATGCTGTGACAGGCGCCCAATTGATGCAGATCATGCCATTGGCCGGCCGCCGCGCTACGCTGTTCCTGGCACCTTTGAATGCGGCGATGGCCGAGTTCAGCATTGATACGCCGCAGCGCCAGGCGTCGTTCCTGGCGCAGGTGGGCCACGAATCGGGACAGTTGCGCTATGTGCGCGAACTGGCCAGCGGCGCGGCCTATGAGGGGCGGGCGGACTTGGGCAATGTGATTGCTGGTGATGGCGTGCGCTTCAAGGGACGCGGTTTGCTGCAGGTGACGGGGCGCGCCAACTATGCCGCGTGCGGCGTGGCGCTGGGCCTGGACTTGCTGGCGGCGCCGCAGTTGCTGGAGCAAACGACTGCCGCTTGCCGCTCGGCGGGCTGGTTCTGGCAATCGCGCGGCTTGAACCGGCTGACCGACGCGGGCGACCAGGAGCGCGTTACGCGCCGCATCAACGGTGGCGTGAACGGCCTGGCCGAGCGCCTGGCTTTGTATGCAGCAGCACGCAAGGTGCTGGCATGAAGCCGCCCTTGCTTGTGCTGGCCATGCTGCTGTTGCTGGGGGCCGCCGTGTTTTGCGCCCAGCGCTGGGGGCATGAGGCTGGCCGTACCGCATGCGCGGCACAGGTGCTGGAGATGCAAGCTGTGTTGCGGCGCCAGACCCAGGCCCTGAATGCGATGCGGGAGGAGGGAGTACGACGGTCGACACGGGCCCGGCAGGCGTTGGACAATGCGCAGGCCGGGCAGGCAGACGCCCAGGCGGCAGCGGCGCGCATCCTGGCGCTGCAGCCGGATGATGACGCTTGTCAGGCGGCCGAGGTGCTGATCGCCAGTGAAATGGCTGGAAGACCCGCTGGCGGGACGCCATGAGGGAGGCAATGACGAGTGCGCCAGCGCTGCTGCGTGTCCGGGGCTACTTGCAGGCTGGTTTACGGGCTGGCGCACGGGCTTGCTCATCAGCCTGCTCACTGACCTGCTCACTATCCCATTCACTGACCTGTTCATGGGTCTGTGTATTGGTCTGCGTGCTTGCTGGGCTGCTGGGTGGCTGCGCGGCAGGTGGGGCAAAGCTGGAAGCTGCGGCGGAAAGGCTGCCCATCGGCGTGCCCTGTATCGCCGTTCGTCCTGCGGCACCCGTCTTGCCAACCGTGCCGCAGCATGGCATTTTTGAACAAGTGCAAGCCTTGCTGGCGCGTGAACACTTGCGCGCGGCCTATGTGCGGCAGCTGGAAGCGCTGATGGATGGCTGTGCCGGCAGCTAGCGTCGATTGTTGCGCAACGACGTCGGCGGCTGCTCTACGGCTGGTCTGCGGCTGTTTGCAGTTGGCTTGCAACTTGCTTGCGCCGCGCGTGATCCCCTGAGGTCGTCGCCTGGCGCCACTCGCCATGCCAGAGTCCCAGAGTCCCAGACCTTGATACCGCTTCGTCGTGCCAGGTCTGGACGCCGCTTGCGATGCTGCCTTCTGGTGCGGCCGCATGCCGGCGCGCCAGAAAACAGTGCACTGCAGCGCGTCCAACCTCGGATTTTTACAGCCGCGATGCTATTTCGGCACAATTCCTGTATACAATTTACCTGGCACGATGCATGCATGGCATTCCTTGGTCGTCCCATCCAAGGAGCTTCGCATGTTTCATCCACCGCCAGTGCGTTCCTGTCGTTCCGTTTCTCTCTTGCTTTTCCCTTTCATCTGCGTCCATCCGGGCCGCGGTAACCCTGGAAATGGAGCGTAAATGGCCACTCCCCGTCTGAAATCCATCCACCGCAGCGTGCCGGGCGCCACGCCTGCCGTGCCATCGCCCGTCGATGAAATCCTGCCAGCCGGCAAGCTGTTCACCCTGGGTTTGCAGCATGTGCTCGTCATGTATGCGGGCGCTATCGCCGTGCCGCTGATCGTCGGTCGCGCCCTCAAGCTGCCGCCCGAGCAGGTGGCTGCGCTGATCAGTGCCGATCTTTTCTGCTGCGGCCTCGTCACTCTGATCCAGTCCCTGGGGATAGGCAAGTACTTCGGCATTCGCCTGCCCGTGATGATGGGCGTGACCTTTGCCGCCGTCAGTCCCATGCTGGCCATGGCGAACAATCCGGCCCTGGGCATCACCGGCATCTTTGGCGCCGTGATCGGCGCCGGCGTCGTGTCCATGCTGATCGCTCCCTTCATCAGTCGCCTGCTGGCCCTGTTTCCGCCCGTGGTCACGGGCAGTATCATTGCCGTGATCGGCGTGTCGCTGATGCGCGTGGGCGTGAACTGGACCATGGGCGGGCCGCCGGCCATGGCCCAGATTGCCGATCCTGCCTTCGTCAAGATGGCCGCTGCCGCCACGGCGGCCGGTTTGCCCGCGCCAGCCGGTCCCGTGCCCATGATTGCCAACCCTGGCTATGGCGCGCTCGATAACATGGGCATTGCTTTCTTCGTGCTGGCCGTCATCTTGTTGGTGGCCAAGTATGGCCGTGGTTTCCTGTCGAATATTGCGGTATTGATCGGCATCATCGCCGGTACGGCCCTGTCGTTTGCCCTGGGCAAGGCCGATTTCGCCAAGGTGGCCAGCGCCAAGGCCTTTGCCATCGTCACGCCATTCCAGTTCGGTATGCCGACCTTCGACGTGGTTGCCATCGTCACGATGAGCCTGGTGATGATCGTCGTTATGATCGAGTCGCTGGGCATGTTTCTGGCGTTGGGAGAAATGACGGACAAGCGCATCACGCAGGCCGATATCAGCCGCGGCTTGCGCGTCGATGGCCTGGGCACCTTGATTGGCGGCATCTTCAATACCTTCCCGTATACCTCGTTCTCGCAAAACGTGGGCCTGGTGGGCGTAACGGGCGTGCGCAGCCGCTGGGTCTGCGTCGCGGCCGGCATCATCCTGCTCGTCATGGGCGTGATTCCAACGATCGCGCAGACGGCCGAAGCCGTGCCGGCGTTCGTGCTGGGCGGGGCAGGGCTGGTGATGTTCGGCATGGTCGCCGCCACCGGCATCCGCATCCTGGCTGGCGTCGACTACAAGAGCAACCGCAACAACCTGTTCATCGTGGCCCTGTCGATCGGCTTCGGCATGCTGCCGCTGGTGGCCGATCAATACGCGCAGCACATGCCCAAGGCCTTGTCGCCGTTGCTGCATAGCGGCATCCTGCTGGCCGCCATCGTCGCCGTGCTGCTGAACCTGTTCTTCAACGGGCTGGCATCAGCCGATGATGCGCAGCACCGGGCGCGGGAAAGTAGCCATGGGAGCGAGTAGCACCGAGAGTACGGCAATGAGGCAATTAATGGGCAAGATGGTGTAATCGGTATCACTTGTGCTAGAATCTTGCCGCGCTGCCCGGATGGTGAAACTGGTAGACACTGGAGACTTAAAATCTCCCGCCTGTAAGGGCGTGCCGGTTCGATTCCGGCTCCGGGCACCAGGAAAAAGTTAAAAGATCAAGAATTGTAGAAGACCCGCATTTTTCGTTGAAAAGTGCGGGTTTTTTTATTGCCGGAGCTTGCTAACACCGCTCAAAATTTTGTGGCATGCCGGTGTCTGCCGCTTGTAATACTTACTGTGCTTGAGCACGGCTACGCTATCTGCTTACGACTGCCGTCCATTCGTGAAGGTTGGTCAGGGGGCGGTTCGGCCGTTGACCAACAACTTGTGCAGGCCAGGATCCGATGCACCCATTTGCCTCTCATCGTGTTTGATCTTCATCTGTAAATTGGGGACAGGACGATCAAGCCGTTTCTAAAAACAGTCATCAATGCAGTTTGGTTTGCTTGGCAATACCTGTTGTGGGAGACCATGCTTTACGCAGTTGCTGAAAATCGTGGAAAAGCTGTTACTATATGACGATGCGGAATTTAATGTTCAGTCAGTAATTTTTTCCGTAACAAGTAACTCAGGAGATATTGAAATGAATGCATTTATACAAGGCTTTATTACTGGCGCACGGGAAACTCCTCGAGGCTTTTTCATGCCGCTGATCGCACTGTGGCGTTTGCTGGGGAAGATGATCAAGTTCGCCGGCTCGCTAATATCCTCCAAGAAAATGTAATTTTTACCCATCGGTCCAGGTCGGTGGACCACATGCTTCGGCACGCGCTGACACTCTCTACTGCCTACGTCAATGTACGGGATCTGCAGAAGGCTCAAAATACCGGGATGGTGTTGTCGCAAGACTACTCTTCGTAGCCTCTGGACGTGCAAGCTTCCCTATTTTTTCCTGCCGGAAATTAAATCCTAAGTGCTAATTGGCCATGGCGTGGTTGCTTCGGTGGTGCTGCCAATCTGCATCACAATCCATTTTCCCTGAATAAAAATAAACAAAGGCCAATTCTCTGATGTCAGAGACTGGCCTTTTTGCGTATTAGCCTAAAATATGGCTATGCGTTCTGATGACTGGGACAGATATAATTCAAATAATGGGCTTCCACCAAATGGGGAACCCGGCACTTTTTGCAAAGAGCAACCTTGACATTGTCAGAGGAAAATTTCGATGAACCTCCTTTGAGAATGCCACGCCAGCCGATGTTAAAGCCTGTACCTACCAGTAAATTCAAACGTTCCACACTGACAATTGGCTTGTTCAAAGTCAAGCGTATGTACATCTTATAAGTGATAACGACGGCTAAGCCATGCGCATCTGGAGAAGAGTCAAGAGCTGCGCGATAGGATGCATACATCGCCAGCAATAGCGCTCCGTGCTGCCGCCTTACTTGGTTAAAAAGAAACCATTCGTGGTCAGTTGGAGTCTGGCCCGGCTGGGACTGAACTCCGCGGACCAGCTTGTATTGCGCGCGAGAATCGGCTGGTTTCGTCTTTGCGATTGATGATATGGTTACTGCACGTGCACCCAGACTCGCTAATTCGCGGGCAATAGCGAGCTTCGCTGCGTAATTCCTGCTTATGTGTGTCAAGTTCGTCTCCCGATCTTAAGCGCTCATTGCGCTGAGGGACGCGAGTCCGAACGAATTGAGAAGCATCGAAACTGGCGCGGATATTCCATCGTTCTCCGCGAAGAGCAAGGCTTGTGGCCAATCCTGACGTACAGCGAAGATGGGGACCCCAGTGAGTACCAATTGCAATGTACGGGCTCGCGGTAACTGGGACAGAGCAAGAAGAACATCCTGTTCTGCTCCAAACAAATGAGATGCTAATGGATCGTCAAAAGTTTGCAGGCTTCGCACAGCATCTAACACACTATAGTTAGCCAGTTCGATCAGACGACGTGCGCCATCCTGAACTTCCAGCATTGCTTCAGAGGAATTTGGTGGCCGTTGCACACTAAACGGTTCTCCCAGGGACAGGAGCGGTGGAGCTTGATCGAAAGTGCCAAGGAGCATCGTCATTGCCGTATCCGTGCCTTGCGGTTCGTTAAGGAGGTTCATGAACCCCATGGTGGCGATGCGTAGCGAGAAAATTGGCAAGCCTATTGTTAACGCCGTGGCAAGAGCACTTTTCGTTGCTCCAGTGATAAGTGCCAGATGCTCATTGGACAATCCGAATAGATTCGCAGCAATGGGTGCATCGAAGTCCATCGTGCCATTGATGGCGCTAATGATAGCGTAATTGGCCGCAATGATTTGTTTCTGGAACTTATCCTGTGCGTTGAGCACCAATTGCGACTCAGGTAGATCTAGGTGAAGACTGTTCATTAAAATTCCTTACGGGCTTTCCGGTCAAAAATGGCCGCGGCAAGAAACTAAGCTTGCTCTGTTGCTGTACAAAGTTGATTACCAAATTGAATCATGAGCTGCCCCATTGCCTCCAGCGCGGCTTTTGTTTCAGCGCTTTTGCTTGAGATTGCTCGCAACTTAGCCAGTGGGAACTTGAGAAGAATGGACTCGACAGCAGCTTTGATTTCAACCAGTTCATCTCGTTGAGCACGGAGAAGGCCCGCATTTTTTTCAATGGCCTGATGCTTTTCTTCTAACGTCTTCGCTTGTGCCTCAGCCAACTCAGTGCGGGCAGTGATTGCAGCCAAACGGATTTCTGCAGCCACAGTGGCTTCTTCGATACTTGCCAATCCAGCGGGAAGAACCTCGCGCACGATCTCGACCGGATGGGCGACAATCGTGGCCTGGCTGCGGGATTCGTTCAGCTCTTCCACAAGTGCCACGGTCTTTTCCTTTTCCCTGCGTAGCAACTCGTCTTGATTGGCCAAACGATCCTTAAGCCGGCCATTTTCCAAAGCGCGCTGCTGCTCTTTCTTTTGCAGATCGCTCTCCTGACTACGCAGCTTGGCCTCCGCTAACGCAATTTTTTCTTCATAGTCCACATTGCGTGAATCGATGATACGTCGAACTGTTGCTTCATCGATAGTCTGTCCATTTTTTGCAAGTGCACGTACCTCTTCGATCACATCGACATCGGTCACGGGTTCCAGCAGATATAAGGCGTTGCGACGATAGTTGCGTGCCTCATTCAAATCGATCTGTCCATTGGTGGAGATATGCTTGACCAGGCATGCGTTGATGGCGAGAAGACGCCGGGCAGTATGGCGCTTGAGGCCCAATTCCCGTTCAGAGAATTCATAGAACTTGTCTTTTAAGAGATCCTGAATCGCTTTAAGACGAGATGAAAGGATCAGATACTCTCCTTCTACCCGTGTAAATGATGCCCTGTATTCCGCTACATAAATATGCAGAGAGAGCAATTGTTCGTTGTTCAGGTTTCCCAAATCGATATTGCTTATGTCTACCGAAGAACCAGCAGTAGTCGTTACGTCAAATGTTTGAAGCATTACGAACCTCTAAAATCAGCGTTGCTATTTGTGTAAAAAGTATGCGTTATTTGCCACATGGAAATTTTCCAAATTATTGATAAATTTCAATGGGTTTCAAATTCCTTTTCATTTCCTTCGGAGACAAACCAACTCTTAGCGCAGAAGGCGACTAACAAATCCTCGTTTCCGTCCGGTCTGACCACTTCGCCAGAGACCAGTAATCATTTGGTAGTTGCGACATATACTAATTTTTGGAAAGACGAAATAGACAAACTAAAAGTAGTCTCGAAGAAATTAATAAAATACACAAACTGAGATCAAAATAACAATTTTCATTGCATTTTAGGCACAACGATTGTTTTAGGAATGTAGTGTATTCAACGTGAATTAGTGCGATATTTGGATTTTATAATTAAAAAAGTACATAATAATCATGTACTTATAAAAAAAGATCGCATCACAAATTGTCCAGAAAAGATGCCGGTTTGCCACTGGGCAACATTATTAAATGGTGCGAATATTTAGTCAATTATTGGTTCCGTGCTATGTAGCCCTAATCCGATAATGTATGGATGCAAAATTTTATGTTACCAGCGAGCTCGTCTGACTTAATTGCATCAGAAGCAACTCGAATAAGCGAAATTCACACTGCAGCTGGCGTTCCGGAAAAGGTTTTTTCACGGTTCTACCTTCCTGTGCTCTTGGCGTATATGGACCACGTGCAAAAAATGCCGCTATCCAACGCCGCTTTTTCCAGGCCTGGCGGTGCGATCGATTTCGGCTTGACGTCCGCTCTGATTTCTTTGCGTTTGGCCGGAACGCAAATGTTCAATCCAACACTGGCATCGGAAGAAAGGCGTGTGCTGGAACCACAATGCCGGTTTGCAGCTTTTGCCGCAACCATGGCCACTGGGGTTGTGTTGCTCTCAGAAAATACGCTGATTACTACGCGTGACAATGATGTTGAATATCATCCACTTGTGTCCCCTGTCCCTCTCTCGGTTTGGCTAGCGCAGCATCCGGTCTCGATGTTTACATGGCGAAAAGGAGCACAGGAACTTACCCAGAGTGAGGGTGCAGCTATTGCGGCACGGTTTATGCCAAGTGGAATTCTTAACAATTTCGATTTACGTGTGTCATTGATGCTATACAACGCCATCAATCCCAAACCGCTTCAGAATGGTATCGAAAGTACAATCGCGCGCGTCGTCAGGCAAACGATAAGCAAGGTAATTACACATCATGTTCAGGTAGAAGAACGCCAGTATCAGGAACGCGGATCGGACGTTCACTATGATCCTGCGGCAGATCTGTGCATAAAAGCTGATGCATTTATGCAAGACGACATGATAGGGCCGGGAAGTACAATCGAATCGATTGAGTCCCCGCTCCAAACGGCACCCGCATCCCATCATAGTTCTGCGCTGCCGGGGGGGACCGTCCGCAATATCGAGAACAACGACAAGGGTGACGCACTACTTAATATGGCCCATCCGGTTCTGCGCGAATGGTTTCAGATGCTGTCGAAACATGAAAACTTTCCCAAACTAAAAGAGCTGCTCAAGGTCTCAGAAAGAGGGATTGCTGTTCCTATCACCATGTTAGGAGCTTTCGGCGTTGCAGGGACATCCATCCGCAAGATGATGGTAGATGCAGATTTGATCGTCGACCGTACTGAAGACGGAAGAGGTATTCTACTCAAATTGCAACTTCAGCCTTGGTTCATGGGAGGTAGCTAATGGCACGGACATACAATGATATGTTTCGGCCTGCATACGAGGCCACCGCTACTCTTTCCTGGGGCGCATCGGCGGTTTCAATGCTCGTGCTACAGCCGCCGATGTGGCCACTGCTAGCAGCGGGGACATTGGCGCTCTCTGGTTTGCGTGCCAGAGAGGCATTTCAATTATATCGATTCCGTGCGTCGATATCGGCGCTCCGCGTTCAAAAGATTCCCGTACTTGCCGCCGTCGAAAAATCAAAGCGGCAGTGGGAGCGAGGTGGCTTCTGGCTCGGCAGCGGGTTCAAATGGACGCAGCAACATGCCGAAATCGCTCGACAAATCATGTTCCGCAGCCCTGGTGAGATTCAAGGTCCGCCGGCTTGGTTACCTCCCTTTATCCGGGAAGCCGTCTACCCCAGAGACTCTGTAACGCTCAATGATGCCATGAAAGAGAACGTTGTCGGCGTACCGTGGATACATGGCATAAATCCGGAGGAAACGGAACTCAGATTACCGTTTGAAGGATTGTCGGGGCACACGTTAATAGTTGGCACAACGCGGGCGGGTAAAACTCGCCTGTACGAAGTACTGGCAACACAGATCATCCATAAAGGCGATAGCTTGATTGTGATGGATCCCAAGGGTGATAAAGATCTAAAAAATCGTATTGAAATGGAATGCAAGAGGACCGGACGGAAATTCTTATATTTCCATCCGGCGCATCCATCGAAGTCCATTCGCATCAATCCCTTGGCTAACTGGAACACCGTAGGCGAGCCAGCAACGCGCATCGGCCAGTTAATCAGTGCAGAGGGAACTTTCGCAGCGTTTGCCTGGAAAACATTGTTCAGGATTATGCGTGCACAGGTTGCAAATGGCTCGATGCCATCGATAAAATCAGCGAAAGAATTTGTCCAGCAAGGAGTGGAACCACTGTTGGAATCGCTTATCCAAAAGCAGCTATTCAATCTCGAAGGAACGAAGTGGGACGCAAACCTGCATACTTTCAAGATAGAGACTCCAAAGGGTAAAATGCCGACTATCAAAACGGATCGTCTGCAGTGCATGGTCGCAAAATTCGAGCATTCTGGATTAAAAGATGAAGCCATTGAATCGTTGATCGCGATGGTAAATCACTCAAAAGAGCACTACACTAAAATGATTCAGGTACTTGAGCCGATCCTGGAAATGCTCGGTTCGGATGAACTTGGATCCATGTTATCTCCAGATCCACTGGACCTGAATGACAAGAGGCCAATTTACGACACAACAAAAATTATAGAAGAGAATGCGGTTTTATATGTCGGGTTGGATTCGCTGTCCAACAAGACTATTGGGTCGGCGATCGGATCAATTATGCTTGCTGATTTTGCATCTGTGGCCGGCTCAATTTATAACTTCAAAAATCCAAAAGACATTCACCTAATTATCGATGAAGCAGCGGAAGTGATGAACGAACAAGGCATTCAACTCTTAAATAAAGGTGGTGGGGCCGGAATCAAGGCTTACATTGCGACTCAAACAATTGCCGACTTCGATGTTGTTTTTGGCGACAGCGCTCGTACAAAACAGGCACTCGGCAACCTTAACAACGTAATTTGTCTTCGTGTCAAAGACCCGGATATGGCTGAGTGGATTGCGAAGTCATTCGGAACAACAGCGGCAAGGGCGGTGACTACTTCGCATTCAAGTGGCTCTGGCTCGTCAAAGTCGTTCACCGAATTCAGTGGATCAACCTCCAGGACAATGAGTGAAGTGGAAATACCTTTTGTTGCCCCAGAACTATTAACTAGATTGCCCGGGTTGCAATACTTTGCTTTCTTGGCAGGCAGTACACTATACAAAGGGCGACTTCCTCTTTTATATTGAATGTATACTAAATTACTATTGCTCTCTTGTCTGGATGGAAGTGATGAGCCATGTGGTAGAAGCACAATGAAGAGTTAACCAAAAAAGACATAACCATGAATGAAAAAAAGATTCTATTAGATGCGATAAAGAATGCTGGGCTCTTGACGCAGACAAAATTTATATGGCTGGTCAATCCATTGTTGGAGGATATGGCGCTTAAATTTGCCAACTACGTTGGTCCATACTCATTGACGAAAAGCGGAAAATCTCTTCTTGGTTATTGTCTTAAACAGGCTGTTAGTCAGCACAAAAAAGAGAACGACCGAAGCGGGGATGTGCAAGCGGCTGCCGGGGCTTTTGCAAGGGTGTTGATAAATCACAGCCAGGATGTATTTTCTCAGCAACTGGTGGTGGAAACCTCTAGCGGTGATATTGTATGGTCGCCGTTCGTTTGTGGTGCCGATAAATTTATTAATAAATGGGCCGAATATCCCATGAGAAATTCAAGAATTGAATCTAATATTTCAGTTTCAATAGCCTCTGCATTTTTGATGATCCAGATTATGCCTCACTCTCTTCTGGATAATGAGTCATTGGCAGAATTTTTTCCAAAAAATGAAAAAAATTTCTAGTCATGGCTATTCATCCTGTTGAAGTAAAAAATACATTCTTGAGTCACTTCATCTTGTGGGCACTGTTTTTGCCTTTATTGACTATAATATCGGTTCCATTATTCAGTCCTGACCAGGGGGTGCAGAGCGAGGAAGTTGAGATGTTGAGAAGTTTTGGCGTGAATCTGGATAAGGTAAATGCTTCAGCCAACGATACATTTACTTCGGTATTTATTGCGACTGGCGTGATGCAATCAACGGAAGGTTTGGTTAATACAAAATTCCCGAGTTCTGCAGCTACAAGGTATGCAGTAAAATGGCTACGAGGAGTATATCTGATGATATATAAAAGCATATGGCGTCTATATGCACTGACGTCCATGTTTTTTATCCCTGTGCTCGCGCTGTGTATTCCATCCGCAGTAGATGGCTTCATGATTCGAGCAAGGAAAAGCTATAAATTTGAGACATCGAATCCTGTTTTCTTTTACTCCTCGATGCATGTATTTAGTTTGGTATTTGGTCTGTTTTTCTTTCTGCCGATAGCTCCTGTTACGCTATCGGCAAATATACTCGCGGTCATGCTCTGCAGCCTTGCGATTGCCGTGTGGGTAGCTAGCTCAAATTTTCAGTCGGGGAATTAAGCAACAATTTCTGGCGGTGGTGGGCACGCATAATCGCTGTCAGATACGACTCGTGCGGATTGAGAGTGCATTCTTCCGAGATCACTCTCAACATCCTTTGGCCGTCTCCACTGCACATGGCAAGCAGCTCAAGCATCAGCTTCGAGTGTATATCCGCTGATGCCTCTGCCATGCCGGGTGCTGGCGGCTGGCTTAACCCTGCCATGGGCTCCACTTGCCCATTTTTTTCGTCCGCCACGGTCGGCACATCAGCTTCCAGGACGAATAGCCGGTTATAAAGCGTTGGCCACGCGATAAACAAAACGGCCCCGCCTAATGTCCAGACTGTTGCAAAAACTCGTACTGGATCAGGCATGCCCAGTTTTAATGTGAGTTGACTCAGCATCACACCAGGTGCGATACAAACCAGAAATCTCAGCAGAGGTCTTGTGTTGACGATCCTTAGGGCCGTAGCTAATTTATCTTGTTTCATCTTCATTTCTATTTCCTTAAAAATTTAATCTCTTTGATGAGTTCCGCTTACACTCCGCGCAAGTTCAGGCTTGACAGGAGCCTGAGCCCTCGTTTTACCTCTGAAAAATTCGGATGCTTCGAGTCACGTACGAGTTGCAATAGGTCGACCTTGCCCCGCGCAACAACGAGCAGGAAAGAATTCAGTGCAAGTGAAACGGCAAGACTTGAAGAAAGGCCGGTAGATTTCATCATTGCATCGAGGACCATCTCCTCAGTAAGCGAGCCGAACGTGATTTTCCTAAAATTGCTTTTCTTGACTATCGCGTGGAGAGCACTTTCCTCACTTTCCTCGTGCTGGATCTGAGTTTCGCTTTGGGCCATTGTTCGTTTCCCCTTTGGCGATAACCATAACTCGGAGAAAGTCTTTATATGTGAATAAATTTTTCGTGTCGTAAAGTCGGAAGGCCGTGGGTATCCATAGGCCTCGACATGTCGCGCAACCTGACCCATGGTTGGATTCGGGGGAAGGGAGGTACGTAGCAAGCTGCATATGGTCTCAAAGTAGCGACACTTCTCAAGGCTAATCAGTGCAACCACCGCTGCACAGTAAGAAAAGCTCTTGCGTTCTCCAAGGCTCAGGTAAAAGTTCTGAATTTTCTGGCGCCCTGGGGAGTCGCCGATATTTTCCTTTATCTTGGCCAGGACACTCTGTCGTTTTGCTATTGGAATGAGATGGGCTTTTAGCTCAAGCACTACATTTTCACAAAAACGCATGTCTCTGGACTGGTTGGCTTGTCTGAAAAGGTCATATACAGCCGACGCGGATGGCGAAAATCCCAGTTTTTCCGATACTTGCGCCAACATTTTTTCTTTGTCGCATTCGGTTTGATCAAAATAGCCATCAACAATATCCATACGTAAGTCCTTTGTAATTCTCATAAAATGATCGTTCTTCATCTTCTCTCAGGAAATGAGGCCCATCCAGGCAAATCGCTTCCCAGGCTTTGTCGCCCGCCGTTCGTTCTTGTGTGAAATTTCAAGACGGATTGAAATTTCCATGTTGTTTCATATTCTAAAGTAATGTTCTTTGCCAACAATTCAATATAACTCTCAATTTTTTGAAGGAATCGAAAATATTTTATTTTAGGGTTGGCAAAATATGGAAAGTGCGGTAAAGTTGCTGTGTCGCAATTGCGGCATTGCGGTTTTTAAATTAATACTCCCACCTTGGTGCCCGCTTCAATCTGGCGTCAAAAAACAAAATCTCCAGTCTTTTCATTGGTCTTTCAACGAAAAGATATTCCAATCTCCAATTTTTACTTCGCCAGTTTTTGGCATAAATTATTGGAGGCTACATGTTAAAAATCCTTGTATAAAAACATTGCGCAAAAAATATCAAAATCCATTTTTTTTTGGATTTTATATATATTTAATCAATGAAAATTTTTTAAAATATTCCGTCAGATCTGATTTCTGGCGGTACACATTGCAAATATGGAGTTCCATGAAACATCACTTGAAAATTCTCGGAGAATATGTAGGGCATTTGACAATAGGCGCACTGATGTTTGCTGCACTGCTATTTTTTGGCGGGGTACTGAATGTTCTGGTTCATTGGGCAACGCCAATCGTTGGTGACAATTCTTTTGCGAATTTGATGAAGATCGTAGAAAAAATTATTTTATATACAGATGCAACATTCATTATGTATTGGGCAATTTATTCAACGTATACGGCAATTAAGGAAATGATAAAATGAACATGTTTATGCAAGGTTTTATTGCCGGTGCACGTGAAACGCCCCAAGCCTTCTTCAAGCCTCTCGTCGCAGTATGGCGGTTGCTCAGAACGTTGGTCAAGGTCATCAATTTAGCACTGTCTTCCAAAGCAGCTTAATATTCACCCAGCAGTCTACCTTCGGTAGACTGCTTCCTTACATCCAGGCTAAATCAGATAGGAGTGAATGGACCCGGCCCCTTCAGCGAGGAGCAATATACAGTGAGGCCATGAAATTGGCTAACGCATTGATCTCTTCTTTAGCGTCATGCGCATTGCGAACAAAGTAAAAATTCGAGTTACTCCGTACGTGCTTCAATACTTTGCAGAGCGAAGTATCCCGATGGGAGTTGAGGCCGGGTGTCCAGTGGCGTTTGGTCGTCGCTGCCCTTGAACGTAGCCGCTCGTTCCGGCTCTGCGCCGGTGCCCATACATAGGCGATCTTGGCAGCCGCCGGTAATAGCGGCAGATGTGCAGCTAGTACAGGAAAGCCATCGATCACGCAGCGATCATAAGACAAGGCATGCGCCAATAGCTTGCGCACAACATCGTCAGACAGCGGCTTGCTTGGTCTCATTGTTCGAATTGACAACATCAGGGTGATGGGGATATCGCCAGGGTAGGTGCCGGAGATCGCCAATCTTCGGAGCAGGCCTAGGTTCAGATGCGCATACCCGATTCTGGCGAGTGCCTGGCCTAACGTCGATTTCCCCACGCCATGGCGACCAATAAGACAGATAAGGTCGGCCATCAAAACATCCTGGTACGCTTCAAGATATCGGCCTCCAGCTGCAGGACCAGTTCGCGTGCGGAGCTGACATGCGATAGCGCTTGATCAATCAAGGGCGCATCGGCCGGCGATATTTTCTTTAGCCGCCGGAAGGCCTTCATTCCTTCCGATAGACAGTCGTTGCCATCGCGAAGATTCTCCGTGACTTTCCCATCTGCTGTATTCATCGTTTTCCAATCAATGTACATTAATACTATGGCGCTTCGGCGATCCCTGTTGATACGAGAATCGGCATCAGTTGCATAAGCGCCAAATTCAGTTTTTCTGCCGCAGCCCACAGCTCACTAAGGTCGCCCAGCCATCCAAGCACTGAAATAGCGAGAATAACTTTTGCCAGAACGAACCAGCGCCGATTCCACCAAGCTTCGCTTGGCTTGCGGTATCGCGAGTTGGTGCGCAGCAGAAATGACTCGATTTTTGATCGTCGCAAGTTATTTCTCGCTGAGCAGTCTGAAGCTCTTGCTGGCTGGTCTTGGCTCTTGAGATAAAAGAACAAATTTGCCAGCTTCGGGAATATCATCAACCTTCTTCATCGGGCTCTCCGCGATGTCTTCACCTTCCCGTGCAGCCTCCTTTGAAGTCAGCTTGCCTACGCTTACGGTGGCTACCTGACGGCTACTGGATTGCATCACGATTGGTAGTGGCGGCAGTGGCAAATCGACAGATCCGAACGCTTGCATTTGCATGTTCGCCTGGTCTGGTACGGTGACGGATACTGGCTTTACTGGCTGCATTGGACGCGACGTCGTTTCAATCGTTGCCAATCTGCTTTGCAGCTCGGAGATCGTACGGGTCGCCATTGTAAAATCGCGGTATAAATTTTCTGCCCGAGCGTAGAAATGATGGGCACTACCGGCAACGATGACGACGACTGCCGTGGCCAGCACTACGCGCCATGGCAATACTATGGACTTCTGGAAAAAAGGAGCAGCGCGGTATCGAAGTTGCTCGGCAATGAGCGTACCTGCGTGATAGCAGCACTGTCGGGACAGGGATGCCGCTGAATGCAAGAACTGCTGAGAGTACAGTGGCAACAGCGTTGAGAAAATGGCTGTATCGCCAAACCATTTTCCTGCCGGATTGCCTGAAGCACCATCCTGTATCCGCATGGCAGCATGCTGTTGATCAAAAAAGGGCATATACGCTGCAGGTCTTGGATGTTGGCGCTCCTGCGCCAGTCCCACATGATGATCATTTGCTGCGCAACCAAAGCGCGCGCTGAGTGACTCGGTTGCTGCCGGCGTATTGTCGGCTGTTGTCTTCGGCAAGCTTTGAATCGCTCTTGACAGATATTGTTCTTCGGCGAGGTTGGCCCATTCTGTGGAAAAGAGACGGCTATATGGCTTTGCTTCCGACCGGCGCCACATCGCAGCGACAGGCCGGTCTTCTCCAAAATGGAGCGGGCGTGATTCTATAGTTTCACTCATCAAGAAGACCTTCGCGACAACGCGCCATAGTTAGTTGAAACTTGGACTTTAGCAACGGCGCAATATTTTCTTAGAGCAATATCAAACCCAAAACAACTGGAATTCGGCATTTCCTGGATTGTCTGCCTGGGGACGGCAATACTGCTGAAAAAATACAGTTTTTCACTGTAAGCGTTGCCGGGAAGATTGGCAGCATGATGATTCTTAACCACAAACGGAATCGTCATGACAATCGAAAGTCCAACCGCACACACAGAATTGCACACAGCGATCTCGGAAATCGCTGCCGCGGATGATCAACTCACCCATATTCTCGACGGTGGCGCAGCTGGCGGCGCATCTTCCGGAGTCAGCATTATTTCGGAGAGCGAAGTTGTCGCATTGCGCGAGCGCGCACAGCGTCAACGGGCGCGCGGTGTAAAGCAGCTGTCCAACCGGCATGACGGTGTCGCCTCCATTCTTGTGACGGTAAGCTTGAACGAACGCAGCGTCGGCTCTGCATTCGAACGTTGGTTTTCCAGCATTGAGAATGGTATCTATGTCACGTGGAAGCGCGGTGAAATGTTTGTCGGCAAGGCCAGTGCTGAAGTATTGATGCAGATGATTACCGATAAGGTCTGTGAACTGGAAGCAGACGCGAGCGCCTCCGAAAAATCAGTTCAGCAATCCATGCAAATGATGCTAACTGACTCATCGGTTCTGCCCATGTATACCAGTCCGGCAGCAAAGCATGAGGTACAGCTGCGCACTCTCTTGAGCAAGCGCGTGCTTAGCGTCATCGAAAGAAACGATCGTACGCTGACTAACTTGGTTAAATTGCAATGGAATGGCGAAGTTGGACAAGATGAGATCGAAGCCCAGGAAGGCAAGGTCAAAAAGGGCCTGCGGGAACTTGCTGGCCTGCTTAACCGCACAGTCCGTGCCTTCCGTCAACGTGGCGATGCATTGGCGGAAGCGAATACCGGTCAGGAGGCAGGGCAGGGCCTGATACAAGCGACCGCTATTGATGCATCCGCTGCAGTTGCCAAGATAGCCTGATCGCGCCGTCGATTCCTCTTAACCCTTCGTCAGCCTGCACGGTAGTGACAGGTGGGCGTTGATTGGCATTGCTCAACCACGCTATGCCAGGTCTGAACCGGCGCTAACGCCGGCAGCATATCTTGTTCCTCACATCCAGCGTTTTGACATGTTGCTGGCGGACCTGTCTGAGGGCGCAGGGGCGCGGCCATGCCGTTCTCAAAGGCTACAGGCCGCCGCCTAACGCTGGCAGCAAACGCATGTCAACGTGGTTCGCCGGTCTCCTGCAGTGTCCGCACGTCCTGCAAAAATGGCATGCGGCATGCGGCATGAGAAGCATTCGCTGTCGTTGTCGAAGCAGAAGCCAAACGCCTTCTCATACGCCGCTCAATTTCCGACCTCCAACATAAGCAAGGTCCAATTTCCGAGGTGCATGAAGAATAGTCCCAGCAGATCAACGGGTTATGTGTGCGTCGGTAGAACTTTATGTTGCTCCAGGCACGCATTCTGAAACATGGGAAATTGAGTGTCGGATTTGACGGATTGCAAGCCGGCGCTACATGGATGATTCGTCCAGCTGTTGCTCCCATGATGATCGAAACAAATCAAAAAAAAACCGATGCTGAATCCGCAAATTGTAATTGATATCCTGAATAGCCAACTCGTTCCACTGGCTGCCTGGCTGAAAGACAAAATGGTCACAGAGATCATGGTCAATCCAGGTGGCCACGTCTTTGTCGAGGCAGCGGGAACAATTACTTATGTCGGCCAACTGCTCACCGAACACATGATCTCGACTGCCATCAAGGCAGTGGCAAAACATGTCCGGAAGGATGCCCGGGCCAATACTAACTCGGCAATTGTTAATGCAAGCATTGATGATTTGCGAATCTCGGGTGCACTTTCCCCCGTGAGTCCAGGCGGTTCATTCATCACGATCCGCAAACACCAGGATGCGGGAGATCGCCCCACCATGGAGGATCTGATCAATAAGAAGCAGGCGTTGACCGCAAAACAAGCGCAGACGATTGAACAGTTAGTTCTCCATGATCGGAACAACTTGATCATCGCCGGTGGCACGGGATCTGGCAAAACAACGCTGTTGAACGCCCTCCTGAACAAGATTCCTGGTCATGAGCGCATCATCACAATCGAAGATTCGCGCGAAATCCAGATATCTGTCCCGAATTTCATTCCCTTGCTGACAAATCCGGATGAAGGCATTTCGGCCCGGGACATGGTCAAGATGGCCATGCGGTCGCGGCCAGACCGCCTGATATTGGGAGAAACCCGCGGCGACGAAACCTACGACCTGATTCGTGCCTTCAACTCTGGCCACCCGGGTTCGATTTCTACCATCCATGCTGACTCTGCAGAAGAAGCCCTTGGCGCGCTGGAGATGTTGTTTCAGATGAGCTTGCCAGCAAATGCATCGATTTCCTCGGAACTTGCCAGGGGTTATATCGCAAAGTCGGTAAAGGTCGTTGTCTTTGTAAATCGCAGTATCGAATTCTCGGATGGACAGGCCCGGGTAATTCGCAAAATCCAAGAAATCTGTCTTGTTAAAGGAGTTATAAATGGAAATTATGTCCTCGAAAACGTCGCCTAAGAAGTTCACTTTTGCATACCTTAAGGCCGCGATCATCGCCAATACACCATCTCAGAAATCCTGCCTCCAAACCTTGGCGGCTATCCTTTGTGTGGCCATTCCAGAGATCGCGCTTGCGCAGGCTCAAGCTGGCGCCGGCGCAAATTTCTTCTGCTATATCGCACAGTATTTCAAGGCGATTGTCGGCACGGCGTGTTTGGTCACGATCGTACTTTGGGCTCTTGAGCACATCTTTGGCGTAGCCAAACTGCATGACGTTGTAATCAAGGTTGGTGTTACCGCTGCAGTCGTCATTGCCGGTTCGGCATTGATTACCAATTCCGGCTTGACCACTTCCTGCGTCGTATAAGACATGCGCACTTCGCCAGTGACCCGGGCAATCAGCTTGCCCAGACTAAACTACGGAGTGTCCTCCAAGGCTCTTGGGTATTGTTGGGGACCGACCGCCCTAGTGGCAGTTCTCACCGGCTCCTCCCAAGGCTGGCTTTGGGCGGGAATCCCGATCAGCGTCGGGTTCACAGCGCACCTCATATTGCAATGGCTTTTCCAAAAGGATGCCAGGATCTTTGAGATGTATGTCAACTATGCGCGGCTGGCGGATTCCTATCACCCCCATGCCCGAGAAAGTTTACCCGCCACTTTTGAACGCCCACACAAAGTCGGGCGCGGAATCAGATTCTAGCGACACCAAATCATGTTGAAAATTAAATTCCGCGAGACGGACTTGGGGCATCCCCTGCAGGCGCTTTGTCCATGGATCGACTTCATCACACCCGAACTCGTGCTGAATAAAGATGGTTCCTTATTGGCCGCTTTTGACTACCGCGGCATCGATCCTGACAATGTCAGCGACTCAAAGGTCGACGGGACAGCTACGCGTATCGAAGCATCGAATGCGCTATTGGACAGCCGTATCACTGCCTGGTGGATCGTTGACAAGCGCAAGGATACATCCTATATCAGCGGGGAATTTACCAGCCAGGCGGCGAAGGATCTGGACACTATTTATTCCAGGAGCTTTACGGACGGAGAGCACTACACCCTTGATTACAAGTTCTATATGTTGTTCACCGGTGAAACTGGGGCGAACAAGTTCTTTGACCGAGTGGAACGCATCCAAACTGAGGAGGGCGCGGCCATCGGTAGTGCGGTGATTAAAGCAATCAAAGAGTCGTTGTCAGGTAGTCGCGCATTCGCCAAAGACATGGGTGTCCTGCGTAGCAATATTGGGGCCTTTGAAAGGATTATCTCGGCCTTTACCAGCGCATCGCCGCTGAATTTCACGCGCCTTTCCAAAAGCTCGGGTTTTGACAGGACCCTCGCTACGCTTCTGAATCGCGCCAGCCCGCCGGCCACGCATGCCAAGCCTGAGCGAATGATGCTTGACTCCTGGGCACCGGCAAACTACGTCGCCAGTGGGCCTGATGTGATTCAGTTCAAGGGCAACACGCGTACGGTTTATTGCGCGGCGATGGGCGTCATCAAATGGCCAGACCATACCTCTCCGATGTTATTTGAGACATTGTTGAAGATGGACGCCGAGCTGACCGTGTGTCAAATCACGCGCTTCCTCAATTCTCCTGAAAGTACCGCTGAGATTGACAAGGCTATCGAATATTACAACCTGACGCAGTATGGTCTTATTGCGCACTCGTTTGCTGCGGCGACCGGCAACGTAGCCGAGCCAAAGGCTGGCAAACGTGAGCTGTTCGACGAGTGCAAGGCCGCGAACGCGCGAATTGGCAGCGAGGGCATTACCTACGCCTACCACAATCTTACAGTCTTCCTGTACGGCGATAGCATTCCGGAACTGGAGGCGCGCGTTTCAGAGGCGGATCAAAAAATGAGCGCAGCCCGGTTTGGAATGATACGTGAACGGCTGAACACCTTGCCGGCCTTTGCGTCGATGCTGCCTGGCCAGTGGGCAATGCAAACGCGCTATGAATTGATGTCCGGGGAAAACGTTGCCGACTGTACGCCGATGTTTACGCTTGATGAAGGGTCACGTTCGCACAAGTACTTTTCCTCGATGATTTTTCAGCGCCCCGTGTCGAGTTTCGCCGTATTCGGCAATGCATACGGTACGCGATCCTATTTCTCCCCCCATGTGGGACAAATTGGTCATCTGCTCCTTATCGCTCCCACTGGCGGCGGCAAAACCACATTCGTCAACTTCTGTCTGTCGCAATTTCAGCGTTATCCGAAGAGAAATACATATATCTTCGACCGGAATTATTCGTGCAAGGTTCTGACAGCCTTGCACGATGGGCGTCATATTGACATCCGTACTGGCGTTGGGAAGTTCAATCCGCTGTTTGCCATGATGGACGGCTCGCCGGACGGCCAGCTTTGGGTGCGCGAATTTATTCTGCGGCGATTTGCCGAGGGAGACTTTGCCGCGACTACCGAAGACCGCGCCGACCTCGACACGGCCTTGACTGGCTTGGCGCAAGAATATGAACGGACGGGCAAGCCACTTCGCTTGAGCACGCTTGCAGCAATGCTGCCGAGGCGGCTTGAGGCCGAACTAGGTGAGTGGCTTGAGGGCCGGCCGTACGGGATGTTTGATACGGACGAAGACGACTTTTCACTGGCCGACTGGACCACTATCGAAATGAAGGATCTGATGGCTGTGGAGCGTTTGTCGCGCGCCTTCATGGACTATGCATTCCGAAAAATCTATGTCTCGCTGGATGGCACGCCGACGTTTATTTATATCGAAGAGGCCACTTTTCTGATCGCGAACCCCAAGTTCAAGGACATTCTTGATGACTGGCTGAAAACTTTCCGCAAAAAGAATGCATTCATCTGGATGACGATCCAATCGCCGGAAGCGATCAGCAATTCAGATATCGCGGCATCGATTCTGGATAATATTTTCAGTTTCCTGATGCTCTACAACGAAAAGGTGGAGCCACATCGCGCGGCGTACCAGAAGTATTTCGCTTTGGCAGATCATCATATCGACATGATTGCCCAGCTGATACCAAAACGTGACTATCTTCTGATCCAGTCTTCCGAAGGGGGCGGAGCATCGACAGCCCGCGTCTTACAGACCTCATTCAGCGCGGCTGAGTTGGCCTATCTCAGATCCGAGGAAACGATCTTGGGTATTTTCGATCGGCATTACGCCAGCGGCGCTGTCGACTGGAAGGCAAGATATCTGCAAGAAGTCAGTTCGATGTGAGTGCAATTCAATTAACCCGGGAAATCATATGAAATCCAAGTTCAAATTTTTCGTCGTGATCTCATCCTTTTTGTTGGCCTTTCTGACCGCGCCAGCGAACGCCATCTTTGGCGTAGGTGATATCGTGATTGATCCAACTAACCTCATCCAAAATACATCGACTGCCATCGCGGCTGTTAAAACAGAGGTTAGCACCGCTGCCTCGTATATTAAGCAGATTCAACAAACAATTGCTTTGGCCAGATCCTTGGCGTCTGTCGATGGGCTCGCGAAATTGGCAGGCGTCGAGAATGAATTGGCGTTGTACCGGGACCTCAAAAGAGCTGGCGACCAGTTGGTGGTGGTAATGAATCAAAGTAAACAACTCTCGCAGAATGTAAAGGCTGAGTTCGGTTCTTCGGATTTCAGCTGGAAAAGATTCTTGACCTCTCGTTCGACCATTCTGGGTAATCAAGCCCAATCATTGGCTGCACAATACGAATTGCTTAATAAATCATTGACTCAAATTGCGACACGGCGTCAAGTTATCGTGAAAGAGCTCGAGAAGTCGACGGGGCAGACTGCGGCCATCCAAAGCGTTGGTGCCGCAATTGACATGATGGTAGGACAAAATCAGCTGATGGTGGCGACATTGAAGATGCAGGGAGACTCTAAGCAAATCGACGTTCATCTTGATGATGCCGCCCGAAAAGCAGGGCAAAAGGTAATGAGTGAATATCAGCAAAAACTGCTGGATGAGGCTGCAAAATACGATCGCCCGTAGTGGACGATTTAACCTGCGTATAGAAATGTACGCAGGGCGAAGATGGTCATGGGGGTACAAGATTTTCGTGGAGTAGCTTATTTATTGGCAGGTGATAACGATACATGACAACATGAAATAGTCTGCCACTCCCGTCAGATAAGCACATGCATGGCTATTCCGCGTCAAGACTCTTTTTTTGACCGCCATGTTTTGCCTCTCTGGTTTTTCAAAGATATTCCAGTAAGAATTTCACATAATTGATTCAGGCGGTTGACTGGAAAATTATGTAAATCAACCTCTAAGATTTTCAAATATGTAAATGGAAATGAAAAAATACAACCAAATAAAATCCATCTTTCTCGCAATGCTTCTTGTTATGTGTGCAGTTGTTGCATCCTCGGCGGCTGCCGCATCGAGTGCGGACGGTAATAAGGCGCCTGGTGCATTTTTTGATAAACTCGATAATGGCGTCAAAAATATCCAGGAAAATGCCCGCCGACCTATTGCCACAACGCTGTTTGACGCAGGTCTGATAATCGCGTTCAGGACCATCCCGTGGGCATTGGCGATCGCCGGATCGCTGGCTGTTCTTTACATGATCATTGAGGCAATGGGAGTCTTGAGCGGGAAAAATGGTTCAATGCTCACCGTAATATTCGATGTTGGATTGCCGGTGGTCCTTTGCTCCTACTTGTTGCTCAAGTATCCAACGGTCATAAAGGATTTCGCTGGGGCGGATGGACCGCTTCAATTCATACGAATGATCGGAGGGGATGCCATTACATCGGTCTTCAATATGTATTCCAGTATCCTAAAAATGATCGCTTCTGCGATTTCCAACAGCACGGCTACCGTCCTGAAAACTGCAAGCTTTTTCAATCTTGACAACACCATGGTCGCGATTTTTGATGCATTGATAACAGTTATTTTTGCTTTGGCAATTATTCTTTTATGCTTCGTCGGCCTGGCAGAGATCATGGGCTTGCTGCTGATGGGCCCATTTCTTACCGCTGTTGCTGTGGCGTTTGGCCCGATCTTCATTGCGGGGATTGTCACTCCGTGGACACGGGAATATTTCTCGAAATGGCTCGGTTTCCTGGTCGCGGCAGCCGTTTTGACTGGCGTGCTGGGTGTCAGTGTTTCCATCGCCGCGACGCTGTTTGAGCAATTTGGCTTTGCCGAAGTGGTCGCAAGTCCCACGCCTACAGCAATCGGAATGTTGATTGCCACCATAACCCTGATGAGCATTAATTCGCTTATCCAGCAAACGCCTGCAATTGCCAATGCACTGGTTCCTGGCTCATTTGGCGCGACTAAAACAGCGGGAGCGGCCGTCAAGGATGGCGCAAAAACGGCCAAGGATGCAGCCAAGTCAGTCTCCGGCGGGGCAGGAAAAATTCGCAAGGCTGCCATGGCAAAGATTTTGCCTGGCAAGAAAACTTCTTAGCCGCGCTACCGGCCGGAGCGTTCATCTGCTCAGGCCTTCAGAAACCCTGGAAGATCAGTATGACAAAAAAGACGATTTCTCGATTCGCCCTGGTTGCATGCTTGTCGGCATGCAGCACGGCGAATCCAATTCAGGATGCGATTGAGTTCGGGTACGTTGTGGACGGTGACGAAGCGCATGAAATAGTGCAGGTCTTCGAATTAAAAGGGGACACCGTCATACAACTCAGAAATTTTGAGGAAAGCGCACCCGTGTTCATGGGGGCGCAAGGTGCCATTACCTATTCGCGTGTTGGTCAAAGTGCCGTAGTAAAAGGAATTCATACGACACTCAGCCTGGACCGCAGCTGGGGAAAAATCGCGATAAGGCGAAATACCGTTCCAAAGCCGGTATTACCCAAGCCCGCATTGGCGATCGGCACAGCAGGCAGTCCAGATAGTGAAGAGTTCAAAGCCACGCGGCGCCTCAAGGCAGAAATCGCGGCAATGCGGGCGGAGCTCACGCGGTTGAAGAGCCAACTGGCGTCAGATCGTATCGTGCCATCAGCACCGATTTCTGCATCGGAGACGGCATTGGCCGAGCGGTTTGCGCCGATCTCAGCCGAAATCAAGATCACATCCTACAGTGTGAACTTCAAGAATAACAGCGTGTCTTTTTCCCCCAATCGACAAACTAAATCCCTGTTTCTTGCCAAGGCAAAAGGGGCGAGCAGAGTGTTAATTACCGGATACACGGATAGCGTTCAGGCCAATGCGGCAAGCTCCAGATTGGCAAAAGGGCGGGCGGCATCCACTCAGGCATTTTTGATACAAGGCGGCATCTCCCCGGAGAAGATCCAGTTGTCGTATAGGCCCGCCGGCGGATTCATCGCCGATAACTCAACGCTGGAGGGAAAACTGGCCAATAGAAGGGTAGAGGTCCAGTTTATCTGATTTTTATCCATCTTTATTGCCCCTGCACGACGCGTATCTTGCCTTTGAAATTCCGATCAGAAAAATGCGTCGTTTTGTCGTTCTTCCTTTGCCCTTCCTCTTCACAATCAACACATGAAACCACAACAAAAAAACCTCGCGGGCAAGGTTCCCGATTTCGCTCCAGGCCAGATTGCCGACGACACTGCCCGACAACATTTTGAGTCTGGCGCCCGCGCGACTATTGAGCGAAATCGCTGGTTTCTTGTGTCATGTGGCCTGACCGTCGCATTGGTAGTGCAGGGAGCGCTCTTCAACTATCTATTCCCGATGAAGTCTGTAGAAACCATCCAGGTGACCAAGGAAGCTGGCGGGCGTTTGGTGGCGGATGGTGTGGCAGTCGGCAATTGGACGCCGGACAAGGATTCCATCGGATTCTTCCTCAACCGTTGGGCCAACTCTGTATATGACGTCAATCGCGCCACTATCGATGGCACGACCCGCGAGGCGTCCGAACTGGTCGTTGGTACCGCACAGGCCCAGCTGAAGGAGCTTCGCATCAAGGACAACCCGTTTCTGGCGCTTAAAAACAATGCAAACTACTCTCGCACCTACGAATACAAGTCGATCAATTTCATTGAAAACGATGTTGCTTTCCTGCGGTTTAAGACCATCACGCGCAGCAATGACCAGGTTACTGAAATGACATATGCCATGAGTATTACCTTTACGCGCGTAAAGCCGACCACGCGGGAACAGCTCATGCGCAATCCGGCTGGCCTGTTCATTACCAGTTTTAACATCAGCGAAGAAGCGCTCTCGAAATGAAACTTTCCTCCCACATTGTGAGCGTCGCGCTCCTTTCCGCTATTTTCATGACGCCGCACGTGCAAAGTGCATCGGTTCAAAAATCCATCACAGCCCGAAAACCAGTGCTGATCGACGCCGCGGCAGAGGCCATTCCCGTACCGATGGAAAACCGAATCGTCCGCTATACCTATTCTCCCGATATCATTTTCCGGGTGTTTACGCAGCCCAACCGGCACACCTTTATTGAGCTGGGCGAGGATGAAGGCCTGACGGAGGAGCCAAAGACGGGAGATTCCATCCAGTGGCGCGTTTCGGGTGGGCCTCGGAACATCTATGTCAAGCCGAATCGGGAAGGCATCGAAACCTCGCTCACGATCGTCACGAACAAGCGTTCGTACATATTTCAGTTGATTTCCGGAAAGCGCGAATCAAAACTTTATCAAAAAGTGAGTTTTGACTACCCCGACCGGATTGCCGAAATTCGCCTTCGCCAAGACAACGCCGCAGCGGTGCGGGTCGCGGAAGACGACCGGCTGAGGGAGCAAGTTTTGGCTGCGAATGTAAGCCCTGCTGAACTCAGCTTCGAGTTCGATATCAGCGGCGATGCCACTTTCAAGCCGACCGCTGCCTACACGGATGGAAAGGCCACCTACCTCAGAATGCCGAACAGCCAGGATAGTCCGGCAGTCTTTTTGATTGAGGACGATGGGAGTCCTTCTTTGATCAATTACAAGGTGAAGGGCGAATTGATCGTCGTCGAAAGAGTCGCGCAACATTTGCTTCTGAAATTAGGCAAGGCAGAAGTGAAAATATCCAAGCGCAAACCGAATCACAGCATATTCTGGCGGTAATCATGGCGAAAGACCCATTTAGCAATATCCCCGAACTGGATGATGGGGATGGTTTTCCACCATCCGGGGCTCCCAATCATGTTCTGGAGAACAATAAGCTCAATCAGGGAAAACCACCGAGGAATATGCTGAGCAGTATCAGCAAGATCCTGATGCCAGTCGCCATCATTGGCATCCTGGTATGGATGTTTGCGCCAGGCGATCATGCGACAGCAAAAAAAGTAGCCGCCCAGCCTGATGTGGTCGTCAATCAGGCGACTCAAGCCAACAATACAAATACTTTGCTCGATAGCCTGAAGGATCAGGCATCCAAGGCGCCTGGGCCACAGATGCCAGCGCAAGCTGCAGCTCAAAACAATCCGTCCGGACAAAGTCGGGGAGCGGCTCAAGCCAGCGTGAACACGCGTGTTTCCCGCGACTATGCCGAACCTACCAATATGGCATATCCCTTGCCAGCGGCATTTAATTCGACTTCCGGAATGAGTCCACAGGAGGCGGCGCAAGCCGCTGCCCTTGGGCGTCAACAGCGGGAACAGGAGATACGCTCGGCACCAATCGAAGTGTCCGGGCAATTCAAGCTCGCCACTGATGTTGCAAACGCGGGTCAGCCTGTAAGTCAGCTACAGCAACTGGAAGCCGAAATTGCCGCGACCAATAGTAAACGCGACAGTGCTGCGCAGGCGCAAGCCGATGCGACTTTACGCGCATTAGCCGGAAACCCGGCGCCGGTTGCCAGCAGGGCCAAGGGCCGGAATGAGGAGTTTCTATCGGCCGCCGCAGGAACTGGTGCCACGCCACTGCTCCACCAGCAGTCCGCACCGACGCACACGCTGATTCAGGAGGGAACGGCCATTCGTGCCGTTTTATTGACCGGCGTGAATAGCGATTTGCCTGGCAAAATTGTCGCCCGAGTCACATCAGATGTCTACGACAGTATTCATCAACGCTTTGTCCTCATTCCGAAAGGAAGCAAGCTAATTGGCGTCTACAGCAGCGAAGTAGTGATCGGGCAAGAAAGCTTGTTATTTGCCATGACGCGATTAATCTTGCCCAATGGTAGTTACATTTCCCTTGCCGGCGCGCCGGCGACGAACATGATCGGGCAAAGTGGAATTAAGGCCGACGTGAACAATCATTTCATGAAAATGTTTTCGACCAGTTTCATTCTGGGGGCCACCTCGCTCATGCTTCCTAGTAGCCAGAATACCGTGTCGACAACCTCAAACGGCGGGGGCAATGTGACGACTGGCTCCGTAGCAGGGCTGGCTCTGAACGATGCCTTGAATACGATGATGGCGAGAAACAAGAGCCTGTCGCCAACGCTTAGCACTTCTTTTGGCAGCCCATTCATGTTCATGGTCGCGCAAGACATGGCGGTCATGCCTTATCACGATTAAAAATCGCACAGTCTGCCACAAGGCGACTTTTCCTAAGTTGCTGATCAGGCGTGCAATTTGCGCCGGTCAGCACTTCATTCGGCGCTGACTTCTGTTGTGATCAGGCGCGTTCGCTTGGGCCAAAAACTGCCAATAAAGATGGGCATCTCGGCAAGGAAAATGATGCGCTCTGGCTCAAAATCGAATATAGGCATCGACTATCCACCAGGACATTACTACCCCCATGAACTCTTTTAAAACTATTTCCCTCGTTGCGTTAATGCTTGCCGCGAGCTCGGCGGCGGCCATCGACAGTCAATATTACCTGGCGGACGCGATGATGAGCCAACAAGTTCGGACATACAGTGATGGAAAGAATACGTACATCGACGCCATTCCCGGCTTGATTGTGCGTGGCGCAACGGCCGATGGCGATTCCTACGTGATGCCAGGGGTGCCGCGAGAAATCAAAATTCAGCTGAATGGACGGCAGACATCGTTGATCCATGGCCAACGCCAGGCCATGCCTGCTGGCCCGTCAGCGCGCAACGCTGCCACTGCTGACATTGTGAACAAGATCGAGCGCCTTGAATTAAAACTTAAGCAAGCTGAAGGTGCCAGAAGCAGCAATGACGGCGTCGCTTATCTCAGCGATGACGAGACGGTTCAAGGGCGAGGCGATCCCGTCCAGCAATGGGATGTTCGACCGGAAGACATTCGTTTGGCAAATACCTTCGAACGGTGGGCCAAAACCGCAGGGTGGCGCATCCAGTGGGATGCGAACAAGCATTTGCTTATCGAGAGTACGTCAACGTTCACTGGTTCTTTTGAGGATGCCGTGAAGGCGGCATTGATGACCCCAGGTATTCGCTATGGGGCGTATCCGCTCGAGGCTTGCGTGTACGCGAATTCTCCGCCACTGGTGCGCATTACGCGCCAAGGCGAGCAGTCGCAAGAGTGCCCCGACTAACTCCTTAAATTTGAAATCATGAAGAAAATTATACCGCTGGGTCTATTCCTGCTTTCCGCCTGCACGTCGCCTCAACTGCAGCGCGCCGCCAGCGATGATGTCAGCAACGCGCTTAACAAAGCCTCGATGGGAACGGGAGGCATTGCGCCCAAAGGCGGCGGCGCCACGCGAGGATCATCCGATTACGCGGACAAGCTGGCCGCAGAGCAGTCAAACATGCCCGTTCTGCGCCGCTCCAAAAAGGCTTGGCTGGGTTCCCAAATGGTTCCTGTTACAAACGATGACAAATTGCCGTCGGTTTTTAAAACCAAGTACTGGCTCGAATTCAATGACAAGAAGGAGAATCGTTTTGTATCGCTGACCACGGTGGCCACACGATTGACCGAGTTGACCGGCGTTGCCGTGCGCGTACAACCGGATGCACTGGAAGGGTGGGCCCGCAACGGCGAGGCGGGCGTGCAACGTGGCGCCGCGCCTGCGCCATTTAATCCACAAGCTCTTGGACAGCTGTCGCCAAGCCCTTTGCCGCTCATTCAAAATACCTTTGCACCTCAGTCAGGGGCACCGCAGGTGCTTGTTGATTCGCTGGAGATGAAGTGGAACGGCACCTTGGTGGGCTTTCTGAATCACTTGACTGATCGCCTTGGCCTGGCCTGGGAATTTCGCGACAACACGGTGGTGATCATGAAGTACGTCACTGAATTCCATGAGGTTGCGGCTTTTTCTGGCCAGACCAATTATTCGATGTCAACCGGGGGGGCGTCGAATGGTTCCAGTGGAACTGCTGGCGCTGGCGCATCTCAAACTGCATCGACACAGCTGGAAGTGAAGGAAAGTGAAAAAGAGGCCGATGCCGTCAATTCAATCATGGTGGCTGTCAAGCAAATGATTTCCTCGGTGCCTGGCTCAACGGTGACCCGCTCTGAAGGTTCTGGACGCATGGTCGTGAAAACGTCGCGTGAAATGCAGAGTCAGGTCCGTGATTTCCTCAAATCGGAAAATACTTCCATGCTCCGGCAGGCGCAGATCCAATTCGATATCTATTCCGTGCGAACGGCAGACAACGACGAGCGTGGCTTGAACTGGTCCGCTGTGTTTAATACCCTCTCCGGTATTTACGGTGCCAATATCACCTCGCCATCCACCCTGACTGGCGCCACAAGCGGCAGCATTGGTCTGAACATCCTGAATACTGGTGATGGAAACAACTCGAACACCAGTGCGCGTTTCGGCAATTCGTCCGTGATCGTGAACCTGCTGAAGCAATACGGCACAAGCGTGCAATATCGCCCGGTTTCTCTATTGGCCCTGAATCGGACCTGGGCGAAGAAATCCCGCTTGTCCACGGAAGGCTACTTGGCTGAGACGACTCCGGGACCGGCAAGCTCGACTGGAGTGGGCGCCCCTGGCTTGAAAACCGACAAGATCACGACAGGCGACCAGTATGTCGCTCTTCCGCAAATCCTGGACAACAACACCGTGCTGTTGAAATTCGGTGTTTCCTTGTCGGATCTGCTCGGCCTGTTTGACGTTACCGTTGGCAGCGGTTTGACTATTCAGAAGGTCCAGACACCCCGGGTCAGCAGTGTCAACGACCAATACACCGTGGCATTGAAACCAGGTGAGGTGATTGCGATTTCCGGCCTGTCGCGCCTGGTTACGACCACGGATCAGCGGTCACTGGCGGAAGGTGCATCGATCGGTTGGGGGGGGAGCCGCAAGATAGAAATGCAGCGGGAGAACTTTGTCATTTTCGTTCGCCCAGTCATTCTTTAAAGTTCAAAATGATATGACTCAGCTTATCTTTAAAGAAAAGAAGCGCGTAATGATTGCTGGCCTGGACTGGAGTGTTCTTCAGCATTACCGGTCCGGCAACACGATCACAAGGGAAGTGCGAACCATTGCGGGTGATCACGGTGCTGACCGTATTATTATCCATGCGGCGAACGTCGCGGGGATGGTGTCGGCCACCATCGGCACGGCCAACCTGGCCGAAATTGAGGAGCCTACCGGGCGGGAACAGCACTCATTGGCCGCCGTGTTTGCGCGCGCGTATCCCGAGAACGCCAATATGGTTCTGGCATGGCGTCTTGACTCGGCCGTGGCAATTGTCGTGGTACAAGACGGCTTACCCGTTGTCGACATGCTCAAGGCCGACACGGACGCGCTGGCCTTTCTTGAGGCGGTCATCAATGGCAGTTTTGGTTGCCTTGGGCATACCATTTATAGCAATGAAACAGAGATACACCCATTCGCCGAGCTGATAAGCGAAAGCCAGCTTTGGACTTGTGCAAGCAAATCCACGCGCTTGGCAAAAATTCCGCTTAAAAGGTCGGTTGCCATGCTGGGTACGCTGGCCGCAGTCCTCATAGCAGCCAGCGTTTATTACTATGATCAGGAACAGTCCAGCAGGAGGCTGGCCGCGGCCCAGGCTGCATTGGATGCGGAAAACCCCATGCCTTCCTATCAAGCCGCATTGACTGACAATATCGGTGCGTTGGGCTTTGAGCGTGCCTCGATCAAGGCGACGTTAGCCCAACTGCAAAATTACCCCGTATGGTCTCAGGGCTGGATGCTTCGGAAAATTGAGTGCGACCGTTCGCGCTGCGTCTCATTCTGGGACCGCATGGGCGGAACGACGAATACGCTAATTGCTGCACGTCAGCAGGAAACCTATCTGGCAGAAAGCAACGAAGAGGTCTCGCTGTTTGCCTGGAAGTCGAAGCTCAAATCGTCTGGTCTTTCTTCATTGAGCCAATTTGAAACAGAGTCTCAAGCAACGATAGGCAACATCAATACGTTCCAGCTGTGGCGCAATGCGGGCATTGCGATCGACGAACCGGTGAAAGATTTTGTGACATGGCCCAAGCCCCCAATTGGCGATGGGAGCCGTCTTCCAAGGGGTAGCGCGGTAATCGCTCGGCCGATCTCGGTAACAGCGCCATTCCCATTTGCCGAAGACATCATTAATGGAACTCCCGCATCCGTGTGGTGGCAAAGCATTGCCATTACCTTTTCTCCTGGCGGGAAATCCGAGCAACTCAAAATTACCCTAAAAGGCACCACATATGTTCGCTAAACTGCTACCTACATTGGCGGCTGTTGCTCTGGCAACTTCCGCGATCGCACAACAGATGCCAGTACCAGAGGGCAGTGGCAAAACGAATTCGCCCCTCGTCGCCAGCCCGCCATCAACCGTACGGGCCCCCATATTGCCGGCGAAGGCCGAGCCGTCCAAAACGGATCAGGCAAAGGCCGGCCAGGCGGCGCCATCCGTTTCTGCATCCGCAAAAACTGCGCATGTTCCAGCCGCGCCGGCAATTGCGCAGGCAATACAAACGCCGCCCACTGGCGTTCTATCCATCCAGCAGGTGGCCGATGCGCAGCGCCAACAACTCACTGCCGAAGCGTTTCAAAAGTTAGGATTGATGAGCACAGCGCCATCTGCCGCTGTGCCTCCGGCTGAATTTCCTAAACTGTATCGTGCTCCAAAAATCTACCCGAAAATCGAATACGTTGCTGGTGCCGCCGGTGACGAAAAGGCTGGATTCCGCATGCCCGACGGCGAACTTCTGCAACTGGAAGCCGGTGACACCATCAAGCAATGGCAAATCAAGAATATTGCCAATGGCAAGGTATATCTTGAAATGCCGGCCAACGCTTCATCGTTGAAAGGTGCACAAAAAAAGAAAGTCAAAGCGCCTGCCTCCAGGTTGATGGCTGTTGGCCAATCGTTGAAGTAGGCGGTAGGCATGCTCACACTTTTCCGAGGAAATAACCATCCCGAGCACCCCATTGGCCCTGGCACGATGGTCACCGTGAGGCCTGCGGGACAGCGCCTTGAACATGCTTCAGGCGGCGCTGATTCAGCGGGCCAGCTGCATACTGGGCGCACCTTAAAGGTTGAGCATCTTGACCAATTGGGTGATGGCAAGATTCTGCTGGTTAGTGGTGGCGATCAACTGGGACAGTACAAGATTCCCAAAGGTCAGGAGTATGCCGTTGCAGCAATCACGCAGAGCAAGGGAAGGGCAACGATAATTGTTGATCCAGAGTATGCCGGCAACCTCAGCGCGACGTTGACCAACCTGCGTACCAAGCTGGTTAGTCATGGCTACCATGTCGAGAGTGGACAGATTCCGTGCTCGCTGGCGGTCATCAAGTCTCTGGTTGATGATTATCAACATCGCATTTCTCAATTCGGTGGCGAGGAAGCCTCGTCTTCCTCAGAGTGGAAGACGCTTTTCGAGTCGATCGGCGACATCGCTGTGCGTGCCGGCGCCTCCGACATTCATTGTGTTTGCGAGAATGAACGCGGAACGGTACAGATCCGCATCGATGGAGAGCTTGAGCCGCTTCCAGGCAAAGATAAAGGTATTTTCACGGCCACCCAATTGCGCGGTGCCGTGAGCTGGGCCTATACCAACAATGTACAAACCGGATCCAATACCGAATCGCAGTTTCAAGACGACGTCAATGCGAGCGCGATGATTAAAAGCCGAGTGATTGACGGTAAAAAAATAGCGATGCGCTATCAATCCTTTCGAAGCCCAACGGGACCGAAGATCGTTTGCCGGCTGCTTAATACGGATAGCGATGCGCCATCACGAACGTTCGAGGAGTTGGGATATGCATCCGAACACATCGATTTGTTCCAGGAGGTTCCCTATGGGCCGCCGAAAATAAATATCCTCGCGGGCATCACGGGCTCAGGAAAGACGACCACCGCGCAATCATTTTGGGAAAGCCACCCGGGCAACGGAAGGCAGGCATTTTTTTCCATTGAAGACCCGATCGAATTGCGGCTGAAGGGTGTGCATCAGATCAGCTTTCAACGCAATCTGCAAGATCGTGCCGGAAGCGAGCGGGAATTCAATGGAATCGTGATGGATCTTCTGCGTGGCGACCTGGATGCCGCATTTATTGGCGAAATACGAGACCGGTCGAGCGGGGCAGCTGCGCAAGAAATTGTCTTTACTGGCCACATGGCGATGGGAACGCTTCACGCCCAGTTTATCTCCGGTATCGTCCCGCGCCTAACCGATCAAAGCATAGGCCTGAACCGGAGCGTCCTGACAGCACCCAATGTACTCGGCCTTCTGTCCTACCAGGCGTTGGTGCCGCTGTTATGTCCGACTTGCAAGATCGCAATACAGGATGTGGGAGAAACCAGATTCGCCCATGGTATCGCGGGAACGCGTTACGGCGCCGACATGGAACTGCATCGGATTCACCATGATATGGCGATTTTCGAAACACGCTTTGATCTCCCGCGAGACAACTTCTTCTTGCGAAGAGATGGCGGCTGCAATTGCTGCCGTGGCCGTGGCATCAAGGGTCAAACGGTTGTGGCCGAAATGATGATTCCAGACGAGCGCTGGCTTCAACTGACACGGGAAGGCCGAGACATTGAAGCGTATTGGCATTTCCGCTCAGATTCGGACAAGCGATTTGATACATCGGACATGCGTGGGAAAACGGTATTTGAACATACGTTGTTCAAGGCGATATGCGGTCTCACGGATCCACGGAATGTGGCGCCGTTTGGATCATTCGCCCGCTTTGCAATACCTGGGAAATAAATATGCTGCGACGTTTAAAAACAATCAAAAATACATTCCAACTCTTTGACTTTCGTGTCGGACGAAGTGACTTCTACCGTGAGTTGGCAAAATCCGTGGAAAAGACCGAGCCGCTGCGCGACTTCGTGGAAGCGGAGTTGAAACTCGCCAGAAATCCCATAACACGCTCCCGTTCCAAGGCATATGCCATGCGGCATGTACTGCGCTTGCTCACGTCCGGCAGCAACCACTCGATCAGGGCGACCATTGGGGAAATCATGCCGACAGAGGATAGGCTGATGCTTAGTGCAGTTGACCGTTCGAAGGACCAGCCAACAACCCTGAGGGTTCTGGCAAATGCGATCGACGATCAAATGGAGGCCAAGAAAGCCATCGCCATGGCAGCGGTGAAGCCGATGCTGATACTGCCGGGTGCCGCAGCCCTGGGCTACATGATCAGTTCCAAAGCGATTCCCGCTATCGAGAAGACCGCTCCGCAAGAGGTTTGGACCCCATTTAACAATGCTGTTCGCATCACTGCAAACGTCATCAATAACCACGGGCTTTCAATCTGTCTGATCACGCTGGTCCTTGTATTGTTCTTTCTGTCCCGCCTTCCCACATGGCGCGGCCCGCTGCGGCTGAAAATGGAAAAATGCAATCCTACCCTGGCGATGTGGCTGACGCCAGTCGCACCCTGGTTAATACCGTTGTCGATGTATCGGGACTTCCAGGCTGGACTGGTTTTCTCCGCCTTGGCGGTCTGGTTAGGAACCGGACGCAACTTGAAGGAGTCGCTTGAAGCGATCCATAAAGATGCATCGCCCTGGCTGCGGCTGCACATACGGCGCATTTTGAATCATTTGAACGCCAGGCCGACCGAGTATGTCGAGGCTTTTTCCAAAGGTCTTGTTTCCCAAAAACTGCTGGCCAGACTCGGCAGCTCCATACGAAATACGCCAAGTTTTAGTGACGTCATTATTGAAGTCGGCACGAAAGGTAATACAGAGGCGAGGGAGCAGGTTACGAAAAATGCTGCGGTCCTGAACTTCACTTACATCGCAATCGTTGTCGGGCTGGTCATGTTCCTATACCTCGGACTGATGAACATAAGCAACTCCATGGAGCAGGAAATGGATCCGATCCGCCAAATACAAAGGGAGATGGAGAAGAAAGCATCTAAGCAACCAGGCAACACTCTTGCAACTCAAAACCAAAACTGAAAGGTATCTATGCAGTTCGAACATGAAAACAATCTCGTCAAGACTTCCCTCTACAAGCATCGCCAGCAGGCGGGCGACTTTATGCTCACATTGGTGATCGCATTAATCGTGGTTGCCGTCATCGTCGGCAAGGCTTTTCTGAACTATCGCGATACGTCACGCAAGGAAGAGAATAACGCTGTTGCCAGCGCGATTACCATCATCGCGGGCGACCTTCGCAAGAACTTTGGCATGAACAATGAGTATGGCTCCCTGACGACCGCGATCGCCGTCAAGTCCGGCGCGATCCCGCGCAACTTTCGTGACGGCACAGCCGATACCGCATCGAATATGTGGGGCGGGACGGTGACCGTGGCGCCAGCTACCATCACTGTCGATAATGACGTGGCGAACCTGGCCTTCACGAAGGTGCCGTCCGCTCAATGCTACGACATTGTCAGCGCGACACAATCGCTCGCGCGTCGGATTACCGTGGGCAGCTCGACCGCCAAAGCCGCCGATGCCACGTTGAACGCCGCAACTTTGGCGACCGCATGCGAATCGGCTACCGATGTCACCATCACCTGGGCAATTGGCCGTTCCGGCACCTAAACCGCTGGAGCGCAGGCTATCTGACGAACGCCTGCTCCAGTATCAAATGTTTTTCATATGACACAAACCAATCCCCATCAACGAGAATCGCAGGCTGGTTTCGCCATGATCGAAGTAACGCTTGCGTTGCTCGTATCCGCAGTCGTGGCGCTTGGCGCGATGCAGGCATCCGCGCTGGCACGCAAGCTGAATTTCGCTTCCGCGCAGGGGGGCGCATTGGCTATTGCGCGCACCGCAGGCGAGACATACGCGCAGGAAAATTATCTCGCGCTTCAGCGAGGCGCGGCGGTCACAAAAAACGGATACACGCTCAGTGCGGGTAATGCCGAAGGTCAAACCATGCGGCCGACTATTAGCAACCTGATCCAGCTGGGTTACCTGCAAAGCGGTTTCTCGGCCGTATCCTTTTTCAGCAACGGACAGGCGCCCGGCAAGTTCCGGTTCGAAGTTGAGCGGACACCTGACCGGTGCTGGGAAACTGGCGCTGGCGAGCAGTGCGATGTTAGCGGCCGGGTCTATATCGATAAGCCGATCCAGAGCGCCGGAACGAACGAAGCGGATGGGCCTGCCATATCCGCAATGGCCGAGAAAGTCGGGGTGAATGCCGGTTTTTCCATCCTGCCCGACCCATCCCGAGTGATGTATCTGGGCGGCGCCGGATCAACGCCAAATCCTGTCGCCGGCAATCCGGCCGGTGTTGTCGTGGCGCGTTTCGGCTATGGGGCTTCGGGCCTGAGCCAGTTTGTCCGCATCAACGATAACCGTGATCCGAGCTTGCGCGGAGACCTCAGCGTGGCCGGAAAAGGGGCGTTCGGCAAGGAAGTTTCTTCAAGCGAGTCGATCAGTGCCTCGGATATCGAGGCCTGCCTCAGGGCAGCTCTGTACAAGAACGGCGAGATCGTATCCCGCGCAACCAACTGCCTGGTGCGGGCCTACCTCGATCCCAATACGGCCAGTATCGGCGTGACAGACAATGGGGGAAGCCCGAGTGCGACACTGGATGGCAACTCGGGACGCGTCTCTGGCGCACTGCTGAATGCCGCAACGCAGGCATTTCCAGGGGGCGGCTGCACCAAAGAAAATGACATTGCCAATACCCAGTCATCGAATGCTGCCGCCGGTATCCTGGTTTGCCGAGGCGGAAGCTGGCGGAATCCGGCGCTCGTCACGAGCAGCTCCGGAGCACCTTGTTCCGTGGAGGGGGGGATAGCCGTCAACAGCGGCAATCAAGAAACGCTGGTGTGCCAGTCCGGCGTGTTCGTACCGCTAAGAAACTTCACAAGAACGTCAATCGCCGGGTCTGCATGTAGCCCGGAAACCGCCATCTCCCAAACCTCTGGTGGCTCGTCATTGATTTGCCAGGGAGGCGTGTGGGTTGATCTGGTGGGGCGCATGGGCAAATTCGCTTTTCAAGCCGCGACCATGGTTACGGTCTCTACCACCACTCAGGGGACATTCGTTCCTGCGCCAAGCTGTTTGGCCAATGGCGTTCCAAAAATTTATCTGGTGCCGCGCAGCGAAGAGCAAATTGGTTATATCAACCACTTTGCTACGGGATCCGGGCCTTGGAATGTTTATGTCCAGGATGGCGAAGGTAATCCGGTTAAAGGAATTATGATCGCACAGACTTATTGTTATTACTTATGATTATAAAAGGAGTATGAAATTGAAAAAAATTATTAATTTTTCCTTGATGTCTGCATTGTTGCTTTCATCGTTGGCAGCCTACGCTCAAGCGGTAGATTCCACTGGCCAAGATAAATTAACTGGGATCAGTCTACGCGTGGAGAATTTTATTCCTCCCGCGATTCCTGGCCCGGCAGGTGCTACTGGCGCTACTGGCGCAACCGGTGCTACTGGCGCTGCAGGCACATCCGGGGGCGACCGTCAGGGCGCCATGTGCGGCATTGCCACGGGTACTTATAACGCAAACTCAGTCAATGCAAAATTTGCCGTTACTTCCACTTGTCAGGGATATCGAGTGAAATATGTTGTCGGGAAGAATGTTTACGACGAATGCCCGCCCGGTTATATTGTTGGGGAGGTGTCAAATTGGTTGTCGAATAATTCTTCTGGTGAGGGTAATAGCTGGGTTAATTTCACCATTTATACTTATTCGTGTTTTAAAACATAAATTTATAAAGAAAAACACCCAAAGCAAATGCTTTGGGTGAAATTTAATGCCTAATTGAAAATCTATTTTATGTTATTTCATTTGGCGATTGTGTTTTAGTAATTTCCTGTTGTGAAGGTTAGTGAAATTGATATTGAAGCTCCGGAATTTTTTCCTGTTGAGGTGAATGCATATAATGAATTTCGCTCAAGAGGAACTAAAGGCATAAGAATTGCAACCGATGCATCCGCAATAAGTCCGTTCGCATCATTCTCCTTGTTGAGTAATTGCAATGGAATGTCAGTATTGGTTCCATCTTTTCTTAAAACGTACCCGCTCAACACCAAAGAATTCCCATCGCGTACTTTGACATAGATTGGATGGCCAATTGGATTGTCCAGTAAATCACGGCCAGCGATCGGTGATGGAATTTCGTTGGTATATGTCTTCGAAAGAATTCCACTTGTGCCAGCACATGGAAATGTCACTACCTGATCAGCTGCAAGTTGTTGACGTGGACGTTCTGACGTGGATCCCATATTGATGACAACGCGTCTCCAATATGTATCCGTAACGCCATAGCCGACGCCTACATCACGCTCACCTTGCAGCATGCCATTGCCATGATACGGACTTGCAAGCAGATCCATTACTGCGGATTGACCATAGGAAAATCCATAAGACTGGTAATAAGTTTCTGCATATGGTGCTGTCAGCACTTCCGCGCCAGAGACTGCGGCATAACTTGCTGCAGCAAAACGATCAGCAAGTGTTTTACCAGTAAAACCATTTGGATAGGCTATTTTGTCTTGGTAGTGGCTCATCAAATGATTTGCCGACAAATAACTTGCGTGACCTTGTGCAACAACATCAAGATTTGCATCCTGCTGCAGTTGTCCAAATCCGCACGCCAGACGCTGCGCGTTCAGATAATTATAGGCATTTCTTTGCTCCGTATTGGCAGCATAGGTAGCGGCAAGCACTTCTTTTTGAATTGTTGATTCCAGGACAGGAGGTGTTATGGGAGGATTGACAGGTGGAAGAATAGGTGGAGTTACAGGCGGCGTTGTTGGAGGCGATACTGGCGGAATTACAGGTGGCGTTACACCGATGCCGGTGTTATTACCACTGTCGCTACCACCGCCACCGCACGCAACCAACAGAGTTGCAAGGGCCGTCACGTACACGCTAGTTTTAATTGATTTCATTTTGTTTCCTATTGGTTTGAAGGTTTATTGAATTGCTGTGGATGCAACTGTTGAAAAATGTCGAAACAAGTTTTTGTGCAGAAAGTTAAGGTCGTGGTGGAAAATTAAGTCATGCGAAGTTCTTTTATGGAGTTTTTAAGGCTTCCATGAAAGATGCGATGACGTCAGAAACAGTTTTTGAAAAGCGGATTGCTGAAGGTGAAAAGAGTAAATGGGTGAAGTGTGTAGAGGGAGATGTGCTATTTCCTTGCCGCGGTGCGGCTGTGAGAAATAGGAGAGACTTGAGGATGCCTCATCAATAATTGAATATTGATGAAGTATGGGGGATTGGAGTATGAATGGGTGGTGTTGCCGTGCCGCAGTTGCGACAGTGAAACTTTAACGCATTTTCTTTATTTTGCCAAGGTGGAGTTGCACTAATTTGATTCAATCCATAAATAAGGGGCTTATGCCAGAAAAAGGAGCAGCCATTGGCCATAGAATTGATGTGCCGTGGAAGCCTCCAGGCCCTTTCGGATTGGTGAGATACATGGAAAGCATTCTGATTGGCAGGCCTGGCCTGAAAAGAATTTCATGGCCGGTACGAGATCCATCGAGAACGGCCTATTTTTCTGACGATTTTGATGGCGTTGAGTTAGGCTGGCCATCTTTATTCACTGCCCGTGTGTTTTTCTGTGAAAGATTTAATTTTTTTGGAATTAACTGGAATGCTCAAAAAGTTAGCATTTGCCGTGCTGTTGGCCGGCTCCATTCAAGCTGCAAGAGCGGACTGTTTTGATGACGCGGCTCTTTTTCACCAGGTCAATCCTTGGATACTGCGTGGCATTGCGTCGGTCGAATCCGATTTCAGGCCGAGAACGATTGTGTCGAACAACAATGGATCGGTCGACCGCGGCATGACAGGCATCAATAGCGTTCACCTGCCTGAGCTTGCCAAGTACGGCATCGGCGCGACCGACATGTTTGATGCGTGCAAGTCAATTTACGTGGCTGCCTGGCTGCTGAAGAAGAAAATGAGCAAGCATGGGAACAACTACACGGCCGTTGGCGCCTATCACAGCGAAACACCGGCTAAGCGCGATCTCTATGCCGCCAAAGTCCGCAGGCGTATAGAAGAGTGGAGCGCTCGCGGCTGGATTCGGGGACAGTGAGCAAGCGAGGAGGTTTTGTATTGCACTTGCCTCGGCTTGCTCACTAGGTTGCGAAGACCGTGCGGCGGCATGCGCAATGCAGGAGGAGGGTAACTGAAATTGTTCAACTCGGAGGCAAGCGTGCGGTAATATCGTTTGTTGCGCCTTGCTTCAGCTAGCAGCCAGAACGCCATCTATGCCCACGATGGCGGCCACAGGCTTGACAGCTGGATCGGGGGATGCATTGTATCGACATGCCATCCTTGCACCCGTTCAACTCCGATCAAGGCTGCGAACGCCAGCAGTTCAGCCGTTTCCACGCATTCGGCGATGACGGCAATGCCATTCTGCTTCCATTGCGCGATCAACGCACACAGCACCCGGGCTGCATCCGGCCGCCGGATACTCCGCGCCAGAAATGCACCGTCGATTTTTACCGATTCGACTCGATCCAATGAGTACAGGCGTAATAAACCATCTTGCCCGCTACCGAAATCATCCACCGAAAAGCGCACACCACGTTGTGCCAGTAAATTCACCTTGTCAGCCACGAGGCCAAAATCAGTGGCGCTACCGAGGGTTTCGCTCACTTCGAAGACGACTGAATTCAATTGCGTGGCCCGGGAAAAAACCTCGGAGGATACCTCCAGCAGGGTTTCATTTGTCAGGTTGACATAGATGTCGATGGAAGTAAAACACTGGCTTGAAAGATGCAGCAGGACGGCTCTGTCCACGTCGACCCATGGCATTTTGCGGTTCCCGCGAAAGAGAAGTTCGTACGCGACGATGCGATTTTCAGCAATGCTCACAATCGGCTGAAGTTCGAAGGGGATCTGCGCACCACCGGTAAATGAAGATACTGGAGAAATTTCGAATGCTTGACGGTGGCTTGACATGAGATTGCGGCATCGGGCATGCCGCCTGGAGGCAGTTAAGGCACACACTGTATCAAGCGCCGTCTGGCTGAACGTACGGAAATGCACGAGGATTTAAAGACGATTCTTAACGGAATTGCACGCCTTTTCTGCTGTGGCCTGGAATTGATCATTGTTATCCTGAAGCAATACTTAGGGGGTGATGTGGTCGAGCTTCAAAACAGATTTGGTCATGTATTCGTGAATCAGGATTTACTTCAGCAGGCGCTGAGTCACCGCAGTTGCGGCCCCATGAACAATGAACGCCTGGAGTTTATCGGCGACGCTTTGCTTAATTGCGAAACCGCACTTTGGCTATTCGAACAATTTCCCCGTATGACTGAAGGAAATATGTCGCGCATCCGGGCTGCCCTGGTGCGTCAGGACAGCCTGGCGCAGATCGCCAAGCGCATTGACGTGGCCACCTATCTTCGTGTGGAACATAGCGACAGCCGCACGCAAACTGGCCCGTCGATGCTTGCTGACGCGGTAGAGGCGCTCATTGGCGCCGCTTATATAGACCAGGGTTTTAATGCGACAAGAAAAGTGATCCGGCACCACCTGCAGGCGCTGCTTGTCAGCGGTGCGATCAATCTAGACAAGGATCCTAAAACCGCGCTGCAGGAACACCTGCAGGGAAATGGGATCGCACTTCCAAAATACGCTATTTTGCGCGAGTCGAAGGACTCCGTTGAGCAAAGAATTGAGGTCACCTGCACAATCCAGAAACTCGGCATTACCACCTCCGGCGTCGGAGCAAGCCGTAAAATGGCTGAAGGTAAAGCCGCCGCGGAAGCGCTGCAAAAATGCCGGATACGATAATCCTTCCACCCCCGGACGGGATCGATTGCATCGTGCAGCCTGGCCGGCGCAGATTGCTGCTTGCCGCAGCCGGCGCCGTCGCATCGATAGCAACGCCGGCATTAGCCCAGCAGGCTGGCTTTTGGGACCTGCCGCGGGAATTGTGGCTGCGGCGTCCGGATTCCGGGGAAGAGGTGCGCGCTGTGTATTGGGCAGACGGAAAAATTGTGCCTGAAGGGTATATCGCAATATGCCAGCTGTTGCGGGACATCCACGTCAACAGAGCTGTGCAGTTTGATTTGGTCACGCTGGATATTGCGCGGGGCGTCTACGGATGGATTCGTAGTTTCGGTGTGGACCGGCCATTAATTATCACGTCCGGCTACCGGGACCCTCGCACCAATGCCTCGGAAGGAGGAGTACGCAATAGCCTGCATACCAGAGCGCAGGCACTCGACTTGCGGATACAGGGAGTCAGTCCCGAAGCGATCGCCCGCTTTGGGCTATATTTGGCGGGCGGAGGAGTTGGCTTTTATCCAGGAAAGCGGTTTACACATCTGGACCGCGGCCGTATAAGATATTGGCGAGGTTAGTTTGTCAGCGCAATATTCGGAACCTGGAAATGTCGGAGAGCGCATTATTCACTAGTAAAATCAACAATGTGGCGTAATTACAGTACACACACGGTGTGCCACGCATGCGGCCGTTGTCGCCATGTGCCGATCCTTTAGGAGATACCCGCCTGCTCGCCCAAGGCCTGGGCAGTCTCCTTTGAGGTATTAATGCCTAGCAAGAACATTTTCAAGTTACGATAAGCCGCCAGGAAAGGAAAGGCCATGTCATTGGCCGCTATTCTGTCAAGCTTGCCTGAACTGGCAGCCAGGTTTAGATAAGCGATTGGCTTGTCGGCATCTTGGAACGCACGTAATAACAAGCCTGCTTCAGGGCAAACGATACGTAATGGGAAGTGCATTGGCTCGGGAAGGGCGCCATCAAAAAATGGCAAGGCATCTGCTTTCAGAAACTCTCCTTCAGTGACCATCTCAAGCAGCAGTTCCCGTACCTGCGCCAGAAAGCGCTTATCCTGGCCGCGGGTAAATATTTTGCAGCTTAATAAATTAAAGTCACGCCTGATTTCACGGCTTGCCTGCCAGGAGTACAGGCTCACGGTCATGCGGCTATCCATCCGGGTTCGAATGCGTTCAATCTTGTCAACATTTTTCAAGACAAAACCATCTTCCGTGATTGAGGTGTTGACAGGCACAGATACGGATATTTCCAAGGAGTCATCAGCAAAGTCAGGAGAAGTCATGTTGGCATTGGATATAAATTGAACAGTTGGCAGAATACTCACTGTGGCAGGCACAAGGATATTGTGTACACATTCCAGTCTCGGCGCAAGACGAAGGGCATAATGAATAATATTTGCACAGAGAATTTCTTTTGGGAAATGTTTGATGTCACTTTATGTTATTATCCGAATGCCGTCAAACGGCATTGATCATATTATTTCGACATCAAATCAATTCCTTGAGCTTGCCACTGGCATATTCAAGTGATCAGTTTATTTAATCGCCTACGCGGAAAAAATTTCATTTTTATCGTGACGGAAACCTGGTGCAATGGTTAGTTATCCTTGGATGCTATCTGATTGTCTGTGGCTGAAAAAATTGAAGATTGCTTGCTACGAACGTATTTTCTAAGGCGAGCATGAAATAAAATTGACCGCAAGATTTTTTTGCCGGCAATACCTGTTGTATATTCAAGAATTCTAGATTTGGACAGGGCTGTCTCCCATGCGGATGTTGATAGCGTATTCATGGGGGACAGTCTTGTCCGTTACCTTTTCAGGAGATCTAGATGACCGTAACTGCTCAACCTACAAAATTAAATTCCTTGCAATGGATGAGAAACGTGGGTATTACAGAAAAAGACATCGCATGGCTTGAAAGCGTCAGAGAGAGTGAAGAAATTTACAATCCCACCGTTTTGGAGCAATTCGAAGCCTTGTACCAAAAAGCTGTGACCGGTTTGTTGAACAGCCCATCACCGGTCCAGACCTTTTTGACCCTCTAGCCCTCAGCCACGTAGAGCGGCCAAGCTAAGCCCTTGGCCGCTTTTCTTTATATGCAGAGACCAGATGGCAGCCCGCTTGTACAGGCCATCGAGGAGAGCGCCTGTGGTTCATCTCATGCGCACAGGCTTTCTACGGACGCATGCGCGTAAATGCAGGCGCACGCGAGAGCGCATAAAAAAACCGCCCGGTTTTCACCGGACGGCTGCTCCCACCGACATGCTTTGGCGTTGCCGCCAGCAATAAAAATCAGAACGTCGCCTTGAACTGCACCCCATATGTGCGTGGTTCGTTGATGATGCCCGTCAGGTTGTCGAAATCGATGGCGCCCAGCGACTGGATCTGGTTGGTGATGTTGCGCCCGTACGCGGACAGTTCATAGCGATCCCATTTGTAGCCGACGCGCAAGCCGCCTTCGAGCAATTCCTTTGCCTTGTATTCTTTCGCTTCATACAGGAAGAAATTGTAGCTGGTGCGGTAGGCCCAGTCCGTGTAGGCGTAGAACTCGCCATTGGCGAGGGGAATGCTGTATTTCAAGGTGAAGTTGGTTTGCCATTCCGGCGCGCGCGGCAGCGGGTTGCCGTCGATGTAGGCCGTGCCCTTGAACGGGCCCAGCGGATCGGTAACGGTACAGCCGCTGGCCGGGTTGTTTTGCGCGTTGCCGCAGCTCTGCACGAACAGCTTCTTGTCCTGGATCTCCGTGTGGTTATAGCTGCCGCCCAGGGTCATGCTGAGCGAATCGCTGAGGTTAGCCTGGAAATCGAGTTCCACGCCACTGCCCGTGGCCTTGTCGGCGTTGATCAGCTGGTTCATGTTGACGGCGCCACTGCCAGCCGTCAGCTGCTTGTCTTTTACACGATACTGGAACACGGCCACGCTCAGGCGCGCGCGCTTGTCGAACAGGTCCTGCTTGATGCCCGCTTCGACGGACAGCGCTTTCTCGGCGCCGGCAAACGAAGGGCGGTCGGCCAGGCCGTTCAGGCGGCCCTGCATCGACGGCGCGCGGTAGCCGGTGGCGATGCGCGCGTAGGCATTGGTTTCCGGCGTCAGCACATAGGTGCCGCTCAAGTCCCAGCTGATGTTGTGCGAGGTGTCGTTCAGGTTGAAGGGGCCGGCCGTGGTCGCTTCCACCCGCTTGGCGGAGAAATCCTTCTTGTCGGTCGTGTAGCGCAGGCCGGCGCGCAGTTTCAGGGCGTCCGAGACCGTGTAGTTGAGCGAGCCGAAGGCCGCATACGACTTCGAGCTCTGGTTTTGCGTGGCGTAGGCGCTGTTTTGCGGATTGCCGGGCGCCAGGCTGTCAAAGCTGATGCTGTCGATCTGGATATCTTCCTTGAAGTAGAACAAGCCGGCTATCCATTGCAGCGGGCCGCGGGCAGACGATTCGGCGCGAAATTCCTGCGAAATCTGCTTGTGGTTGGGGATCACGTCGGCCGTTTCCACGACGAAGGGGATGAAGCCCGGGCCCATCGGCGGGGCATACACGGCGCCATAGCCGCCGTCGACGTCGGCGCGGCTGAAGAAATCGAGTTTTTCGTAGCCGGTGATCGAATGCAGGGTGACGCCGGGCAAGTCCCATTTCAGGCGCATGCTGCCGCCCTTGGTTTTCAGGTGCTGGCGGTTGATGCCGTCGGTCGGGTAGTTATCGTAATCAAAGCCGTCGACCAGGTCGTTGGTGCCTTGCTTGAGGATATTGGCGCGGAACAGCGTGGCCGTGCCGTCGAGGTTGCGCGCGTGCACGTTGAACAGGGCGCTGAAATCGCGCGTGGGCTTGACCAGTACCTGCAGGCGGCCTGCGCTGTCTTCATAGCCTTCGAAGTCGCGCGTGCCGGTCGGGCGCGGGTTGTGCACGCGGTCGTCGCGGCGCTGTGTCTGGCCGGAAAAGCGCAGGGCCACCGTGTCGCTGACGGGCACGTTGAAGGCGCCTTCCAGGTTCTTCATGCCATCCTTGCCGAAGCCGCCGCTCAGGTAGCCTTCCGTCTTGAAGACGGGCTTGGCGGAATCGAACTTGATCACGCCGGCCGGCGAGTTGCGGCCGAACAAGGTGCCTTGCGGGCCGCGCAACACTTCGACCTGATCGACGTCAAACACGGGAAAACCCTTCAGCATGGCGTTTTCCTGCACCACGTCATCCATCACCAGCCCCACGGGCTGCGAGGCATTCAGGTCGAAGTCGGTATTGCCCAGACCGCGAATGTAGAAGCGGGGAAAGGTACGGCCGTAATCCGATTCGACGGACACGCTGGGCGAGCGGCTGTTGAGGAAGCGGATGTCGGCGCCGCCGGCTGTCAGGGTGTCGAGCTTGTCGCCTTTCAGGGTGGCGATGGACATGGGCACGTCCTTGATGTTTTCCGCGCGCCGCTGCGCCGTCACGATCACCGTTTCCAGCTGGCCAGGGCCGGCCTGTGCCGCCGGAGCCGCAGGCGCGTCGGCGGCTGGCGCCGGGATGCTGTCCTGTGCCTGCGCCATCGCCTGCAGGGGGAAGGCGGCAGTGATAGCCAGGGCAATCAGGGTGTGGCGTATTGTGCTGGCGCGTGTGCTGGCATGCGGTGTCATCATGAAACGGCTCCTGTCGGTGAAGGTTGTTGGGGCGCTGCAAGCTGGCGCTGGCCAGCTGGACGAAAAATCATGCTAGCACGGAAAGTTTTGGTATTCATGCCATTTTCCAGCGATGGCTATTCATATCCGTTTCGACTGAATACACGAATAAAATCGTATTTGTCGTCAATATCTGGCGGGTGCATAGTGGAGTGCCGCCAGGCTTGCGCGAGCGCAAAAGTGGCCTGGCATGGGGATGGGGTTTCCTGCGGGAGCGCAAAAAGAGGGATGGCTTTTGCCGTGCTGCCCATGTCCGGACAGTGGAAATACAACAACTGCCGCGGATTTTTTCGGCAGGGGCGTGTTGTTGCTGCGCGACAGGGGGATGGTGCCGGTGGCGGTTATCTCCTGCGCGCGTGAAGGGGGCATGCGTGACGGCATGCCCCTATCTGTTTAACGCTTAAAACTCTTCCCAATCGCCGGCCGTCACTGTGTCCGCTTGCACGGCACGGTGTTTTGCCGGCGCGGCCTGGCGCTTGACGGTGCTGCCGGCCGGGGCCGGTACCAGGCGCAGCGGCTTGCGGCTGGCGCGCGCCGGTGCTGGCGTGGGCGCCGCCACATGGCCGTCGTGCGTCTTGAAGATGCTCACCGTCTGCACCAGGTGGCTGGCCTGGTCGCGCAGGGATTCGGCCGCCGCCGCCGCTTCTTCCACCAGCGACGCGTTTTGTTGCGTGACGTTATCCATCTGGGCCACCGCCTGATTGATCTGCTCGATGCCGTTGGACTGTTCCTGGCTGGCCATCGTGATGTCAGCGATGATGTTGCTGACGCGGGCGACACTGGCGACCACCTCGGACATCGTCGTACCCGCTTGCGCCGCCAGCCTGGCGCCCGCATCGACGCGGCTCACGGAATCGTCGATCAGCGTCTTGATTTCCTTGGCCGCGCTGGCGCTGCGCTGGGCCAGGCCCCGCACTTCGGTGGCCACGACGGCGAAGCCGCGGCCCTGTTCGCCGGCACGCGCCGCTTCCACGGCGGCATTCAGGGCCAGGATATTGGTCTGGAAGGCGATGCCGTCAATGACGCTGATGATGTCGACAATCTTGCGCGACGATTCGCTGATCAGGTCCATGGTGCCCATCACTTGCCCCACCACGGCGCCGCCCTTGCTGGCGACGTCCGATGCGGTCGTGGCCAGCACATTGGCTTCGCGGGCATTTTCTGCATTCTTGCGCACGGTGCTGGTGAGTTCTTCCATCGAGGAAGCGGTTTCTTCCAGTGAACTGGCTTGCTGTTCCGTGCGCAGCGACAGGTCGCTATTGCCAGTGGAAATTTCCGCGGCGGCAAGGGCTACCGTATCGGAATCCTGGCGCACGGACGAGACTACCGAAGTCAGCGACACCTGCATGCGCTGCAGCGCCGACAGCACGCTGACGCTATCGTTCGGAGCGACGCTGAGTTTTCCTGTCAGGTCGCCGGCGGCAAGCAGGCTGACGGCGTCGCACAGCTGTTTCGGTTCGGCGCCCAGCGCCTTGAGCAGGTGACGCGTGATGAGCCAACCCGCCAGGGCCGCCAGCACGATGGACAGCAAGCTGGCGCCGATCAGGATATTCCTGTTGAGAATGTAGCGTTCGTTGTCTTCCTGCAGGATGACGGCGGAGCGCTGGTCCGTCAGGGCGAAATATTCATTGCTGGCGGCGACGAGGGCGGCCAGCAGCGGGCGGCATTCCTCGTTCATCTTGACGATGGCTTGTTCGGTTTTCTTTTGCAGCGCCAGGTCCACGATGCCTAGGGCCACGGGAGCATAGCGTTTTTCGATGCTGTCGATCTTGTTGATGATGGCGCGCACCTCGTCCGATACCTCCGGCTGCTGTGCCAGCTGCAGCAGCAGCTGCATGTTCTTGACGACATCGGCGTGCGCTTGCAAGACCTGTCTGCGTTCGATTTCCAGGTCTTCCGGCTTGGTGACGAGTACCAGGTTCCTGGCCGCCACGGCACGCATGTCGATCGCGTCACGCACGCGGTGCGCCGTATTGGCGCGGGCCGTGATGCCGTTGACATACTGGTCAAAGCCGGTGTTGAAGGTGGAAAAACTGCGCACGGACAAGACCGAGATGCCGATGAGGAAAAAGACCAGCAGGCCGAAAGCCAGAGTGAGCTGGGTGCGTACGGTGAATTTATCCATGATGTCTCTCCCAAAAATACGTGCTGACGATTAGAAAGGGGCTTGCGCGGGACGGGGGGCAGGCGATTGCCTGGCAACGGGTCGTGGCCTGCGCAGTGCTTCTCTATCCAGAACACGGATTCGTGGTGTGAGGATCGCGTTACTTGAAAACCGATTTAAATAATTTATTTGTTTTATTTATTAAAATCATTTTTGCATAAAAAATTCAGTAAATCAATGAGATTTTACAGGCCAAAAAACAAATTTCGACATGTGCGGCTTGTTCCCGCGCCAGTGGATGGGGCGTGGGAAAGCGTCCGAGGGGAGGCGGATCAGCCGGGAATCGGCGTGCCCTGGTGAAAGGCCATTTGCCAGCGGCCATCGCGCCACTTCCACAGCGAACTGCGCAAGCTGGCGCTGGCGGGCAGGGCGCTGCTGGCGTGCCGCTGCGAGCGGTAGGTAACGAAGGCAACATCCTCGGCCAGCAAGCGGGCCTGGAAATCGCTGATGCTGCGCAGGCAAAAATCTTCTGCCGGCAGATCTGCCAAGGTCGCCGCGCGCGTCCAGAGATTGCCCGAGCTGCCGAATTCGACGAACTCGTCGGCCAGCAGAGCTGCCAGCCTGGCGCTGTCAGCGCGTACCGCCTGGCTTTGCAGCGCCGCTTCCAGCGCCTGCAACTGCGCCGCCAGGTGTGCGTTGCCTTGCGGACTGTCCTGCGTGCGGTCCATAGCCAGGGTCTTCAGATGGGAAACGCGCCGGCGCCCGATACATTCAGGCAGGCGACCTTGTCGCTGGAAAAATACTTGATTTGTCCCAGGCCGATGGCGTAGCAGCCGTCACTGAGCGGGGAAATGGGGCCGGTGAGTTTCTCACCGCTGGTCAGGGTCACCACCCACGGCGTGGTGGCCGGTTTGCCCGCGTGGGTCAGGGCGTGTTGTACCAGGTCTGACATGTTGCCTCCGTTGGAAATCAAAACCCGATGATAGCAGTGTCGCACCGCCGCTGGTTTGCCGCTACGCGGGCCTGGCGCCTTACGCGTCGGCCAGCAAGTTTTTCGGCAGGGCCACCGACACCAGCTTCCAGTGCCACAGGCCGTCGCGCGCCAGGGTCAGCTCGCCGATATGGCTTTTGCTGTGCGCGCGCTGCACCACGACGCTGTCCCAGGAGGTGTAGCGCAGTTTGTAGTCGGGTTTGGTTGTACGCTTGCGGCCGCTGATATCGCTGACCTTGGCGATCGGGTGTTCGTAGCGGTCATTGAGCTTCATCAAGGCGACGATGCCCTCGGGCATCAGCATGGTATCGAGTAAAGGGTCGATAACGTCGGGGCTGATGTCGTCGGCCACTTCCGGCGCCGAGAACAGGGCATGCAGTTGCTGCCCCAGGCTGCCGCGCAGCTGGGGCAGGTCGATATGCGCGGCCAGGGCCTGCGTATCCTCGTCCATCGTGGCCGCGCGTATCTTGTTCATGGTGAAATACGGGCTGCCATAGAAGACGCCAGCCAGCGCGACCAGTGCCACTACAGCAAGAAGCATCATTCTTTTCATTGTGCAATCTTTTGGATGCCTGGCGACCCGTGCGCCTGAAGTGTTGGCATTCTACATAATATTTCCCAAAATCAATATGGTAGTTTAGGTAAGTGTTGTTTTAGATCAAGTTTCGTCAGAGTAATTCCGGCGGCAAGGTGATGTCCGTCAGTTTCCAATCCCAGATGCCATGGCGGCGCAGCAAAAATTGGCTGGCGGCGGGGCCAGCGCCGCTGCGCCGCAGCACCACTTCGTTCCACGAGCGGTATGCCATGCCAAAGTCGTGGCGCTTGCCGTCTGCTCCCTGCTTGCCGTGCAGGATCAATACCGTAATGCCGGGCGGCGAGACGATGGTGTCGAGCATTTCCTTGAAATCGTCTTCGTTGGCCGTTTCGCCGGCCGCCCGCAACTGGCGCGCCACGCTGGCGCGCACGGCGGGCAGGTCGGCCTGCTGCGCCAGGTTTTCCAGGCGCACGGATTTCGCCGCGATGCTGATGCGGTACATGGCGATATAGGGGCTGACCCAGGTGAAGCCGATGGCGGCAACGGTAAAAATGATCGCGGTGGCGTACTTTCTTTTCATGCTATATCTGCTTGGATCGCAGCTTGCTCGTGAGGATCAATAGCCGCCAAGAATCTGATATTCCAGGCCCTGATTTCCTGCGCTGCGTACCTGGATCCTGATTTTCCTGAAGGTGACTTCCGCAGGAAAACTGGTGATCTCAAACGATAAGTCTTGCGAAAACGACGGCCGTGCCAGGTCGCCCGCATACTCCCGGTAGGCAATGCGCAAGGTTTTATTGCTGTAGCCCTGGTATAACAGTTGTGAATTGATGGACCTGTCGATAGGTGCAGTTTCCACTCCCGGGCCGAATTTGATGCCGGGGCTGACATCTTCATGCCACCACGCCAGATCGCTTGCGATCATTACCTGGTCCAGTAGGCCATCATTGTTGCGGTCGGCAAAACAGGCATTTTTGGTCATTCCGGGCAGCAGCATATTGAATACCTGCCGTTCAGTGCAGTAGGCAGGTTTTCCCTCGACATCAGCGCGGTACAGGAAGTCGCCCTCGATAACGGCGACACGTCCGCCGCCAATCGACACGGCGCGCCCATCGTAAATCTGATAGCCCGTTTTACTTGTGTATTGGAATGTGGACAACAGTGCTTCACCAGCAGTGACCTTTGAAACGATGTTCAATTGCGGATCATGGCCGATGCGCTCCATCGTGCGGGTCGTCTCGCGGACCTCCATGGTGGCGCACCCGCTGAGTACGAGGGCAGCGACGGCGATGCGGCATAACTTTTTCATTGATTTCCTTGTTTGTCTTCGGAGCGCTCATGCGCAAGCAGGCGTGAGTAGGGGGAATGGTAGCTAAATATTGCCAAATGATAAGTTCAGTTGCCTGTGAAAGAAAGAGAAAATGCGCTTTTTTCCGTCGTGACGAGGGTTGGCGGACCTTGATCCGCTTTATGGGATGGCGGATGGTGTAGCATTCGTGCCGGCGCGGACCATCGCGCCGCAATATTGAGGACAACCATGAATATCACTATCAATCAGGTGCTGCAGTCGTATATCGATCCGCTCACCGCCAGCGAGTACGCGGCGCTCGAACGTAGCCTGCTGGCCGAAGGCTGCCGCGATGCGCTGGTGCTGTGGAACGACGTGCTGATCGACGGGCATAACCGCTACGCCATCTGCCGCCAGCACGGCATCGAATTCAAGACCATCCAGAACACCAGCTTTACCTCGCTCGACGACGTCATGCTGTGGATGATCGACAATCACCTGGCGCGCCGCAGCGTGTCGGACTTCCAGCGCGGCGTGCTGGCCCTGCGCAAGAAGGAAATCGTCGCCGCGCGCAGCCCGGCGCCCGTCAGTGCCCAGGATGCGCCGGATGGCGAAAACGCGCCGAAGCCGGCCATGAGCACGCGCGAAGAAGTGGCCAAGGCGGCCCGCTTGAGCAGCAACCAGATCAGCCAGATCGAGAAGATCCAGAAAGCGGCTTCGCCGGAACTGGTGGAAGCCGTCCGTTCGGGCACGATCTCCATCAATGCGGCGGCCACCGTGGCGTCCCTGCCGCCGGAAGAGCAGGTGGCCGCTGTCGCCGGCGGCAAGAAACTGCTGCGCCAGGCGGCCAAGGAAATCCGCGAACAGCGCGCCGCCACGCGCACGCCGCGCGAGCCGAAGGCACCCCACGTGTCGCAGGATACGCCGGAAACGGGCAACGAGCCGTGGGCCGAGAATGCGGCGCAGACGCCGTCCGAAGCGGAACGCCTGCGCGGCGAGATCGCCAGCCTGAAACAGAAGGTGGCGCAGCTGCAGGCGGAAAATACCGAATTGAACCAGCGCATCGCCGCGCTGATCGATGCATCCTGATTGCCGACTTGATTCTGGAGTAGTGCATGCTGCATAGCCGTACCCTGTTCGCCGCCATCGCCTGCGGCATCGTTGCCGCTACGCCCGCGCTGGCCGCCGCCGCTACCAGTGCCGTTTCTGTCGCGGACATGGCCCGCTGGCAGGCGCAAGCCGCCAATGTCAGCATCGCGCGCGACACGTGGGGCGTGCCCCATGTGACGGGCAAGAGCGATGCGGATGCCGTCTTTGGCCTGATGTATGCGCAGGCCGAAGACGATTTCCCCCGCGTGGAACTCAATTACATCAACGCCATGGGGCGCATGGCGGAAGTGGAGGGCGAGCGGGAACTGTACCGCGACCTGCGCATGAAGCTCTTCATCGATCCGGCCGACTTGCAGGCGCAGTACCGCGCCAGCCCGCCGTGGCTGCGCAAGCTGATGGACGCCTTTGCCGATGGCCTGAATTTTTACCTGGCCACGCATCCGCAGGTGAAACCGCGGCTGATCGCGCATTTCGAGTCGTGGATGGCCTTGAGCTTCAGCGAGGGCAGCATCGGCGGCGATATCGAATCGATCAACCTGGCGCAGCTCGAAGCGTTCTATGGCCAGCAAGCCAGGCCTGCCGCCGTGGCGCTGGCCAGCGTGGAGACGGGCTTGGACCCGGAGCCGAGCGGCTCGAACGGCTTCGCCATCGCGCCCGCCATCACGAAAAACGGCCATGCGCTGCTGATGATCAATCCGCACACCTCGTTCTACTTCCGCCCCGAAGTGCAAGTCACCAGCGGCGAAGGCTTGAACGCGTATGGCGCCGTCACCTGGGGCCAGTTCTTTGTCTACCAAGGTTTTAACGACCGTCTCGGCTGGATGCATACCTCGGGCGGCGGCGATGTCATCGACGAATACCTGGAAAGCATCGTCGACCGGGATGGCGCATGGTTCTACCGCTATGACGGCGGGCTGCGCCCCTTGAAGGCCGTGCCCATCACCTTGCCATATAGACTGGCCGATGGCGGCATGGGCTCGAAAACCATCACCGTCTACTACAGCCACCACGGCCCCATCGTGCGCGCGCTGGACGGTAAATGGGTGGCCGTGCGCCTGATGAACGAGCCATTGAAAGCGCTGACACAATCGTACACGCGCACCAAGGCGCGCGATTACGCGGCGTTCTACAAGACGATGGAGCTGCGCACGAATTCGTCGAACAACACGGTGTACGCGGATGCGGATGGCAATATCGCCTACTTTCACGGCAATTTCATCCCCGTGCGCGACCCGCGCTTCAACTGGAAGCAGCCCGTCGATGGCAGCGACCCCGCCACGGAATGGCAAGGGCTGCACACGGTGGCGCAAACCATCACCCTGTTCAATCCGAAGAATGGCTGGATCCAGAACACGAACAACTGGCCATATTCGGCGGCCGGCGCCAACAGCCCGCGCCAGCACGACTATCCCGCCTACATGTCGGTGTACGGCGAAAACGCGCGCGGCCTGCATGCCGTCAAGGTTTTCCAGAACAGGACGGGTTTTACCCTGGACAGCCTGATCGCCGCCTCGTACGACAGCGAACTGACGGCGTTCGAATCTTTGCTGCCGCCGCTGTTCGCGGCGTACGATGCGCTACCGGAGAATTCGCCGCAAAAGCTGGCGCTGGCCGACAAGGTGGCTTTGCTGCGTGCCTGGGACTGGCGCTATTCGCTGACGTCCACCGCCACCTCGCTGGCCGTGTTCTGGGGCCAGGAGCTGGCCGAGCTGGCAGGCAAGCAGGCGCGCGAGCAGGGCGTGCCCGTGGTCGATTTTCTGGCGACGGACAGGGTCCCGGCCGACCAGCGGCTGGCGGCACTGGCCAGTGCCGCCGATAAGCTGCGGCGCGATTTCGGCAACTGGCAAACGCCGTGGGGCGAGATCAACCGCTACCAGCGCCTGACGGGCGACGTGGTGCAGCCGTTTGACGATGCGCAAGCCAGCCTGCCCGTGCCTTACGCGTCGGGCAACTGGGGCGCGCTGGCCGCATATGGGCAGAGCAGCAAGAGCACGACGCGACGCATCTACGGCGAGCGTGGCAACAGCTTTGTGGCGGCCGTGGAATTCGGCCCCCGCATCAAGGCGAAAAGCATCCTCGCCGGCGGCCAGAGCGGCGACCCGAAGTCGCCTCACTTCCGGGACCAGGCGGCCATGTATGCGCGCGGTGAATTCAAGGACGTGCTATTTTATCCCGAAGACGTGGCCCGGCACCTGGAGCGCAGGTACCGGCCGGGGGAGTGAGCGTTGCTGTTCATGGCAACAATGTGTCGGATTACGCTTCGCTAATCCGACCTACGGTATCCCCTGGCATGTCGGTCGGATTAGCGGCGGTACGCCGCGTAATCCGACAATCCCCACCTCAAATCGCGTCGAGCGCCGTGCGCAGGTCGTGGCGCAAATCCTCGATATCCTCGATGCCCACCGACAGGCGGATCAAGCCGTCGCCTATGCCCAGTTTTTCCCGCTGTTCGGGCGGGATGCTGGCATGCGTCATCAGGGCGGGGTGTTCGATCAGGCTTTCCACGCCGCCCAGGCTTTCGGCCAGGGCAAACACTTCGCAGCGTTCGAGGAAGCGCCGCGCGCCGGCCAGATCCGTGTCCAGGTCGATGGAAATGATGCCGCCGAAACCATCCATCTGGCGCCGCGCCAGCGCATGCTGCGGGTGCGATTCCAGCCCCGGATAAAACACCTTGCGCACTTCCTTTTGCTGCTCCAGCCACTGCGCCAGCGCCAGGGCGCTTTCGCAATGGCGCTGCATGCGGATGGCCAGGGTTTTCACGCCACGCAGGGCGAGGAAGCTGTCGAACGGTCCGGCAATCGCGCCCACCGAGTTTTGCAAAAAGCCCAGCTGCTCGCGCCACTCCGCCTGGCGCTCTTCCGCGCCGACGATGGCGATGCCGCCGATGATGTCCGAGTGGCCGTTCAAATACTTGGTGGTCGAGTGCACGACGATGTCGAAGCCGTGTTCCAGCGGGCGCTGCACCAGCGGGCTGGCGAAGGTGTTATCCGCCACGGCGATGATGCCCCGTGCGCGGCAGATGTCGGCAATCGCCCGCAAATCCGCCAGTTTCAGCATCGGGTTTGTGGGCGTCTCGACCCACACCATCTTCGTTTCCGGGCGCAGCGCGGCCAGCAGGTTTTCCGGATTCGTCAGATCGACATACGTGAACTCATGGCCGGCCGAGCGGCGGCGCACCCGTTCGAACAATCGATACGTGCCGCCGTACATATCGTCGCCGGCGACGATGTGGCTGCCCGCATCCAGCAATTCCAGCACGGACGAGATGGCGGCCAGGCCCGAGGCAAACGCGAAGGCCGCGCTGCCGCCTTCCAGGTCGGCCACGCAGCGCTCGAGCGCCCAGCGCGTGGGGTTGTGCGAGCGGCCGTAATCGAGGCCCTTGTGCACGCCGGGGCTGTCCTGCACGAAGGTGGAGGTGGCGTAAATGGGCGGCATGATGGCGCCCGTCGACGGGTCGGGCGACTGGCCTGCGTGGATGACGCGGGTGGCGAGGCGGCTTTTGCGGGGAATGTGCTGGCTCAAGATAGTGTCCTGCGTAAGTGGTTGAGAAGGTCGAATCGGGTGATCAGGCCATAGAAGGCAGTATCGTCGGCGACGACGGCCGTCAAGCCCCGGTCCAGGGTGGCGCGCAGGGCGGGCAAGCCGCTGGACGGCGCCAGGGTTTCGATCTGCGTCGTCATGGTGGCGCCCACCAGCGAGGCGAAATGGGCGGCGTCGCCCGAGACGTGCAGCAGCAAGTCCGATTCGTCGAGTATGCCGACCAGCTGGCCGCCATCGATGACGGGCAGCTGGGCCAGGTCGCTGGCACGCATGCGGTTGAAGGCCGTCAGCAGGGTGTCGCCCGGCGCCACGCTGACGACATCGCCCTCGTCGTAGCGGCGCCCGATCAGGTCGCGCAAGTCGCCCGACACGGCCCGCTGCAACAAGCCCTGGTCGCGCATCCAGCCATCGTTATAGACTTTGGATAGATAGCGCGTTCCCGTGTCGCAGACAAAGGTGACGACGCGCTTCGGCGTGGTCTGTTCGCGGCAGTATTTGAGGGCGGCGGCCAGCAGCGTGCCGGTGGACGAGCCGCCCAGTATGCCTTCGGCGCGCAGCAGGGCGCGCGCGGAATCAAAACTTTCCTGGTCGCTGATGGTATAGGCCTTGGTGACGCTGGCCATGTCGGCGATCGAGGGGATGAAGTCTTCGCCGATGCCTTCGACGGCCCACGAGCCGCTCGTGTCCGATACCTTGCCCGTGTCGATGTATTCGGTGAGGATGGAGCCTTGCGGGTCGGCGAGCACGAATTCCAGCTTCGGCTGCGCCTTGCGGAAGTAGCGCGTCAGGCCCGTCAGGGTGCCGGACGAACCGACGCCGACGACGATGGCGTCCACGTCATGGCCGCTTTGCTCCCAGATTTCGGGCGCCGTCGTCGTTTCGTGGGCCAGCGGATTGGCGGGATTGTTGAACTGGTCGGCGAAGAAGGCGCCCGGCAGTTCGCGCGCCAGGCGCGCCGCGTAATCCTGGTAGTACTCGGGATGGCCCTTGCCCACGTCCGAGCGCGTGGTGTGCACTTCAGCGCCCAGGGCTTTCAGGTGCAGCACTTTTTCCGTCGACATCTTGTCGGGCACGACGAGAATCACGCGATAGCCCTTGATGCGGCCGACCAGCGCCAGGCCTATGCCCGTGTTGCCGGCCGTTGCCTCGACGATGGTGCCGCCCGGCTGCAAGCGGCCGTCGGCTTCGGCCGCTTCGATGATGGACAGGCCGATGCGGTCCTTGATGGAACCGCCGGGATTTTGCGATTCCAGTTTCAGGAACAGCTGGCACAGGCCCGTGTCGAGCCTGGTCACTTCGACCAGCGGGGTATTGCCGATCAGCTTGTATAGCGCTGGCGGCTGGGGTGGGGATGGCATTCGATCATTCATGGTGGCTCCTGTCAGAGAAACAGCCGCCCGGGATTGTGTCCCGAGCCGCCTTCCGTGCCGCGCAGTGTAGGCGGGTGGGCGAGTGCGGCGAACGAATGTTTGCATGCTTGCATATGCGCTTTGCGCATATCGGTTGCAGCGTGGCTACAGCGTGCGCGCTTCGAGTATGCGCCGTTTTTTGCCCGCTTGCCGCACCAATGACACGACTATTAAGCTGCCGCAAGTCCGCCATTGCGATTTATAATCACGCCTCGAAAAGGAACTAAACAGTATCCTGAAAACCAGACAAACAGGGCAGGCGGCAGTGGCAAAACTTTATTTCCGGTATTCCGCAATGAACGCGGGCAAGTCGACGGCCTTGTTGCAAGTCGCGCACAACTATGAAGAGCAGGGCCAGCAGGTACGCCTGTACACGGCCGCCATCGACAGCCGCTACGGCGTGGGTAGAGTGACTTCGCGCCTGGGCCCGCAGCGCCAGGTCGATATCTTCCATGCCGACACGAATTTCCTCAACGATATCCCCCAGGTCGCCTGTTTGCTGGTGGATGAGGCGCAATTTCTCAGCACGGCCCAGGTGCAGCAGCTGCACCAGCTGGCGCAAGTGAAGGGCGTGCCCGTCATCTGCTACGGCTTGCGCACGGATTTCAAGGGCGAACCGTTCCCCGGCTCGGCCTATCTGCTGGCGCTGGCCGACGATATCGAGGAATTGAAGAATATTTGTACGTGCGGCAAGAAGGCCACGATGAACATCCGCGTGGATGAGCAGGGCCGCCGCATCAAGGAAGGCGAACAGATCAGCATTGGCGGCAACGAGAGTTACCGCCAGGCATGCGGGCGCTGTTTCTACTCGTAAATTATTCGGCGACGGGCGCGCCTACATCGGCATCGTCCGCCAGCGCCAGATCGCCCCGCTCGAAGGCGGCGAGGATGTCATTGGCGCGCGCCACGTCGTGTTCGCGCACCAGCACGCGGGCGCCGCCGATGGCGGCTGCCAGCAGCATGTCGGCCTGCATGTGCTGGTCGTCCGTCAGCAGCACGTCGATGCCGGCCGCTGCCAGGCAGCCGCGGATGACGTGCGCATCCGTGGGGATCATCAGCCGGGCAATTAAAACGTAGTCGTCGTGCATGGTCTCTCCTGGGGCGGTGGATTCTGCCCCATCTTAGCACCCGGATTGCACTTACAGCTTGAACACGCCCACCACCTGGTTCAGCTCCTGCGCTTGCTCCTGCAAGGCGTCGGCCGCCGCGGCCGCTTCTTCCACCAGGGCAGCATTCTGCTGGGTCACCTGGTCCATCTGGGCGATGGCCTGGTTGACTTGCTCGATGCCGCTGCGCTGCTCTTCGCTTGCCTGCGCGATTTCGGCCATGATGGTGCTCACTTGCTGCACGCTGGCCACCACGGTGTCCATGGTGGCGCTGGCCTGGCTCACTTGCACGTGGCCCAGGTCCACCGTGCTGGCGGATGCCTGGATCAAATCCTTGATATCTTTCGCCGCTGCCGTCGAGCGCTGCGCCAGGGTGCGCACTTCCGTGGCGACGACGGCAAAGCCGCGTCCCTGCTCACCGGCGCGTGCCGCTTCCACGGCCGCGTTCAAGGCCAGGATATTCGTCTGGAAGGCGATGCCGTCGATGACGCCGATGATGTCGGCGATCTTGCCCGAGGAGCTGCGGATGGCATCCATGGTGCTGGCCACTTGCGCCACGGCGGCGCCGCCTTCTGCTGCGAGGCTGGAGGAGTCGTGCGCGAGCCGGCTTGCCTGCTGGGCATGGTCGACGTTCTGGCGCACGGTGGAACTGAGTTCTTCCATCGAGGCGGCTGTTTCTTCCAGCGAACTGGCTTGCTGCTCCGTGCGGCTCGACAAGTCCAGGTTGCCGCTGGCGATTTCACCGGACGCCGTGGCGATCTGCCCGGCGCTGCCGCGCACATTGCTGACCACTTGCGACAAGTTGTCGCTGATGCGGTTCATGGCGAGCAGCAGGCGGCCGATTTCGTCCAGGCTGCTGGTATCGAGGTGCACCGTCAGATCGCCGGCGGCGATTTGCGCGGCGGCCGTTTCGGCGGCGGCCAGCGGGCGCGACACGAGGGTGCGCACCAGCCAGTACAGCAGCAGGGCGAAGACGAGCAGGGCGATGAAGCCGGAAATGGCCAACTGGTTGCGCATCTGGCGCGCTTCCAGCGTGATCTCGTCCGTGAACGTGCCGCCCGCGATGATCCATTGCCAATCCTTGAATTGACGGTAAAACAGCTGCTTTTCGCGCGCGAGGGCCGCCGTTTCGCCGGGCGCCGTCCACGTGTAGCGCATGGCGCCGTCCTTTTGCGCCAGCATTTCCTGGATGAACAGGCGGCCGTCGCTGGCCTTGAACTCGAGCGCGCTCTTGCCTTCGCTGTTCGGGTGCAGCACCAGGTGGCCGTAATTGGCGCCGGGCGCCGTGTCGACGATATAGATGTAGCCCGTCTGGCCGATCTTGACCTGGCGAATCTTCTCTTTGAGCATGGCCAGATTCTTGCTGATGTCCAGGCCGATGAACAGCACGCCGACCACCTTGCCGCCCGCATCGCGCACGGGATCATATTGCGTGATGTATTGCTTGCCAAATAAGGTGGCCATGCCAACGAAGCGCTGGCCCGCGCGCAGCGGCGCATAGCTGGGGTGGTTGTGGTCGAGCTGCGTGCCGATGGCCCGTTCGCCATCCTGCTTTTTCAGCGAGGTACTGATGCGCACGAATTCATCGCCATTGGCGGCAAAAATGGTGGCGATCACGCCCGTTTGCGCCGTGTAGCGGTCGACCACGGCCGTGTCGAGGTTGAGCACCTTGCCCCCGTTGGCCAGGGCGGGCGTGGCCTTGCCTGCCACGGCCACCATGGCGCCCGCGTCGACCGTGAACGGGCCGGGAAATTCGGCCGCGAACAGGCGCGCGAAGCTGGCCGCCTCGTTGACCATGGCCGTGTGAAACACTTCCGTGGTGGTCATGACGCTATTGAGTTCGCTGGTGACGGCCGCTTCGGCGCGCTGTTCCAGCGCAGCCGAGGTGCGGATGCTGATCAAGGTCGTCAGGCTGGCGAGGATCAGGCTGACCAGGGCAAAGGTAAAAATGGTGATCTTGCCGCCGACACTCCAGTGGCGGGGGGAGAATGATTTTGTAGGCATAGTGTGAGTCTGGCAAAGGGTAATCAGCTCGGCCATTCCTGGTCATGACATGACACGCGGGGAGGGGATCTGGTGGGGAATACTGTTGAAACTGAGGCGCGCCGGCGTTGGGAGCCGCGCACAGGCAAGCTGGATTTCAGGGCGCGATGATAGCATGTTGCTTGCGTTTTGTTACTAAGTGTTTCCCGCAGGAATCAATTTTTCGCGTAAAAACATCATCCGTATCAAGGATTGTAAAAACGGCCTATTGACTTTTTCGATCTCAATGGCACGTTTGATCTTTGGCGCCGAGGGGCGATGTAATTTTTCTCACGAATGTTTCACTTTGTAATGAATGAGACGCCGCCTTTAATTCGCGTTTAAGCTTCCAGGAAGAAACTGATATTCCATGGGAGACTGCCAGGCCGTATCCTGTAGAATAATATGCAGACCAGTCGTGTATTCCCCTTACTGTCTTGCTGGCTGGCGCATGAATGGCTGCGCCGCCTGGAATTGATTCAACTAATTTTCGGAGAAGCCGATGAAGAAGCAAATGATGCTGGTCACCCTGGTGCTTGCCCTGTCAGCCCACGCTGGCGCAGCCCAGACGGACAAGAGCGCCGCTCCTCCGCTACCCATGAAGCCGCTGGCCCAGCAAACGCAGGCCGCCTTGTGGGCATCGCGCGTATTGACGCGCGTCCATTACAAGGCCATGCCGCTCGACGACGCCATGTCGGAGAAGATATTCGACCGCTATTTCAAGTCCCTGGACGCGGAAAAGCTGTTTTTCGTGCAGGCCGACATCGACCGTTTCGCGCCCTTGCGCACCAAGCTCGATGACGCCATCATCAATGAAGACCTGACGGCGCCGTTTGCCATCTATAACCTGTACCAGCAGCGTTTCGACGAGCGCATGGCGTATGCGCGTGAATTGCTGAAAACCAAGTTCGACTTTACGGCCGATGAGAGCTACCAGCTCGACCGCGAAAAGGCCGCCTGGCCGAAGAACGACGAGGAAGTGCGGGACCTGTGGCGCAAGCGCGTCAAGAACGACTGGCTGCGCCTGAAACTGGCGGGCAAGGAAGACAAGGCCATCCGCGAGACGCTGGACAAGCGCTATGAGAGCTACACGACCCGTGCGCGCAAGCTCAACAGCGAAGATGTGTTCCAGATCTTCATGAACTCCTACGCCATGTCGATCGAACCGCATACCAATTACCTGGGTCCGCGCGCTTCGGACAACTTCGACATCGCCATGCGGCTGTCGCTCGAAGGCATCGGCGCCGTGCTGCAGACGCGCGATGAATACACGGTGGTGCGCGAAGTCGTGCCAGGCAGCCCGGCCGGCTTGTCGGGCAAGCTGAAAGTGGGCGACCGCATCGTCGGCGTGGGGCAGGGCGAAAGCGGCCCCATTACCGAAGTGCTGGGCATGCGCATCGACGATGTGGTGCAACTGATCCGCGGCGCCAAGGATTCCGTGGTGCGCCTCGACATCCTGCCGGCCGACGCCGGCCCGGACGCCAAGCACGTGGTCTTGCCGCTGGTGCGCAAGAAAATCAGCATGGAAGAGCAGGCGGCGAAGAAATCGATCATCGAAGTGCGCGACAACGGCGTCAAGCGCCGCATCGGCGTCATTTCCTTGCCGACGTTCTACCAGGACTTCGAAGCGCGCCGCCGCGGCGACAAGGACTTCAAAAGCGCCACGCGCGACGTCAGCCGCTTGCTGGCCGAGTTGAAGAAGGACAAGGTCGACAACGTCCTGATCGACTTGCGCAACAATGGCGGCGGATCGCTGAATGAAGCCGTCGAACTGACGGGCCTGTTCATCGACAAGGGCCCTGTCGTGATGCAGCGCAATGCCGAAGGCAAGGTCGAGGTGGAAAGCGATACGAATGCCGGCCTGGCCTGGGATGGCCCGATGGGCGTGCTGATCAACCGCGGCTCGGCTTCCGCTTCCGAAATTTTCGCCGCCGCCGTGCAGGACTACGGCCGTGGCGTGATCATCGGCGAAGGCAGCTTCGGCAAGGGCACGGTGCAGACCCTGTTCAACCTCGACCGTTTTGGCGGCAGCGAGAAAGCCCGTTTCGGCGAGCTGAAAATGACCATCGCCCAGTTCTTCCGCATCAATGGCGGCACCACGCAGTTGCGCGGCGTCACGCCTGACATCAAGCTGCCAGCCATGTCGGACGCGGAAAACTTCGGCGAATCGAGCTATGACAATGCCCTGCCATGGGTGGCCATCAAGCCGGCGCCCTACATGCCGACGGGCGACCTGAAGGACATCGTGCCCCTGCTGGACAAGAAGCATGATGCGCGCGTGGCCAAGGACAAGGATTTCCAGTATTTGCTCGATGACATCGCCCTCGTCGTCAAGCAGCGCAAGGAAAACCAGATTTCGCTCAATGAAACCGTGCGCCGCAAGGAGCGAGATGCCCAGGAAGCGCGCGCCAAGGCCCGTGAAAAACGCCTGATCGCGCAGATTTCGAATCCTGCCGACGACCTGGTGGTGATTCCCGATCCGAAAGACGTGCTGAAGGGCGCGAAAGCGGCCAACAAGACGGCCAAGCAGATTGCCGCCGTGAAGGGCGCCTTGCGCACCGACGACGGCTTGCAGGGCGACGAGCGGGCCCTGAGTGCCGAACTGGACGCCGAGACGGCCGCGAAGAGCGCCAAGGACGTGCTGCTCAACGAAGCGGCGCGCATCCTGGCAGACGAAGTGGCGCTGATCAAGGCCGATACCCGCCTGGCGTCCAAGGTCTTGCCGTATGGCGCGGACACCAAGGCAACACCGGTGACGGCGGCGAAGTAAGACTTTTCACGCAGTAAAAAACCGGCTCCTTGCGGAGCCGGTTTTTTTTCGCCCTGTCAGTTATCTGCCTGGTGTATTTCTATCATTCCAACAATCAATTGGATTGATATGCCGCGATGCAGCATAATTCACTTGTCTCCTCTATTCTCCTCCAAGAAAATAGATTCAGCCCGCTCCTTGAGCGGGCTTTTTTTTGCCTCAGATTTTGCGCGTGGGCAGTTGCACGTCGGGCTGGGCAGCGAGCAGGGCCGTGATCCAGCCGGCAAACGCCTGCAGCTTGGGCGTGGCCAATCGGCCTTGCGGCGTCAGCAGGGACATGGGCATCGGCGTCGGCGGACAATCGGCCAGCACGGCGACCAGGGCGCCGCTGTCGAGGTGCGCGCGCACCTGGTACACGGCCGCCTGCACCAGGCCCAGCCCTTGCAGCGCGCAATCGACGCTGGCGTCCGCATCGTTGACGGCGATGGGGCCGGCCATCTGCACGCGCACGACCTCCTTGCCTTGCTGGAAATCCCAATCGAAGGCGCGTCCCGTGCGGCCCGAGTAATGCATGATGCCCCGGTGCGCGGCCAGGTCGGCCAGCGTTTCTGGCGTGCCATGCCGCGCCAGGTAGGCGGGCGCGGCGCACGTGACGAAGCGCATCAGGCCGACCTGCTTGCCGATGAAGGCGGAATCCTGCAAGGTGCCCACGCGCAAGGCGCAGTCGATGCCTTCCTGCGTCAGGTCGACCAGGCGGTCTGTCAGGCTCAGCTGCAATTGCACGTCTGGCCAGGCGGCGTGGAATTGCGCGATATGGGGAATGATCAGGCGCCGGCCCACCGTGTTGGGCAGGTTGATGCGCAGCAAACCGCGGGGTTTTGTCGCGTCCGGGCCACGGAAGGCCAGTTCCGCCGTGTCGACGGCTTTCAGGATATCGATGCAATGGCGAAAGTACTCGGCACCTTCCGGCGTGAGGGACAGGCGGCGCGTGGTGCGCTGCAGCAGTTGCGTGCCCAGGTAGGCTTCCAGCTTTTGCAGGGTGGCCGTCAGAGCTGCGCGCGGCAAATTCAAGGTTTCGGCCGCCTTGGAAAAGCTGTTGGCCTCGACGATGCGCACGAAGGTCTGCATGGCCTTGATCTTGTCCATGGGATAGCTTTCATTGTTCATATTATGTGAAAAGTGTAGGGTGATTATGCCCTAATTATCTTTGCCCCGGCTTTGCCTAGAATGGCAACATCCCTATCGAACCGAGGAAACAACATGAACAAGGCCTCATCTTCTGCTCCCCACGACATTGCGCCCGCCATGGTGCTGCTGCTGGCCATCGCTTCCGGCCTAATCGTCGCCAATCTGTATTACGCGCAAACCCTCGTCGGGCCCATCAGCGCCTCGACGGGCCTGTCGGCCAAGGCGGCCGGGCTGATCGTCACCCTGACGCAAGTGGGCTATACCCTGGGCCTGCTGTTTGTCGTGCCGCTCGGCGACTTGCTGGAAAACCGCCGCCTGATCATCACTGCCTTGCTGGTGACGGCCACGGCCCTGGTGGTGGCGGCCCTTTCCACGGGTGCCATCGTGTTTCTCGCTGCCGCGCTGGCCATCGGCCTCGGTTCCGTGGCGGCGCAAGTGATCGTGCCGTTTGCCGCCCACCTGTCGCAGGAAGCGACGCGTGGGCAGACGGTGGGCAAGGTGGTCAGCGGCTTGTTGCTGGGCATTATGCTGGCCCGTCCCGTGGCCTCGCTGGTGGCGGCCCATGCGAGCTGGCATGTGGTGTTTGGCGGCGCCGCTGTGCTGATGGTGTTGCTGGCGCTGGTGCTGCGCCGCGCCTTGCCTGCGCGCCAGCCCGTGTCGAACATGCGTTATCCGGCCTTGATGGCGTCCTTGTGGCATTTGCTGCTCGGCACGCCCGTGCTGCGCCGCCGCGCCGCCTATCACGCTGGCCTGTTTGGCGCCTTCAGCCTGTTCTGGACCGTCACGCCGCTGGTGCTGTCCAGCCCCGCGTTTGGCCTGTCGCAAACGGGCATCGCCATCTTTGCCCTGGTGGGCATGGCCGGTGCCGTCGCTTCGCCCATCGCCGGCCGTCTGGCCGATGCGGGCCACACCTTGCCGGCCACGGCCGCTGCGCTGGCGCTGGGCATCGTCGCCTTTGCCTTGCCGATGCTGACGCCGGAGTCAAAACATGTGGCGCTGGGGCTGCTGGTCGTCGCTTCCATCGTGCTCGACATGGGCGTGGCGGCCAACCTGGTGCTGGGACAGCGCGCCATCTTCAGCCTGGGCGCGGAAGTGCGGGGCCGCCTGAACGGCCTGTATTTTGCGCTGTTCTTTGCGGGCGGCGCGGCCGGTTCGGCCATCGGCGCCTGGGTGTATGCCAGCTATGGCTGGCAAGCGACCTTGCTGACAGGCATGGCGTTTCCGGGCCTGGCCCTGCTGGTGTGGCTGGGAGAATTTCTGCCGCAAGCCACGCGCCGCACGGCCTGAAACCCTGATGGCAGCTCATTATCACGAATGGATATTTCTATCATCATGAAGATAAAGTGGCGTGATATGCCGCGATGCCGCAAGATGCACTTGTCTCCTCTATCTCCTCCAAGGAAATAGATTCAGCCCGCTCCCGCAGCGGGCTTTTTTTTGCCTGTTCAGATTAAATCACCACCAGATCGAGCGCGCGCATGAAGTTGGCCGCCTGCGCATGCGTGATGACGGCGCCCTTCAGCAGCGCCGCTTCGCTCAATTTGAAACCGTCGATATCAGCGCCGCGCAAGTCCGCGCCCTGGAACTTCGCCAGCTTGATGGTGGCGTTGCGCAGGCTGCCGCCTTCGAAGACGGCGTCGCGGAAGTCGCAGCCGGCCAGGTAGGCGTCGGAAAAATCGAGCTGCTTGAGTATCGCCTTGCGGAAGGAAAAGCCGCGCAGGTCGGCGCCCACCAGCAGGCTGTCCTCGAAGGTGAGGCCCAGGTGGGCCACTTCCTCGAACGAGGCGCCCGTCAGCTTGCAGCCGCGGTAGGTGGCCGACGCCAGCTTGGCGCGCCGCCATTTCGTGTTGTTCAGGTCGCAGCCTTCAAACGTGGCGTCGACGGCGTCGACGGATTCGAAATCGGCGCTGCCCGCGCGGCAGCGGCGCCACGTGCTGCGCGCCAGCTTGCTGGCGAATAAGTTGGTGTCGGCAAAGGTGCAGCGTTCAAACGTGCAGCCCTGCAAATCGAGGCGCGACAAATCTTCGCCGTCGAACGCGCAATCGATGAAGTGGCGCACGGGCAGGGCCAGCTGCTGCTCGATGCCGGTCCGGTCCAGGGTCATGCCAGTTACTGCGGTGTCGTGTGTTGCCATCCGTCTCATTCCTAAAATAGAAAGCAGGGGAGGGATGGCGCGGCGGAAAGATGCACGAACCAGAACACCTCCCCGGCTGGTGTAACAGCCAAGGGTCAGCGCCGTGGGTCCGCGCGGGCGGGAGCATGCCGGACGGTGCCAGGCACTTACCGGGTTACCAACCGGTGCGCTCATTTTCGATCAGCGCGTATTGTAGCGCGTCCGAATCGGCCTTGCCAGTTTGCGCAAGCTCGGGTTAGTATCGTTGCAGGCGCAGCCACTGCGCCAACGTCGCTCGGACGGATCCGGGCGCTTACGTACAGAGATAACCATGACCGACAGCCAAGCTCCGCGCAGCTTTTCGCGCATCAATCGCCTTCCCCCCTACGTTTTCAATATCACCGCCGAACTCAAGATGGCCGCGCGCCGCCGTGGCGAGGACATCATCGACATGTCGATGGGCAATCCCGATGGCGCCACGCCGGCCCACATCGTGGACAAGCTGGTCGAGACGGTGAAACGCCCGGACACGCACGGCTATTCCGCATCAAAAGGCATTCCCCGGCTGCGCCGCGCGATTGCCCACTGGTACAAGAAGCGCTACGAGGTCGACATCGACCCGGACAGCGAAGCCATCGTCACCATCGGCTCGAAAGAGGGCCTGGCGCACTTGATGCTGGCGACGCTCGACCGTGGCGACACGGTGCTGGTGCCCAATCCCAGTTACCCCATCCACATCTGGGGCGCCGTCATCGCGGGCGCCGACATCCGCTCCGTGCGCATGGGGCCGGGCGTGGATTTTTTTGCCGAGCTGGAACGGGCGATCCGCGAAAGCTACCCGAAGCCGAAGATGATGGTGCTGGGCTTCCCGTCCAACCCCACGGCGCAATGCGTGGAGCTGGAATTCTTCGAGCGCGTCGTCGCGCTGGCGAAACAGCACAATATTCTGGTGGTGCATGACCTGGCGTATGCCGACATCACTTTCGATGGCTGGAAGGCGCCGTCCATCATGCAGGTGCCCGGCGCGCGCGACGTGGCCGTGGAATTTTTCACCATGTCGAAAAGCTACAACATGGCGGGCTGGCGCATCGGTTTCATGGTGGGCAATGCGGAACTGGTGGCGGCCCTGGCGCGCATCAAGAGCTATCACGACTATGGCAGTTTCACGCCCGTGCAGGTGGCGGCCATCGCCGCGCTGGAAGGCGACCAGAGCTGCGTGACGGAAATCTGCGCCCAATACCAGCGCCGCCGCGACGTGCTGGTGAAAGGCTTGCATGAGGCAGGCTGGATGGTGGAAAAACCGAAGGCCTCGATGTATATCTGGGCGCATATCCCGCAAGCGTACCGCCACCTGGGATCGCTGGAGTTCGCCAAGCTGCTGCTGCAAAAAGCCAGGGTCAGCGTGTCGCCCGGCATCGGCTTCGGCGAATACGGCGACGAATACGTGCGCTTCGCCCTGATCGAAAACGAGGCGAGGGTACGGCAAGCGTTGCGAGGCATCAAGAATATGTTGCGTTCTGGCGACGGGAAAACGGAAGCGGCAGCATAAAAGTTGCCGTATGGAATTCTTCGTTGCCCTTAATATCACCGTTGCGTATTTCTGACATCACGAATATAAAGTGGTTTTATATGCTGCAACGCGGCATCATTCATCTGTCTCCTCTATCTTCCTCCAAGGAAATAGATTCAGCCCGCTCCCGCAGCGGGCTTTTTTTTGCCTGTCGTTCCGCACGGCTATCCCTCCCCATTTCCCGCAAACCGCCGCACCGCCACTTCCCATTGCTGCATCAGGCTGCCCGCCTGGTCGCGGCCGATGGTGGGCAAAAACGTCCTGTCGGCGCGCCAGTGCGATGCCAGCTCTTCCACGCCACGGTACTGGCCGATGGCCAGGCCCGCCAGATAGGCCGCGCCCAGGGCGGTCGTTTCAATCACTTGCGGGCGCACCACTGGGATGCCCAGCAGGTCGGCCTGGAATTGCAGCAGCAGGTTGTTGGCGCAGGCGCCGCCGTCCACGCGCAGTTCCGTGATGGGCGCTTGCGCGTCGCGCGTCATGGCATCCAGCAGGGCGGCGCTCTGGAAGGCGATCGCTTCGAGCGCCGCGCGGGCGATGTGGCCCACCGTGCTGCCCCGGCTCAGGCCCAGGATGGCGCCCTTGGCCGATGGCACCCAGTACGGCGCACCCAGGCCTGTAAACGAGGGCACGAAGACCACGCCGCCCGAATCGGGCACGGAGGCGGCCAAGCCTTCCGCTTCGCCCGCGTGGCCGATGGCGCCCAGGCCGTCACGCAGCCACTGCACCACGGCGCCGCCGATGAAGACGCTGCCTTCGAGCGCATACGCCGGCTGCGTGCCCACCTGGCAGGCGGCCGTGCTGATCAAGCCATGCTGCGATTGCGCGCACTGCTCGCCCGTGTTGAGCAGCAAGAAGCAGCCCGTGCCATAGGTATTCTTGGCCATGCCCGGCGTGAAACAGGTCTGGCCGAACAGGGCCGCCTGCTGGTCGCCGGCGATGCCGCCGATGATGACGGGGCTGCCCAGCACTTCCGTATCCGTTTCGCCATACACGTGGCTCGATGGATGGACGGACGGCAGCAGGCTGGCGGGAATTCCCAGCCAGTCGAGCAGCTGGGCATCCCAGCAGCCTTCATGCAGGTTCCACAGCATGGTGCGCGAAGCGTTGGTGACGTCGCTCACGTGCAGGCGGCCGCCCGTCATCTGCCATGCCAGCCACGTGTCGATGGTGCCGAAGGCCAGTTCGCCGCGCATGGCCCGCGCGCGGGCACCGGGCACGGCGTCGAGTATCCAGCGCAGCTTGGTACCGGAAAAATACGGGTCGAGCACCAGGCCCGTCTTTGCGTGGATGGCGCCGGCCAGGCCCCGCGCGCGCAAGTCCTCGCACAGCGCTTCCGTGCGGCGGTCTTGCCAGACGATGGCGTTGTAGACGGGTTCGCCCGTGGCGCGGTCCCACACCACCGTCGTCTCGCGCTGGTTGGTGATGCCCAGCGCGCCGAGGGCATCTGCCTTCAGGCCTGTCTTGGCCAGCACTTCGCGGCAGGTCGCCAGCTGGCTGTGCCAGATTTCCATCGGGTCGTGTTCGATCCAGCCCGGTTGCGGGAAGAGCTGGCGAAATTCGCGCTGCGCCACGGCGACGATGGCGCCCGTTTCATCGAACACCATGCTGCGCGAACTGGACGTGCCCTGGTCGAGGGCCAGCAAATACGTCATGCCGCCACCTCTTGCGCCAGATGGACCGCCAGCCACTGCTGCAGGCGCGCCACGTCGGCCGGCGCGCAGCGCAAACCCAGTTTACTGCGCCGCCACAGGATGTCGTCGCTGCTCCTGGCCCATTCCACTTCGATCAGATAGCACGCCTCGGCCTCGTACAGGCCGGGCGCCAGCTGCTCGCCCAGGTCGGCCATTGAAGCGGCGCCCGTCAGCAGGCGCGTGGCGCGGCTGCCGTACGCGCGCGCATAGCGGCGCGCCAGCGCGGGCGGCAGCCAGGCGTGATCGCGCTGGAAGCGGGCGAGGAAAGCGTCGAAATCATGGCTGTCCACCAGTCGATTCTCCTGCTGCAGGTCGCCGCCGGGCAGGGGCGCTTGCGCCGTCCAGGCCGGGGTGCCATTCTCCAGCAGGGGCGCCAGCAAGCCCAATGCTTCCTCGGCCAGCTTGCGGTAGGTAGTGATCTTGCCGCCCCAGATATTGAGCAGGGGCGCGCCCGTCGCCGCGTCGCCGCGCGCCACTTCCAGCAGGTAGTCGCGCGTGACAGCCGACGCGTTCTGCGCGCTGTCGTCGAGCAGGGGGCGCACGCCCGAATACGTCCACACGACGTCGGCGGGGCCGATCTCGCGCTTGAAATAACGGTTCGCCGCCTGGCACAGGTAATCGATCTCCGCCTGGCTGATCTTCACCTGGCTCACTTCCCCCTTGTATTCCTCGTCCGTGGTGCCGATCAGGGTAAAGTCGTCCTGGTAGGGAATGGCGAAGATGATGCGCTGGTCCGGGTTCTGGAAGATATAGGCGTTCGGATGCTCGAACAGGCGCGGCACGATGATGTGGCTGCCCTTGATCAGGCGCAGTCCCTGCGTCTTGCCGCCGCCGGCCGCGCCGGCAAATTGCGCCGTCCACGGTCCCGCCGCGTTGACGATGGCGCGCGCACGCAAGGTCTTGCGCTGGCCATCCTCGGCTTGCAGGGTGGCGTGCCAGGCGCCGCCATCGCGGCGCGCATCGATGCAGGCCGTGCGCGTGAGGATGTGCGCGCCGTGCTCCTGCGCATCGAGCGCGTTGAGCACCACCAGGCGCGCATCGTCGACCCAGCCGTCGGAATACACGAAGCCCTTGCGGTAGCCGGCCTTCAGCGGCGCGCCCGCCGCGTGTTTGTCCAGCGCGATGCCTTGCGAGGCGGGCAGGAAGGCCCGCTTGGCCAGGTGGTCGTACAGGAACAGACCCGCGCGTATCATCCAGGCGGGGCGTTGGGCGGCGTCGTGCGGCATGACGAAGCGCATCGGCCACATGATGTGGGGCGCGGCGCGCAGCAGCACTTCGCGTTCCTGCAGCGCTTTGCGCACCAGTTTGAATTCATAGTATTCGAGGTAGCGCAGGCCGCCGTGTATCAGCTTGGTGGATGCGGACGAGGTGTGCTGCGCCAGGTCGTGCTGTTCGCACAGCACCACGCGCAAGCCGCGGCCGGCCGCGTCGCGCGCGATGCCGGCGCCATTGATGCCGCCGCCGACGACCAGCAGGTCGCAGTCGGCGGGCAGGGAGGAAAAGCGGGAAGCGGACATGGAAGGTTCGTCTTGTAAAAGTAAAAGGAAAAAAGGCGCCGCCTCAGGCAAGCAGCGACAGCACGGGCGGCAGCACCAGGGCCAGGCCGGCGAACAGCAGCAGCACGAAGACGGCGCGGCGCACGTGCTCGATGGGCAGGCGCGAAGGGTGGCGGCGCGCCAGCCAGGTCAGCCCCGTCACCAGCGGCAAGGCCTCGAGGGTCAGCCACAGGGCCGTCATGCTGAACTGGCCATGCGCCAGCACGAGGGCCAGGCGCAGCACGGCATTCGCGGCGAACAGTACGATCAGCGAATGGCGGATCATGTCGGCCGGCCATGGCTGGCGGTACAGGTGGTACACCATGGGCGGGCCGGCGCTGGCGAACAGGCCGCCCATCACGCCGGACACGCCGCCGAAGAACAGGAAGGCGGGCAGGCCGGATTGCCGCGCACGCGCGCTGGCGCGCAGCACCAGCATGCACGCGCAGACGACGATGGCGCAACCGAGCAGGAAGCGCAGCAGGGTCACTTGCTGCGCGCTGAACCAGCCCAGCAGGGCCACGCCCGCGCCCACGCCCAGCTGGCTGACGGCCAGTGCAGGGCCGAATACGGGCCAGGCCAGCTGCGGGCGCGTGCGGCCAAACGTGATGGCCGCATTCACCAGCACCAGCACGCTCACCACGTTGGCGACATCGCCCAGGCTGGCCAGGTGCAGCACGGCCGTCAGGCCCAGCAGGATCAGGCCGAAGGCAAAGCCCGTCAAGTTCTGCGCGTAACTGGCCAGCGCCACGCAGGCCAGGAACAGCAGATGCGACGCCACGCTCATGCCAGGCTCATTTCGCCAGCGACAGGAAGAAGTCCTGCTGTGCGCAGCCGCGCCGCACGAACACGGGCGGCTGGCCCAACGGCGCATCGACTTCCACGCGCTGGCCGCCTTCGAAGGCGGCGCCGCTCCACAGGTGGATCCAGGCGTCGCCCCGCGGCAGGTAGGCGCTCCAGCGCGCAGCGCCCGCCGCATGCACGGGCGCCACCAGCAGGTCGGGACCGAACAGGTATTGGTCCTGGATGGCGTAGGTGGCGCGGTCGTGCTCATAGTGCAGGAACAGGGGGCGTTGCAGCGGCAGGCCGCGCGCCACGGCATCCTCGGCCAGGGCGCGGATGGTCGGCGCCAGCGCCACGTGCAGCTGCGTCATGCGAGCGAAGTGGCGGAATACCTGTTCATCCTGGTAGAACTGGAAGTTTTCGTCCGGGCGGTTGCCTTCGTGCGTGCGCATCATCGACGTAAACACGGCCATCTCCGTCCAGCGCTGGAACAGTTCGGCCGTGCGCAGGTTGCCGAACAGGCTAGTGTAGCCGCCGATATCGCTGTGGTGGTAGGCGTTGCCCAGGAGGCCGGACGACAGGGCGCCGCAGATCACCGTCTGCAAGCCATCGTGGCGGCTGAAGTCGACCGACTGGTCGCCAGCCCACAGCAGCGGGCAGTGCGCCTGCACGCCCGTGTAGCCGGCGCGCATGAAGAAGGTGGCGTCGCCCGTCTTGCCGGCTGCTTCGATGGCGCGCGCATTGACTTCGGCCCACAGGGTCGGCCAGGCGTTGTGCATCAGGCGCGCATCGACGCCATTGTGCAGGCGCAGGTCGATCGGCAGGTATTCGCCAAAGTCGGCCATCCAGCCGGACAGGCCGAAGTCGAGCATTTCCTGGCGCAGGATGCGTTCCTCGAACCACAGCGCGGCGGCCGGGTTGGTGAAGTCGACGACGCCGCAATCGAATTCGCCGAAATCGACCAGGTAGGCGCCGCCATCGATGGCCGTGGCCAGAAAGCCCTGCCGCAGCGCTTCCTGGTACAGGGTGCCGTCGTTGCACAGGTAGGGATTGACGTAGCCGAGGAAGCGGATGTCCTGTCTGGCCAGGTCGGCGATCCAGTTTTTCAGGTCCGGATAGCGCTGCGGCTGCCAGCGCCAATCCCAGAACAGGCGCTTGCCGAACGAGGTCTGGCGCAAGCCCACCCAGTCTTCGCACCACAGGGCGCTGACGGGCAAGCCGTGCTCCTGCGCCTGCGCGAGGATGGCGCGCGCGTGATCTTCGCCGCCTTTCAGGCCCAGCATGGCGCCATTTTGCAGCCAGGCGGGCAGCTGTGGCTGGCGGCCGAAGCGCTGCGAGACGACGCCGACCAGGTCGACGAAGGTCTCGGCCAGCATGAATTCCAGGCGCTCGGGCATGGCCCAGAATTGCAGCTCGTGGAAATCCGGCTGGCGGAAATCGAAGTCCGCATACGCCGTCGTCTCCGCATGCAGGCAGTAGCGCTGCGAGGAGATAAAGCTCGGCTGCGGATAATTCGTGTGATAGTAGTCGCCGCCCGATTTGGACGTCACGTCCGCCTGCCACGTCAGGTGCGTCGACTTGTCGCGGCCCACGCCCGGCTCCGACGTCCACAGGGGGAAGTGGCGGCCGCGCAGGTCGAAGTACGACATCTGCTCGCCGCAGCCCCAGACATGCTCGTCCTGTTCCGCGGGCAGGCGCAGCCACAGCCGGTTCCAGCCCGGCGCCGCATAGCGCACCACCAGGTGCACGCCATGCGGTTGTGATTGGACGGCCAGCACCAGTTGCGGAGAATCGCCCGCATGGCGCGCAAAGCTCAGGGTGGCGCCGTCGCCGTCCTGCGTGACGGCCAGCGCGCGCAGGGCGCTGCGCTCTTCGACATAATCCTCGATGGCGAAGTTACCGCGGTACATTTCCATGCTTTCGCGGCCCTGGCCGACGAACACGCATGGGGTATCGACGCCGTGGCGCAGCAGCAAGCGGCCGGCGCAGCGCAGGGCGACGCTGTCATTTTCCTGCTGTAGTGTGTACTGCATGACGATCAACTCCTGTGAAAACCGGTCGCCCGCATGGTGGCGTGGGGCGGGCCGGCGGTGCATCAACAAATAAGCACTAAATTAAAAGACGAGGAACATGCCGGCGGTCAGCTCGACGGGGCTGTAGCCGAAGTAGTTATTGTCCCCCCGGAACTGCAATACGCCCAGCTTGGCATGGCTGTTGTTGGCGATGCGCGTGGCATACGCGTAGAACGACAGGGTCGGCTGGAAGTTGTACAGGTAGCCCAGCGAGTAGGCTGTCGACGTGGGCTTGCCTACGCCATCGCCCGTGTTCGTGCCGAACGCGCCTTTGGCGTTGGCGCCGTCATAGCTGATGTGCGCCAGGCTGCCCTCGATGCGGTGCTTGCCGAGGTCGTAGGCGCCCGAGACGCCGAAGGCATCGGCCGCATAGCCGCCCGCGTTCGACACGCGGTAGGAGGTGTAGGAGCCGCCCAAGGTAAAATCGTGCCACTTGTAGCGCGCGCCGACGATGTCCGTGACCTGGTTGCGCTTGAGGAAGTTCGGCGTGCCCCCCGTGCTGATGTCGTTGCTCTGCTGGTAATCCATGTGCGCATAGCCGAGGAACAGGTCGCCCTTTTTGTACAGCACGTTGGCGGCCCAGCTGCGGCCATCGTTTTCCAGGTCGGTGGCGGAAGACGCCTGCTGGCCGGCCGAATACGACACTTCCGCCGAGATGTTGTTCCAGGTGGGGCTGCGGTAGCGCAGCGCATTGCCGTAGAACAAGGCCGTGCCCGAGTTGTTGCCGGCCAAACTCGTCGTCTTGCTGGCGTTGCCCGTCACGGGATCCTTCAGGTAGCGGCCCAGGGATTCGGGACGCGTGAGCGAGAACAGGGCGCTGAAGTCGTTGGCGCCGTAATTGTGCGCCGAGGCCAGGTCGGCGCCCAGCGAGACCCAGAATGGCGCCATGTACATGGTGCCGCCTTCGATCGAACCCCAGGTGGTCGAGGCAAAGCCGACGGTGGAACCGCGGTTGAACAGCACGGACGAGGTGGTGTTGTTTTGCGTGCCGCCGCCCGCGTTGCCGTTGAACAGGTTCAAGCCCGTCTCGACGCCGAAGATGGCCTTGTATTCATCGCTGAAGACCCAGGCGCCCGTGAGGCCCAGGCGGCTGGCCATCTCGCCCTGGTTCAGGCGGTGGTTGGTCAACTGGCGCCCGCTGGCATCCTTGCCGCGCGAAACTGTATAGCCGATGTCGCCACGGCCGTACAGTTTCCAGTTGAAGCCGGTAACCGGTTTCACGGGCGCCGCTGCCGGTGCGGCAGCCATCGCTGCTGCTGGCGCTGGCTGGGCCGCTTTCGCTTCCATCTGCGCCACCCGGTCCTGCAACTGGGCCAGCATGGCCTTCATGTCGCTGAGTTCGTCGGCGCGTGCGTTAGCGCTAACAAATGGTGCCGAGAGAAGCACGCCGGTAATGGCCGCGGCCAATGTGGTTTTGCGTAAAGTCGTTTGCATGATCCTGTCTCCTGTGTTTTTTATGAGTATGGTTGCTGATCCCTGCCTTGCCTACCTTGAAATAATCAAATCCCTCCCATGCACAAATATTTGATATCGAGGAAGTCGTCCATGCCGTAATGCGAGCCTTCGCGGCCCATGCCCGAATGCTTGACGCCGCCGAACGGCGCCATTTCATTGGCGATCATGCCCGTGTTGATGCCGACCATGCCCACTTCCAGTTCTTCCGCCACGCGCCAGACTCTGCCCAGGTCGCGGCTGTAGAAATAGCCGGCCAGGCCGAACTGCGTGGCGTTGGCCATGGCGACGACTTCCTCTTCGCTGCCGAAGCGGAACAGGGGCGCCAGCGGGGCGAAGGTTTCCTCGGTGGCGACCAGCATGTCGCTGTTCGCTTCCAGTACCACGCTGGGCTCGAAGAAGCTGCCGCCCAGCGCGTGGCGCTTGCCGCCGATGGCCAGCTTGCCGCCCTTGGCCAGCGCGTCGGCGATATGCTGTTCGATCTTGCGCACGGCGTTTTCATCGATCAGCGGGCCTTGCGTGACGCCTGCTTCGGTGCCGGCCCCCAGTTTCAGCTCGGCTACCTTGGCCACCAGGCGGGCGGCGAAGTCGTCGTAGATGCTGTCCTGTACGTAGATGCGGTTGGCGCAGACGCAGGTCTGGCCGCTGTTGCGGTATTTCGACATCAGCACGCCTTCGACGGCCGCGTCGATGTCGGCATCCTCGAAGACGATGAAGGGCGCGTTGCCGCCCAGTTCCAGCGACAGCTTCTTGATCGTGCCGGCCGCCTCGCGCGACAGCCAGGCGCCCACTTCCGTCGAGCCCGTAAACGTGATCTTGCGCACCAGGTCGTTGTGGCACAGTTCCGTGCCGATCGCCTGCGCCGCGCCCGTCACCACATTGAAGACGCCGGGCGGCACGCCGGCGCGCAGCGCCAGTTCGGCCAGCGCCAGGGCCGACAGCGGCGTTTGCGACGCCGGTTTCAATACCATGGCGCAGCCGGCGGCCAGGGCGGGGCCGGCCTTGCGCGTGATCATGCCGTTCGGGAAATTCCACGGCGTGATGGCCGCGCACACGCCGATCGGCTGCTTGATGACGACGATGCGCTTGTCGTTCGACGGCGGCGCGATCACGTCGCCATATGCGCGCTTGCCTTCCTCGGCAAACCATTCCAGGTAGGCCGCGTTCGAGACGATCTCGCCCTTGGCTTCCGCCAGCGACTTGCCTTGCTCGCTGGTGAGTATCAGCGCCAGGTCGTCCGCGTGCTGCAGGATCAGCGCATGCCAGGCGCGCAGCACCGTGGCGCGCGCCTTGACGGTCTGCTTGCGCCACAGCCGGAAGGCCGCGTGCGAGGCGGCGATGGCGCGCCGCGTCTCGGCGGCGCCCATGCGCGGCACGGTGGCGATCAAGGCGCCGGTAGCCGGGTTGGTGACATCGATGGTGGCGCCGTCATCGGCGTCGCACCAGGCGCCGTCGATCAGGCATTGCTGTTTCAACAGGCTTGCGTCTTGCAGGTTCAACATGAGGGTTCTCCTTGAATGGGGGCTTAGCCAGCTACAGATACTTGCGCGAGGCCGGCATCGACGATGATGTTCTGGCCCGTGATGCCGTCCGAATCGTCGGCCGCCAGGAACAGGGCCGTGCGCGCCACGTGGCCCGCGTCGAGCCGGTATTTCAGGCATTGCAGTTCGATGAAACGGCGGTCTTCTTCCGGGTCGCGCCATAGCGCGGCCTGGCGGTCCGTGGCGATGGCGCCCGGCGCGATGGCGTTGACGCGGATATTCTGCTCGCCCAGTTCGCGCGCCAGGGTGCGCGACAGGCCCGCGATGCCCGCCTTGGAGGTGGTGTAGCCGACCAGGTTGGGACGCCCGCGCATCCACGAGATCGAGCCCAGGTTGATGATGGAACCGCCGCCGGCGGCCGCCATGCCAGGCGCCACCTGCTGGATGGCGAACACGTGGTGTTTCAAGTTCAGCGCCAGGCAGTTGTCCCAGTATTCGGGCGTCAGTTCGGCCAGCGAATGACGGTCGTCGCGGCCCGCGTTATTGAGCAGCACGCGGATGGCGCCAAAGCGCGCCTCGACGCCGGCCAGGCTGGCCTGGTAGGCGGCGATGTCGCGGATGTCGCTGTAGACAAAATAGGGCGCGTGCCGGCACAGGGGCGCCAGGCGCGCGGCCAGGGCGTCGCTGGCGTCGCGGTCGATGTCGCAAAAAGCCACTTGCGCGCCTTGCAGGGCGAAGTGTTCGACCAGCGCAGCGCCGATGCCGGAGCCACCGCCGGAAACGAAGACCACGCGGTCCTGCAGGCTGGGGTAGAGAGTGATGTTGGCGTTCATGCTGTCCTCAGGGTGAAGATCCGGATATCAATCCCGGTAAAGGGGTTCGGGGCGGCCGGCCACGTCCAGGCGCACGGCAAAGAGGCCGCCGGCCTGCGGCTGGCGCGCCAGTTCGTCGTCGCTTGCGCCTTCGCGCGCGCTGGTGATGTACAGGGTGCGCAGGTCGGCGCCGCCAAAGGCGATCATGGTGGGGCGCGTGACGGGCACGCGCACGATGCCGATGATCTCTCCCTGCGGCGAAAAGCGCAGCACCCGGCCGCCTTCGTATTGCGCGCTCCAGTAGCAGCCTTCGGCATCGAGCGCCGCGCCATCGGGGCGGCCGCCGTACACGGCGTCCTCGCCCTTGGCGGGCAGGCGGGCAAACACCTTGCGTTCGCCCACCTGGCCGCTGGCCGCGTCAAAGGCGAAACGGTAGATCACGTGGTTCGGCGTGTCGGACTGGAACAGCGATTGGCCATCGGCCGCGAAGGCCAGGCCATTGCTGACTTTCACGCCAAGATCCTGTTGCGGCCCCCAGCCCAGGCGCGTGGCGCCCCGTTCCAGGCAAAACATGGCAGCCAGTTCCGCCGTGCGCGGCTCGTACATGGCGCCGGCCCAGAAACGCCCGGCGCTGTCGCAGTGGCCATCGTTGAAACGCATGTCGCGGCTGTCGTAGGGGGCGTCGGTCAGCTTGTCGAGCAAGCCTTCCTGCGGATAGAAGCGGTAGAAACCGTCGCGCAGGGCCGCCACCAGGCCGCCCTTTTCAGCCAGGGCGATGCAGCCCGGCTCGCACGGCACCCACCAGACGCGGTCGAGGCTTGTGGCCGGATCGTAGCGGTGCAGGCGGCGCCCGGCGATATCGATCCAGTACAAACACTGCTCGGCCACGCTCCACAGCGGGCATTCACCCAGCTGGGCGCGCGCGTCGAGCACGAGTTCGGCTTGCCATTCACGCATGCTGGCTCTCCTCGATGGCCAGGCGCATGGCGATGTGCAGACTCTCGCCGGGCGCCAGCAAGCGCATGCCCGTGTCACGCGCGCCGCGCGCGGCCAGCGCAAACGCGTTATTCGCGTGCGTGACGGGTTCGATGGCGATGAAGCTGCGCTCGTCATTGGTCGCGAAGCACACGAGGTGGCGGCAATTCTCGCTGGCTGACAGCTGCACGCTGTAGTCGCCGTAATCGAGGCTGGCGCGGCCCGTCCAGCCGCTGTAGCAATGGTCGCTGCGCCAGCCGGCCACCGGCTGTGGCGTGGCGAATGGCGACGCTTGCGCCACGGGCGCCAGGCCGGCCGGCAAGTGGTCATCGCCCATGCTCCACACGCCATCCCATTGCGCCTGCAGGCGCAGGCCGGGCGCCAGCGGAAAGTAGGGGTGAAAACCCAGGCCGGCGGGCATGGCGCGCGTATCTTCATTGCGCACGGATAAAGTCAGGCGCAGGCCGGCAGCGTCGAGCAGCACGGTTTGCCGTGCTTCGCAGGCGAACGGCCAGTCGGCGTCGCTGCCGTGCACCAGCAGCAGTTCGGCGCTGTCGTCCGCACGCGCCGCCACGTGCCAGGCGCGCTGCCAGCCGAAGCCGTGGATGCTGTGCGGCTCGGGCGGGAAGTTGGCGCGCAGTGCATGCGCCTGTTCCTGCGCCTGCAGCACGGCGTTGCCGATGCGGTTCGAATACGGCACCAAAGGGTAGCAGGCCATCTGTCGCACGTCGGCAGCGGCTGGCGCGGCGCGCAGGATGTCGCGCCCGCGCCAGCGGAAAGCCGCCAGCGCGCCACCCGTGGCCGGGTGGACGTCGGCGCGGCAGTCGCCGTGCGCCAGGGTGAAGGGAGACTGGTGGTCCATTCTCAGCCCTTCAAGCCGCCCGAGGTCAGGCCGCTGACGACCTTTTCCTGGAAGATCACGATCAGCACGACGATGGGCACGATGGCCACCACCAGTGCCGCCGAAATGATCGGCCACGGGAAGGCGAACTCGCCTTGGTACAGCTGGATGCCGACGGGCAGGGTGCGGTAGGCCACGGCCGAATTCATCGACAGCGCCAGCAGGAACTCGTCCCAGGAATTTACAAACGCGAGGATGGCGGCCGTCGCCACGCCAGGGGCGGCCAGCGGCAGCACGATGCGCCACAGGGCGCTCAACCGGGTGCAGCCGTCGAGCATGGCCGCGTTCTCGATGTCGCGCGGGATATCCTGGAAAAAGCTCACCATCATCAGGGTGCAGATGGGCAGGTTCAGCACCGTGTACGGCAGCACCAGCGCCCAGTAGGAATTGAGCAAGCCCAGGCTGCGCATGATTTCGAACAATGGCACCATCAGCGTCACCAGCGGGAACATCGACACGCCGATGATGGCAGTGAGGATCAGGCCGCGGAAGCGCAGGCGCAAGCGGGCAATCGCATACGCGGCCAGCGCGCTGATGAACAGGCTGAGCAGGGTCGACAGGCCGGCCACGATCAGGCTGTTGGTCAGGAATGTCAGCAGCGGCTGGTCCTGGAAGGCGGAGATGAAATTGCCGATGGTCGGTTCGTGCGGCCAGTAAGTGATCGGCTTTTGCGTCAGTTCGCTCTCGGTCTTGAGCGAGGTAAACAGGATCCACAGGGCGGGGAAGACGCCGTTGAGGATGACGATCGCGGCGGCGAACCAGCGCAGGCGCTTCGATGAAAATAGGCCGCTCATTCTTTGTCTCCTCTTACATATTTCAGATACACAAACGTGGTGGCCATCGACAGCAGGAACATGAAGACCGCCAGGGTCGAGCCGTAGCCCACGTCGAGGTAGTCGACGGTATTGGACTGGATATACATGGCCAGGGTCTTGGTTTCGTCGCCAGGGCCGGGCATGTTGTAGGGAATATCGAAGGACTGAATGGCCGTCAGGGTGCGGAAGATCAGCGCCACCAGCATCGACGGCACCAGCAGGGGCAGGGTCACTTCCGTGAATTGCTTCCATTTGCTGGCGCCGTCCACTTCGGCCGCTTCATACAGCGAGGCGGGGATGGTTTGCAGGCCGGCCAGCAAAATGAGCGCCATGAACGACGAGGTTTTCCAGATGGTCGTGATGCAGATGGCGGCCATGGTCAGCGCGGGCGAGTTGAACCAGATCTGCGGTTCCCAGCCCAGGCCGGGGATCAAGAGGTCGATGCGGCGGATGATGTCGTTCACCAGGCCGTATTCGCTGTGGAAGAACCAGGCGAAGATCAGGCCGACGAAGGCCAGCGGCAAGGCCCACGGCAGCAGCAGCGCCAGGCGCACGGGCCAGCGGTATTTGAACGGCATGTTGGCCAGCATGGCCAGGCCCAGGCCCGCCACCAGCGCGCCCGGCACGGTGACGACGGTGATGATGACGGTGTTTTTCAAGGACTTCCAGAACAGGCTGTCTTCCAGCGCCATCTTGTAGTTGTCCAGGCCCACGAAACTGGGCAGGCTGCCGCCGGACAGGCGGATGTCGAAAAAGCTGTTATAGATCAGTTTGCTGACCGGGTAGGCCACGATCAGCAGTAAAAAGAGAATCGCCGGCGTCAGCAGGACCCAGGCCAGCGTTGTTTCGCTGGGGTCCGTGATGCGGCTTTTCAGGGTGCGTTGCCTCATGATTTCCTCGTCTGTTGCGGTGTGCGTATGCGTGTGCCGCCCGCGCCGCCGTCGTGGCGGCACGGGTTCGGTCTCCTTAGCGCAGGATGCGCTTGACCCGGTTTTCGATCTCGGCCACGCCCGCCGCCGGCGTTTTCACGCCCGCCATCACGGCATTCGTGTTGACGCGCACGGCTTCGGACACTTCGCTGTAGCGCGGCGTGACGGGGCGCGAACGGGCGCTTTGCACCACCGGCAAGGCATCGGCGAACCAGCCATTGACGGCCAGTACTTCCTTGTCCTGGTAGACGGACGGGTAGACGGGCAGGTTGGATGCCTTGATGGCCAGCTGCTTCGACACTTCCGGGCTCGACAGCCAACGCACCAGCTTGGCCGATGCTTCCTTGTTTTTCGAGAATGAAGACACGGCCCACTGCCAGCCGCCGATGCACGAGGCAGGTTTGCCGCCCGCCATGGCCGGCAGGCTGACGACGCCAACCTTATCTTTCACGCTGCTGTCGGCGCCATCCTGGAAGTGATTCCAGGCATAGCCCCAGTTGACGGCAAACAACACGTTGCCGGCTTGGAATTCCTTGCGCGTATCGTCGGTGGCCACTTCGGCAATGTTTTTCTTTGCCACGCCCTGGTCGACCAGCTTGCGCCACATGGCCAGGCCCGCTTCCGCCTTGGGCTTGTCCAGGGTCAGCTTGCCATTGGTGACCAGTTCGCCGCCCTGGCTCCAGTACGGCAACAGGAAGGTGCAGACGGCGCCTTCGATGGCTTTGCCCTGGAAGCTGATGCCTTGCAATTCCGGATTCTTTTCGCCGGCCTGGATGGTGCGCGCCACGCTGGCCAGTTCATCCCAGGTTTTCGGCGCCGCCAGCTTGTACTTGGCCAGCAAGTCCTTGCGGTAGTAGAGGAACATGGCGTCGGCAAAGGCGGGCAGGGCCACGACCTTGTTGTCGACCATATTGGCTTGCTTGTAGGCGGGCAAGTACTGGCCCATGATCTTGTCGCGGTCGGCGCCCAGGTATTTGTCCAGGCTTTCGATCCATCCGGCCGACGCGTACTGGGCCGGGCGGATGATGTCGATCAGGAATACGTCCAGGGTGGTGTCGCCGGCCGACAGCACCGTGTTCAGGTATTTCTGCTGCAATTCGGACGTGGCGCCGCCCGTTTCCAGGTCGATCTTGACGCCGGGATTGGCGGCCATGAATTTGGCGAACAGTTCGCGCATGACTTCGGGGCGCTCCTGGCCGCCGACGAACACCTTGACGGTTTGCGCGTGCGCGCCGGTAGCGAGGACGAAGGTGGCGCCGAGCGCCAGGACGAGGGATTTGATACGCATGATGTTGTCTCCTGTTTTTGGAATGGGTATGCCGGTCGTTCGCGGCTTATCGGGAGGGCAGTACCGCGCCCCCTTGCGGATCGAACAGATGGAATTTCTCCATGTCCAGCTGTACCGTGACTTGCTGTCCCGGCGCCAGGGCAAACGTGGGCGGCAGGCGCGCCGTCAATTCGCCGCCTTCGCACTGGAAGATGACCAGGGTTTCCGCGCCCAGCGGTTCGACCACCACGACTGTCGCGGCCAGTGCGGCGCTGGCGGGACTGGCCGCTTCCAGCGTGATGTCTTCCGGGCGGATGCCGAATTCCACTGCGCGGCCGTCGAGCTTGCCGCATGCGGCCTGGCGCTCGAGCGGCAGGGCCAGGCGGGCCGCGCCCAGCACGATCTCGGCCTGGCCGGCGCCGTTGCGCGCCACCTTGGCGCCGAGGAAGTTCATCGGCGGCGAGCCCGTGAAACCGGCAACGAATTTCGACACAGGCTCGTTGTAGATCTGGTCTGGCGTGCCGACCTGCATGATGTTGCCGCCGGACAGTACGACGATGCGCTCGGCCAGGGTCATCGCCTCGACCTGGTCATGCGTGACGTAAATGGTGGTGGCGCCGATGCGCTGGTGCAGCTTCTTGATTTCCGTGCGCATTTCCGAGCGCAGCAGGGCGTCCAGGTTCGACAGCGGCTCATCGAACAGGAACAGCTTGGCCTGGCGCACGATGGCGCGGCCCATGGCCACGCGCTGGCGCTGGCCGCCGGACAGGGCGCGCGGCTTGCGGTCGAGCAAGTGGTCGATTTTCAGGATGGTGGCGGCGGCGCGCACGCGCTGTTCGATTTCCGCCTTGGGGAACTTGCGCAGTTTCAAGCCAAAGCCCAGGTTGTCGAACACGGACTTGTGCGGATACAGCGCATAGTCCTGGAACACCATGGCGATGTCGCGTTCGCGCGGCGGCAAGTCGTTGACGACCTGTCCCTCGATAGAGATGGTGCCGCCCGTGATGGATTCGAGCCCCGCGACCATGCGCATCAGTGTTGATTTTCCGCAACCCGAAGGGCCCACGAAGACGACGAACTCGCCTTGCTTGATTTCCAGGTCGATGCCATGAATGACTTCGACGCCGTTGTCGTACTTCTTGACGACCTTTTCCAGTTTTACACCTGACATGCTTGTCTCCAAAAGATGCGAATGACGCGTCTGAGCGCGTTATGTGCTTTACAACAGTGCGTTGCAACAGTGTGTCGCAACAGAATAATTAGTAGGCTCCCGTGTCGAGGGCTTTCGCCAGCGACGGTTTCAGGGCCGTGATAAAGGCATTGGCCTGGCGCATCATCATGCCCATGTCCGAAGCGATGGCCACGTAGTCATAGCCGTAACTGATGAAAGTGTGCACCATTTCCGGCGAGGGGCCGACAATGCCGATGGGTTTGCCGATGGCGCGCGCGCGGCGGGCCGCGTCGGCAATGGCCGCCTGCACGTCCGGGTGGCCGATATTGCCGATATGGCCCATGGCGGCCGACAGGTCGCCCGGTCCCACGAACAGGGCGTCGACGCCATCGACGGCGGCGATTTCTTCCAGCTGCGCCAGGGCGGCCGGGGTTTCCAGCTGGATAATCGAGAAGACGGCGCCGTTGGCGCGCGTGGCGTAGTCGGGCACGGTGCCATAGCGGCTGGCGCGGTGCATGGCGGCAAAACCGCGCGTGCCGGGAATGGCCTGGCCGGGCTGCGGATAGCGGGTGGCGGCCACGGCGCTGCGCGCCTCGCCGGCATGTTCCACGAACGGGAACATCAGGGTTTGCGCGCCGATGTCGAGCGCGCGTTTGATCTGCACCAGGTCGTTCCAGGCCAGGCGCACGACGGGGCAGGCCGGCGTGCCGCCGACTGCCTGCAGGATCTGGTAGGCGTCCTGGTAGTCGATGGGCACGTGTTCCATGTCCAGCACCAGCCAGTCGAAGCCGGCGCAGCCCATGGCTTCGGCCGTCACGGGCGTGCCGGCCATCAGCCAGCTGCCCAGCGGTACTGCTTTGTCCGCCAGCAAGGCGCGGAAACGGTTGTCCAGGATATCCATAGTTGTGCTCTCTAATATAGGTAGGGAAGGCGGCGGCGTCAGAAGATCGGCGGCTCCGGCGTGGCGGCGTTGCCCAGCAAGAAGTCCAGGTCGCAGCCCTGGTCTGCCTGCGTCACGTGCTCCATGTACAGCTTGGTGTAGCCGCGCGCATATTTTTGCGCCGGCGCCTGCCACTCGGCGCGGCGGCGCGCCAGTTCCTCGTCCGTTACCTCCATGTTCAGGGTGCGCGCGGCGATGTCGAGCACTATCATGTCGCCGTTGCGTACCAACGCCAGCGGACCGCCGACGGCCGCTTCCGGCGTCACGTGCAGCACGCAGGTGCCGTAATGGGTGCCGCTCATGCGCGCGTCCGAGATGCGCACCATGTCGCGGATACCCTGCTGCAGCAGCTTTTTCGGCACCGGCAGATTGCCCCATTCCGGCATGCCGGGCGCGCCGATGGGGCCGCCATTGCGCAGGATCAAGACCGTGTTTTCATCGATATCGAGGTCGGGTGCGTGGATTTGTGCCAGCATCTCCGCGTTCGAGTCGAATACGAGGGCGCGTCCGCGGTGTTTGGCGAACTTCGGATTGGCGGCCGATGGCTTGATGACGGCGCCGCCAGGACACAGGTTGCCGCGCAGCACGGCCAGCGCCGCGCCATCGGCCACCGGCTGCGACACCTTGCGGATGACGCTGTCGTCCAGGCAGACGGCGTCGGCGATGTTCTCGCCCAGGCTGCGGCCCGTCACCGTCAAGGCCGTCAAATCGAGCTGCGGCGCGATTTCCTTGAGCAGCGCCGGCATGCCGCCCGCATAGAAGAAATCTTCCATCAGCTTGTCGCCGGACGGGAACAGGTTGGCGATGACCGGTACTTTTTGCGCCATCGCATCCATTTCATCGAGCGACAGGGCCAGGCCGGCGCGCCCGGCGATGGCGACCAGGTGGATGGCCGCGTTGGTCGAACCGCCGAGCGCCATGTAGGCGGCCACGCCGTTGGCCAGCGCGGCGCGGGTGAAGAAGCGCGACGGTTTCAAGTCTTCCCACACCATGCCGACGATGCGCTCGCCGCATTGCGAGGCCATGCGCACGTGGTTGGCATCCATGGCGGGGATGCTGGTGGCGCCCGGCAAGGTAAAGCCCATCGCTTCGACGATGGACGTCATGGTGGACGCCGTGCCCATGGTGTTGCAGGTGCCGGGCGAGCGCGTCATCTTCGCTTCCAGCTTGATCCACTCGGGCTTGGCGATGTCGCCGGCCACGTAGTCGTCCCAGAATTTCTTGGTATGCGTGCCCGCGCCCACGCTCTGGCCGCGGTAGCGGTCGTTGAGCATGGGGCCGGCAGGACAGAAGATGGCGGGGATGTCCATGCTGATGGCGCCCATCAGCATGCCTGGCGTCGTCTTGTCGCAGCCGCCGAGCAGCACGGCGCCGTCGATGGGCAGCGAGCGCAGCAGTTCCTCCGTTTCCATGGCGAGGAAGTTGCGGTAGATCATGGTGGTGGGCTTGACCATCACTTCGCCCAGCGACAGGGCCGGCAGCTCGACGGGGAAGCCGCCGGCCAGCAGGATGCCCCGTTTGACGGCTTCTGCCCGCTCACGCAGGTGCGAGTGGCATGGCGACAGGTCGCTCCAGGTATTGATGATGGCGATGACGGGGCGGTCGAGGAATTCCTCGCGGCGCAGGCCCATCTGCTGCAGGCGCTGGCGGTGGGCGAACGAGCGCATGTCGTCTGGGGCCAGCCAGCGCTGGCTGCGCAGGGATTCCAGCGTGCGGCGGGAGGTAGCGGAGCTCAATGTGTGTCCTTTTTGGTTGCCTGGCGCGCTGCGTATGGCGTTCCAGTACGGCTGTCTCGGGCCTTGCTGTCAGTCTTTGTTAGCGCTAACATTGCAAGTACAGCGAAATATAATTTGAATCGCAGGGGGCTGTCAACAGATTTAATGCAGGGAGAATGCGCGCCGGCTGGCATCTTGCCGCGCGCAGCCATTACACTATCGGCATGATTTCATTGGCACCAATTTCCAGGGTGGAATTTCTGCGGCCCGGCCTGCCAGTATCGCGGCGAGCCATGGCACACCGGCGCCACTCTGGCATCCCCTGTGCCGCCGGCCATGGCATGATGCGTGGTGATCACCGATTTTTGAGAAGGCAGTACCCATGAACGACCCAGTACGCAAGCGGCGTGGCCTCGGCCGCAGCACCGTGTTCGATGTGGCCAAATTGGCACAGACCTCGGCCATTTCCGTATCGCGCTATTTCAAGGAGCCGGACCGCGTGTCGCAGGAAACGCGCGAGCGCATCAAGAGCGCCATCGACCAGCTCGGCTACATCCGCAACGAGGCGGCCGGCGGCCTGGCGTCGACCCAGGGCCGCATCGTGGGCGCCATCGTGCCCAGCGTGTCGAACTCCATCTTTGCGGAAACCATCCAGGGCTTGTCGACCACCTTGTCGCAGCACAATTACCAGTTGCTGCTGGCCACCCACGATTATTCGATCGAGACGGAAGAGAAGGTGGTGCGCGCCTTTCTCGGCTGGTCGCCGCGCGCGCTGGTGCTGACGGGCGCCGACCACAGCGCCGCCACGGAAACCTTGCTGGCGGGCTTGCAGATTCCCGTCATCGAAACGTGGGATATCCGCCCCGAGCGGCCGTATCCGCAAATCGGCTTTTCGCATATCGCCACGGGGCGCGACATGACCTTGTACTTGCACGCGCAAGGCTACCGGCGCATCGTGTATGTGGACAGCGGCATCGGCAGCGATTTCCGCGCGCGCAAGCGGGCCCAGGGGTATGAGGAAACCATGCGGCAGCTGGGTTTGCGTCCTGAAATCGTGCAAGCTTTGGTGACGGCGCCGCTCGACGCGGGCGGGCAAGTGTTCAGCGAGCAAATGGCGCGCGCCGAGCGTCCCGACGCCCTGTTTTTTGCCAACGACAACATGGCGGCAGGCGCCATCTACGAAGCGGCGCGCCTCGGCATCCGCATTCCCGAGCAATGCGCGGTGGCGGGCTTCGGCGACTTCCCGTTCTCGGAAAAACTCATGCCTGCGCTGACGACGATCCGCGTACCGCGCTATGACATCGGCCGCCTGGCTGCACAGGCCATCCTGCAGCGCCTGGGCGAAGTGGACGAGGGCGCCGCGCCGCCAGCCTTGGCGCCGCTGGCCTACCAGCTGATCGCGCGGGCCAGTGCCTGATGGCCACGGTTGACGGCAGATATTGACGAATCATATTTCCATCATCACAACATACAATTGGATAGCTATGCTGCGATGCGGCATCATGCACTTGTCTCCTCTACTTCCTCACAGGAATTAGATTCAGCCCGCTCCCGCAGCGGGCTTTTTTTTGCCTGCGCCCCGCCGCATTCGAGCCGAGGCTCACATGAATATTAATAATGGATGCATGAAGTTTTACCATTATTTTTCATGGATGAAAGCCTCTATGATGTCTCCATACTTCACCAGGAGGCACTACCACCATGACCGTCACGACACATAATCTGGGCTACCCGCGCATCGGCGCCAAACGCGAACTGAAGTTCGCACTGGAAGACTACTGGACAGGCGACAGCACGCTGGCCGCGCTGGAAGGCTGGGGCGCCGAACTGCGCCAGCGCCACTGGCAAGACCAGGACGGGCTGGACATGGCGCCCGTGGGCGACTTTTCCTTCTATGACCAGGTGCTGGACCTGAGCTTTACCCTGGGTAATTTGCCGCAGCGCGTGCGCCACCTGACTGGCGCAGCGCTCGACAACTATTTCCGCGTGGCCCGTGGCCGCTCGGCCAGCGACAGCGATTGCAGCTGCATCCACGCTGGCGAAATGACGAAATGGTTCGACACCAATTATCACTACATCGTGCCGGAATTTGCGGCCGACACGCAGTTCAAGCTCGACAGCAGCCGCCTGTTGCAGCAACTGGCGCAAGCGCGCCAGCTCGGTGTGAAAGCCAAGCCCGTGCTGATCGGCCCTGTCACCTATTTGTGGCTGGGCAAGGCCAAGGACGATTCCCACAAGCTGGCGCTGCTGCAAGGCTTGCTGCCCGTCTATGTGCAACTGTTGCAGGAACTGGCCGACCAGGGCGTGGAGTGGGTGCAGATCGACGAACCGGTACTCGTCACGGAACTGGACAGCGCCTGGCAGCAGGCGCTGGTCACGGCCTACGCTGCCTTGAGCAAGGTCAACAACGTCAAACTGCTGCTGGCCACGTATTTCGGCAAGCTGCAAGATAACCTGGCACTGGCGTGCAAGCTGCCCGTGCAAGGCTTGCACCTGGATGCCGTCAACGCCCGCGAGGAAGTGGCGCAAGTGATCGCGCAATTGCCAAGTTCCAGCGTCTTGTCGCTGGGCGTGGTGAATGGCCGCAATATCTGGAAGACGGACCTGACGGAAGTGCTGGCGTGGCTGGAACCCGTGCACGCCAGCCTGCAGTCGCGCCTGTGGATCGCGCCGTCGTGCTCCCTGCTGCACGTGCCAGTCGACCTGGACAGTGAGCAACAGCTGGATACGGATATCCGGTCGTGGCTGGCCTTTGCCCGTCAAAAGCTCGATGAAGTGCGCACCCTGGCCGGTGCGCTGAATAATGGCCGTGCTTCCGTGCAAGCGGCGCTGGACGTCAATCATGCGGCCGTGCAAGCGCGCCGCGAGTCGCCGCGCGTGCACAATCCCGCAGTGAAGGCGGCCGTGGCCCGCAGCAACGCAAGCCTGGGCCAGCGCGCCGGCGGCTATGCCGAGCGTGCCGCCAAGCAAGCCGCGCTGCTGCAACTGCCGCTGTACCCGACGACGACCATCGGCTCGTTTCCGCAGACGGCCCAAATCCGCCAGGCCCGCAGCCAGTTTCGTAGCGGCCAGCTGGATGCAGCCAGCTACAAGCAGTTGATGCAGGCGGAAATCGCGCATTGCGTCAAGGAACAGGAAACCCTGGGCCTGGACGTCTTCGTGCACGGCGAAGCGGAACGCAACGACATGGTGGAGTATTTCGGCGAACAGCTCGACGGCTACGCCTTCAGCCAGTTCGGCTGGGTGCAATCGTACGGTTCGCGCTGCGTCAAGCCGCCCATCCTGTTCGGCGACATCAGCCGCCCGCGCGCCATGACGGTCGAGTGGAGCACCTACGCCCAGTCGCTGACGGACAAGCCGATGAAGGGCATGCTGACGGGCCCCGTCACCATCCTGAACTGGTCTTTCGTGCGCGACGACCAGCCCCGTTCCGTGTCGTGCCACCAGCTGGCGCTGGCCATGCGCGCCGAAGTGCAGGACCTGGAACAGGCCGGCATCCGCGTGATCCAGATCGACGAAGCGGCATTGCGCGAAGGCTTGCCACTGCGTAAAGCCCAGTGGGCCGAGTACCTGCGCTGGGCCGTGGAATCGTTCCGTATCACGGCCAATGGCGTGGCCGACGAGACGCAGATCCACACGCACATGTGCTATTCGGAATTCAACGACATCATCGCGCAGATCGCCGACATGGATGCGGACGTCATCACCATTGAAACGTCGCGCTCCGACATGGAATTGCTGGATGCCTTCGATGACTTTAACTATCCGAACGCAATCGGCCCTGGCGTCTACGACATCCACTCGCCGAATATTCCTGGCCAGGAACAGATGGTCAAACTGATGCGCAAGGCGGCCGAGCGCATTCCCGCCCAGCGCCTGTGGGTCAACCCCGATTGCGGCCTGAAGACGCGCGGCTGGAAAGAAGTGATCCCCGCGCTGGCCAACATGGTGGCGGCAGCGAAAACCTTGCGCGGCGACAACGTGGCATAAGGATCGCAGGAGCAGGGGAGGCCGCTATGGCTGAGATATAGAACAATCGTATTTCTGTCATCACAACATGCAATTGGATAATGATGCTGCGATGCGGCATCATGCATCTGTCTCCTCTACTTCCTCACAGGAATTAGATTCAGCCTGCTCCCGTAGCGGGCTTTTTTTTGCCCGTGTCATGCATCATGCATCATGCGTGATGGGCTACAGCACATTCGCCGCCACGGCGGAACTGTAGTTGCGCGCCAGCGCCGCGATGATGGCGGCCATCGCCTGCGGGTTGTCCGTGGCGCCGAAATGCGCGGCATACAGGCGCTTGGCCGCTTCGACTTGCGCATTCGTCAGTTTCACGGCGTAGGCCATGCGCACGGTTTCAGAATTGTTCAGCGTCATTTTTCACCTTGAAGGCAGGAACTCCGGTTGGCTCTCGTGTCCCTTGCTCGCGCAAAGGATTGCAACTACAATAATTGCATTTGCAATCGTATAGGCAATGTCTGCCTTGCGCAAGCGATACCGAGACAGGAGCCGCCATGCATTTGCCCCCTTCATTTTCCCAGCCACCACTGCCAGGCGGCGAAACGGGCCGCGCCTTTCAAGCCTGCATGGCCGCGCTGGCGCCTGCGTCGGGCTTGCCACTGGCACATGCTTCGCCGCGCCGCGCGCTGGGCGCCATGGCGGGCAGCCTGAAGCAGAGCGGCGCCGTGGTGGCGCGGATGCGCAAGGTGGGCACGCACGCGCCGCCGTTCTCGGACGGCGACGCATGGGAAGTGGGAGCGTCCGCGGGTGCCTGGACTGTGCGCTACCGGCATGGCGCGACGCAGGCGGAAAAGCCGCTGCTCTACCTGTGCAGCCCCGCCTCGCTGCCGGCCTTGCGCGCGGTGCTGGCCGAGTCGGGTGAGCGTGGCATCGTCTGTAATGATGCGGAAACGCAAGCCTCGCACTGGCCGAAAGGCGTGCAGCCCGCGCTGCCCGCCTGGCTGGCCGCGCAGCACAATTGCATGCCGTTCGACCCGGCGACGGGAGAGGAAGTGCGCGCCATCCTGCGCTCGGCACTGGAAACGCTGTACCTGGAACAGCGGCCTGGCTATTACTATCTGGCCACACATGATGACGATGCGGATGAAGATGCGGATGTGGTAGCGCCCCTGTCGGCCGCCGATGCGGCAGCGGCCAGCCTGGGCATGTACCGCGTGTCGCCGCCGGGCCCTGCACCAGGCCGGGTGCGTCTGTGCGGGGCGGGCAGGATGCTGGCCGTCGTTGCCGCTGCCGCCCGCCTGCTGAAGGAGGACTGGGATATTGCCACGCAAGTGTGGAGTTGCCCCAGCTATACGCGCCTGGCGCGCGATGCGCAGGCGGCGGAACAGTGGAACCTGCTCCACCCGCGCGTCACGCCAAGGTTGGCCCATGTGCGGCGTTGCCTCGATGACAGTGCCGCGCCCGTCATCGCCGTCACCGGCTACGGGCAGTATATCGCGGGCCAGATCGGCGGCTGCGTGCGCGGGCGCTTCATCGCCGTCGGTGCCGATACCCGGATGGAAACGAGTGCGCCATGGCTGGCCGTCACCGCGCTGAAAGCGCTGGCCGACGATGGCGCGCTGCCCCTGCAGTTCGTCGATTACGCGCTGCGGCGCTACGCCTTGCTCTGAACCTTGCTCTGGCCTGCGCCGCGCGCCGCTTCGGCGGCGCGCGCCAGGGCGGCGCTGAAGTCCTGCTGCTCGCCGCTGTCAAATTGCGCCAGGAACAGGTCGGCCACTGTGGCCTGGTACACGGCCCACATTTGCTTGCGCAGGATTTTTCCGTCTTCCGTGATGGAGACAAAGGCGGCGCGCCCGTCTTCCATCGAGCGCGTGCGCGTCACCAGCCGGTCCGTTTCCAGCTTGTCCACCAGGCGCGTGAGGTTGTAGCGTTCGATGGCCAGCGCGTCGGCCAGTTCATGCATGCGGCGCGAACCGTCCGGGCCGCTTTCGAGTCCCCACAGCACGTCATACCACGCATACACGGGCAGCTTGGCCGCCGCCAGACGGCGTTCGATTTCGCGGATCATCAAGCGGTGCGTGCGCACGAATGAAAACCACAGGTCGGGCGCGGTTGCGGACTTGCTTGCAGGCTCAGTTGCAGACATCGGTATTCCTCCAGAACGATCACAGTTGCAAATGCAATTATAGCGCTATACAATGGCCGGCATAACGATTGCAAATGCAATGATTGCAATGGCAATCGATCATGACGATGAATGCCCACCCCCAGGAGACTGCCATGACCCCATCCCTCGCTGTACCCGATATCGATCCGCAGGAAACCAAAGAATGGCTGGAGGCGATGCAGGCCGTCGTCGCCGTGGAAGGGCGTCCGCGCGCCCACTACCTGCTCGACCAGCTCGTCGATCTGGATAGCACCCAGCACGGCGGCATGCACGGCCGCGTCACCACCGCCTACACCAACAGCATCGCCACGGCGCGCCAGCCCGCTTATCCGGGCGACCTGGCCATCGAGCGCCGCCTGAATGCCTACATCCGCTGGAACGCCATGGTGATGGTGCTGCGCGCTGCCAAGCACTCGAACGTGGGCGGCCACATCGCCACCTACCAGTCGGCGGCCGTGCTGTACGACGTGGGCTTCAGCCATTTCTTCCGTGGTCATACGGACCAGTTTGCCGGTGACCTGGTCTACATCCAGGGCCATTCCGCGCCTGGCATCTATGGCCGCGCCTATCTGGAAGGCCGCGTCACGGAAGCGCAGCTGGACAACTACCGCCGCGAAGCGGGCCGCGAGGGCCTGTCGTCGTATCCGCATCCCCGTCTGATGCCCGATTTCTGGCAATTCCCGACGGTATCGATGGGCCTGGGGCCGCTGACGGCCGCTTACCAGGCCCGTTTCATGCGTTACCTCGAGTATCGCGACATGAAGCCGCACCAGGGCCGCAAGGTGTGGGCTTTCCTCGGCGATGGCGAGATGGACCAGCCGGAATCGCTGGCCGCCATTTCCCTGGGCGGCCGCGAGCGCCTCGATAACCTGATCTTTGTCGTCAACTGCAACCTGCAGCGCCTGGACGGCCCCGTGCGCGGCAACAGCAAGGTCATCCAGGAACTGGAAGGCACCTTCCGCGCGGCGGGCTGGCATGTCATCAAGGTCATCTGGGGCAGCGGCTGGGATGCGTTATTGCAGAGCGACACGAGCGGTTTGTTGCGTCAGCGCATGATGGAATGCGTGGACGGCGATTACCAGACCTTCAAATCGCAGAATGGCGCGTATGTGCGCGAGCATTTCTTTGGCAAGTATCCGGAACTGCTGGCGCTGGTGGCGCACATGACGGATGACGAAATCTGGCAGCTGACGCGCGGCGGACACGATCCCGAAAAAGTCCACGCGGCCTACGCGGAAGCCATGCGCACGACTGGCCGGCCCACCGTGATCCTGGCCAAGACCGTCAAGGGCTTCGGCATGGGCGAGGCGGGCGAAGGGCAGAATATCAACCATCAGCTGAAAAAGATGAGTGCCGACGCCGTGCGCGCGTTCCGCGACCGCTTCGCGCTGCCCGTCAGCGATGCTCAGCTGGAAGAAATGCCGTACCTGAAGCCGGCGCCGGACAGCGAGGAAGGGCGTTACTTCGCCGCGCGCCGGGCGCAGCTGGGCGGCTACATTCCCGCCCGCATCAGCAAGGTGGCGCCCCTGCCCATACCGCCGCTGTCCGCGTTCGCCACCCAGCTCAAGGATAGCGGCGAGCGGGGCGCGTCCACGACCATGGCCTTCGTGCGCATCCTCGGCACCCTGCTGAAAGATCCCGCCTTGAGCAAGATCATCGTGCCCATCGTGCCCGACGAATCGCGCACGTTTGGCATGGAAGGCCTGTTCCGCCAGATCGGCATCCATTCCTACCTGGGCCAGCTGTACACGCCGCAGGATGCGGGCCAGCTCAGCTATTACAAGGAAGCCAAGGATGGGCAGATATTGCAGGAAGGCATCAACGAATCGGGTGCCATTTCCTCCTGGATCGCCGCCGGCACGTCCTACAGCAACCATGGCCTGGCCACCATCCCGTTCTACATCTTCTATTCGATGTTCGGCTTGCAGCGCGTGGGCGACCTGGCCTGGGCGGCCGCCGATGCCCGCACGCGCGGCTTCTTGCTGGGCGCCACGTCGGGACGCACGACACTGATGGGGGAGGGACTCCAGCACGACGATGGCCACAGCCACGTGCTGTCGTCCGTGATTCCCAACTGCATCTCTTACGATCCCACCTATGCCTACGAGCTGGCCGTGATCATCCACGACGGCATGCGCCGCATGTTTGCCGAGCAAGAGGATATTTTCTATTACATCACCTTGCTCAACGAAAACTATCCGCATCCGGCCATGCCGGAAGGCGCCGAGGCGGGCATCTTGCAGGGCCTGTATCTGCTGCAGGAAAGTCCGGCAGCACCCACGGCAGCCGCGCCGCGCGTGCAACTGATGGGCAGCGGTTCCATCCTGCGCGAAGTGCTGGCCGCCAGCGTGCTGCTGCAGCAGGATTTCGGCGTGGCGGCCGACGTATGGAGCGCCACCAGCCTGACGCAAGTGCGGCGCGACGGCCTGGCCGTGCAGCGCTGGAACATGCTGCACCCGGACAGCGCGCCCCGCGTGCCGTATATCGCGCAATGCCTGGCCGGCCGGCAAGGCCCGGTGGTGATCGCCACCGACTACATGAAGATCGTGGCCGACCAGGTGCGCCCCTTCGTGCACGACCGGCGCTTCGTTGCCCTGGGCACGGATGGCTTCGGCCGCTCCGATACGCGCGAATCCTTGCGCACCTTCTTTGAAGTGGACCGCCATTTCATCGTGCTGGCCGCCCTGGTGGCGCTGGCTGATGGGGGCCAGGTGCCGCGCAGCAAGATTGGCGAGGCCATCGCCAAATACGGCATCGACGTGGAAAAACTTGATCCCGCGTCCGTGTAATTTTTCGAGGAGTAATCATGAAACTGTATTACGCAACGGGAACGTGTTCTTTGTCGCCGCACATCGTGGCCATCGAGGCGGGCATCGCGCTGGAGCTGGAACGAGTCGATATTCGCAAGATTCCACGCGTCACGGAAACGGGCGCCGACTACGCGCAGGTGAATGCGAACCTGTATGTGCCGGCGCTGGCGCTGGACGATGGCACCATTTTGCTGGAGGGCACGGCCATCGTGCAATACCTGGCTGACCTGGCGCCGGACAGCGGCCTGGCGCCGCCGCCGGGCTCCCTGGCGCGCGTGCAACTGCAATCGTGGCTGGGGTTTATTGCCACCGAGCTGCACAAGGTGTTCAGCCCCTGGCTGTTCCACCCGGAATACGGCACGCAGGCGCAGGACGTGGCCCGCTCACGCCTGGCCGCACGCCTCGATTATGTCGAGCGGCAACTGGCGGCCGGCGGGCCGTATCTGCTGGGCGAGCGTTATTCCATCGCGGATGCCTATCTGTACACCATCCTCGGCTGGTCGGCGCATACGCAGGTGGACTTGTTGGCCTTCCCGCAAGTGAGGCGCTTGGTCGAACGCGTCGGCGAGCGTCCCGCCGTGCGGCAGGCGCTGCGCGAGGAGGCGGGGCGGCAAGCCGCGTGAGTGGCTGCCGGTGCGGGGAGAGGGCAGATATTGATAAATCATATTTCCATCATCACAACATGCAATTGGAATGATATGCTGCGATGCGGCATCATTCACCTGTCTCCTCTACTTCCTCACAGGAATTAGATTCAGCCCGCTTTCATAGCGGGCTTTTTTTTGCCCGTTTTTCAGGTACAAACCTGCGCACGCTTGCTTGTCATCATCGCCATCGTGTTGCTTTTGTGCATGCTAAACTGGGCCTTCCCCAGACCAAGGTTGCCTGATGCTTCAATTATTTCGCCACACGCTGGAGTCCACGCCCATTCTCGCCCTGTTTCTCGTCATCGGCGCCGGTTATGCGCTGGGGCGCATCAGCGTGTTCGGCTTTTCTCTGGGCGTGGGCGGCGTGCTGTTCGCGGGGCTGGCGCTGGGCGCGTTTGCCCCCGGCGCCGTGCCGCCGCCGATGGTCGGCTCCATCGGCCTGCTGCTGTTCCTGTATGGCATAGGCGTGCAGTATGGCGTGCAGTTTTTCGCCGGTTTGCGCGGTGCGGGGCAGAAACACAATCTGATCGCTTTTATTGCCGTCATGGGCGGCCTGGCCGTGTCTGTCTGGGGAGGGCAGTGGATTGACATTTCTCTGCGCATGGCCAGCGGCGTGTTTGCCGGCGCCATGACCAGCACGGCTGCCTTGCAGGCGGCGCTGGAAGCGTCGCACGGCAATGGCGACGCGGCCGTCGGCTATGCCGTCGCGTATCCGTTCGGCGTTGTCGGTCCCATGCTGGGCCTGTACCTGGCCGGGCGCATCTTGAAACCCGTGCTGACGCCGCCGCCGGCACCCATCGTCGTGTCCGAAATTACCATCGATGCAGCAACATTGGCGGGCGCGGCCCTGTCCGAACTGGCCGACGGCCCCTTGGCTGGCGTGCAAGTGATCGGCGTGCGCCAGGGGCACCAGAACCGCTTGCCCGACCCTGGCCTCGTGCTCGGCGTCGGGGACGCGCTGATGGTGTCGGGCACGGTGGCGGGCGTGGAGGCGGCGCGCACGGCGCTGGGCCACCTGGACCCGGGCCGGCTGATGAAGGACCGCAGCGCGTTCGACGGCACGGAAGTGTTCGTGTCGGACGCGGAAATCGTCGGCGTGCCCCTGGGCGAATTGGACCTGTCGAAAGACTTCCCCCTGCAGATCGCATTCATACGCCGCGGCGACGCCATGATCCTGCCGCATCCGTTCCTGACCCTGGAATTCGGCGACAGGGTGATGGCCATTGCGCCGGCGAAACATGCGGCCGATGTGCGCAAGCTGTTCGGCAATTCCATCACGGCCACGGCCGAGTTCAGCTATGTCTCGCTGGGCATGGGCATGGTGCTGGGCGTGCTGCTGGGCCTGGTACCGATCCCTTTGCCGTGGATCGGTTCGTTCAGTCTGGGCCTGGCCGGCGGGCCGCTGGTGATGGCGCTGATCCTGGGCCGCCTGGGCAGGGTGGGCCGGATCAGCTGGCGCCTGCCGCTGTCGGCCAACCTGGTGATGCGCAACTATGGCTTGACGATTTTCCTCGCTTCCGTCGGAATGGCGTCCGGCTTGCCCTTCGTGCAGCAGGTGGGCGCCGACGGCTTGCCCATGCTGGCGCTGGGCGCCGTGACGGTGCTGGTGGTGGTGGCCCTTGTCGTGATCCTGGGCAAGGTCTTCCTGCGCCTGCCGTTTCCTGAATTGCTGGGCATCGCGGCAGGCGCCACGGGCAACCCGGCCGTGCTGGTGTTCGCCAACCGCCTGGCCAAGTCGGACCGCCCGAACCTGGGCTACGCCATGATTTTCCCCAGCATGACCATCGTCAAGATTGTGGCCGTGCAGGTGCTGCTGCATCTGTACGGCTGATTGCGGCCAAAGTCAGTCTCTTGCAGGGCCAGGCTGCTTGTCGGCATCAACCAAGCGGATGCCAAAAGACAGCAGCAAGGCGGCAGCGGCGCATCCTGCGGCAAGCCACAGGTTGGCTGAGAGGCCCAGCCTGTCCACGGCCTGGCCACCGGTCCACGCCCCGAGCGCAATGCCGATATTGAAGACACCGACATACAGCGCGGCGACGATCTCCACGGCCCCGGGCGCCGCCTTCATCATCAAGGTCATCAGGCCGACCGATACGCCACCGTAGGCCAGTCCCCAGGCCAGCAACACCACGCCGCCGCCGATGCCGGAGTCGCCGACAGCCAGGAACAGCAGCGGCGTGAGCAGCAGGCCGCCCGAGATGGCGACGATGGTAGTCGCCGTGCGCCGCGCCGCCACGACACCGGCCAGGAAGTTTCCAATGATGCCCGCGCAGCCATAGGCAAACAGCAGCGCGCCCAGCCATTGCGTATCAAACCCCGACATGGACAGCAGTAGCGGGCGCACGAAGGTAAAGGCCATGAAATGGCTGGTCACCAGCAACAGGGTCAGAAGCAGCCCCGCTTGCAACTGCCTGTTGCGCAGCTGTTTGCCGAATTGGCGCAAGCTTGCCGCACCGGCAGCGGGCAGTGCGGGAATGACGGCCAGATGCAGCGCCAGTACCAGGCTGCTGAACAGCGCCATGGCGCCGAAGGCCCAGCGCCATCCTGCAACGTCGCCGATTTGTGCGCCTAGCGGCACGCCCAGCACGGAAGCGGCCGCCACGCCACCGAAGATGATCGACGTTGCCAGGCCGGTCGAGCGCGCAGGAACCAGGCGGGAAGCGAGGCCGCCGGCGATGGCCCAGATGCCGCCCATGCAAAACCCGACGAGAACACGGGCAGCCAGCATCCACGCCATGTTCTGCGCCAGGGCCGAGGCAATGTTCGCGAGCACCAATAGTGTCAGCAAACCACAGAGAATCTTGCGCCTGTCCAGGCTGCCCGATGCGACCACGACCAGCGGCGCAAACATGGCCGCCAGCAATGCTGGCAGTGAGATCATCAGGCCGGCGGTTCCCGTGGAGGTGCCCAGGGTGTCAGCAATTGGCGTCAGCAGGCCGACCGGGAGCATTTCTGTCGTCACGACCGAAAAGGTGGCCATGCCGACGGCGCAGACCGCCAGCCAAGGGTGGCGGACACGGGGTTGTGCGGCAGCGCAGGCAGACGTACTCATGGTTCATATCCTTCATGTGATCATTCGATAAACGGCGCATGCCCTGCTTGCAATGGAGATACGTCGCAGTGATAATACATACATCGCGTATGAATAGTATATATTCATACGCGATGTATGTAAACGATCATGCACTACGTATGCAAGGAGGAAGCAATGGTTCGCCGCACCCGTGTGGAAATGGAAGAAACCCGAGCATCGTTGCTGGCCACGGCCCGCAAAGTGTTCAGCGAGCGCGGTTATGCCGACACGTCAATGGATGACCTTACCGCGCAGGCTGGCCTGACGCGTGGCGCCCTGTATCATCACTTCGGCGACAAGAAGGGCTTGCTGCTGGCGGTAGTGGAGCAAATCGATGCGGAAATGGATGGCCGCCTGCAAGCCATCTCCGACAGCGCCGAAGACTTGTGGGAAGGCTTTCGCAGCCGCTGCCGTGCCTATCTGGAGATGGCCCTGGAACCGGAGATTCAGCGCATCGTCTTACGCGATGCGAGGGCGGTCCTCGGTGGCGCTTCACCGGACTCGCAGCGCCATTGCCTCGAGTCGATGCAAAAGCTTATCCAGCAGCTGATTCACCGAGGCATCGTGGCCGACGCTTGCCCAGAAGCACTGGCTTCGATGATCTACGGCAGTCTGGCAGAAGCGGCGCTCTGGATCGCAGAAGGTGAGGAAGGCAATGCGCGTCTGATAAAAGGAGTGGCGGCATTGGAATTGTTGTTACGGGGGATGTTGCTTGACAGGTAATCGCGTCAAGTGGCCATCACGCCAGAAGCGGACACGTCTGGAGACGTGGAGGGCGATATTGAGCAGGGTTGGACTTATATGGACATGGAGGAAAAATATGCAAGTCAAGCGTATCGTTGCAAATTTCCCGGCGTCGGATCCGGGCCTGGCGCGGACGTTTTACCAGGACGTGCTGGGTCTGAGCCTGTTGATGGACCACGGCTGGATCATGACGTATGGTTCGCAAAGCGAGATGAGCGTGCAAGTGAGCTTCGCGACGGAAGGCGGCTCGAATACCGCTGTGCCCGACCTTTCCATTGAAGTCGATGACGTGGATGCCGCATTGGCACGCATGCGTGGGGCGGGGTTTCCCATTGAATATGGTCCTGCCGATGAACCTTGGGGTGTCAGGCGGTTTTTCGTGCGCGACCCTTTCGGCAAGCTCATTAATATCCTGTCGCACACCTAGACGCGGTCCCAAGGCCAGCAGTCAGCCAATTCCACCCGCTTCCCTTGCGCGCCAGCCTGTGTAAAAGGCCTGGCGCGCCTCCCAATCTGTTGTACAATCCTTGAGAACGGTCGTGCTTTTTTGTGCGCTGAGCTTCCTTGCGTGCAGTCATCACGGCAACCGATAAGAACAAGGAGACAGACATGGACCTGCATTACACGGCCGAGGAGAGCGCCTTCCGCGACACGGTGCGCGCCTTCCTCGACACCCATCTGCCGGCGGACTTGCAGCGCAAGGTGCGCCAGCATCTGCGCCTGAACCGCGACGATTACGTGCGCTGGCACAAGATTGTCGCGCAACAAGGCTGGGCCGCGCCGGCCTGGCCCGTCGAACATGGCGGCACGGGCTGGACGTCCGTGCAGCGCCACATCTGGGAAGACGAGTGCGCGCGCGCCGCCACGCCGCCGATTTTGCCTTTCGGCATCAACATGGTGGCGCCCGTCATCATGGCCTTCGCCAACGCCGAACAAAAAGCATATTATTTGCCGCGCATCCTGAACTGCGACGACTGGTGGTGCCAGGGTTATTCCGAGCCGGGCGCCGGGTCCGACCTCGCTTCCCTGAAAACCACGGCCCAGCGCGACGGCGACCACTACATCGTGAATGGCCAGAAAACCTGGACGACGCTGGGCCAGCACGCGGACATGATCTTTTGCCTGGTGCGCACGGATAGCACGGTGCGCAAGCAGGAAGGCATCAGTTTCTTGCTGATCGACATGAAAACGCCGGGCATCACCGTGCGCCCCATCATCATGCTCGATGAAGAACACGAAGTAAACGAAGTCTTTTTCGACAACGTGCGCGTGCCCGTCAGCAACCTGGTCGGCCAGGAAAACAAGGGCTGGACGTACGCCAAGTATCTGCTGGGGCACGAGCGCACGGGCATCGCCGCCGTGGGCCGCTCCAAACGCGAGCTGACTTTCCTCAAGCAGCTGGCCATGCAGCAGAGCAAGCGCGGCGCCCCGCTGCTGCACGATCCCGCCTTTGCGGTCAAGGTGGCTACCCTGGAAATCGAATTGATGGCGCTGGAAATGACGGTCTTGCGCGTCATCAGCGAAGAAGGCAAGGGACCGGGGCCGCAGGCATCGATGCTGAAGGTGCGCGGTTCGGAACTGCAGCAACAACTGACGGAACTGATGGTCGAAGCCATCGGCCCGCAAGCCTTGCCGTTCGATCCGGCATTCCTTGACGGCAGCGCGCCGCACGGCGCTGGCGGCGACGACCTGGCCGCGCCGCTGGCCGCGTACTACTTCAATTACCGCAAGACATCGATCTATGGCGGCTCGAATGAAATCCAGAAAAACATCATCACGCAGATGATCCTGGGCCTGTAAGCCAGAAGGAGACGACATGGACTTCCATTTTAATCAGGAACAGCAGCAATTTGCCGACGCGCTCAGGCGCTGGGTCGACAAGGATTACCCGTTTGAGACGCGGCAAAAGATCATCCATTCCGCCACGGGCACGTCCGATGCCGCCTGGGCCACCCTGGTCGAGCTGGGCATGACGGCCTTGCCGCTGCCGGCCGGCGCGGGCGGCTTCGACGGCACGGCCGTCGACATGCTGCTGGTGATGCAGGAACTGGGCCGCGGCCTGGTGGTCGAGCCCTACCTGGCCACCGTGCTGGGCGCGCGCTTTTTGACCCTGGCCGGTGGCCACGATGCCGTGCTGGAGCAGGTTGCCAGCGGCAGCCTGAAACTGGCTTGCGCGCTGGGCGAACGGCAGTCGCGCCACGATATGCATGATATCGCCACCACGGCGAGCGCCAGCGGCGACGGCTTCGTGCTCGACGGCGAGAAAAGCGTCGTTATCCATGGCGCACAGGCCGGCGCGCTGATTGTGTCGGCGCGCAGCGGCGGCGGCCAGATGGACACGGATGGCATTTCGCTGTTCCTCGTGCCCGCCGACGCGCCGGGAGTTTCCGTGCGCGACTACCGCACCATCGATGGCCAGCGGGCCGCCACCGTCACCCTCGTGCAAGTGGTGCTGGGCCACGCGGCCCTGATCGGCCAGGCGGGGCAGGGCTGGGCCGTGCTGGACGCGGCCGTGGATTACGGCGCCGCCCTGCTGTGCGCGGAAGCCGTGGGCGCCATGGACGCCATCTTCGCCGCCACCCTGGACTACCTGAAGACGCGCCAGCAGTTCGGCGCGCCGATCGGCAAGTTCCAGGCCTTGCAGCACCGCATGGCCGACATGTTCATCCATCTGGAGCAGGCCCGTTCGATGGCCATGCTGGCTGCCGCCAAGGTCGACAGCGAGGATGCGGCCGAGCGGCGACGCACGGTCTCGGCCGCCAAGGCGCGGATAGGGCTGGCCGCCACCTTTGTCGGCCAGCAAGCCGTGCAATTGCATGGCGGCATGGGCGTCACGGACGAATTGCCCGCCGCCCACCATTTCAAGCGCCTCTCCATGATCGCCCTGACCTTGGGCGACGTGGAGCACCATATCGAGCGCTTTATCGCCCAGCCGGGCTTCTTGCCGACGGAGACCGCATGACCGCATCGACTGCTATCGCACCGAAACACTGGTATTTCGAAGACTTTACGCAAGGCCTGGAAATCGACCTGGGCCAGCGCCATGTGACGGAAAAGGAAATCATCGCCTTCGCCACGGATTTCGATCCGCAGCCGTTTCACGTCGACCATGCGGCCGCCGAAAAGACCATCTTCAAGGGCGTCATCGCCAGCGGCTGGCACACCTGCGGCATGATGATGCGCCTGGTGGTGGATAACCTGCTCAAGCATTCGTCCAGCATGGGTTCGCCCGGCCTGGACAGCATCCGCTGGCTCAAACCCGTGCGTGCGGGTGACACCCTACAGCTGACCTACCAGGTCAAGGAAGTGCGCCCATCCACGTCGAAGCCGGACCGCGGCATCGTCATTTCCGTGTGGAGCGTGCGCAACCAGCATGGCGAAGTGGTGACCACCGTCGAAGGCATGGGCATGTTCGGGCGCCGTCCGGCAGGAGAAAACCATGCGTGATATCGCCGGCATCGCCGGTTTCCAGGCATTGGCGGGGCAGCACGTGGCCGTCTCCGACTGGCTCACCATCACCCAGCAGCGCATCGACACCTTTGCCGATGCCACGGACGACCACCAGTGGATCCACGTGGATGTGGAGCGCTGCGCGCGCGAGTCGCCGTACGGCTGCACCGTGGCGCACGGCTTCCTGACCTTATCCCTGCTGCCCGCCATGTTGCAGGGCGCCTTGCACATGGCCGGCATCCGCATGGCCATCAACTATGGCCTGAATAAAGTGCGCTTTCCCGCCCCCGTGCCTGTCGGCAGCCGTTTGCGCGCGCGGCTCGACATCCTCTCCGTCGACGACTTGCCGGAAGGGGCGCAAGTAAACTGGGCCGTCACCATGGAGCGGGAAGGCGACACGAAACCCGTGTGCGTGGCGGAGTTTTTAATGCGCTGCTATCCCTGATTACTCCCCCTCCGACGCGCAATACCTGTCCCGTCCCGTATGCTTGGCGCGGTACAGCAGGGCGTCGGCGGCGCGGATCAGGGCGCTGGGATCCATGCCTTCCGTGGGCATGACGCTGGCCATGCCCAGGCTGACGGTGACGTGCGGACCGACGCCTGATCTGGCGTGGGGAATTTGCAGCGCGCGCACCTCGTCGAGGATGCGCTGTGCCACCACTTCGGCCCCGTCGCGCGTTTCCTGCGGCAGCAGGATGATGAATTCCTCGCCGCCGTAGCGCGCCAGCAGGTCGGGCGGGCGCACGGCGCAGCGGCGCAGGGCGGCGCTTACCTGTTGCAGGCACAGGTCGCCCGCCTGGTGGCCATACGTATCGTTGTAATCCTTGAAGTGGTCGATATCGGCCATGATGATGGCCATCGGCACGCCGTCGCGCGCGCAGCGCCGCCATTCGCTGTCCATCGTGTCGTTGAAGCTGCGCCGGTTGGCCACGCCTGTCAGCGAGTCCGTCAGCGACAGTTCGCGCATGGCGTCGGCCTGCCGCTTGATGGTCAGCTGGCTGCGCACGCGGGCACGCACGACGGCCGCGTTGAACGGTTTCGTGATGAAATCGACGGCGCCCGCTTCCAGCGCCCGCGTCTCGTCTTCTGGCTGGTTCAGGGCCGTGACGAAGATGACGGGAATGGCGCTCAGGAGCGCCGATTCGCGCAGCGCGCTGCAGACGGCATAACCGTCCATGCCGGGCATGACGGCGTCGAGCAGGATCAGGTCCGGCTGTTGATTATGCGCAATTTCCAGCGCCTTTTCACCGCTCAGGGCGAACAGCACGTCGTGTTCCTCGCGCAGCAGCTGGTGCAGGATCTGGATGTTTTCCATGGCGTCATCGACGATGAGGATGCGCCCGTTCATGGCAAGGTTGGTCCAGCTCACTTGTTTTCCTCTCGTTTCAGCTGATCGAGCACGAGTTTTTCCGCCTCGGCAAAATTCAGCGTTTCAATCGCATGTGCCATCGCCAGTGCCGCTTCCCGGTCTGACTGTTGTATGGCGGGGTGCAGGGCGTGGAATTGCGCCAGCGCTTTCAGGTTGTTGTTGTGGATCAAGACGAGCAGCTCGGACAGGCCGGCGTGCAGGTCGAGCGGCCCGCTGCCGGGCGCGGCCGCTGCCGGCTGGCTGCGCCGCAGGGGCGAGGGCAGGGTGCGTGCCGCTTCGATGACTTCGGCCATCGCCTGTTCCAGGCGGCCCAGCAAGGCGGCCGTGGCGTGCGATCGCCCCGTTTTCAGCGTTTTTTCCGTCTCGGCGGCCAGGCTGGCGATCTGCGTGGCGCCCAGGTTGGCCGCCACGCCGCAGACGCGGTGCAGCAGTTGCGCTGCCTGCGGCGCCTGGCCGGCGGCCAGCAGGCGCCGGGTTTCCTCGACGGCGTCGCCTTGCGAATTTTCAAAGCGCTTGAGCAGGGCCAGGAAGGCGCCGTAGTCGCCGCCGAAGCGGTGCAGGGCCGCTGCCAGGTCGATGCCGGGTACCGCGGCCGGCAGGTCCAGCGTCTGCGTGGCGGCATTGCCTGCCTGGGCAGCGCCGTCGCCGCTGGCGAGGGGCGCGCGCACCAGCCGGGTCAGGGTCTGGATCATTTCGTCGACATCGATGGGCTTGGCCACATGCGCGTTCATGCCGCTGGCGATGGCGCGCAGACGGTCTTCGTCCATGGCATTGGCCGTCATGGCGATGATGGGCAAGTCCGGCAAGCCCAGGGCGCGGATGGCCAGGGTGGCGTCGTAGCCATTCATGACGGGCATCTGCAAATCCATCAGCACCACGTCCCAGGCGTCCGGCGTGCTGGTGAGCAAGTCGACGGCCAGCCGGCCGTTGGCGGCCACGGCCACGCGCGCGCCCGAGTGCAGCAAAATGTACTGCGCCACTTCCTGGTTGATTTCATTGTCTTCCACCAGCAGCACGCGCATGCCTGTGAGCAAACCCGACAAGGGCGTGGACACGGGCAGCGCGGAAGGGGAGCTGCGGCCTTCGCGCACGGCCGTCACGGCCGCCAGCAGGCGCGCCGGGGTGGCCGGTTTCGAGACGATGCCGGCCAGCATCAGGCTGTCGGCCAGGCGTTCGAGGTTTTCGCTATCCTGGTCGGCCACCAGCATGATCACGGGCGGCAGCGCCAGGAGCGCATCGGCGCGCGCCTCGGTGAGCATGGAAATGCCATCCATGCCGGGCATGGCCGCGTCGAGCAACACAAGATCGTGCGCCGGCCCGCCGCTGGCGTGGGCGCGCAGCAGCGCCAGGCCGGCCGCGCCGCTGTCGGCGCTGCGGCTGTGCCAGCCCTGCGCCGCGCACCAGTCTTCCAGCATGGCGCGCACGCTGGCGTTGTCGTCGATGATCAGCAGCGACAGGGCCTTGGGCACGCCCTTGCCGGGCGGCTCGGGCGGTGGCGCCACCTTGTCGAAGCGGCAGCTGAAGCGGAAGTCGGAGCCCTTGCCCAGCGCGCTTGTCACGCTGAGGGTGCCTCCCATCAATTCCACCATGCGCCGGCAGATGGCCAGCCCCAGTCCCGTGCCGCCGTATTTGCGGCTGGTGCCGCTGTCGCCCTGGGAAAACGCGTCGAAGATGCGTTCCTGTTCGGCCGCGCCGATGCCGATGCCCGTGTCGCGCACGGAAAACTCGAGCGTGGCGCTGGCAGCATCCTCGGCCACCTTGCCGATGGCCAGCACCACTTCGCCATGCGAGGTGAACTTGACGGCATTGCCCACCAGGTTGATCAGGATCTGTTCCACGCGCAGGGCGTCGCCGATCAGTTCGTCCGGCACGCCGGGGGCGAGCACGAAGACGGGTTCCACGCCGCGCGCCCAGGCGCTGCTGGCCAGCAAGACGCCTACGCTGTCGAGCATGCGTTCGAGCTGGAAACGGCGCTGTTCCAGCACCATCTGCCCCGCCTCGATCTTGGAAAAATCGAGCACGTCGTTGACGATATTGAGCAGTGATTGCGTGGCCATCTGGATCTTGCCGACATAGCTGCGCTCGCGCCGTTCCAGCGGCGACTCTTCCAGCAGCCGCGCCAGGCCGATGATGGCGTTCATCGGCGTGCGGATTTCATGGCTCATGTTGGCGACAAATTCGCTCTTCGCGATGCTGGCCGCCTCGGCCTTGTCGCGCGCGCGCACCATCTGTTCATTGAGTTCGTGCAGGCGCAATTCCGTGCGCTTGAGTTCGGAGACGTCCGAGGCCAGCACGAAGAAGCCCCGCACGCGGCCGCTGTCGTCGAAATCGGGGATGTAATTGGTCCACGTGTGGCACACCTGGCCGCCGGGATCGAGCAGGTCGCGCTCGAAGCTTTGCGGCCGGCCCGCCAGCACGCCCTCGACGTGGGGCGCATACACGTCGAACAGTTCCTGCCCCAGCAATTCGCTCATGTGGATGCCGGCCAGCTCGGCGCTGCTGCGGCCAAACCATTCGTTGTAGAATTTATTTGCAAATAGGCAACGCAAATCGGCGCCCCAGTACGACACCATGCCGGGCAGGTTGTCGGTGACGGTGCGGATGAAGCGCTCATTCTGTTCCAGGCGCCAGGTGGCGGCGTGCAGCACTTCGGTGGCGCGCTTGCGTTCCGTGATATCGATCGACACCCCCAGCACATGGCTGGCGCGCCCGGCATCGTCGCGCAAGACTACCTTGCGCGTGGTGAAGTGGCGCGTCGTGCCATCGGCCGTATTGATCGCTTCCTGTTCGATTTCCACCATCTGCCCCGTGGCCAGCAGCTTGCGGTCGGCGCTGACGAAGGCGGACGCCTGCTGCGGCGGGAAGAAATCGTGGTCCGTTTTGCCCAGCAATTGCTCGCGCGAGCGTCCCAGCGTCAGCTCCGCGTGGCGGTTGATCATTTCAAAGCTCAGCTTGTCGGCGCGCTTGACGAAGACCATGGCCGGGATGTTTTCGATGATGGTGCCAAACAGGTGTTTTGAACGGCGAAATTCCGCTTCGCTGCGCTTGCGCTCGGTAATGTCCAGCCACAGGCCCGATACGCCCAGCAACTGCTGTTCCGGGCCGAAAATCGGGTGATACGAGACGATCCAGTGACTCAGCTGTTCGCGCTGCTGGCCGCTATGGCCTTTCAATTCGATGTCGACAATGGGCTGTCCCGTCTCCAGCACCTGGCGCACGCAACGTTCCACCTCCGCGCGCACGGCGTCGTCGAACAGCATGGCGCCCACGGGACGGCCCAGGTGCTGCGCCACGCTGGCGCCGTTGATGGCGGCCAGGTAGTGGTTGATCATGACGATGCGCAAGTCCAGGTCCACGAACAGCATGCCGATCGGCGCCGTCGCGTACACGGTTTCCAGCAGCCGCGTGGATTTTTCCAGGGCCAGCGTGCGTTCGGCCACCAGACTTTCCAGTTGCGTGCGGTGGCGCCGCAGGTCGCGCTCCAGCGTGCCCAGGGCGCTGGCCATGTCGGCCGATTCGCGGTCCGTGTGCTTGTTCGAAAGCAAGGGTTTGCCTTGCGCCAGCGCGTGGATCTGCTGCGTCAGTTCCTGCAGGGTGCGGGCCAGGCGGCCGCCCACGCGCCAGGCCAGGGCAAAGCCGGCGGCCAGCAGCAGCGCCAGGATGACGGATCCCGTGACTACCGAGCGCAGCAGCGCTTCTGCCACCGTGCTGGTGCGCATGGTGACGGCCACCGTCCAGGCGGCGTCCGGGGCGCGGCGAAAGCCCGTATACACATCGATGCCTTCCAGGGTGGCATGGCGCAGCACGCCTTCGCGCGCCTGGCTTATCTGTTCCAGCAGGGGCGCCGCAGTGCGCTGGCCCACATAGCGCTGCGGCGCCAGGGTGCGCGCCACGTTGATGCCATCGGCATTGATGATGGCCGCGCCCAGGTAGGCTGGCAGGTGCAGCTCGCGCAGCAGCACGGACAGGTAGTCGGGCGGGTACAGGGCTGTCAGCACGTAGGCGCTTCCCTGCTTGCGTGGCAGCGGCAGATTCAGGGCCAGCTGCGGCATGCTGTCGGGCGTCTTGGCCAGGCTGGTCAGCCGCGGCTTGCCGTAGTCGCGCGTGCGCTCCATGCTGGCGGCCCATTTTTGCGGCAAGGGCGGTGGCGCCTGGCTGGCGGGCAGGGCTGTATTGATCAGCTGGCGGCCCTTGGCGTCAGAGACGATGAAGCCGCTGACGGCCATGCCCGGCTGCAGCAGGCTGGCGGCCATGGCCCGCAGGGCGCCGATGTCGCCGGCTTGCAGGGCGGGCGAATCGGCCAGGATGCGCGCGGCCATCTGGGCGCCGTTCAGGTCGCGTTCGACGGCTGCCGCGACAGCCCGTGCCGCCTGCGCCGTTTCGCTGACGACATGGTCGCGTTCACGCGTGTAGCTTTGCGCCACGAGCAGCAGAAATACCAGCGCCGTCGGAATGACCCAGGCGAGCACCAGCCATGAAATTCTTGAGCGTATCGAAGGCAAATCTTGCACCCGGAAAGCTCCCAGAATGGATGAATCGACAGGCAGGCTCACGCTGGCGCTGGCTGACGTTGAATGAAAAGATGCTAGACGAAATTGATTGTTCTGACAAGCCTAGTTTCCGGCATGGAAAAAAGGTTGCGCAAGGCATACAGAAGAGGGGTAATGCCCATCCCGCCGTGGCGGCGGGATGGCAAGGCGGCTTACTGGACCAGGGTCAGCACGTCGACATCGATTTCCGGGCTTTCCATGAAGTCTTTTTCCACTTCACCGCGGATTTCCACCCGGGTCTTGGCATCGATCTTGCGGTTCATGAAGACCTTGTCGTCGATGTCCACGCGGATTTCCGCCGTACCATCGGAGAAGGTGTATTTCTCGTTGCCCACTTTGCGCAGCAAATGGCCGCGCAGCACGACGGCCTGGTCGTCGACGGGATTTTTTAGGATGGCCGCCACATTGCTGGGCGCGGCCGGGCCGGTTGTCGGTCCCACGTATTGGGCTTGCGCGCTACCGGCCAGCAAGGCGCAGGCGGCGGCCAGGGAAACGATGAGTTTGCGGTGCAGTGACATGGTATTCCTTTGATAGTGACTGGAGGCTCAGAAAAAGACGGCGGTGCGGGGAATGATAGCACCGGCATTGCCGTAGGGCATGTTCGCCCGGACGCTGCCCGTGCTGGCCACACCATCGTCGAGTTTGCTGTCGATCTGCTCCGCGTAGCTCTCCGGCAGGTTGTCGAAGCGGATGCCGTTGCCGGCGCGGCCGCCCACTTCATCGTTGTACAGGTAGACGGCGCCGCCCTGGGCGCTGGTCATGAATTGCGAAGTGCCGTTGAACGAGCCGGTAATGAAGCCGCCCAGCGCCAGGTGCTGCGGCGCGAGGGTGAATTCGCGCGGCTGGCCATCGCCGATCTGGCCGTCGCCATTGCCATTGCCGGCCGAATTGGGCACGTGCACGGTGCCCTGGATATCGTCGCCGGGCAGGGCGCGGAACTTGTCCTGGTAGGCGTTGACGGCGGCCGTCAGCGCATTCGATTGCTGGATGATGTTTTTCACCTTGGCGCTGTCGATCAAGCCTTGCCCCTTGAGCACGCCACCGAGCAGCAAGCCGATGATGACCAGGACGATGGCGATTTCTACGAGCGTAAAGCCGTGCTGGCGGCGTGGGGGCATGGGGTTTCCTTGAAAAAAAAGTACGACAGCTTGAGATGGCAGTTTACTGCAATTGATGCCGGATGCGCATGGCCTTTCGGACAGCGGCTCATGGCGCCGCCCTTGCTTTCTTCTTGGCAAGCTCGTCGAGCCGGCGCGCGAGGAACGCCAGTTCGTGCGGGTCGCTGATCTGGCCGCTGGCGATCAGGCCGCCGATCACCAGGCGGGCGCCGTCGAGCTGGTCCATGTCTTCCAGGATGAACGCTTCCATTTCGCGCACCCACGCCGGCACATGCGGTCCTGTCGCCTGCTGGCGCAGCGCGCGCGCATAGCCGAGCGCCAGCGGCAAATCGTGTAACTGGTGTTTTGCCACCAGCACCGCCTGCGCCATGGCGGGCCAGCGGCGCTGCGGGTCGGCCGCAAAGCTGGCGGCGACAAAATTGAGCATGCGCCGCGCGCGTTGCGGGTCGGCTACGCCGGCATACACTTCGCTGGCGGCCACCAGCGCATACCGGCTGCGCGGATCGAGCGTTTGCGCCGTCTCCAGCCAGCCGGCCAGGCGGTCATAGTCGAGTTCGCGCCACGGCAGGCTGACGCCGGCCTGGTCTTCGAACGACTGCAGGTATAGCAACATGGCCTTAGCCATGGCCAGCGGTTCGCCGAGGCTGGCCAGGCGCGCCACGCCAGCCGGCGGCGCGGCGGGCAGCGGACGCGCCTGGGCGGGAGCATGCTGCTGCGCCAGGCGCCAGCCCAGCTGCAGCAGCATGCATGCCGCCAGCAGCCAGCACAGGGGGCGCGGCACCTTGGACCATGGACGCTGGGTCGCCGCCATCAGATGTTCCTGCGGTAAAAGTCGCACAGTGCGCAGCTGGCCAGCAAGGCCACATAAATGCAGGTTTGCGCCGCTACATTGGCCAGGGCTTGCCAGTCGCCCGTCGCGTACAGCAGCCACTCCGTGCGTGTAAAGGCGTCGAGGCGGGGCAGCAACAGGGCCAGCACATCGATGGCGCCGGCCATGGCGCGCTGCGGCCAGGAGTCGCCCGCTTGCGGGCCGTGGGCCAGCAGTTGCAGGCTGCCCAGCATGCGCGCCAGCAGATAGAAGCCGCCGGTGGCGGCCAGCGCAGGCAGGGCCTGCTGCAGGCTGGCCGCGCACAGCAGGCTGAAGGCGGCGACGATCCACAGTTCGCCCAGCAGCGACAGCGCCCACAGCGCGCATTGCGCGGGCGCGGCGAACAGCGCCATCAACAGGCCGAAGAGTATGGCGGGCACGGCCGCCAGCGCCCCGTAGCCCAGCAGCTTGCCCAGCAGGTAGGCGGCGCGCGGCATGGGTAGCGCGAGCAGCAATTCCAGGCCCCGGTCGGCCGCTTCGCGCGCCATGCTGGTAATAATGAAAGTGGCCAGCAGGAAAATGCTGGCCAGGCGCAGGGTGGCCGCCAGCAGGGCCGCCTGCACGGCGCCGCTTTCCGTCAGCGCCAGTTGCTGCAGGAAGCCGGCCAGGGCGGCGGCGCCGCAGGCGGCCAGCAGGAACAGCCACGGCAGGCGGCTGCGCAGCGCTTCGAGCAGCGTGTAGCGGGCGATGGTGAGGGCGGGCAAGAGCATCGGCATCAGCGGGGCAGCCTTTGCGCTGCCACCATGCGGTTGAACAGGATGTTCGGCGACACCCAGGCGACGAGATCGTCGAACTCGCCGCCCGTCTGCTGCGGGCCGCTGGCGGCGCGGCTGATGAAGGTGGTGGCGTTCGATGCATTGTTGCGCTCGTCGACATTGTTGCCGAAAGGCACAGCCTGGCGCTGACCCTGCACGCCCGTGGCGCCAAAACCGTTCTTGCCATGCGACATGATCATGGCGGGGATGTCGTTCAATGCCGTCGCCTGCAGCAGGGCGCCGCCATTGCGCGTGACGATGCTGATGTCGCGCGGTGTGGTCAGGTTGAAAAGCTGGCCGCTGTCGCTGAAGGCCGGCGTCACGCTGTAGCGGAACAGATGGTTCCAGCTGTCGCCCTGGCGCAGCCCCAGGGTGGCCCATGGCAGGAACCCGGCGCGTTTTTCGGCCGTGCAGCGCGTGCCGCGCCGGTCTTCCAGGCCACTCATGGCGGAGGCGGCGGGGCACGGCAGGTAGCCGTAGCGCAGCGCGTAGCCCGTCAGCGCTTCCTTCGCCTCATTCAGTGCCAGTTGCGTCTCGGCCACCTTGCGCTGCTCCAGCTGCACCGTCAATGGCGTGACCAGGCCGCCTATCATCAGGCCGACGATGACGAGCACGATGGCGATCTCGATCAGGGAAAAGCCGCTTTGGCGGCGCGCATGGAGGACGCTCATGGCAGGTTGCGCGCGGCGCGCATGCGTTGGTACAGGGCGGGCAAGGTAATCCAGGTCAGCATGTCGTCGAAGGCGCCGCCGGGCAGCGCGGCATTGCCGGTGGCGGGGCGGGCAATGAAACTGCGGCTGTCGCTGTCGTTGGCCGCTTCGTCGATATTGCCGCGCGCCGTATTGATCTGTGTCACGCCGCTGGCGGACGTGCCGTGATGCTCCTTGCCTTGCGAGAACAGTACGACGGGCAGGCATTGGGCGCTGACGTTGCATTGTGCCTGGCCCGCCACGAAGGCGAATTCGCCGCGCGCGTCGCGTTCGAGCACGACCCTGTTGGCGACAGCGGAAAACGAGACGATGGGCGCGCGCGCCATTTCCGGCGTGACGCTGTAGCGCAGCAGCTTGCCCCAGGCATCAACACCGTCCACGCCCAGCGCGACCCACGGCAAAAAGCCGCTGCATGCGGCATCGTCGGCACAGTCGGCTGCCCGTTCGCGCCCGTCGAGGGCGGAGGCGGCAGGACGTGGCAGCCGGCCTTGCGTAGCGGCAAAACCCAACAAGGCTTCGCGCGCTTGTGCCAGGGTGGCCAGGGTGCGCTGCTGGCGTTCGGCCTCGCCCGTGCCGCGGCCGAAGGCGCTGATCAGCAGGCTGGCCGCGCCCAGGCCCAGCACGGCCACCAGCAGCAACAGGGCGGCGCCGCGCTGGCGACGAGGGTGGCAATGAGGGTGGCGTGGCGTCATGGCGGCGTCTCCTGCACCTCGGTGACCGTGCCGCTGGCCGGATCGTAGCGCTGGCCGGGTTTGAGCAGCACCACCTGGCCGTTCGACAGGCGCAGGGTCAATGTGCCGGGCTTGCCGTGGGCAAGGCGATTGTGCGGTTCGTTCTGCACTTCCTGGTTCAGCCAGACGGTGGAGTGGCCGCTGCTGCGCTGCACCAAGCCATTCAATTCCACGGGCGGGGCGGGCGGTGGCGGCGGTGGTGGTGGCGGCGCCGCAGCCAGGGCGGGATCGGCTGGCGGCGGCCCGTAGCGCTGCGCGTCGAGCTGGGTGCGTTGCTCGGGCGACAGAAACAAGCGCCCCAGCTGCTGTGCCTGTGCATCGACAGAGAGCGCGGCGCCGGCCAGCAGCGCGCCAAGGATCAGGGTGCGCTTCATGGCCGCTCCGGCACGGGCACGCTGTTGACGGTCAGCCACAGCAGCTCGCATTCGGCGCCCAGGGCGGGCGCTGCCTGGCTGCCGGCCGCTCCGTGGCGCTTGAGCGTGCAATCCTGTACGGCGAAATAGCCGGCCTGGCGCAAATCGTCAAACAGGTTCAGCAAATCCATCTCATGCAGCAAATCCATCTGCAGGCGCATGCGGCTGCCGTGCAAATGATATTGCCCCATCTCCATGGGCAGCGGCACCTTCAGCGCTTGCTGCGGACTGATGTCATAGCTGATCGGCAGCAGTTTGCGCTGTTCCTGGCTGCGTCGGATGGCATCGATCCAGGCCAGGCGGTTTTCTTCGCCGATCAGGCCGCGCTGGCGCAGGGCCAGGAATTGCGGTTCGTAGGCACGGATTTCCTGTTTTTCCGCTTCCACGTGGTTGAACAGGGTCGCCGCCGCCGCGCGTGTGTGCTGGGCCAGGTACAGCCGTTGCGCTTCGCGCGTGCGGTAGGCGGCGCTCAGACTGAGCAGCACTACGCTGGCCAGCAAGGTCAGGGCAAAGCACAGCAGGGCGCGGCGCACCAGGCGCAGTTCGCCCAGCCACGCGGGCAGGGTGCGCGCGGGCGTGGCAGCGCGCTGCATGCCGGGCAGGGGCGGTTGCTTGACGGGGCCGCTCATGGCTGCCACTCCAGCAAGAGGGTAAACCGCGCCTGGCTGTCCGGCGCCGGCGCGGCGCTCTTGCCGGACAGGGCCGCGCTGGGACGCAGGTCGAGCGGCGTTTCCTCGATCGTCACCTGCATGCGCGGCTGGCGCGCCAGGGTTTGCGCGAAGGCCGTGATGGCGGCCAGCGCTGCGCGGTAGTCATTGTTCGGCATGGCCACGTCCGCTTCCAGGCGCAGCGCCTGCGGCGGCGCGACCGGAATGCCGGCCATGGCGCTGCCGGGCGGCGAACTCGCGGCCTGCTGCTGCGGTGGCTGGCCGCCGGCCGCGCGCGCGGGCGCCCCGCCCGCATGCCAGTGCAGCTGGCCGAGCGCAACCTGCGGCGCCTGGTCCAGCGCGGCGCTCAGCATGCCCAGCAGGCGGCCCGGTTCCGGCGCCTGGTTGGCGATCATCTGGCCCAGGGTCACGGCCACTTTCATGTTCTGCGTCTTGGCCGGCGCCGGCGGCTGCGTCGACATGACGCTGCGGTAGCGTTCCTGGTAGGACGCCGTTTCCTGAGCCAGGCGCTGCGTGCCGGCCCCGTCGGCTATGCCGCCAAGCAGATTGATCACGCACCACAGGGCTGCTGACGCGCCGATCAGCGCGCTGGCGCCATACAGCGTCTTGCGCGCGCGCTGGAAGTGGTAGTAGCGGGCCAGCGCGCCGGGCGGATAGTGGCTGGATGGCGGATGCTTGCCCAGCAAGGTCAGCAGCAATTCGTCGGCCAGCGTCGGCGTCTGGCGCAAGCCGACCCGCCCGGCGGCCAGTTGCAGGTCGATGAAGTGGTAAGCCACTTCCACGCCGTTGTCGCACAATAATTCGAGCTTGGCGATCTGCGCGGCCGGCGCCAGGATGACGGTATTCAAGACGTCGCCGCGCGCCAGCATGCGTGTGCTGGTGAGAAATTGCCGCGTTTTTTCCGTTTCCAGCGCGATATTCACGGCCACGCCGTCGAGCGCGATGGTGGCCGTCTGGCGCGAAAAGCGCAGCTGGCCTTTTTCATAATAACTTTGCCGCAAGCCGCCCGACTGCTGCGTCACCAGCAGCAGGTGTTCGTGCGCGATCGACAGCTTTTTGACCAGCGCGATACTGAGCAGGCTGGTCGAATAGATGCCGGCCACGGGCACGCGCAAGTGCTCGAGCGCCTCCGTCCACGGCTGCAGCAAGCTTGGATTGGTCAGGGCGAAAAACAGTACCTGGTCATCGTGGCGGCCCGTGCTTTCGCGGCCCAGCAGGGTGCTGCCCCGGTAGGGTGTGTCACGGTGCAATTGCTGCTTGCGCCGATCGAGCAGGGCACGGCCCGCCTTGCCACGCACGTGGGGCAGCAGATGGCGCTGGAAATCTTCCTCGATCAAGTCCGTCAGCAGGTAGGCGGGCACGTCCTGCCGCTGTGCCTGCGGATCTTCCAGCCACGCGGCGAAACCGTCCAGCCCGGCCGCGCTGGCGGGGAAGGCCTGGCCCGGGCCCAGCACGCCGTGGTTCCAGTCGTAGGCGTACAGGGTGTCGCTGGTGATGTAAAGTAATTGTTTGCGGAACACGGCGGCCTCAGGTCTCGAATCTCAAGTTTTGATCGTGCTGATGGTGTCGTAGATCGGCCCCAGTACCGACAGCATGATCCAGCCCAGCAGCAAGCCCAGGATGACCGTCATGGCCGGCTCGATCATGGCTTGCACTTTTTCAATCAATTCCTTCACTTCGCGGTTGTAAAAGTAGCTGACATTGCGCAAGGCCGTGTCCAGCGAACCCGTTGCCTCGCCCACCTTCAGCATGCGGATCACCAGCGGCGGGAAGATGCCCGTGTGCTGGAAGGCGGCGGTCACGCCGTAACCCTCGCCGATCAGCTGCGCGGCGCGGCGCAGGCCGGCCGCCACCACCTGGTTGCCGGCGATGCCTTCGGACAGGCGGATGCATTCGAGTATCGTGATGCCGGAGGCATACATCAGGGCAAAAAACGTGGCGAAGCGGGCCAGGATGATCTTGTGCAGCACGGGGCCGACCAGCCACAGCCGTAGCTTCAAGTCATCCCAGGCATAGCGGGCCGCCTCGCTGCGGCGGATGAGCGCGCGCAGGCCGAAAAACAGCAGCACGGGCAAGGCCAGCAGCAGATACCAGTAATCGATGAACACATTCGAGACAAAGATCAGCACGCGCGTATGCAGCGGCAGCTCGCCGCCCATGTTGCGGATGAATGCCGTCAGCTGGGGCACCAGATAGATCATCAGGAAAAACGTCACGGCCGCCACGACGATGGCCACGATGACGGGGTACATGACGATCTTGCGCGTCTGCGAGGCCAGCTCGTCCTGCCATTTCAAACTTTCCGACAGGTTCTTGAACACGTCGGCGATCCTGCCGCTCTGTTCGCCCGCCAGGATCAGGCTGGTGAATGTGGCGTCGAAGATGTCGCCATGCTGGGCCAGTGCGCCCGACAGGGGCAAGCCGCCCTCGATGCTTTCGATCAGATCCGTGACGACTTCGCGCAGGCGCGGGTGGTCCGTGCTTTCGCGCAAGTCGTTCAAGCCTTCCAGGATGGGCACGCCCGCGCCCGTCAATTGCTCCATGTGGAAGCAGAAATTGATCAGGTCGCGGCGGTGGATGATCCGCTTGCCCAGCAACACCAGGTACTGGCCCGTGATCTTGCAGTCGATCAAGTCGAGCTGCATGCGGTGCAGGCGCGCTTCCAGGTCCGGCACGTTGGCCGCCTCCATGCTGCCGGGAATCAATGCGCCGCTGGCATCCATGGCGCGGTAGACATATTGCGCCATCAGGCCAGCCTTTCCGTCAGGTCGACCACGCGGCCCACTTCTTCCAGTGTGGTGACGCCTTCGAGCACGCGGCGCATGCCGTCGTCGACGATGCCCTTGAAGCCGGCCGCGCGCGCCGCGTTCTTCAGTTCGCGGCTGCTGGCGCGGCGCGCCGTCATCTCATCGAGTTCGGCCGTCATCTTGAGGATTTCCATGATCGCCAGGCGGCCCTTGTAGCCCTGATGCGCGCAGCGCTCGCAGCCCACGGCGCGGCAGATGGAGACGGGCGCCTCATCCGTGGCCAAGCCCAGCAGGCGGCGCTCGACGTCGTCGGCAATGACGGTTTCCTTGCAATGCGGACACAAACGCCGCACCAGGCGCTGCGCCACGATGCCGATGATGTTGCCGGCCATGATGTCGGGCAGGATGCCGATGTCGAGCAGGCGCGCGACGGAACCGATGGCCGAGCTCGTATGAAGGGTGGAATACACCTGGTGGCCCGTCATGGCGGCCGCAAAGGCCATTTCCGCCGTTTCGCGGTCGCGGATCTCGCCCACCAGGATGATGTCCGGGTCTTGCCGCATCATCGAGCGGATGCCGTCGGCAAAGCCCAGCTTGACGGATTCGTTGACGGAGGTCTGGCGTATCATGTTCATCGGATACTCGACCGGGTCCTCCAGGGTCATGATGTTGACGCTTTCCGTATTGATATGGTTGAGTATCGAATACAGGGTGGTGGTCTTGCCGCTGCCCGTCGGGCCCGTCACGAGGATCACGCCGTCGGGGCGCGCAATCATCAGTTTCAGCAAGTTCAGTTCCGCGTCGGCCAGGCCCAGGGCGTCCAGCGGGACGATGCCTTTTTGCCGGTCCAGCACGCGCAGCACGACGTTTTCGCCATGCGTGGTGGGCTGCGCCGAGGCGCGGAAGTCGATTTGCCGCCCGGAAAACTTGATGCTGATGCGGCCATCCTGCGGCGCGCGCGCCTCGGCGATATTCATGTTCGACATCACCTTCAGGCGCACGGCCATGGCCGGCCAGTACGATTTGTGCAGGCTGCGGATTTGCCGCAGGATGCCGTCGATGCGGTAGCGGATGCGCAGGAACGACTGTTCCGGCTCGAAATGGATGTCCGAGGCGCCGTTCTGCACGGCATCGGCCAGCAGCGCATCGATCAGGCGCACCATGGGTTGGCTGTACTCGTCCGATGGCGACGCCATGCTTTGATAGCTGACTTCGCCCGTTTCGATTTCGTGCAGGATGCCGTCGATCGACAGCTCGAAACCATAGTACTGGTCGATGGCGCGCGAAATGTCCGATTCGTTGACGAGCACGGTGGAAATCGTGATGCCCTTGACCAGCATGGCGCTGATCTGGTCGAGCGCCACGATGTTGCTCGTGTCGGCCATGGCCAGGATCAGGTTGTCCGCCTGCCGTTCATACACGATGGGAAACACGCGGTAGCGCTTGGCCACGTCTTTCGGGATCAGTTTCAGGGCGATGGCGTCGACCACCAGGCTGGACAGATCCGCGCTGACCTGTTTCAGGTTTTCGCTGAGGGCCTCGCGCACGGTGGCTTCCGTCACAAAACCCAGGGTGATCAGCAGCTTGCCCAGCGGTTCGCTGCTGCGCCGCTGCTCGATCAGGGCGATGCGCAGCTGGTCTTCGCTGATCACGCCTTTCTGGATCAGCAGCTTGCCGAGGGGAAGTTTTGCCTGTTCTGCCATGTGGTGCTTATTCCTGACGGGGTGTGATGATGGCCGGCTCGGCCGCTGCCGCGGGGGACGCCAGTTCGCGCAAACGCGTTTGCACGACGGCCTGGTCGAAGGCGGCGGGCGTCGTTTGCGCCAGGGTCAGGGCGCGCTGGTAATACGTGGCGGCCAGCCGGGGCTGGTTCAGCCGGTCCAGGCCCACGGCCAGGTTGAACGCATAGTCGGGATTGCCGGGCGCGGCGCCGTAGGCGCGGAAAAATTGCTGTTGCGCTTCGTTCCAGCGGCGCTGCTTGGCGTACACATTGCCCAATGCAAACAGTACGGGGGCGCTGTCGGGGCTGCGCGCCAGGATGGCTTTCAATTTTGCCTCGCTGAGCGCCACGTCGCCCTGGCGCAGCCCGATCAGGCCGGCCAGCGCCTCGCCATCGTCGGGATTGATTTCCAGCAAACGCACGTACAGCGCCGCCGCCTGCGCGCCCTGGTGCTCGCGCAAGGCCACGGCAGCCAGGCCCAGCAGCGCGTCGCGGTTGGTGGCATCCTGCTGCAACACGGTTTCATATTGCTGACGAGCAGAACCCAGCTGGCCCCCGTTGAAGGCTTGGTAGGCTTGCTGCACGCCGGGGTTGATTTGCGGCGCGGCGACACTGCGCTGCACCTGGATCTGGCTATTGTCGGGCGCCGCCACGGGCGGCAGGCTGGGCGGTGCGGGCGGCGCCATCTGCGCCAGCTGCGCCGCCACGGCGGCCTGGGCCGCCGCCTGTATCATCGCCTGCTGCTCCGCAGCACCTGTTTGCTGGCGCGTGTCGCGCGGATAGTCGGGCGGCAGTGCGGCGGGCGTCATGGCGTCGGGCGGCGCGGCACCCGTTGCCGGCAGCACCAGCACGGGACCGGCAACGCCGGTTGTGCCCGGAGCGTCCGTCAGCGGCATGGGCACGCCGGGCAGGTTGGCGCCCGCGCCGGGGCTGGTGCTGGCGCGCCAGTACCAATATCCCATGGAACCTGCCACCACCAGCAATATCGCCAGCAGCACGGCCAGGCGCACGGTGGCCGGATCGACGCTGATGGGGCCCGTGGGGCCTTTCGGCGGCGGATTGCTGCGGCTGGCGCGTGGCCGCGCGGGCGGTTCCGGGCGCGCGCGTGGCGGCTCGGGAGGCGGGCCAGGCTGCGCGCCTTGCTGCGCAGCTGGCTGTGGATCTGGCTGGGCCGCATTCTGCGCCGGCTGCGGCGCGGGCGCGTCCGCCAGTGGTTCCAGGCGCAAGGTGCTTGGCGGCTGCACGGTCGCTGGCGCTGGCGCGGGACGGGGCGGCAGGGCGTCGGCCGGCGCCAGTTCCAGTACCTGGTCGTAGGCTTCGGACGGCTTTTCCAGTTCCTCGTCGGAAAGGCTGTTCTGTTTGGCGCGCTCGGCCTTCTTGAGCGCCTGCATCAGCAAACTCATGGGAAGTCTCCCTGCAGGCGCGCCTGCGGCCGGACGGCTGGCGCCGGCGGGCCATCCGTGTATGGCTGGCTGTTGAGCGGCGCCTGGCCGGGCAGCAGGTAGCGGTAGTCGCGGTAATCGCCCTCGACGCTGGCATCCTTGACCACGACGGGGCGCATGAAGATCACCAGCTCCGTCTTGCTGCTTGCCTCATTGCGGTAGGTAAACAGATTGCCCACGATTGGCAGGCTGGACAGGCCAGGCACGCCATCCTTGGCGTTGTCGACGGAATCCTGCATCAGGCCGCCCATCACGGCGATCTGGCCATTGCCCACTTTCATGATCGATTCCAGCTCGCGCGCCTGGATCACGGGCACGCGGCTGATCACGCTGGCGAGGGCCGGATTCGGGTCTTGCACATAGCCCACGATGCGCGTGATGGTGGGACGCACGTTCAGGGTGACTTCATCGCTGTCGGAAATCTGCGGCGTGACGCTCATGACGAAGCCGACGGGCACCGTTTCCAGTTTCGACTCATAGGTGGCCGGCGTGGTGATGGTGCCTGTCGAGCTGATCACGGCAGGCGTCACCTTGATGGTAAAGAAGACATTGTTGTCGACCACTTTCAGCATGGCCGTTTGATTGTTCAGCACGCTGATCTTCGGACTGGACAGCACTTTCACCTTGCCAAACGATTCGAGCAGCTGGATGGTGGTGGAAAAACTGTCTTTCAGATAATTGAGCAGGAAAATGCCGGGCGTGGCGTTCGGCGTGACGCCGCTGGACAGGGCCGCCGTGCCCACTTGTCCCTGACGCAGCTGCAGGCTGCCCGTCAGGCGCGCCCAGTTGATGCCTTGCTGGTATTCATTGCTCAGGCGCACTTCAATGATGGTTGCCTCGATCAGCACTTGCCGCTTGGCGCTGTGTAACACGGCGTCGAGGAATTCCGCGATCTTTTCATGCTGGCGCCCCGTGGCCCGCACGGCGATCAAGCCGCCTTCCACATTCACGACGACGGACGAGGGGCTGCCCTTGTTGGCCAGTTTTAACAGCGGCATGCCGTTCGCGTCAAGCGGCTGGCCAGGCGTGGCGTTCTGACTGGTCCCCTGCTGGCCCGGCGCAGATTGACCTCCATTCGGATTGCCATTCTGGTTGCCATACTGCATCGGCGGCTGGGCGCCGTACTGGCCAGTCGCACCGGCGGCAGGGACGTTGCCGGCCTGGTTCTGCTGCTGTCCTTGCTGCCCTTGCTGGCCGGGCATGGTCGTCAATTGCTGGTTCAGCTGGGCCAGCGGGTCCACCTGCACGTCGTTGAGCGTGGTTTCGCGCAGCAGGTCGCGGATATTCTTTTCCAGGCTGTACCAGAAATTATTTTCCGAACGATTCACGACCAGGGTAGTCGAATTGTTACTGCCGCTGCCGCCACTGCCCTGCGTGTTGCCAACGGGGTTGCTGGCATTGTTCGACCCGCCGCCTGCCGTGGAAATTTGCGTGGCGATATTCACGCTGCTGTTGGTGCTGCGCGCCATGTTGACGTAATCGACCTTGTAATTGCGCCATACGGGCGCGTCGGGCAACACCGTCAGGTTCTTGCCATCGATTTCGTAGCGCATGTCGACTTGCTTGCCGATGCGCGCCAGCAGTTGCGGCAGGGTTTGGTCCAGCGCATTCAGGGTGACGCTGCCTTCGATCTGCGGGTGGATATCGATATTCATGCCCGCGTCGCGCGCCAGGGCAAACAGCAGCGATTGCACGGGCACCTTGTGCACGGTGACGCTGTAGGTTTCCATTTTGGGCGCCGGCAGGGGCGCGGCCAGTGCGCTGCTTTGCTGCACAGGTTCGGGAATGACGCCGGCCGGGAGGGGCGCGGCATTGATGTGGGCAGGCGACAGCGGCGTTTGATGCGTGGCGCAGCCGGACAGCATGGTGCTGCAGGCGAGGGCGACCCAGGAGGCCAGCACAGGAATAGGGTGTTGATTCATGAAAAGTTCGCCCTTGAAGTCGTGTTGTGCTTTTGTAATTTTACCCAGCATGATCGCCTAAAAGCAATCGCTGTGCGTGCCCGGGAGGCAATATACCGAAATAAAGTCAGGGGGCGCCACGCCTTGTTTGTGGCGGCGCTGGGGCTTTCATTTCCGTGCGGATACTATCTATGTCGCTCAGCAATATTTTCTGCGGCGCCGTGGGCGCCAGCCTGGCCCACACGGCTTCGGCGCTGGCCCGGTCGGCGAAGCTGCCATAGACGATGACCAGGCGCGCGGCGGCGCTTGAGGGGGCTGCGTCAGACAGGCGAAACACGTGGAGGTCGTGCAGGCCGATGGCTTGCTGCGCCTGCTGCAGGAAGCTTTCCGCCGCGGCCTTTTCGGTGGCGGGCAGGCTGGCAATTTGCAGCACCAGTTGCTGCGGCCTTTGCTTTGCCAGCCAGTCGCGCGATTCGGCCAGCTTGCTGTCGAGCAGCGTGGGCTGCAATGGCGGCGGCGTGCGCGCAACGGTTGCCTGGAGCGCGCTTGCGGCTGCGTCGGCGGGCGCGGCGCGGCGCATCTGGGCCTGGTTGCTCGTCAGCCATTGCCACAGCAGAGCAAAGGCCAGCAACAGCATCAGTGCGCTCAAGACGCCCGCCAGCAGCTTGCCCGCATGCCAGGGCGGACGGTGGAAGGGGCTGTCGGCAATAGCCAGGCGCACGTGGCGCGCGCTGATGTCCTGCGCATCGTCCGCAAACGCGGCCAGCAAGGACTTGTCGGCCAGGATATTGACCCTGCGCACGATGCCCTGCGCGGCGCGCGCCAGCTGGCGCAGCGCGGCTGCCGTGAAGAGCAGCGGCGCCGTGCGGCCGGCGGCGGCCAGACGGCATGCCAGGTAGTCGTCCAGCAAGGACTTCGGCAGGCGCGGCACGGTGAAACTGTGGGTGATGCGTTCCTTCAATTGGCGGTACTGGGGCAAGTCCAGCGTCTGCTGCAATTCCGGCTGGCCAAACAGGACGATCTGCAGCAGCTTGTGGCTGGCCGTTTCCAAATTCGTCAGCAGGCGCAGCGCTTCCAGGGTGGCGCCCGGCATGGCTTGCGCTTCCTCTGCCAGCAGCACCACCTGGCGTCCCGCCGCATGCCGGGCGATCAGCTCGCCGTGCAGGGCGTGCAGCACGGCATCGGCGCGGCATCCGTCCAGCGCCAGGCCCAGTTCGGCGGCGATGGCGTGCAGGACGTCATCCGGTTCCAGACGGGGATTGAGCAAATACAGCACGTCGACCTGGGGCGGCAGGCGTTCGGCCAGCATGCGGCACAGCATGGTCTTGCCGCTGCCCACTTCGCCCGTCAGCTTGATGATGCCTTCGCCTTGCGTGACGGCATACAGCAGCGCATCGAGCAGTTCGCCCCGGGTATTGCCCGCATAAAAGAAGGCCGGGTCCGGCGTGATGCCGAACGGCGCCGTGCGCAAGCCGAAATGGCGCAGATACATGCCGTGCGGGGAGGGGGCGTAAGGCCGTCCGGGCGGCGCGGAGAGCGGGGCGTTCATGCCGCGATGCAATTGAGGAAAGCCTGTTCCAGGCTGGCGTCGGTCGCGCCGCCATGGCGCGCGCGGCATTCGGCTGGCGTGCCCGTAAATACGATGCGGCCCGCATGCAGGATGGCCATGCGGTCGCACAATTCTTCCACGTCGGCCAGCGCATGCGAGGTGAGCAGCGCGCCGCGGCCCTGCGCGCGCGCTTGCCGCAGCACTTGCTTGAACTGTGCGCGCGCCTTCGGATCGAGTCCGCTCATCGGTTCGTCCAGCACCAGTTGCGGCTTGCCCGACAGCAAGCAGGCGGCCAGCCCCAGTTTCTGCATCATGCCTTTCGAATAGTCGCGCGCGGGGCGCAGCAAGGCGTCCGGCGCCAGGTCCAGCGCGTCCAGGGCTTGCTGCTCGGCGTGCGCATCGGGGCGCACATGGTGCAGGCGCGCCAGGTAGCGCAGGAAGTCGCCACCCGTCAGGTAATACGGCGCCTGGAAACGTTCCGGCAGAAAACACAGGGGCTGGCGCGCCGCGCCGTGGCGGTTCGCCTGGCCGAAAATGGCGATCTCGCCCCGCTCCGGCATGCAAAAGTCGAGCAGGCATTTCAGCAGGGAAGTCTTGCCCGCGCCATTCACGCCGACCAGGCCGAACAGTTCCCCCGCGCGCACCTGCAGATCGACGCCGCGCAGCACGGCGCTGCCCGCCAGCTGCAGATGCACGTTGTGGAACTCGATGGCGCAGGCGTTCATAGGGGTAATAGTCGGCAGCAAGACGGGGAATGACCCCCATTATTGCCATGGGCGCAGGTGGGCGGCAAGTGTTTCCTTGCAGAGTGTTGAAATGCGCAAAAATCAAACGATGGAATATATTTTCTTTAAGAAACAACAGGTTCTGGAATAAAATACTCCCGCGCGCCGCTGGCGTGCAGCGTCTGAAGAATTTGTCGAGGAGCAAGCATGGCAAGGCCAGAGAAAGTCCGGCTCGGTGAAATTTTGGTGCAGCAGAAATTGCTGACGGAAGAACAGTTGGGCCAAGCCTTGACGGAACAGAAGCGTTCGGGACGCAAGCTGGGCCGCGTTTTTGTCGAGCACGGCTTCGTCACGGAAGAGCAGATTTCTGGCGCGCTGGCGCGCCAGCTCGACATTCCCTACATCAATCTGAAGTTTTTCAACATCAATCCCGAACTGGTGCGGCTGCTGCCGGAAACCCAGGCGCGGCGCTTCCGCGCGCTGGTGCTGGAAGACCGCCGCGAAGGCTTGCTGGTCGGCATGTCCGATCCGACCGACCTGTTTGCGTACGATGAAATCTCGCGCCTGGTCAAACGCCATATCGAGCTCGCTGTCGTCAATGAAACGGAAGTGCTGGCCGCCATCGACCGCATCTATCGCCGTACGGAAGATATCTCCACCCTGACGCGCGAGCTGGAGCAGGACCTGGGCGACGTTTCCGTCGACTTCGGCGCGCTGGCCGCCAATCCGGGCCTGGAAGAGGCGCCCATCGTCAAGCTGCTGCAATCCGTGTTCGAGGATGCCACGCAGGTGCGCGCCTCGGACATCCACATCGAGCCGCAGGAAGGCCGGCTGCAGATCCGCTTCCGCATCGACGGCGTGCTGCACCTGCAGACGGAAGCGGACAGCAAGATCGCCAGTTCGCTGGCGCTGCGCCTGAAACTGATGTCGGACCTCGACATTTCCGAGAAACGCCTGCCGCAGGATGGCCGCTTCGCCATCCGCGTGAAAAACCAGCGCATCGACGTGCGTATTTCCACCATGCCGACGCAGTACGGCGAATCGGTGGTGATGCGCTTGCTGAACCAGGGCGGCACGACCTTGCGCCTGGACGCCATCGGCATGCCGCCTGCGCTGGTGGCACAGTTCCGCGCCATCGTCAGCCGTCCGAACGGCCTCGTGCTGGTGACGGGGCCGACCGGCAGCGGCAAGACGACGACTTTGTACTGCGCCTTGTCCGAGCTCAACTCCGTGGAAAAAAAGCTCATCACGGTGGAAGACCCGGTCGAGTACCGCTTGCCCGGCATTAACCAGGTGCAAGTCAACGAGAAGATCGAGCTGAACTTTGCCAGGGTGCTGCGCTCGGCCTTGCGGCAGGATCCCGACATCGTGCTCGTCGGCGAGATGCGCGACCAGGAGACGGCGCAAATCGGCCTGCGCGCCGCCATGACGGGCCACTTGGTGCTGTCGACCCTGCATACGAACGACGCCATCAGCACGCCGCTGCGCCTGATGGACATGGGCGTGCCGCGCTACATGGTGGGCAGCTCGCTGCAGGCCGTGCTGGCGCAGCGCCTGGTGCGCGTGATCTGCGAAAGCTGCAGTACGCCGTACGCGCCCACGCCGAACGAATACGAATGGTTGCGCCTGGAACTGGGCGAGCTGGTCGAGCGCAACCAGTATTTCCACGGCAAGGGCTGCTCGCATTGCAATGGCATGGGTTACCGGGGCCGCACGGGCGTGTACGAATTGCTGGAAATCACGCGCGCCGTGGCCGACGCTGCCAACCATGCCGATCCTTCCCACTTCATGAAGGTGGCGACGGCGCAGATGGCGGGCGAAACCCTGCGCCGCCACGCCGTGCAGCTGGTGGTGCAAGGCCGTACGACGGTGATGGAAGCGATGCGCATCAGCAACCAGAGCGAGGATTGAGGTGCCGTTTTTCTCCTACAAGGCGCGCAGCGCCAGTGGCGAACTGCTGACCGGCGTGATGGAAGGCGCCGACAGCGGCGCCGTGGCCGACCAGTTGATGGCGGGCGGCAGCACGCCCGTCGACATCAGCGCCACCAGGCAGACGGTGACGAAGGCCGGTGCCAACCAGCTGGGCTGGTGGGCCAGGCTGACCGAGAAAAAAGTCACGCCCATGGATGTGCAGCTGTTCAGCCGCCAGCTGTACACCCTGCTCAAGGCGGGAGTGCCCATCATGCGCGGCCTGGCCGGCTTGCAGGAGTCCGCCATCAGTCCCGCGTTCGGGCGCATCATCAAGGATGTGCGCGAGTCGCTCGACGCGGGCCGCGAACTGTCGGCCGCCATGGCGCGCCATCCCGCCATCTTCACGCCGTTTTATCTGTCGATGGTGCGCGTGGGTGAAATGACGGGGCGCCTCGACGAAGTATTCCTGCGCCTGTTCGACCACCTGGAATTCGACCGCGACATGCGCGCGCGCGTGAAAACGGCGACGCGCTACCCGACCTTCGTCGTCTTCGCCATGCTCGCTGCCATGGTGGTGGTGAATATCTTCGTCATTCCCCAGTTCGAAAAGGTGTTCGCCAGTTTCCATGCGGAACTGCCTTTGATGACGCGCATCCTGATCGGCACCTCGCGCTTTACGGTGACGTACTGGCCCATCTTGCTGATGCTGGGCGTGGGCGGCTTTTTCGGCTGGCGCGCCTGGCTGCGCACGAAAGAGGGTCTCTATAAATGGGACCGCGCCAAGCTGCGCCTGCCGATCGCCGGCAAGATCATCCTGAAGGGCACGATGGCCCGCTTCGCGCGCAGTTTTGCCCTGTCGAGCACCAGCGGCGTGCCTATCGTGCAGGCCCTGACGGTGGTATCGCAAACGGTCGACAACACGTATCTGAGCGCGCGCGTGGAGCAGATGCGCGACGGCGTCGAGCGGGGCGAAAGCATCCTGCGCACCTCGGTGGCGGCCGGCGTGTTTACGCCCGTGGTGCTGCAGATGATCGCCGTGGGCGAGGAATCCGGTTCGCTGGACGACCTGATGGACGAGATCGCCGACATGTACGAGCGCGAGGTCGATTACGAGCTGAAGACCCTGTCGGCGCAGATCGAGCCGATCTTGATCGTCTTCCTCGGCGCCATGGTGCTGGTGCTGGCGCTGGGCATCTTCCTGCCGATCTGGGACCTGGGCCGGGCGGCCCTGCACTGATGAGAAAACCGCTCCGCCAGCGCGGTTTCACCCTGTTCGAGTTGGCGGTGGTGGCGGGCGTGTTTGCCATCCTGATGGCGGTATTCTTGAACCGGGTCGGCTATTACCAGCAACAGGCGCAGCAGGTGGCCGTGGCGCAGATGCTCGGCGTCTTGCGCACCAGTTTGCGGGTGCAGGTGCTGCACTTGTACTTGGCGGACCGGCGCGACAGGATGCCGGCGCTGGCGCGGCAAAACCCGTTCGACTGGCTGGCCGACAAGCCGGCCAACTACCTGGGTGAGTTCGCGCAGGCGGACCTTGAAAAATTGCCGGCAGGGAATTGGTTATACGACAAAAAAGAACAAAAAATCATCTATTTGTTTAGTAAAGGCAATATTTTTCCCACTACAGGGGTTGATGCAGTGAAATTTAAGGTAACCTTGCCGGGTGCAGACGCCGATCTTGACAAGCTCGCCCAGGAGCCCGATATCGTGGTGTGGAAAGCGCCGGAATCGGCAGCAAACTGACGCGCTTCCTGGTCCGGTGCAGCGACAGTTTCATGGCGTTGGTTTTGAAGTTTTTTTATTTGATTTTGGAGAAAGCAAGAATGAACAAGTCTTTACGTAGTATGAAAAGCGGCGCCCAGGCAGGTTTTACCCTGATCGAATTGATCGTCGTCATCGTGATCCTCGGCATCCTGGCCGCCACGGCGATTCCTAAATTCATCGACATGTCGACCGATGCACGCGTGGCCAAGATGCAGGCGGCTGCTGGCGCGATCAAGGCAGGTTCAGCCCTGTACCATGCGCAATGGCTGGTCAAGGGTTCCGTCGATACGCCGAAAGTGCAGATGGAAGGCACCGACATTGACGGCGCGTTCGGCTATCCTGCGGCAACGGCGGCCGGTATCGGCGCGGCCGCTGGCATTACGACTGACGACTACACGGTGGCCACCACGGCGGGCTATGTTGTTACGCCAGACGCCACGCGCACGGGTTGCTCGGTGACTTACGCCGCGCCGACCGCTGCCGGCGGCGCACCGACCATCTCGATCGCCGCAAGCGCCACGTCGTGTAAGTAAACTCAGGCAAGTTATTGAGTATCGACAGGAAAGCCCGGCCACGCCCGGCTTTCCTTGCGCACCACCAGCCCAACCCCAGGCGCCAGCCCGTTGGGCTTTTTTACGGGTCATCCATTGCAGCAGCCACCGACAAACTTTCCGCATCCGCATCGCCAAGCAGGGCCGCCACGCTCCCTGCGGCGTACGGCTGCGCGCGGCTTCACCTTGATCGAGCTGGTGGCCGTGCTGGTGCTGGCGGGCTTGCTGGCGACGTTTGCCGTCAACCGGTTTTTCCAGCGCGACACTTTTGACGCGCGCAGTTTTGCCGACCAGGTGACGAATATCGTGCGCTACGGGCAAAAGCTGGCGGTGGCGCAAAACCGTGCCGTATTTGTGCACATCGATGCCAACAGCGTGGCGCTGTGCTTCGATGCCGGTTGCAGCGATGAGCAGAAGGTGGTGCCGCCCACGGGCAGGAACAGCGGCAGCAAGGAGACGCAGCAGTATTGCCTGGGGAGCAACTGGCTGTGCGAAGGCCGTCCGTCCGGCGTTACCCTGTCCACCGATGTGACAGGCGAGCCCAGCTTTTATTTCGATGCGCTGGGCCAGCCATATGCGCAGGGCGATGTGTTCCCGGCGCCATCGGCTTTCCCGACGCGGCTGAAAATCAGCATCCGGGGCGAGGGCACGCCGCGCGTCGTCACGGTCGAGGGGGAGACGGGCTATGTCCATTAGCCAGCGGCGCCGGCGTGGACGCGGCGTGACCCTGATCGAACTGGTGCTGTTCATCGTCATCGTCGGTCTGGCCTCGGCCGCCATCCTCGGCGTGATGAGCCTGACGACAAAGCACAGCGCCGACCCGCAGCTGCGCAAGCAGGCGCTGGCGATTGCCGAAGGCATGCTGGAAGAAATCCAGCTGGCGCGTTTCACGTATTGCGATCCGCAAGACCCTGCCGCGCAAACGGCCACCAGCCCGGCCGGCTGCGCCATCCCGGAAGTGGCCGGACAAGAGGCGGGCGGCGTGACGCGGCCTTTCGACAACGTCAACGATTACGTGAGCGCGTATGGCACGGCCACGAATTACAAGACGGATGCGCAGGGCGCCGTCTGGGCTGCAGGTTCCCCTCAGGAATACGTTGCCTCTGTGGTGATCACCCAGGCAGCCCTGAACGGCTTGCCCGCCACGGAAGGTCTGCGTATCCAGGTGACGGTGCCGTATGCCGACCAGCAGATCGTGCTCGACGGCTATCGCGTGCGCTATGCGCCGAACAGTATCCCATGACAAAATTTCTTAACGCCAGGCGCCGTCCGCGCGGCTTTACTCTCGTCGAGATGGTCATCGTGATCGTCATCACGGGCATCATCGGCACCATGGTCGCCGTCTTCATCCGCGTGCCCGTGCAGGGCTATATGGATGTCGCGGCGCGCGCGGCATTGGCCGACACGGCCGATACGGCGGCGCGCCGCCTGACGCGCGATGTGCGCCTGGCCCTGCCCAACAGCGTGCGCGTCTCGAACAACGGCCTGTTCCTGGAATTGCTGCTGACCAAGACGGGCGGACGCTACCTGAGCGACAGCGACCCGTCGGGACTGGGCAGTGTGCTGAGCTTCGAGACGCCTCCCGCCCCCGGCGTTCCGGGCAGCTTTAGCGTCGTCGGCGCCATGCCCGCGAATGCGCTGGGCGCGCGCCAGGCGATCAGCGTGGGCGACCAGATCGTCGTCTACAACCTGGGGGGAGCTTACACGCCGAACGACGCCTATTCCTGCAGCGCGGCGACCGGCTGCAACCGCGCGGCAGTGACGGGCGTGGCCGGCAATGTCGTCACGCTTGGCAGCTATCCTTTCGCGACGGCGCCGGCGCCGCTGCCGTCGCCGTCGAACCGTTTCCAGGTGGTGTCGACGCCCGTGACCTATGCGTGCGATCTGGCGACCGGCACCTTGACCCGCTACGCGGGCTATGCCATCCAGGCCACCCAGCCGGTTGCTGCGGACTTGAAGGATGGCGCACTGCTGGCGCGCCAGGTAACGGGGTGCGCCTTCAGCTACACCGTGCTGGCCAATGTGCAGCGGGGCCTGGTGAATATCAGCCTGAGCCTGGGCGCGGCGAACAGCAATACGGGCGTGCTGCGCCTGGTGCAACAGGTGCAGGCGAGGAATACGCCATGACGCATTTGCTGCGCCACCGCGCGCGCCGCATGCGCGGTTTCAGCCTCGTCACGGCCATTTTCCTGCTGGTGGTGCTGGCCGCGCTGGCGGCCGTGATGGTGAATATCTCCACCTTCCAGCAGACGGAGTCGGCCATGGACGTGCAGGGCGTGCGCGCCGAACAGGCCGCCCGCGCCGGTCTCGAATGGGGTTTGCAGAAACAGATCAGCGCGGGCCTGACCACTGGCGCGGCATGTCTCGGCGCCACCACGTTCAGCTTGCCGGCTGGCACGACGCTGTCGGCGTTCAGCGTCACCGTGCAATGCAGCACGGCCACGGGGCCCGGCACCTTGACCAGCTGGACCATCACGGCCACGGCTTGCAACCAGCCAGGAGCCGCCGGCTGTCCGAATGCGGGCAATAACGCCGATTATGTCCAGCGCCGCCTGCAAGCCGTGTTGTCGCAGTAAGGTCAACTAGGTGAAAAAAAGATCGCTAATTTATTGTTTTTACACAATAAAGTTGGCTTCATGAATTAAAATTGGCTGGATGCATTATCTGCGCGACAAGATCGGGCAGGCACTTACACTGGATAGTTCGCATGGGTTTATTCGCAAGAGCAAAGAAGTACGATGGCTGGCTGGCCACGGCGTTTGGCCGCGAAGGCGTCAGCGCTGTCGTTGTCGAACGTCCCGCCGGCGGCATGCCGCGCGTGCGGGGCGCCAGTTACCAGGCGGCCGCGCGGCCTGCGCCGGCCGAGGTGCTGGAAAAACTGGGCAAGGAGCTGCAGGCAGCAGCGCGCCACTGCACCAGCGTGCTGGCTGGCGGCGATTACCAGCTGCTGTCGCTGGAAGCGCCGGCCGTGCCGCGCGAGGAGCTGAAGACGGCCGTGGGCTGGCGTTTGAAGGACATGCTGGACTTTCCCCTGGCCGAGGCCACCATCGACGTGTTCGACATCCCCGGCGACCCGAACGGCACCCAGCGGGGCAGCAGCGTGTTTGCCGTCGCCGCGCGCAACAGCGCCGTGTCGCGCCGCCAGGCGCTATACGCGGAATGCAAGATCGGCCTGTCCGTGATCGATATCCCCGAGATGGCGCAGCGTAATATCGCCACCTTGCTGGAAACGCCGGGACGCGGCATCGCCGTGCTGTCTTTCGATGGCGACGGCGGCTTGCTGACCATGAGTTTCAATGGCGAACTGTACCAGGCGCGCCGCATCGACGTGACTGTGACGCAATTGCAATCGCCCGACGCCAGCCAGTACTACGACCGCGTCACCCTGGAACTGCAGCGCTCCTTCGACCACTTCGACCGCCAGTTCCATTTCATTTCGCTGTCCCGATTGATGCTGATGACGGGCGCGGCCGACGGCTTGCACGCATACCTGGCCGACAATCTCTACATGCCCGTCGAGCAGCTGGACCTGGCCACGGTGCTGGACTTGTCGCAGGCCCCCGAGCTGCGCGACCCTGCCATGCAGGCGCGCTACTTCCTGGCCATCGGCGCAGGCTTGCGCGAGGTTGGCTTGCACCCGGGCAAGCACGAAGGGAAGGGCGCATGAGCCAGCAGATCAATCTGTTCAATCCCCAGTTTGAACTGAAAAAACACCATATGTCGGCGCGCACGGCCAGCCTGGGCCTGGGCGGCCTGGCGCTGGCGCTGCTGGCCGTGGGCGTGCTGGCCCAGCAAGCTTTGACCAGCCTGGAACAGCGCGAAGCGGGCGTCAAGGCGGCGCTGGCGCAAGGCGAGGCGAAGCGCGACCAGATTCTGCGCGATTATCCTCCACGCAAGAAAGACCCGGCCCTGGCGCAGGAACTGGCGGCCGTCGAAGCGCAGCGCCAGTTGCTGCAGGATGCGTCAAACGTGCTGGAAAGCGGCAAGCTGGGCAATACCCGCGGCTATGCCGGCTATTTCCGCGCGCTGGCGCAGGCCAGGGTCGAGGGCGTATGGCTGACGGGCGTGGATATCGCCGGCGCCGGCAATGATTTCGGCTTGCAGGGCCGCGCCTTGCATGCGTCGCTGCTGCCCGCCTACATCACGCGTCTGGGCCAGCAGGAGGTACTGAAAGGCAAGACCTTCGCCAGCCTCGACATCGGCCAGCCCGAGCAGCCGGCCGTGGCCGAGGGCAAGACGCCTGGCCTGCCTTATATCGCGTTCAGCCTGCAATCTGCGGATCGTGCCGCCACGCCGGCAAAACCTGTTGCTGGAGGAACACGCTGATGCTGCCCTTGCTGAAGAAATGGGCCACCGCCTTTGACGCCCTCAGCCTGCGCGAGCGGTTGATGGTGTTTGGCGCCGCTGCGGCCGCCGTCCTGTTCGTGTTTTATTTCATGAGCTTCAATCCCCTGTTGGCGAAACGCGCCGCACTGGAAGCGAGCATTGCGCAAAAACAAAGCCTGTTGACCGCGACGAACAAGGAAATCGAGCTGACCATGCTCGCCCACGCCACCGATCCCGACCAGGAAGCGCGCACGCGCCTGCTGGCTTTGCAGGCGGAAACGGCGTCGCTGACGCAGGCGCTGCGCGAGCAGCAGCATGGCCTGGTGGCGCCCGAGCGCATGGTCACCTTGCTCGAGCACTTGCTGCGCCGGCATGCCGGATTGCGCGTGGTGTCGCTGAAAACCTTGCCCTCCAGCGCCGTGGGCGTGCGCCAGGCCGATGCCGCGAACGGCGATGCCGCTGCCAAGGCACCGAGCCCGGCACCCTTGCTGCACCAGCATGGCGTGGAAGTGGTGCTGCAAGGCAGCTATGCCGACATGGTGCAATACATGCAGGCGCTGCAAGCGATGCCGACGCGCGTCTTCTGGGGCGCCGCCCACCTCGACTCCGCCAGTTACCCGGGCGCCACCCTGACCCTGACCTTACATACCCTCAGCATGGACGATACATGGATCGCACTTTGACCTTCGGTCCCGCGCTGCTGGCGCCTTTCCTGGTACTGAGCCTGGCATGGCCGGGCGCGCAGGCACAGGCGCTGGACGACCCCACGCGCCCGCCGGCGGCCCTGTGGGCGCCGGCCAGTGCCGCGCCCGTCGTCGCGGCCCGGCCGCAGCTGCAATCGGTGCTCATCTCCACCCAGCCGGGCGGACGCCGCCTGGCCGTCATCGATGGCCAGACAGTCAAGGTCGGCGGCAAGGTGGGCGATGCCGTGGTGACGGAAATCCACGACACGGCCGTCGTGTTGCGGCGTGGCAAATCACTGGAAACCTTCAAGCTGTATCCGAGCAGCAAGACCGACAATAAGACCGATCGCAAGACCGACCGCAAGCAGGAGTAGAAGAAGTGGCCAAGCAACTCAATCAACACAAGGCGAGCATGTTCAAGATCAGTACGATGGCGGCTGTCATCAGCGTCAGCCTGGGCCTGGGCGGCTGCAATGTCGCGCCCGTCAAGCGCGACACCTATAATGCGATCACCGATGCCGTCAAGGGCGCGGCGGCCACCACGGCGCCAACGGCCCAGCCGGAGGCCGTGGAAGCGGCGCTGCTGCCGCCCGTGGCGGCCCTGGCCCAGCAATTGCCGAAGGCCCGCGCGGCGCTCGACGAGCGCTTCAACGTGGCGTTCAACAATGTGCCGGCACGCCAGTTCTTCACCTCCATCGTGGCCGGCACGCGCTACAACATGCTGGTCCATCCCGACATCGGCGGCACGATTTCCGCCAATCTGAAGGACGTGACCCTGTTCCAGGCGCTCGACGCCGTGCGCGAACTGTATGGCTACGATTACAAGGTCGAGGGCACGCAGATCTACATCAAGCCCCTGACCATGCAGACGCGTTTGTTCCACGTCAATTACCTGACGGGCGCGCGCCGCGGCAGTTCCAACCTGCGCGTCTCGTCGACGTCGGTGGGTTCGGTCGGTTCGACCAATTCCGGCGGCTCGGGCAACAGCGGAAATGGCGGCAATAACAATCAGGGCAACAACAACGAGCAGAACCAGCAAACGAATGGCGGCCAGGGCGGCCGTACCCTGGACAGCAGCAACCTGACGACTTCGTCCACGGCGGATTTCTGGCCGGAATTGAAGGCGGCGCTGGAAGCCATCGTCGGCAGCGCCGAAGGCGGGCGGCAAGTGGTGCTTAGCCCGCAGTCGGGCGTGATCGTCATCCGCGCCATGCCGGAAGAGTTGCGCAATGTCGACATGTATTTGAAGGCCACGCAGCTGTCCGTCGACCGCCAGGTGATCCTGGAAGCGAAAATCCTCGAAGTCGAACTCAACGACAACACGCAGACGGGCATCAACTGGGCCTCGTTTGCCTCGATCAAGAGCGGCCACACGAACCGCATCTCGACGGGTTTCATCCAGCCGGGCGGCACCCTGGCGCCGCTGCCGTTCAATGGCGGCCAGCCGCCCAACATGACGAATGGCAGCGGATTGACGGCCAGCAGCGGCTTTGGTCTCAGTTCGGCGGCGAATTCGGCCGGTTCCATGTTTGGCCTGGCTTTCCAGACGGCCAATTTCGCGGCCATGATTTCCTTCCTGGAATCGCAAGGCTCCGTGCACGTGCTGTCGAGCCCGCGCATCGCCACCATGAATAACCAGAAGGCCGTGCTGAAGATCGGCACGGACGAGTTTTACGTGACGGGCGTGTCGACCACCACGAATACGACGGCCAGCGGTGCGACGACCAGCCCCAATGTGACCTTGCAACCGTTCTTTTCCGGCGTGGTGCTGGACGTGACGCCGCAGATCGATGCGGATGGCAACATCATCCTGCACGTGCACCCGTCCGTCAGCCAGGTGTCGACCATCAGCAAGGAAATCGACCTGGGCAGCGCCGGTTCGCTGAAACTGCCGCTGGCCGCATCGAGCACATCCGAGATGGACAGCATGGTGCGCAGCCAGGATGGCCGCATCGTCGCCATCGGCGGCCTGATGCGCCAGGCCACCACGGCGGACCGCTCGCAAGTGCCGGGCGCGGGCGATATTCCCGTGCTGGGCGCGCTGTTCCGCAACACGGGACAGGTGATCCAGAAGCGCGAACTGGTGGTGCTGATCAAGCCGACCATCGTCGATGGCGCCAATAGCTGGAACGAAGACTTGCTCGATTCGGGCAAGCGCATCGAGGCGCTCGACCCGCGCCGTCCGTCGGAGCGGCGCTAAATGTACCAGGCCCATTTCGGCTTGCGCGAGGCGCCGTTCGGCCTCACGCCCGATACCAGTTTCTTTTTCAACGGCCCGCAGTCGCAAAAGGCGCTCAACACCTTGCTGGTGGCGGCGCGCAACGGCGAGGGCTTCATCAAGATCACTGGCGAAGTGGGGACTGGTAAAACCTTTTTGTGTCGCAAGTTCATGCAATCGCTGGGGCCGGACTTTGTCACGGCCTACATCCCGAATCCGAACTTGCCGCCCCGTTCGCTGATCCTGGCGCTGGCCGACGACCTCGATGTATTGCTGGAGAAAGATGCTGATCAGCATCAACTACTCAAGTCGCTCAACTTGCGTTTGCTCAACCTGGCGGCGCAGGGCAAGCGCGTGCTGCTGTGCCTGGACGAAGCGCAGGCGATTCCCATCGACAGCCTGGAAGCGCTGCGCCTGCTGACGAATCTGGAAACGGAAAAGCGCAAGCTGCTGCAGATCGTGCTGTTCGGCCAGCCGGAACTGGACGTCAAGCTGGCCCTGCCGGAAATCCGCCAGCTGGCGCAGCGCATCACCTTTCACTACCACCTGGGTCCGCTGTCGCGCGACGATGTGGATTTCTATGTGGCGCACCGCCTGCGCGTGGCCGGCTTCGATGGTGCGCGCCTGTTCAGCCGTGGCGGCGTGGGCAAGCTGTACCAGGCGTCCGGCGGCATCCCGCGCCTGATCAACATCATGGCGCACAAGGCGCTGATGGTGGCGTATGGCGAAGGGCGGCAACAGGTGAGCGGCCGCCACGTGGCGCTGGCCGCCAGCGATACCCTGGCCAGCAAGCCGCGCCGCCTTTGGCGGAAGCCGTGGCCATGGCTGGCCGGCGCCGGCGTGCTGGCCGCCGCCTGCGGCGTGAGCTGGACTTTATTGAACCGATGACGAAGATGAGCCTGTAGATGAGCCTGATTAACAAGATGTTGCAAGACCTCGATGCCCGCGGCACTCCCGATGGACGCGGCGACGCGGCCGGCATCCGCTCCGTGCCCGAACGCGAGCGGGGCGTTTCGCGCGCGCTGGTCTTCGGCGGCGCTGCCGGCCTGACGGCCGCCGCCATCGCCCTGGGCTGGGTTTACCTGAAGCGTCCGGCCGTGCCGCCCGTGCTGGTCAGCGTGGCCAGCACGCCTGTTTTGGCTCCTGTGTCGGCTCCCGTGTCGGCCCCGGCGCCTGCCGCCGTTGCTCCCGCGCCCGCTCCCGTCGCAGCGGCGGAACCCGAGCCCGTGTTCCAGGCCGAGGAGGCTGCCCCCGCGCCGAGCAAGGCGCGGCCCGCCGAATTGCGCCGCGTCGTGGAAAAAGCCGCCAAGCCCGCCGCCGCGCCTGTGGTGAAAATGCCAGCACCGGCCGCCAGCGAACGCATCATCGACGGCAAGCAAGTCACCGCGCAGCAGCGCGTGGAAAATGAATACCGGCGCGCGCTGGCCCAGTTGCAGGATGGCCGCGTCTCCGACGCCATGTTGGCCTTGCAGCAGACCTTGCAGATGGACCCGCGCCACCAGGGCGCGCGCGAAACCCTGGTGCGCCTGTTGCTCGAAGCGCAGCGCCCGGACGAGGCGGCCCGCCAGCTACAGCTGAGCCTGGCGCTGGACCCGAAACAGCCGGCGCAAGCCATGATGCTGGCCCGTTTGCAGCTGGACAAGACGAGCGGCGGCGCGGCCGCCCTCGATACCTTGACGCGCAGCCTGCCGTACGCCAGCGACAGCGGCGAATACCATGCCTTCCTGGCCGGCGTGCTGCAGCGCGAACAGCGCTACCGCGAAGCGTCCGAGCACTACCAGCAGGCCCTGCAGACGGCGCCCGACAACAGCGTCTGGTGGATGGGGCTCGGCATCGCCTTGCAAGCCGATAACCACCCGGCCCAGGCGCGCCAGGCGTTCGAGCGCGCCAAGGGCTTGCAAACTTTATCTCCCCAGTTGCAGGCGTTTGTCGAGCGCAAGCTGGTGCAGCTGACGGCGGCGACGGCGAAGTAACTTTTACCTCAAAGAAAGAAACTAGATTGAAGCCTCTCCATCTGCTCATCGTCCTTTGCTGCCTTGCCAACAGCGCCGTGGCCGCGCCCGCCAGCGCGCCTGCCAGCTACGTTCTGGACAATACGGAAGTGCGCGATATCCGCGCGCAAGCCCTGAAACGCGATTATCAGCTGTATGTCGCCTTGCCCGATTCCTATCGGCAGGGCAATAAACGCTATCCGGTGCTGTTCGTCGTCGATGCCAATTATTCGTTTGCCATCGTGCGCAATATCGCGCAGCGCCTGAACAAGCATGCGGGGATGGAAGAAGTCATCGTGGTCGGCTTGTCGTACGCCAACGGCGATGGCGGGGTGTACAGCCGCCGCCGCGATTACACGCCCACCACGCCGCGCAAGCATGATTACCGCTCGGACATGCCGGGGCGGCAACCGGCGTTCGGCGAAGCGAAGGCGTATGGCCAGTTCATCGCGGGCGAGGTGTTTCCCTTTATCGCCAGTAACTATCGCGTGAATATGCAGCGCAAGGTGTTTATCGGCCATTCCTACGGCAGTCTGCTGGGCCTGCAATTCCTGCTGACGGAACCGCGCACCTTCGAGCACTACATCCTCGGCAGCCCGTCGCTGTGGTACGACGCCGGCGTCATGTTCGACCGCGAACAGGCGTATGCCGCCAGCCACAAGGACTTGCCCGCGTCCGTGTTCTTTGGCATCGGCGGCCTGGAAAAGCTGGCGGCGGGCAAGAAGCGTTCGCGTTCGGAAGAGGACGCTGACATGGTGGCCGACTTGCGCGAGTTCGACGGGAAGTTGACATCGCGCAAGTTCCCCGGCCTGAAGACGCGCTTGCGCGTCTTCGCGGATGAAGATCACGCGAGCGTGTTTCCTTTCGTGCTCACGCATGGATTGCGGGCGTATTTGACGTCCGCAAAATGAAGGGTGCAGGGCGCCGCCCGCCAGACAGTGCCAGCGTCGCCATGCATACTCCGACCGCCGGAAGCGGTCATCGATAAGGTCAGCTGACATGCGTACATTGAATGAATTATTGGATAGTGAAGACCCGGCGTTTCCGCTGATCAGGCAATGGGCCAGCGAGGCCGACATCCCGGTGGAATTGCTGCCTCCCTCGGCCGGCAGGGAAGATGTGCTGCTGAGCCTGCAAGTCACCACGCGTTCACCCCTCGGCGCGATCGCCTATGAAACCGGCGGCATCCTGGTGGATGACGGCTGGCTACGGATATTGGGGTCCGGCCATGACAAGCTGGGCCGGAACATTGTTACGTGGAACGAAGGAAAGGCCGAGGGCTTTCTGTTGGTGGCCGATGACGTGCTCGGCGGCTTTTTTGCCATCAACGGCGGCGCGCTCGGGGCCGACCAGGGCAAGCTGTATTACCTCGCCCCCGAGACCCTGGCGTGGGAAGCGCTGGAGATCGGCTACACGGCGTTCATCGAATGGGCTTTTACTCGCCAGTTGCGGCAGTTTTACGGCCGGCAGCCCGGCGATGCGCAGGACTTTGACGAATTGCCCTTGCCCGGCGAACTCTGCCTGAATTTTTATCCGTTTCTGTGGACGCAAGAAGGTTCCCTCAAGACCAGCTCGCGGCGCGCCATTCCGGTGGAAGAGCAGTGGGCGCTTAACCTTGATCTGCAACAGAAGTTGCTGGACGCTCCTGCGGGCGCGAACTGAGGCATGGCTTGCGGGCGTATCTGAGGGCATCGCCATGCGCATCCCGGGCCGGCGAAATGGCGTTTCAACCCCCGATTCAAGCGCTTTGTCGCAATGGCCGGCGCGAGAAAAGGGCAAGGGGATAGCATACGGTGGGCTTTCTCGCGATGCGCCGCCCGCCAGCGAGTGTCCGATATTGCCGCGGCAGGCAACGGATGCTTCTCAATGACCTCGATCAGGATGAATACGCATGAAATTGACCCTTCCACATGTCCTCTCCACTTGTTTGCTGGGCGCCTTGGGCGTGATCGGCAGCGCGCACGCGGCTCCCGCCGATGCCGAACTGGTCGCCTTGGTGCAGCGCCATGCGCAGGCGCAGAGTAACTTTGATCAAGTGGCCTTGAACGCCATCACGGCGGAGAATTATGTGGAAATATCGCCGGTAGGCGAGGTGGACGGGCGTGAAAAAATGCTCGCCTTCTATGCGCCGGAGCAGAAGCGGCCGAGTCCCCAGCTCCAGGTCGATGAACCGGTGGTGCGCCTGTTTGGCGATACGGCACTCATCTCGGCGCGCCTGTCCTACCGTCTCAACCAGGATGGGGCCGCCCGCAGCTTCGCCCTGCGCGCCGGTTATGTCGCTCGGCTTGTCGACAAGCAATGGCTGCTGGTCAGCGCACAGTACACGGGCATCCGCCCGCCGAAACCGTGAAGTGCCCCGTGCCTGGCGCCCGGCGTTGCCCGGCCAGCCTATAACCTCGCCTCGTCCCCCCACACATGCCGCATGCTGAAATGCAGGCCGGCATCGTCCTCGTGCAGTGATGACACGATGGCGTAGCGGCTGTCGGCCGTGTCGCGGGGAGACAGTTGTGCCAGCTCGGCGGGGGCCAGCGGCGCGCCCAGCGGGTCGCTGAGCGGATGCACGTGGCCGGCGCCCCGTTGCGTCACCACTCCCAGCTCGCCGCTGCGCAGCCGCACCAGGGTGCCGGGCGGATACTTGCCCAGCAGGTTGACGAACTGTTCGCCCAGCAGCGCGTCGATGGGCACGCCCTGGTCGAGGAAGATATGCTGCAGCGCCTGGTCGGGCACGATGGAGCGGCGGTAGTTGCGCGCCGAGACGCGGGCGCAATAGCGGTCGGCCAGGCCGATCAGCTTGGCATTTTGCAGGATTTCATCGGCCGTGCGCCCTTGCGGGTAGCCGCTGCCATCGTCGTTTTCGTGGTGCAGGAGCACGCAGCTCAGCCATTCCTCGTCATCGACGCCCGCGCAGCGCAGCAATTCCGCGCTTTCCTGCGGATGCTGGCGCACGATGCGCATTTCATCGTCATTCAGGGGGCCGCGCCGGTCCTGGAAACTGTCGTGGTGGCGCAGCATGCCCACGTTCATCGTCAGCGCGGCCGCGCCGATCAACAGCAGTTCATCGTGGGACTTGTGCATGCTGCGGCCCACCAGCATGGCCAGCAGGGCCGTTTCGATGCAGTGGCGCACGGCGTAGCTGCCGGCGATCTGATTGAGCAGGATGCTGGCCAGGGCGATATCGGCATCGTGCTCCAGCGCGCGCAACAGTTCGCGGGCGATGTCGCGCACGTCGCGCTCGGCATTGTTTTCGCTGCGCAAGGCCAACAGCAAGCGTTCCAGGCGCTGCGCCGCCTCGTTGAGCAGGCGCAAGACGGATGGCTGATCCGGCGTGCCCACATACAGGCCCAGCTGCATCAGCCGCCCCAGCTGTGCGCCATCCGTGATGATCTGCCCCTTGCGCAGTTGCGGGCCGGCACTATGGTCCGCGAGAAACAGATCCCAGGGCAGGGGTTCGCCGGGAACCAGGTCGGCCGGGCCGATGCGACGCTGTACCATGTTGTTGTTCCTCAGTCATTCTCTGCGCCGCAGCGCAGCAGTGCCGTATTTACATTAAATGCTGCGCAGGCGCTCCAGCGCCAGGCGCAAGGTCTCGTCTTTCTTGGCAAAGCAGAAGCGCACGATGCCCGATTCCTTGCCCTGCGCATAAAACGCGGACACGGGAATGGCGGCCACCTTGATTTCCGCCGTCAGCCATTCGGCGAACTGCGCTTCGGTCTCTTGCGAAATAGCATCGTAGCGCACGCACTGGAAATATGTACCGTCGGCCGGCAGCAGGCTGAAGCGGCTACCCGCCAGGCCATCGCGGAACAGGTCGCGCTTGCGCTGGTAAAACGCGGGCAAGTCCAGGTACGGTTGCGGGTCCGCCATGTAGGCGGCCAGGCCGTGCTGCATCGGCGTGTTGACGGTAAATACGTTGTACTGGTGCACCTTGCGAAACTCCGCCGTCAAGGCGGCCGGGGCCGCCACATAGCCGACCTTCCAGCCCGTCACGTGATACGTCTTGCCGAAGCTGGAAACGATGAAGCTGCGCGCCGCCAGTTCCGGGTTGCGCGAGAGCGACGCGTGCGGCACGCCGTCGTACACCATGTGCTCATACACTTCGTCGGACAGAATCAAAATCTGCGTGCCGCGCACGATGTCGGCCAACGCGGCCACATCGGCGGGGCGCAAAATCGTGCCCGTCGGATTGTGCGGCGTATTGATGATGATCAAGCGCGTCTTGCTGCTGACGGCGGCGGCCAGCTTGTCCCACGGCACGCTGTAGCCGGACTCTCCCACTTCCATGGACACCAGCACGGGCACGCCGCCGGCCAGTGCGATGGCGGGCAGATAGCTGTCGTAGGCCGGTTCGATGACGATGACTTCGTCGCCCGGGTGCACGCAGCACAGGATGGCCGTGGTGAGCGCCTGCGTAGCGCCGGCCGTGACGGTGATTTCCGTGCCTGCGTCATAGCTGTGGCCGTACAGGCTGGCGATCTTCGCGGCAATGGCTTCGCGCAGGGGCGCGGCGCCCGTCATCATCGGATACTGGTTATGGCCGGCGCGCATGGCGTCGCTGACGAGATCGACCAGTTCTGGGGCGCAATCGAAATCGGGAAAGCCCTGGCCCAGGTTGACGGCGCCATGCTGGGCCGCCAGGCTGGACATGCGGGTAAACACGGTGGTGCCCACGAGAGGCAAACGGGTGGTCAGGGCGGGAGTCGGGTAGAGCAGGGACGGGCTGTTCATGAACGGTAGGGTCGCGGTGCGGAAAGTGGAATCGTTTCCCATTCTAGCGCAGCGCGCCCCGTTGCGTGTGGGGCTTTGGCGCCTCAGCCTGGCAATGCCCAGCCTTCCGGCACCATGATCTTGAACATGCCGGCCTTGGCCGTCTTGCGGGCCAGTTTCAGCAGGGCCTTGTCTTTGGTGATCAGGATGTCGGCGTTGGCGTCGCGCGCCAGTTCGAGGAATTTCTGGTCATCCTTGTCCGTGCAGACGGGCAGGCGCACGCCGGAGACGGGCGGCGCCACCACGCTGATATGCGCGTCGAAGCGGGCGGCGGCGATGGCGCGGCTGGCTTCGTCGAGCGGCAGATGTTTGTAATGCAACACGACCAGATATTCCGCGCGGCAATCTTCGCGCGTGATGGCGTGCACGGCGCCGCTTTCCATGGCTGCCAGCAGGGGCGCCCAGCGCGGGTCGTTGAAGACGAACAGGTCGAGGCAAACGTTGGTGTCGAGGACGAGTTTTTGTGGAGCAGGTATCATGTCGGCAATTCTATTCTGTAGTGATAATTTATGTTGATCGTGCTTTCGCCCGCCAAGAGTCTCGACCTGGAGACGCCGCCAACAACCTCGTTGCACAGCACCCCCGATTTCCTCGACCATTCCGCCCAGCTGATCGAGCGCATGCGCCAGTTCTCGCCTGCCGAAGTGGGCAGCCTGATGGGCATTTCCGACGCCTTGTCGGCCCTCAACGTGGCCCGCTACGCTTCCTGGACGCCCAAGCTGGCGGAAGCGCGCCAGGCCATCATGGCTTTCAATGGCGACGTGTATGCCGGTTTCGAGGCCCGCAGCCTGCAGCCGGCCCAGCTCGACTATGCCCAGTCGCGCGTGCGCATCCTGTCAGGCCTGTACGGCTTGCTGCGCCCGCTAGACCTGATCCACCCGCATCGCCTGGAAATGGGCACGCGCCTGTCAACTGCGCGCGGCAAGGATTTGTACGCGTTCTGGGGCGACACCATCACCAATGGACTGAACCGCACGGCCAGGGAGCAGGGGGCGAAAGTGCTGGTCAATCTTGCTTCCGAAGAATATTTTAAATCCGTCAAGCCGCGCCAGCTGGACGTGCCCGTCATCGCGCCCGTGTTCGAGGACTGGAAGAACGGCAAGTATAAAATCATCTCGTTCTACGCCAAGCGCGCGCGCGGCATGCTGGCCCGCTATGCGGCAGTCAACCAGATCCGCGACCCGCAGCAGCTGAAGCAATTCGATGTCGATGGCTATGCTTTCGTGCCGGAAGCGTCGAACGATACGAGCTGGGTGTTCCGGCGCAAGGTCGGCGAGTAACCCTGAAGCAAATGCTGGGGTCGTACCCGACGGGGGAATGCGTCCCAGTGGGACGCATTCCGATCGCGCAGCGAACGACCCCGGTCCTTGCTTTTGGGGTTGACGCAAGAAAAAACCGGAGCAAGCTCCGGTTTTTTCATTTTACTGCCAGAATTTCCACCACTTGCGTTCCTTGTTCACCCCTTCCGGGCTGAGGAATGCCGTGTTCGGGTAGTTCTTGGTCAGCACGCGCAAGGCATCGTCGCGCAAGTCGGTCAAGCCCAGCTTGTCATACGAGCGGTACATGATGAACAGCGCTTCTTCGATGGCCGGCGAGGCACGGAAGTCGCTGACCGTCGTTTGCGCGCGGTTGGCGGCGGCCAGGTAGGCGCCGCGGCGGAAATAATAGCGCGCCACGTGCACTTCGTATTTCGCCATCGCATCGATCAAATAGTTCATGCGGGCCAGCGAATCGGGCGCATATTTGCTATTTGGGAACTTGTCGACCAGTTGCTTGAAGGCCGCAAACGCTTCGCGCGTAGCTTTCGGGTCGCGCTCGGTCGGATCTTGCTCGTACAGGAAGTTCAGGAAGCTGATCTGGTCGTTAAAGCTGATCAGACCACGCAAGTAGTACATATAGTCTACATTGGCGTGGTTCGGATGCAACTTGATGAAGCGTTCGACGGCAGCCAGCGCCTGCGCCTGGTCTCCCGACTTATAATACGCGTAAGCGATCTCCATCTGCGCTTGCAGAGCATAGTTGCCGAAAGGATAGTTAGCCTCCAGCTTCTGGAACAGGCCGATTGCAGCTTCATAGTGCTGCCCGGCCATTTCTTCACGCGCCTCCGAGTATAATTTCGTAACGGACCAGTTTTTGGTCTCATCCACTTTTTCAGGCAACAAGCTGCAAGCGGACATGCCGAGCAGAACGACTGAAGCGACTACCAACGATAATTTTTTTTGCATGACGTTTTGCAAGAAGGTTTTAACCAAGATTTTACAATAGGCTGATTATAGCCGATGGGAATGCTGTGATATTAACTCCGAAGCCTAATTTGGCTGACCCCGCGTTTGACTCCCTTTCTGACCATGGTGCCGAAGAGGCGTTTGACGGCGATTTTGCCGCCGACGACGTCTTCGAGGAAATGGCCCCGATTACATTGGAACTGACGCCGGACGCCTGCGGCCACCGCCTCGATAAAGTCATCGCCCAGCTGGTGCCGCAATACTCGCGCAGCCGCTTGCAATTGTGGCTGGAAGCCGGTTTCGTGACCGTCGATGGAAAAGTTGCCAAACGCAACATGACCGCCTATGGCGACGAGAAGATCGTCATTCTGCCGCAAAGCGCGCCGGAAGACGAGGCTTTTAAGCCGGAAGCGATGGAATTGAACATCGTGCACGAAGATGAGCATATCATCGTCATCAACAAACCGGCCGGACTGGTCGTCCATCCGGGGCCCGGCAACTGGTCGGGCACCTTGCTCAACGGCCTGCTGCACCACTGTCCGCAGCTGGCGGGCGTGCCGCGCGCCGGCATCGTGCACCGCCTGGACAAGGATACGAGCGGCCTGATGGTCGTCGGCAAGACCCTCGCTTCGCAAACGGACCTGGTGCGCCAGTTGCAGGCGCGCACCGTCAAGCGCGAGTATTTCGCGCTCGTGTGGGGCACGCCGAAAATGGCGGGCACCATCGATGCCTCCATCGCGCGCCACCCGCGCGACCGCGTCAAGATGGCCGTCTCGGAGAATTTCACCGCCAAGCCTGCCATCACGCACTATGAATTGATCGGCAGCGGCGAACTCGATCGCCGTCCCGTGAGCCTGATGCAATGCCGCCTGGAAACAGGCCGCACGCACCAGATCCGCGTGCACATGCAGCACCTGGGTTTTGCGCTGGTTGGTGACTACGTGTACGGCAAGCAGCACCTGGTGTCCGTCTTCTCGCGCCAGGCACTGCAGGCGCGTCGCCTGGGCCTCGTGCATCCGGGCACCCTGGAAGCGTGCGAGTGGATCGTGCCGCTGGCCGATGATTTCGCTCAGCTGATCGCCACCGCCGGCATTCCCGAGCCGGAACAGGTCTGATGACGGCTGCCTTGCCTTATATCACTCCCCATTGGCCAGGCTTGCCCGCGAACGTGGGCGCGCTGGCGACCGTGCGCGCGGGCGGCGTCAGCCAGGGTCCGTATGGTGACGGGCAGGGCGGTGGCGGCTTGAACCTGGGCACGCACGTGGGCGATGATCCTGCGCACGTGCTGGCCAACCGCGCGCGGCTGGCGATCGTCTTGCCAGCGCAGCCGGCCTGGCTGTCGCAGGTGCATGGCGTGGCCGTGGCCGATGCCGGGAAGCTGGACGGTTGCGTGCCCGATGCCGACGCCAGCGTAGCAGCGCAGCCTGGCGCCGTGTGCGTCGTGATGACGGCCGATTGCCTGCCGGTGCTGTTCTGCTCGACGGATGGCCTCGTCGTCGGTGCGGCCCATGCGGGCTGGCGCGGCCTGGCCAATGGCGTCTTGCAGCGCACGGTGGACAGCATGCGGGCGCAGGGCGCGACGGATATCCTTGCCTGGCTGGGGCCGGCGATTGGTCCGCGGCAATTCGAGGTGGGACACGACGTGTTGCAAGCGTTCCGCGACGGCGCGCGAGATGATGCGGAGCGGCAAGTGTTGTCCAGCGCCTTCGCCGCCATCGCTGGCAAGCCGGGCAAGTACCTGGCCGACATCTATGCGCTGGCGCGCACCATGCTGCTGCGCGATGGCGTGGCGCAAGTGGCGGGCGGGGAATATTGCACCGTCAGCGATGCGGCGCAGTTTTACTCGTACCGGCGCGATGGCGTCACGGGACGACAGGCCAGCTTGATCTGGCGCAAATAATCTGCACGGCAGACACTTATGTGTCTGCCGTTTTTGTTTTATCGTCTGCTGAGGCCCGCGCGCGGGCATGCAGTTCCGCGATGCGCGCCGCCTTGCGTTTGCGTCTCCTTGAGCCCGTCAGATAGAATAGGATGGACAGCGGGATGACGCAGTACAGCACGAAGGTCATCACCCCGGCGACGATGGACGGTTCCGTCAGCGCCATGAGGCCGACGACATAGATCCAGGCAACAGCGGTCATGAGCATCATTGGTATTGGCAATTAGTAAGAGTTTGCATGCAGTTGATATTAAAGTTTTCTATTTTTCGACTACGTTTCGACGCCGCGCAAAACCGTAGCGAGCGGAAGGGAGAGGTGGCTAAGAAGCGCAACCGTACGAAGGTACGGTGAGCATCGCAGGCCGCCTATACCGACGCGCAGTAGGTTTTGTTCGGCGTCCCCAATTCTTGAATGGACTTATATAGCTATGAACATGCCCGATCCTCAAATGATGACCAAGGAATGGATGGCGCAGATCAGCAATCCTGAACAGTGGAAGACGTGGTTCAACATGGTACCGCAGCCCCAGGGCAATCCGATTGCCGGCATTTTGCAGGATGCGGGCGCCAGCATCAAGCCGGAAGCGATCGAGCAACTGAAAAATGCCTACGTGGCCAAGCTGACGGGCTTGTGGGCTGACTTTATGGCCGGCAAGGCGCCGGAGCTGAAAGACCGCCGTTTCTCAGCACCTGCCTGGCACGCCAGCCCCCTGTCGGCCTTCAATGCGGCTGCCTATTTGCTGAACGCGGAGTTTCTCAGCGCCATGGCCGACGCCGTGGAAGCGACGCCGCACCAGAAGCAGAAGATTGCGTTTGCCGTGCAGCAAATCGTCGACGCCATGTCGCCCGCCAATTTTCTTGCCACCAATCCCGACGCGCAGCAAACCCTGATCGAGACCAAGGGTGAAAGCCTGGCCAAGGGCTTGAGCAATATGCTGACCGATATGGGCAAGGGCCGCATTTCGCAGTCCGACGAATCGGCCTTCGAAGTGGGCCGCAACGTGGCCACCACGCCGGGTACGGTGGTGTTTGAAAATGCCTTGTTCCAGCTGATCCAGTACACGCCAAGCACCCCCACGGTACACCAGCGGCCGCTGCTGATGGTGCCGCCATGCATCAATAAATTCTATATCCTTGACTTGCAGCCGGAAAACTCGCTCGTGCGCTATGCGGTGGAGCAGGGCAATACCGTGTTCCTGATGTCCTGGCGCAATCCGGACATGAGCATGCAGCACCTGACGTGGGACGATTACGTCGAGCAAGGCGTGATCGAAGCCATCCAGGTCGCGCAGGAAATCAGCGGCCAGGACAAGCTCAATATGTTCGGCTTTTGCGTCGGCGGCACCATTGTCTCGACGGCGCTGGCCGTGCTCAAGGCGCGGGGCGAGAATCCGGCCGCCAGCCTGACCCTGTTGACCACCTTCCTCGATTTCTGCGACGCGGGCGCGCTCGACGTCTTTATTGATGAGCCGCAAGTGGCGCTGCGCGAGCAAACCCTGGCCAAGGGCGGCCTGATGTCGGGTCGCGACCTGGGCAGCACTTTCTCCAGCCTGCGACCGAACGACCTCGTGTGGAACTACGTGCAGTCGAATTACCTGAAGGGCAAGGAGCCGCCCGCGTTTGACTTGCTGTACTGGAATGGCGATGGCACCGGCTTGCCTGGCCCCATGTTCTGCTGGTATCTGCGCAACACTTACCTGGAAAACAGCCTGAAAGTGCCGGGCAAGCTGACAGTGGCTGGGGAAAAGGTCGACTTGAGCAGTATCGACGCGCCCGCTTTCATCTACGGTTCGCGCGAAGACCATATCGTGCCGTGGGGCGCGGCGTATGCCAGTACGGCTGTGCTGAACCCGAAAAAACCGAAAGCCAACCGCTTCATCCTCGGCGCTTCGGGCCACATCGCCGGCGTGATCAATCCTGCCTCGAAGAAAAAACGCAGCTACTGGAGCAATGACGCAGGCAAAGGCGCCCGCACGGCGAAAGCCAAGCCCTTGACTGCCGAGCAGTGGATGGAAGGCGCGACCGAGCACGTGGGCAGCTGGTGGCCTGAATGGGCCGCTTTCCTGGCCGAACACGGCGGCGCGCAGGTCAAGGCGCCAGGCAAGCCGGGCAACAAACGCCACGCGGCAATCGAGCCGGCGCCGGGGCGGTATGTTAAAGTCAGGGCGGACTAGTTTACAAAAGCTTCTGGCCTGGCAAGACCGGCGTAATCTCCGGTCTTGTCAAGAATCTACTTTTAGTTGCGTTGCAATAAATGCGGGAATCTACTACCCTGATGTGCAATGGAGCCGTTTTCCACTCTATAATGGAAAACGTAGGCAGGTGCGAAAGCGGACCCACGTTCGCTTTTTTTTCGGATTAACTCAGTATGCGCTGCGGCGCAATAAGTGGAACTTGTGATGAGTAGTGCAAAAAAAAGTATAGACCGCCTGATTAAAAAATATCCCAACCGCCGTCTGTATGACACGCAAACCAGTTCCTACATCACCTTGACGGACGTCAAGCAGCTGGTGTTGGACAATGAGGTGTTTACCGTCGTCGATGCCAAGTCCAATGAAGATTTGACGCGCAGCATCTTGTTGCAAATCATTTTAGAAGAGGAAGCGAACGGCGCGCCCATGTTCTCGAGCAGCGTGCTGTCGCAGATCATCCGCTACTATGGCCACGCCATGCAGGGCATGATGGGATCCTACCTGGAAAAGAACGTGCAAGCGTTCACCGATATCCAGCACAAATTCACGGGCACGTCGGCCGGCAGTTTCGAAGGCAAGCCCTTCAGCCCGGAAATGTGGACCCAGTTCATGAATGTCCAGGGCCCGATGATGCAAGGCATGATGAACAACTACATCGACCAGAGCAAGAGCCTGTTCGTGCAGATGCAGGAACAGATGCAAAGCCAGAGCAAGAATCTGTTCGGCACCTTCCCGTTCGTGCCGCCGGTTCCTCCAACCGACAAAAAGTAATCGATCCGATACACTCACCGGGCGATTCGATCGCCTGGTAGTTGTATTGGCGTCATCAAAACAGCATAGTTCTGCCAGCAAGGGGCGGCTCGGGGTACAATAGCCGATTCGCCTCACCATTTTCTAGCTGCCAACTATGTCTGAAATTCACCGTATTCCCGTTCCTTCCGCCCAGCCCGAGGCCATGCAGGCCATGCCAGGTGCGGCGCCGAAAGTGGGCTTTGTCTCGCTCGGCTGCCCGAAAGCGCTGGTCGACTCCGAACAAATCCTGACCCAACTGCGCGCCGAAGGCTACGAAACGGCGAAATCCTACGCTGGCGCCGATCTGGTGATCGTCAACACCTGCGGTTTTATCGATGCTGCCGTGCAAGAGTCGCTCGACGCCATCGGCGAAGCGCTGGCTGAAAACGGCAAAGTGATCGTGACCGGTTGCCTGGGCGCCAAGAAAGATGCTGCCGGCGACGACATCATCATGAAGGTGCACCCGAAAGTGCTGTCCGTCACGGGCCCGCACGCGCTGGCCGAAGTGATGGATTCCGTCCACTTTCACCTGCCGAAACCGCATGCGCCATTCCTCGACCTGGTGCCGCCGCAAGGCGTCAAGCTGACGCCGAAGCACTATGCCTACCTGAAAATTTCCGAAGGCTGCAACCACCGCTGCAGCTTCTGCATCATCCCGTCGATGCGTGGCGACCTCGTCTCGCGTCCGATCGGCGAACTGATGATCGAAGCGGAAAACCTGTTCAAGGCCGGCGTCAAGGAATTGCTGGTCATTTCGCAAGACACCTCGGCGTATGGCGTGGATGTGAAATTCCGTTCCGGCTTCTGGAATGGCCGTCCCGTGAAAACCCACATGACGCAGCTGACGGAAGCGCTGGGCGAACTGGCCAAGACCTACGGCGCCTGGGTGCGCCTGCACTATGTGTATCCATACCCGCATGTGGACCAGATCATTCCGATGATGAGCGGCGGCCACATCCTGCCTTACCTCGACATTCCGATGCAGCATGCGCATCCTGACGTACTGAAGCGCATGAAGCGCCCGGCCAGCGGCGAGAAAAACCTCGACCGCATCCAGGCCTGGCGCGCCATCAATCCGGACCTGACGATCCGCTCGACCTTCATCGCCGGTTTCCCAGGCGAAACGGAAGCGGAATTCGAGTACTTGCTGGACTTCCTCAAGGAAGCGCAGATCGACCGCCTCGGCTGTTTCGCCTATTCGCCTGTCGAAGGCGCGACCGCCAACGCCATCGACAACCCCGTGCCGGAAGAGCTGCGCGAAGAGCGCCGCGGCCGCGTGATGCTGCTGCAGGAAGAAATCTCGAAAAAACGCCTGCAAGCCAAGGTCGGCAAGACCGTGCGCGTGCTGATCGATGAAGTCACCCGCTCCGGCGGCGTGGGCCGCTCGTCCGCCGATGCGCCGGAAATCGACGGCGTCGTGTATGTGAAACCGCCGTTCGAGCCGCACCGCAAGCTGGCGGTGGGCCAGTTCGTCGACGTGACCATCACGTCGGCCGACGCGCATGACTTGTGGGGTGCGGCCGAGTAACGCTGTCCTGGTCTGACATACAGCGTTGACGCCGTTCTGAATAGGAGGGATCGCCAGTTGGAGGTCCCTTTTTTTTGTGCTTTAAATGGCGCGGCGCCGGCGCTGCATCCAGCCGATACCGGTCAGACCCAGCAGCAGCATGGCATAGGCTTCAGGCTCTGGTACGGGGAGCAGTACAGGACCGATCGTCAGCTTGGTGTCTGGCGACCAGCGTACTCTAGTATGCTGCCCGTTAGGTAGAAAATAAGGATGCTGGTAGGTGTAGCTGAAGGAGTCACCCGTCTTCAGGGTTGAAAAAAAGGTTTCGTCGGGATAGCTGCCGACGAAATAGGCTGAAATCTTCAATCCGCCCTCCAGCGAGTATTCCAGTATATCGACGCCACAGCGCAGATAAATATTGCCATTATTGCAATCATCTAGATATAATGTGCCGGCAAACGCCAGGTAGGATATTTCGTTTTTGGTGAGGACATTGTCGCCATTGGCATTGTCGGCAAAAAAGCTCCCCGCCAGCCGCAAGTTCGGGTTCCACGCACCGCCGTTCAAGTCATCATAAAAACCGGTATAGGAAAAATTGACTAGGTAAGGCGTGGCTGGAGCGGCCAGCGCCGTCGTCGTGGCCGCAGCCAGGGCGCAAGCCAGCACTGCATTTTTCAACATGGGATATCCCTTCAGATTGAAATGTATAATATTAAAAATAAAGCATGTCAATAATACATGATAAATGTTGAGACATTATCGGATTTCTTCTTCCGTTCGCCATGCGCCTGGCCTCAGTTGTACGGCGGTTTTTGAGTAAAGCCCTTACAATCCAGGTGGCGCCGCACTGCGCGGTCCACTTTTTTACCTGCCCACGTTTTTGCCGACGACGCCATGACCACAATCAAATCTCCGCAAACCGCGCTGATCCACAGCGATTACCAGGCGCCGCAAGGCTTTGCTGCGTTTCCCAACGCCATCCACCATGCCTCGACCGTGCTGTTCAAGGATGTGGCGGCCATGCGCTCGGGCGACTGGAAAGAGAAGAACGCCTACACCTACGGCTTGCACGGCACGCCCACCACGTTCACCCTGGAAGCGCGGCTGGCCGAGATCGAAGGGGGCACGCACTGCCTGCTGGCGCCGTCGGGACTGGCGGCCATCGCCATGGCGGACTTTGCCTTGCTGAAGACGGGCGACGACGTGTTATTGCCGGAAAATATCTACAACCCGAACCGCGAACTGGGACGCTGGCTGGCGCAGGATTTCGGTATCACGGCACGCTATTACGACCCGCTCATCGGCGCCGGCATCGCGGCGTTGATCCAGCAGAATACCAAGCTCATCTGGACGGAAGCACCGGGTTCCGTGACGATGGAAGTGCCGGACTTGCCTGCCATCTGCGCGGCAGCCCACGCGCGCGGCGTGCTGGTCGCCCTGGATAACACCTGGTCGGCCGGCCTGGCCCTGCGCGGCTTTGAGCTGGGCGTGGACATCATCATGCAGGCGCTGACGAAATACCAGTCGGGCGGCTCGGATGTGCTGATGGGCGCGCTCATTACGCGCGAGCGGGCGCTGCACGACCGCCTGGCGCAGGCGCACATGCGTCTGGGCATGGGCGTGGGGGCGGACGACGCCTACCTGCTGCTGCGCGGCTTGCCCACCATGAAACTGCGCTTCGACGCCCACGATGCGGGCGCGCGCACGGTGGCCGCCTGGCTCAAGGGACGCAGCGAAATTGCCACGGTGCTGCATCCGGCTTTCGAGGATTGCCCCGGCCACGCCATCTGGCAGCGCGACTTCACGGGCGCGGGTGGCCTGTTTTCCGTGCTGTTCGATGCCCGCTACACGGAGGCGCAGACGGACCGCTTCGTCGATGCCTTGCAGTTGTTCAAGATTGGCTACAGCTGGGGTGGCGCCAACAGCCTGGTGATGCCGTACCGCATCGCGGCCATGCGCAAGGGCTGGCAGTTGCCGGGCCAGCTGGTGCGCCTGAACGTGGGACTGGAAGATCCGCAGGATCTGATCGCCGATATCGAACGGGCGTTCGCGGCGATGTAGGCAGCGGCAAGCCGTTGGCTTGCCGCGAAGCACCTTTTACATGGGCACGGGCTTGTTGTTGTTCAGGTCGAGGAAGCCGCGCAGCAAGCGGTAGGCTTTCCACAGCCAGGCCACGCCCCATACGATGAGTGCCAGCGGAATGCCGATCAGCGTGATCCACAGGATGGCGCCGACGACGATCCAGGCCGCGTACCACCAGAAGGAACGGATCATCCAGCTGTGATGGCTGTGCACGAAGGTCCCGCCCGCCTCGTCCCGCTTCACATAATTGATGATGAGCGGAATGAAGGAAAACGCGCCCAGCGAAAACACAAAGCTGGCGCCATGTATCAGGTACAACCACCAGGCCAGGTTCTTGGTCTGCTGGAGTTGGGTATCCAAAATAATATCTTGTGACATGAAAGCTCCCGTCGTTGCTCAATTTTTAATTGTAACAAGCAAAGCGGCACGGGAGCGCAGTCCATGCAAAAAGGCAGAATACATTGTTGAAACGAGATCGCTATCCCACCCTGGCCGCGTGCGCCAGGTCATGGCTGCGCCAGGCCTTGCCGGCCTTGCTGCTGTGCGCCAGCGTGGCCCACGCGGCCGCCCCCCTGGAGGCGGAGTTTGCCGCCGGCCTGAAGGAAGAGGGCCTGGCGGGCGCTGTCTGGAGTGAAGTCTTGCCCGACGGAACAGTCAAAGTTGGCGCGTCCGGCTTGCGCGATGCTGTCAAGCAAATACCCATGCAGGCGGACACGCGCATGCAGGTGGGCTCCGTGGGCAAGGTGGCGCTGGCGCTGGGTATCTTGCGCCTGGTCAGCGAAGACCGGCTCACGCTCGACACGCCCCTGCAGCAGGTGCTGCCGGAACTGGCGCTGAAAAACCCGTGGCAAGCCAGCGATCCCGTGCGCATCCGCAACCTGCTGGCGCACACGTCCGGCCTCGATAACGTGCGCTTCTGGCAGGCGTTCAGCCTGAACCCGACGCCGGACATGCCGCTGGCCGAGGCGTTTGACGGCGGCCGCAATCTGCTGCGCGTGCGCGCGCGGCCCGGCAGCCGCTACGCGTATTCGAACATGGGCTATGGCTTGCTGGGCATGGTGATCGAGAAAGTCACGGGCCAGCCGTACGAGCGTTACCTCGATGCGCAGCTGCTGCAGCCGCTGGGCATGGCGGACAGCACGTTTGCCTTCGTCACGCAAATGAGCACGCAGGCGGGAGCGCATGCCGACCCGCGCCTGGCCATGGGCCACTTCGAGCATGGCGTGGCGCAGCCGGCCGTGCCCCAATACCTGCGTCCGGCCGCGCAATTTACCACCACGGCGGCCGACATGGGCAAGCTGGCGCAATTCCTCATGGGCGACGGCAAGCTGCAGGACAAGCAATTCATCGACATGGCGCTGATGGGCGCCATGTCCGAACCGGCCGGTACGGACGCGGCGCAGGCGGGCCTGGCAACGGGCCACGGCCTGGCGCTTGCCGTGCGCGACCGCCACAATGTGGTGGGCGCCTGCCATCCTGGCACGGCCGTGGGTTTCCGCGCCATGCTGTGCATCTATCCGGAGCAGGACAGCGCCTTCTTCGTGGCCTTCAATACGGATGCGGAGCAGGCCGACTATGAACGCTTCAACCGCCTGCTGCTGCGCGATCTGGAGCTGCCGCTGCGCGCGCCGGCCCCGCGCGGCACGCCCGCGCCCACGGTGGAAAACTGGCAGGGCGTCTACGTGCCGTCGCCCAGCCCCATGGCCAGCATGGCCTGGGTCGATGCCGTCTTTGGCTTTACGCGCCTGAAATGGGATGGCGAGTCGCTGTTCCTGATCCCGTTCCAGGGCGAGCCGAAGGAACTGGAACCGGTGGGCGGCTTGCTGTTCCGCGCCAGCGACCGCAGCACGCCGTCGCACGTGCTGATGCAAGAGGATGGCAAGCATGTGCTCAGCGACGGCTTGCGCAGCTATGAGCGCGCATCGATGCTGCGCATGCTGGTGCTGTGGGGCAGCCTGGCCCTGGGGGCTGCCGGCTTGCTGTATGTGCTGGTGGTGGGCGTGTGGCGCGCTGCGCGGCGCAGCCTGGGGCGGGGCGACCATCTGTTCGCGCCCTTGCTGTCGCTGCTGGCGCTGCTCTTGCCGCTGCCGTTTTTCTATTTCCAGTCCTACCTGCGCCTGGGCGACGTCACCATCGCCAGCGTGCTGCTGGCACTGGCGACAGGCGCGCTGCCGCTGGCGACGGCATTCGGCCTGGCGCGCTGCTGGCGCAGCCGCGGCACGGCGGCTGAGGCGGGCTCGTGGGCGAAATGGGATTGGGTGGCCTTGCTGGCGGCCTTGCAGCTGCTGCTGGTGCTGGCCTGGTGGGGGCTGCTGCCGCTGCGGCTGTGGCACTTGTAGGCCGTCAGGTCCAGGCAGCCAGCAGCCGGCGCCACCAGCGCTGCGCCGGCCTGGGCTGGCCGCCCTGTTCGGCGCGTCCGGCCCGCTTGGCACGATAGCTGGCCGCCGCCAGTTGTAGGCCGATGCGGTCCATCGATGCCATGGCATCGACTTCCTGCGGCGACAAGCCCTGCAGCAAGGCTTGCGCACGGGGCTCCAGCAGGAAGGCTGCACGCAGGGCGTCGTCCGTGTACAGCCTTGCCAAATAGGTTTCCAGTGCGGGGGAACTCATGCGTTTCGACCCGCGCGCAAGGCCGCGCGCGCCAGCTCCAGCTGGTCCAGCACATGCTCGAACGATGGGTAATTGCCGTCGCGTTCGACGATCACCGTCAGGGGCTGGGGCGCCTGGCGCGCCAGCACGGTCAACAGGGCGAAGACGGCGGGCGGCACGTCGTGCAGATGGTCGTCCAGCAAGCGCTGGCCGCCGCCCGGCGCGTCGATCCAGTGGCCGCCGCTCAGGTGCACGGCGCCAACCCTGTCCAGCGGCAAGCGCAGCAGCAATTCCTCCGGCGCCTCGCCAAAATTGACGGCATTCGCATACAGGTTGTGCAGGTCGAGCAGCAGCGGCACTTGCGCGCCGTGGATGATCTGCGCCAGCCATGCGGCTTCGTCCAGCGTGCTGGCGGGCGGCTGGACCAGGGTGGCGATGTTTTCCATCAGCGGCGCGCTGCCGACGATGCGCGTGGCCAGCGCGATATTGGCGATGGCGCCGGCGGCGCTGTGCGGCGTGCGCGGCGGCGCCGCCAGGTGGCCGATTTCCACGCCGCCGGCGCGTACAAAACTCAGGTGCTCTGACCACGACTCGGCTTGCACCTCGTGCATCAGGCGCGCCATCGCATGCAGGCGGCGCGGGTCGGCCGGTAGCGTCGACGCCAGCCCCATTCCCACGCCGTGCAGGCTGACCGGCACCTGGCGCGCCAGGCTGCGCAAGGCGGCGATATCGGCGCGCGAGGCGCGGTAATAGTCGTCGGCGATCACTTCCAGCACGTCGATGTGCGCCAGGTTGGACAGGATGCCGGAAGCCAGTTCGCCGCGCCAGCCCAGGCCGACGCGGTCGCGTGCCGGCCCCTTGTCAGCTGCCACAGCCGCCGCCACCGCCGCAACCGCCACAGCCGCCGGAAGAGCCGCCCCCGTCGCCGCCGCCGTCGCCACCGCCCGATGACGAGTCGCCCGAGCTGCTGGACGAGGAGTCGCCGCCCGTGTTTTGCCGGGGTACCGGGAACAGCTCGGCGACGTAGGCGTACACGGACAAGGGCAGGGCGCCGAGGCCGAAGATGGCGGCCAGCAGTGCCATGTCGGCGCTGCTGCTGCCTGGGTTCAGGCGCGACGAGCGCATGTTCAGGCGGCCAAACAGCATGCGCAAGTCGGTCAGCAGCCGCTGTGCGCTCCAGCTGGTCGCCTGGGTGCGCAAGCCGCGCAGCATGAGCAGGAATATCACCAGCAGCAGGGCCAGGAACAGCAGGTTGTAGTGCTGGCGGCTGATGGCGATGACGGCCTTGACGGCGGCCACCGTCAGCAGCAGGTAGCGCGCGGCCCCGGTGATGCGTTGGCGCCGGCGCAGCAGCCGCGGGCCGACCAGCAATTCCTGCCATTTCAAGGAGTCCAGGTAGGCGCGGCATGATGGCAGCATGTCTGCCTGCTCGGCGAGTTCCCTGCTGTGGCCCTGGCGGCCCAGATACAGCCGCAGCACGTCGCGTTCGATGTCGTGATTGGCGAAGCGCAGGCTGTCGGCGCTGGCCGTTTCCAGCAGCGGGCCATCGGCGCGCAGCAAGCCGCGGTCGACCAGCACGATGGCGGCAATTTTCACGGCTTCGAGGGCGCCGCCGCGCAAGAAGGCGATGCGGTAGGGATCATCGGCCAGCGACAGCTTGGCATGCGGATTGCGCAGCTCCTGGCGTATCAGCAGCTCGCGCGCGAGGTAGTACACGAGCACGCCGAAGATCAGGTAGGCCAGCAGGAACCATGGCCCGCTCCAGTCAAAGGGATTGAAGCCGTTCACCGCATGTGCTCCGCGTGTTCGCGCAAGTGTCCGGTAATCGTCATCAAGCCCGTAAATGCGGGCAGGGCTTGCCCCGGCGCCAGGCGCGCCGTTTCGCGCGCCGCCGACATGGCTTGCAAGGCGGAGTGCAGGGCAGGGTCGCCCAGTTGGTCGACAAACGCTTCGAGCGCCTGCTTGCCGGACAGCGCGGACTTGCCCTCCAGCTGCGCCAGCGAGGCGGCCGCCGCACGCAGCGGACCGGCTGCGTCGGCGATGGCGCCGGCCAGCTGTTCCTCATTCAGGCTCAATAGCATATACCGTTCGCGCATGCGCACCTGCTGGTTGAGCAGCACTTGCCGCAAGCGCCGCAGCACGGCGTCGCGGTTCGTGTGCAGGCTGGCGAAAGGGTCAAGGCCGTGCAGCACCTTGTGGCGCGCGATGATGTCGGCGAACTTGACGGCGAAGGCGTCGGCGGCCTGCGTCAATTCGCCCTCGAGCAGGAACATCACCTGCAAATCGATGGCGGCGTGCGCCAGGCGCAAGGGCCCGCGCAATGTATCGGCCGCCTGCGGCGTAAAGCGCTTGAGCAGCAACAGCAGGTTGACGTCGGAGGTGGCGCGCACCTGGCCATCGGCGGCCGAGCCAAACAGCACGGCGGCGGCAAGGTCGTCACCAAACGCGCGGTGCGCGGCGGCGACAAACACATCCAGGTGGCGTTGTATCTCTTCTGGCAGCGGTGGCGGCATGCGGTGTACTTTCACGATGGGTTGGCGGGATGAGTATAAGTTTGCAATATAGCAAACTTAAAACATCGTGCGCGCACCGTCCGCCAGATACGCCAACTCAGGTCAATACGTTGAGCAAGCCATCGAGTCCCACGAAGTTCAGCGCCACGTCGGCCTGCGAGCGCACCACGGGCTTGGCGCGGAAGGCCACGGACAGGCCGGCGATGCCCATCATTTTCAAGTCGTTGGCGCCGTCGCCCATGACGATGGCTTCAGACGGCGAAATGCCCATCTCCTTGCACACGCGCTCCACCGTGCGCTGCTTTTCTTCCGCGTCGACGATACCGCCGAGGACTTTGCCCGTCAGCTTGCCGTCGACGATTTCCAGTTCGTTCGCGTGCGTGTAGTCGAGGCCCAGTCGCTCTTTCAGGCGTTCGGTGAAGAAGGTGAAGCCGCCCGACACCAGCAGGGTTTTCAGGCCGGCCTTCTGCACGGCCGCCAGCATGGCTTGCGCGCCCGGCGACAGTTTCAGGCGCTCGTCGTAGACGCGCTGCAGGGCTGATGCATCGAGGCCTTCGAGCAGGGCCACGCGCTGCTTCAGGCTGGCGCTAAAATCGAGTTCGCCGCGCATGGCCGCTTCCGTGATGGCCGCCACTTGCGGTTTCAGACCCTGCATGTCGGCGATTTCATCGATGCACTCGATGGTGATCAGGGTCGAATCCATGTCCATCGCCACCAGCTTGAATTCACTCAGTTCGCGCTGGCCCATCATGTAGGTGGCGTCCAGCTGCGCCGCCTGGGCCGCCACTTCGATGGTGGGGCGCAGCGCCGGCGAATAGGCGATCTGCTCGCAGCGCACGGCGTTCGGGCCGAGGTGCGTGATGGACGTGGGCGCGGCCAGCGCGGCGATGCGCTCGAGGCGGGCGCTATCGCCGTCCAGGCCCTGCAGGATCAGATTCATGGTGATGGTCTTGGTATTGGTCATGGGGCAGTCCTGCATAGATTGTCGAAATGGTCTACACCGTCAATTGCTTGATGGTGGTCTTGATCTGCGTCACGCGCGCAGCCAGGTCCGGCATGGCGGCCGTGATTTTCAGCTTGTCCTGGCCATGCAGCTTGATATGGCGGTTCTTCTGGATCAAGTCGATGATGCGCATCGGGTCGATGGGCGGCTTGGCCATGAATTGCAGGGTGGCCGCCTCGCCATGCACGTCGATCTTGACGATGCCCACGGTTTTCGCCGCGATGCGCAGGCGGTGCGTCTCGACCAGGGCCTTGACGGCGTCGGGCAGCTTGCCGAAGCGGTCGATCAGCTCTTCCTGGATATCGTCGATCTTGTCCTGCGTGGCGCAGTTGGCCAGGCGCTTGTAGATCGACAGGCGCTCGTGCACGTCGCCGCAGAAATCGGCCGGCAGCAGGGCCGGCACGTGCAGGTTGATCTCGGTGGTGGACGCCAGCGGCGCCGCCAGGTCCGGCTCCTTGCCCGCTTTCAGCGAGCGCACGGCTTCGTTGAGCATGTCCGAATACAGCTGGAAGCCGATTTCCGTCATCTCGCCCGACTGGCTCTCGCCCAGCACCTCGCCGGCGCCGCGGATTTCCAGGTCGTGCATGGCCAGGTAAAAGCCGCTGCCCAGTTCTTCCATCTGCTGGATGGCGTCCAGGCGGCGCTGCGCCAGTTTGGTCAGGCCTTGCACGTCGTGCACCAGCAGGTAGGCGTAGGCCTGGTGATGCGAGCGTCCCACCCGGCCGCGCAGCTGGTGCAGCTGCGCCAGGCCGAACTTGTCGGCGCGGTGCATGATGATGGTGTTCGCCGTCGGCACGTCGATGCCGGTTTCAATGATCGTCGTGCACAGCAGGATGTTGAAACGCTGGGCGACGAAGTCGCGCATGACCTTTTCCAGGTCGCGTTCATGCATCTGGCCGTGCGCCACGGCGATGCGCGCCTCGGGCAGCAATTCCGTCAGCATGGCCAGGCGGTTCTGGATGGTTTCCACCTCGTTGTGCAGGAAGTAGATCTGGCCGCCCCGTTTGAGTTCGCGCAAGCAGGCTTCGCGGATGATGGCTTCGCCCTCGCTGCGGACAAAAGTCTTGATGGCCAGGCGCTTTTGCGGCGCCGTGGCGATGATGGAAAAGTCGCGCAAGCCTTCCAGCGCCATGCCCAGGGTGCGGGGGATCGGCGTGGCCGTCAGGGTCAGCACGTCCACTTCCGCGCGCAGCGCCTTCAAGGCTTCCTTCTGGCGCACGCCGAACCGGTGTTCCTCGTCGATGATGACCAGGCCCAGGCGCGTAAACTTCACGTCGTCGGACAGCAGCTTGTGCGTGCCGATGACGATGTCGATGGTGCCGTCGGCCATGCCCTTGAACGCCTGCGTGATCTCCTTGCCGCTGCGGAAGCGCGACAATTCCGCGATGCGCACGGGCCAGTCGGCAAAGCGGTCGGCGAAGGTTTGCGCATGCTGTTCCGCCAGCAGGGTGGTGGGCGCCAGGATGGCCACCTGCTTGCCGCCCATGACGGCGATGAAGGCGGCGCGCAGCGCCACTTCCGTCTTGCCGAAGCCGACGTCGCCGCACACGAGGCGGTCCATCGGTTTGCCGGAAGTCATGTCCTTGATGACGTTGTGGATGGCCTCGGCCTGGTCCGGCGTTTCGTCGAAGCCGAAGCTGTCGGCGAAGCGCTGGTAGTCGTGCGACGAGAATTCGAACGAGTGGCCCTGGCGCAGCGCGCGGCGCGCATACAGGTTGAGCAGCTCGGCGGCCGTGTCGCGCACCTGTTCGGCGGCGCGCTTTTTCGCCTTTTCCCACTGTCCCGATCCGAGCGAATGCAGCGGCGCGTCTTCCGGCGACGCGCCCGAATAGCGGGAAATGACGTGCAGCTGCGACACGGGCACGTACAGCTTGGTGTCCTTGGCGTATTCCAGGTGCAAAAATTCCGTCTCGCCTTCGCCCAGGTCCATGCTGGTCAGGCCCATGTAGCGCCCGATGCCGTGGTTGATGTGCACGACGGGGTCGCCGATCTTCAGCTCCGACAGGTCGCGCACCATCGACTCGACCTGCGTCACGCCTTCCTGCTTCTTGGTGCCGACGCGGCGGCCGGAACCGGCGTACAGCTCCGTCTCGGTGATGAAGGATAAATTTCCTTCCGGCGTAAACAGCTCGAAGCCCGCATGCAGCGGCGCCACGCCCAGCATCAGCTTGGCGTCGGACTGCAAAAAACCATCGCTGCCTTCCACCGGCGTCAGGTGCAGATCGTATTCGGTGAAGTACTGTTGCAGGGTTTCGCGGCGGCCGTTCGATTCGGCGCAGATCATCACGCGGCGGCCCGATTGCAGCAGGTAGCTGCGCAGGTTGGCCAGCGGGTCGTCGGCGCGGCGGTTGACGGCGATGTTCGGCACGGGCGCCGACAGTTCGGACGCCAGCGCATCGTTCGATTTGGCGATCGCCAGGCGCGGATACGGCTTGGCCAGGCCGAAGAACTGCTCGTCGGACAGGAACAGCGATTCGGGCGGCAGGATCGGGCGTTCGCGGTCCGCCTTCAAAAAGCGGTAGCGCGACTGGGTATCGGTCCAGAAGCGGCCAATGGCCGCGTCGATCTCGCCTACCAGGGCCAGCGAGGCGTCGGGCGGCAGGTAGTCGAACAGGGTGGCCGTTTGTTCAAAAAACAGGGGCAGATAATATTCGATGCCGGCCGAGGCGATGCCGCTGCTGATGTCCTTGTAGACGACCGAGCGCGATGGGTCGCCCTCGAACTGCTCGCGCCAGCGGTTGCGGAAGGTGGTGCGCGCCGCTTCATCCATGGGGAATTCGCGTCCCGGCAGCAGCCGCACTTCATGCACGGGATACAGCGAGCGCTGGGTGTCGGCGTCAAACGTGCGGATGGTTTCGATGGTGTCGCCGAACAGGTCGAGCCGGTAGGGCAGGGCCGAACCCATGGGGAACAGGTCGAGCAGGCCGCCGCGCACCGAGTATTCGCCGGGCGACATCACTTGCGAGACGTGGCTGTAGCCGGCCAGGGTCAGCTGCGACTTCAGGCGCGCTTCGTCGAGCTTTTCGCCCTTCTTGAAGAAGAAGGTGTAGGCGGCCAAAAAGGACGGCGGCGCCAGGCGCACGAGGGCCGTGGTGGCCGGCACGATCAGCACGTCGCACTGGCGCGTCTGGATTTCATGCAGGGTGGCCAGGCGCTCGGAGACCAGGTCCTGGTGCGGCGAAAACGCGTCGTAGGGCAGGGTTTCCCAATCCGGCAGCAAATGGCAGCGCAGGTCCTTGCCGCCAAACCACGGGATTTCATCGAGCAGGCGCTGGCCATCGCTGGCCTGCGCCACCACCACGGCCAGCATCTGGCCCCGCGCTTTCAATTCCAGCGCGGCCAGCGCCAGGGCATAGGCGTCGGATGAACCATACAGGGCGGGCAGCGCATAGCGGTTGCCGGGCTTGGGGAGGGCTTTTGTTAAGTCTAAGGACATGCAGGCGATGACACTAGTGGCAGAGGCAGTTGAATGGGACAGCTGTGGTGCGCGCAGCGCCGCCAGTGACGGCGCCGACAGGCGAGATTATAGACCATCACTTATATCTCCGCGCTTGAGAAAACCGTCGTGAGCGGCAGTGATTTGTGGCTAAGAAGCGCAACCGTACTTTAGTACGGTGAGCATCGCAGGCCGCAAAGCACGACGCGCAGCAGGTTTTATCCTGCGCGGACATTCGCAATGCCGAACGGGACATGCACCATCGGGATGGTGCCGCCCGCCGATTTGAGGTGGCTCAACTGGTCATCGAAGAAGATATGCGGCTTGAACACGGCCAGCACGCGGGACTTGTCCATGCCGCCGAGGAAAAACGTTTCGTCGGCCGCCACGCCCCAGCTTTTCAGGGTCGTCACGACCCGCTCGTGTGAGGGGGCGTTGCGCGCCGTGATGATGGCGATGCGCAGGATCTTTTTATAGCCGGGATCGCGCCGCTGGGCCCTTTCTTCCAGGCGCTGCATGGTGGCCAGCTTCTGGAACAGGCCGGCCAGCGGGCCGGGGCGGTGCGGCGTGCCCACGTTCAGGGTTTCATGGGCGTGGAATTCATCGACGTCGTTATTGCGCTTGAATACGGTTTCCGCTTCGTCGTCAGCGATCACGCCGTCGAAATCGAAGGCCACGCGCAGTTCCTCGTCGTTTTCGTCGTCTTCCGTGCGCGACGGCAGCACCAGGCCGGCCGGATAGTCGCAGGCCAGGGCGCTGCGCACGTCGTCTTCATTCGCGCTGAGGAACAGCGACGCGTTGAAGGCGGGCAGGTAGGGGTAGGGCGACTTGCCCGTCATGAAGGCGGCGCGCGAAATGTCCAGGCCGTAGTGAGCGATGCTGTGCATGACGCGCAAGCCCGTTTCCGGCGAATTGCGCGAAAACAGCACCACTTCCACGGGCGACTGGCGCGGATAGTGCTTGTTGATGTTCAGGAAGCGGCGGATGAAGGGAAAGGCTACGCCGCGCGGCAAGACCGTGTCGATATGCGTTTCCTGGTATTTGCGGTATTTCTCCGGGCCGTTGTCGAGGTAGACCTGGTGCGATTCGGCCAGGTCGAACAGGGCGCTGGAAGCGACCCCGATCACCAGTTTGTGTTCGATAGGATAAGCCATGGTCTGCCTGTTGTTTGCTTGTTGCTCATCTTATACGACTATCAACTGCGTAGCCAATAGCGACGCGCGGGGATTTTTTGCACCAAAGCAGGGCATTGGACGGCTTTTCGATGCCACTGTGCAAGGCGCACCACAGTAAGGAAAGAAATATTGATTTGTATCAAGTATGTAGCTGTCAGCGCGTCCGTTTTCCACTATGCTTCCACTTATAAAATCTCGCCAATTGTAACGAAGCGTACGCCCCATCCCCGCCGCCTTTATACAAGTGTCAGCTGTTTTACTCGAACATGCCAGCCCCGACTTCGCCAGCAGTCTTCGTGACTTTATAAAGGACCTCGCCATGTTTAAGAATTTACTGATCAAATGGAAGTTGGCGACGCTTGTCGCCGTGATGATGGTGGCCTTGCTGGTGGTGGGCATCAGCGGCTACACGGGCATCGCCACCGTGGGGCGCGCCGTCAATGAAATCGGCGTGGTGCGCCTGCCGTCGATCCAGGGCTTGATGATGATCAGCGAAGGCCAGACGGCCGTTGCCGCCGCCACCCTGACGGCCGCCATCTATGAAAACAATTACCAGGCACAGGACAAGTTCGCGGAAGCGCTGCAGCTGCGCACCAAGGCCTGGAACAATATCGAGGCGGGCCGCAAGCTGTACGAACCGCTGCCGCAAACCACCGAGGAAGCCGCGCTGTGGCAGCGCTTCCAGGGCGAGTGGACGGCCTGGAAGGCGGACGACGACAAGGTGCGCGCCATCTTGCGCCAACTGGCCGACAACCGCGACGAGCCGCGGCAGAAAGAGTTGTTCGTGGCGTTCTACAAGCAGTACCAGGATTCGCGTGCGCTGTTCGGCAAGGCCGAAGGCACGCTCAACGACATCATCAAGCTCAATAACGGCGTGGCCGATGCCAGCGTCAAGGACGGCAGCGCGGCCGTCATCCGCTCGGAAAGCCTGATGGTTATCCTCGGCTTGCTGGCCTCCGCGCTGGGCATCGGTTGCGCCGCCTACATCACGCGCGCCATCACGCAGCCGATCAACTCGGCCGTGAAAGTGGCGCAGACGGTGGCCTCGGGCGACCTGACCAGCCACATCGAGGTGCACACGACGGAAGAAACGGGCCAGCTGCTGCAGGCGCTCAAGGACATGAATTCCAGCCTGGTCAGCATTGTCGGCCAGGTGCGCAGCGGCACGGAGACCATCGCCACGGCCTCGTCGGAAATTGCCAGCGGCAACCTGGACCTGTCCTCGCGCACGGAAGAGCAAGCCAGTTCGCTGGAAGAGACGGCGTCGTCGATGGAAGAGCTGACGTCCACCGTGCGGCAGAACGCCGACAATGCCCAGCAGGCCAACCAGCTGGCGCTGAGCGCCTCGGGCGTGGCCGTGAAAGGCGGTGAAGTGGTAGGCAAGGTGGTACAGACCATGGACGCCATCAACGACTCGTCGCGCAAGATCGTCGACATCATTTCCGTCATCGACGGCATCGCCTTCCAGACGAATATCCTGGCCTTGAATGCCGCCGTGGAAGCGGCGCGCGCGGGCGAGCAGGGACGCGGTTTCGCCGTCGTGGCGACGGAAGTGCGTAATCTTGCCCAAAGATCCGCTGGCGCAGCGAAAGAGATCAAGACCCTGATCGGCGACTCCGTGGTGGCGGTCGACGCGGGCAGCAAGCTGGTGGCCGAGGCGGGCAGCACGATGGCCGAAATCGTCTCCAGCGTGCAGCGCGTGACGGACATCATGGCGGAAATCAGCCTGGCCACGCAGGAGCAAAGCTCGGGCATCGATCAGATCAACCAGGCCATCGGCCAGATGGACCAGGTGACGCAGCAGAACGCGGCCCTGGTGGAAGAGGCGGCCGCCGCGGCCGAATCCCTGCAGGAGCAATCGGGCCAGCTGGCCGACGTGGTCAGCGTGTTCAAGCTCGATGGCGCCCAGGCGCCTGCCGCGCGCGCAAACGCGAACGCAAGGCCGGCCGCGCCGCGCGCCGCGCTGGCCAGCGCCGCGCCGAAGCGTCCGGCAGCGGGTCCTGCATCGCGTCCCGCATCACGCCCCACCGCAGGCCGCCCGGCCTTGCACGCCGTGCCATCCCAGCGCCAGAGCGCGCCGCGCGACGACGAGTGGGAAGTGTTCTGACGGATTGACGGCGCCAGCATGCGCTTCCGGACGGCCGCCTTGCGCGGCCGTTTCCACATGCGCGCACAGGTTCGCACTGCGGTTACTACTTACTAAAAAAACAGCGTTATAAAAATAGCTGTTTTGCCATCTAAGCAAATCTTTTCAAAACTTAACGCGACATTGCTTGTGAGATAACTCACACTGCCTGCCGTACCACCCTTGTTCCCGCCTCGGCCACATCCCGGCTGACCCCTCCGCCTGCTGCGTCCAGCCATTCGTGGCAGGCGGCAGCCATTGCCGTCAGCCTTGCATGCGAGCCCGGCGCGATGACCGATGCACCACACTGAAGGATGCGAATAAAGATGGCAAATATGAAAATCGGCACGCGCCTGCGCTGCTCCTTTGCGTTGTTGACCTTGCTGCTGCTGGCGACCGCCGTGCTGGGCATGCTGCGCCTGTCCAGCCTGGAACTGCGCATGCGCGACGTGATCGATGACAAATATCCGAAAACCGTGCTGGCCAACGACATCATCAAGAATGTCAACATCATCGCGCGCTCCTCGCGCAACCTGCTGCTGATGACGGAGCCGCAGCAGCTGGCGCAGGAACGCGCCACCATCGCCAGGGCGGGCGGCGAAACGGAAAAGGGCTTGGCGCAGCTGGAAAAAGTGGTGCTGTCGCCGCAGGGCCGCCAGCAGATGGTGGCCGTGACGCAGGCGCGGGCCACGTTCAACGGCGGGCGCGACAAGGTACTGGCCCTGCTGGAAGAAGGGGCGCGCGATGAAGCGACCAGTTTGCTGCTCGGCACCGTGCGCGGCGACCAGCTGCGCTACATGGCGGCGCTGGAAAGCCTCATCGCGCACCAGCATGACCTGATGGAGGAGGCGGGCGCCCAGGTGCGCCACGAATACGCCACGGCGCGCAACATGATGCTGGCACTGAGCGCGCTGGCCGTGCTCTTTTCGCTCGTCACGGCCTGGCTGGTCACGCGCAGCATCGTCAATCCGCTGCGCCATGCCCTGGCCGTGGCGCAGACCGTGGCCGCCGGCGACCTGACATCGACCTTCGGCCGCCATGGCGGCGATGAAACGGGCAAGCTGCTCGACGCGCTGTGCATCATGAACGGCAACCTGCTCGACATCGTGCAGCAGGTGCGCAGCGGCACCGACACCATCGCCACGGCGTCGTCGCAGATCGCGGCAGGCAATATCGACCTGTCGTCGCGCACCGAGGAGCAGGCCAGCTCGCTCGAACAGACGGCGTCGGCCATGGAGGAACTCAGCTCCACCGTGCAGCAGAACGCGGACAATGCCCGTGACGCCAGCGTGCTGGCCGTCGAGGCGGCGAATATCGCCGGCGCTGGCGGGCAAGCCGTGGGGCAGGTGATCCATACCATGGACGCCATCAGCGCTTCCTCGGCGCAGATCGCCGACATCATCGGCGTGATCGACATGCTGGCCTTCCAGACGAATATCCTGGCCCTGAACGCGGCCGTGGAAGCGGCGCGCGCGGGCGAGCAGGGGCGCGGCTTTGCCGTCGTGGCGACGGAAGTGCGCAACCTGGCGCAGCGCAGCGCGGCGGCGGCGCGCGATATCCGCGCCCTGATCGCCAATTCCACGCAGCAGGTGGACGCGGGCGCGGCCCTCGTGGCGCAGGCTGGCGCCACGATGCAGGAAGTGGTGGCGGCCGTGGGCCGTGTCAGCCAGATGGTGGCCGACATCACGGCTGCCAGCGCCGAGCAAAGCACGGGCATCGGCCAGGTCAGCCAGGCGGTGCTGCAGATGGATGAAGTGACGCAGCAGAATGCGGCCCTGGTGGAAGAGGCGGCGGCCGCGTCGCAATCGCTGGAAGGCGAGGCGGCGAAGCTGCTGCAGGTGGTCAGCGTGTTTCGCCTGCAGCAGGGGCCGGCGCGCACCTTGCCGCGCCGCAGCGCGCCGGCCGCGCCGCGCCTGCTGGCCTAGTGGCGCGCCTGGCAAGGTTTTGGCTCGGCTGCGTCGTGCTGTGGCGGGCGCGGCGCCAGACGCGGGTTGGGCCGGCAGGCACACCGGTGGCGTCGGCGCGCAGCCGGGAGCTGCAGGCGCGCCTGGACAGCGCCATCGTCGATGGTGAGTTCCGCTTTCACTATCAGGGCAAGTTCGATACGGCGCAACTGCGCCTGGTCGGCCTGGAAGCACTGCTGCGCTGGGAGCATCCGCGCCATGGCCTGATCTACCCGAACGAATTCATCGGCCTGGCCGAGCAGACGCAGGCCATCGCGGCGCTGGGCAACTGGGGCATCGATGCGGCTTGCCGCCAACTGGCGCAGTGGCGCGCGGCTGGCCTGCCTTTGGTGCCGGTCGCGGTGAATGTCTCGGCGCGCCAGCTGTGCCAGCCGCACTTGCCTGACTTCGTGCTGGGCTGCCTGCGGCGCCACGCCATTCCTCCCGGCCTGCTGGAGCTGGAAGTGACGGAAAGCTGCTGCATCGACGACATGGCGCAGGCGGCGCAGGGATTGCGCCAGCTGCGCGCGCTGGGCCTGGCCATTTCGCTTGACGATTACGGCACCGGCCATTCGGGCTTGAGCCATGTCAGGATGCTGCCGATTCACACCATCAAGATCGACCGCTGCTTCATCCGCGACCTCGATGGCAGCGCAGGCAGTGATGCCGTGATCGTCGCCTCGACCATTGCGCTGGCGCATGGCCTGGGCTTGCAGGCGCTGGCCGAGGGCGTGGAAAACGGGGAACAGCTGGCGCAGCTGCGGCGGCTGGGTTGCCCGCAGGTGCAGGGTTTTTATCTGCACCGCCCGGCGCCTGCGGCCGAGGTGGCCGCGCTGCTGTCCGCTGGCGCGCCGGCCGGCCTTGTAACAGTGCCGAAACATGGCGCCATGCGGCATGGCGCGGATGCTCAGTAGAATATGGCCACTGCAAGCCGCGTGCTTTAACACCTTCTCCTCCACGCAAGAATGATAAACAGTCCTGTCCCGGCCTATGTCTTTGGCCCGTTTCGCCTTTTGCCGCTAGAACGCCTGCTGTTCGAGGGCGATCGCGCGCTGCGCCTGGGCAGCAGGGCCATGGACTTGCTGCTGGCCCTGCTGGAGCGCGCCGGCGACATCGTCGACAAGCATGAACTGGTGGCCATTGTCTGGCCCAATGCCGTGGTCGACGACGCGACCTTGCGCGTGCACCTGGCGGCGCTGCGCAAGGCGCTTGGCGATGGCCGCGATGGCCAGCGCTACATCACCACCATCCCCGGGCGCGGCTACGGCTTCCTGGCGCCGCTGGCGCACACGGGCGGGCCGGCGTCCGGTGCGGCGGGCGCCGAGCCGCGGCATAACCTGCCCGTCATGCTGACGCGCATGCTGGGCCGCGCCGAGGTGCTGCAAACGATGGCCAACCAGCTGCTGCAATTGCGCCTGCTGTGCATTGCCGGTCCGGGCGGCATCGGCAAGACCACCCTGGCAGTCGTCCTGGCCACGCGCGTGCTGCGCCGCTATGCCGACGGCGTATGTTTCGTCGACCTGTCGCCGCTGGACGAGGGCCGCCTGGTGCCGCTGGCGCTGGCCACGGCGCTCGGGGTGGCGGTGCCGGCCGGCGACGCCATGCCGGTCCTGCTGGCCTACCTGCGCCCGCGCCACATGCTGCTCGTGCTCGATAACTGCGAACACGTGATCGGCGCGGCCGCCACCCTGGCCGACGCCTTGCTCAAGGGCGCGCCGCTGCTGCACGTACTGGCCACCAGCCGCGAGCCGCTGCGCCTCACCAGCGAACAGCTGCAGCGCCTGCCCGCGCTGGAATTGCCGCCGGCCGATGCCGTGCCCGATGCGGCGGCGGCCCGGCACTTCGCCGCGGTGCAGCTGTTTTGCGAACGCTGCGCGGCCGTCGACGATGCTTTCGTGCTGGCCGACGCCGACGTGCCCGTGGTGGTGGATATCTGCCGGCGCCTCGATGGCATTCCGCTGGCGCTGGAGCTGGCGGCCGGGCGCATCGGCCATTTCGGCTTGCACGAATTGCGCCGCCATCTCGACGACCGCTTTCGCCTGCTCACGCGCGGCGCGCGCAACATGCCCTTGCGCCACCAGACCTTGCGCGCCACGCTGGACTGGAGCTACGGCCTGCTCGACGCGCAAGAGCGCCAGGTGCTGCAGGCGCTGAGCGTGTTCAGGAGCCGCTTCCGGCTGGAGTCGGCCAGCGCCGTGGCGGGATGCGACGTGTTCGACACGCTGGCCGACCTGGCCGCCAAGTCCCTCGTCAGCATCGAGTTTTGCTGCCAGCATGTGTATTACCGGCTGCTCGACACCACGCGCGCCTATGCTGGCGCGCAGCTGTCGGCGGGCGGGGGCGAAGGCGCTGTGCTGCTGCGCCATGCGCGCCATTGCCTGGGACTGGCCGGGCGCATCGCCGCCGACTGGGCAAGCATGCCGCCGGCACGCTGGAGCGCGTGCTATGGCCGCCATGTCGATGACCTGCGCGCCGCCATCGACTGGGCTTTCGGCGAGGAGGGCGACGTGGCGCTGGGCGTGGCGCTGACCTTGGCCGCGCAAACCCTGTTCTACCAGCTGTCGCTGATGGATGAATACCGCGTGCGCGTCGAGCGGGCGCTCGAGCGCATGGCCGCGCATGCGGTGGACGACCCCGACAGCGAGATGCAGCTGCATGCCTCGCAGGCGCACCTGCTGCTGCATACGCAGGGCATCACCGGCACCATGCTGCGTTCGTTCCAGCGCGGCTATGCGCTGGCCATGCGCACGGATGATGGCAGCCGCCGCGCCGAAGCCATTTGCGGCATGTGGATCTGCAGCCTGAAGCTGGCCGATTTCCAGCGCGCCGACAACTACGTCACCGAACTGGCCGTCCTGTGCGCAACGCGCGACGACATGGCGATGCGCCTGGTGCTGGCGCGCATGCGCTCCGTGGGCGAATATGTGCAGGGACGCTACGCGCAGTCGGCGGCGCTGGCGCGCATGGTGCTGGCGCATCCCGAGGGCGCGGCGCAGCTCGGTTTCAACAATGCCTTGCTGGCCGATCACCAGGTTTGCCTGCGCGGCACGCTGGCGCGCTGCCTGTGGATGCAGGGCCGCCCCGACGACGCCCTGATCCTGGCGCGCGAGGCGGTCGCGGTGGGCTTCGAGCACAATGGCGTCACGCTGTGCGTGGCGCTGGCCATCAATGCCATTCCCGTCGCCCTGTGGTGCGGGCAGCGGGAACTGGCGCATGCGTGGATTTGCCTGCTGTGCGAACACGCGGCCCGCTATGGCTTGCTGTACTGGAGCGCCTGGGGCGCCGCCTACCAGCGCCTGCTCGACGGGGGCGAGGCGATGGCGCCATTTCCCTGGCCGTCGGTGCGCAGCTGGCCGATACAGGTCGATTTGATGGCCACCCTGCACGACGCGGCCGCCGATAGCCAGGCGCTGCGGCGCGCGCGCATGGGCCTGGCGCCGTGGAGCGCACCGGAGGTACTGCGCCGCGACGCCCACCACCGCTGGCGGGCGCTGGCGCAAGACGATGTGGCCGGCCTGGAAGCGGTGCGGGCGCAGCTGGAAGAAGCGCTGCTGCTGGCCAGGGGCCAGCAGGCCCTCGGCTGGGAACTGCGCTGCGCCACCAGCCTGGCGGCCGTGCTGCAGGCGCAAGGCCGTGGCGCCGCCGCGCATGCCGTGCTGGCTCCTGTCCATGCGGGCTACCGGCAGGGGCGCGAGAGCACGGACGTGATGGCGGCGGCAGCCTTGCTGGCGCAGCTGGCCTGATGGCTATTCGTAGGCGCCCAGCCGGCGCTGTTCCTCCGGCGAGAAACTGGCGTCGCGCAGCCGCTGCAGGGCTGCCGCATCCTGCGCGCCGCCGGGCAGGCCGGCCTGTTGTGCCTTGGCCGCCTGATACGCGATGATGCGCTGCTGCCACTGCGATTCCTCGCGGTCCAGTTCCGCCAGGCGCGCCGCCGCTGCCGGCGTGAACGTGCTGGCGCGCAGGCGGTAGACTTCATTGTCGCCGCCGCCCTGTGCCCGCAAGGTCTTGACGGAGGCGTCCAGCTGCGCCACCTGCAGCGGCGCGTCGCGCGCGGCGCGCTGGGCCGGCGACAATTTCTGGTCCAGCGCGGCCAGTTGCGCCTGGCGCTGCGCTTCGTCGAGCGAGGCGTCGCCGAGTATGGCCATGCGCGCCACGGCGTCGTCGTCATACGCGTCGCTGGCGCCGAACAGGCCGGCGCTTTCCTCGGCTGTAAAATAGTTGCCGCGCAAGGCGCGCATGGCTTGCAGGCGCGCGCGCGCCGCCAGGGCCGCATCGGCTTGCGCCGGCAAGGCCTGTTTCGCGCCGGCCAGCGCCTGCTTGTAGGCCAGGTACGCGCCCAGCAGGCGCTTGGCTTCGCGGGCGGGGACGGGCGCCAGGCGCCGGTCCAGTTCCGCCTCGATCTGGCTGCGGATGGCGGCCAGCGGCTTTTCGCCGAGGCCCGCCAGGTAGTAGTCGAACAGGTGGCCCAGTTCCGCATCGACCACCAGCTTGTCGCCGGGTGCCACCGTCACGTTGCCGTCGGGCCGCGTGCCTTCCATCGAGCGCACGAACGCGAACAGGTCCGGTTCCGCCTTTTCCGGCGGCGGGGCGGGCGGCTCCCCGGGGCGCAGCACCAGGTACAGGGCCAGGGCCGCCAGGCTGCCGCCGATGATCCATTTCGCGTTCGTGCGCATCGTAGGCTCCTTACAGTCCCAGGCCTTGCAGGCGGTTGGCTTGCTGGCGGAAGACCGTGACGGGGTTCGTCTCGAACAGGTTGACGATGCCGACGAACTGGTTGACTTCATCGAGATGGTTCATGGCGTAGTCGTCGCGGATCACCTTGCCCAGGTGGCTGGAGCAGCTGCTGACCAGGCCATCGTTCTTGACGCCGCCAAAGGCCAGGCTGACGGCCGCCAGGGCAGGGTCGCCCACGTCGAGCACATTCGTGTACGGTTGCGCGCCGCTCCACGAAAAGTAGTGCACGCCTTGCACCTGGTAGGCGCCTTCGCCGCAGGCGGAGCTGGGCACGCCTTGCGGGTGACGGCTGTTGAAGGCCAGCGAGCCGGCCGTCGACAGCGAGGCCAGCGAGGCGCCCGCGTTTTGCGGCAATCCCTTGTTGCCCGACAAAATGCCGATCAGCGAGGCAAGCGCATTGCCCAGCGCGTTACTGGTGTTGGGAATGGCGCCGCTGAGGATATCGGCTACCTTGGAGCCCTTGTTGACGCCGGCCACGCTGGTGACGGACGCCACCAGATCGGGGCGCACGGAGGCGACATAGCGGGCCGTGGGGCCGCCGTGGCTATGGCCGATCAAATTGACCTTGGCCGCGCCGGTGGCGGCGAGGATTTGCCGCACCTGCGACAGCAGCTGTTCGCCGCGCACTTCCGTGCTGTTGGCGGCCGACACGGTGGTCACATACACTTGCGCGCCGCCGCTGCGCAGGGCGGCGGGGACGCCGTAAAAATATTCGACGGGACCGAGCTTGTCGAAGCCGAACAGGCCGTGCACCAGCACGATCGGGTACTTCGTCTGCGTGTAGCCGGCGGCGCTGGCGCTGCCGGGCAGGATGGCGAGGGAAAGCAGAAGGGTGGATAGCAGTTGCCAAAAGCGAGTCTTCATTTTGTCTCCGTTATGTATTATTAATAGTGGAAATGAGTGGAAATGTCGATGCTGTAGCGATGAACCGCGCGCTCCTGTACATTCTCGATGCATTAAAAATAGCGAGCGCTCGGTTTTTTGAATGTAGCACTGCTGGATTTAAATTGCATTTGAATTGCATGATGCAGCGCAATAACTGTGGGAATTTGACGTTGCTTATATGCCCATTGCATAGTTGAAAAGTCAAATAGTTGTTTTCCTGAGCTATAATCGGCCCGGCATCAGCCGTCCCGCCGTCTTGCCATGCCGCGTACCGGCATGGCATGGATATCGCTCCTACACCGTTACTTGGGAATGCACTTGTCGACCCATTTTAATTTTGAACAGTTTCAGCAGATGACGCCTTTGAATGGCGAAAACATCTGGGAATATATTCTTGACCGCCACGCGGAACGTATCGGCGTCAAGCGCCGCAAGCCGGCGCTGGAAAATCTTGAACGCATCTTCGTCGCCACCTTCCGCCTGGCCAATGACGTGGGTTTCCGCGCCATGAGCTTGCGTGACCTGTGCCGCGAGACGGGACTGTCGATGGGCGGCCTGTATGGCTACATCACCAGCAAGGACCAACTGGCTGAAATGATCGAGGACGTGGTGCGCCACGCCACGCAAGCGTTGCCCTTGTTGTTTGCCGACGTGAAGTCGCCGCTGGACCGCCTGGAGGCGATGATACGCTCGTCGATCTACCTGTCCGAAGTGCTGCAGCCGTGGTTTTATTTTGTCTTCATGGATTCGCGCGTGCTGCAGGTGGAGCAGCGCAGCATGGCGAAGAATTCGGAACTGTATGTGCAGACCCTGATCGCCGCCACCATCGGGGAAATCGAACCGAAGCCGCAGGGCGATCCCACCTTGCTGGCCGCGCACTGCCTGGCACTGTTCCAGGACTGGTACGTGAAACGCTGGAAATACCGCGCGGCGAAGGTCAATGTCGACGATTTCGCCGATAGCGTCGTCAGTACGGTGCGCGGGTATTTGAACATGACCGGTAGGTCGGATTAGCGGGGCCGCCGAGGCGCAGCGTAATCCGACACGCGCGGACGGCGGCTCATGTCGGGTTACGCCGTTCCGGCTAACCCGACCTACGCGAACTGCCCTTTACCATCAGTTCGTGGTTTCTGGCGGCACCGTCTCCGGCACTGCCGCCGGATCCGTTGGCGTCTCCACATCCATATCCAGCGTTTTCACGCCGTTCATGTCGATGAATTCGTCGTACAGCCATTCGCCATCGACCTGGCTCAGGCCCGCCGGCACGGCGCGCGTGATTTGCGGGCGCGTCGACAGGGCCGTGCGCATGTAGTCGATCCAGATCGGCATGGCCAGGGTCGAACCGAATTCGCGTCCGCCCAGAGACTTGGGCTCGTCATAGCCCATCCACGCCACGGCCACGATGCCGCCGCCATAGCCGGCGAACCAGCCGTCGACGGCGTCGCTGGTGGTGCCCGTCTTGCCGGCGATGTCGCTGCGTCCCAGTTTTTTCGTCGCCGCCGCGCCCGTGCCGGTGCGCGCCACTTCGCGCAGCATGCTGTCCATCACGAAGGCGTTGCGCGGGTCCAGCGCCAGGGTCTTGTCGTCGTTCGGCGCGGGCGGCTTGGTCTGCATCAGCACCGCGCCCTTGGCGTCGACGATGCGGTCGATCAAATACGGTTCCACCTGGTGGCCGCCATTGGCGAACAGGGCGTAGGCGCCCGCCATCTGCACGGGCGTGACGGAACCCGTGCCCAGCGCCATGGTCAGATTGCTGGGCTGGCGGGCCGGGTCGAAGCCGAATTTTTCCATGAAGTCGTGCGTGTACGACACGCCCAGCGCGCGCAGGATGCGCACCGAGGCCACGTTCTTCGACTGCGCCAGCGCGTAGCGCATGGTGATGGGACCGTCGAACTTGAAGTCGTCATTCTGCGGCGCCCAGACCTTGCCGCCCGCCTGCATTTCCAGCGGCGCGTCGTTGATCAGGGTGGCCGGCGAAAAGCCTTTTTCCAGCGCCGCCGAATACACGAAGGGTTTCATGGCCGAACCGGGCTGGCGCCACGCCTGCGTCACGTGGTTGAACTTTTGCAGGTTGTAGTCGAAGCCGCCCACCATGGCGTGGTAGGCGCCCGTCTCCGCGTCCAGCGAGACGAAGGCGGCGGCCACCAGCGGCACTTGCGTGATGGCCCAGTTGCCCTTGGCGTCCTGGGTGATGCGGATTACGGCGCCCGGGCGCAGTTTGATGCCTGCGCTCGCCTTGGCGGACAGCGCCGGGGCGGCAAAGCGCAAGCCGTCGCCCGTGATGGCCTTGGCGTCGCCATCGCCCGTGTCGGCGATCACTTTGCCGCTCACCACTTCCGTGACGACGGCGGCGATCAGGCCGTCGCTGTCCGGGCGTTTTTGCAGTGCCGCATCGATGGCGTCGTCGCGCTGCTCGGGGTCGGCCGGCATGTCGATGAAGGTTTCCGGGCCGCGGTAGCCGTGGCGCTGGTCGTAGGCGATGACGTTGCGGCGCGTCGAGGCGTAGGCCGCGTCCTGGTCGGCTTTCAAAATCGTCGTGTAGACGCTGATGCCCTTGGTGTAGCTGTCTTCCTTGTATTGGGCATACACGGCCTGGCGCGCCAGTTCGGCCACGTATTCGGCGTGCGTGTCGAAACCCTGCTTGCCGCGGGTATTGATATGCAGCGGCTGGGCCAGCGCCTGCCGGTACTGGCCTTCGCTGATGTAATCGAGTTCGCGCATGCGTTTCAATACCAGCTGCTGGCGTGCGTGCGCCTTTTTCGGATTGCTGATCGGGTTGTGGCGCGAGGGGTTTTGCGGCAAGCCGGCCAGCATGGCCATTTCCGCGATCGACAGTTCGGACAGGGGCTTGCCGAAATACGTCTGCGCCGCGCTGCCGAAGCCGAACGAGCGCTGGCCCAGGTACATCTGGTTCATGTACAGCTCGAGAATCTGGTCTTTCGACAGGGCAGCCTCGATTTTCAGGGCCAGCATGATTTCATTGAGCTTGCGCGAGGCGACTTTTTCACGCGTCAGGAAGAAGTTGCGCGCCACCTGCATGGTGATGGTGGAGCCGCCGCCGTGGCCGAAGCCGTGGCGCAGGTTCGACAGCACGGCGCCGCCGGCGCGCACGAAGTCGATGCCGTGGTGTTCGTAGAAGCGGCCATCCTCGATGGCCAGCAGGGCCTTTTTCATCATTTCCGGCACTTGCGCGATCGGCACGAAGTCGCGGTGTTCCTCGCCGAATTCGCCGATCAGCACATTGTCGGCCGTGTACACGCGCAGCGGTATCTTCGGCTGGTAGTCCGTGATGACGTCCAGTTCGGGCAGGCGGGGGCGCACGTACAGGAACAGCCAGGCGGCCAGCAGCACGGCTGCGGCCAGCGCGGCGCAGCCGGCGATGATGAAGCCGCGCACGGTGGCGCGGCGGGAAGGCCAGGGGAATCCGGTTCGTTTGGCAGTCAAGGCAGTCTCACGTGAGCGTGCAAGGCACGGTGGCAGCGATTATAGACCAATGCGCCGGCGCTTCCCGTGCGGGCAGGGCGGCGGGCGGGCATCGGGGACCGGGAGCAAAAAACCTTTTCATCGAAACGCGGCTGTGCGATAGTCTCGGCTTCAAGAAAATAGCCCGGACGTCGATCCGGGCTGTTTATTTTTAAAAATTAAGGAAATATCCATGGCAAAAGATGCAACACCGAGCGTCGTGAAGCCCTACATCCCGGCCGATGCGAAGCTGCCCGAGATGACCTTCCGAGCGCTGTTCATGGGCGTCATCCTGGGGATGGTCTTTGGCGCCTCCTCGCTGTACCTGGTGCTGAAAGTGGGCCTGACCGTCAGCGCCTCGATTCCCGTCGCCGTGATCGCCATCACCCTGTTCGGCCTGGCCAAGAAGGTGGGCGGCAAGGATTCGTCGATCCTGGAAAACAGCATCACGCAAACGGCCGGTTCTGCCGGCGAATCGCTGGCCTTCGGCCTGGGCGTGACCATGCCCGCCATCCTGATCCTCGGCTTCGACCTGGAAATCTCGCGCGTCATGCTGGTCGGTATCCTCGGCGGCCTGCTGGGCATCCTGATGATGATCCCCATGCGCCGCACCATGATCGTCGACCAGCACAAGGAACTCAAATTCCCCGAAGGCACGGCGTGCGCCGAGGTGCTGAAGGCGGCCGCCACGGAAGAATCGCGCATCGCCGCCGGCGAAAGCATCGAGAAGGATTCGGCTGCCGCGCTGGACGCCAAGCGCCGCGCCAAGATCATCTTCGGCGGTTTTGCCGTCGGCTTGCTGTATAAAGTCTTCAATATCTCGTTCAAGGGCTGGAAGGATACGCCGGGCGTGGAATTTGCCGCGCCGCTGAAGGGCGGCTCCATCGGCGCCGAGATCTCGCCCGAGCTCCTGGGCGTGGGCTACATCATCGGCCCGCGCATCGCCGCCACCATGGCGGCCGGCGGCGTGCTGTCGTACCTGCTCCTGATCCCGATGATCAAGTTCTTCGGCGACAGCCTGACCACCGTGCTTTCGCCAGGCACCAAGTTGATCAGCGAAATGGGCGCCGACGACGTGCGCAGCGCCTACGTGCTGTACATCGGCGCGGGCGCCGTGGCTGCCGGCGGCCTGATTTCGCTGGTGCGCGCCATGCCCATGATCTGGCGCAGCCTGTCGGCCGGCCTGAAGGGCATTGGCAAGGGCGTCAAGATCAATTCCACCTTGCGCACGGACCAGGATATCCCCCTGAAATGGGTCATCATCGGCTGCTTGTCCATCATCGCCGTGATCACTTTCGCCACGCCGCTGCACATGAATTTCCTCGGCGCGCTGCTGATCCTCGTCTTCGGCTTCCTGTTCGCCACCGTGTCGTCGCGCCTGACGGGCGAAATCGGCTCGTCGTCGAACCCGATCTCCGGCATGGCCGTGGCCACCTTGCTGTTCACCTGTCTGATCTTCCTGATCATGGGCTGGACGGGCGGGCGTTACTATGTGACGGCCCTGTCGGTGGGCGCCATCGTCTGTATCGCCGCCAGCAATGCGGGCACCACCTCGCAAGACTTGAAAACGGGCTACCTGGTGGGCGCCACGCCGCGCCTGCAGCAGTACGCGATTCTGGCGGGCGCGCTGTCGTCGGCCCTGATCCTGGGCCCGATTTTGCTGAAACTGAACGAAGCGAGCACCGTCTACGTGCCGGCGGCGCAAGTGGCGCCTGGCCTGACGGTCGATGCGTCGAAGCTGACGGTGACGGGCGAACTGCATGGCCCGCAAGCCGAGACGGACCACAACACGTATAAAGTCTGGCAAAAGACGGACACCGTGGGCGGCCCGGCCGGCAAGTATTTTGTCAAGGAAGACGGCCAGCTGGCGTACCTGGTCGATCCGGGCATCAATGGCCATTACAGCAAGCGCCCTGACGGTTCGGAAGTGAAGAAATATGATGCGCCTAAGGCCGTGCTGATGTCCTACATCATCAAGGGCATCCTCGACCAGCAGCTGCCGTGGACCCTGGTGCTGTTCGGCGTGATGATCGCCGTGGTGCTGGAAATGGCCGGCATCCCGTCGCTGGCGTTTTCCGTGGGCGTGTACCTGCCGCTGTCGTCCACCCTGCCGATCTTCGTCGGCGGCCTGGTGCGCTGGCTGGCGGACCGCCGCAACAACAAGCTGGAACACAACGCGAAACTGAACGAGGAAGAGCGCCAGCTGGCGGGCGACCGCAGTTCGGGCGTGCTGCTCGCTTCCGGCTACATCGCTGGCGGTGCGCTGGCTGGCATCATCATCGCGATCACGGCCGGCGTGCTGACGCACTTCGACCAGATGATGGCCGACTGGGCCGAGCACGGCAACCCGTTCTACGCGGGCCTGCACTCGGACGCGCTGTCCCTGCTGCCGTATGCGGCCATCATCGTGCTGCTGTATATCGTGGCGCGCGAGAAGAAAGCGGGCAGTTCGCAGGCTTGATGTTGTAGCCAACCCAAGGAAAACCGCCCGGCGTCATGACGATCCGGGCGGTTTTTTATGCGCGCCCGATGGGCCGCGCCGCCAGTTGCGCCGCGCTCGCGTAGATCGTCACGTGTTCAATGGCCAGCCGGTGCAGGTGCGCATAGAACGCCTGCGCCGGAATGCACCACGACGCAGCATCGCCCACTTGCCCGTTGACGCGCAGGCCGGCGGCATCAAATTCCCGGTGAAAGTAATCACGCAGGTCGCCGCGGCCGGGCTGGTCGATGCGGCGCTGCGCGACTGCCGGCTCGAAAGGGCGCACGGGCACTTCCCAGCGACGGCCCGCGTGGTCCAGGCAAGCCAGCAGCTTTGTATCGTCTTCCCATACGGGCACGGGAAAGGCGTCGCCCATGGCGTCTTCCAGCGCGTGATAGAACGTCACCGGTCCCATGGAAATGCCGAGGCCCAGGACTTTTGCGTGGTCGCAGGCGATGAAACGCTGCCAGGGAGAACCCATGCCGAAGATCGAGGGCGCGCGGTGATGCGCCTCGGTGAGCTCGGAGGCATGGCGGCCCCACGCGGACACGGAGTGGGTTGGGTGGATGCTGCGATGGATCGCATCGCTGGCCAGGAAGGCTTCCGGCAAGCGCCCCATGTGCGTGCCATGGCGGCGCGGGTCGAATACATAGCCTGGCATGGCGCAGGCGGCGCGCAGCGTGCCGCCCGGCAGATAGTAGGTGGGCAGCAGCAGGGTGCCTTGCGGGCCGACGGCGTCCTGCAGGGCGCCTATCACGGCCAGCGCGCCGCCTTCCACGTAGCCGAGGCTTTTCAGCGATGAATGCACGAACAGCGTATCGCCTGGCGCCACGCCGAGCCGCGCCAGGCCGGCGGCCAACCCCGGGCGCGTCACGTGGGGCGCGCTGTGGCGCACATGCCGGGCGCTGGCGGCGCGGCGCCATGCTTCCAGCGCGGCGTGGATGGCGTTTCTTGCATGTTCAAGCATCGCCGATGTCCATTTCCAGCAGGTTGGCATCGATGCAGAATTTGGCGGCCCAGTTCAGGTAAGCCCAGGTACCGTAATCGCCATCGACGGGAAACGAGCCCTTGACGCCGCCGCGCGCGTGCGCGGGACCGTCGATGCTGACCGAGCGCCGCACGAAACTATTCAGGCGGCGCGCCGCATCGAGGTAGCGCCGTTCGCCCGTGATCTGGTACAGCAGGAACAGACAATGCGCGTTTTGCGCGGAACCCGTGAGGCAGGCGTAGCTAGCCCCTGGCTGGAAGTCGGGACCGAGGCGGCCGGCCAGGTGGCCGTCGGCCGCCACGGCCCTGGCGACGCTCGTTCCGGTGCGCGCGGCGGCGTCCAGCAGGTCGGCGCGCGCCGAAAAGCGGTGCGCTTCGAGCAGGCCGCGCAAGGCGTAGCCGATGGTATGGGTCAGGGGCAGCAGCGGGTTGTCCAGGCAATTCGAGGCGAACCAGCCGTTGGGACGCTGTTTGGTCAGCGCCCAGTCGACCTGGCGCAGGCCGGCCGCACCATAACCGTGGCCCGGCGCGACGCGGTCCGCTTCGAACAGTCCCCACGCCACGTGCGTTTCATAGGCCTTGTCGCCGGCGCTGGCGAACGGGGTCGGATGCCGGCGCCAGCAGCCATCGGCATCCTGGCTGTCGCGCAGCCACCTTGCCGCGCGGTGCATGGCGTCCTGGTATGCCGCGCCGTACGCTTGCACGCCGGCGGCCAGGCCAAGCAGGATCTGGCCCGTGTTGAAGGTGACGGGCACGCGCGGCGTGGAATCGATCTTCCCGCCCTGGTAACCGCCTTCCGGGAACTGGATGGCCACGCACCAGTCGAGCATACGCCGCGCGCGTCCGTGCAGCGCATCATCCCCACCCTCGTCGCCCGTGCGCTGCGCCAGGGCGATGAGGGTGGGGATGATGTAGCCGGTGGTTTCCGGGTAGGAGCTCGACCAGCCTGTCAGCAGGCTGTAGTCGCGCGCGACGCCGCCGTCGTTTGATCTGGAATTGTCCTGCGCTGCGCATAGCCAGGCCGTGCAGGCCTTGACGACGGCTTGCGGGCCGGGGTCGAAGGCAGGCAAGCCGCGCCGGTCCGACAGGCGCTCCATGCGCGCCGCTGCCGGCAGGCTCGCCTGCGGCGCCAGTGTATTCCGGATCTTCGTGAGCAAGGTGCGCATGGCAGCGATGGCGTGGTGGTTGGCTCCGGCTACTGTAGCGCTGGCAGCTGCTATGCCGATTGACTTGCCGCAAGGTTTTGTCGTCGCATCGCTGCCGCCGGAATTGACGCATAATGGATGCCTCACCACCGTTGACGAGGCCCGCCATGAACAATGTCACGCTTGAGTACTCGGTCGTCACCAATCCCGACTCCTTTGTCGGCTTCAAGTACTACGTCAAGGCGGGACAGGCATTCGATGCCGACGATTTCGCCTATTCCTACAAGCTGAAACGCTCCGACCTGGACCCGGACAGCGTGCTGGCCACGCGCGAGGCGGCGGCGAATCTGCAGCCGGGCGAGTGGCTGACGGTGTCGCATTCGATTGCGGCGTAGCAGGCAGCCCTACGCTGGCGCAAACCAGGCCCGCAATTCATCTTCGGCGCGCTGCGCCGTCTCCCGCGTCAAGGTCAGCACGATGATCTTTTCCTGCGCCGGAAGCTGCCCATCGCTGCCGGCCAGCTCGATGGCTTGCTCGAAGCTCGTGTAGCCGTGGCCGCATTCATGCGGGCATTGCTGCACGATGCGCGCCGCCTTGCCGGCGTTCCTGTCCGCCAGGTTGACGATGGGATTGCCGTCATGGAACGGCTGGCCATTGGCAAACGCGGTGCGCAGATAAGCCGTGCACTGCCCGTCGAGGAAGGCCAGGCGTGCCTGCCACCAGGCCTCTGCCGCCGCATACGCGGCCTGGTCCTCGAGAAAATCGGCAAACAGGAAGTCGTTCATATGGTTTCCTCGGCTAGATGCCGAACACTTTCAATATGGCGTCCGTAAAACCCTCGAACCAGCTGCCCACCTTGCCCGGCTGCTTGCCGTGGCGCGGGGTTTCTTCGTACAGGTAGACGCCGTTGTCGCCGTCGAAGCGGTCGTTGAGCAACGCTTGCTGGCCGCGCAGGTAGGGGATGAAGGTTTCGCTGCGCAGGGTCGAATACAGCACGTCGGTGGTAAAACCCAGGGTGGCGGACTGGCTGATGGAGCGGCCCTGGCCGGCCCGTTCCAGGCGCACGCCGCGGCAGCCGCGCACGATCAGGGTGACGGGGCCGCGAAAGACGATGAAGCGCAGCTGCAGGGTGAGCCAGGCGTGTAGACTGCCCAGGCGCCAGTGGCTGCTGATCGCCAAAGGCTGGCCCGCATCGGTGATCAAACCGACCAGTCCCCGTGGCTGGAACACGAGAGCGCTGCCGGCAGGCAGGTGGACGACGGCCACTTCCAGCAGCGGGTCGTCGCTGGCGGAAATCGTCACGGATGCCGTCGTTTCGCTTTCCAGCCGCGTCAGCGCCACCATGCCGGCGGCCAGGCTGGTGAACGGGAAGCGCCAGTCCAGCAGCCACTGCGTGCGCTTGGTGCTGCTGACGGGCGACGATTGCAGGTATTCGGGATGGATCAGCATCTGCTGCCCAGGTTTTAGCTGTAATGCCTGCGACACGGCGGAGATGCGCGATTCGCCATGCGGCGGCAGGGGCAGGGAGCTGCCATTCAGCTGCAGTTCGCGCGCGATCGACAGCGGCGGCAAACGGGAAGCGACAGGCGCCAGCACGAAGTAAAAGAAAGCCTTGATGGCGACGGGCAGCAGGATGGCCGACAGCACCAGCAGGGCGGCCGTGGGCGCCACGTCCAAGACGGGGGCGCGCCAGCGGGCGATCCAGTTGCGCGCCAGTTGTCCTTCGCCCGCTGCGATGGCCTTTTGCACGGGCGCCAGCGCGCCGGCCAGCGCTGGCTCGTCGATGGCAAATGGGGCGGGGCGGGCGGCGGTCGTGGCGTTGCCGGTGCGCGCGCGCTGCGCTGTCCAGGCCTGGTAGGCTTGCAGATTGATCTCGCGCAGGCGCTGGCCTTGCGCTTCAAGCAGCGACAGCTGCGCGTAAGCGTCGCTGCCGGGCAGGCGGGCCGCCAGCGGGTGCCGCGCTTCCAGTTCCCGGCGCTGGCGCAGGTTGTGCTGCAGCGCCGCATACGCGCTCACGTGTGCCGCGTGCAGGCGCGCCAGCGTCTGCCGCGCATCTTCGCCGCTCAGGGCCGCTTGCAGGGCGGTCAGATAACGGGCTTCCTGCACCAGTACTTCGATCTCCACGCGGCGCGCGGCTTCCTCCTGCGCGTGCAGGGCCAGTGTGTTCGTATCGGGCAGGGGCAGGGTAAACAGCGATGGCCGCTGCCGCGCGCGCAAGGCCGTCAACTGCGCCTGGACTTGCGCCAGGCGGGCCGTGATGGCCGTTTGTGAGGTTTTTTGCAGGGCGTTGACGCGCGCCGTGGCCGCGGCGGCCAGGCCAGCGCCATGCTTGTCGGCGCCGTCGGCGGCCAGCCTGAGCGCGGCGATGGTCTCGCTGCTGGCGCTGTAGGCGCGCCATTCGGCCAGCAGCAAGCGTCCGGCCAGCAGGATGACGATGAACAGGGCGAACTGCAGCGCGTGGCGCAGCAGGAAGCGCAGGATGGCCGTCAGCAGCTGGCGCAAGCTGGCGTCGCCTTAGCCTTGGCTGGCCGCGCTATCGGCGTCGGCGCAGCATTTCTTGTACTTTTTGCCGCTGCCGCAGTGGCACGGGTCGTTGCGGCCCGTCTTCGGCACTTCGCGCAGGACGGTGGCGCCGGGCTGGCTGTGAGCCTGGCTTTTCAGGTGGCGCTGGCGCGCCCAGGCCGCGTTGATGGCGATCACGGAAGGAATCACGCCATCCATGGCCGTTTCGGCCGCATCGTCATCGAGTTCGCCGGCCGTGGCCAGGTGCTGGAACGGCGCCAGGTATTGCGGGTGGCTGACGGCCAGGGCCGCCCACTGGGGCTTGTCCAGGCTGGTGCCAAGGACAAAACCGGCGCACCAGGCGGGCACGCTCCATTCGGGGCCGCATACGTAGATGGGCTCGAAACTGTCCGGGTCTTTCGCCAGCCATTCGACCATGTAGGCATGGTGGCGCTGCGCCAGGCTGGCCGCCCGTTCGCTGGCTTCGACCTGTGCCGGCAAGGCGCTGCCGGCAGCCTTGTCCCAGACCCAGGGCAGCCATTGTTCCGGTGTGATCGGTTTCGGGCTCAGGGCGACGGCCGTGAGAAAACCTTCCAGCATCGACACGTCCATGGCACGACCGGCCAGCGCAGGCGCGGCCAGCAGGGTGTCGAGTTCGGCGTATTCGTCGTCGGAGAGGGGCGAGGTGGTGGAGATGCTGGACATGGGATTTTTCAGTAATGTGGGTGGATGGCCGCTGGCCCTGGCGGTATTGTACCGCCAGGCAATGCAAAAAACGGCGCCGGAATGAAAAACGGCGGCCCGCAGGCCGCCGTTGTCAGCTATGGCAGAAAACTTACTTCACGCCGTGCATCAGTTTGTTGATCAGCGGTGCGATCAGGAACAGCACGACGCCGGCGCCCAGCAGGGACCAGAAGCCGAAGGTGTAGCCGGACAGTGCCGATTGCACCGACATGCCGCTTTCGCCGCTGACGTGGCTGGCGAAGATGCCCGACAGGTTGTTGCCGATACCGGTCGACAGGAACCAGCCGCCCATGCCCAGGCCGACCAGACGCACTGGCGCCAGCTTGGTGACCATCGACAGGCCGATAGGCGACAGGCACAGCTCGCCGATCGATTGCAGCACGTACACGGTGGCCAGCGTCCAGAACGGGATCTTGTTATCGGCGCCAACCAGGCTCGACAGAGCGAAGATCAGCAAACCGAAGGCCAGGGCATTGCCCAGCAAGCCCAGGCCGAATTTGCGCGGGATCGAAGGATTGACGTTGTGGCGCGCCAGGAAGACCCAGACGGCGGCGATGATCGGCGCGAAGACGATGATGGCGACCGAGTTGACGGTCTGGAAGTAGGCCGTCGGGAAGATCCAGAAGCCCAGGTCGCGGTTGACGATCTTGTCAGCCAGGAAGGTAAACGAGCTGCCTGCCTGTTCGAAGAACATCCAGAACAGGATGTTGAAGACAAAGATCAGCAGCATGGCGATAACGCGGTCACGCGCCACTTTACCGTTGCGTATGCCTTCGATCATCAGCATCACGGCCAGGCCGATGAACAGCGCGGTCAGGACGATTTGCAGCTTTTCAGCGCCGACGGTCAGCAGGAAGTACACGAGCGGGATCACGCACAGGGAGCCGACGGCCACCCAGATGACGCGCATCGGGTTGCCTGCGCCGGCTTCCGGAGCGCCGATGCCCTTCAGGGCGCGGCGGCCGATGGCGAACCATACCAGGCTGATCAGCATGCCGAAACCGGACGCCATGAAGACCATCTTGTACGAAGGCATGGCGCTGGTGCCGAAGATCGACTCGGCCAGCCACTGGGTGAAGACAGGGGCAACCATGGCGCCCATGTTGATACCCATGTAGAAGATCGTGAAGCCACTGTCGCGGCGCGGATCGGCTGTCGTGTACAGCTTGCCGACCATGGTCGAGATGTTTGGCTTGAACATGCCGTTACCGACGATCATGGTGGCCAGGCCCAGGTTGAAGATGTCCTGGTTCGGTACCGAGATGCAGAACAGGCCGGCAGCCATGAAGACGGCGCCCAGCAGGATGGAGCGCTGGTAACCGATGACCCGGTCGGCGATGTAGCCGCCGAACAGGGCGCCGGCGTACACCAGCGCGAGGAAGGAACCATAGGTAAGGTTGGCCGCAGCCTGTCCCGAACCGTCGCCGCCGTGGAACTGGGCAACGATGTACAGTACCAGCGCCCAGCGAACTCCGTAGAACGCGAAGCGTTCCCAGAATTCAGTCATGAACAACATCCACAATGGGCTTGGATGGCCCATAATCTGCTTGAACTCGGGAATAACGGCTTCCTTGTTGGGCGTAGTCGCACCGCTCATGCGGTTCCTCCTGAAAAATTATTATAGTCAATCGATACAACGAACTTATGGAAGCCTGCGGGCGGCGGGGACTCTCATGAAGAACCTCACGCACGGGAATTCCAATAGGCTGGCATTCTAATCTACAAATTGCGCTGAGCGAAGATTTCGATTCGCATTAGCAAGAATGACTGTTTCATATTAGTCAAACCGGTTTGCAGGCAAGGGCGGCCCGGGCGATTTTGCGGCGGCACAGCACAACTTGCCTGACTTGTCGTATATTAAGGCTGCAAGACCTTCGAGCATCGATTTTTAAAGGGATTTTTCGCATTATGGAACACGACGTTATCGATACTCTGGTTTCACCGGAAGGCCGCCTGGACGTGCTCTCCAAGACTGAAGTCAACAAACTGCTCGACACCAGCCAGGGCGGCCTGTACAACACTTTCCGCCGCTGCGCGCTGGCAGTGCTCAATTGCGGCAGCACCATCGACGATGGCCGCGCCCTGCTGGAGCGCTACCAGTCGTTTGAAATCTCCATCATCCAGCGCGAGCGCGGCATCAAGCTCGACATCAAGGGCGCGCCGGCCATCGCCTTTGTCGACGGCAAGATGATCAAGGGCATCCACGAGCACCTGTTTGCCGTGCTGCGCGACATCATCTTCGTCAGCGATGAAGTCACGGGCAACCCGAAATTCGACTTGCAGAGCACGGAAGGCGTGACGGACGCCGTCTTCCACATCCTGCGCAATGCCAACGTGCTGCAAACCCAGCTCAACCCGAACCTGGTCGTGTGCTGGGGCGGCCACTCGATCAACCGCGCCGAATACAATTATTCGAAGGAAGTGGGCTACCAGCTGGGCTTGCGCGGCCTCGATATCTGCACCGGTTGCGGCCCCGGCGCCATGAAGGGCCCCATGAAGGGCGCCACCATCGGCCACGCCAAGCAGCGCCTGCACAATGGCCGCTATCTGGGCATCACCGAGCCGGGCATCATCGCGGCCGAATCGCCGAACCCCATCGTCAATGACCTCGTCATCATGCCGGACATCGAAAAGCGCCTGGAAGCGTTCGTGCGCGCGGGCCACGGCATCGTCGTATTCCCCGGCGGCGCCGGCACGGCCGAAGAGATTTTGTATATCCTCGGCATCCTGCTGCACCCGGACAATGCCGAGATTCCTTTCCCGCTGATCTTCACGGGCCCGGAAACCTCGCGCGAGTACTTCGTGCAGATCAACCAGTTCATCAGCGACACCCTGGGCCCGGAAGCGCAGCAGCGCTACAAGATCATCATCGACGACCCGGAACTGGTGGCGCGCGAAATGCTCGAAGGCATACGCCAGGTGCGCGAATTCCGCAAGGCGCACAGCGACGCGTATTACTTCAATTGGCTGCTGAAGATCGACCACGAATTCCAGAAGCCGTTCCAGCCCACGCATGAAAACATGCGCAACCTGAGCCTGCACAAGAACCAGCCCACGCACTTGCTGGCGGCCCAGCTGCGCCGCGCGTTCTCGGGCGTGGTGGCGGGCAACGTCAAGGATGACGGCATCCGCTCGATCGAAGAGCACGGCAACTTTGAGATCCACGGCGACAAATCCATCGCCGGCCCGATGGACGCGCTGCTCGCTTCCTTCGTGGCGCAGCACCGCATGAAACTGGCGGGCACGGCATACGTGCCTTGCTATACCGTGGTCCAGTAAGTCGTTTTTCAAGCAGCGCCGCCCGCCCCCTGCGTGTGCAAGGGGAGGGCGGCGCCTTTCATCCGCGTTCCCAGCCATGCCCCCATCGTGTTCCTTCGCCGCCACAGGCAATCAAATCGCTTGCGTCATCGATTCGTGGGTGCTATCTTTGGAACCGGTTCCAAAATAAAAATATGCATATCAACAGGCAGTGGAGAGCAACCTTGGATTCAGTACGCGGCAGCAAAAAAACAGTCTCCGGCGAGCCGGCCCGGCCCGTGACCATCGCCCAGGTGGCGCGCGAGGCGGGCGTGTCGAAGACGAGCGTGTCGCGCTTTCTCGGCGGCGAACTCGATGCCCTGTCCGAGAACATCCGCCAGCAGATCACCAGCACCATCGCGCGCCTCGGCTATCAGCCGAACCAGATGGCGCGCGGCCTCAAGCGCGGACGCACGCGCCTGATCGGCATGGTCGTGGCGGACATGCTCAATCCCTACACGGTGGCCGTGCTGCAAGGCGTGGAGGCGGCTTGCCAGCAGCATGGCTATACCTTGATTCTGTGTAATACCGGCAATGACGAACTGCGCGAGCGCCAGTCGCTTGCCGCGCTGCGCTCGTACAGCGTGGAAGGGCTGATCGTCAACACGCAGGGGCGCAATATCGAGTCGTCCGACTTGCAGCAGGCGGGCATGCCCATCGTGCTGGTCGACCGCCGCATCGAAGGCGTCGATTTCGACCTGGTGGGCCTGGACAATGTGCAGGCTGGCCGGCTGGCCACGGCGCATCTGATCGGGCAGGGTTTCGACGCCATCGCCTTTGTCGCGCCGCCCTTGACCGGGGTCAGTTCGCGCCTGATGCGCGCCGACGGTTTCCAGTCCGTGATGGCCGAGCATCCGGGCTGCGTGGGCGAAGTGCTGGCGGTGGACCTGGACGACCGGCCTTCCATCGACGCGCAGGTGCGTCTATGCCTGGCGCAATGGCGCGGCCGCCGCGTGGCGCTGCTGGCATCGAACGGCATGGTCGCGCTGGAACTGGCGCTGATGCTGCAACGCCTTGCATTGCGCATGCCGCAAGACGTGGGCTTGCTGGGCTTTGACGAATTGCCATGGTCGCCGCTGGCTGGCCTGAGCACGATCGAGCAGCAGACCTATGAAATCGGCTTTTCCGCGATGACGTGCATGCTGTCGCGCCTGCAGGGCGATCAGTGCCCGCCGCGCGAGGTGCTGTTGCCAGGCAAGCTGATTGTGCGCAATTCTACCCAGGGTAGCGAAGTGCGCAAGGACGGCGATTGACGGGAAGAGGGCGTTTGCCCTTTTTTTTGGTAAGCAATGGAACCGGTTTCATAAAAGGTGTTTTCACTGGAAAGGGGCATGAATCGGCAAGGCAGGGCAATGGCAGGAGGTTGGTACAACACGGCAAGAGACGATCTGAATCGTCCATTTGACAATATTCCCGGAAGCGCCTCGACGAGGCCGGTACCGGGATCACAGGAGACGGAAACATGAAGATGACCACACTGTTCTATTCGAAAATACTGGCTTGCGCACTGGCAGCCACGTGCGCCCTGGGCGCGGCCGCCGACGCCGGCGCCCAGACGCTTGGCGACCTGATCAAGAAAGGCAAGCTGACCATCGGCGTGGTCAGCGGCACGCCGCCGTTTGGCAGCATCGACGCCAAGGGCGTGCCCGTCGGCTATGACGTCGACGTCGCCAACCTGATCGGCAAATACCTGAACCTGCCCGTGGAAGTGGTGCCCCTGACGGCGCCGTCGCGCGTGCCGTCGCTGGAATCTGGCAAGGTCGATTTTCTCGTGGCGACCCTGGCGCCCACGCCGGAGCGGGCCAAGACACTGATGTTTACCATGCCCTACAGCGCGTTTGAGTTGGCGATCGTCGCGCCGGTCGGCGGTAAACTCAAGGCCCTGGCTGACCTGAAAGGCAAGAAGGTGGGCGTGACGCGCGGCACCACGAATGACACGGCGCTGAGCCGCATGGCGCCGCCCGGCACCAGCATCGTGCGTTTCGAGGATGATGCCACCGTTACCCAGGCCTTGCTCAGCAAGCAGGTCGATGCCGTCTCGATCCCCAGCACGATGGCGCTCGACATCATCAAGACGCGCGGCGCGGGCAAGATCGAGGTCCGCTTCGCCTACTCGCTGCAGCCGAACTCGATGGCGGTGCGCCGCGGCGACTTCGAGCTGCACCAGTGGCTCAACAACTTCATCTACTACGTCAAGCTGAACGGCGAACTCGACGCCATCGCGCGCAAGTGGAGCGGCGCGCCGCTGCCAGCGCTGCCGACCTTCTGATACCGCCACCCGCACAGGGAGAGTGTTTGTCCGCACGGCGCGCCGCGATGGTGGCGTCGCCGGGGATGCGCACGTAGAAAAGGAGTTGAGTATGCCGTATGAATTTCATTTCGAACTCGTCATGCAATCGCTGGACCGCCTGTTGTGGGGGGCGGCGCTGACGATACGCCTGAGCGCCTTGGCTATGGTGCTGGGGCTGGCGGTGGGCGTCTGCGCCGCCGTCATCCTGAAGAATGGTCCCGCCTATGCCCGCGCGGCCGTGCGCGCCTATGTCGAGATCATCCGCAGCACGCCGTTCCTGGTGCAGCTGTTCATCATTTACTTCGGCTTGCCGTCGCTGGGCCTGCAGCTCGACGCGAACGGCGCCGCGCTGGTCGCCATGACGGTCAACCTGGGCGCCTATGCGGCGGAAATCGTGCGCGCCGGTATCGGCGCCGTGCATCCGTCGCAGCTGGAAGCGGCGCAGGCGCTGGGCATGACGCGCTGGCAGGTGATGCGCCACGTGGTGCTGCTGCCGGCGCTGGAAAAAGTGTATCCGGCGCTGGCCAGCCAGTTCACGCTGATGATGCTTGCCTCGAGCGTCGTGTCGGCCATTTCCGCCGAAGAGCTGACCGCCGCTGCCCACCTGCTCGACGCGGAAACCTTCCGCAGCTTCGAGATCTACATCGTCGTGATGGTGCTGTACATCCTGCTGGCCCTGCTGTTCCGCTTCGGTTTCTGGGTGCTGGGCCAGATCGTCTTCAAACGCCGCCGCCGTCTGGGCGCGGTGCGCATGGGAGCATGACATGATCAGTGACTTTTCCTGGGATAACCTGCAATTCCTGCTCGAGGCCACGCGCTGGACCATCGGCCTGTCGCTGATCGTCTTCATCACGGGCGGCATCGCCGGCTTCGCCGTGGCGCTGCTGCGCACGGCGCGCAGTCCCGTCCTGCGCTGCATCAGCGCCCTGTACATCCAGCTGATCCAGGGCACGCCCGTGCTGATCGTGCTGTTTCTCACCTATTACGGCCTGGCCCTGTTCGGCTACAAGCTGTCGCCGATCATCGCGGCGGGGGCGGCGATGACGATCTTTGCCAGCGCCTACCTGGGCGAGATCTGGCGCGGCTGCATCGAAGGCGTGCAGCGGCAGCAGTGGGAAGCATCGGCCGCGCTGGCGCTGAACCGCTACCAGCAGCTGCGCTACGTCATCCTGCCGCAGGCGCTGCGCCATTCGCTGCCGCCGACGGTGGGCTTCATGGTGCAGATCATCAAGAACACTTCGATCACCTCGATCATCGGCGTGGTGGAACTGACGCGGGCAGGGCAACTGGTCAGCAACGCGACCTTCCTGCCTTTCATCGTCTTCCCCGTCGTCGCCCTGATCTACTTCGCGCTGTGCTATCCGCTGTCGCGCTACAGCCATTCACTGGAAAGGAAATTCCATGCCCATCGTTGAAATCGACCATATCAGCAAGAGCTTCGGCGCCAACCATGTGCTCAAGGGCGTGTCATTCGCCGTCGAGCGGGGCCAGGTGATCGCCGTGATCGGCCGCAGCGGCTCCGGCAAGAGCACCATGCTGCGCTGTATCAACGGCCTGGAAACCATCGACAGCGGCAGCATCGTCGTGGCCGGCCATACGCTGACGGCGCGCCAGGAGCATCTGCTCGACTTGCGCAAGGATGTCGGCATGGTCTTCCAGAGCTACAACCTGTTCCCCCACCTGACCGTGGAAGAAAACGTCATGCTGGCGCCGCGCATCGTCAAGAAAGTGCCCGACGCCCAGGGCCGCGCCACGGCGCTGCGCGTGCTCAAGCAGGTGGGCTTGGACCACAAGCGCGAAGCCTATCCCGAGCAGCTGTCGGGCGGCCAGCAGCAGCGCGTGGCGATCGCCCGTTCGCTGGCGATGGAGCCGCAAGTGATGCTGTTCGACGAAGTGACGTCGGCGCTCGACCCCGAGCTGACGCAGGAAGTGCTGAAGGTGATGGAAGAGCTGGCGCAGGCCGGCATGACGATGCTGCTGGTGACGCACGAGATGGAGTTCGCGCGGCGCATGGCCGATGTCACCGTCTTCATGCACCAGGGAACGGTGTGGGAGAGCGGGCCTTCGGAGGCCTTCTTCAGCAACCCGCAAACGCCCGAAGCGCGCCAGTTCGTCGGCGCGGGAGCGATCAAGTGAGCCCCGTCCTGGTGGCGGCGTCGGCCTATGGCGCAAGCAGGGTACGGCAATTGGGGCAAAGCCATTTCATCGACGTGGTGGCCGATGCGGGCGGCGCCGGCATCGAGATCCGCCGCGAATTGTTTACGTCCGACTTGCCGGACCTGGCGCGCATGGGCGCGGCGGTGGCCGCGCGCGGCCTGTACTGCGTGTATTCCACGCCCATCGAATTGTGGGGCGCGGACGGATTGCTGCAGCACGAGCTGCTGCAGCAGATGCTGGACGAGGCGGCGCGCCTGGGCGCGCGCTACCTGAAGGTGTCGCTCGGTCATTACCCGGCCGCGCCCGAGCTGCAGGCCTTGAACGCTTTGTTGGCGGCCGCGCCCGTGGCGCTGCTGGTGGAAAACGACCAGACGGCCCACGGCGGCAAGCTGGCGACGATGGCGCGCTTCCTGGCGGCGGCGCGCGAAGGCGGGCTGCCGGTGGGGCTGACCTTTGACATCGGCAACTGGCGCTGGGTGGGCGAGGATGCGCAGCAGGCGGCGCGCCTGCTGGCGCCGTACGTGCGCTATGTGCACTGCAAGGCTGTCCTTGACGACGGGGGAAGGTTGTCCGCCTGCGCCGTTTCCGAGGCCGATCCGGCCTGGCGCGCTGTCTTCGCGCACTTTGCGCCGGGCGTGCAGCGGGCCATCGAATTCCCGCTCGAGGGCGCCGACCTGGTGGCCGAAACGGGTCGCTACATTCAAATCCTGGAGGCCGCATGATCAAACACGAAATGCTGCAAGGGGAGCACGCGCTCGATGTCGTCACCTACGGCGAGGCGATGGCGATGTTCGTTGCCGAGGAAACGGGCGATCTGGCGGCCGTGGCGCATTTCACGCGCCGCCTGGCCGGCGCCGAGACGAATGTCGCCATCGGCCTGGCGCGCCTGGGCTTGAAGGTCGGCTGGCTGAGCCGGGTGGGCGACGACTCGTTCGGCCGCTTCATCCGCGCCAGCGTGCAGGCCGAAGGCGTCGATTGCAGCCGGGTCGTCACCGTCGCCGGCCAGTCCAGCGCCTTCCTGCTCAAGGAGAAGGCCGAGAACGGCGCCGATCCGCTGGTCGAATACTTCCGCAAGGGTTCCGCCGCCAGCCGGCTGGCGCCCGAGCACTTCGACCCCGCCTATTTCTTGTCCGCGCGCCACCTGCACGCCACGGGCGTGGCCGCCGCGCTGTCCGGGACCAGCCTGGCGTTCGCCGGCCAGGCCCTCGACTTCATGCGGGCCAACGGCCGGAGCGTGTCGTTCGACCCGAATCTGCGGCCCTCGCTGTGGCCGTCGCAAGCCGTGATGGTCGAACATATCAACCGCCTCGCCGCCAAGGCGGACTGGGTGCTGCCCGGCCTGGGGGAGGGGAAAATCCTCACCGGCCACGACCTGCCGCACGACATCGCCGGCTTTTATCTGCAGCAGGGTGCGCGGCTGGTGGTCATCAAGCTGGGCGCCGAGGGTGCCTATTACCGCACGGCCGATGGCGACAGCGGCATGGTGCCGGGCGAGCGCGTGGCCAACGTGGTCGACACGGTGGGCGCCGGCGACGGCTTCGCGGCCGGCCTGGTCAGCGCATTGCTGGAGGGCTTGCCGCTGGCGCAGGCGGTAGGGCGCGGCAACCGGGTCGGCGCCTTCGCCATCCAGGTGGCCGGCGACATGGAAGGTTTGCCGACCCGCGCCCAGCTCGACGCGCTGGTCCCATCTTGAACCGAACAGGGGAAAACTCGTGAAAAAACATGTGGTTGTGTATAAAAAGCTGGCCGAGCCGCTGCTGGCGCGCCTGCGCGCCGAATGCGAGGTGACGTATTTTGAGGCGATCGATGCGGGCAACCGCGCCGCGTTCGCGGCCGCCATCCGCGGCGCGCACGGCTTGCTGGGCGCCAGCGTGCGCCTGGACCGCGAACTGCTGGATCCGGCCTTTGACCTGCGCATCATTTCCACCATTTCCGTGGGTGTCGACCAGTTCGACGTGGATTACCTGCGCGAACGGGGCATCTTGCTGGCCAATACGCCCGACGTGCTGACGGAAACGACGGCGGACACGATCTTCGCGCTGATCCTCGCCAGCGCGCGGCGCGTCGTCGAACTGGCCGAATTCGTCAAGGCGGGACGCTGGACGCGCAGCGTGGGCGAAAGCCAGTACGGCGTCAACGTGCATGGCAAGACCATCGGCATGCTGGGCATGGGCCGCATCGGCCGAGCCGTCGCCCGCCGCGCCGCGCTGGGCTTCGGCATGCAGGTGCTGTACGTGAACGGTGAAGCGGTGCCCGAGGTGGAGGCAGCGCTGGGCGCGCGCCAGGTGGCGCTCGACGACTTGCTGGCCGGGTCGGACTTCGTCTGCGTGGTGCTGCCGCTGACGGCGCAGACGGAACGCATGATGGGCCGGCGCGAGTTCGCGCTGATGCGCCCCGGCGCCATCTTCATCAACGGTTCGCGCGGGCGCATCGTCGACGAGGCGGCGCTGATCGAGGCGCTGCAGCAGGGCACCATCCACGGCGCCGGTCTCGACGTGTTCGAGCGCGAACCGCTGGCGCCGGACAATCCGCTGCCGGGCATGGCCAACGTGGTGGCGCTGCCGCACATCGGCTCGGCCACGCACGAAACGCGCTACGCCATGGCGCAGCAGGCCGTGGACAACCTGCTGGCAGGCTTGCGCGACGAGCGTCCGCGCCATCTGGTGAGCTAGGAACAGTTTTCACAAGAAGATAGACAGGGCAAGACATGAAGAAGAAGGTAGTAGGGGCAATGATCATTGGCGCCGGCAGCGGCCTGTGTTGCGCGCAGTCGAACGTGGCCGTGTACGGCATCATGGACATGGGCGTGGTGTCCGAGAGCGGTGGCCCCGGGGGCAGGGTGCTCAAGCTGACGAGCGGCATCGCCAACGGCTCGCGGCTCGGTTTCAAGGGCAGCGAAGACCTGGGCGGCGGCATGACGGCGCTGTTTACGATGGATGCGGGCATCCTGGCCGACACGGGCGCTTCGGCCCAGGGCGGCCTGCTGTTCGGGCGCCAGGCCTTCGTCGGCCTGGGCGGCGCGGCTGGCACGCTGCGGCTGGGCCGCCAGTACACCTTCATCGATAGCAGCCTGGGGGCGCTGGACCCGTTTTACCTGGGTTTTGCTGGCAGGATGAGCAATGTCTTCACGGCCGGCTACATCAGCCGGGTCGACAACAGCATCACCTACAGCTCGCCCGTGCGCGGCGGCCTTTCAGGAGAACTGGCGTACGGCTTCGGCGAAGTGCCCGGTGACGCGGCGGCCAGGCGCTACACGGGCGCTGCGGCCACCTATGCCAGCGGGCCGCTGTACGTGCGCCTGGCGCACCAGGATGCCAACACCATATCCAGCGCGCAGGTGGCGGGCAGGGCGCGCAACACGGTGTTGGGCGCCACCTGGGACTTTGGCGTGCTCAAGGCGCATGGTGCCGTCGCCTTCAGCAGGAGCACGGCGGGCGCCGCCACCACGGTCGACAGCGCGGACCTGATGCTGGGCGCCACCTTGCCGGTGGGCCCGCACCGCGTCCTGTTCTCGTACGTACGGCGCGACGACCGGCGCGCCGCCAACGGCGACGCTTCCCAGGTCGGCATCGGCTACACCTATGCGCTGTCGAAGCGCAGCACCTTGTATGCCGCCTACGCGCATATCGACAACCGCAACGGCGCCGCCTATGTGGTGGGCAACGCCACCGACAACGGCACCGGCAACCAGGCCTGGAACCTCGGCCTGCGCCACACTTTTTAACGGGAGAATCGAATGAAGAAGATCGGATGGATTTTGGTTGGCGCCAGCACCGTGGCGCGCGAATGGATGGTCGACGCGATCCGCCAGCAGGGCGACGCGGAAGTGCTGGCCGTGGTCAGCCGGGACGCCGCGCGCGGCGCCGCCTTTGCCGCGCAGTTCGGCATCGGCGCCAGCTACACGGACCTGGATGCGGCATTGGCCCATCCGGGCGCGGACGCCGTGTACATCAGCACCACCAACGAGTTGCACATGGCGCAAACCTTGCAGGCGGCGGGCGCCGGCAAGCACGTGCTGTGCGAGAAGCCGCTGGCGCTGAACCTGGACGACGCCCGCCGCATGGTGGACGGCTGCGTTGAAGCGGGCGTGGTGCTGGGGATTAACCACCACCTGCGCAACGCCGCCAGCCACGGCAAGGTGCGCGAGCTGATACGCGCGGGCGAGATCGGCCAGCCCCTGTATTGCCGCGTGCTGCACGCGAACAACCTGCCGCAGCACCTGCGCGGCTGGCGCCTGGACGCGCCGGAGTCGGGCGGCGTCACGCTCGACATGTTCGTGCACGATGTCGACACCCTGCGCTTCCTGCTGGACTCGGAGCCGCGCCACGTGACGGCCTGCGCCACCAGCGGCGGCATGACGGTGGCCGGGCTGGAAGAGGGCCTGATGGCTGTCATCGAGTTCGACAACGGCACCCTGGTGCAGGTGCACGACGCGTTCAACGCGCCGCATTCGCTGTCCGGCGTGGAAATCATCGGCAGCAAGGGCACCATCTTCGCCACCGGCGTGATGACGCAGCGCCCCGTCGGCAGCATTACCCTGACGCGCGACGGCGGCAGCGTCGACATCCCCGTCGAGCATGAAAACCTGTACGTGCGCTCGGTGCGCGCCTTCCAGCGCGCCATGCGCGGCGAAGGGCAGCCTGCCGCCACCGGTGACGACGGCATGCGCGCGCTGGCCACGGCATTGGCGGCGCAGCAGGCCAGCCGCAGCCACCAGCGCGTGACCCTGGCCGGCTGACGGCCGGCCGCACAAATAAAAAAGCCGCCTGATCGCAAGACCAGGCGGCTTTTTTTGCCTTGAAGCATCGAACGCCTGAAAAATCGTAGCGAGCGGATGGGAGTTGCGGCTAAGAAGCGCAACTGTGCTAGGCACGGGGCCGCCGAGGCAGTGAGCATCGCAGGCCGCAAATCGCGACGCGCAGTAGATTTTTCAGGTGTTCATCACTCTTCGCGGCGGAGGTGCGGGAACAGCAAGACGTCGCGGATGTTCGGCGAATCCGTGATGATCATCATCAGGCGGTCGATGCCGATGCCGCAGCCGCCGGCTGGCGGCATGCCGTATTCCAGCGCGCGGATGTAGTCGGCGTCGTAGAACATCGCCTCTTCATCGCCGGCGTCCTTGGCGGCGACTTGCGCCAGGAAGCGGGCCGACTGGTCTTCCGCATCGTTCAATTCGGAGAAGCCGTTGGCGATTTCGCGGCCGACCATGAACAGCTCGAAGCGCTCGGTGATGCCGGCCACCGTGTCGGAAGCGCGCGCCAGTGGCGACACTTCGACCGGGTAGTCGATGATGTAGGTCGGTTCCCACAGCTGCGCTTCAGCCGTTTCTTCGAACAGCGCCAGTTGCAGCGCGCCCAGGCCGGCCGTGGCGAACGGCTTGACGCCGAATTTCTTCAGCTCTTCCTTGATGAATTCCGCATCGTTCAACTGCTCGGCGGTGTAGCCTGGAGCATACTTGTTGATCGCTTCGACGATGGTCAGGCGGTGGAACGGCTTGGCCAGGTCCAGCTCGCGGCCGCCGTAGGTCAGGGTGGCGGTGCCGTGCGCGTCGATAGCGGCCTGGCGGATGACGGCTTCCGTGAAGTCCATCAGCCATTTGTAGTCGGTGTAGGCCGCGTAGAATTCCATCATCGTGAATTCAGGGTTGTGACGGATCGACACGCCTTCGTTGCGGAAGTTGCGGTTGATCTCGAACACGCGGTCGAAGCCGCCCACGACCAGGCGCTTCAGGTACAGCTCGGGCGCGATGCGCAGGAACATTTGCATGTCCAGTGCATTGTGGTGCGTGATGAACGGCTTTGCCGCCGCGCCGCCCGGGATCGTGTGCAGCATCGGCGTTTCCACTTCCATGAACTCGTTCTTTTCCATGAAGCGGCGGATCGACGAGATGGCGGCGGTGCGCGCCTTGAAGGTGCGGCGCGTCTCTTCGTTCATGATCAGGTCGACGTAGCGCTGGCGGTACTTCGTTTCCTGGTCGGCCAGGCCGTGGAATTTGTCCGGCAGCGGGCGCAGCGACTTGGTGATCAAACGCAGTTCCGTGACCTTGATGGTCAGTTCGTCCGTCTTGGTCTTGAACAGCGTGCCCGTCACGCCCAGGATATCGCCCAGGTCATAGTGGTGCAGGGCGGCCATGGCCGCTTCGCCGGTGAGATCCAAGGTAGCGTAGATCTGGATGCGGCCGTCGGCTTTCGGGCCGGAGGCGTCCTGCAGGGTGGCGAAAGCGGCTTTCTTGCCCGCTTCGCGCTTGAGCATCATGCGGCCGGCCAGCACCACGGTGACAGGTTCGGCTTCCAGCTCTTCGCGCGTCTTGCTGCCGTATTGCGCATGCAGATCTGCCGCCTTGTGCTCGGGGCGGAAATCGTTCGGGAAGGCGACGCCTTGTTCGCGCAGTGCTGCCAGCTTGACGCGGCGCTCGGCGATGATCTTGTTTTCATCGGGGGCGGCGGCTTGTTCTTGGATATCCGTAGTCATGGTGTTCTTCGTTGGTGATTATTGATGATGTGGTGCCAGCGCTGGCGCCACGCTGGCAAACAGTGCGTCGACGTCGAGCGAGGAGAAATCCGGCACGATGGCAATGACGTTGTCGAAGGCGGCAAACGCTTCGGCCGGCAGGGTGGTGGTGAGCACCACAACCCGCATGCCGGCACGGCGCGCCGCTTCCACGCCCAGGGGCGCGTCTTCAAAAACGATGCAGTTGTGCGGCAGCGCGCCGGCCAGCAGCGCGCCTTTCAGGAAAACGTCCGGGTGCGGCTTGCCCCGTTCCACGTCGGCGGCGCCGACGATGGCGTCGAAGCGGTGGCGCAGGTCCAGGCCGTCGAGCGTGAACGCGATGTTCTCGTCCGGCGCGGCCGTGCCCACCACCAGTCCCACGCCAGCCTGGCGCGCGCTGGCGATCAGCCGGTCGAAGCCAAGCACCGTGGCCAGGTGCGGGCCATACAGTTCGCGGTAGACGACTTCCTTTTCAGCCAGCAGGGTGACGTGGTCGGCTTCCTCGCCCAGGTACTTGGCGATGATTTCGTGTCCCTGCCGTCCTGCCGTGTCGCGGAAAAAGGCGTCCGCGTCCAGCGCATGGCCGTGGCGTTCAAAGAACGCCAGCCACGATGTCGTGTGGAAGGCCATGTTGTCGACAATCGTGCCATCCATGTCGAACAGGAAGGCGCGCTGCGCCGGAGCGGATGCGTTCATCCTTATACGCCTTGCTTGAGCGAGGCGGAAATGAAGTCGTCGATGTCGCCATCGAGCACGCCCTTGGTATTGCCCGTCTCGAAACCGGTGCGCAAGTCCTTGATGCGGGACTGGTCCAGCACGTAGGAGCGGATCTGGTGACCCCAGCCCACGTCCGTCTTCGAGTCTTCCAGCTTTTGCTGCTCGCTCATGCGCTTGCGCAGTTCATGCTCGTACAGTTTCGCTTTCAGCATTTCCATCGCTTCGGCGCGGTTGCGGTGCTGCGAACGGTCGTTCTGGCACTGCACCACGATGCCGGTCGGCGCATGGGTCATGCGGACGGCGGAGTCGGTCTTGTTGATGTGCTGACCGCCGGCACCCGACGCGCGGTAGGTATCGACGCGGATATCGGCCGGGTTGACGTCGATCTCGATCGAATCGTCGACTTCCGGATACACGAACAGCGACGTAAACGAGGTGTGGCGTCCGTTGGCCGAGTCGAATGGCGACTTGCGCACCAGGCGGTGTACACCCGTTTCCGTGCGCAGGAAACCATAGGCATGATCGCCCTCGACCTTCAGGGTGGCCGTCTTGATGCCGGCGACCTCGCCGTCGGACTGCTCCAGGATTTCGACCTTGAAGCCCTTGCGTTCGCAATAGCGCAGGTACTGGCGCAGCAGCATCGAGGCCCAGTCCTGGGCTTCCGTACCGCCGGCACCGGCCTGGATGTCGATGAAGCAGTTGTTCGGGTCCATCGGATTGTTGAACATCCGGCGGAATTCCATGCTTTCGATGACCTTGCGGATTTCCTGCACGTCCTGCTCGATCGCTTCGAGCGTGTCGTCGTCGCCTTCTTCGCGGGCCATGTCGAACAGGTCGCGGGTGTCGCGCAGGTCGGCATCGGCCTTGGCCAGGGTGAAGACGATGGCTTCCAGCGCCTTCTTTTCTTTACCGAGGTCCTGGGCGCGCTTCGGATCGTTCCAGACGGTTGGATCTTCCAGTTCTTCGTTGACTTGCTCTAGTTTCTCCGACTTGACAGTGAAGTCAAAGATACCTCCGAAGTTCGGCTTCGCGGACCGTCAGGTCGTTGAGCAGGGCGGAGATGATATTGATGCGTTCGGCTTCCATAATGTTCTGGTCTTCTATGGTGAAATCAAACCTTGAATTATACGCGAGCGCGGCGCGTTTCCGCTGCCGCCGCGGCGCAATTGCTGCTGCACGGGGCAATAAAATGACGATTTTGCTGCATTTGCGACAATATTTTTGCCTTGATGATGGCTACCGTGCTGCGTATGATGCTGGCGATATTGTCTTTCCACAGGAATACATCATGCTTCAATCTCCCCGTCTCGCCCTGTTACCGCTGCTGCTGGCCGGCTGTGGCGCCTTGCCGCCCGCCGCCCACGGACCCGCCCAGCCGCCGGCCGCCGCGCCTGTGGGCAGCAGCGCCACCCTGGCCCTGCTGGAGACGACGGACTTGCACGCGAATGTGCTCAGTTATGATTACTACAAGCTGCAGGCGGAACCCTCGATCGGCCTGGAACGCACGGCGGCACTGATCGCGCAGGCGCGCGCCGAATTCCCGAACAATCTTTTGCTCGACAACGGCGACACCATCCAGGGCACGGCCCTGGCCGACTACCAGGCCCTCGTGAAACCGCTGGCCTGCGACCAGACCCTGGCCATCTACAAGGCCATGAATCTGCTGAAGGTCGATGGCGGCGGTATCGGCAACCACGAATTCAACTACGGCCTGGCGTTCCTGAGTCAGGTGACGGGCAACCAATTCGACGTCGACAGCGTCGATGCCGGCAAGCCGCGCTGTGCCGGTCCCGCGTTCCCGCAAGTGCTGGCCAACGTCTACAGCGTCAAGACGGGCAAGCCCCTGTTTGCGCCATACCACATCATCGCCAAGCAGATCACGGCCACCGGCCCCGATGGGCAGCCAATCACGAGCAGCGTGAAGGTCGGCATCATCAGCTTTGCGCCGCCCACCATCATGGCCTGGGACAAGCGCTGGCTCGAAGGCCGCGTCTATACGCAGGGCGTGCGCGAGACGGCGGAAAAATTCATTCCCGAGATGCGCGCCAAGGGCGCCGAGCTGGTGGTGGCCATTTCGCACGGCGGCTTGGATAGCAGCCCGTATTCGCCGACCATGGAAAACGGCAATTACTACCTGTCGCAAGTGCCGGGCGTGGACGCCATGCTGATCGGCCACTCGCACCAGCTGTTCCCGAACGCGGCCAGCACGGTGCCGCAGTTCAATCTGCCCGGCGTCGACAAGGTCAAGGGCCTGGTCAATGGCGTGCCCACCGTGATGGCCAATTTGTGGGGCAAGCATCTGGGCGTGATCGGTTTGCGCCTGCGCCACGACGGCAAGCAGTGGGTCGTCGACAAGAGCGCCACCACGGTGGAAGCGCGCGGCATCCAGAACGCGGACAAGAGCTACGTCCAGCCTGACCCGGCCATCGCCAGGCTGGTGGCGGAAGAACACGCGGCGACGATTGCCTACGTGCAGACGCCCGTCGGCGCCACGGACTTCCGCATGTCGACGTATTTTGCCGACGTGGGCGACGTCAGCGCCATCGAGGTGGTGAACCAGGCGCAGGCGGGCTATCTGGCCGCCTACGTCAAGGCGAACTTGCCGCAGTATGCCGACCTGCCGGTGCTGTCGATGTCGTCCCCGTTCAAGAGCGGCTCGGCCGGCGTGTCCGACTACACGGACGTCAAGACGGGCAATGTGGCGCTGAACAACGCGGCCGACCTGTATTTGTATCCGAACGCGCTGTACGGCGTGAAGATGAATGGCGCGGAGCTGAAAGCCTGGCTGGAACAGTCGGCGCAGCGCTTCAACACCATCGATCCGAACAAGCTGGAAGCGCAGGAACTGGTCAACACGGCCCATCCGAGCTACAACTTCGACGCCATCACCAGCGCTGACGTGCGCTACCAGATCGACGTCACGCAGCCGCCGGGCCAGCGCATCCAGGGCCTGACGTACCAGGGAAAACCGGTGGAAGCCAGCCAGGAATTTTTGATTGCGACGAATAACTACCGCGCCAGCGGTGGCGGCAATTTCCCCGGCCTCGACGGCAGCAAGACGGTGGTGGCCTCGCCCGACAACAACCGCGAACTGCTGATCGCCTATGTCACGCAGCAGAAAAACCTGACGCGCGCGAAAAACGGCTCGGCGCGCAGCTGGCGCTTTGCCAAGGTTGCCACGCAAGGCCCGGTGGTCTTCCATTCGGCGCCGAACGTGATCGAGCTGGCGAAAGCGGCCGGCATCGATAACGTCACGCAGCTGAAGCCTGATGATGGTGCGGGCAAGGGCTTTGCGCTGTACCAGCTCGATTTGTCGAAATGACGCTGGTAAATTTGCTGCTGGCCGCCGCGCTGGCGTCCCCCGTGGCAGCCGCGGCGCCCGATGCCACGGCCCAGGCCAAGGTCTTGATGCGCGCGGGCGAGGCGACCCAGCCGCAGGCGCGCGCCCTGTTCGAACAGGCGGCGGTGCAGGGCAGCGGGCCTGCCGCATACTACCTGGGCTTGATGCACAAGAACGGTATGGGCGGCCCGCAGGACAGTGCCGCCGCGTTGCGCTGGCTGGAATTGGCCGCGCAACGCGGCGTGGCGCCGGCCATGTTCATCGTGGCGAACCTGCTGCAGGACAGCGACGAAGCCAGGGCGCGCTACTGGCTCGACGCTGCCTGCGACCTCGAATACCCGGAAGCGCTGCAGCAGAAGTCCGTCGCCCTGGCGGAGGGCCGCATGGGCTATGCGCACAATGAGGAGCAGTCCTTCCTGTACCTGAAGATGGCGACGCACGCGATGGGGCACAGGGCGGAAGAGCCGTGATTGTCCGCCAGGTCAGGCCCGCAGGCTATTCGCAGCCTCGGCAATGGCCAGCGGGTTGCGCGACAGCAGGGCGGCAGCCAAGTCCAGCAGGCCTGCCGCTGCCTTGATGGCCGCGTGCGTGTGCCCGATGTCGGCCACGGTTTTCCTGCCTTGGTCGATGGCTGTGTTCACATTGGCCAATGCCTGCTGCGCACCCTGGTTGATCAGGTAGATGCCGTGGGCGCGGAAAAAAGACACCATCTGATCCAGGTGGCTTTCATATTGCTTGAGATCATGCAGCACGGCTGACGGCGTTGGCGGCGTGCGGTCGGTCAGCGCGATGCGCAGCTCCAGTACCTGGTTCGAGGCCTGTGCCAGCTTGTCGGCGATTTCCGTGGTTTGTTTTTCATCGAGTGCGATAGCGTTGCCCATGTCCGGCTCCTACCAAGGGGATGGTGAATAATTGGCGGCCTGCTTTTGCAGGGTATCGACTTGCCTGGCAAAAGTGTCCAGTTGACGCTCCACTGCCGGGTCTTGCATGGGCTTGGCGCGCAAGGTGCTGAGACTGTTTTGCAATTCGGTCATGGCGGCAAGATAGGCCTCGATGACCTTGCCACGCTCCTGTAATTGCCGCCCATCCAGGTAGAGCTTGGCCTTCAGATAGTTGCTGGTCACGGGTTCCCTGCCGGCGGCGTTGTCGAGCGAGCGATTCAGGGATGCCAGCGTCAGGCTCTCGTCGTGCAGATTGGCCTGGTAGTTTTGCTGCGCATATTTTTTCAGCGCATTGCTGATGATATAAATATCGTCCTCGCGCGCCAGCAGTTCGTTGATTCCCGACTGCTGTCTTTGCTGCGTGACGATCTGGCTGATCAGTACGCTCAGGCGCGTGACTTTGTCCAGCTGGTCGGCGTCGAGCACCGGCGCCATGCCGCCCGACTGCTGCAAGGCGCCCAGCGAACCGCCAAGGGCGCCGATCTCATCCTTGTAGTTCGCCAGCTTGTCGTTGGCCAGCGCGGCAAGTACTTCCGCGTAGCGCTTCAATACATCGTTCAGTTCGGCTGTACCCGCCAATTGCGCCGCATAGTCCTTGCAGCGCCGGAGCATGTCCTGTTCCGTTTCCTGCGCAACGTAGGGGCGGTCGGTGATGATGCTGTTGCGCCGTACATTATTGGTGCAACTGCTCATGGAGTGCGTCAGCATGGGTTTGAATACTTCCGTTATCGCCACCGTCTGTCCCGCGAACTTGTCGACCGGCGTGAAGTTCTTGCAGGCGCTACTCATGCCGGCGATCAGCAGGCAGGCGCAGATGCTTGTCATGGGCTGGCGCATAGGGTCTCCATGGTAGGGAAGGGATTGCCGCCATGGCCGGTTGACCCTGGTTCAATGACCATATCACCATTGCATCGCCATACTTTTGACGCAGGTCAGACATATGCACCGTGTGTCAAGGTGTAGCACCTGTGTCAATTTGCGTCATATTTTCCTTACAAAAGACTGACAACTGGCCTTCAATTGCGGCTTTTCCGCATGTTGCGACGCGTCATATGTAGTTGTTGCTGGTGCATGTTTACTCACCTACAATGATTTATCGATGGGGCGGTTATCCAGCGTACGACTATAAAAATAAGTGGCATTAAAAACGTTGTATCAGAGGAGATGACAATGAATTTGAAACAGAAATTGCTCGTGGCAAGTTTGGTTTTGGGTTTCTCGCAGGCGGCAGTCGCAGCCGACCCCATCAAGATCGGTGTGTCCGGTCCGTTTACGGGCGGTTCCGCGCCAATGGGCGTGTCGATGCGCGACGGCGTCAAGCTGGCTGTTGCTGAGATCAATGCCAAGGGCGGCGTACTGGGCCGTTCCCTGCTGCTGATCGAGCGCGATGATGAAGCGAAGAATGAACGCGGCGTGCAGATCGCGCAGGAGCTCATCAACAAGGAAAAGGTTGCCGCCACCGTCGGCTACATCAACACGGGCGTGGCCCTGGCTTCGCAGCGCTTCTATCAGGAAGCGAAAATTCCCGTCATGAACAATGTGGCGACGGGCTCCATCGTCACCAAACAGTTCGCCGACCAGCCGGAAAACTACATTTTCCGCAATGCGGCCAATGACACCATCCAGTCCGGCATGATCGTGCATGAGGCGGTCGAGAACCGCAAGTTCAAGAAAGTGGCGATCCTGGCCGACTCCACCAACTACGGACAGCTGGGCCGCGAAGACCTGGAAAAGGCACTCGACAAGAAGGGTATCAAGCCCGTCGTTGTGGAAAAATACAACATCAAGGACGTCGACATGACGGCCCAGCTGCTGAAAGCCAAGCAGGCGGGCGCGGAAGTCGTGCTGACCTACGGCATCGGTCCGGAACTGGCGCAGATCGCCAACGGCATGGAGAAACTGGGCTGGAAAGTGCCGCTGATCGGCAGCTGGACCCTGGCCATGGGTAACTTCATCGACAACGCGGGCAAGAACGGCAATGGCACGCGCATGCCGCAAACCTTCATCCAGGATGCCAGCACGCCGAAGCGCAAGGCCTTCATCGATGCCTACGTGGCCGCCTACAAGCCATCGGGCGGACGCATGCCGTCGGCTGTCTCGGCCGCGCAAGGCTACGATTCCATCTACCTGCTGGCCGCGGCCTTCAAGCAGGCAGGCGGCACGGATGGTCCGAAAGTACGCGCCGCGCTGGAAAACCTGAATGAAAAAGTGGAAGGCGCCGTCACCACCTACAACAAGCCGTTCAGCAAAACCAACCATGAGGCGATCACGGCCGACCTGACAGTCTTCGGTGAAGTCAAGGACGGCAAAGTCGTCCTCGCGAAATAAGCCTGGCAGACATTCGCCGCGCAGTGGCCAGCCTTGAGGAATCAGGACTGGCCATTTTTTCATCTTTCGTCTTCCGGGGAATACCATGGAAATCTTCCTGCAGCTCGTCTTCAGCGGCATCGCGCTGGGCATGATCTATGCCGTCATCGCCTTCGGCTACCAGCTGACCTTTGCCACTTCCGGCACCCTCAATTTCGGCCAGGGCGAATCCCTGATGCTGGGCGCGCTCGTGGGCCTCTCCCTGGTGGGCACCATCCACGGCGGCCCTTACATGAGCTATCTGTTGATGATCCCCATCGTCATCGTCTTCGGCGCCTTGCAGGGCGTGTTTGTCGAATGGATAGGCGTGCGGCCCGCCATCAAGATCAAGTCCGAATTCGGCTGGATCATGTCGACCATCGCGCTGGCCATCATCTTCAAGAATGTGGCGGAAAATATCTGGGGCAAGGATGACCTGATGTTCCCGTCGCCGCTGTCGGCCGCGCCGTTCCAGGTGTTTGGCGCCAATGTGCAGCAGATGCAGGTGGCCGTCATCGTCGGCGCGCTGGCGATCATGCTGGCCGTCGAAGTGTTCAACCGCAAATCGATCTACGGCAAGGCCGTCGTGGCGACGGCCAACGACCGCGACGCGGCCGGCCTGATGGGCATCAACACGGGCATGGTCATCACGTTTTCCTACGCGCTGTCGTCGGCCACGGCCGCCTTTGCCGGCGTGCTGGTGGCGCCGCTGACACTGACGGGAGCCACCATGGGCGCGTCGCTGGGCTTGAAAGCCTTTGCCGTGGCCATCATCGGCGGCTTGACGTCGGGCGTGGGCGCCATCGTCGGCGGGCTGATACTGGGCATCGCCGAGACCACCACCGGCTATTACATCTCCACCGGCTACAAGGAAGTGCCCGGCCTGCTGCTCCTGCTGCTGGTACTGGCCATCAAGCCGTCCGGCCTGTTCGGCAAAGCCGCGATCAAGAAAGTCTGAGGACGACATGAACAAGAAAATCACCATGCTGGCATTGAGCGCGGCGGGCCTGGCCGTGCTCGCGCTATTCCCCATCGTCATCCCGAATCCCTACTATATCCACCTGGCCGAGACCATCCTGATCTACGCCATCCTGCTGTTCGGCCTCGATATCGTCGTCGGCTACACGGGGCAGGTGTCGCTGGGCCATGCGGGCCTGTTCGGCATCGGTTCGTACGTCACGGGCGTGCTGGTGTTCAAACTGGGCGTGTCGTTCTGGCTGGCCATCCCCGCCAGCATCCTTGGCGCGGCCGTGTTTGGCGCCATCCTGGCCTTGCCGGCCCTGCGCGTGACGGGGCCCTACCTGGCCATGGTGACCCTGGCCTTCGGCACCATCGTGCAAATCCTGATCAATGAAATGAGCTTCCTGACGGAAGGGCCGATGGGCATCAAGATCCACAAGCCCGTCCTGTTCGGCCACAAACTGACGGAAGTGGAGTACTACTACATGGTCGCCGCGCTGCTGGTGATCTCGCTGGTGGTGGTGCACCGCATCCTGAAATCAAACCTGGGCCGCGCGTTCGAAGCCTTGCGCGACAGCCCCATCGCCTCGGACTGCATGGGCGTCTCCGTGTACCGCTACAAGGTATATGCCTTCGTCATCAGCGCCGGTTTCGCGGGCCTGGCCGGCAGCCTGTACGCGTATTCGGAAGAATACATCTCGCCCAATACCTATAACTTCGAGCTGACGATATTGTTCCTGCTGGCCGTCATCATGGGCGGGCGCAAGACGCGTTCGGGCGCGCTGATCGGCGCCCTGATCGTCGTCATGCTGCCCAGCCTGCTGTCGGACATCGAATTGTTCCGCAAGATCGCCGTGGCCGCCGCCGTGCTGGGCGTGATCGGTTCCGCCTTCATGCTGGCGAAGAAGCGCTCCACCGTGCGCGGCGTGCTCGTGCCCCTGGTGGCCACCATCGGCCTGGCTGCGTATTCGTACAAGCTGGAAAACATGGTCGACTGGCGTTTGACCATCTTCGGCCTGATGACCTTATTTGTCGTGTACTACCTGCAGGACGGCATCGTCGGCTTCCTGATGAGCTTTATCGGCAAGGGCCGGCGCCATGTGCAAGCCGTCGCTTCGCACGGCGTGGCGCCATTCGACCACGCCCAAGGCGGGCAGCAGGGCGCGACCCTGCTGCGCGTGGACCAGGCCCTGATGCAGTTCGGCGGCCTGAAAGCCCTGAACCAGGTGGACTTGAACGTCACGCAAGGTTCCGTGCACGGCTTGATCGGGCCGAACGGCTCGGGCAAGAGCACGATGATGAACGTGCTGACGGGGATCTACAAGCCGACGGCGGGCAGGGTGGAATTTGCCGGCGCCGTGATCTCCGGCCGCACGCCGTCCGAGATCGCGCTAGGCGGCGTGGCGCGCACCTTCCAGAACGTGCAGCTGTTTGGCGAGATGACGGCCACCGAGAACGTGCTGGTGGGCTTGCACAACACCTTCAAGTCGAATGTGCTGGACGTGATGCTGCATACGCCCCGCTACAAGCGCGAAGAGACGGCGGCGCGCGAGCGGGCCGCCAGCATCCTCGAGTTCGTGGGCTTGGCGGACCTGGCCAACGAGGAGGCGCGCAATCTGCCGTATGGCAAGCAGCGGCTGCTGGAAATCGGCCGCGCGCTGGGCCTCAACCCGCGTTTGCTGCTGCTCGACGAGCCGGCGGCGGGCCTGACGGCGCCCGACATCAAGGAGCTGATGGCCATCATCCGCAAGATCCGCGAGCACGGCATCACCATCATCCTGATCGAGCACCACATGGATGTGGTGATGGCCCTGTCGGACGTGGTGACGGTGCTGGACTTCGGTCAGAAGATCGCCGAAGGCGCGCCCGCGCTTGTCCAGAGCGATCCGAAAGTGATCGAAGCCTATTTGGGCGGCAGCGCCGAAACCCTGGCGCCAGCGGCGCACTGAGAGGAAGACCATGCTGACCATTCATAATCTGCACGCCGCCTACGGCAAAGTCGAAGTCCTGCACGGCATTTCGCTCGACGTCCCGAAAGGCAAGCTGGTGACCCTGATCGGCTCGAACGGGGCCGGCAAGACCACCACCATGCGCGCCATTTCCGGCATGCTCAAACCCAAATCCGGCACCGTCACCCTGGGCGGCAAGGATGTCACGGGCCTCGATTCGCACCGCATCGCCCGTGCCGGACTGGCCCATTCGCCGGAAGGCCGGCGCGTGTTCGCCTCGATGTCGGTGACGGACAACCTGCTGCTGGGCGCCTTCCCCCGCTTTACGCGCTCGCGCCCGAAAGGCGACATCAAGGGCGACCTGGACAAGGCGCTGGAACTGTTCCCCCGCCTGAAGGAGCGGCGCGACCAGCTGGCCGGCACGCTTTCGGGAGGCGAACAGCAGATGCTGGCCATGGCCCGCGCCGTGATGCTGAACCCGGAAGTGATCCTGCTGGACGAGCCGTCGATGGGCCTGGCACCCATCCTGGTGGAAGAAGTCTTCCGCATCATCACGCGCTTGAAGGCGGAAGGCGTGACCATGCTGCTGGTCGAGCAATTCGCCGCCGCCGCGCTGAACGTGGCTGATTACGGCTACGTGCTGGAAAACGGCAGCATTTCCGTGCATGGGCCGGCCGAAAGTCTCAAAACCGATCCGAAGGTGATTGCGGCGTATCTGGGAGGAGGGCACTGAGGCAAGTTGAGAGTGCGCTGACAATGCGCTTGCTGCGCATTGTCACATCCTCCGCATTACGCAGTGAGCAGGCGATGGCGTATCAATGCTTCCAGGTCACGGCTGGCATGGGCAATCATATGAATATAAACGATATCGTTATGTCCATACTCGATGATGATGCGATTCTGGCCGGCCAACAGTTGGCGGTGAGTCGTCAAATGAAGGTCGTCAAGTTCAGGAACAAAGGTACCTTTCATGTTCCAGTCTTTGAGAGAATTGACTTCAGCCAGAATCTCTTGCGTCACCTTCCTGGTAAAAGCAAGGGATTCGTTCTGCTTCAGATAGGAGCGAATATCTTGCAAATCGTTTAAGGCGTACTGCGTCCAAATGATTTTCATTTGTGTAATCAATTGTCGCCGTCTTCAGCTTCCAGAAGGGCCACAACGTCATCATGGTCAATGATTTTACCTTCCTCAATCTGCTTACGGCCGAGAGCAAGGATGCGGAGCATGGCAAGCTGATCTTGAGTCTTTTGATAGCTGACAGGGTCTTGAACAATGGCCTGAACTCTGCCGTTCACCGTGATGGCTACCGGGTCATGCGTCTCAAGCACCTGTTTGACCACGTCGCTGGTGTTCGTCTTCAAGTAGCTAATTGGTTGAATATTGATAAAGTTCATGTCGCCCTCCATAAGTAGGCAGACCGATGATAGCATCGGATGACTAAATTAAGCACCAAATTTAGTTGGCTGCACATTTTCCTTACGTCGAGCGCAGCGTGCACGCATCAATGTCTGGTGGGCTTTTCCTGCTGCACCAGAATGAAGGGGCTGACGACGACGGCCCACAGCGCGGCGCCGGCGGCCTGCCAGTCCAGCGCCTGCTGGTCCGACACCTTGGCGACCTTGCCATCGGCCATCCATTGCGTGATGGTGGCCTTGTCGTCGTGCGAGATGCGCACGGCCACTTCGACCAGATCCAGCTCATTGGCGACCCAGACGACATTGCCCTGGGCGAAGTGCTTTTCCAGTTCGCTCCAGGCCAGGCGGGCCGTTTCGCTGTTCACTTTGAGGCGCAGTTCGGTGTCTTTTTCAGGATTGGTTTGCATGCGAAATATCAGGTTGCAGTGAGTCGGGTGCCGTTGCGCGCTTGCGTTGCCTTACAAGGCTTCCACCTGCGGCGTCGGCGTACCCCGCCATGTTAACCGATAGGCGGCGCCTTTGCGAACATTGCCCACGAGGGCAGGGCGGAAGCAGGCCAGGTTGGTGCCGCCCGCCAGCCGGGTGCTGGGGAAGATGACGCCCATGGAACCGGCTTCGAGCAGGATGGCGGCCAGGTCTTGCGAAGCGATGTAGCTGGCCGGATCGAGGCAGGCCGCATAGCGCTCCTGGCCGCGCAAGTCGTGGAAGCTGGCGGAAAAATCGGCCAGCAGCGACTGGTAATTGACGCTGTCGTCGAAATAGTCGATTTCCTGGTATTCCACGGTCTTGTGGAAAATGATCTCGGCCAGCGCCGTTTTCATGTCGAAGGCACAATACCAGGCGCCCCGTTCGCCATCGTTGAAACGCGCCCCTTCCGGCCGGGCATAGGTGTAGGCGGCGTTGATGATGCGAAAGTGCGGCACGCCAAAAACCAGCTCGTCCACGCCAATTCCTGGCGCGCCGCCGTACTCGGCCACCAGGCGCGCATTCGTCGCGTTATCGAGTTCGAACAGCTCGCGCAGGTGATCGTCGTCCTCAGCCAGGGGCGCCAGCACGGAGTCTTCCATGTCGGCGAAGCGCGAGGGGATCAAACGGCAAGTGTCGATCTGGCGCAAGGCGGCCAGCGGCGGCAGCTGTGTATGCGGGACGGTCGCCACCATTACAACCCTCCGCGGCGCGCGTCGAGCAGCTTGCGCACCGTCTGCATGGCCAGCAAGCCGCCGGCCAGCATCTGCGACAGGGGCGTGCGGCCGCCAAACACGGGATTCTTGTTGGGCAAACTCACCCATTCGTCGGCCAGCTTGTCGCCATACAGGATGTGCAAGGCCTTGTAGATGCCCAACAAGTAGGAAATGCGCGTGATGCGGTCCACTTCCAGCACGCGGTCCGGGTGCTTCTTCCACTCGTAATAGGCGCTGCTGGACAGGCCGCCCAGCAATTCGCGCGCATCGTCGTCGCGCAGTTTCCAGGCGGCGGCCAGCTTGAAAAAACCCTTCAATGCCGCCTGCGACAACCGCTCGCGCTCGGCTTTGGCATTCAGGTCGACGAGCACGGCCGGTTCGAAGCGGCTCTTGGGGTAGGCGTAGGCGAGATTCATGGCATGTCCTTCGTTAAAACTCTGTATATGGACTATTTATACTCCTTTTCCGGATTTTTCGCAACGGCCGAGCGCATGCAAAACGGGGCGCGCCAGGACAGGTGTCCCGGTGCGCCCCGTTGGCAGGCCGCGTTCGCTTATCTGGCCGTGACGGTGATGGGGACGTTGAGCTGCGCCGTCAAGCCGTTACTGTCCAGCGCCACGACCCTCAGTGCATAGCTGCCGGTCACCGGCAGGGGCCAGCGGGCCGTGATGGTCATGCCGCTCATGGAAAACTGCATGCCCAGCGGCGCACCGAGGATGGAGATCCACAGGGCGTTCGCGCCCGGCGCCGTCAGCACGATGCTGCCGCTCATGGCCTTGCCGGCCACGCCCGTCATGGCGGCGGCGCTGATCGTGGGACCGGCGGCGGCGATTTTCACTGCGGCCACGGCCTGGCCCGTCAAGCCCGTCCTGGTATCTTTGGCGATGATGGTCACGCTGTAGCTGCCCAGCACGGGGCTGGCCCAGCTGACGACGCCGGCGGCGCTGACGGCCATGCCGGATGGCGCGCCCGACAGGCTGTAGGTGACGGGGTTGGGCGCCACCGTCGTGGCGGCGAACGACAGGGCCACGCCCGGCTTGCCGCTCACGCTGGTCACGGTCACGACGGGGGGCAGCGGGGCGGCGATGGCCACCGTATAGATGCCTTTGCCGCTCAAGCCAGTCTTGCTGTCCGTGGCGGTCACGGTGACGGCGTAGGTGCCGGCCACCGGGGCGGCCCAGCTCACCAGTCCGGCGCTGCTGATCGTCATGCCGGCCGGCGCGCCGCCCAGCGTGTAGCTGACGGGATTGGGGGCGGAGACGCTGACATTGAACGCCAGGGCCGTGCCAACCTTGCCCGTGATGGCGCCGCCGCCCACGACGGGCGGCGCGACGGGGGTAATGACGATGGCGTACACGCCCTGGCCACTGAGGCCGCTGACGGTATCCTTGGCCACCATGGTCACGGCATACGTGCCCGCGGTGGGGGCGGCCCAGCTGACCACGCCCGTGGCGGCGATGCTCATGCCGGCCGGCGCGCCCAGCATGGTGTAGCTGAGTGGATTCGAAGCGCTGGCCGAGACGGTAAACGACAGCGGCTTGCCGGCCGCGCCGCTGATGCTGGCCGGCGCCACTACGGGCGCGGCCGGTGGGGTCTGCGTGCCCGACAGGCCGGCCAGCAGGCTTTTCACGTTCGGCGTGCCCAGGCCGCCCAGCGGGTCATAGCCGACCCTGGCCGTGCACACGCTGCACGTGCCGTTGCTGCCGCGCGTGATGTCGGCAAAGCTGCTGGCGAAAGTGCCGGGCACGCTGGCGATCTGGCCGTACAAGATGCTGTGCGGCAAGCCGAGCGCCGTCTTCGCTTGCAGCGCGCGGCTGGCGTTGGCGATGGCGACCAGGCCGGCCCATTGCGGCGTGGACAGGCTGGTGCCGCCGATGCTGAGCCAGCTGGCGGTGCTGCTGCCGGGTGTCATCACGGCCGTGTACTGGCCCGTGGCGGGGTCGGCATTGAAGGCCACGTCGGCCACGTTGCGGCGCAGCAAGTTGGTCAGGCCGGGCACGCTGGCCGTCTGGTAGGTGGGCAGTGCCGTATAGGCGCTGATGCCGCCGCCCGTGCCGGACCAGGCCGTTTCGCTGCGCACGCCGCTGCCGCTGTAGCTGAGTGTGGTGCCGCCCACGGCCAGCACGTTGGACGACACGGACGGCCAGGACACGCCGCTGCCCGAATCGCCCGTGGCGGCCAGGTAGCTCATGTTCTTGCCCGTGAAGGCGCTGTCGACGGAAGCTGTCCAGTTGCCTTCGGCGGCGCCAAAGCTCATCGACACGACGCCAGGCCCCATCAGGTTGGCCAGGCGCACGGCGCCCAGCAGGCTGTTGATGGAAGCGTCGGGGGCCTCGATCAGCACGATGCGCGCCAGCGGCGCCGTGGCATGCGCCCACTGCACGTCGAGCGCGATTTCCATGGCCCAGCCCGAGTTATAGGCGGGCGCCGTGGCCGTCATGGTGCTCAATGGCGTGTTGTAGACAACAGAAAATTCACAGCCGCTGGCCGGGGCGGGCGGCAGGGGCAGGGTGGCATTCGTGGCGATAGCCTTGGTGGTGCAGCCGGGCAAGCCGAACTTCTGGTTGAAGATGGCCAGTTCGGCCGCCGCGTTCGGGTTGTGCATGGCGTCGACGATGTAGATCGTCTGTCCCGCGCCCAGCTGGGCCGCCTGGGCTGGCGTCAGCGCCGTGCCGGCCGCCGGCAGGGCGGGCAAGTCGTAGGCGGCGCGGATTTGCGCGGGAGAATAGGTCGCCACCACGCTGCTGCCGGCCATGGGCGCGGCGATGTCGCTGGCGCCGCCGTCCAGCAAGGGGGCGATATCCTGTGCCGCCTGTTCCGAGGCGGCGATTTTTTGTGCCGTCAGGCGGCGCGTGGTCATTTCCCGCATGGCGCCGGGCACGTTTTGCAAGTGCGGCCGCCAGTGGGCCGAGCCGCTGCTGTTGGCACTGTCGCGCCCGTCAGGCGCATCGAGCAGGGCCGGGGCCGCATGGAACATCGGTTGCACCACCAGCGCGCCGACGGCGGGAGGGATGACGGGCACCTCGACAGTGAACTGTGTCGCGGCCGTGGCGATGGCGGCAGGCGGTGTCGATGTCTCCTGGCCGGGACCGCAAGCGGCCAGCAGGAGGGCGGCTGTGGCGCCCAGCAGCAGGCGCCCGTGACGGTGATGCGGGGGAATGTTTTTTTTCATGGCGAAACTCTCCGAGTTGGGCGAGGGCCACATCTCGACAATGCTTCCAAGCTGGCGCCGCGCGCTGGCGGTCCCGGCCCTGCATTGGCAGCCCCGCTGCCGTGGCGCTTGCGCGCGGTAGGCCGGTGGCTTTGCGTCCCCGCCTTTCGACGGGTTTGCCCTCAAAACTGATCATGCATCATTGGGAATTTCCTGATGCGTCATCGATTTTAGTGAATTTGCCAAATAAATGTTAACTATTTTCAATTAATATTTTTATTTATGCAATAAAATGTGGCAAATTTGCCTATGGATGGAACCTTGTCAGCCTGATTAAGTCTTAAAAGCAAGGTTATCAGAGGTGTATCGAGGCGCGACGGTGTTTTTTTACAATCACGGTGCTTGATTTTTTTGTGCAATAATGAATTTAACAAATTTACTGAATATGCGATCTTGCCTCTCTCAATCCTCGAACACCATGCCCTGATACGGCGCTGCGCGGCAGGCCGCCAGCCGCTGCGCAAGGCTGCCAGCATGGGCTTCCAGCCGGTGGCCGTCCGGGTCGAGAAAATACAGGGATTCGCCGGCGCTGCGGTTTTGCTGCCATTCGGGCACGCCGGCGGCGCGCAGGCGGGCGGCAAACGGAGCGAAGTCGGTGGGCTCGATGGAAAACGCGTAGTGCGTATAGGCCGGGCTGGCCAGCGCGGCCGTATCCTGTCCATCCAGCGACAGGCACAGCCACAAATCCCCGGCCGACAGATACGCGCCCCTGTCCCAGCGCGCATGCAGGCGCAGACCCAAGGTGTCGCGGTAAAAGGCCACGCTGCGCGCCAGGTCGCGCACGGACAGGGTGAGGTGGTTCAGGCCGGTCAACATGGGACTGTATAGCTTTCCGATGGGGAAGGCATGTGTCGGTTATCGCCGTGATTTGATATCACTTTGTTCCACAGAAGTTTGAGATACAGCAATAAGGCCACAAACCTCACGGCACCTGACCAAACCGTAGCGAGCGGCAGTGAGGCTCGGCGCCCCCTTATGGCCAACAAGCGCAACCGTACTTCCAGTACGGTGAGCATCGCAGGCGACCTATGCCGACGCGCAGCAGGTTGTGTCAGGTGTCACTACACAGGCTCGGCGTGCTCCACCATAAGTTGTACTTTGGTCGTGCCATTGTATTCATTCGCATCGAGCCTGAACGCGACCCGCGTGCGTTCGCCCAGTGCGTCCGTATGCCCGAACCAGATGGCATCAAAACGCACGCCGTTCTTTTCCAGCAGCAGTTTCAAATGGCGCTCTTTCAAGATGCGCTGGCTGACGACGCGGAATTCATCGCAAAAGACGGGCGGGGCGAAGCCCTGGCCCCACACCTGGCCGTCCATCAGTTCGATGAAGGCCGTCGTGTAGTAGGCGTCTTCCAGCGGGCCGTCCGTTTCCACGACCCGTTCCAGCTGTTGCTGGCTGAGCCAGGCCTGGCCGACGGCTTCGAAGGCCTGTGAAAAGGCGTCGAAGGCGTCGGCGCGGATAGTGAGTCCAGCCGCCATGGCGTGGCCGCCGAACTTGTCGATCAGGCTGGGCGCCCGTTTCGACACGAGGTCGAGCGCGTCGCGCAAGTGGAAGCCGGGGATCGAGCGGCCCGAACCCTTGATCCAGCCGTCCGCGCCTGGTGCAAACGTGATCGTCGGGCGATAGAATTTTTCCTTCAGGCGCGAGGCGACGATGCCGATCACGCCCTGGTGCCAGGATTCGTCGAAGACGCTGATGGTGCTGCTGTTGGCCGGTTCGAAAGCATCGAGGTGCAGCAGGGCCGTATCCTGCATTTCCGCCTCGATTTCACGGCGTTTCAGGTTGATGTCGTTGAGTTGCTGGGCCAGCGCCCAGGCGCGGCCTTCGTCGTCCGTGACCAGGCATTCGATGCCCAGGGACATGTCCTGCAGGCGGCCGGCCGCATTCAGGCGCGGTCCCAGGGCAAAACCGAGGTCGAACGGCGTGGCGCTGCGCGCTTCGCGGCCCGCCACGCGAAAGAGCGCCGCCACGCCCGCATGCATATTGCCTTTGCGCATGCGTTTGAGACCTTGCGCGACGAGGATGCGGTTGTTCGTATCGAGGCGCACCACGTCGGCCACCGTGCCCAGCGCCACCAGGTCGAGCAGGTTGTCGAGCTTGGGTTGCGTTTGCGCATCGAAGATGCCGCGCCGGCGCATTTCCGCGCGCAGGGCCAGCAAGACGTAGAACACGACGCCCACGCCCGCCAGGTGTTTCGACGGAAAACCGCAGGCGGGCTGGTTCGGGTTGACGATGACGGCCGCGTCGGGCAGGGTATCGGCCGGCAAATGGTGGTCGGTGACGACCACCTGGATGCCGCGCCGGTTGGCCTCGGCCACGCCATCGATGCTGGCGATGCCGTTGTCGACGGTGATGATGATGTCGGGCGACTTTTCGCGGGCAGTGAGCTCGACGATTTCCGGCGTCAGGCCATAGCCGTATTCAAAACGGTTGGGCACGATGAAATCGACGTCGGCGCCCATGGCGCGCAAGCCGCGGATGGCCACGGCGCAGGCGGTGGCGCCGTCGCAATCGTAATCGGCCACGATGACCATGCGTTTCTTGGCAGCAATGGCGTCGGCCAGGAAGACGCCGGCCGCGCCGATGTGCAGCAAGCCGGACGGCGGTATCAAGTCCTTTGCCTCAATCGAGAGCTCTTTCGCGTCTGACAGGCCGCGCGACGCGTACAAGCGGGCCAGCACGGGGTGGATGCCGCCCTGGCGCAGCAGTTCGGATTCGCGGTAGGGGCAGGGACGGGTGGCGATGCGGGTACGGGTCATGATGCTTTCAACTTGTTCAGGGTAATCGCGCGCCAGAATTTGCGCTGCGCATGCTTGCTGGTGGTGCAGGCTAGCCAGGCGTCGCGGTGGCTCAGCACCAGGCGCAGCTGGCCCAGGCGGCCATCCTTGAGGGCCGCCAGCAGGGGCGCGAACCAGTCCGCTTCCAGCGCTTGCAACTGCTGCAGCCACATGCCCCATTCCTGCGCCTGCGCCGCTTCGGTCAATCCGCCCAGCACGACAATCGCGTCCTGTTGGCTTGCCAGCACACTGTTTGGACTGGCATCGCGCTGCGCCGGTTCCGCCAGCGCGGCCAGCCAGCCCGGTGCGTCCTTCGTATGCAGGCTGGCCGCGCAGCGCGCAGGTACCGGTGCAGATGCCGCCGTGGCCAGGCTCCCGCCCCAGATCCAGAACGAGTTGATGGCTTTCAAACCCCGTTCTTCGCGCGTCGCGTTGACCGGATGTTCATGCCACAGCATCTGCACTTCATTCTGCAGGCGGCGCGCGGCGCGCGCATGCTCGCCTTCCGGCATCCACACGGACAGGTCTTGCGTGGTGGCGGCATCCGGCGTGGCGCACTGCAAATCGGTCCAGCCATCGGCGCGCATGAACCAGGTGCCCGCGTCGCCATATGACAGGGGCTGGCCGATTTCGTCGAAATACGGACGCGCCGTGTCGAACAAGGTGCGGCCATCGGCCTCGCTCAGCTTGAGCTGGCGCAAGTCTTCCAGGCTGATATGGCTGCGGGCGATGGCCAGGTGGGCCGGATGCAGCAGGAAGTAGCGCGCGCCCGGTTCCGGCACGAGACCGTAGCCGCGCATGGCCTGAGCCGCAAAGGCCGCTTGCGCCGCCTCGCCATTGGGCGCGGGCGACAGGGCCAAGGCATGCGCCAGCCACGCTTCGTGCGGCAGCAGGCGGTTGGCATTGTCAAAGGTTTCTAAATTGCAATCGGAGGTGCGCGACAGCAGCGCCGCCAGCGCGGGCGCCTGCAAGACCTTGAGCAGGTCGGCAGCCAGTTCGGCATTGGGCAAGGCGAAGGGCAAGACGAGGGTAAGTTGATTCATCCCGAGATTGTAGGCGATTGTGGTGCGGGCCGAGAAGGCGTATGTATTTTCAGGCCCGCGACGGCAGCAGCGGCGGCGCTGGAAATGCACAAAAATTATAAAAATTTTATTAGATATGATGGAAATTAATTTGCTTTTGAAAATATATTGGATATAATTGCGACAACTTAAATATCAGAAATACAATCACCCCCTGCTGCGTGGTTGCGTCGTCTGGCTCCTGTGTCCCTCGAAACTGTATACAAGATCTGCCGGCTTCATTTTTTAAACAAGTTCTTTCTTGGAAGCCCACCTATGTATACATTCGCCGCTTTGCGCGGCCAGGCTGATTGCGCCCTGGCCCCCCGTATTTCCGCTCCTGCCGCCGCCGTGGCATGCCGTCAGGAGGCCGCATGACTACGTACAACCTGTCGACCACGGTCCACGTCTGCGAAGACATCAACAAGAATTTCGATATCCGCGACCTGCTGATCCAGGCCGGCTACTCGGTGCAAGGCGAACTGAATATCAAGAATTTTACGGTTTTGTTGCCGGACGATACGGAATCGACGGAGAACACGCCGCTGTTCGGCATGCTCGACGCGGACACCGTGTACGTGCGCCCCGGCGACTGGGCCGCCAACTACAACGGCAACTTCTCGACCATCCAGGTAACGATCGACAAGGGCAATGGCGACATCGTCCAGCTGAGCCTGCAAGTCATCATCGATCCCGTCAATGACGCGCCCGATGCGGCCGACAAGACCTTCACCCTGGTCGACGGCGCCAGCGTCGTGCTGAGCGAAAGCGATTTCGGCTTCCACGACGATGTCGAGAACAACGGCTTCAAGTCCGTCGTCATCACCAATACCACCACGGCGGGCCAGGTCTTGCTGAATGGCGTGGCCGTCGCGGTGGGCACGGAAATTTCCATCGACGATATCCGCGCGGGCCACCTGGTCTTCGTGCCGAGCCAGACCGTCGCCGGCGACTTCGACCTCGGTTTCAAGGTGCGCGATGATGGCGGCACGGAAGGCTGCAATGCGCAAGACCTGAGCCTGGCGCCCCATTACCTGACCTTCAAGGTGCCGATGGCCCACCTGGGCGATTTCGTGTGGGAAGACAAGAATGCCAACGGCGTGCAGGATGCGGGCGAGGCGGGCATCGCCAATGTAGTCGTGCAACTCAAGGATACGGCCGGCAATGTGGTGGCCTCCACCACGACGGACGCGACCGGCGGCTACCACTTCGACGTCAATCCGGGCACCTATTCGGTGACCGTGGTGGCGCCCGCCGGCTATGTGCCGACGGCAGCGAACCAGGGCGGCGATACGGGCAAGGACAGCAATATCGATGCCAGCGGCAAGATGGCGCCCGTCACCCTGGCGCCGGGCGAGACCAACCTGACCCTCGATGCGGGCCTGTACCGCGCGGCCGAGCTGGGCGACCGGGTCTGGTTCGATACCAACAAGAATGGCGTGCAGGATGCGGGTGAAGCGGGCGCCGCAGGTGTGAAAGTAACCTTGCTCGATGCGTCGGGCAACCCTGTCGGCAGCCCGCTGGTGACGGATGCGAATGGCAACTATTTGTTCACGAATCTGAAGCCGGGCGCCTACAGCGTGCAGTTCGATAAAACCACCTTGCCAGCCGGCTACGCTTTTACGGGCCAGGACCAGGGCGGCGACGACCAGCGCGATTCCGATGCCAGCGCCATCGATGGCAAGACGGCGCAAGTGCTGCTTGCTTCCGGTGACAGCAACCATAGCCTGGATGCGGGCATCGTTGCGCTGCCGGCCTCCCTGGGCGATCGCGTCTGGCATGATGCCAACTTGAACGGCGTGCAGGATGCGGGCGAAGCCGGCATCGGCGGCGTCACGGTGCAGCTGAAAAACGCGGCCGGCAGCGTGATCGGCTCGACCTTGACGGACGCCACCGGCTATTACAACTTCAATGTCGATCCGGGTACGTATTCGATCGCCGTCGTCGCGCCGCCAGGTTATTTGACCACGGTCAAGGATGCGGGCGGCAATGATGCGCTTGACAGCGACATCAATGCCGCAGGCCAGAGCGGCCTGGTGACGGTTGCCGCCGGCCAGAACTACAAGGACCTGGATGCGGGCTTGTACAAAACGGCTGCCATTGGCGACCGCGTGTGGTTTGACGCCAACGGCAACGGCACGCAGGATGCGGGCGAAGCGGGTGTCGGCGGCGTGAAAGTCAACCTGTACAACGCGCAAGGCGCCGTGGTGGCCAGCGCCACCACGGATGCCAGCGGCAACTACCTGTTCAGCAACCTGGTCCCCGGCAATTACTATCTGGGCTTCGTGCCACCGGCCGGCTATACCTTCACCAAGGCGGATGTGGGCGGCTACGCCACCGATTCGGATGTCAATCCGGCCACCGGCCTCACCACTACCTGGATCGCGCTGAAATCGGGCGATGTCCAGCTGGAATGGGATGCCGGCCTGGTCAAATGCGCGCCTGTCACCGGCAGCATCGGCGACCGCGTGTGGGAAGACAATAACTACAACGGCGTGCAGGATGCGGGCGAACTGGGTGTGGCGGGCGTGAAGGTCAACCTGCTCAATGCCAGTAACCAGATCATCGCCACGACAACGACGAATGCCAGTGGCAATTATCTGTTCGACAAGCTGGTCGCCGGCGGCTACAAGGTGGAAGTCGTCCGTCCATCGGGCTTCTATTACACCAAGGCCAATGTGGGCAGCGACACGGCCGATTCCGACGTCGATACGAGCACGGGGCGTTCCGGCCTGATCAACCTGGCCGCCGGCCAGAACGACATGAGCTGGGATGCGGGCATCTACCGCAAGGCCAGCCTGGGCGACAAGGTATGGCGCGACGCCGACCATGATGGCGTGCAGGACTACAACGAGGCAGGCATCGCCAACATCAAGGTGCAGTTGTACTCCGGCAGCGGCGCTTTGCTGGCTACCACCTACACGAATGCCAGCGGCAACTATCTGTTCAGCAACCTCGATCCGGGCAGCTATTCGCTCAAGTTCGACAAGTCGGGCGTGTATCACGCCGGCTACGCCATGGATACGTGGCGCTGGGGCGCAAAGAACGTGGGCACGAACGACAACATCGATTCGGACGTCAACAGCAACGGCACCCTGGCCAACGTGGTCTACACGGACATCCTGAAACTGGCGTCGGGCCAGAACGACATGAGCTGGGATGCGGCCATCACGCCCATCGTCATTGACATCAACGGTGACGGCGTGCACACGATCGCCCGCGCCGACTTCCACGGCAGCTTCGACTTGCTGGGCACGGGCAGCGCCATCCAGACGGGCTGGGTCTCGGCCCAGGACGGCTTGCTGGCCATCGACAGCAATGGCAATGGCAAGATCGACAATATCTCGGAACTGTTCGGCGGCAACGAGAAGGGCACGGGCTTTGCCAAGCTGTCCAGCTATGACTCGAACGGCGACGGCGTGGTCGATGCGCACGATGACAAGTTTGCCGAATTGCGCATCTGGCGCGACGCCAACAGCAATGGCGTGACGGACGATGGCGAGCTGATGTCGCTGCACGACGCCGGCGTGGCCAGCCTGACGGTGAGCTACACGGAACTGCCGTTCCTCGACGCCAACAGTAATCTGCACCTCGAGCGCAGCAGCGCCACCCTGGCCGACGGCAAGACGGTCGACATGACGGACGTGTATTTCAACGTCGACGCCAAGGATGCGGCCAAGGCCGGCATCACCTTGCCGAGCATGGCCGACCTGCTGCGCGACGACAGCACGCTCGACGTGGTGCTGGGCCAGGACGGCACGGTCAACACGGTCGCTGCCGCCCCGGCGGCTCCGGCCGCCGAAGCCCAGGCCCAGTGCGAGATGGCCGAAGCCTTGCGCCGCGCCATGGCCCATGCGAATGCCCAGCCCCAGGAAATGGCTGCCTGATGTCCCTTGCCGGGCCGTAATCCTGCCCGGCAATGCCGCACCGGCGCACCCGTCACGGGGCGCCGGCGCTTTCCACACTTACATCTTACATAACAGAAATAGGGAAACCACCATGAAACAATCCATGCACCTGCTCGTTCGCGGCGCCATCGCCGCAGCCACGTTCGCCCTCGCCAGCGGCAGCGCCCTGGCTGCCTCCAACCTGCAAGTCGTCGATTCGCACAGCGTCAGCCTGTTTACGGCTGCCGGCGGCGCCTTCGGCTCGGGCAACGCCATCTCGCCGACCTTGTGGGAAGTCAAATACGACAGCAACACTTTCCTGGCGTTTTGCCTCGATCCCCATGTCGCACTGAGCAATAGTTCGAACAGCTACAGCAGCGGCGCCTTTGCCGCCAGCGATTCCGTCAAGCGCCTGTATGAAGGGTATTACGCCTCGTCCATCGCGAATGTGTCGACCAGCGCCAACAGCGCCGCCGCCTTCCAGCTGGCACTGTGGGAATTGAATAACGACAACACGAACCTGCTGACGGGCGACTTGCGCTTCAAAAACCTGAGCAATGCCGTCGTCAGCCAGGCCAACGCCATGCTGGGCGTTGCCACGGGCAATGGCGCCATCCAGAACCTGTACAGCTACACGAGCTTGACGAGCGTCAACCCGGCTTCGCAAACCTTGCTCAGCGTGTCGCCGGTGCCGGAAGCGCAAACCTGGGCCATGCTGGTCGCGGGCCTGGGCCTGCTGGGCTTCATGGCGCGCCGTCGCAAGGCTGGCGCAGTATAAATCGGCAGCAGTGGTATTGACTTGGTAGTTTCTGCTGCGGTGCGTCCGTCAAGACGCACCGCAGTTTTTATTTTTTCACAACATCATTCTGAATAGCTGTTATTACTATGGCACAATGTTTCTGCAAACCACCACTGCGCGACCTTGACAATAGTTCCTCACTGTTCATTGCAACTGTCTGAGATCGGATTTGAGCTCATCATGACGCCACCTTCTGCCGCGCACGCCGCCGTCGACGCTTCCCCATCCACCGCCTGCGCTGACACGCTTGCCGACGCCATCGTCTTCCTGGCCTGCCTTCTTGGCACCGGCGTGCAAGCCGAGCGCCTGCGCGCCAGCGTGACCGCGCATGGCGACCCGGCCGCCGCCGATTTTCTCGACCAGGCGCTCAGCCATGCCAGCCTGGCCGGCACCGCGCTGCCCATGGACAAGCCGCGCCGTCCGACGGAAATGCCGGCCTTGCTGCTCAATGGGGAAGGGCAGGCGCTGGTGGTGCTGAGCATTGCCGATGGTAAATATGAATGCCACGTGCCCGGCATCGCCGGCACCTCCTGGCTCGATGCGGCCGCGCTGGCCCTGGAAGTGCCCGCCGGGCGCTGGGTGGCCGTGCGGCCCGTGATGTTTTTCGACCAGCGCAGCTTGCTCTACAGCATGCCCGTGGCGGGACGCTGGTTCTGGGATGTCTTCAACCGCAACCGCTGGGTATTTCGCTGGGCCCTGCTGGGCACGCTGGTGCTGAACGTCATCGGCGCGCTGGTGCCATTCTATGCGATGGCCGTGTATGACCGCGTGATCCCGAACAATGCCACGTCCAGCCTGTGGGTGCTGACCATTGCCGTGGTGGTGCTGACGGGCTTCGAACTGGCTCTGCGCCTGCTGCGCGGCGAACTGGTGGAAACGGCGTCGCGCCGCATGGACGTGGCGCTCTCGTCGAACATCTTCGCCCAGTGTCTGCGCCTGCGCGCGGCCAGCCGTCCCGCCTCCGGGGGGACTTTGGCCAATACCGTGCGCGATTTCGAATCCGTGCGCGAATTCTTTGCCTCGACCACCCTGACGACCCTGGGCGACTTGCCGTTCCTGCTGCTGTTCCTGCTGGTCATCGCCTTTGTCGGCGGCTGGCTGGTGCTCGTGCCGCTGGCCGTCATCCCGATCCTGCTGCTGGTGGCCTTTGCCTCGCGCGCCGCCCTGGCGCGCCACGTGGCCGCCTCGATGCAGGAAAGCGCGCAGCGCACGGCACACCTGTTTGAAACCATGAATGGCCTCGACACCATCAAGGCGCTGGGCGCCGAAGCCTGGAGCCGGCGCAAATGGGAAAGCCTGACGGTGGCCATCGCCGCCAACAGCGTCGAGACGCGCGAAATCGTCAGTCGCGTCAACTACATCAACACGGCCGTGCTGGCCCTGTCCGGCGTGGCCGTGGTGGCCACGGGCGCCTTGCTGATGGGAGAACACCTGCTGACCCTGGGCCAGATCATCGCCGTGAGCATGCTGACGGGACGCGCCCTGGCGCCCGTGAGCCAGATCGCGGGCCTGATCATCCGCTGGGAACAGACCAAGCTGTCCTACCACGCGCTGAACAAGATCATGGAAGCGCCGACCGATGATGACTTGGCCAGCCTGCAGGCGCCCCCGCTGTCCGGGCGCATCGAGTTCCGCGACGTGGGCTTTGCCTACCCGAATTCGCCGCCGCTGTTGGATAAACTGAACCTGCACATCCGTCCCGGCGAACGGGTCGGCGTGATCGGCAAGCTCGGTTCCGGCAAGAGCACCTTGCTGCGCTTGCTGCTGAACCAGTATGGTCCGCAAAGCGGCAGCGTACTGTTCGACGACCTGTCCAGCACCCAGCTGGAGCCTTTGAGCCTGCGCCGCCAGATCGGCTACGTGCCGCAGGACGTGACCCTGTTCCACGGCACCCTGCGCGAAAACATCGAACTGGGACGCAGCCAGCCCGACGATGCGGCCCTGCTCGATGCCATCCGCCTGGCCTGCCTCGATGACATCATCACCCAGCTGCCCAACGGCGTGGCGACGGAAGTGGGCGAACGGGGCGAACGCCTGTCCGGCGGCCAGCGCCAAGCCGTGGCCATGGCCCGCGCCTTGCTCGTGAAACCGCCCATGCTGCTGCTCGATGAGCCGAGCAGCATGTTCGACCCGGCCACCGAGCAGCGCCTGATCGCCCGCCTGCGTACATTAAAGGATACGACCATCGTGCTCGTCACGCACCGCATGGCCATGCTGGCGCTGGTGGACCGCCTGATCGTCTTCGACAAGGGGCGCATCGTGGCCGACGGCCCGCGCGATGAGGTCATGCGCGTGCTCAATAGCCAGGCAGCCAAGCCTGCGGTGGGACAGGGAGCCACGGCATGAGCGCCCTGAACGCCCGTCCGCTGCCAGCGGCCCACCCGGACCCGGAACGCGAACCGCAGCGCATCGTCATGCGCATGCTGGCGCTGATCGCCGTATTGCTGGTGCTGGTGCTGGTCTGGGCCACCTTCGCCCAGCTCGACGTGTCCGTGAATGGACGCGGCGCCATCACGCCGCCGTCGCACCTGCAGGAAGTGCAAAGCCTGGAAGGGGGCATCGTGCGCGAAATGCTGGTGAAGCCGGGCCAGCGGGTGCGCCGCGGCGACTTGCTGCTGCGCCTGGACACGGCCCAGTACGAGGCCAACCTGGGCGCCAGCGTGCAGAATCGCCTGGCCGCGCTGGCGGGCAGGGCGCGCCTCGATGCGCTGCTGTCCGGTGGTACTCCCCGGTTTGCGCCGGAATGGCAGAAAGAGGCGCCCGAGCTGATCGCCAAGGAAACGCAGTTGTGGCGCGATGGCCAGCGCGAGTTCGCGTCGGCCACGGCGGCCGCGCGCGAAGGCGTGACGCGGCGGCGCGGCGAGCTGGCCGAGGCGCACAGCCGCATCGCGCAACTCGATACGGGCCTGAAGATCGCGCTGGAAAGCCTGTCGATCGAGGAACGCCTGTTCAAGGAGGGCGCCGGTTCGCGCGGCGACTACCTGAATGCGCAGCAGCGCGTGCAGCAGCAGCGCACGGAACTCGACAGCCTGCGCGCTTCCGTGCCGCGCCTGGCGGCCACCCTGGCCGAGGCGCAGGCGCAGGCCGGCGAAGTGGAAGCGCGCATGCGCGGCCAGTGGGGTGCCCAGCGCAGCGAATATGAAACCAAGGCGGGAGCCCTGGCCAGCACCGTGAAAGGCCAGCAGGACCAGGTGAGCCGGCGCGATGTGACGGCGCCCGTCGACGGTGTCGTCAACCGCGTGCTGGTGGCGACGGTCGGCGGCGTGGCGCAGCCGGGCAAACCTATCCTGGAAATCGTGCCCGCCGATTCGGAAATGCTGATTTCCGTGCGCGTGAAACCGTCGGACATCGGTTTTATCCACGTGGGGCAGCGCGCTTCGGCCAATGTGCTGGCGTATGACGCCACCACCTATGGACGCATGCAGGCGCAGGTGGTGCGCGTGGGCGCCGATGCGATTCCCGATGAACGCAACGAGCCGTATTTCGAGGTGCAGCTGAGTACCGACCGCAGCCAGTTGACGGCGCACGGCAAGGTGCTGCCGATTACGCCTGGCATGCCCGTCGACGTGGGCATCCTGACGGGGCGCCGCTCGGTGCTGCAATATGTGTTCAAGCCCGTGCTGCGCGGCTTGCAGTCTTCCCTGCAGGAGCGGTGATGCGTGCTTTTTTACTTTGCATGGCATTCGCCTGCGCAAACGCGGTGGCCCAGCCGGCACCGCCGGCCACTTTCCAGGCGCAGTCCACGCGCGGCTTGCCCGCCTTGCTGGCGCGCGCCGTGCCGCGCGACCCGCAGGTGATCGCGGCGCAGGCGGCGCTGGCCACCACCGAAGCGCGCTACAAGCAGGCCCGCTCGCGGCTGTTCCCGACTGCGGCACTGCAGGCGACGCGGGGGCGCAGCAATGACCTCGATGGCGCGCTGGACGTGGAACGGCGCACGCACCAGGTGGAAGCGAGCGTGCGCTGGAATGTGTACAACGGCGGCGCCGACCGCGCCGAACTCGATGCGGCCGAGCGCGAAATGGCGGGCGCCGCCTTCGACGTGGAGCGGGCACGCGCGGAAAGCGCGGAAAAACTGGCCGAAGCGTATTTCGACATGCAGCGCCTGGAACGCAGCCTGATGCAATCGCAGGAACGCCTGCGCGATGTGACGCAGCTGGTGCGGCAGGTGACGCGCCAGGCGGAACTGGGCAAATCATCGGAAGTGGACCGCGAACTGGCGCAAAGTTCGCAGCTGGACGCGGAACTGGTGCACGACGGCTTGCTGACGGACCAGCAGGCGGCGCGCATCAAGCTCGAGGCGCTGGCCTTCGAGCCGGTGGCGCAGTTTGCCGATTTCGCCTTTGCGCCGCTGCCGGCGCAAGCCCTGGAAAACGCCGATACGCAGCAGGCGCAGTTGCGCGCCGCGCGCGAGCGGGCGGCGGCGGCCCAGCTGCGCGTGCGCGGCGTGGCGGCCACCCTGGCGCCGAAAGTGGACCTGAACGTCAGCCATCTGCTCAATAACAAGACCACGCCGCCGCCCTCGACCATCCAGCAGCGGGGCTGGTCGGTCGGCGTGAGCTGGGAATTCCCGCTCGGCGGCGGCAGCCTGGCGCAGCGCGACGAGAGCATCAGCCGCGCCCAGGCGGCCGATGCGGACGTGGCGCGCGCCGAGCAGGGCACGCGCGCCGACCTGGCCAGCATGCTGCCGCGCATCGCCAATGCGCAGCGCACCCTGGCCCTGCTCGACGAGCAGGAAAGGAAGTTGGCCTTCGTCGTGCGCGGCGGGACCATCCAGTATGAGGCGGGACGGCGCAACCTGCAGCAGGTCATCCAGACGCGCGACAGCTATTTCACGGTGCAGCAGCGGCGCATCGACCAGCTGCACCGTCTGACCCTGGCGCAGATGCGCCAATATGCGCTGGCGGGGCAGCTGCTGGCCGTGTTCGGCCTTGCGCAGGAGGAAAAATAGGGCCGGCGTGCGCTGTTTCACGCAGACTTGATGCATGAAATGCCCATTGTGTGGCACACTGCGCGCTCGCATATCATCGTTGTCGCGGGAGCGCATGAGCATCATCAAACAATTTCCCTTCGAGTGGCAGGTCGGCGTGCGCTATACGCGCGCCGGGAAACGCAGTGGCCGCAACAGCTTCATTTCCTTCATCTCCCTCATTTCCGTGGCCGGCATCGGCCTGGGCGTGGCCGCCCTGATCGTCGTCCTGTCCGTCATGAACGGCTTCCAGAAGGAAGTCACGGACCGCCTGATGTCGGTGCTGGCCCATGTCGAGGTGTTCGATACCAGCGGCTCCATGCCGAACTGGCAGGCGCAGGAGCGCGCCGCCTACGCCAACCCGCAAGTGAAGGCCGTGTCGCCGTTCGTGGAAACCCAGGGCATGCTGCTGAACGACGAAACCATGCGCCCGTCCGTCGTGCGCGGCGTGCTGCCGCAGCAGGAAGCCACCGTCTCCAGCGTGGCCTCCCAGATGAAGCAGGGCAGTTTCAAGGATCTCACGCCAGGTTCCTATAACATCGTGCTGGGCATCGACCTGGCCAAGGCCCTCGACGTAAAAGTGGGGCAGAACGTCACCCTGATGCTGGAACGCGAGCCGAGGGCGGGCGACCCGGCCAATGGCATCGTCATGCCGCGCATGCGCGCGCTCATGGTCGCCGGCATCTTCGAGGCCGGTCACAATGAACTCGATGGCAGCCTGGCCTTTGTCAACATGCAGGACGCCGAGCAGCTGCTGCAGCTCGATGGCCCGTCCGGCCTGCGCTTGCGCCTGCATGACATGAACCAGGCGCCGCAGGTGGCGCGCGAACTGAAAGCCTCGATGCCGGGCCAGCTGTGGATGCGCGACTGGTCGCGCGCCAGCGCCAGCTGGTATGCGCTGGTGCAAAGCCAGAAGAACATGATGTTCATCATCCTCAGCATGATCATTGCCGTGGCCGCGTTCAACCTCGTCTCGACCCTGGTGATGTCGGTCACCGACAAGCAGGCCGACATCGCCATTCTGCGCACCCTGGGCGCCTCGCCATTCTCCATCATGAAGATCTTCATGATCCAGGGTGCGCTGGTGGGCTTGCTGGGCAGCGCGCTGGGCGTGATCGGCGGCGTCGTGCTGGCGCTGAACGTGGGCGTCATCGTGCCTTTCATCGAAGGCATCTTCGGCCTGCACTTCATCTCGAAGGAAATCTACCAGATCAGCGCCGTGCCGTCCGACGTGCATTGGCTGGACGTGGCGCAGATCGGCCTGATCGCCTTTGGTCTGGCGCTGGTGGCGACCATCTACCCGAGCTGGCGCGCCGCGCGGGTCAAGCCGGCCGAGGCATTGCGCTACGAATAACACATCAAGAAACGATAAAGACCGCCTGAACAATGAGTATTTTCAAGAATCTGCCCTTCGAATGGCTGGTCGGCTTGCGCTACACGCGGGCCGGCAAGCGCAGTGGCCGCAACAGTTTTATCTCCTTCATCTCCCTCATTTCCATGGCCGGCATCGGCCTGGGCGTGGCGGCGCTGATCGTCGTGCTGTCCGTGATGAACGGTTTCCAGAAGGAGGTGACGGACCGCATGCTGTCCGTGCTGGCCCACGTGGAAGTGTTCGACAATAGCGGCAGCATGCCGGACTGGCGCGCGGAAGCGGCGCAAGCTTTTAAAAACCCGGCCGTGAAGGGCGCCGCGCCGTTCGTGGAAACGCAGGGCATGCTGCTGCGCGACGATGCGCTGCGCCCCGCCATCGTGCGCGGCGTGCTGCCCGAGGAAGAGCCGAACGTTTCCGACGTGGCCGGCCAGACGCGCATGGGCAGCTTCAAGGCCCTGCAGCCTGGCACCTTCAATATCGTGCTGGGCATCGAGCTGGCGCGCGCCCTGCGCGTCAACCTCGGCGAAAAAGTGACGCTGATGCTGGCGCAAGGCCAGGTCACGCCGGCCGGCGTGCTGCCGCGCATGCGCAGCTTTACCGTCAGCGGCATCTTCCAGGCGGGCCACAATGAATTCGACGCCGGTCTGGCTTTCATCAATATCGAAGACGGCCAGCGCCTGCTGCGTCTCGATGGCCCATCGGGCCTGCGTTTGCGCCTGGCCGACATGAACCAGGCGCCGCAAGTGGCGGCGGAACTGAAAAAAACCATGCCGGGCGACCTGTGGCTGCGCGACTGGTCCAAGCTCAATGCCAACTGGTTCGCTGCCGTGCAGACGGAAAAGCGCATGATGTTCATCATCCTGACCCTGATCATCGCGGTGGCCGCCTTCAACCTGGTCTCGACCCTGGTGATGACGGTGACGGACAAGCAGGCCGATATCGCGATTTTGCGCACCCTGGGCGCTTCTCCCCGTTCCATCATGAAGATCTTCATGATCCAGGGCGCGCTGGTGGGCATCCTGGGCACGATTCTGGGCGTGGGCGGCGGCGTGCTGGTGGCCATGAACATCGACGTCATCGTGCCCTTCATCGAGCATCTGCTGGGGGTGCAGTTCCTCTCCAAGGACATCTATTTCATCAGCACCGTGCCGTCCGACCTGCGCTGGCCCGACGTCACCAAGATCGGCGTGCTGGCCGTGATCCTCGCCTTTTTGGCGACCCTGTACCCAAGCTGGTGGGCTGCCCGCGTCAAACCTGCGGAAGCCCTGCGCTATGAATAAACCACTGACTACGACCATGACCGATCTGAACAAACCTGCCTCCAATGGCGCTTCCGCCGATTCTGCCGTGCTTTCCTGCCGCGGCCTGGGCAAGACTTTTACGCAGGGCAGCTACAAGGTGCAGGTGCTGGCCGGCATCGACATCGACGTCCACCGCGGCGAGCGGGTCGCCATCGTCGGCGCCTCGGGTTCCGGCAAATCGACCCTGCTGCACCTGCTGGGCGGCCTCGATACGCCCACCAGCGGCAAGGTGACCCTGCTGGGCAAGGACTTCGCTAACCTCAGCGAAAAGGCACGCGGCGACTTGCGCAACGCCTCGCTGGGTTTCGTCTACCAGTTCCACCACCTGCTGCCCGAGTTTTCCGCGCTGGACAACGTCGCCATGCCTTTGATGATACGGCGTATGAAGCGCGCGCCGGCCACCGAGCTGGCGCAGCAGATCCTCACGCGCGTGAACCTGGCCAAGCGCGTCACGCACACGCCGGGCGAGTTGTCGGGCGGCGAGCGCCAGCGCGTGGCCCTGGCCCGCGCCCTTGTCACGCAGCCGGCCTGCGTGCTGGCCGATGAACCGACGGGCAACCTCGATCACGCCACGGCCGAACAGATTTTCGACCTGATGCTGGAATTGTCGCGCACCCTGGGCACGGCCTTCGTCATTGTCACGCACGATATCGAGCTGGCCAAGCGCTGCGACCGCGTGCTGCGCCTGACGGACGAAGGGCTGCAGCCTTATCAATACTGAGCGATACTAAGGAGCTGCCATGCTGTGGATCGACACGCACTGCCACCTCGACGCGCATGAATTCGGCAGCGAATCGCTGCAAGTGGCGGCGCGCGCGCAGCAGCAGGACGTGGCGATGATCGTCATTCCCGCCGTCGAACGGGCCAATTTCGCCATCGTGCGCGACCTGGCGGCTGCGGCGCCCAACGCCTGCTATGCGCTGGGCATCCACCCGATCTACGTACCACACGCCACGGAAGACGATTTGATCGCCCTGCGCGAGGCCGTGGCCCTGGCGATGAACGACCCGCGCTTTGTCGCCATCGGCGAAATCGGCCTCGACTTCTTCATCCCCATGCTGTGCGAGCCGGCCATGCGCGCCAAGCAGGAGCATTTCCTGCGCGAGCAGCTGAAGATCGCCCGCGACTTCGATTTGCCTGTCTTGACGCACGTGCGCCGCTCGCAGGACATCGTCCTCAAACACGCGCGCCAGATCCGCCCGAACGGCGGCATCGCGCACGCGTTCAACGGCAGCTTCCAGCAGGCGCAGGGCTATATCGACCTCGGTTTCAAGCTCGGATTCGGCGGCGCCATGACGTTTACCCGCGCCTTGCAGATACGCCGCATGGCCGCCGACTTGCCTTTGGCGTCCATCGTGCTGGAGACGGATGCACCCGACATTTCCCCCAGCTGGGTCCACCCGGGCCGCAACAGCCCCGAAGAATTGCCGCGCATTGGCGCCGTGCTGGCCGAGCTGCGCGGCCTGGCATTGGCCGACGTGGCCGTTGCCACCAGCGCCAATGCGCGCGCCGTGATGCCCCGACTACCCCTGATGGAGTGAGACCATGAACAAGAAAATGCTTGCGGGCGCCCTGGCAGCCTGTATGTCCACCGTGTTGGCGCCCGCCATGGCGGCGACGGCCAGCGCCCAGTGCGACGGCATGCCGCGCCTCGACGTCACCACGCCGGCCGGCTTTTGCGTGGCCGTGCTGGCCGACGGCCTGAAATTTCCCCGTGGCGTGCTGCCGCTGACGAATGGCGACATCCTCGTCACGGATATGACGGGATGGGCGCCGAAGCAGGGTAAATTGTGGCTGTTGCAGCCCAAGGCGGCCGGTGGCGGCTACGAGCGCAAGCTGCTGCTCGACAAGCTCGATCGGCCGAACGGCATCGTGCAGGGGCCGGACGGCATGGTCTACGTGGGCGAGGTGGGGCGTATCTTCCGCTTCGACCTGCGCGATACCACGCGCACCCTCACCGACGTGATCGGCGGCAAGGCCAAGACGCCGCGCCTGCCGGGCCTCGGTTTGCACCTGCTGACGAACATGCGCTTCAGCCCCAAGGGCGACCTGTATGTGAACGTGGGCTCCAGCACCGACCATTGCGAAAATGATGGCAAGGCGCCCGACCCGGCCAAGGCTTGTCCTTCGGCGGAAGGCCTGGAAGCGCTGGGCGCCATCCGCGAATACACGATGGCCTGGCCGGCCGGCACGGTGACGAGCTGGCGCACGCATGCGCGCGGCTTGCGCAATTCGATGGCGCTGGCTTTTCACCCTGCGACGGGCGAGCTGTGGCAGGCGGAAAACTCGCGCGACGCCATCCAGGCCGCCATGCCGCAACTGAAAAGCGACGAGAACCTGCCGCACGAAGAACTGAATTTGATCAAGGCAGACCGGCACTACGGCTGGCCGTACTGCTACGACGACAATGTGGCCAGTCCCGAATATCCGAAGACGGCTTGCGACGCCCAATATGCGGCGCCGGAGCGTTTGCTGCCCGGCCATGCCGCCCCGCTGGGCATGACTTTTTACACGGCCAGCCGCTTCCCTGCGTTGTACAAAAATAGCCTGATCATCGGTTACCACGGCTACCGCAGCAACGGCCACCGCCTGGTGGCCCTGCTGCCCGACAAGGCCGGTGCGCCTATGGGCAAGTCCGTCGACTTGATCAGCAACTGGGAACGCAAGGGCAAACAGGGCAGGGGCGCGCCCGTCGACGTGAAGCAGGGCCAGGATGGCGATATCTATATGGCCGATGACCATAATGGGCTGGTGCTGAAGCTGCATTACGAGGCGGGCAAGCCGTAATGCATATCGCTTGACCTTGCTCAGTGCGGGGCTGCAGCATCCTCCTACAATCTGCCTGATGTTCCCTGGCGACCAGGGGCAACGGGAGGTTGACGTGAAACCTGCATTCATCAATCTGCGTGAAAATTACTCGAGCGTGGCGGCCGTCGACCAGGCAGCCCTGTTCCGCGAAATCGGCTGGGAAGACTTGATCGGCAAGGACAGCTTTGCCAACACCTGCGCCATCCGCGTCAGCCTGGCCCTGATCAAGGCCGGCGTCCAGGTCAGAGGCCGCATGGCCATCCGCAAGGGGCCGTTCAGGGGCGCGCTGATCGAACCGGGACAGGCCAAGCTGGCGCACATGCTGGCCAGCCCCTCGATGTTCGGCGCGCCCGAAAAATTCAGCCGGGATGCCGCCATGGCCGGCATCGGCCAGCGCCAGGGCCTGGTCGCCTTCTTCCGCATTCCCGGCTACCTGGGCGGCGCGGGCGGCCATATCGACATCCTGCTGCCGTCCATCGGCGTGAAGGTGTGCGGCACCGAATGCTACTGGGATTGTGGCGAGGTCTGGTTCTGGCCACTCGGTTGAGGCTTATTTGAACTTCTTCGACCGTCCGCGCGAAGCCGCATTGTGCGCGCGCAGGATGGAGTCGACCCGTTCCGACGCATCGCGCGACAGGTTTTGCGCGACGGCGATATCGGGGAAGAACTCGGGCAGGCGGTAGCTGAGCCAGGCATACGCGGAATAGTAGCGGCAGGTGTCTTCCACCTGCTGCAGATTCTGCGTGCCGCCGCCGTACGCGTGCTGGCGCAAGGTGCTCGTTTTTCCCTGCGACAGATTCTTCGCCCAGTGCTCCCACGCCGTTTGCAAGGACGGCACCTTGCTCGATATCGGCACCAGCGACAGGGTGAACTTGTCGGCCACGGACAGGGGCAGGGTGTCGAGCCAGACGGCCCGTTCCTTCTGGTCTTCCGTGATGCGGGGGAAGAAAAAGCCGTCCGGCACGTCGATATTGTGGATGAAGCGGCGCAGCAGTTTTGACAGCGACAGTTCGCCCGTCACCGACGAAATGCGGTGCAGATGTTCGAGCGAGGGCGCCACGGCAAAGCCGCTGGTGTTCAGCGGATGCAGCTTTTCCTTCAGCAGGGCGCGCATCACTTCATGCGTTTCGTTGTCGTAGCCGGCCACGAGGCCCTCTTCATGCACGCCGTAGCGGCCCGCGCGCCCGGCGATCTGGCGCGCCAGCGCGGCTGAAATCTCTTCCTCTTCGCGGCCATTGTATTTGACGCAGGTGGTCATGACGATGCGCGCGATCGGCATGTTCAAGCCCATCGCCAGCGCATCCGTGCCGACGACGATATCGGCCGTGCCGTCGCGGAAGCGCTGCGCCTGCGCGCGCCGCACTTCCGGCGACAGGTTGCCGTAGACGGTGGCCACTGACAGCCCCGTTTCCGTGATCATGTCGCGCCACATCAGCACTTCTCGGCGCGAAAAGGCGATGACGGCGTCGCCGCGGCGCAGGTTGCGCACCTTGCGCACGGCCGTCGGCTCCATCGACAGGGGCGCCATGCGTTTGAGTACGTGCACTTCCAGCGGGCAGTCCAGGCGCTCCGCCAGCGCCTCGATGGCGCGCCGCGCTTCGGGTGCCCCCACCAGGTAGACCGTGTGGGCGGGCGCGCCGCAGACGGCGGCCGTCCACGCGGCGCCCCGGTCCGGGTCGGCCAGCATCTGGATTTCATCGATGACGGCCACTTCCACGACGGTTTTCGTGTCCAGCATTTCCACCGTGCTGGCCACGTGCGTGGCGCCGTCAACGACCCTGCGCTCCTCGCCCGTGATCAGGCTCACGGCCAGCGGTTTGCCATGCGGCGCGGCTTCCTGCAGGCGTTCGTAGTTTTCCAGGGCCAGCAGGCGCAATGGCGCCAGATAGATGCCGCTCTTTGCCTTCACCAGCGCTTCCATGGCGCGGTGCGTCTTGCCGGAATTGGTGGGGCCCAGCAGGGCGATGAAGCGGCGCGGCAGGCGGCGCGCCATCTCGAACGAGGCCGGATACTCGGCCAGGTTGATGCTCTGGCGCGTGCGCGCCGCGTGCTGTTCTTCCTGCTGGCGCTCTATGGCGTGATTGAAACGCTGGCGGATGCGGTCGAACACCATGCCGGCCGGCTCCGACGTCTGCATGTCGGCCAGGGTATGCAGGAAAACCATCGGGTCCGTGTCGACGTCTTCGCTCAGGCCCGCTATATCGGCGACGAAATCGATCACGTGCTGGCGCAGCTCTTCGAAGACGGCCGCGCTGGCCCGTTCGCGCACCAGTGCCAGCTTGGTTTCGCGGTCCATCTTGCGCCACTTGGCAGGCCGCGCCAGCACGCCCTGGCTTGGTACCAGCGCATACGGCACCACCAGATGGCCCGCCTTGACCACGCCGGAAAAGCGCACGAAGACGCGGCCTTCCATCTTCACGAGGCGGATATGCTCGGCCAGTTCCCCCAGTTCCGCGACCAGGGTGGCATCGTTATTGTCTTCGCTGCTGTCGGAAATGTCGGTGGAAGTATCGGGAGGAAGTGCGGAGGAAGTCATGTCGTGCCTGGGTGTTGAAGTAAGCGAGGCCGATTATACCGTCGATGGGGGCGACCGGTGGTGGCCGGGCCTGGTGCTTGCATGTTCAGGCGGCACGCGCGCGCACCAGGCGCAGGCCCCAGCCCGTGGCGATCTTGCCATCGCTGTCTTGCAGATGCGCTGCGGCATCCAGGAACGCATCGCGCAGGCGCTGCCTGGCGCCATCGTCCAGGCGGTCGATATCGTAGGTGTCCAGCAGGGCCGTCCACAGTTCGCCCGGAGTGGGCGTCCATGGGACATCGATGTCGTCGACTTCAACGTCTGCGAAACCGGCATCGAGCAGTTCCCGCCAGCCGGCTTCGGAGCCCGTGCGGCGATCGCCGAAGCGCAGCGGCGGCAGCCCGGTGCTGGCGACCGGCTTGAACACGCGCATGAAAACGTCGTTCACTTCGCCCAGCAAGAACGTCCGGCCGACGATGGCCGCGAACTGGCCGCCGGGGTGCAGCACGCGACGGATTTCACGCATGACTTGTTCGATGTCGTCCATCAGCATCAGCGCCATGTGCGAGACGAGATAATCGACGCTGGCCGATGGCAGGTCGAGAGCCTGGCCCCGGCCTTGCAGCAGATGCACGGACGGGGGCAGGGCGGCGCGCGCGGCGGCCAGTTCAGTCTGGCTCATGTCGACGCCGAGCAGTTGCAGCCGGCGCTGCCGTCTGGCTGCCAGCAAGCCCAGCAGATGGCCGTCGCCGCAGGCCAGGTCGAGCACGCTTGATGGCGTGTCCACGGCAGGTACCAGGCTGGTCAGCACGTCGTAGGACGAGGCCCAGCTGCCGGCCGGGGAACTGGCCGGCAGGTGGCCAAACGCGGTGCTGGTCACGCCGACTTGCCTTTGATGAAAGTCCTGTAAATAGGTTTCGGCCGCTGTCAGTAGGGTCATGCAAGATCCGCAAAGTCGTGGCGCCTTTGCGCCGGATGGCCATCTTAGCATGCGGAAAGTTCCGCCAGCGGTGGTGCCGGATGGCGTGACTGAACCTTCTTATTCAGGGCACCATTGCGCCAGATCAGACGGTAAAGAGGAGAAAGGGGGCACAGTTGTTGAGCCCTTTTCGCAGCGAGCTCCCATGCGCACCCTGATACTCGGCTTTGCCGCTGGCGCCGCCTGGTTGCAGACGCAGGCAAGCTTGCCGCCGTACGGGGGCGTGCTGCTGTGGGTGACCGCTGGCGTGTCGCTGCTGGCGGCACTGCTGCTGTGCCGCCATGCGCGCTGGCATTCCTGGTGGCGTTCCACTGTTGCGCTTGCCGCTGGCGTGGGACTGGGCTTTTACTGGGCCGCCTGGCTGGCCCAGGCCGCCATGGCGCCGCAACTGGCGCTGGCTGATGAAGGCCAGGACATTGTTGTCACGGGTACGGTAGCCAGCCTGCCGTACCGCTTCGAGCAGGGCGTGCGCTTCAATTTTGCCGTGGAGAAGGCTGTTGGGGCGAAGGTGCCGCCCCTGATCGCCCTGTCCTGGTACGCAGGTTTTCGTGATGAAGTGACGAACGAGGTGGGCGACGTGCAGCCGGGCGAACGCTGGCGCCTGACGGTGCGCTTGCAGCGTCCGCACGGCAATGCGAATCCGATGGGTTTTGACTACGAGGCGTGGCTGCTGGAGCAGGGCGTGCGCGCCACGGGCTATGTGCGGCCGCAGCCGCGCGCCGATACGCCGAACGTGCGCCTGGCCGCCTTCGTACCCGGCTTCGGCAACGTGGTGGAGGCCAGCCGCGCGGCATTGCGCGCGCGCATCGTGCGCAGCCTGGAAGGAAAGCAGTATGCGGGCGTGATCGTGGCGCTGGTGGTGGGCGACCAGCGGGCGATTCCCCAGTCGGACTGGCAAGTGTTCAACCGCACTGGCGTGAGCCATCTGATTTCGATATCCGGTCTGCACATTACCATGATCGCGGGACTCTTTGCGCTTGGTGCCGGCACGTTGTGGCGGCGCTCGTTTTTTACCGGCTGGCAGTTGCCACTGCGGCTGCCGGCGCAAAAGGTGGCGGCGCTGGCCGGCGCGCTGGCGGCATTTTTGTATGTGCTGCTGGCCGGCTTTGGCGTGCCCGCGCAGCGCACCTTGTATATGTTGCTGGTGGTGGCGCTGGCCCTGTGGCTGGGACGCATCGCCAGCATCGTCCATATCCTGTGCCTGGCGCTGGGCGTGGTCGTGCTGCTCGATCCGTGGGCCGTGCTGTGGCCCGGCTTCTGGCTGTCGTTCGGCGCCGTCGCCACCATGCTGTACGCAACGGCAGGGCGCACCACGGCGTCCATGCCGCCGCAGGCCGGACGCTGGCGCCGTTTGCTTGCTGCCGTGGCGCTGGGCGCACACACGCAGTATGTGGTGACGGTGGGGCTGGTGCCGTTGACGATGCTGCTGTTCTCGCAAGTGTCGCTCGTGTCGCCTGTCGCCAATGCGCTGGCCATTCCTGTCATCAGCCTGGTCGTCACGCCCTTGTCGCTGGCTGGCAGCCTGCTGCCAGCGCCCCTGTCTGACGGATTGCTGCTGCTGGCGCACACCATCGTGCAGATGCTGGCGCAGGTGCTCGAATGGCTGGGCGCGCGCCGCTTTGCCGTGTGGACGGCGCCCGCGCCGCCAATGTGGAGTTTTTGCTGGGCATTGTTTGGCACGGCCTGGCTGCTGGCGCCACGCGGCTGGCCGCACCGCTGGGCGGGCATGCTGGGCTGGCTGCCGCTGCTGACGGCCTTGCCGTCCAGTCCGCCACCGGGTGGCATGTGGGTGACGGCCTTTGACGTGGGGCAGGGCATGGCCGTGCTGGTGGAAACGCCTGGCCACCGCCTGCTGTATGACACGGGCCCTGCCTACAGCCTCGATTCCGATGGCGCCAGCCGGGTCATCGTGCCTTATCTGCGCGCACGCGGCATAGCCAAGCTGGACGGCGTGATCATTTCCCACAGCGACCTCGATCACGCAGGCGGCGCCATGTCTCTGTTGGAGAACGTGCAAGTGGGCTGGCTGGCCTCGTCGCTGTTCGATGGCCATCCCGCCATCGAGGCGCGGCGGGCGTTGCACAAACCCTATCTGCACTGCATGGCGGGCCAGAGCTGGACGTGGGAAGGCGTGCACTTCGCCATGCTGCACCCGCTGCCCGCCAGCCATACGGACATCAGCTTGACGCCGAACGCCCGCAGTTGCACCGTGAAAATCACGGCAGGCAAGCACTCGATCCTGCTGGCTGGCGACATCGAAGCGGCGCAAGAGGCGCAATTGCTGGCGCGCTCGGCGGAGGGCGACCTGGCCGCCGACGTAGTGCTGGCGCCCCATCATGGCAGCGGCACCTCGTCGACGCCGGCGTTCCTGAACGCCGTCCATCCGACCTTGGCGATTTTCCAGGTGGGACACAGGAACCGTTATAAGCATCCGAAGGCGCAAGTGTATGCGCGCTATGGGGACATGGGTATTGCGCGGCTGCGCACGGATGTGGAAGGAGCGGTGGTGCTGGCGTTTGGCGACGGTATCGGCGTGACCTTGTATCGGGCCAGCCGGCCGCGTTACTGGCATGGGCGCTAGCGCTTTCATGCTACGCTCCCGCAACATCGTTCCAGGAGTCCAGATTGCGCCATTCCAGCCACCCTTATCTTGTCAGCACGGCCCAGGCCGCCGACATCGACTCCATCACAGCCTTGCTGCAAGCCAATTCCCCCTCGCAGGGCGGCAGCCTGACGGGCGAGTTTTCACGCGACAAGGTGGCCAGCATGGCGGATGGCGCGTCGCCCGTCATCGTGGCGCGGCGCGCAGCGGACGGACCTGTCGTTGGCGTGTTGTTCAGCGCGGCGCCAGCCGCTGCGCAGGCGCCCGTGGTATTGGCCATGCTGGCCGCGTATGCGGGCAGTGGCAACGCCTATGTGTACGGCCCCGTCTGCATTGCGGACTCGGAGCGGGGGCAGGGTTTGCTGGCGCTGCTGTACTCTGCCATGCGCGAGCAGCATGCGGGCAAGGAAGCGGTGCTGTTCATCCGGCGCGACAATCCAGGCTCGCTGCGCGCGCATGAACGGCTGGGTATGTATGAGGTGGCCGCTTTTGACTTCGATGGCGCGCAGTTCGCCGTGTATAGCGATGCTATCGTCGGGAAATAGTCCTTAAATTACACGTTCATCCGGTATTTCCAGCCCCCGCTGCCGCACATACTCCAGAAACAGCCGCGCCCCCTTGGCCATGCGCGAGGTGCCATACACGGCGTGGATGCTGGGGTCCAGCTCCTTCGACGACGTGAGACGGTATGCCGTGCAGACCCGCCGCAAGGTGCCCGCTGCCACGGCCGGTTCCGCCAGCCAGCTGGCCAGACGCACGATGCCGGCGCCTTCCAGGGCCGCCTGGAAGGTGGCGATGCCGGAGGTGAAGCGGAAACGCGGTTGCACCTGGTAGCGCACGTTGCGCTCGCTGGAAACGAAATGCCAGTCGCGCAGGATGCGGGGGGCCGAGTGCATGATGATGTCGTGGCCGGCCAGCTCCTCCGGTTCCTCGGGCGCGCCCATGCGCTCGATATAGTCGGGCGAGGCATACATGTAGCGGCGGTAATTCCACAGGGGATAGCCGATCAGCTCGCTGGATTGGGGAAACGCGCCGCGGATGGCAAAGTCCAGCTTTTCCTGGATGGGGTCGATCGATTTGTCCGAGAAATGGATGTCCACCGACACATTCGGGTAGTCGCGCGAAAATTGCGCCACCACTTTCGGCAAGAACCCCAGCGACAGGATTTCCGGTGCCGAGAGGCGCACCCAGCCTTGCGGCGAATTGCTCAATTCCGCCAATTGGTCTTCCGCCTCGGCTTGCGTTTCCAGCAAGTGCTTGGCCGACGCGTAATACGTTTCGCCGGCCGTCGTCAGGGTGAACTGCTTTTGCGTGCGCAGGATCAGCTCGGCACCGATGGCGTCTTCGAGGAACTGGATGGCGCGCGTGACGGCCGACGGCGAGCGTCCCAGCATGCGCGCCGCGTGGATGAAGCTGCGCTTTTCGACCACGGTGCAGAAGGCGCGGATCTCCCACATCAGTTTCATCGACATCGTGCGGCTCCTGGCAAAAGAGGCCAGTAGACCGCATGGGGCGCATTCCGTCAAGCGTTACGCCTGATTGCGTTTTCCGCAATATGAAGTTGCATCCGGAAAAATCCACGGCGCCTATACTGCCGCTGTCGCCCATTCCTTACTGCCTATCATGCTGACCATCTCGCTGCTGTGTTTATTTGCCTTCTTTGCCGGCCTGATCGATGCCGCCGTGGGCGGGGGCGGGCTGATACAGCTGCCGGCCCTGTTCAACCTGATGCCGAACATGGCCTCGACCTCCTTGCTGGGCACGAACAAGCTGGCGTCCGCCTGCGGCACCACGTTTGCCGCCCGCTCGTTTATCGGCAAGGTGCACATCCCGTGGCTGCTGGTGTTGCCGGCCGTGGCCAGCGCCTTCGTCATGTCCTTCATCGGCGCGGCCGCCGTGTCCTACGTGCCGCAACAGGTGGTGCGCCCCATGGTGCTGGTATTGATCATCATCATGGCCATCTACACCTTCATCAAGAAGGATTTCGGCACGACGCGCGAAGCGCGCCCCATCGGATCGCGCGAACGTATCCTCGCCATCGTCATCGGCGGCGCCATCGGCTTTTATGACGGCCTGTTCGGGCCGGGCACGGGCAGCTTCCTGATTTTCCTGTTTATCCGCGTCTTCGGCTTCGATTTCATCCTCGCCTCGGCCTGCTCGAAACTGGTGAATATCGCCACCAACGTGGCCGCGCTGGCCTTCTTCATCCCTGCCGGCCACGTGGTGTACGCCGTGGCCGCACCGATGGCTGTGTGCAATATCCTGGGCGCGCTGACGGGCACCTGGATCGCCGTGCGCCGCGGCGCCGCCTTCGTGCGCATCCTCTTCCTCGTGTTGCTGGTACTGCTGATCGTCAAGTTGTCCTACGACATCTTCTTCAAGTAAGTTTTTGAACGACAACAAGCCATGAAAACCATCCAGGGCGTGCTGTGGGACAACGATGGCGTGCTGGTCAACACCGAGCAGCTGTTTTACGAAAGCAACCGCGACTTGCTTTTGCCTTATGGCATAGACCTGACGCCGAAGCAATTCTTTGACTGGTTCCTGGATAATAACTACGGCGCCTGGCATGTGCTGCTGGGGCAGGGCCATGAGATCGAGCTGGTCGAACGCCTGCGGGCCGAGCGCACCGTGCTGTTTGCGCAACGCCTGCGCCAGGCGCGCCAGCTGGCCATGCCCGGTATCGGGCAAGTGCTGGCGGCGCTGCGCCCGCACGTGGCGATGGGCGTCGTCACCAGCGCGTATGCGCAGCACTTTGACATCAGCCATGCGGGCACGGATTTGCTCGGCCACTTCGATTTCGTGCTGACGCGGGAAATGTATGGCGAAAGCAAACCGGCGCCCGATGGCTACCAGCTGGGCTTGCAGCGCCTGGGCCTGGCCGCCGCCGACTGCGTGGCCGTGGAAGACTCGCCGCGCGGCTTGCGCGCCGCCAACGCGGCCGGACTGGAATGCATCGTCGTGCGCAATCCCATGAACCGTCATTACGCGTTCGACGACGCTTTTTGCGTGGTGGATTCAAACGCCGAGCTGGGCGAAGTGCTGGCGGCGTTCGTGCCCGGCATGGCCCATGCGCCCCGGCAATTAGAGTCCTTCCTCTGATACGTCTTGCCGGCATGCCATTACAATTGTTTATCGCATTCACCGGCACCGACCCACGATGACCCTCCCGCAACTGCACTTTGCCCACGCCAACAGTTATCCTGCCGGCACTTACCGCAAGCTGTTCGGCTTGCTGGGTCAGCACTACACCGTGCAGGCGCTCGACATGCATGCGCACGACCCCGCTTACCCCGTGAGCACGGGCTGGCCCGAGCTGGTGCGCGAGTATATCGATGAGCTGGAGCGCCGCTACAGCGCGCCCGTGATTCTCGTCGGCCATTCGCTGGGCGGCATGCTCAGTGTGATGGTGGCCAAGCAGCGGCCCGACCTGGTGCGCTGCGTGGTCTTGCTCGATTCGCCCGTGGTGGCGGGCTGGCGCGCCTTGCTGGTGCGGCTGGCGCGCAACACGGCGCTGGGCGAGCGGTTCTCGCCGTCACGTTTTTCCGCCCGGCGGCGCAAGCTGTGGCCGGATGCGCAAGCCGCGTATGAACACTTCGCGGCCAAGGACATGTTCGCCATCTGGGCGCCGCATGTGTTGCGCGACTACATCGACAGCGGCCTGGTTCCCCATCCGGAAGGGGTGCAGCTGCGCTTTACGCGCGAAGTGGAAACGCAGGTCTACCGCAGCCTGCCGCACCACATCGGCGGCCTCGTCAAGGACGGTTTTCCTGTTCCCATCGGTTTTATCGGCGGCACTGAATCGGTGGAATGCCGGCAAGCGGGCTTGAAGGCCACGCGCAAGCTGGTCGGCAAGTTTTTCCGTCAGGTGCCGGGCGGGCATCTGTTTCCCATGGAAAACCCGGAACTGACGGCGCAAGTGGTGCGCGAGATGATCACGGCATTGCTGGCGAAGCAATAGAATATCGCCAAGGATTTTCAGGGGATGGGGGCCAACAACGGTGGATTTTCGCGTAAAATCCTGCCATCCGGGCCGCGCCTGCAGCAAGTGTGCGGCCCCAGCCATTCCGATATTCTAGAAAGATACCCCTGCGATGACGATTAAAAGCGATAAATGGATACGCCGCATGGCGGAAACAACGGGCATGATCGAGCCGTTCGAACCAGGCCAGGTCAAGGAGCGCGACGGCAACCGCATCGTCTCTTATGGCACGTCCAGCTATGGCTATGACATCCGCTGCGCCGACGAGTTCAAGTTATTTACCAACATCAACACGACCATTGTCGACCCGAAGGATTTCGACGCGAATAACTTCGTCGATGTGTCGGGCAAGGGCTATTGCATCATTCCGCCGAATTCGTTCGCGCTGGCCCGTACGGTCGAGTATTTCCGCATTCCCCGCAATGTGCTGACGATTTGCCTGGGCAAGAGCACGTATGCGCGCTGCGGCATCATCGTCAACGTCACCCCGTTCGAACCGGAATGGGAAGGCTATGTGACGCTGGAATTTTCGAATACGACACCGTTGCCGGCGAAAATCTACGCCAACGAAGGCGTGGCGCAAGTGCTGTTCTTCGAGTCCGATGAAGTGTGCGAAACGTCGTACAAGGACCGCGGCGGCAAGTACCAGGGCCAGGTTGGCGTGACATTGCCGAAGACCTGATCGCCGTGAAGGGCAGGGCGCCAGCCGTCTTTACCTGCCTTTACACCTGCCGCCCTACATCCGCCCTCCATGCTTGCCGTTAACCTTGGTATTGAAACATTGAGGAGGCAGTATGGTAGCGGCAATCGGTTCAGGCGGCGCGGTCAGCGCAGCCAGTAGCGCCAGTGCGGGCAGCAGTTCGCAGATCGCGGCGCTGCAAAAGCAGATCACGGCGGCGCAAAAGCAGTTGACGGAGTCGCAGAAGGGCGAGCAGACGGAGGCGTCGCAAAAGCTGCAGCAGCAGCTGGCGCAGCAAATCCAGGCCTTGCAGGCGCAAATTGCCCAGTTACAGGCGGCGGCCGCGCAGAAGGCGGCGCAGCAAGATGCTCAGCCGGCCAGCAGCGCCGATACGGCGACGAGCCCTGCCAAATCGACCTCGTCCACCCTGGGCAGCATCATCGATACGCAGGCGTAACAGCATTCTCCGCGCATAAAAGACGCCAGGCTCGCCGACAGGTCAGCCTGGCGTTTTGACGGGCAACAACATCTCCACGCACAGTCCGCCACCGCTGCGCAAGCTGGCCCCGATGCTGCCGCCATGGGCGTTGATGACGTGCCGGGCGATGGCCAGGCCCAGGCCATGGCCGTCCGTGCTGTGCTGGGTATTGCTGGCGCGGAAGAACGGTTCAAAAATGCGGGCCAGGTCGGCGCTGGCCACGCCGGGCCCCCGGTCCAGCACGGCGATGCGCAGCCACTCCTGCTTGCCATCATGCAGGCGCGACAGCTCCACGTCCACCGTGCCGCCATCGGGACTGTGCTTGACGGCATTGCGCACCACGTTTTCCACGGCGCGCGCCAGCAGTTCGGGCTGGCCCGTGACGCTGGCGTCGGCCATGGCCGCATCGACCGCCAGGTCGATGCCCATCAGGCGCGCCCTGGCTTCATAGCGGGCGTCGTCCACGATGTCGTGCACGAGGTCGGCGATGCCGACGTCTTCGCTGTGCGCGTGCCCGGCGCCCGCTTGCACGGCGCCCGCTTCCAGCCGTGACAGGGTCAGCAGTTCACCGATCAGTTTATCCATGCGTTCGCTTTCGCGTTCGATGCGCTGCATCGAGGCGGCCATCTTTTCCGGCTGCTGGTGCGCCAGGCCGATGGCGGCCTGCAAGCGCGCCAGCGGCGAGCGCAACTCGTGCGAGACGTCATGCAGCAAACGCGTCTGGCTATCCATGAGGCTGCGCAAACGGCCCGTCATGCGGTCGAAATCGCGTCCCAGGTCCGTCAATTCATCGCCGCGCTTGCCGCTGGCGTGAAAGCGCGGCGCCAGGTTGCCGTGCGAAGCGGCTTCGAACGCTTGCCGCAAGTCGCGGATGGGGCGCGCAAAATACCAGGCCAGCAAAAAAGCGAACAGCAGGCTGGCGGCGATGGCGGCGGCCAGGGGAATGAAGGTGCGGTAGGGGCTGTCCATGCGCGGCGGCATGCCGCGGCCGAATTCGCCGCGTGGCGGCGGGGCGCCCGCGTCGTTGGGCCGCGGACCGGGTCCCATGGCGCGCGGGCCGCTCATGGCGACGGCGATCAGCGTGTCGCGCGCGGCGCCCGCCTCGGCATTGCGGAAGCGTTCGGACGAGGGCAGGAACAGCAGGTAGCGCTGGCCATCGCTGCCGGCCGCTTCGCGCACGACGGGATGGGCCTGGCCCTGTTTCAGCATGGCGCGCGCCTTGTCCAGCATGGCGGGATGCACGGCGCGGCCCATCAATTCTTGCCCTTTGGCATCGACGGCAAACACGCGCATGCGTTCGAGCTTGCCCAGGAATTGCCGCAATGCCTGGCTGCCGCCCGCTTCCAGGGTGGCGCTGGCGGCCTCGATGATCATTTGCGCGGGCGGGCTGGTATCGATGTCGAGGGCCCGTTCCTGCTGCGCGGCCCGGTTTTTCAGCCAGAAGGTGCCGCCGATGCCGATGGTGGCCGTCACTTGCGCCAGCATGATGCACAAAAAAAACTTCCAGAACAGGCGGCCCACGCTTACTCCTTGATCAGCTGATAGCCGAGACGGTACACGGTTTGCAGGCAGGAGCGGCCGTCGGCCAGGCTGCCGAGTTTGCGGCGCAGGCTGCTCAGGTGCACGTCGATATTGCGGTCGAAGCGGGCCATGGGCCGGCCCAGGCCCAGTTCGGACAATTGATTCTTGCTGACGGGCTTGCCCGCATGGCGCACCAGCACTTCCAGCAGGTTGAATTCCGTGCTCGTCAGCTCCAGGTGCATGCCGGCCCAGGCGGCGCGGCGCTGTTCGGGCCACATCGTCAACTGGCCCACGGTCAGCGGCGCCAGGCCCGACGTATCGGGCGGCGCCGCTTGCGCACGGCGCAGGATGGCGCGGATGCGTGCCGTCAGCTCGCGCGGCGTGCACGGTTTTGTCACATAATCGTCGGCGCCCAGCTCCAGCCCCACGATGCGGTCCGTATCGTCGCCGCGCGCCGTCAGCATCAGGATGGGCAGGTTGCTGCCGGCGCGGATGCGGCGCAGGGTTTCCAGGCCATTCATGCGTGGCATCATGACGTCGAGGATGGCGATGGCATACAGGCCCGTCAGCGCTTCGGCCGCACCGCTTTCGCCGTCATGCACGGCGCGGGCGTCAAAACCTTCCTGCGTCAGGTATTCCTGGAACATGCCGACCAGTTCCACGTCGTCATCGATTAACAAAACCTTGCTCATGCCTGTGCTTTTTCGGGTGAATATCGCCCGATGATAGCAGTCAAAGGGGGCTGTTCACGGTGGTTTTACCCGCTTTTACATACGTCTGCTTACATTTCGCCCCTTTCCTTTACACGCTTTTACGTGGCCCTAACGTTGCTTTACACGCCAGGCGCCGACAATCAGGGCTGACCGTCACGAAAGGAAAGCCCGATGAAATACCTGAGTATTGCCGTATCTCTGTTGCTGCTGTCCGCCTGCAGCATGCCGCTGCTGGCGCTGGCCCAGCAAGAAGCTGCACCGGACGGCCCGCCAGCGCGCACCGTGGAAGGGCCGCCCCCCGGCTTTGGCCATGGCCCGGGCGCGCCAGGCTTGCCGCCGTTCCTGCACGGCATCGATTTGAGCGAAGCGCAGCAGGACAAGGTCTTCGCCGCCACCTATGCCCAGGCGCCCTTGCTGCGGGAACAGGAAAAGATCGCCTACAAGGCCCATGCGCAGCTGCGCGCGCTGGCCGGATCCAGCGCCTACGACGATGCCAAGGCCAGCGCGCTGGCGAATACGGCAGCGCAAGCCATGGCAAAGATCAGCTTGCAGCAGGCGCGGCTGGAGCAGCAATTGCTGGCCGTGCTGACGCCGGAACAGCGCCAGCAGGCTCAGCAGTGGCACGACAGCCGCCAAGTTCCGCGCGGCCCCCGGCGCCTCCCGTAAAACGCACGCGCGATCACAGGGAGAGTCAGCATGCGCATCCATGCCTTGCGTCCGGGCAGCAGCTTGCAGGCGCTCTCGCGACATGCGACACAGGCGCTGTTCCTGTGCGCCAGCCTGAGTCCCGCCTTGGCGGGCTTGCCTCACTTAGAGCCTATCCCGGTAGGGAGCGTCTTCTGCTGGCAGCGTATCAGGAGCGCGGACAAGGCGTGAGGAGGACGCGTGGCGAGCCACGCAACGACGAACAACGCAGTCCCCGCTTTTGAGGGGCGCCAGCAGGGGATGTATTCATCTACTGGGATAGGCTCTTAATGGAGTATGTATGGAATTACATGATCACGGCCTGGCATCCGACCTCGAAATGATGCGGCAGCAGGCAACTGAGCGGCGGCAAGTGTTGCGCTGGCTGCTGGCCGGCGCCGCCGCCTTGCCTTTGATGAGCTGCGGCGGCGGAACGGACGCCAGCAGCACGGGAAGCAGCGGCGCTGCCACTGGCAGCGCCGGCACCGTCACGATACCGACCACGGGCGCCTGCACGGTGATTCCCGAAGAAACGGGCGGGCCGTATCCGGCCGACGGCACGAACACGAATGGCGGCAGCATCATCAATGTGCTGAACCAGTCGGGCGTCGTGCGCAGCGATATCCGCGCCAGTTTCAATGGCGCAACGGGCGTGGCGGCGGGCGTGCCATTGACCATCAATTTGCAGCTGCTCAACGCCAGCGGCAATTGCGCCAGCCTGGCCGGCTACGCCGTCTATCTGTGGCATTGCGACCGCGAAGGCTTGTATTCGCTGTATTCGAGCGGCGTGACGGCGCAGAATTACTTGCGCGGCGTGCAGGAAACGGACAGCGCCGGCAACCTCAGCTTCACGACCATCTTTCCCGGCTGCTACGCGGGACGCATGCCGCACGTGCATTTCGAGGTCTATCCCAGCCTGGCCAAGGCGGCCTCTGCCGCGAACCGCATCAAGACGTCGCAGTTTACTTTTCCGATGGCAACGTTGAGCGAGGCTTACACGGCCAGCGGCTACACGGCCAGCGTGCGCAACCTGTCGCAGATCAGCTATGCCACCGACAATGTCTTCAGCGACGGCACCAGCTTGCAGATGGCCACGGTGACGGGCAATGCCACGCAGGGCTATGTCGTCACCCTGATTGTCGCCGTGAACGGTTAAATTGTCGTCATGAAACCCAGGTCGCGCCGGCTGAAGTTGCCGATGTTCGGGAAGACCCCGGCCAGCTGGCTGTCGGCCACGCCGAACCACTTGGCCAGCGTGGCGCCGTACTGGTCGACGGAGGTGGTCGGCAGCAGGGCGCCGGAACCGACGTCCAGCTCATGGCCCAGGCCCGTGACGGGGAAGGCGCCGTAGATGTCGCGGCCCTTCACGGCGCCGCCCACGACAAAGTGGTGCGCGCCCCAGCCGTGATCCGTGCCGTCGCCGTTGCTGCTGAAGGTGCGGCCGAAGTCCGACGCTGTAAACGTCGTCACCTGGCGCCGCAGGTCCGCGCCCTGCAGGGCCGCCAGGGTCGTGTCGAAGTACGCCAGCGCATGGGCCAGGCGGGCCATCAGGTCGGCATGCAGCACTTTTTGCCGGTCATGCGTGTCGAAGCTGCCCAGTGTCACATAAAACACTTGCCGTTTCGCCCCCAGGGCGCCGCGCCCGCCGATGATGCGCGCCACGGTCTGCAATTGCACGGCCAGCGGATTGACGCCGGACACGCCCGTGTTCGGATTGATGTAGGGCGGGGGATTGGGCACGCCGCCCGCGCCGGCTGCCAGCATGGCGCCGCTGAGGATGCTCTGGCTGGAAATGGCGCGCTGCACGACGGCCACGTGCTCCTGTTCGATCAGGTCGCTTCCCGCATCGTTGATGATGGCTTGCAATGCGCCCGCACCGCCCGTGCTGCCAAACAGGTTGCCGCTCAAGCCGCGGATGGGCACGGCGCCCGCCTGGCCCACCTGGAACTGGCGCACCTGGCGCCCGCTGAGAAAGACAGTGTTGCCCGCAGCGGAAATGGCCGTGAACATGGCATTCGTATTGAGCGAGCCAGCCACGTCGGCCGCCCGGCCGCCCCAGCCCGTGCTGGCCCCTTCGGGTGAGCCGGATTGCCACGTCGATTGCTGGTCGTTGTGCGAAAACAGCTTGGGTGGCAAGGCCACGCTGCCTGCCTTGTACTGCGCCAGGGTGGCCGGCTGGATCAGGGTGCCCACATTGGCCACGATGGCGGCGCGGCCATTGTCGAACAGGTCTTTCAGGGGCGCCAGCTGGGGATGCAGGGCGAAGGCGCGGCCCGTTTGCGCGGTGGCGGGCACGATGGGCAGCACGCCACCCGTCTCGCCCACGCCGGGCAGATGGATGGAATCGACGCCGCCCGTGTTGCGCAGGCGCGCGTATTCATTCCATGACGTGGGATCGGTGGCCAGCACCGTGTTGAAGGCGTCGTTGCCGCCTGCCATGAACAGGCACACCATGGCCTTGTAATCGCCGGCCGTTTGCGCGGCGGCGTTGCCCATGGCGGCCAGGTTCAGGGCGAAGGGGGCGGCCGTGGTGCCGGCCAGGCTCAGCATGGAACCGAGGAAACGGCGGCGGGAAAAGGGGAGATTTTGCATGTGATCGCTCTTACTTTTGTACCAGGTAGGCCGGCGAGGCCATGGTCAGGAAAATGGCCAGCTTGACGCGGTTGGCCTGGGCCGTGGCTACCTGCGCGGCATTGCTGGCCGTGGCCGCGGGGATGCTGACGCCATTGATGGCGGTCAGGATTTGTCCGCGCAGGCTGGCGGGCATGCTGCCATGCATCAGGAGCAGGTTGATGCGGTCGAGCAGCGCGCCCGTGTCGCTGACAAGTGCCAGTTCGCGCGTGTAGTCCGGCTTGATTTCGCGGGCTTCGCCCACGCCCCTGTCGAGCACATCCTGCATGTAATTCAGGTAGCCGGTGACGGACGGCTCCGATGTGATCTGCAGTTCCGGCGCCACCAGGCCCGCGCCGGCCAGCGCGGAGTTGGGCGGTATGTAGGAAGGGCGGAAGAAGCTGAACACGGATGCGGGATTCAAGGGGCCCTGGCCCAGCCCGGTCAAGGGATCATCGAGATAGTAGATGCGGTAGCGTGCGTTGGACGCCTTGGCGTCGAAGGCGCGGATCCAGCTGGCGAGGCGCATTATCGGTTCGCGCAGCTTGCCGGTGCGCAAACTTGTCCCGCTGGCCGCCAGCGCTTCCTGATCGAGCAGCACGGCGCGGACGATAGCTTGCATGTCGCCGCGCACGCCATTGCCGTTGTTGGCAAAGGCGGCCGCTACCCGGCCCACATAAGCGGGGCTGGGATTGCTGCTGACGAGGCGCTGGATCAGTTGGCGGGCAAAGAATGGTCCCGCGTTCGGATGGTTGAACAGGGTATCGAGCGCCAGTTTCAAGTCCGCCTCGCCGCTGGTGACGCCCGATATGCTTTGTCCCAGGAAACGCTTTTCTCCGCTGGAATGAAACGCAGGGTAGTTCTGCATCGGTTTCCAGTCGCGGTCGGGATCGGCCACGTTGCCGATGAAGCGGTTGTTGCTCAAATCGGGACCGGCCCAGCTCCAGCCGGTAAACACGCGGGCAAGCCCGACTACGTCGTCGCGCGTATAGGTGGCGATGGGTTTGCCTGCAGCCAGTTTCAGGCTGCCATCAGCATTGAGCTGGTACAGGCCGATGGTAAACAGCTGCATCACTTCGCGCGCGAAATTTTCGTCCGGTGCACGGGTTGCCGTTTCTTTCTGATTGCGCATGTGCGACAGGTACAGCCCCATCATCGGATGCAGGGCCACGTCATTGAGCAGATTGCGGAAGTTGCCGAAAGCGTGGTGGCCCAGCATGTCGTAGTAGGCGGCCACGCCACGCACTCGTGGCTGGATGGCATCGTTTTGCATGGAAATGACGAAGATTTCCGACAGGGCAAAGGCGATGCGTTGACGCAACTGGTCCTCGCCGCGCATGCTTTGCTGCCAGAACGATTCGTCAAAGCCTCGCGACGTCAGCTTTTCACCTCCGGCCGCTTCGGCCGCCAGCAGTTTGTCGATATACGCGCGGTGCAAGGTTTGCGGCTTGGAAAACTGCGCGCGGAACCAGGCGTCGCTGTCGCTGGCCGCCAGCGCATCGATGGCTGCCATGTTGGGGCCGAACGTGGCGCGGCCCAGGAAGCGCGACGCTTCCTGGCGCGTGAAGGTGGTGGCCGCCTGGCCGGCCGGAGGCGTGGTCAGCGGCGGCGGAGGAATGGTATCGCCTGGCGTGGTGCCGGGGGCTGCCGGATCGCCGGGGGCGGTGGTCCCTGGAGGAACCACCGAGATGTCCGGGTTCTGGATGGCGCCGGTGTTGCTGTCGCCGCCACCGCCGCATGCGGCAAGCAGGCTGAGCAATGTGATGGCCAGCAAACGGCGCAAAGTTGGGTCAGTCATTTAGTTTCTCTCGGGCAATCAAATTTTAGCCCATTAATTGTAGGCCCTAGCTACCACAATCCTGTTTTCAATTAACTATTTACGTGTTGGCCACGTTTTCATTTGCCTGACGTTGGCATGGTGTTGATGCTGTTTTCGGCGCTGTAGGGCGAACTTTATTCTTTGAAAATGAAAAATATTTTTTGCCGATGACGCGCACTGTGGCGGATAGGCGACGTAATCATTCCCGCCAATTAAGCTTGTTTGAAAGCTCATCTTGGCAACGAAACTCGCTTCGCCGGAAACCATGGTTTTTACGTCATCGGCGAAATGCCGTTCGCCACCCGCTCCGTTTTTCCCCGCGTCCTTTCCCTGCGCATGGCTGGCATGGCCCTTGCGTCAGGGAGGCATGGGTCACCCGCCCGCCTTTCACCGGAGCCTGCCATGACCAGCCGTCTGCTCGCCTATCGTCCCGAAATGGAATTGCCTGAAGCGCCGGGCCTGCTGCCACTGCAGCAGGAAGACGAGCTGGCACTGGCGGCGCAGTTGCTGGAATTGCAGGCGCCGGCCCAGTTCGACGCTTTCCTGGCGCGCCAGCTGGGCGCCACTGCGGCGGGCCGGCAAGTGCGCGGTACGCCGCTGGAAGGACCGCTGCACCAGCTGCTGGGCAAGGTGGTGGCGCCCCTGTTGCCCTTGCATGGTGGTTCGCCGCAGGCGCTCAAGCGGCGCGCTGCCGGCATCTTCGGCATGGAACTGGAAGGTTTGAGCCCGGAAGACAAGGAATTCGAACTGGCGCGCCAGGTCGTGCATCTGATCGATGCCGTCAATACGGAGCTGGCGCAGGACGGCGCCACCGGCGCGCGCGCTCCCAGGGCGCGGGTGGAAACGGCCCTGCTGCAAGTGGCACGCAGCGTGGCGCCAGGCTTGCTCAGGCAGGCGGCGCAAACGCCAGGACGGGACGCTGGCCGCTGGCGCCGCGAGGGCGGGCACATCGTCGTGCTCGATTGTTAGCCGGACGGCCAGTCTGTCCGGTAAGGTAGTCCCAACCGAGGTTATAACTTTGAGGAGCTCATCATGCATGACTTGGATCGTACGACCCTGGAATACGGACAGGAGATGTCCGGTTTTGAAGCGGAGCAGTTCGAGTTTGGCCAGGGCGAGTGGAGCGGCGAGGGGGGCGCGAACGCCATGTTTTCCGAGACCGAGGAGATGGAGCTGGCGAATGAATTGTTGTCGGTCAGCAATGAAGCCGAACTCGAGCAGTTTCTCGGCAATTTCCTGCGCAAGGCTGCTTCCGTCGCGGGCGGCATCATCAAGTCGCCCGTGGGGCAAGCCATCGGCGGCGTGCTCAAGGGCGTGGCGAAGAAAGCCATTCCCCTGGCCGGCGGCGCTATCGGCGGCTATTTCGGCGGCCCGCTGGGGGCCAAGATAGGCAGCGGCCTGGCCTCGGCAGCTGGCGGCGCACTGGGGCTGGAAGCGGAAGCGTCGTCGAACGAGGACCGCGAATTCGAGGGCGCCAAGCAGTTCGTGCGCCTGGCCGCCGATACCGTCAACCGCGCCGCGCAAGCGCGCGGTGCGGGCGATCCGCGCGCCATCGCCCAGTCGGCGGTCAGCGCGGCGGCGCGCCAGTTCGCGCCAGGCTTGCTGGGCCGCCCCGGCAGCCAGGTCTCCACGCAGAACGGCAGCGGCGCTGGTGCGGGTGGCACCATGGCGCCGGGCGGTGCGCGCAGCGGCGCCGGCATGCGTCCGTCCAGTGGCCGCTGGGCGCGCCAGGGTCACAAAATCGTCCTGTACGGGGTCTGACATCATGGCCATCGGCGCTTATGCTGCCTGGATGCTGGAGCAGGAGGCGCGCTCGCTGCTGACGCGGCTGGCACGGCTGGAGCCGTTCGCGCTGATCGAGCCGACGGTGCTGGCGGCGGCCCTGATGCCCAGCGCCCAGTCGGCCATCGAAAGCCAGCTGGTACAGGGCCGGCGCGCATTGCGGCGCATGGTGGCCCAGTTCCAGTGGTGGCTGCGGCGCGAGCACGCCGATGGCGCCAGCGTGGCCACGGCCGCCGAGGCGCAGCGCCGTTTTACCTTCCTGCGCCTGAAGTTCAATGCCGCGCTGACCCAGTTCGATCTGTTCAACGAAGTCATCACCCAGCGCAGCGAGCACAAGACGGGCGTGTGGCTGGCCGGCCTGGACATCGTTGCCGCCGACGCGCTGGCGCTGACCGGCAATGTGTATCAGGCGCCGCCCGTGATCTGCTACCTGGACCGGGGGCCGGGCGCGGCCATCCGCCGTGCGCGCACGCGCCTGCCCGGCGGCGGCGACAATCCCGTCGCCATCATCCGCCTGCCGCGCGAACGCATGATCGGCAGCAGCATCGCCTCGTCGCTGGTGCACGAAATAGGCCACCAGGGGGCTGCGCTACTGGACCTGGTGGCGTCCTTGCGGCCCGTGCTGCAAGCGATGCAGCATGGCGGCAGCGGCTTTGTTCACGTGTGGCAGCTGTGGGAGCGGTGGATTTCCGAGATCGTGGCCGATTTCTGGTCGCTGGCGCGGGTCGGCGTGGCCGCCACCCTGGGCCTGATCGGCGTGGTCAGCCTGCCGCGCGTGTTTGTCTTCCGCCTCAATATCGACGATCCCCATCCAGTGCCATGGCTGCGGGTGCGCCTGAGCTGCGCCATGGGACGGGCCTTGTATCCGCATCCGCAGTGGGACCGCCTGGAGCAGCTGTGGCTGTCGTACTACCCGCTGGCCGGCCTGCCGCCTGCCCGGCAGCGGCTGCTGGAACAGTTGCAGGCCAGCATGGCTGCCCTGGTGGGCTTGCTGGTGCAGCACCGGCCGCCGGCCTTGCGCGGCGGCTCGCTGGCCGAAGCCATGGCCGTGCACACGCGCCAGCCTGCCATGCTGGCGCAGCTGTTTCGCAGCTGGAACCTGGCGCCGGGGCAGATGTACCGGGCGACGCCGACCCTGGTGTTCGCCGTGCTGGGCCAGGCGCGCGCCAGCGGTGCCTTGAGCCCGGAAGACGAAAGCGAGCTGCTGGGGCGTTTGCTGACCCACTGGGCCCTGCGCAGCACCCTGGACACGTCGGAGCTGTGCGCAGATGTCGTGCGGCATGGCCGCCAGCCCGGCAGGCCGCTGCCGCCCCTGGCATCGCGTTTGATTATCCATTGAGGAGAATGACATGAGCAGCAAGATGAGCAGCAATATGGGTGGCAAGATGAGCCGCAGGAGCGGGGCGGCGGGCCAGGCGGGGCCGAAGCACCACGGCGGCAGCATCGCTGTCACCGTGCACGAGCAGGACAGCGGGGCCATGGTCGTCAATGCCGCCATCAGCCTGTACCGGGGAGCCGAGGCGGATTGCCATGATTTCAATGCCGCCACCTGGGTAGCCGATCCCGCCATGCTGGTGGGCGTGCGCTGGACGGATGGCCGTGGTAGTACCGTGTTTGCCGACCTGGCCACGGGCAGCTACGTGGGGGTGTATGGCAATTTCCCCGCCACGGCGCCGCAGTGCGTGACGGTGCAGTCCGGCTGCAGCGCCGTGCTGTGTTTCAAGCCGCAGCTCAATCCGCAGGTGGGGCTGGTTTTTGAAACGGCGGACTGCCATCCCAGCGACTGCAATTTTGGCAGGGTGGGTGACCGTGCCGTGGCCACCGTCTCGTTTGACGGCGATCAAAGCGCAGACGGACGCGACCAGGTGCAGGTGCTGGCCGCCGCCCCGTGGGTACCCATGCGTGGTGCGCCGAATGCCTTTTCCACCCCCGTGCGGCGCGCCGGCATGCACCGTTTCATGGGGCAGATGATGCTGTCGCAGCGTCCCGAGCTGCGCAATGCCTTGCCCGTGCCGGAAGGGTTGAGCCCGAACGCCATGCTGGCCGTGGACGCGGAATACGAGGCGGAGGAGCGCCAGCCTCAGCCCATCTCGGGCAATGTGGGCGTGTCGCTGACGCGCACGGAAACGGAGCCGACGGAAGACTTGCCGCTGTGGACCCTGATACGCAACAGCACCGAAGCGATGTCGTTTACGAATTACCTGCATTTCATGGACAGCCTGTTTTGCGGCGACCTGGCCAATGTGCGCGGCTTCGAGCAGGAGCGCTTCGTCAAAAAGGCCGACATGTTCCAGCAGCTCAAGCAGCGCCGCGCGCTGCCGTTCTCGGATGCCGATTCCTACCGCGTGCTGAAAGTGGCGACGGAGGCGTTCGTGATGGTCAATTGCGGCGTGCTGAACCAGCCGCTGGCCTTCAATCCCGCGGAAGACAACGCCTACCTGGACCGGCGCGACATCCCCCAGGGGCGCGACCTGGAAACCGTGCTGCGCAACGATTACCTGGAAAACATCGATGGTTTCCAGACCTTGCCCTACCTGGCCGTGATCCGCCGCAAGCTGCCCGACATCCCCATCAGCATCCCGCGCGGCCAGGAAGGCGAAGTGGACCTGTGCTTTGGCATCATCCAGGAAAAGCTGGCCAATCCCTGCCTGCTGGAACTGATCTGGTCGTACTGGCACGAAGAGGGCATGCTGGTACAAACCATGAATGCCATCGCGCAACGCTTCCAGAATCTGCGCGCGCCGGGCAAGCAACTCGATCCTCTGTCGAACACGGAAATCGACATGTTGCGTCCGTTGAATAATTTACTGTGGGGATACACGCAGGATGAGCAGCATCGGCTGACCGTGATGCGCCGGAACTATGAGTATGACCATCACTACGGTGTGCGCCTGGATGGCAAGGCAGTGCAGCACTTCCGGCCAGCCGATAGCCGCTCCAAATTCCTGGAAGCGTTCCACCACTTGCTGCGCCTGCTCACTTCGTTCTACAAGCAGGATGACGACACCACCGTGAAGGCGGACGCCTTCCCCGTGCTCAACGCGCTCAAGGAAATTCATTTGATCCTGTCGCAGGGCGCGCACAACCAGTTCGGCGATTTGCCGTCGACGGCGCGCATCGAAATGCTGATGCAGCAATGGATGCTGGCGCGCCCCGAATTCCGTGAATTTTTGCCTACGCGCGTGATGGTGGCGTATCCGGAACCGTGGATGGACAGGGTCGATGCTATGAAGAAATTGCAGGGCTGGACGGATACGAGCGTGATGCACTTCCGCAACCTCGCCATCTTCGGCGAGCAATTGCTGCTGTCCGTGCGCTATGGCAACTGGAGCGACATCTATGAACCGACGCAGGCATTCAACTGGGCGCGCTTCTGGCGCCCGCAAGTGCAAGGCTACATCCACGGCTACCGCGCCGCCACCGGAGTCGACCTGTCCGTCGACAGCAGCGACCCGGCGATCGAATCGACGATGCCTTCGGTGTTGCTGCGCCAGCGCCTGAGCCAGCAGCTGCGCAGTGTCTAGGGCGGGGGCGGGGCGCGTGCATGCTCGACTTTACCAGCGCCCTCTACCTGGGCATGCGCCATCCGGCGGCCGCGCTGGCGCCGTGGAGCAGCTTGAGCCTGGGCCAGCCGGCCGCGCTGCAGGAGCCGCCAGGCGCGCAGGCCCTGGCAGCAAGCCTGGCTGCGCTGCAAGGCTGCGAGGCGGCCTGCGTGCTGCCGTCGACCTTGCACCTGTTCTGGGACCTGTTCGGCATGCTAGCTGCCGAGCGCCTGGTGATCCTCGTCGATGGCGGCAGCTACGCCATCGCGCGCTGGGGCGCCGAGCGGGCGCAGGCGCTGGGTTTGCCCTTGCGCTTGTTTCCCAGCGGCGAGATGGCGATGCTGCGGCAACTGGCGGCGGCCTGGGGCAGGCAAGGGCGGCGCCCCCTGATCCTGGCCGATGGCTATGTGCCGGGCAGCGAACAGGTCTTGCCGCTGGCCGGCTATGCGGCCCTCGCATGCCAGGGAGGCGGTTACCTGCTGCTGGACGATACGCAGGTGCTGGGCGTGGCGGGCACGGCCGGTGGCGGCTCGGCGCGGCTGCATGGCTTGCCGGGCGGCTACGACAAGGGCGGCGGCCACGTGATCGTCGGCGCCTCGCTGGCCAAGGGATTTGGCGTGCCGCTGGCCGTGCTGGCCGGCAGCCGCAAGCTGCTGCGGCGCTTCGCGGCGCACAGCCAGACGCGCGTGCATGCCAGTCCGCCTTCGGCAGCCGTGCTGGCGGCGGCGCGGCGCGCGCTGGCGCTCAATGCCCGCCATGGCGACGCCCTGCGTGCCAGGCTGGCGGACAGGGTGGCGCAATGGCGGACGGGGATGGCGGCCGCCGGCATTGTCTGCCGCGGTGGCAGCTTCCCCGTGCAGCGTTTGCCCGGCCGCGCCCATTTGCGGCAAGCCTTGCGCGCAGCGGGCGTGCTGGCGCTGGCGCAAGCGGGAGACGGCCCCGGCGCGCTGACTTTCTTGCTGCGGGCCGACCAGACGCCGCAGCAACTGGAGCAGGCGATGGGCTTGCTTGAACATCACATCAGGAGGCGATATGAACGAAGCGTTTGAAATACTGCCCTTTGCGGGGCAGCCAGGGGCGGCCGGCGAACAGGAATGGTCGCAAGAGTGGTCGCAGGAGTGGCAAGGGGAGGACGAGGGGGAATGGGAGGAAGAGCGCATGCGTCCTGGCGGCGGGCGAGGCGGCCTGCGTGCAAGGCCGCCGCTGCGAGGCGCGCGCCGTCCCGCGCCGCCGCGCTACCAGGGGCAGGGCCGCCGTCTGCCCCGCTTTGCTCCCCAGCCCATGCCCTACCTGCCGCCGCGCTACCGGGGCTGGGGCGGCTATGCGCCCATCTACCCGACCATTTATCCTGCGGCTTATCCTGTGGCGGAGCCGGCCTTTGGCGACCAGCAGGGGCCGGACCAGGGAATGGATACGGACCAGGGCCAGGATCAGGGGCAGGACGATGACCAGCAGCAGGGCGAAGTCCCGCCCACCCTGGCCGGTACCATGGGCCGGGTGCCGGAAGCGGCCGCCCTGCGCTACCAGGCGCTGGGGACGCTCGCCGACGCCTTGCGCGACGCGAATGGCCGGGGGCCGGGCCTGTACGTCATCGAGTTCGATGCGGGTGGAAGGCGCCGTGCCTACAGCGGCCAGACGGACGACCTGCACCGGCGTTTGCTGCAGCACCGGCTGTGCGGCCAGATGTTGGCCGTCGACGTGAGCGCGCACCAGGTGTATGTGGCGCCCCTGTCCTCGGCCGCGCAGCGGCGCCGGATCGAACAGCGCATCCACGACGACATGTTTGCCAACCAGCGCGGCGTGCTGACGAACCAGCGGCGCGAACTGGAACTGGCCGTACTGGGTGAAATGTGGGGCTGACGACAGCGCTTTGACGACTGCGAAGGAGAACATCATGCACCAACTCGAATGCGAATGCGCGCAATGCCGGCAGCGGGCCGGCGCTGCGTTTGAAGTGCTGGAGTTCGGCCAGGACTGGTCCGGCAAGGGCCGCGCGCCGGCCGTCTTCAGCGAAGAGGAAGAACTGCAGCTGGCCATGGAATTGCTGGAAGTGTCCAGCGAAGCGGAACTGGAACAGTTTCTCGGCAATGTCTTCAAGAGCGTGTGGAAGGGTGTCAAGAAGGTGGGCTCGACCATTGCCAAGGTGGCCAAGCCCTTGGGTGGCGCCTTGAAGGCCGTGGCCAAGACGGCCTTGCCCTTTGTCGGCGGCGCGCTGGGCTCGATGATCCCGATACCGGGCGTGGGCACGGCGCTCGGCTCGGCCCTGGGGCGCGCCGCCAGCAACGCGCTGGAACTGGAAATGGAGGCCGAGGCGCCGGCCGACCGCGAACTGGAGCTGGCGCGCCGCTTCGTGCGCATCGCGGGGCAGGCGGCACGCCTGGCTGCCGACGGCGACGGCAGCGCGCGTGCCGTGGAAAGCGCGCTGACGCGGGCCCTGCATCAGCAACTGCCGCATTTTCGTTCGGCCGCGCCGCAGAGCGAGGAGGAGAGCGGGCGCTGGCGCCGGCGCGGCAACCGCATCGTCGTCATGGGCGACTGGCAATAGCGCGCCAAGATGATCATCGATTGCCACTGCCATGCGGGACCGGGCGACGGCTTGAGCGGGCCATGGGACAGCGATGCGCCGCTGCAAGCCTACCTGCGCCGCGCGCAGGCGGCCGGCATCGCCCGCAGCGTGCTGTTCGCCACCTTCCATTCCGATTACGCCATCGCCAACCATGGCGTGGCGCGCCTGGTGTCGTCCGATCCGCAGCGTTTCTACGGCTTTGCCTTCGTGCATGCGCGGCGCGACCGGGGCCGCATCATGGACCTGGTGCGCACGGCCGTCGAGCGGTACGGCTTTGTCGGCGTCAAGGCGCACCGGTTGGACGCGCGCATCAGCGGCGAAGTGTGCGAGGCGGCCCGTTTCTTCGGCTTGCCCGTGCTGTACGACCCAGCCGGCGAGGTGGCCGTGGCCGAGCTGCTGGCGCAGCAGTATCCCGACGTCGATTTCATCCTGCCGCACCTGGGAAGCTTCGGCGACGACTGGGCCGCGCAACTGGCGCTGATCGACCATCTGGTGCGCCACCGCAACATCCATACGGACAGCTCGGGCGTGCGGCGTTTCGACTTGCTGCAGCAGGCCGTGCGCCGCGCGGGACCGCACAAGGTCTTGTTCGGTTCGGATGGACCCTGGCTCCATCCGGGGCTGGAATTGCACAAGATTCAGTTGCTGGGCTTGCCGCCGCTGGATATGGCGCTGATCACGGGTGGCAATTTTTTGCGGCTGGCGCGGCTGGCTTGAGGCAGATCAAGGCGCGGCCGGCGGAATCGCAATCGTAGCGGCAGTTTCGGCTTGCGTCGCGCAAGCGGCCGCCTTGCGGCGCAGCTGCAGGGCGCGGTCGGTCACCCCAAGGCGGGCGGCGGCGCGCTGGTTGTTGCCGCGCTCATCGGCCAGCACGAGGCGGATGGCCATGTCGGTGGCGCAGCGCGTGATGTGCGACAGCGTGCAGCCCTGGGCCAGGGCCCGCCGCACGGCCGCTTCGAAGTGCTGGTCGGGCCAGTGCGGCGCCAGCAGCCGTTCTTCCGGGGGCAGGGCGCCGATGGTGATGGGGCCGGGGCCGCAATGGCGGTGCCAGATGTGCGTGACGGTCTGGCGCAGTTCGCGCACATTGCCCGGATAGTCGCGCAGCAGCAGGTATTCGCGCACGGCGGCGTCCAGCGGGGGCGGCGGCTGCTGGGCCAGTTCAGCGAGGAAATGGCGGGCCAGCGGCAAGATGTCGTCCTGGCGTTCGCGCAAGGGCGGTATCTGGCAGCGCCAGCCGGCGATGCGGTAATACAGGTCGGCGCGGAAGGCGCCGCGCGCCACCTCGCCTTCCAATTCGCGGTTGGTGGCGCAGACGAGCCTGAATTGCGTCGGCTGCCAGGTATTGCCGCCCACGCGCTTGTATTTGCGCTCCTGGATGGCGCGCAGCAGCTGCGCCTGCAGGAGCAGCGGCAGTTCGCCCACCTCATCGAGGAAGAGCACGCCGCCGTCGGCCAGGGCAAAAGCGCCGTCGCGCGCAGCCGCCGCGCCCGTAAAAGCGCCCCGTTCATGGCCGAACAGTTCGCTGCCGGCCAGTTCCGGCGACAGGGTGGTGCAGTCGAGGATGGTGAAGTCGCCTCTGCAGTTGCCGAGGCGGTGGACCAGTTGCGCCAGTAAATCCTTGCCCGTGCCCGTCTCGCCCGTGATCAGCATCGACGCCTGGCTGAAGGCGGCCATTTCCACTACCTGGTGCAGCAAGGCGGTCCAGGCCGCGCTGTCGCCCACCAGATGCTGGCGCACGGCGCTGGACGCCAGCATCTGCGCCACGGCCTGCCAGCGCTGCAGGCGCGCCAGCACCTGGCCCGTATCGACGGCGCCGCCAGGCCACAGCAGCACATCGAGCGCGCCTGCCGCCATCAGGGCCCGCTGTTGCGCGCAGCTGGGAGGGCGGCCGCAGGCGGCAATGGCCAGCACGCGGGCATGGCCGCACAGCGCCGGCAGCGCTTGCAGCAGCGCCTTATCGGTCTCGGCAAACAGCACGATGCCCGCGCCGTCTTCCTCGCCATCGTGCCGCCGGGCTACAGTTACCTGAGCCTGCTTCAAGGCCGTCATCAGCAAGGCGCCACTGCCAGCCGCCGCCTGCTGCATGATTTCCAGCCACACCTTGAGCGTCATATGCCAGCCATCACGAGGGCACGAGTCGCCCATCTTAGAAGCCCGATACCCCAGCCGTTTGATCTGGCGCAAGCGTGCGCGCTGGCCTGAAATGAAAAACGCCACCTGAAAGGTGGCGTGAATGAATGGCGTTCAACAAACGTCAGAATTAACCGTTTTTAACGAACGTCACGACGGTTCATCCAATCGTCGCGAGCGGCAGTGATTTGTGGCCGAGAAGCGCAACCGTACTCCAGTACGGTGAGCATCGCCGGCCGCAAAGCGCGCCGCGCAGTAGATTGGATGTGCCGTCATTAATCATCCAGTTTGACGCAATCTACAAAATAGCCGCGCTTGCCATCGACTTCGCGTTTCACGAGACCATGCACATCCGTCTCGAAGCCGGGGAAGCGCTCGTTGAAGTCGCGTGCGAAGCGCAGGTAGTCGACGATGGTCTTGTTGAAGCGCTCGCCCGGGATCAACAGCGGAATACCCGGTGGATACGGCGTCAGCAGGATGGACGTGATGCGGCCTTCCAGTTCGTCGATGGCCACGCGCTCGATTTCGCGGTGCGCCATCTTGGCGAAGGCGTCCGACGGCTTCATGGCCGGGATCATGTCCGACAGATACATTTCCGTCGTCAAACGGGCCACGTCGTAGGCCTTGTAGAAATCATGGATCTGCTGGCACAGGTCGCGCAAGCCCATTTTTTCGTAGCGTGGGTTGGCCGCCGCAAATTCCGGCAGGATGCGCCACATCGGCTGGTTCTTGTCGTAGTCATCCTTGAACTGTTGCAAGGCGGTCAGCAGGGTATTCCAGCGGCCCTTGGTAATGCCGATGGTAAACATGATGAAGAACGAGTAAAGGCCGCATTTTTCAATGATGACGCCGTGCTCGGCCAGGTATTTGGTGACGATGGACGCGGGGATGCCCGTGTCGCCGAACTGGCCGTCCAGCGACAGGCCCGGGTTGACGATGGTCGCCTTGATCGGGTCGAGCATGTTGAAGCCGGGAGCCAGGTCGCCGAAGCCGTGCCAGTCATCCTCGGCGCGTATCATCCAGTCTTCCTGCTGGCCCATGCCTTCGTCGTTGAAGGTGGCCGGACCCCATACCTGGAACCACCAGTCCTGGCCCCACTCCTGGTCGATCTTCTTCATGGCGCGGCGGAAATCGAGCGCTTCCATGATCGACTCTTCCACCAGGGCCGTGCCGCCCGGCGCTTCCATCATGGCCGCGGCCACGTCGCACGAGGCGATGATGGAATACTGCGGCGAGGTCGATGTGTGCATCAGGTAAGCCTCGTTGAAGGCGTCCTGGTCCAGCTTGACCGTGTCCGATTCGCGCACGAGGATTTGCGAGGCCTGCGACAGGCCGGCCAGCAATTTGTGCGTGGACTGGGTCGAGAAGATCATCGATTCCTTGGCGCGCGGACGGTCCTTGCCGATGGCGTGCATATTCTTGTAGAAATCGTGGAAGGTGGCGTGCGGCAGCCACGCTTCATCGAAGTGCAGGGTGTCGATCTTGCCGTCCAGCATTTCGCGCAGGGTTTCCACGTTGTAGATCACGCCATCGTAGGTCGATTGCGTGATGGTCAGGATGCGCGGTTTCTTGTTCTTCGCTTCGCGCGCGAACGGATTGGCCTCGATCTTGCGGGCAATGCTTTCCGGCGTGAACTCATGCAGCGGGATAGGGCCGATGATGCCCAGGTGGTTGCGCGTCGGCATCAGGAACACGGGAATCGCGCCGCACATGATGATCGAGTGCAAGATCGACTTGTGGCAATTGCGGTCGACGACGACGATGTCGCCCGGCGCCACGGTCGAGTGCCACACCATCTTGTTCGAGGTCGAGGTACCGTTGGTGACGAAATAGCAATGGTCGGCATTGAAGATGCGCGCCGCATTGCGTTCGGACGCGGCGACGGGGCCCGTATGGTCGAGCAGCTGGCCCAGTTCCTCGACGGCGTTGCAGACGTCGGCGCGCAGCATGTTTTCACCGAAGAACTGGTGGAACATCTGGCCGATCGGCGACTTCAGGAAGGCCACGCCGCCCGAGTGGCCGGGGCAGTGCCATGAGTAGGAACCGTCGTTGGCGTAGTGCACCAGTGCGCGGAAGAATGGCGGCGACAGGCCATCCAGGTAGGATTTCGCTTCGCGGATGATGTGGCGCGCGACGAATTCCGGCGTATCTTCGAACATGTGGATGAAACCATGCAGTTCGCGCAGGATATCGTTGGGGATATGGCGCGAGGTGCGCGTTTCGCCATACAGATAAATAGGGATATCGGCGTTCTTGTAGCGGATTTCCTCGACAAAGGCGCGCAGCGATTTCAAGGCGTGATCGGTTTCCTCAATGGAACCGGCGCCGAATTCTTCATCGTCGATCGACAGCACGAAGGCTGACGCGCGCGATTGCTGCTGGGCAAATTGCGACAAATCGCCGTAGCTGGTCACGCCCAGCACTTCCATGCCTTCTTTTTCCATTGCGGCGGCAAGGGCGCGAATGCCCAGGCCGGACGTATTTTCAGAACGGAAATCCTCGTCAATGATGACGATAGGGAAACGAAATTTCATGCATGTCTCCAAAAAAGCAAGCCGCCCCTGACATATGTGAAGGGGCGGACTAGGGCGCGACGGTCAGGCGGTAGTGCAACCCGGCAGCCGCAGAAAAAAAATAAGAACGGGATTCTCGCAGAAATGCGGCGTCTGCGGGAAAAAAATATCGTAGCAAAGCGTCACAAGCGTGCGCTAGCGTGACGCATGGGTGTGACAGGGGTATTACAGCAACATTCTGCTAGTCAATATAACCTTATCAGGCTTTGCGTTGCAGCGTGACAAAGGCGTAAGGCAGGCCGGATTTCTCCGAAACATGCGCTTCGCGCGCGGTTTCTTGCCACACGGCATGATCAACGGTGGGGAAAAAGGCATCGCAATCAAACGTCTGGCCGATTTCCGTGATGATCAAACGCTGTGCCAGTGCCAGCGACTGCTGGTAGATTTCCGCGCCGCCGATGACATAGCCTTCGGCGCCGTCCAGCAGCGCGATAGCCGCTTCCAGCGACGACACCGCTTCCACGCCCTCATGGCGCCAGTCCGGATTGCGCGTGATGACGATGTTGCGGCGGTTCGGCAGCGGACGGCCGATGGAATCGAAGGTTTTGCGGCCCATGAGGATGGGATGGCTCGTCGTCAGACGCTTGAAATGCGCGAGGTCTTCCGGCAGTTTCCACGGCAGGGTGTTGTCGATGCCGATGCCGCCTTGCTGGTCGGTGGCGACGATGATGGTCAGTAAGCTCATTGGTTCTGTGAAAAAGGTGGGGGCGATGCCCGATGCCCGCCATTATCGTTGAAATTGCCGGCGGTCTCCAGATGCGCACGCATGGCGTCGGCCAGCGCGCCTGGTGCTTCCAGCGGAATCATGTGACCGGTGTTGTCTTTCAGCAGGTGCAGGGTGGCTTGCGGCAGGCGGGCCGCCATGGCGCGCAGGTCGTCGGGATCGACGAGCTTGTCGTCTTCGGCGCCCACAATCAGCACGGGAAAACCGAGTTCCGGCAAGCGCGCCATCAGGTCGGGGCGGGCGATGGTGGTGATGAATTGCGCCAGCAGCACGTCCTTGCCCAGGTCCAGCCCCATCTGCCGGATCAGGCCTGTGATGCCGGTGTCCTCCAAGTGCGACGGGTGCAGCAGTTCGCGCAGGCGCTGGCGCGTGATGCCCGCATAGGCATTGCGCTCGAGCATGGCGACGATGCGCTGGCGCGCTTCAACCTCCGCCGGCAGCAAACCTTTGGCCGAATTGGCGATCAAAGTGAGGGACTGGACGCGCTGCGGGTGCGCCAGCGCGTGTTCGAGCGCCAGGTAGGCGCCTAGCGAAAAGCCCACCAGATGGGCTTGAGCAGCGCTGTGGCTGGCGATCATCTGCTGCATCTGCGGGCGCGTGCGCGCCTGGTGCAGGGGCACGTGCTGCAGATCAAAGGCGTCGCCCAGGGCAGACGCCAGGCGCGACCACAGGCGCTCGTCGCACAGGGTGCCGGGAATACAGTCGAGTCGTATCTTGGTATTGTTCAAGGACAAGCCTGGGGTCAGGATGGTAAAAATTTTTGTCGAGCGGCATTATCCGTCATTTTGCGCATTGGGGCAGCGGCACGGTCTTTTTCGCATGGCATTATTTTCAATAGTGCGCGGCTGGCAAGCAGTAACTTTATGGTAGGCTCATGGCTCATCAAGCCGGTACGCTGGCGACGTGACCTGAAACACCGAATGCAACCCCCACATTAAAGAGGAATTACCATGGCGATCAGTTTGCAAAAAGGCGGCAATGTCAACCTGAGCAAGGAAGCTCCTGGCTTGAAGAAAATCGTGATTGGCCTGGGCTGGGACCCGCGCGCCACCGATGGCGCCGCATTTGACCTGGACGGCAGCGCCTTCCTGCTGAAAACGGATGGCAAGGCCCGTTCCGATGCCGATTTCATTTTCTACAACAACCTGAAGTCGGCTGACGGCTCCATCGTCCACGCGGGCGATAACACCACGGGCGGCGGCGATGGCGATGACGAGAAAGTTGCCGTCGACCTGGCCAACGTGCCTGCCGATATCGACAAGATCGCCGTGGCCGTCACTATCCACGACGCGGAAAACCGCAAGCAGAACTTCGGCATGGTCGGCAAGGCCTACATCCGCTGCCTGAATGGCGACAACGGCGCGGAAATCGCCCGCTACGACCTGTCGGAAGACGGCTCGACGGAAGCGGCCATGATCTTCGGCGAAATCTACCGCGCCGGCAGCGAATGGAAATTCAAGGCCATCGGCCAGGGTTTCAAAGGCGGCCTGGGCCCACTTGCACGTTCCTTCGGCATCAACGCTTAAGAGCTCCGGAAAACGGCCCATGGCCGCGTTGCGTCACCTCGCCGTACTATTCGTACTGTCTTCGGTGACGCGGCTTGCCCTGAACCGTTGTCCGAAGCTCTTTTAGCTTTGTATAGAACCCGGAACGTCAGTCCATGGCGGCGTTGCTCCGCCATGGACTGACTGTACATTCGTACTGTCTTCGGACGACGGGCCTTGCCTTGAGCCCTTGTCCGAAGCTCCCACACCTGAATAAATAATCGCATGGAAAACCTGATCAAGGGGCAGCGCCTGGCGCTGTCCGGCCTCGTCACGGGTAATGTCGTGCAACTGGGCCTCGCCGGCGCTGGCGTGCCGTTGGACTTTGCCTGTTTCGGCCTCGATGCCAACGGCAAGCTGTCCGACGACCGCTACATGACTTTCTTCAACCAGCCGCGCACGCCGTGTGGCGGCGTGGAAACCGTGGCGCCGTCCGGCGATGCGGCCGGTTTCAGCTACCAGCTAGAGCGTTTGCCATCCTCCATCGAGCGCCTGGTCGTCACGGCCGCCATCGATGGCGCTGCCACCATGGCGCAATTGGGCAGCAGTTATCTGCGCCTGCTCGACGGCGGGCGCGAACTGGCCCGCTACACCTATGCGGGCGCTGATTTTGCGCAGGAAAAAGCCGTCATGCTGGGCGAGTTCTACCGCAGGGACGGCGGCTGGCGTTTCATGGCCGTGGGCCAGGGTTTCAATGGCGGGCTGGACGCGCTGGTCGCGCATTTTGGCGGTGAAGTGGCGCAGGCGGCAGCGGAAACGGTGCCATCACCCAAGATTTCCCTGTCGAAAATCTCGCTGACCAAGGCAGGCCAGACGCACAAGGTGTCGCTGGAAAAGGGCGCCGGCGCGCCGGGCAAACTTACCGTCAAGGCTACCTGGGTGGATAACGGCGATGGCGACGACGACAACGACGACCTTGATTTGCGGGTCGGCATCCTCTTGCCGAATGGCCAGATGCGCTTCATCCAGGCGCCCGATACGCCCGGCAACTTTGGCGCCATGCCCTTCGTGCGCCATCTGGGAGACGTGGCGGGCGCATCGGGCAAGGAGCCCGCCACGGAAACCGTGGAAGTCAATCCCGCCCTGGCGCAGCATTACGGCGGCACCGTGGGGCTTGTCTTCAGCGTGTATTCGGCGCTGGCCAATGGCGCCGTCTCCGTCGCTTCCATGCGGCCGAAGATGGTCATGCAATATGGCGAGCAGATCGTCGAGTGCGCGTTCGATTTCCGCCTGTCCAAGGTGGCCGACGACGATTCCGTCTATACCTATGTGATCGGCATGGCGCGCATCACGCCCGACAGCATCATTCTGGAGCCGTCGGGCAAGACGTCGGAACCGGGCAGCGAAGCGACGCCGTGGCTGAGCTGGCAGGGCGAGAACCTGCAGCTGGCCTTCAATGGTCCCGTCGTCTTCAAGGGCGAGGACAAGGAAGACGAAGATGATTTCAATGCGGACAATCCGCGCCGCTACATCGCCTAGGAGACACTGATGGAAACCTTGTCCAAAGGACAGCGCTTGCCGCTGGCCAATCTCGTTCCCGACGGCGTGCTGCAGGTCGGCGTGGCCGCACAGGGGCTGGCGCTCGACGTGGCCTGTTTCGGCCTCGATGCCAACGGCAAACTGTCCGACGAGCGCTACATGACCTTTTTCAACCAGCCGCGCACGCCATGCGGCGGCGTGGAAGCGCGTTCGGGCAGCGCTGGCGACATGACCGAGTTTGCCATGCAACTGGCGCGCTTGCCCGCCAGCATAGACCGCCTTGTCGTGACGGCATCCATCGATGGCGGCGGCGTGATGTCGCAGCTGCAATCTGGCCACGTGCGCCTGCAGGCGGGCGGACGCGAGCTGGCCCGCTTTACGTTTGCCGGGTCTGATTTTGCACAGGAAAAGGCCGTCATGCTGGCGGAAATTTACCGCAAGGATGGCGGCTGGCGCTGCATGGCCGTGGGGCAAGGCTTCAATGGGGGCCTCGATGCGCTGGTGCGCCATTTCGGCGGCGAGGTCGACCAGGCCGCTTCTGCTACGCCTGCGGCGGTTTCGGCCGTCATGCAGGCGAAGATCAAGCTGGAAAAAAGGGTCGAACGCGAGGCGCCGCAGCTGGTCAGCCTGGTCAAGCAGGCGGGCGTGTCGCTGCAAAAAGTGGGCTTGCTTGACCACCGCGCCAAGGTCTGCCTGTGCCTGGATATTTCCGGTTCCATGGGGCGGCTGTATATAGAAGGGCTGGTGCAGCGCTTTGCCGAACGCATCCTGGCGCTGGGCTGCAAGTTCGACGACGATGGCGAGATCGATGTTTTCCTGTTCGGAAAGAATGTCCATCATCCGGCACCCATGGACTTGAGCAACTGCAACACCTATGTGGGGCGGGCGATCATCCGCCACCCGCTGGAAGGCGACACGCGCTATGGCGCCGCCATGCAGGCGATCCGCGCGTTTTACTTCCCTGACGCGGCCGGCGGCGAGCGCACGCGCCCCGTTGCGGCGGAATTGCCCGTGTACGTCATGTTCGTTACCGATGGCGGCACCAGCGACCAGGCGACGACGGAGAAACAATTGCGCTGGGCCAGCAATGAACCGATCTTCTGGCAATTCATGGGCATCGGCAAGGGGCGCAAATCGAAAAGCAAGTTCCTCGCCGCCTTTGCCGATTCCGACTTCCCCTTTTTGGAAAAGCTCGACGAATTGCAGGGACGCCTGGTCGATAATGCCAATTACTTTTCCGTCAGCTCGCCCGACGAGCACAGCGATGAGGAACTGTATGACTTGCTGATGACGGAGTATCCGGGCTGGCTGAAACTGGCACGCAGCAATGGCCTGCTGACCTAGCTGCTCCCCAAGGTGTGAGGCTGTAATGCCACAAGCGCAAGAGATTTGTAAATTGAAGTAAATTGCAATTGTTTGCCTATGCGTTGGCCCCTAGAATCATGGCATTCGATTCCCGGTTGCCACGCGTTTGCGTTGCGCCTCACAGTTCCTGGGCTATTTATTTCATGCATAAAATTGTTCTCTGCTGCCTGGCTGGCGGCAGCCTGCTGTCTGCCAATGTTTCCGCTCAGGCACAGGCCGCGGCCACCGGCGACACCGTCGTCAAGCCGGCACCGGCCAAGACGCCCGCCATTGATGCACCGCCTTCCGTCAGCGTGACGGCCGAGCGTCCCACGGGCCGCATTGACCGGCAAGTCTACGACGTCAAGTCCGACGTGGGCAGCAGCAACGGCACGGCGGCCGATGCCTTGAACAATGTGCCGTCGGTGGCCGTCGACCCCGATGGCAGCGTTTCCCTGCGCGGCAGCAGCAATGTGCAGATATTGATTGATGGCAAGCCGTCAGCCATGTTGCAGGGCGATTCGCGCGGCGCCACCCTGAATGCCATGGCGGCCGACGATATCGAGTCCGTGGAAGTGATCAACAATCCCGGTGCCCAGTTCGGCAACGAAGCCGGTGGCGGCCCGATCCTGAACCTGGTGATGCGGCGCAACCGCAAGCCGGGCGGCTTTGCCACCGTCAACGCAAATGCGGGCATCGCGGGGCGCTACAACAGTGCCGTGTCCGGCACCTACAACGAAGGGCCGTGGGGCTACCAGGGCGGCATCAATGTGCGCCACGACGGCCGCAATTCCGTGGGCGAGGTCAGCCGCGAGCGCCTGGAACGCGACACGGGGGCATTCGCCCCCAGCAGCCAGCAGTCCAACAACAATGGCTTGAATGATTCGCTGGGCTTGCACGGCACCGTGAATTACAACCTGAACGCCAACGATACCCTGGCCGCCAGCGTGTCGTATAACGGCCGCAGCAACGACCAGCGTTCGCTCGACCGCTACATCAATGGCGACAGCACGGGCAGCACCATCGGCGACTATGTGCGCAGCACCGTGCGCAACGGCGACAGCCGCAACTACAGCTGGGGCGCGCGCTACGACCACAAGGGAGAGTTGCCGGGAGAATCGCTGAAGATCGACTTGCGCGTTTCGTCGTCGACCAACGAGAGCGACAGCGATTACGCCAATACCTACGCGGTGACGCCCGTGAATGCCTTCGACAGCCGCGCGCGCCAGCACAGCGAGACGGGCAACCGCATCGTCGACTTCAGCGGCGACTACGAGCGTCCGCTGGCGGGCGGCACTGCCAAGCTGGGCTACAAGGTAGCCGACAACAAGAGCAGTTTCGATACCTTATATACGGACATCAACCCGGGCAGCCTGCTGGAGACCGTCAATCCCATGCGCAGCAACCGTTTCGAGCTGGACGAGCGCACCATCGCGCTGTACGGTTCCTACCAGATGCGCCTGACCGAGCGCTGGGGCGCGCTGGCCGGCTTGCGCGCCGAATACACGGACTTGAACGTGCGCCAGATCACCAGCGGTATCGAGGCCAGCAACAACTACGTCAACTATATTCCCAGCCTGTTCGCTACCTATAAGGTCAGCGACGAGAGCAACCTGCGCTTCAGCTATGCGCACCGCATCCGCCGTCCGAATGCGGGCGACCTGAATCCTTACGTGGTCTACCGCGACGAGTTCAATGTGTCGGCCGGCAATCCCAAGCTGAAACCCACGCAGACGGACTCGTTCGAGATCGGTTATGAAACGAAGATCGCGGGCCTGGAAAGCAGCTTGCGCGCCTACCACCGGCGCGACACGGACGCCATCGTCGATTACCGTTACTTTATCAGCGACAATGTGCTCTTGACCACGCGCGAAAACGGCGAAGGCAGCCATTCGAGCGGCCTGGAATTCAGCGTCAGCGGCAAGCTGACGCCATCGCTGACCCTGAACACGAGCGGCAACCTGGCGCGCAGCCAGCAGACGAGTTCGGACGACCTGGGCAACCGCAGCACGCGCACGGCGAATGCCCTGAGCGGCCGCGCGCGCCTCAATTACCAGCTCAATACGGCGAACCAGCTGCAACTGGCCCTGCAAATGCAAGGCAAGATGCTGTCGGGACAGGGTTACCGTTCGCCGAACAACACCTTGAATGTAAGCTGGCGCCACACGGTGACGCCGCAGTTGAGCCTGGTCATGAATGTGACTGATGTGTTCAGCAGCAACAAGATGGAAACCGTCATCAACAGCGCTTCCCTGCGCGAGACGAGCACGCGGCGCTTCGATGGACGCATGATTTATGTGGGGCTGTCGTACCGCTTGGGCGGCGCCACGTCGGCGGCGAAAGAGGGCGAGCGCGAACCGCGCTTCGGCCCGCCGGGCGGACGCGGGCCAGGCGGCCCCGGCCCTGGCCCGGGCGGTCCGGGAGGCGAGGCCGGCTAGGCCGCTGTCGCGATCTCGTTCAGGAAGTCGATGAAACTGTCCGCATGGCGCTCGAAGCGCCATGTGCCCATGCCATGTTCGGCGCGATACACGGGGGCATCGCCATCGGCGACGGCGCCCAGGTCCAGGCAATATGGATCGGCGCCCGCATCGGCGATCACCAGATACTGCTCCGGCCAGCCGGCGATGGCTTCACCGCTGACGGGATTCCAGGCGTAACCGTGCTGGGCCTTGATGAGCCCGGCCGCGCCATACAGGCTCAAACCCTGGAAATACTGCCGGCTGTCGATAAACACCCGCAGCGGCGAATGGCAAGCCAGGAAGCGCCGGTAGTGCTCCGGCAAGGCCCAGCGCTGCGCGATGCCGGCCATGTCGGCGGCGCTGGCAATGGTCAGCCAGTTCGATGGCTGCGCCAGGTCCTGCTCCTTCTTGCGACTGGCGGCCAGCTTTTTCTCCAGCCTAGCCGCGGCTTTTTCCAGCGGTGTGCGGGGATCCTCGAGCGACGCGTGGGTGGCGGGCACGGCATGGCCTGCGCCATCCGGATAAGCGTGGCTCTGCCAGGCCAGCACGTCGGCCAGCCGTAGCTGTTCTGCCTTCCAGTGGCCGGGATCGTAAGGCAACCCCGCATCGAAAGGCTGGCGGCTGAACACGGCCAGGCTTTTGACGGCCTTGGCGCGCACGCTCAGCTTGGCATTTTCCGCAGTGGCCAGGGCCACGAGCGGAGCATACGCCGCCTTGCCCATGCTTTTGAGCATGCCATCCACGCCCCAGTAGGCGAGGCCGTCCATATCGAGGCTCCAGCTGAAAAAATCGCCGTATTCTCCCGGCTCGGCCAGGGCGACGATATCCGTCATCAGGAAGGCGCGCCAGTGCAGCAGCTGGCCGTCCCTGGCGTAAGCGATCAGGATGGCGAGCACGGCTTGCCGCTCGTCGGCAGCATACTTTTTCAGCAGCCTGTCCTTCAGGCGGGCGAACTTGTTTCCGTCGGTTTCATCAAACAGCTTGCGGTGCAGGGCTGCCAGCGGTGCGACCGCCATCAGACGGCCATCGCGGCCTTGATGGGCGCGTGATGTTCGTAGCCTTCCAGCGAAAAATCGGACGGCTCGATTTTTTCCAGCCATTCCGGCTCGTATTTGCCGGTTTTGGCAAAGTCGGGCACGCGGTCGGAAATGACGAAACGCGGCGCCGGGAACGGTGTGCGCTTGAGCTGTTCTTCCACCATGTCGAGGTGGTTTTCATAGATGTGCGCGTCGCCGATGAAATACGTGAACCAGCGCGGCGTGTAGCCCGTCAGGCGCGCCACCAGGTGCAGCAGGGCCGCGCCTTCGGCGATGTTGAACGGCGTGCCCAGGCCGATGTCGTTGCTGCGCACATATAAACACAGCGAGATTTCGCGCGTGCTGGCGTTCGGGATGAATTGGTACAGCAAATGGCAGGCGGGCAGGGCGACGGCGTCCAGCACGGCCGGGTTCCAGCCGTGGAACAGGATGCGGCGGCTGCCGGGGTTGTGCATGATGGTGTCCAGGCATTCGCGCAACTGGTCGACGGCCTTGTACAGCAGCACTTTCTGCACGCCGTTTTCGGCGATCGGGGCGATCAGGGTGAAACCGTTCGCTTGCGCATCGGCGATCTGTGCCGGCTGGTCGGCGTCCAGCAGTTTATACGCGGGCCATTGGCGCCATTGCACGCCGTACACGGGACCCAGGTCATCTTCGCCTTCGCGGTAGGGGTTGGCCAGCCATTGCGCATTTTCATTGGCGTTCTGGTCCCATACCTTGCAGCCCAGCGCGCGGAACTCGGCCGCGTTGCGCGAGGCGCGCAGGAAGGCGCACAATTCGCCGATCACGGATTTGAAAGCCAGTTTCTTGGTCGTCACGGCAGGGAAATTGCCGTTGGCCAAGTCGAAACGCATCATGGCGCCCGGCACGCTCAGGGTGCGGATGCCTGTGCGGTTGTCTTGCCAGCTGCCCGTTTCGAGCACGGTCTTGATCAAATCTTGATATTGCTGCATGTATTTCTCCAACGGTAAGGATGGTGATTGTAACGCAGGCGCGACAGGCGGGCTGCGGCCCGCACACATAATTACGCTGCTGTCTTACCTGCAAACATGACTCTGTGGTAATTTGTGTGTCCTTGAAGAAATACACAGAAACGGCAGATGCTGCACCATGTTCTTGCGACAATTTGTAAATAATAATAACGCCGCCGTGGTGGAGATGAGCAGGGCCGATTTTCTCAAGGCCAACCTGCGCCTGATCCTGGCCTGGCCCTTGCTGGGCCTGGTCCTGTGCGCCGTGCTGTGGACGGCCACCTTGCTGCAGCTGGAGGCGGAAAAGAAGGTGGCGCAGCAGCAGGCGCTCGACAGCGTGTCTTCCTTGTCGAAAGCGTATGGCCAGTATCTGCTGCGCACCCTGGAGCAGATGGACCAGCTGACCTTGCAGCTCAAATACGAGTGGGAGAATTCGCGCGGCCAGCTGCGTCTCGACCAATTGAAGACGCAGGGCATGTATGCCTTGCCGCAATTTGCCATCGTCGCCATCCTCGACCGCAAGGGCCACGCCGTGACGGCCACGGCGCCGCTGCAGCGCCTGCGGGTCAACGAGCGCAGCGATTTCCTGCTGCGCCACTGGCGCAGCAATTCCAGTGCGCTGCGCATCGCGCTGGGGAGGGCCAATGCGGCCAGCGAGGCGGCGGTGCCGGGCGCCGATGAAAGCCTCGTGCATTTCACGCGCCGGCTGGAAGACGAGGATGGCAATTTTGACGGCGTGCTCCTGATCTCCATCCATTCCAGCTATTTTTCCGAATTCTACAACAGCGTCAGTTTTGGCAAGTTCGGCATGTCGGCCATGGTGGGCGAGGAGGGTGAACTGTTCAGCACGCGCCTTGGCTCGCGCGTGTTGCCGACCCCGAGCGGCGAGGGCGCGCCGTTTCTCGACACGAGTTTCCTGGAAACGGAGAGCGGCGCCCTGCATTCGGGCGGCAGGATCGCTTTTTCCGACCAGCAAAGCCGCTACGTGGGCTGGCAGGCGCTGAAAGCCTATCCGTTTACTGCCGTGGTCGGACTGTCGGACGGCGAAATGCTGCATCCCTACGAGGAAACGCGCACGATATATATCGGCATCGCCTTTGCCGTCACCTTGCTGCTGCTGGCCTTCGCCGCCGTTGCCACCGTGCTGTCGCTGCGCCTGGCGTGGCGCCACCACCAGTCCGAAGGCGTGCGCAATGCCTACCGCATGGCCACCGAAGGCACGAGCGACGGCTTCTATATCATTGCCGCCCTGCGCGGCGCGGATGGCAGCATCCTCGATTTCGAGATCGTCGACTGCAACGAGCCGGGCGCCGGCTACTTTGGCGTGCGCCGCGAACAGTTGCTGGGCATGCGCCTGCAGTCGCGCGCCCACGAGCCGTATTTCCGCGACCTGATCCATAATTACCGGGCCGCCATGGTCTCCGGCTTTTCCGAGGAAGAGATCGAGCTGCCGGAAGGCAACCCCTTCAAGCTGCGCTGGATACGCCGGCGCCTGGTGCGCAGTGGCGACCGCCTGGCCGTCACCCTGCAAGACATCAGCACGGCCAAGGAGCACGAGCGCGACCTGCGCCGCCTGGCCAATGAAGATGGCTTGACGGGCTTGCCCAACCGCTACTGGCTGCAGCAATTCCTGCCCGGGGCCCTGGGCCGCGCCGCCATCGCGCGGCACATGCTGGCGCTGCTGTTCATCGACCTGGACGGCTTCAAGGATATCAACGACACGCAGGGCCACGCCGAGGGCGACAAGGTGCTGCGCGCCGCCTCGCTGCGCCTGAAGGCCGTGCTGCGGCCCGGCGATCACGTGGTGCGCTTGGGCGGCGACGAATTCGTCGTCGTGCTCGACCCGGTGGAGGACGACAGCCGCGCCGAGCAGGTGGCGCAGCGCATCGCCATCGCCTTCGATGAACCGTTTTACCTGGGCAGCGAGCGCCACAAGATGGGTGCGTCGATCGGCATCAGCCTGTATCCGCGCGATGGCGCCGAGACGGAAGTGCTGCTGAAGAATGCCGATATCGCCATGTATGCCGTCAAGGTGGCGGGCAAGGGCCATCACCGTTTCTTCCAGCCGGAACTGTTTGAAACCATCCGCAACCGCCGCGAACTGGAGCAAAGCCTGGTGGCGGCGCTGGAGCAGGACCAGTTCCTCGTCGTCTACCAGCCGCGGGTCGACGCCATGAGCGGGCAGCTGTGCAGCATGGAGGCGCTGGTGCGCTGGCACCATCCGCAGCATGGCATGGTGCCGCCGCTGGAATTCATTCCCGTGGCCGAGAGCAGCGGCCTGATTTCGCAGCTGGGCGAAGTCGTCATCGAAAAGGTGTGCCTGCAGATGGCGCGCTGGCAAGCCAGCGGACTGGAACTGGTGCCCGTGTCCATCAACGTATCGGCGCGCCAGTTCGGCCGCGGCGACGTGCACCAGGTGCTGGCCTCGGCCCTGACGCGCCACCGCATCGATGCGCGGCTGATCGAGGTGGAAATCACGGAATCGGCCATGATGGATGAACAGAACCGCGCCGTGGAGCAGTTGTCCGCCATCCGCGCGCTGGGCGTGCGCCTGCTGGTCGACGATTTCGGCACGGGCTATTCCTCGCTGTCGCAGCTGCAGAAGTTCGCCATGGATGGCTTGAAGATCGACCGCGCCTTCACCATGGAGCTGGGCCGCTCGGAGCAGGGTGAAGTGTTCGTGCGCGCCATCCTGTCGATGGCGCATGCGCTGGGCATGAGCGTGGTGGCCGAAGGGGTGGAGACGCGCGAGCAGCTCGACATCCTGCGCGCGCTGCAATGCAACGAGGTGCAGGGCTATTTCATCTCGCGCCCCGTGCCGGCCGAACAGATGCTGTCGCTGATGCATCAGCGCTTTCTGATCCCGCTTCCAGCCCCTGCGCTGGCACTGTAGAAGGTCGTATGCGCAGGAAAAACAACGCCGTTTCATAAAAAGAGCGAACGTTCGCTTTTTTCTAAAAAATATTATATGCTTCGCTCATGCCGTCAGTGAATTGGAGTTCACGGCGGCAAGAAAAGTGCAAGACGGGGCAGCTGGATATGCCCGCGATAGTGTGCCGAAGACAATTTCATATAATAAAGAGAGACTAACTTGAAACATAAATATCTGCCCCTCCTGATCGTTGCCGCATTTGCTGGCATTTCCTCCACCGCACAAGCATCGGGCTACCGTTTCGGTTCGCAAAGCGTTTCCGCCCAAGGCACGGCCGATGCCAGCGGCGCCGAAGCGGCCGATGCATCGACCATTTTCTACAACCCGGCTGGTCTGTCGCGCCTGGAAGGCACGCAGTTCATGGGCGGCGGCACCCTGGTGGTACCGCATTCGACCTATGAAGACACGGGTTCGAGGACGTTCACCGGCCGCACGCCGGGCGGCACGACCAAGGACTATGCGCCGGACGCCGTTTTTGCGCCAGCCCTGTATGCCAGCAAGAAGGTCAATGATCAATGGACCGTCGGCATGGGCCTGTTCGTGCCATACGGCGCTAAGCTCGACTACGGCAATGACTGGAGCGGCCGCTATGCGATCACCAACATCAAGCTCGAAGCCATCGCCCTGAATCCTTCCGTTTCCTTCAAGGTCAATGAACACCACTCCTTCGGTTTCGGCGTCACCGCTGAACACATGAAGGCGGAACTGGGCCAGGCAGTCGACGTGCCGGGTTCCGTGGCCTTCCTGGCCCAGCACGCGCCAGCCGCGTCGCAAGCCTTCCTGGCCAATATCGCCAAGACGCAGGGCCTGGCCGCTGCGCAGGCAGCCGGCGCCGCACTGAAGGGCGCCAAGGATGGCCATGCCTCGATGGATGGCGATGACTGGGGCTTCGGCTTCAACCTGGGCTATCTGTACCAGATGAATGAAGGCACGCGTTTCGGCATTTCCTACCGTTCGTCGATTTCGCACAAGCTGAAAGGCGACACGATCTGGGACTTCTCGCAAGTGTCGGACAACGCCGCCGTGAATGCCTTCATCGCCAAGGCATCGAACAAGGTCAATTCCAAGGCGCTGGTGGAAGTGCGCACGCCGGAAACCCTGTCGGTCAACGCCTTCCATCAGATGGATGATCGTTGGGCCCTGATGGGCGACGTTACCTGGACGCGCACTTCGCGCCTGCAGAACCTGGACATCCAGTTCCCGCCGACGGCCGAAGGCCCGGAGCGCATCCGCCAGCAGTGGAAGAACACCTACCGCGTGTCGCTGGGCACCAACTACAAGTACAGCGAAAACCTGCTGCTGCGCGCCGGTATCGCGCATGACCAGGCGCCAGTGCGCAGCGCCGAGCTGCGTCATCCGGCGCTGCCGGACAGCGACCGCATGCAGTACTCGATCGGCGCGAACTGGAAGCTGAACGCCAATTCCTCGCTCGACCTGGCTTACAGCTTCATCGACTTCAAGGATGCCACTGTCAACTACAAGAATGACTGCTCGCCGGTGACCCCTGGCTGCACCGGCAACGGTGAAACCACCAAGGGCCTGTTCAAGACCCGCATGCAGTTGATCGGTCTCGCTTACAACTACAAGTTCTAAGCAGGTAGTGGCGGCCAACCCGGCCGCCATGAAATGAAAAAAGCGCCTTCGGGCGCTTTTTTTTGTGCCATGCAGAATTAAACTTGCTTTTCGAAAATGTTAATTCATCATTATAATAAAGCGTGATGTACGCCATTATTGACACGAAAACCACAAGGGCAAGCAATGCGATTTGATACCGATCAAAGTGACAGTAAAGAAGCGGAACACTTGGCCGTTCCCGCAGAGTCTGCCAATCCATTGCCGTGGCCCCGCGCCCCACGCGGCGGGATGCTGGCGTCATGAGCGCTCCATTTCATGCGCCGCCGCAATTTCCCCTGCGGCCTGGCTTTGGTGATACGCCCGTCGGCACGGTGATCGCCTTTGCGGGCGCTACCGCCGGCGCTACCATCGAAGCCTGGGGCTGGATGCTGTGCGACGGACGCATGCTCGACAGCGCGTCGTATCCAGAGCTGTATGCGGCGCTCGGGTATCTGTATGGCGGTTCTGGAGGGCAATTTCAGCTGCCCGACTACCGGGGCTGTTTCCTGCGTGGCCACGATGGCGGCGTCGGTGCGCGCGCGGAGCCGGGCCAGGGCGCGGGACCCTTGCCGTCCGATGCGCAGCCGAAAAGCGCCGACGTCAGCTATCTGATCAAGTTCACCTACGGTATGGGCGCGCGGCTCCCATTTCCGGCGTAGCCACGGCAAGGTCATTCATTTTCACTGGCAGGAGCACGGCATGGCAGACTTTTTGCAAGGCATCGATGTATCGCACTACAACGGCGCCATCGACTGGCCCACAGTGGCTTACGGCGGCGCTGCGCCAGCTTTCATCTATCTGAAAGCCACGGAAGGGGGCACGGTGGTCGATAGCGACTACCTCCGCAACCGGGCGGGCGCCACGGCGGCGGGCCTGTTATGCGGCGCGTATCACTTTTTCTCGCCCACCGAACCGGTAGCGGTCCAGGTTGCCAACTTTTGCAATGCGGTGGGCAGCGTCAAGGGCGAATTGCCGCCCATGCTGGACGTGGAACAGCCGGGGCTGGACCAGCCCGCTTATGCGGCCGCCGTCGCACAGTGGCTGCAGCAGGTCGGCGACAGGCTGGGCTGCACGCCCGGCATCTACACGGTCGCCGGTTTCTGGAACAGCTGCGTGGGTTCGTTTGCGCCGTTTCTCGCCCATCCACTGTGGATCGCCCATTACACGTCCGGGCCCAGCCCCACCGTTCCTGCCGGCAGCAGCAGCTATACCTTCTGGCAGTACGCGAGTACGGGGGCCGTGCGCGGCATCAGCGGGCCCGTCGACATGAGCCGCTACCCCGGCCAGGCCAGCCAGTTGCAGGCGCTGCTGTGCAGCTAGCGCGTCTGCGGCCCGTTCAGCGGGCGTCGGGCGCCTTGCGCATGGCCTGATCCAGCAAGGTCAGGGCCAGCCGCACGGTGTCGTCCGGCAGTTCCAGCAACTGGTCTCCCACATACCATTCCACCACGCTGCGCCCGGGAAGCGCTGCGTGGCTGGCGCGGCCGAACAGCCAGATGCCGTGGTCTTCGGCCAGCTGATTGCGGATGGCGATGGCCCGCTCGCGCGAGACGGGCAGGTGCAGGTGCAGCATGTTCGCTTGCGGCTGGGCGGGATTGACGGCAATCGACGGGAAGTCGCGCAGCAGCGCGTACAGCCACTGTGTGCGTGCAAAATACTGCGGCATGGCGGCCAGGCGCGCGTCGAACTGCATGGCGGCGGCCACCACGTACGGCGTGCGGTGCACGATATTGCCGCCCTGGCGGCGGAACCACTCGCGCGCCCGCTCGACGAACGGGCGGCTGCCGGCCAGCATGGCGCCACCGAGGCCGCCGATGCCCTTGTACAGCGACACGTACACGGAATCAAAGCCATCGCAGATGGCGGGCAGGGATTGGCCGAAACCGGCTTGTGCTTCCCACAGGCGCGCGCCATCCATGTGCAAATGGATGTTGTGCTCGCGGCAGTGCCGCTTGATGTCATTCAATTCATCCCACGATGGGCACTGGCCGCCGATTTCCCGCATCGGCAACTCGACCTGCGCGGCGCCCAGCGCATCGGGCACGGCGCGCAAGTCGTCCACCGTCCACGGGCGGTGCGGGTCGCCGAGCATCAAGCCCTTGAAGTGCTCGAGCAATTCATGATTACCCCGTTCGTGGCGCAGGATGTGTGAGGTCGGGTGCAGCGCCACCAGGGGCGAACCCCGGTCCTGGCAGGCCAGGCGCAGGGCCGTCACTTGCGTCATGGTGCCCGTGATGCAGAACACGGCCGCCTCGAAGGCGAGCAGGCTGGCGATCTTGTTCTCGAACTGTTCGATCAGCGCGCCTTCGCCATAGGTGTCGTGCGCAACATGGTTGGCGTCGCACCAGGCGGCCATGGCGGCGAAGGTGGCGCTTGGGGCGGGCTGGCGGTGGCCAGGCAGGACGGTATGGCAGCGCTGGCGCAGCTCAAGTTCGTTCACAGTCATTCCTTACAGTGTGGCCGTGGCGAGCTTCGCGCCGAAGCCGATGAACATGGCGCCCACGCCGCCACCCATGCCGGCCGAGAGGCGGCGACGGCGGCGGAAGGTCTCGGCGAGGCGCGCGCCGACAAAGATGATGGCCGTCAAGTAGGTAAAGCTGATCACCTGGCAGATCAGGCCCAGGCCGATGAAGGACAGCACGGGGTTCGGGAAGGCCGGGTCGACGAACTGGATGAAAAACGAGATGAAGAACAGGATCGCCTTCGGGTTCATCAGGCTGATGATCAGCGCCTTGCGGAATGGATCGCTTTCCTTGACGGGGGCAGGGACGGCCGCCGCTTCACCGTCGGCTGGCGCAGGCGCGCGCAGCTTGCGCCAGCATCCGATCAGCATCTGCAGGCCGATCCAGCCCAGGTAGGCCGCGCCGATGTATTTCACCACGTAGAACAGGGCCGGGCTGGCTTTCAGCAGCGAGGCCACGCCGCAGGCCGACAGCACCATCAATATCAGATCGCCGGCGAAGATGCCGAAGGCGCCCTGGTAGGCAGGCCGCACGCCGCGCTGGGCGGCGACCGACAGCACATACATGGAATTGGGACCGGGCAGGATGACGATGAAGATCGTCCCCAATAAAAAGGTCCAGAAATCGGTGATGCCCAGGTTGGCGTGGAAAAGTGCGTTCATGATGGTTCTGTTTAATTGATTTGTGCGTGATGAAATTGCAGTGCCGCGAGGTTGGCATAGATGCCTTTCATTGCCACCAGCGACGCGTGCGTGCCCGTCTCGACGATCTTGCCGTCTTCCATGACGATGATGCGGTCGGCCCGCTGCACGGTGGCCAGGCGGTGCGCGATGATGACCGTGGTGCGGCCCACCATGGCCGCTTCCAGCGCCTTTTGCACCAGGCGTTCCGATTCCGCGTCCAGCGCGCTGGTCGCTTCGTCGAGCAGCAGCAGCGGCGGGTTTTTCAGCAGGGCGCGGGCGATGGCGATGCGCTGGCGCTGGCCGCCGGACAGGCGCACGCCCCGTTCGCCGAGGAAGGATTTGTAGCCGTTCGGCAGGCGTTCGATGAATTCGTGGGCGGCCGCCATCTTCGCGGCGGCGATGACTTCCTCGTCGCTGGCGCCGGCGCGGCCATAGCGGATGTTTTCCATGGCGTCGGCCGAGAAGATCACCGTATCTTGCGGTACGATGCCGATGGCGTCGCGCAAGGTGTGCAGGTCCAGCTGCTTGATGTCCACGCCATCGAGGCGGATGCTGCCGCTTTGCGGATCATAAAAACGCAGGAACAGCTGGAACAGGGTGGTCTTGCCGGCGCCCGACGGACCCACGACGGCCACGGTTTCGCCGGCGCGGATGTCGAGGCTGACGTGGTCCAGCGCGTGGGTGTCCGGACGCGACGGGTACGAGAACATGACATCGTCAAGCGACAGGGCGGCGCCAGTCGCGGCGCGCGCGGGCAGCGGCAGCGGCGTGGCCGGCGATGCGATTTCCGATTTCACGGCCATCAGTTCCAGCAGGCGCTCCGTGGCGCCGGCGGCGCGCTGCGCTTCGCCCATCACTTCGGACAGGGCGCCGATGGCGCCGGCCACGATGGACGCGTACAGGATGAACTGGCCCAGGTCGCCGCCCGTCATCGAGCCTTCCAGCACGGCGCGCGCGCCCAGCCACAAGACGAAGACGATGGTGCCGAAGACCAGCAGGATGGCGATCATGGTCAGCAAGGCACGGGCGCGGATGCGGCGCATGGCTGTCATGAAGGCGCCTTCGACGGAGTCGCCGAAGCGTTTCGATTCGATCTTCTCGTGCGTAAACGCCTGCACGGTGGGCATGGCGTTGAGGATTTCGCCGGCCATGGCCGACGCGTCGGCGATGCGGTCCTGCGAATCGCGCGACAGCTTGCGCACGCGGCGGCCAAAGACGATGATGGGCACGACGACGAGGATCAGGAGGCCGATGATGATGCCGGCCAGCTTGGCGCTGGTGACGAACAGCATCACCAGGCCGCCCAGGAACAGCAGCACATTGCGCAGCGCCATGGAGATGCTGGTGCCGACCACGGCCTGGATCAGGGTCGTGTCGGTGGTGATGCGCGACAGGACTTCGCCCGTCTGCGTGGTTTCAAAGAATGCGGGGCTTTGCGTGACGACGTGGCGGTACACGGCGCTGCGGATGTCGGCCGTGACGCGCTCGCCCAGCCATGACACCGTATAGAAGCGCGCCGCCGTGGCCAGCGCCAGGATGGACGCCACGCCAAACAGGGCGAGGAACACCAGGTCGACGTGCTGGATGCTTTTTGAACCGGCCGCGCCGCCGAAGCCGAGGTCGATCATCTGCTTGAACGCGGCGGGAATGGCGAGGGTCGAGGCGGCGGCCACCACCAGCGCGATACCGGCCAGGAAGAACTGCTTGCGGTACGGCGTCAGAAAGGGCATCAAGCCCTTGAAGGCGGCCAGGCTGCCTTTTTTCAGTTCGCGGCTGGTGCCGGTGTCGGGAGTCGGTGCGGTGCTTGCGGCGGTTGCTGTACTCGTACTGCCTGTTTCTGTGCTGGTTGTCATTGTTTTTCGCTTAGTATTTACTGTATTTTGTACTGCTTATAACTTCATCGGCTGCACGTAGCCCGTCATTTCCAGGTAGGCGCGGCCCACCGGCTGGCCGCCGCGCTCCACCGTCACGGCGCCTTCCCAGTACACGGCCCCCGTCGAGCGGCGCGAATCGAGTTCCTGGTCTGCCTGCAGCGGCTTGATCTGCCAGCGCGTGGCACCCGTGCGGATCTCGGTGGCGACCGGGTATTCGGCTTGCGTGCGGGGCGACCGCCACAGCTGCGTGGGCGTGAAATCGACGTCGCCGGGCGCGAACTGCGTCATCTTACCGGACGCGTCGCGCCATGTCGCGTGTGCCCATAGTTTAGCACCTGTCTTGCTGCGGATCTGGAAGGCCATCAGGGCGCCGCCATCATCGAGGTTGGCGCCTATCCAGTTCCAGCCGCTGGCATCCGCGTCAAGCACCTGGCTGGACCACTCGTGATCGAGCCAGGTGGTGCCCGTCACGGCTTCCGGCTTGCCGCCCGCGCGCGCAATCGTGCCCGTCGTGCGCAACTGCGGCTTGCTGTAATAGTAACTCGATTGCGCGGGCCGGGCGCCCTTGCGCGAGTAGCCGCCTTGGCCCTGCAGCAGCACGGGCTGGGTGGGGGCCAGGGTCAGCTGCAAATTGAATTCGCGCGCCGCCAGGCTGACCCGGTAGCTGCCGTCCGCTTGCCGCCGCATGCGCCAGTCATCGAGTCTGACGTCCGTGTCGCCCACCTTGGCGTAGGCCAGGCCGAAACCTTCGCGCGCGCTTTTCTCGTCGTGCAGCAGCTTGCCTACTTTCGGGTCGGACAGGGCCGCGTGGCCGATGATCAGCTGTTTCGGCGCAAATGCGCTGGGGTTGTCCGCATCGGTGGCCGTGGCGCTGCGAAAGAAGGTCACCTGGTAGCCCAGTTGTTCGCCGCCGCTGGTTTTTACCCAGCCCGTGGCGTACCACCATTCCGTCTTGTACGCGGGATGGGCGCCGAAGTCGTGCGGCATGCGCAGGGTCTGGCCGGCGGGCAGCGGCGTGACGGGGGCGAGGGCCGGCGGCGCGGCCAGCACAGGTAGCGCCAGCGCTAATGACAACATGAAAACAAGGCGCATTACCAGTCCTCCCTGACGGCGCGGATGGGGCCAGCGGACAGCGCCTGGCGGCCTGCGATCAGCGCCGTCGCGGCGGCTGCCGTCAGCAGGGCGCCGGCCACGGTGGCGATCAAGGGCCACGGCAGGTGCAGCTGCATGGTCCAGTGGAACGATTGCGGATTGACGATGAAGACCAGCACAAAGCTGATCAACAGGCCGAGGATGAAACCGGTGGCGATGCCCAGCGCCGTCAGCGCGCCGCCTTCCAGCGCCAGGATGGACAAGATTTGCCCGCGCGTCACGCCCACGTGGCGCAGCATGCCGAATTCGCGCGCGCGCGCCAGGGTCTGGGCCGAGAACGTGGCGGCCACGCCAAACAGGCCGATGACGATGGCGATGGCTTCCAGCAGATACGTGACGGCGAAGCTGCGGTCGAAGATCTGCAGGCTCAGGGCGCGGATGGCCGAAGGATTCGACACTTCCAGGCTGGCGCCAAAGGGCAGGTTTTTCAGGCGCTGTTGCAGCGCGTCGCCGGTGGCGTCCTTGGCCAGCCACAGGGCCGCATCGCTGACATCGAGGTCGCCCGTCAGCGCGCGGTAGTCGTCCAGCGGCATCTGGATGGCGCCGGAAGAGCGCGCATAGTCGCGCCAGATGCCGGCGACAAAGAAGGTGTGCAAGCCGCCCGCCAGCGGCAGGGCTATGTGCTGGCCAGGCTTGACGTTATACAGGTCGGCCGCCGCTTCGGACAGCCAGACTGGTTTCGCGCCTGCCGGCACGGGCAAGGTGTCGCCCACCAGCACCATGCTCTTGCCCGGATCGGCCAGATTGACGGGACGCGCCAGCAGCGCCACATTCGGGCGGTCGGGCGCCAGCGACAGCGAGCGCACGCGCTGGAAGTCCACCCTGGCCACCTCGGGCAGGGCGGTGATGCTGGCCTGCTCGCGCGGATTCAGGCCGGCCGTTCCGCCGCTGGCGGCCGTGCGCGCATACACGTCGGCCGGCAAGATCTGCAGCAGCCAGTCGTCGACGGAAACGCGGAAACTCGACACCATGATGGCCATCGCCACCATCAGGCTAAAACTCGACAGCACGCCGCCGAGGGCGATGCCGGCCTGGCCCGAGGCGTTCGCCAGGCGGGCCAGGGTCAGGCTGCGCACGGGCGCATGCAGGCTGGTCTCCGTGCGCAGCCAGGCGCGCTGCAGGAAGCGGAAGACGACGGCCGCCAGCTGCGGCATCAGGGCGATGGCGCCGATCAGCAGCAGCGCGATGGACAGATAGCCGAACAGGGGCAGCTCGAACACGGGCGGCAAGAACGTCAAGGCGCCGGCCAGCAACAGGCATGCCAGCGCGGGCCAGGTTTTCGCCAGGCGCGTCGTCACGACTTCCTCGCTGCCCGATTTCAGGGCGATGGCGGGGGCCGCGCGCGCCGCTTCCAGCGCGGGCGCGGCGCAGCCCAGCAAGGCGACACCGAGACCCAGGGCGAAATAGACGAAGGCGGCGACGGGCGTGAACTGCACCTGCGGCTGCACGCCCGCGAAATAGCCGGCGCCCAGGTCGCCGCCGAAGAAGCGCAGGGCCACGGCCGCCATGGCATAGCCGCCGGCGATGCCCAGCGCAGCACCGACGATACCGAGGCTGGCGCCCTCCAGCAGCACCTGGCGCAGCAGCTGGCCCCGCTCCATGCCCAGCACGCGCAGCAGCGCAAACTGGCCGCGGCGGCGGATGACGGACAGGGCCTGCGTGGAAAACACGAGAAACGCACCCGTAAACAGGGCGACGAGGGCCAGCACCGTCAGGTTGACCCGGTAGGCGCGGCTGAGGTTATTGTTGCGGCTATTCTGGTTTTCGTCATTGGGCTGGCCTACCTGGAAACGCCCCGGGTATTGCGCTTCCAGCGCGCGGGAAAGAGCCGCCTGGAAGGCGTCGCGGTTGACGCCCTGGCGCAGTTTCAAATCGATGCGCGACAGCTTGCCAGTTTTTTCGAAGCGCCACTGCGCCGCGCCGATATCCATCACGGCGATGCGCTGGCCGGCGCGCGCCCGCTGCAGCGAACCGGCCACGCGCAGCGATACCGTGCCCGTGCCCGATTGCAGGGCGACCTGTCCGCCTTCGGCCACATTGAGCCAGCGCAGGGCGGCCGGCGATAAGAACAGGGCGTCGTCGGCCAGGGTGTCGAATGGCTGGCCTTCGGCCGGCGCGCCGATCAGGTCGGGCGAGATGAAGCCGGCGCGGAAGACGTCGAGCGCCAGGACATGCAGCGGGCCGCCGTCCTTCTTGCCGGCCACCGTAGCCTGCAGCTCCAGCACGGGCGAGGCCACGGCCACGCCGTCGCGCTGCGCCAGCCACGGGTAGATGGATTCGTCGAACAGCGCTTCGCGCCCCGCCACCTGCACATCGGCCTGGCCGGACAGGCTTTTGACGGCCGTGGAAAATTCATTGAAGGCGGCCGCGTTGATCAGATGGATGGCAAAGCCCAGCGACACGCCGATGGCGATGGCGAGGATGGCGACGAGGGCGCGCACGGGATGCGCGCGCCATTCGCCCAGTAGCAGCCAGCGCGACAGCAGGCGCGTCGTCGCCGGGCTGGCCAGCGGCGCAATCAATTCAGGCATTCGACGGCCAGGCGTTCGCCGGCGCGCCGCGCTTTCAGTTGCGCCGCATCGCGGTTCTTGTCGCCGGCGCCGACGGCATCCTGCGCCGCCCATTTCTGCTCCAGCCGCAGCTGAGCGCAATGCTTCTCGTGCATATCCTTTTGTTTGGCGGCCCGTTCGCGGGCCTGGTCTTCGAGCTTCTCGCGCTGCTTGCGCGCCGCTTCCATCTGGCTGGCCACCCGTTCCTGGCGCGTGGCCGCGCCCTTGTCGACGGCAGGCGGGGGCGAGGGGACTTCCAGTATCTGCAGCTGACCGGCCGTGCACGGCGTGGCGCTGTAGCTGGTCTGGCCATCCTGCACGCATTTATAGACGTCCTGCGCACTGGCGGAACCGGCCAGCAAGGCCATGGCGCATAGCAGGAGGGACGACGGCTTCACAATATCTTCCCCGGATTCATGATGTTCTGCGGGTCCAGCGCCTGTTTGACAGCGCGCATCAGCTGCAGTTCCAGCGGCGACTTGTAGCGGGCCAGGTCGTCCTTTTTCAGGGCGCCGATGCCGTGTTCGGCTGAAATCGAGCCGCCAAAGCCGTGGACCTGGTCGTGCACGATGCGGTTGATGGCGTCCTGGTTGGACAGGAAATCCTGGTCCGTCATGCCGGCTGGCGGCGCCACGTTGTAATGCAGGTTGCCGTCGCCCAGGTGGCCGAAGCACACGAGCTGGCAGCCGGGGAAAGCGCTTTGCAGCGCTGCATCCGTGATGCCGATGAAATCGGCGATGCGGGAAATCGGCAGCGAGATATCGTGCTTGATGTTCTTGCCCGCCTGCGCCTGCGCCAGCGGGATGTGCTCGCGCAGCTGCCACAGTCCTTCGGACTGCGCCACGGAACTGGCGACGACGGCGTCTTCGATCAACTCGTTTTCCAGGGCCGCGCCGATGCTCGCTTCCAGCAATTCCACGGCGTGCGCCTCGGACTGGCTGCTGGACAGTTCGAGCAGCACATACTGGCCGTGCGCTTCGGCGAATGGGCGCGGCAGCTGCGGGAACTGCTCCGCCACCAGCTGCAAACAATACTGCGACATCAATTCAAAACCCGTCAGGCTGGCGCCGCAATGGTCCTGCATCAGCGAGAGCAGGCGCAGCGCATGGGCGGGCGAGGGCATGGCGGCCAGCGCCGTGATGCAGGCTTTCGGCTGCGGATACAACTTCATGACCGCGCCGGTGATCACGCCCAAAGTACCCTCGGCGCCGATGTACAGGTCGCGCAAATCATAGCCGGTATTGTCCTTGCGCAGGCCGCGCAAGCCGCTCCAGACTTCGCCCTGCGGCGTGACCACTTCCAGGCCCAGGCACAGCTCGCGCGTATTGCCGTAGCGCAGTACGGCCGTGCCGCCCGCATTCGTCGCCAGGTTGCCGCCGATGGTGCAACTGCCCTCGGCCGCCAGCGACAGGGGGAACAGGCAGCCGGCGGCGCTGGCCGCTTCCTGGATGGTTTGCAAAATGCAGCCCGCGTCCACCGTGATGGTGCGGTTGACGGGATCGAGCGCGCGGATGCCGTTCAGGCGCGCCAGCGACAGCACGACGGCCGTGCCGGCCGCATCGGGTATGCTGCCCAGCACCAGGCCCGTGTTGCCGCCTTGCGGCACGACGGGAACCTGCCATTGCGCGCAGGCGCGCAACACGCCGGCCACTTGCTCCACGGTGGCAGGGCGCAGCACGGCCAGGGCCTTGCCGGTAAACCTGTCGCGCCAGTCGGTGAGGAAGGGCGCCGTGTCGGCGTCCTGGGTGAGGACGTAGGCGTCGCCCAGCAGGTCGCGGCAGGCGGCGAGGAAGTCGGCTTGGTCAGTCATAGGCTTGTCGCTCATTTCTTGATGCTCACTTTAGTCACTTTTTCCAGCAGTTCCCTGGCCATGCGCTTGGCCGCCTTTTTATACGGGCGCAGATACAGCACGGCGCAGACAAAATAGATGCAGACGATGGCCGCCTCGCCCCAGGCCATCAGGGCCGAGGTGGCGTTCGTGTCGCTGTAGCCGCGCACCACGCCTTCCGTGAAGTACAGCAGGATCACCATCGACGACCATTGCAGGGTGTAGACGTCGCGCTTGATGACGCCGTACAGGGGGATGAGCAGGGGCGCCGCCTTCAGGACGACCCAGGAGCCGCCCGGCTGCAGCGGCGCGATCACGGTTTCCCACAGCACGCACCAGACGATCAGGGTGACGAGGCTGGCGATGGCGCCCCAGTGGAAATACTTGTGCAGTACGCCGTGCATCATGCGCCTGCCAGTTTCGCGGCATTTTCCGCCAGGCGCCGGCCCAGGGCGATGGCCAGGCGTTTTTCATCTTCGCTCAAGGCCTTGTCGCCGTCTATGCCCGACCAGTGCGTGGCGCCGTAGGGCGAGCCGCCGGTGGACGTCGTCATCAGCTCGGGATGCGTGTAGGGCAGGCCCATGACCAGCATGCCATGGTGGAAGAGGGGGATCATCATCGACAGCAGGGTCGATTCCTGGCCGCCGTGCAGGCTGCCCGTGGACGTGAACACGCAGGCGGGCTTGCCGGACAGGCTGCCGGCCAGCCAGTCGCTGGCCGTGCCATCCCAGAAATACTTCATGGCGGCGGCCATGTTGCCGAAGCGCGTGGGCGACCCCAGGGCCAGGCCCGCGCATTCCTGCAAGTCTTCCAGTTCCACATAAGGAGCGCCATCAGGCGGCACTTCCGGCGCCGTCGCTTCGGCCACCGTGGAGACGGCGGGCACGGTGCGCAGGCGCGCATCGCAGCCAGGCACGCTTTCCACTCCCTGGGCTATCAACTCGGCCAGCTGGCGCGTGGCGCCATGGCGTGAATAAAACAATACGAGAATAATCAGATTGGTTGGCTTCATCATTGGTATTATAGGGCGCTTTACAGCCTGATACGACTGCTGTCATGGCGCCGTTCTGATTTAGCACATGTTTTCAAAATATATATTCCCCATCTTCCAATACCTGTGGCGCACCTTGAGCATGGGGCTCGCCGTCGTGCGCGGCCTGACGTGGTCCGAAACGCGCGACCTGCTGCAGTTCGCGCGCCGCCGCGTGCGCGAAGAAAGCCTGCCGCAAGTGGCTGGCAGCCTGACGTTTGCCACCGTGTTCGCGCTGGTGCCGCTGCTCACCCTGGCCCTGGCGATCTTCACCACTTTCCCCCTGTTCAATACCTTCCGCCACGCGCTGGAAGATTATTTCGTGCAAAGCGTGATGCCCAAGGGCATATCGAACACCATCCTCGGCTACCTGACGACGTTCGCCTCGAAGGCCACGCGCCTGTCGGCCATCGGCGCCGGTGCCCTGATTGTCACGTCGGTGGGCATGATGGGCTTGATCGAGCGCGTCTTCAACCGCATCTGGCGCGTGCGCCAGGAGCGCCGCTGGACCAAGCGCCTGCTGGTCTACTGGGCCATCGTTACCCTGGGGCCTTTGCTGGTGGGCGTGTCGCTGACGGTGACCTCGCGCGTCTTCATCGCCACCAGCGGCGTGGTGGGCGCCGTGCCGTTCCTCGGCACCGTGTTCTATACCCTGGTGTCGATCGGCCTGACCATGCTGGCGTTTACCCTGCTCTACATCGCCGTGCCGAACCGCGACGTGGACTGGCGCGACGCGGCCTGGGGCGGCCTGCTGGCGGCGCTGGCGTTCGAGGTGGCCAAGCGGGGCTTCGGCGAATTCATCCAGGAATTCCCCACCTATTCACGCATCTACGGCGCACTGGCCGCCTTGCCGCTGTTCCTCGTGTGGATATACCTGAGCTGGATGATCACCCTCGTGGGAGCCTTGCTGGTGGCTGCCTTGCCCGTCGTGAAATATGAGCGCTGGTGGTACGAAGCGGTGCCGGGCAGCGAATTCGTCGATGCTGTCGCCATTTTGAAAGTGCTGCACCAGGCTTGCCACTGCGCCGATTCGGCCCTGGTGGGCGCGGCCGAGATCCGCCGCAGCACGCGCCTGGGCTTCGAGGAAATGGAAACCCTGCTCGACAAGATGGTGCAGCAGGGCTGGGTGGGAAGAGTCAACGTGGAAGGCGCCGTGCGGGTACAGTGGGGCAAGCGCGTGGCCGACAGTTCCGACCACTGGGTCTTGCTGGGCAATGTCAACCGCATCAGCCTGGCCGACGTCTACCGGCTGTTCGTCTTCGGCGGCATGCGCGTGAACTCCGGCTATCCGGCCGGTTCCACCAATGAACGCGATATCCAGGCGGCCATCGATGCGGCCGCCCTGGCGGCGCAAGTGGAAAACGCCGTGGAGCAGGGGCTGGGCCTGACTTTGGCCCAGCATTTCGGCGAAGTGCGCTGCGCCTGACGGGCGATCAGGTGCCCAGCCGGTCGTATAGCAGCGCATCGAGCGCGCCCGTCAGCGTATTGCCCTCTTCGTCGAGCAGCGTGTAATCCTGCTGGCTGTCGCCGAGCGAGGCGCTGCCCTCGATGCCGCACACCAGCTGGTACGTGGCGTCATCGATCGCCAGCTTGATCAAGGCCAGGACTTGCTCGCGCTGGCCATTGGCCAGTGCCAGTCCGTCGAGCAGGGCGCCAAGCCGGGTCTGTCCCTGGCTTCCCTGCGCATACAGCGCCAGCAGCGACGCATTGGATGCGACGACATCATCGATGAATTTTTTCGCGTGCATGGATTCCTTGTATTGATGTGGCGTGGCGCAGCGGGGGCCGAAAACTCACAGCAGCACGGGCCGCAAGGCCGCCTGCAGCGCCAGCTTGCTGAACGCCTCCGCATCCTCCGTGCGCACCACGCCCAGGTAATACGTGTCTTCGCCGCCGTGCACGTTCACCAGGCGCAGCTGATGCGGCGCCAGGTGGGCGGCGATGGCGGCCAGGCCTTCGGCCATCGCGTCGTCATCTTCCCGCTCCGTCCAGCGGAAGTCCCGCAGCGCGGGCAGTTCGATATGCTGGCCGATGCGCGGCACTTCGTCGACGGCTTTCCAGTCCAGGGTGGTGCCGTGGCCCAGCGCATCGGCGGCCGTGGACCAGAGCAGGAAGAAGCACGCCGCTTCGGGCGTGTCGCCTTCGTATGCTTCTTCGGGGTCGTCCTCCGCCAGCTCTTCCAAAGTGATGTCCACGCAGCGCGCGGCCAGTTCCGCATCGCCCAGCAAGAGCAGGGCGGCCATGGCGCGCAACTGTTCGCGGTCGGCCTTGGCCAGGATCTGCGGCGGCGTAAAGCTGCGGCGCCTGACGGGTTTCTTTTTGCTCAGCCCCATGGCTTCGCTCAGTTGCGCCGTGATGGCTGCCTTGAAGTTCTCCACGGTGTCGAACTGTTCCAGCAGCTGGCCCGTGAAATCCATGCTCCAGGCCATGCCATCCTTGACCACATATAAAAAATCGCTTTGCACGGCCACGCCGCGCAGATGGTGGGCCGGTGGATACAGGGGCGTGAAGACCTGTTTTCCATCCAGTGTCAGCATGCAGGCCAGCCCCTGCGCATCGATGGCGAAGATCAGGTTCTTGCGCAGCTTGGGCGGCGACGAGGTGGTGGCGCAGTCGATGGCTTCGTACTGGCAGGGCGCCAGCAGCTCGCCCTGGCTATTGACCAGGCCAAACAGGAAGCGCCCGGCGATGCGCTGGCTGACGACGGCGATTTTTTTCTTCGTGCCGAAATCCTGCACGGAGCTGTAGACGGGCGGCACCACGACCTTGCCTGTCTTGTCGAGCACGCCGCAGACATTGTGCTTCTCGTCATCGTCTGTCTGGTCTGTCTGGCGTTCGATGTCGATCAAGCCGTCTTCGCGCAAGCATATGTTGTCCACCCTGTCGATGAGCAGCGCGCCATCGGGCAGGCGCAGCAGGCGGCTGGCGCCGTCCGCATCGATCCGCTGCAACAGATGAGGACTGATCACATACAGGGCGCCGGGGGCGGGCGGCAGCACCACCGTACCGTTGAGGTCCAGCACGCCGTGCGCATCGGGGGCATCCGCCGTGGCAAAGGTGATCCAGCCATCGTCCGCGTAGTAAACGCCCAGGTCGACATAGCGCTGCGACAGCGGCACGATCCAGCGGCCATAGGGCGTGACCAGGCCGGTGACGTCCGGTTCGCCGGCGGCGCTCACTTCATGGCACAGCACGTCTTCCTCCCATCCCACCACTTCCAGGCCTTGCAGGAAAGGCAGTTCGTCCGCGGCGAGTTCCTCGACATCGGCCAGCTGCGCGACGGCCGTGGCCGACCAGTAGCCGGTGGCGGGCGATGCGGCGCCGGCGGCCAGCAGGGGCGCCAGCGCTTCCCGCTCGCCACGCTGCAGGGCAAGGTGCAGGGCTTGCGCCTCGGCGCGCAGGCCCTCGAGCCCGGCCGCGTACTCCGGCGTGCCGATATCGTGCGGGATCAGCTGCACGCAATCGAGGATCAGCCACGGCTGGCCGCCCGCCAGCAGGGTGCTGATGGCGCTGCGCGCGACGATGGCGGCCGCGTCGCGCGGCCTGTCCATCAGGGCGGACAAGGCTTGCCAGCTGGCTTGCGCCTGGACCATTGGCGCGGCCAGCACGCAGGGGCAGTCCTCGCCATCGCCGTAGATGGGCCAGGCGGTGGCTTGCGCGCCGGCGCCGACGAGCAGCTTGAACAGCATCGGCGTGTCCAGCCGCCATTCGGCCAGGCCCGTGATCGTATCGGTGTCGAAGCCGGCCTGGCCGGGCAAAAAGGCGGTGCTGAACAGGGCTGCGGTATTGATCATGTCTCTTCGTTCAAAATGTTGGATGGTCAGGGCGCCGGCGGCATGACCCAGTGCGCCAGCGCGCCGCGATCGAGTCTCAGCTGCTTTGCCGCGGCGGCGGCCTCGAAGGCCCACAGGCCGTAATAGCCGCCCAGGCCCTGCGCACGCAAATGGCCGTTGAACCAGTCTTCGCGCACCAGCGCGCCATGCCAGGTAGCCAGGTAATGCCGCAGGTGCTCGAGCTGCTGCGCGGGATCGTCCGCGTCCAGGCACTCGTACAGGGCCGAATAGGGCTCGGCGAAATACCATTCGTCGACGGCGGGACGCTGCGGATCGATGGCGGACAACAGCGCTTCGTACACGCCATCTTCGCCATCGAAGGCCGTTTGCAGGGCGGTCAGGCGCGCGGCCAGGTCGTGGCGGCCGAACAGCAGGGTCGCGCCCAGCAGCTGCAGCGTGCGCGCATAATCCGTCAATTGTTCGAAATCAAAGGCGGGCAAGGCGTCGTCATCGTAGGCCTCGGCCAGGGCCGCGCGCGCCGTTTCGCAGGCGGCAACGGCCGCTTCCAGCGCCGTTTCCACGTCAGGCAAAGGCAAGCCTGCCGTGTAGCGCAGCGAGAAGACCTGGTAAGCCGTGCTGGCGGCCGCGCACGCCCAGTAGGCCGCGTCGCCACCGTCGTTTTCCGCCTGCGCCTGCGCGCGGACATAGGCGGCCAGCAGGGCGTCGAGGTAAGCCAGGTTGCGGTTAAAGTCGAACGGGGAGGGTGGCACCTGGCGCGGTGTGTGGGGCCAGGGCGTGGACGAAGCCGGGCAGGTGGCGGCGCAATCGCGCTGGATGGCCCAGTCGGCGAAGATTTGCTGCATATGCTGCGCCGTTTCGTCGTCGTGGATGATGGCGCCGACGCCCACCATGGTCGTGCCCAGCAGGGTGTAGCCAGGGAAGCGGCTGCTCTCGTAGGCGATGGTCGTCACGCTCTGGATGGTCCTGCCGTCGCTCAGGTCGCGCACGCGGAAGTACACGTCGTCCCAGCCGGCCAGCGGTGGCGTTGGCGGTTCATCCGGCAGGGTGTTCCAGCTGCCGTCCGCCTGCTCTTCATAGGCGTCGAGCAGCTCGTCGAGGCCACCGGGGCGGTCGATGCGGTTGTTGGCGTCGTATTGCAGGCCCAGTTCGGCCGCGAAGGCTGCCGCGTGGCGGCCCTCGAAGACCAGGTACAGGGCGCTCGTGGTGCCGACCAGCAGATCCGTGCGCTGGCCCGCCACGACCAGCGCCTGCGGCAGCCGGCACCATTGGTAGTACGGAATGCCGGCCATGGGGCCGCCTTCGTCCGCCAGCGGGTTGGTGAAACGCAGCTGTTCCAGCCATTTATAGCGTTCGTAGCGTTCATCTTCCGTGCCGCTGCCTCGGCCAGTCAATTCATCGAGCAGGGTATTCAACAACATCATTCATCGATCCTAAAAAGTGTGCGTGGCATGGCGTCATGCCGGGGTGCTTTGCGCAAACGCAAACAGCGCGTCGAGCACGGCGTCGGGCTGCTCGGCCATCAATTCGTGCCCGCTGTCGACCTGCACCACCGTGCCATGCGCGATTGCCGCTGTCAGCAGCCGGGTCGATTTGGGCGGCGTCATCATGTCGCGCGCGCCGAAAATGAATAAAGTCGGGCAGTGTACCGAAGCGGCGGCGATTTCGCCGTTCGCGTAGGCATTGCAGGCAAAAAAATCCGTGTGAAACACGTGATCGGGATTGAGGGCGGCGATGCGCTGTTTCAAGCGCCGCGCGCCGCCCATGGCGTAAAAGCCGGGGCCGGGAAACGACGGCTTTTGCGCGATCGACGAATGCGACCAGATATTGACCATGTCGATGGCCGCCTGTTCATCGCTCAATGACGTTTCCAGCAGCGCCGGCGAGACCTTCATCGGGTAGGTGGAACCCAGCATGGCCAGGTGGCTGACGCGCTCCGGCGCCAGGTGCGCCGCTTCCAGCGCGATCAATGAACCCATGCTGTGGCCGATCAGCATGGCCTTGGCCGCGCCGGCAGCGTCCAGCACGGCCAGTATCCAGCGCGCCAGGTCGGCGACATTATCCTTGGCCGTACCCAGGCTGCGCCCGTGGCCGGGCAAGTCGACGGCCAGCACGTTCCAGCCGTGGTGGGCAAAATAGCGCGTTTGCAGGGCCCACACGGAATGGTCGTTCTGCGCGCCGTGGATGAAGACGGCCGTCGGCTGGCCCGGGTTGTATGGTTTGCCGCCCGTGTAGCAGTAGGCGACGGTATTGTCGATGGTGAACAGCATCTCAGGCGCCTTTCTGCGACAGTTTCAGGCCACGGGCCAGGTCTTCGATCAAATCATCGGCGTCTTCCAGGCCTACCGATAAACGCATGGTGCCCTGTGTGATGCCGGCCTGTTCCAGTTGATCGTCGGGCACGCGGAAATGCGTGGTGGAGGCGGGGTGGATGACGAGCGACTTGGCGTCGCCCACATTGGCCAGGTGCGAGAAGATCTTCAGGCTGTCGACAAAGCGCTGGCCCGCCGCGCGGTCGCCGCGCAGGCGGAAGGTGAACACGCCGCCCGCGCCTTTCGGCAGCAGGGTTTTCGCCAGTTTGTAGTCGGGATGCGACGGCAGTTCGGGATAGGACACGGATTCCACGGCCGGATTGGCCAGCAGGAAGTCAATCACCTTGCGCGTGTTGGCCACGTGGCGGTCCATGCGCAAGCCCAGGGTTTCGATGCCCTGCAGGATGGCGAAGGCGTTGTGCGGGCTCATGACGGCGCCGAAATCGCGCAAGCCTTCGCGCCGCGCGCGCAGGGCAAACGGCGCCACCGTCGATTCCTCGGCAAAGACCATGCCGTGGAAGCCTTCATACGGTTCGCACAGTTCGGCGAAACGACCCGTCCTGTCATACGCCGCCTGCCAGTCGAAGGTGCCGCCATCGATGAGCAGGCCGCCGATGGCCGTGCCGTGCCCGCACAGGAATTTGGTGGCCGAGTGGAACACCAGGTCGGCGCCATGCTCGAAGGGGCGCAGCAGATACGGCGTGGTAAACGTCGAATCGAGCATCAGCGGCAACTGGTGTTCGTGCGCCAGGGCGGCGATGGTCGGGATGTCCAGCACGTCGAGGCCGGGATTGCCCAGGGTTTCCGCAAACAGCACTTTTGTATCTGGGCGGATGGCGGCGCGCCAGGCGTCCACGTCGCGCGGATCGACAAAGGTGGTGGCTATGCCGAAGCGTTTCAGGGTATAGGCCAGCAGGTTGTGCGAGCCGCCGTACAGGGCGCGCGAAGCGACGATGTGCGATCCCGCGCCGGCGATGGTACATAAACCAAGGTGCATGGCAGCCTGGCCGCTGGCCGTGGCGATGCCGGCCACACCCCCTTCGAGCGCGGCGATGCGCTCTTCCAGCACGGCGTTGGTGGGATTCGAGATGCGCGAATACACGTGGCCGGCCCGCTCCATATTGAACAGCGAGGCCGCATGCTCCGAGCTCTTGAAGGCAAACGAGGACGTGAAATGGATGGGCGTGGCGCGCGCGCCCGTGGCCGGGTCGGGCGCGGCGCCCGCGTGCAGGGATAAAGTATCGAAACCGGGGTATTTCGGGCCGCTCATGGTGTCTCCGCCAAGTTTTATAGTGGCAAGATCGTAACCTGATTTGCAGCCGAGCAAAAGAGCTCCTGTGCAGGGCGCATGGCGCCGTGCTGGCTGGCTGCGCGTGTAACCTGAAGTGTAAAAAAAGTGACCGGCGCGGCACGGCGGTGGTAGGATACCGGATCAGCGATATTCGGGCTGTTTTACCTGCGCGCGTGCGCCGCGCCGCAGGAGAGGCTGCTGCGTGCAAGCGAAATCCTGGGCTTCAGGCGAACTCTCATCGCATGTCCACCAGGAAAGATTTTATGCCCGTAACATCGTTCGACGGCTCCCTTGCCGTTCCCGGACCCTCTATCGTCGACGGCCTGTGCCAGGCAGGCTTGCTCATGCAAGAGCATTTCATCTCCCCCGAACTGAGCCGCCAGCTGGCCGCCGAATGCGTGCAATCCATGCTCAGCGGCAAGATGAAGGGCGCCGGCGTAGGCAGCGGCCATGCGCCGCTGCTGCAGCCGGACATCCGCGGCGACCATATCGAATGGCTGGAAACGGGCCGCTCAGCCGCTTGCGACCGCTACCTGGAACAGATGGAAGCGCTGCGTTGCATGCTCAACCGTGAGCTGTTCTTGGGACTGGAAGAGTACGAAAGCCATTTTGCCCTCTACGCGCCGGGCGCCTTTTACCGGGCCCATCTGGACCGTTTCCGCGACGACGACAAGCGCACGGTGTCCGTCGTGCTGTACCTGAACGACGACTGGCTGCCCGAGCACGGCGGCGCGCTGCGCCTGCATCCGCAGGGCCGGCCCGTGGTGGACGTCTTGCCGCAAGCGGGCCGCATGGCGATGTTCATGTCGGGCGAGATGCTGCACGAAGTATTGCCGACGGCGCGCGAGCGCCTGTCCATCGCCGGCTGGTTCCGCCGCAGAACGTGATGCAAAGGGCGCGCAATCCCCCTCGATTTGATTGCGCGCAAGGCTGGATTTTTCCGCAGGCATAGGCTACAGTCGCAGTAAGGGCTAGAATAACTAAAATACCAATCACGCGGACAGGACGGCCAATATGAAAGTATCTGAAATTCTCCAAGTCAAGGGCAATATCCTCTACACGGTCACGCCTGACCAGCCCCTGCTTGACGCGGCCAATACCATGGCTGAAAAAGACATCGGTTCGCTGGTGGTCATGGAATTTGGCGACCTGGTCGGCATGCTGACCTTCCGCGAAGTGTTGAACGCGCTGCATGAAAACGCGGGCCAGATCGGCGGCGGCACCGTGCGCAAGCACATGGATGACCACCCGATCACCGTGACCCCCGATACGGAAGTCAATGAAGTGCGCCGCATCATGCTGGAAAAACATGCGCGCTACCTGCCCGTCATGAACGCCAAGACCTTGCTGGGCGTCATTTCCTTCTACGACGTGGCGCGTGCCGTGCTGGAAGCGCAAAGCTTTGAAAACCAGATGCTCAAGGCCTACATCCGCGACTGGCCGGCCGAAACCACCGACTAAGTTTTGCTCATGCAGTAAAAACAACGCCGGCATCTGCCGGCGTTTTGTATTGGCTATTCAGGGTGAGGTCTATGCCGCGCCCTGCAGCGCTTCGTTGTTCAGCCAGGTGCCCAGCGCCGTGGCCGTCATCGGGCGGGCGAACAAAAAGCCTTGCGCCATGGGGCAGCCCAGCGCCTGCAGGATTTGTGCCTGCCGCTCGTCTTCCACGCCTTCGGCGATCACGGCCAGGCCCAGGTTGCGGCCCAGCTGGATGACCATTTCGGCGATGCTGCTGCCGCGCGCCGATCCCGTGATTTCCGTCACAAACGCACGGTCGATCTTCAGGCGGTCGACTTGCAGGCGTTGCAGGTAGGACAGGGACGAGAAGCCCGTGCCGAAGTCGTCGATGGCGATGCTCACGCCCGTCTGCTTGATCTGCCACAGCATCTTGATCAGCAGGTCCGGCTCTTCCATGGCCATCGATTCCGTGATTTCCAGTTCGATGAATTCGGGCGGGGCCTGCGTCTCTTCCAGCGCCGCGCGCAGCATTTCCAGGAACAGCGGGTGGCGGAACTGCACTTGCGACACGTTGACGGACATGACGAAATTGCGGTGGCCCTGCTCGCGCAGCAGCACCAGTTCGCGGCAAGCCGTGCGCAGCACCCATTCGCCGAGGTCGATGATGATGCCCGAATACTCGGCAATCGGGATGAAACGGTCGGGCGAGATGAACTTGCCGTCCGGCGTCTGCCAGCGCAGCAGCGCTTCGGCGCCCACGGGGCGGCGCGTGGTCAGGTCGATCTGCGGTTGATACACGACAAACAGCTGGTCCTGGCTGAAGGCCGTGCGTAGCGCATGCATCATGCGCACCCGTTCGCGGATTTCGATGCCCATGCTGCGCGAGAAATAGAAGTGCCCGGCGCGTTGCTGGCTTTTCGCCCGTTTCAGGGCGATATCGGCATCCTTCAGCGCGTCGGCGCCCGTGCCCGCATGCTCGCCCAGCCGTACCAGGCCCAGGGTGGCGGACAGCTGCACGTCCTGGCCATCGATGCAGAACGGCGCCTGGAACAGGGCCAGGATCTTGCTTGGGTTGACTTGCGAAGAGTCGCCCAGCACGCAAAAGATGTCGCCGCCCAGGCGCGCCACCGTCAGGTGGGGGCCCAGCTGGGTTTGCAGGCGTCCGGCCACGGCGACCAGCAGCATGTCGCCGAACTGGTGTCCCAGCGCGTCGTTGGTCTCGGCAAAATGGTCGAGGTCGACCAGCGACAGGGTGGCGTCGTCGCGCGCGGGGCCGGCCAGGGTGGCGTCGAGGATCTCCACCAGGCGCGTGCGGTTGGGCAGCTTCGACAATTGATCGTAGAAGGCGGCATTGTGCAGGTGCGACACCAGCTCGACGTTGTCGAGGCCCACGGCGACGTTGCTGCAGAAGACTTCCAGCAGGCTTTCATCGATGGCCGAGAGGGGGCGCGGCAGCACCAGGTAGGCGGTCGCGTCGCGGCTGGCCTTGCCCGCGAAGTACAGGGTGGCGTAGTCATGCGCGTACACATTGCGCCGTTGCGCCAGCGTGTGTTCGATGGCGGCCATCACGCGGGGATTTTGCAGGCCGCACAGGGCGCTGTGCGGCAAGCTGGAAAAGCTGCCCGTGCAGGCCGAGACGAGCAGTTCCCGCGAACCGTTGTCCTGCAAGTCCTGCACGCACAGCACGCCGTCGGCGCGGATGCCCAGCAGGTCGGCGATCTGCGCCAGCACGCCGGCCGAGAAATTCTGCACGCCATGCAGCGCCATCAGCTGCGTGCTGGCGTGGACGATACGGTCCAGGCCGCGCCGGCTGCTGCTGATCGAACGGATCTGCTCGTACGAGCGGATGGCGGCCGTCACCGTGGTAAACAGCTTGATGCGCGTCAATTCGGACTTGGTCTTGTAGTCGTTGATGTCGAAATCGCGGATGGCGTCGATTTCCGGCGCGTAGCCGGGCTGGCCCGTGCGCAGGATGATGCGCACGTCCGTCATCTTGAGGGTTTCGCGGATGTAGCGCACCAGGTGCAGGCCCGCGTCATCCTGTTCCATCACCACGTCGAGCAGGATGACGGCGATGTCGTCTTCATGCTTGAGCAGTTCGCGCGCCTGGCCGGCCGAATACGCATGCACGAATTCCAGCGGGCGGTGCTGCATTTCCAGGTTGCCCAGGGCGAAAGTGGTGGTGGAGTGGACGTCTTCATCGTCGTCGATGATCATCACCCGCCAGACGCTGCGCGGTGCGACGGCCAGCGGCGGCGCTGGTTGCTCATCGAGGAATACCAGGTCGTCGTGATCGTCCTTGTTGGCGTCAAGGGGGATGATCGGTGCGGGCATGTATAGCTTCTCCAGGATGACTCAGTACGGGATGTGAGCACATCAGAAATGTCCATGGCGTTGTTGCACCGCCTCGCCGTACTCGCGTACTGTCTTCGGCGGCGCGCCTAGCCCTGGCCATTTCTGATGCACTCAGGGCGCATCGAAAAAGCAGCACTCAAGTGTTGCCGAGACTCGCCCATTTTCTGATCGCCCATCATCCAAGTATATAGCTATTTAATAAGCAAAATGTTTTTTTAAGTATCCTGTGGAGTGCAATATTTCTTGTATTGCATGATTGCAACTCTTATTTGGTATTTTTTATATGAAAAAATACGCGGGATTTTAAAATGGCGAGATCGGTGGGGAATATCCGGCCTTGCTGCGGCATTAGCGGCATGGCATGTCCCGCAGGCTGGTAGAATTGAGTTTTCCAGTCCTTACACTTCCTACTATGTCCGGCAATTCTTTTGGCAAGCTGTTTACTGTTACCACTTTCGGCGAATCGCATGGTCCGGCCATCGGCTGCGTGATCGATGGCTGTCCGCCGGGATTGATCCTGTCGGAAGCCGATATCCAGCCCGAACTGGACCGCCGCAAGCCGGGCACCTCGCGCCACGTGACGCAGCGCCAGGAATCCGATACGGTGGAAATCCTCTCCGGCGTGTACCAGGGCGTGACGACGGGCACGCCCATCGCGCTGCTGATCCGCAATGAAGACCAGCGCAGCAAGGATTACGGCAATATCGCGGAAAGCTTCCGCCCCGGCCACGCCGACTACACCTACTGGCACAAGTACGGCGTGCGCGATCCGCGCGGCGGCGGGCGCTCCTCGGCGCGCCTGACGGCGCCCGTCGTGGGGGCGGCGGCGATCGCCAAGAAATGGTTGCTGCAGCAATACGGCACCACCTTCAAGGGCTGCATGAGTCAGCTGGGCGACATTCCCGTGCCGTTCCAGTCCTGGGAGCACGTGCATGCGAATCCATTCTTTGCCGCCAGCGGCGACGCGGACCTGATCGCGCGCATGGAAGCGGCGATGGACCAGTTGCGCCGCGATGGCGATTCCATCGGCGCGCGCATCGATGTGATCGCGCAAAACGTGCCTGTTGGCCTGGGCCAGCCCATCTATGACAAGCTCGATGCCGACATCGCCTACGCCATGATGGGCATCAATGCCGTCAAGGGCGTGGAAATCGGCGCCGGTTTCGATTCGGTGGCGCAAAAGGGTTCCGAGCACGGCGACGAACTGACGCCGGAAGGTTTTATCGGCAATAACGCCGGCGGCGTACTGGGCGGTATTTCGACGGGGCAGGATATCAGCGTCTCGATCGCCATCAAGCCGACCTCGTCGATCCGCACGCCGCGCCGCTCGATCGATAAAGAAGGCAATCCCGTGATGGTGGAAACGTTCGGCCGCCACGACCCGTGCGTGGGTATCCGCGCCACGCCGATCGCCGAAGCCATGCTGGCGCTGGTCCTGATCGACCACGCCCTGATGCATCGCGCGCAATGCGGCGATGTGTCGGTGAGTACGCCGAAGCTGAAATAAGTGGAATGTTGTCGGATTACGGGCCTGCGGCCCTAATCCGACCTACGACCCATGCCATGTAGGTCGGATTAGCGCTTGCGCGTAATCCGACATCATTTGTATCACGCCACCTTGTTCGCCACCAGCTCGAGCTGATGGCGCATCTCCACCGACTGCACCAGCAACGCCCGGATATCGTTGATCAAGTTGAATTCCGTCTGATTCAACTGGATCGGCGGGAAGCTGTCGTCCCAGTCGCCGTACAGGAATCCCGTGGGGTGGCCGTTGGCCGACAGGGGCAGCACGACGAAGCTGCGCGCTTCCGACAGCGTGGCTTTCCACCATTGCGGCAGCTTGGCGGCAAATTTCGGGTCGCGCGCATTGTCGATGAAGATCACGCGGTCGCTGTTGAGGGCCGCGTGGAAGACGTTCGGTTCATACGCGTCGCCAAACACCATCAGGTCCTGCAGGTCGGCCATGCCTTCGCCCATGCTGATGCGCGCCGAATACAGATGATCCCTGTGGTTGCGCACGAATGCCACCGAGCGTGAAAAATCGAAGCCCTGGTGCAGCGTTTCGAGCGCCATCGAGACCATCTGTCCCGGACTGGCGCTGCCGATGGCGCCGCGCAGGTCGGCCAGGCCGCCTATTAATACGCGGTTGCCTTCGGCGCGCATGCGCGTCGACGCCAGCTGGCGCGCGCGCCGCTCGGCCGGTTTCGACAGGGGCGCGATCGACAGGTCGGCCGCCGCCATCGCCTTGGCCTTGTCCACGGCGGCCACCAGATCGGTCGATGTGATGCCCAGGGTGCCCGCATAATCGTCGATCAGTGCGTGCACCTGCGCCGCACCGGCCGCATCGTCATGCCACAGCGAGTCGGCGCAGCGCGCCGCCATCGTCGACAGTCCGGCCATCCAGTCGGCGCCGCTGACGGGGGAGTTGTCCGGCGACGGGTCCATCGGACGCATGCCGTTGATCAGATGCTGCGGCAAGCCCCAGTGGGCGGCCGTGGCATAGCCCACTTCCGGCAGCGACAGGCCGAGGATTTCGCGCGCGGCGGCCGCCTCGTTGCCGGGACCCGCATGCGCCTGCATGCGCGCCCAGAAGTCCGTCATGTAGAACGTCACCATCATGCGGCCCAGGGTGTGCAGCATCGAGCAGACGACAGCCTGTTCCGCCTGCAGGCTGCCGGCGCTGGTGGCCACCTGCTGCGCCACCATCCCGGCCAGCACGGCCTTTTCCATTTCCACGTGGGCGCTGACGGAGTCGGGCGACGCCTGCGACAGTTCCTCGATCAGTTTCAGTCCCAGCGCCAGGTGGCCGATGGCGTCGATGCCCAGCACCAGCACGGCCTTCGAGACCGTGTTGACGCGCTGGCCGAAGGCCGAATACATGCCGCTGTTGGCCAGGCGCAGTACCTTGTGCGTCAGGACAGGGTCGGACAGCACCGTTTGCGTGATGTCGAATTCGTGGTCATCCTCGCCGCGCATGGCGCCCAGGATGGCGCTGATGGCTTTCGCGAAGCCGGGCATGTCGCCCTGCTGGCGCGTGCGCGCCCACAGCAGGTCCAGGGTGTTTTTGCCGAGCTGTGTCGGCGCCGTGAAATGGCCTGGATTCATTGCACCCCTCCGCGCGGTTCATTGGCAGACGGCGCAGGCACCAGCGCCGCATAGGTTTTGTCGCTCAAGGCCGATAGCGCGGCGTGGGCCGGCATCGGCTTGCCCGTCAGGTAGCCTTGCACATACTGGCAGCCGCGCGACTCCATGAAGTGCATCTGTTCCTCGGTCTCCACGCCTTCGGCCACCACGGACAGGTTCAAGTGCTTGGCCAGGTCGAGAATGGTGTTGCAGATGGCCGCATCCTTGCTCGATTCGGGCAAGTCCTTGATGAAGGTACGGTCGATCTTCAGCACGGAAATGGGGAAGCGCTTCAGATACGCGAGCGAGGAATAGCCGGTGCCGAAATCGTCGATGGCGATGCGCGCGCGGCGCTCCGTCATCTTGACGAGGATGGTTTCCGCATGCACGGGGTCGATCATCAGGGTGCCTTCCGTAATTTCCAGCACCAGGTGTTCGCCCGAGAGTCCCGAAAACGCGATGGCGTCATCAAGCACGTCGAGGAATTTGTCGTTGCGGAACTGGCGCGGGCTGATGTTGACGGAGATGTACAGCGGCCGCCTGGCCACTTCCTGGAACTGCTTGAGCTGCACGCAGGCCGCTTTCAGCGCCCAGGCGCCCAGCAGGTTGATCAGGCCATTGGCTTCGGCAATCGGGATGAAGCGCACGGGCGGCACCAGGCCCAGGGTCGGGTGCTTCCAGCGCATCAGGGTTTCGAAACCCTGGATTTGCCGCGTGTGCGCGTCGACGATGGGCTGGTAAAAGAGCAGGAACTCGCCTTCGCGCACGGCGTGGAACATCGCCGCTTCCAGCGAAATATCGTGTTCCGACGGGCCATTCAGGCGCGGACTGTAGACCAGGCAGCGGGCCTTGCCCGTTTCCTTGGCGCGCGACATGGCCGCATCGGCCAGCGCCACCAGGCGCACTTCATCTTCCGCGTGCAGCGGATAGATCGAGACGCCGACGGAGGCGCCCACGTAGATCGTGTGGCCGTCCACTTCGAACGGCGCCTGCAGGGTGGCCAGCAGACGGCCCGTTACCAGCTTGATCTGCGCGTCCGTGGCGCTGCCGGGCAGCACGGCGACGAATTCATCGCCGCCCACGCGCGCCAGGGTGTCGCTGTCGCGCAGCGTCTTGCGCAATCGCGCGGCGGCCAGGCGCAGCACGGCGTCGCCGACGGGGTGGCCCAGGCCATCGTTGACCTTTTTGAAGCCATCGAGGCCGATGGTGGCGACGGAAAAGCCCTGGCCCGAACGGGCGGCCTGGGCGATCACCATGCGGATGCGGTCCGACAGCAGCAAGCGGTTCGGCAAGCCCGTGAGCGCGTCGTGCGTGGCCATGTGGCGCAGCCGTTCTTCCGTATTGTGCTGGGCCGACGTGTCGCGCCCGACCACCAGCAATTCGGCCACGCCGGCCGCATTCATATAAGAAGACAGGCGCAGCTCGAACCAGATTTCCTGGTCCGGCGTTTGCAGGCGCACTTCCAGGCGGCCCGGTTCGGCCAGGGCGTCTTCCAGCGCCGCTTGCAGCGCAGCGCGCGACGCTTCGGCGGCCAGCGGCAGCAGCAAGTGGCCGGACAGGCCCGATGGCACGCCAAACAGGGTGGCCGCACGCTTGCTGGCAAACAGGATCAGGCCGTCCGTATCGAGCCGGAACACGACGTCGCCTGCCTCTTCCATGAGGTTGTCCAACTCGTGGCGAGCCTCGCGGTGGGCGGCGGATGGGGTACTGGAAAACATCGTGCTGGCTTTTACCTTTTTATTATCAGTGCCGGCGCTCGCTGCAGGGCAGGGCGCCAACGGAAAGAGTGCATCGTGCGTGAGGCGTGCCATAGGGGCCGAAAGGGCGGCTATCGGAACGCGATCCACACGAAATGTATCATTGAAAAGCACCCGATTACATGAAATAGAGCAACATTGCTTCAGGTTTTGTAAATATTCCTGCCTTCCATGAAAAAAATCATGCCGCGCGACATCCGCAGGCATTTTCATTCCACATAGAAACATTTATCTGCGCCTGCCTTCACTGGCGCGCTTGCCCCGCCATGCGCTTTGCGCTAGTCTGGCTGGCAGACGGTGTTGACGGTGCGCCAGCGACGGCAAGGGCGCCATGATAACAAATCGCGGGAGACTCCCATGAATGCCTTTGACACGCATGAAGTTTTCAACCAGGCCACGCCTTTTGAAAATGTCAATCTGTTCGCCTGCGATCCGGCGCTGATCGAAGCGCTGCTGCGCGAGGGCGGCGGCGCGGCGTTGCAGGAGATCGATGCGCTCGGCGAAAAGCTGGGCCGCGCCGAGACCTATGCGCTGGCGCGCCAGGCGAATATCCACACGCCCGAGTTGCAGCAGTTCGACCGCGCCGGGCGCCGCGTCGACGAGGTGCTGTTCCATCCGGCCTGGCATGAACTCATGGCCATCCTCGTGGGCGCGGGCGCGCACGCTTCGCCGTGGGCCTCGCCCGGTCCCGGCGCCCAGGTGGCGCGCGCGGCGGCCTATCTATTAGTGGGGCAGGTGGAAAACGGCACGCAGTGTCCCGTGACGATGACGTATGCCTCGGTGCCGGCCTTGCGCCAGGCGCTGGACCTGCCGCACATCGCGCAGCGCTGGCTGCCGAAAATCCTCTCGCGCGAATACGATCCCCGCTCCCTGCCTGTGGAGCAGAAACGCGGCGCCCTGGTGGGCATGGGCATGACGGAAAAGCAGGGCGGCTCCGATGTGCGCAGCAACACCACGCGCGCCGTGCCCGTGCCGCCGGCCGAGGCGCAAGCCCTGTTCGGCAGCGAGGCCGGCGGCGCCTGGCGCATCGTCGGCCACAAGTGGTTTTTCTCGGCGCCGCAATGCGACGCGCATCTGATCCTGGCGCAGGCGGAAGAGGGCGGATTGTCCTGTTTCTTTTTGCCCCGCTACCTGCCCGACGGCAGCCGCAACGCCATCCGCGTGCAGCGCCTGAAGGATAAGCTGGGCAACCGCTCGAATGCCTCGTCGGAAGTGGAGTTCACCAATGCCTATGGCTGGCTGGTGGGGCAGCCGGGGCGGGGCATACCCACCATCCTGGAAATGGCCAGCCACACGCGCCTCGATTGCGTGCTGGGCAGCACCGGCATCATGCGCGCCGCCCTGAGCCAGGCGCTGCACCATGCGCGCCAGCGGGCCGTGTTCGGCAAGCCGCTGGCCGAGCAGCCCCTGATGCAAAACGTGCTGGCCGACCTGGCGCTGGAATCGGAAGCGGCCACGGCGTTTGCGCTGCGCCTGGCCCGCTGTTTCGATGAAAAGGATGATCCGCAGCAAGCGATGCTGGCGCGCGTGCTCACGCCGGCCGGCAAGTACTGGATTTGCAAGCGCGGTCCCGGTTTCGGCTTTGAAGCGATGGAAGTGCTGGGCGGCACCGGCTATGTGGAAGATGCGCCGCTGGCGCGCCTGTACCGCGAACTGCCCGTCAATTCGATCTGGGAAGGTTCGGGCAACGTCATGTGCCTCGACGTTTTGCGCGCCTTCGGCAAGTCGCCGGCCGCGCGCGACGCTCTGGCGGCCGAGCTGGCGCTGGCCGGCGATGACGATGCCATTTTGGTCGACTACCGCGCGCGCCTGCTGGCCGACCTGGACGGGCCGCAGACGGACGAATTTGGCGCGAGGCAATTATCCGAGCGCATCGTGCTGGCCGTGCAGGGGGCCTTGCTGCTGCGCCATGCGCCACCGTTTGTTGCGCAAGCGTTCCTGCAGTCGCGGCTGGCGCAGGCACCGGGCGGGGCGTATGGACGCTTGCCGGCCGGCACCGATTGCGCGGCCATCCTAGCGCGCGCGCTGCGCGAATACTGAGTTTGCCTCGGCCCGGGTACGCAATTATTTCGAAAATTCCGGCCACAGGCGGGCTGGGGGCTGGGATAATGCTGCAATCCATCATTTTATCGATACACAGCGCGCCTGCGGCCCAGGCTTGCCGCCGCGCCAGATAGCAGAGAAAGAAAAATAACATGAAACAAGATCCACGCTTCCCGAATTTGTTCATTACCGATCACCCTTTGATCCAGCACAAGCTGAGCCACATGCGCGAGCACGATACGTCGACGCGCACCTTCCGCGAATTGCTCAAGGAAATCACCTTGCTGATGGGCTATGAAATCACGCGCGACCTGCCGCTGACCACGCGCGAAATCAAGACCCCGCTGGTCACCATCGACGCGCCCGTCATCGCCGGCAAGAAACTGGCCATCGTGCCGATCCTGCGTGCCGGCATCGGTATGAGCGATGGCTTGCTGAACCTGGTCCCATCGGCGCGCGTCGGCCACATCGGCGTGTACCGCGACCCTGCTACCCACATGCCGGTGGAATACCTGGTGCGCCTGCCTGACTTGAACGAGCGCACCTTTATCTTGTGCGACCCGATGGTCGCGACCGGCAATTCGGCCGTGTATGCCGTCGACGTGCTGAAGAAGCGCGGCGTCACGGACGAACAGATCATCTTCCTGGCCCTGGTGGCCGCACCGGAAGGCGTGACCGTGTTCCAGAACGCGCATCCGAACGTCAAGATGTTCTGCGCCTCGCTCGATTCGCACCTGGATGACCACGCCTATATCGTGCCGGGCCTGGGCGATGCCGGCGACCGTATCTTCGGCACCAAGTAAGCCAACTCAGGCGAGTATTGCGATGGCAACCTTGATCGATCCGGATTTCCGCGCGCGTTTGCGTGCCCTGAATGAAAAATATGCGGCTGGCGTGCCGGCCCTGTTGCAGGCGATCACGCAGGCAAGCGGCCGCTGCGACAGCGAAGGCCCCCGCCTGGAACCCTTGACGGAGCTGCACCGCGCGCTGCACGCGGTGGCCGGCTCTGCCGCTACCTTTGGCTTTGCCGCGCTGGGCCAGGAATGCCGGCGCATCGAGCAGCTAGTGCGTGCCATGCTCAATGCCCCTGCGCAAGCGGTGGCGGAATGGCCCGCCGTGCGGGCGCAAGTGGTGGCGCTACTGGACTGGGCAGGGCGCGATGCGGCCGCCACTCACTTCACCGCGTGAGTGACCGCGTCATAGTAATGTGGTTGCAATGATTCATTTGATGCAACGCAAAGCACCCGCGTCGCAGATTAGGATATAGTGTGTCCATGCCGCTGGTACAGGGCGCCGCAAGACGGGGATTTGGCTATTAAAGTAGTGTTCGCAAGTTTATTTTGCGAAAGAATGGTTTTTCTCAGTTTTGTTGGTATAATTGGGCATCGTTGGATTCGAGGTAGTAGTGCAGTTTGTCTGTCATTTCTTTCTTGCTTCAAACGATATAACGGGCGCAAGCCCAACTTAACTGAAATAGGAAATTGTAATGGCAACTGGCATCGTAAAATGGTTCAATGATTCGAAGGGTTTCGGCTTTATTACCCCTGACGAAGGCGGCGAAGATCTGTTCGCTCACTTCTCGGCTATCCAGTCGAACGGCTTCAAGTCCCTGCAAGAGAACCAACGCGTTTCTTTTGAAGTGACCGCTGGCCCTAAAGGCAAGCAAGCTTCGAACATTCAGCCAATCTAATACGCTGGATCAAACGAAATAAAGAAATCCTCGGTCTCCGAGGATTTTTTTTCGCCTGAATTTCCGTGAGGCACCGGTTTTGCGTGGGCTGCGCGTTCTTTTTGGCATGTTTGCATCGCCGCGTAAACCGACAATGGGGATGTGTCGGCTTACGCTACGCTAAGCCGACCTACGCTGACCTACGCCGACCTATGCCAACTAATGCTGATCCGGCTGCCAAGGTTGTTTCCTCATACGTCGCGACGCCGGACAAAACCGTCGCGAGCGGAAGGAAGAGGTGGCCGAGCAGTGCAACCGTACTAGGTACGGGGGCGCCGAGCCGGTGAGCATCGCAGGCCGCCTATGCCGACGCGCAGCAGGTTTGGTCCCGCGTCCTCAGATAGCCCGTTCGCGCCAGTAATCTGGCTGGGCATACGAATGCCTTAAAAAATCCACGAACGCCCGTATGCGCAGCGGCAAGTGGCGGCGCTGGGCGAACACGGCATAGATGTCATTGCCCGGCGCGGCGAACTGATCGAGCACCGTTACCAGTTGTCCCGAGGCGATTTCGGCACCCACTTCCCACATCGAGCGCCAGGCCAGACCCTTGCCGGCCAGTGCCCAGTCGTGCAGCACTTCGCCATCGTTGCAGACCATATTGCCCGCCACCTTCAGAATCACGTTCTTGCCGTTTTCGCGGAAGGTCCAGCCCCGCTGGCTGCCTTCGCTGCTGATCGCCAGGCAATTGTGTTTCGCCAGATCGGCCGGGATGCGCGGCGTGCCCGCCCGTTTCAGGTAGGCGGGCGAGCCGACCAGCACGCGCTGGTTGTCGGCCAGCTTGGTGCTCACCAGCGAAGAATCGGACAGGCTGGCGATGCGGATGGCCACATCGATACCTTCGCCGATCAGGTCGACGAGGCGGTCGTTCAGGTTCAGCGACACCGTCACGTCGCGGTGCTCGGCGACAAACGAGGGGATCAGGGGCGCCACGTGCTGGCGGCCGAAGCCGGCCGGCGCGGAAATGAGCAAATGGCCGCTGGCCTTCACGCTGCGCTCGGCCACGGCCGCTTCCGCCTCTTCCAGTTCGCCGAGGATGCGCTGGCAATCCTCCAGGAAGGCGGCGCCTTCATTCGTCAAGGCCAGCTTGCGCGTCGTACGCTGCAGCAATTTGACTCCCAGGCGCTGCTCCAGCGCATCGAGGCGCCGGCCTATCATGGCCGGGGCGATCCCTTCCGCACGGGCGGCAGCCGACAGGCTGCCTTTGGCGACCACCTCCACGAACGTTGATATTTGTCTGAACTGGCCCATGTTGTGCTCCTGCAATGCCATCACTTGTGATAAAAACGCATAGATGAAGTGATTTTTAATCTCGTTTCCATGCCTTATAGTGCAATACTATAGAACAAACGCGCCGCCCGGCAGAGTGTTTTTGCGGCTCTGTCCAGCTTGTCCGCGCAGTCGTTCAGCATATACTTGGATCACCAGATTACCTTTGCCTATATTTATTAAAAACCGGAGAACTTCATGACCCAAAATACGATCGCACTTCCAGAAGGCATGCAAATCACGGGGGAAATCGCCCCCGGCTATGAACAGATTTTGACGCCGGCGGCGCTGGCGCTGGTGGCCAAGCTGACGCGCGCGTTCGAGCCGCGCCGCCAGGAATTGCTCGCCGTGCGCGTGGAACGGGCCAAGCGCCTCGATGCGGGCGAGCGTCCTGATTTCTTGCCAGAAACCGCGCACATCCGCGACGGCGACTGGAAGATCGCGCCGATCCCGAAGGCGCTCGAATGCCGCCGCGTGGAAATCACCGGTCCCGTCGAGCGCAAGATGGTCATCAACGCCTTCAATTCCGGCGCCGACAGCTACATGACGGACTTCGAGGATTCGAACACGCCGAACTGGGATAACCAGCTGACGGGCCAGATCAATATGTTCGACGCCGTGCGCAAGACGATTTCGCTGGAGCAAAATGGCAAGTCGTACAAGCTGAACGACAAGATCGCCACCCTCGTCGTGCGTCCGCGCGGCTGGCACCTCGATGAAAAGCATGTGCTGGTCGATGGCAAGCGCATTTCCGGCGGCATTTTCGATTTCGCTCTGTTCATGTTCCATAACGCCAAGGAGCAACTGGCGCGCGGCGCCGGTCCGTATTTCTACCTGCCGAAGATGGAATCGCACCTGGAAGCGCGCCTGTGGAATGATATTTTCGTCATGACGCAAAATGAACTGGGCTTGCCACAAGGCACGATCAAGGCGACCGTGCTGATCGAAACCATTTTGGCGGCGTTCGAGATGGATGAAATCCTGTACGAGCTGAAAGAACACAGCTCGGGCCTGAACGCGGGCCGCTGGGATTACATCTTCTCGTGCATCAAGAAATTCAAGCTGGACAAGGATTTCTGCCTGGCCGACCGCGCCAAGGTCACGATGACGGCGCCGTTCATGCGCGCCTACGCCTTGCTGCTGCTGAAAACCTGCCACAAACGGGGCGCGCCAGCGATTGGCGGCATGGCAGCCCTGATCCCGATCAAGAACGATCCGGAAAAGAACGACATCGCCATGGGCGGCGTGCGCAACGACAAGGCGCGCGATGCCACCGACGGCTACGACGGCGGCTGGGTTGCCCATCCGGGCCTGGTGGAACTGGCCATGGGCGAGTTCACGAAGGTGCTGGGCGACAAGTCGAACCAGATCGAGAAACAGCGTCCCGACATCGACGTCAAGGCGTCTGATCTGCTGAACTTCCAGCCGGAAGCGCCGATCACGGAAGCGGGCTTGCGCTACAACATCAACGTGGGCATCCATTACCTGGGTAGCTGGCTGGCCGGCAATGGTTGCGTGCCTATCCACAACCTGATGGAAGACGCGGCCACGGCCGAGATCAGCCGCTCGCAAGTGTGGCAGTGGATCCGTTCCAGCAAAGGCGTGCTGGAAGATGGCCGCAAGGTCACGGCCGAGATGGTGCGCGCCATGATTCCGGAAGAGCTGGCCAAGGTGCAGCGCGATGCGCCGGGCGGCAACGGCCCGACCTATGTGCGCGCCGGCCAGATTTTCGAGGAAATGTCGACGTCGGAATCGTTCGCCGAATTCCTGACCTTGCCGCTGTATGAGGAAATCTGATCCTGATCAAATAGATCGATAAAAAAATCCCGGCGATGCCATAAAGCATCTGCCGGGATTTTTTATTGCAGAGGGATCCGCTTAAAAATTATTCTTCCACATCCGCAAGGCCGCGAATGCTTCCACGGGCGAAGCGTCGGTGGCCAGCTTGCCTTCCACCTTCAGGCTGGTCAAGATCGCCGGTTCACGGTAGCGCAGGAAGGGATTCGTGGCCTTCTCGAGGGCGATGGTCGATGGCACGGTCGATAAACCTTGCTGGCGCTTTTCCGTGTCGATGGCGATGCGTTCCTGCAAGGCCACATTGCCCGGCTCGACGGCGTTGGCGAAGCGCAGATTGGACAAGGTGTACTCATGCGCGCAAAATACCTCGGTATCGTCGGGCAGGGCGGCCAGCTTGCCCAGCGAATCGGCCATCTGGCCCGGCGTGCCTTCGAACAGGCGGCCGCAGCCGCCGGCAAACAGGGTGTCGCCGGAAAACAGCCACGGCGCGCCACTGCGCTCGTCGCGCTGGCGCACGTAGGCGATATGCCCCTTGGTGTGGCCGGGCACGTCGATGATGGTCATCTGCAAACCCAGCTCGGGCACATAGGCGACATCGCCTTCGGCAAGCGGTTCCGTGATGGCTGTGATAGCCTCATTGCGCGGGCCGAAGACGGGGACGGCGAAATGCTGCAACAATTCAGGCACGCCACCCGTGTGGTCGGCGTGGTGATGCGTGAGTAAAATGGCGGTCAAGGTCAACTGATGGGCTTGCAGCGCATCGAGAATGGCCATCGCGTCGCCAGGGTCGACGACGGCGGCATGGCGGCCGTCATGGATTAGCCACAGGTAATTGTCGGCAAAGGCGGGCACGGCAAGTACCGATAAAGCGTGTTCAGGGGAATTGGTCATGAGCAAAAGAGAAAACTGAATGGACAGTGTGGCATCCGAAAAATCCATTATAGCGCTTGACGGCTGGCTGCAGACGCCGGCCGGTCTGTACGTGCGTGCCTGGGAGCAGCAATGTCTCGACAGCCTGACTGTCGATATCTTCGGTTTTAATGCCGTGCAGATCGGCTTGCCTCAGCTCGACGCGCTGGCGGCCAACCGCATGCCCAACAAATGGCTGCTCGATGCGCGCCTGCCTTCGCTTCCGCCGCAGGAGCGCCGCCTGACGCTGGTGTCGGCATTCGATGAGCTGCCGTTCGATTCGCAAAGCCTGGACCTGGTGGTCTTGCCGCACGTACTCGAATTTGCTGCCGAGCCGCACCAGGTCTTGCGCGAAGTCGAACGCGTGCTGATACCGGAGGGGAGGGTGATCGTCTGCGGCTTCAACCCGGCCAGCCTGTGGGGCGCGCGCCAGGGACTGGGGCGGGTCACGGGACGCCACTACCTGCCGCAGGCGGGCGAGCTGATCTCTATGCCGCGCATGAAAGACTGGTTAAAATTGCTGAACATGGGCGTCAGCCAAAGCCACTTCGGCTGCTACGCACCAGCTTGCAGGACAGAAAAATGGCTGCGCCGCAACGCCTTCATGGACAAGGCCGGTGCGCGCTGGTGGCCATATCTGGGCGCAGTGTATATAGTGCAGGCGATCAAGCGCGTCAAAGGGATGCGTTTGATCGGTCCGGCGTGGACCAAGAAACCGGCGACGGCGCCCGCAGGCGCACCGGTCACGAATAAAAGGCGGGAACAGCAAGATGGATAAGGTTGAGATTTATGCCGATGGCGCATGCAAGGGCAATCCCGGCACGGGCGGCTGGGGCGCGCTGATGGTTGCCGATGGCGCCAAGAAAGAAATTTACGGCGGGGAATTGAATACGACGAATAACCGCATGGAATTGAAGGCCGTGATCGAAGCCTTGACGGCGCTCAAACGTCCGTGCCAGGTAGTGCTGTATACCGATAGCCAGTACGTGCAGAAGGGCATCAGCGAATGGATCCACGGCTGGAAGGCGCGCGGCTGGAAAACGGCGGCCAAGGCACCCGTGAAGAACGTCGACCTGTGGCAGGCACTCGATACGGCCCAGGCCGTGCATGAAGTGGAATGGCGCTGGGTGCGCGGCCATAATGGCCATCCCGGTAACGAGCGGGCCGATCAGCTGGCCAACCTCGGCGTGGAAACGGTACGTGCCTGATAACTAAATTTCTGCCCTGAAGCAGCGGGCAGGCCGTAACCGGAGGGCACAGGTTTGCTATACTGTGCCCTTCGCTTTTTGCTTTTACGACTGAATCTGCCATGCGTCAAATTGTTCTCGATACTGAAACCACCGGCCTGAACCCGCGCACGGGCGACCGCATCCTGGAGATCGGCGGGGTCGAACTGAACAACCGTATGTTGACGGGGAATAATTTCCATCAATACATCAATCCCGAGCGCGATTCGGAAGAGGGGGCGCTGGCCGTCCACGGATTGACGACGGAGTTCCTCAGCGACAAGCCAAAATTTGCGGAAATCGCGGAAGAGTTCCGCGCGTTTATCGCCGGCGCCGAACTGATCATCCACAACGCCCCGTTCGATATCGGCTTCCTGAATGCGGAATTCAAGCGCCTGAACCTGCCGCCAGTCCACGAGCAAGTGCATGGCGTGATCGACACCCTGGTGCAAGCGAAGGAAATGCATCCAGGCAAGCGCAACTCGCTCGATGCCCTGTGCGACCGCTACGGCGTCTCGAACGCCCACCGTAAGCTGCACGGCGCGCTGCTCGACTCCGAATTGCTGGCCGATGTCTACCTGGCCATGACGCGCGGCCAGAACAGTCTCAGCATGGAAGAAGAGGTGGAAGTGGCCGCCGATGGCGCCGCCCTGGAAATCGTGCCCTTGGCCGAAGTCATCTTCCAGAGCGCCACGGCCGACGAGCTCGCCGCCCACGAAGCCACCATCGCCGGCCTCGACAAGGCCGCCAAAGGCCAGTGCATCTGGACCGCCGTCACGGCGCCGCCAGCGGCCGCCTGAGAAAGAAGCGGGGCACGATAAATTTCCTCTCGCCAGCCCTTGCAGATGCCGCAACACCTATGCGATAATTCGCCTCGCTTCGGGAGGTTAGCTCAGGGGTAGAGCACTGCATTCACACTGCAGGGGTCGCAAGTTCGAAACTTGCACTTCCCACCAAATTTAAGCTTTGAAATCAAGGTCTTGGCGTTCGCCGGCAGGTTTCAAGGCATCGGCAAATGCCGGCTTGATGGTGAAAAATAGGGGAATTCGACAAACGATTCCACCAACGCCAAAGGCCAATCATGGCATCATCCATTCCTCGCGGCATCCGGGTCATTGACTGGAAAAACGCCGACAAAACAAAATCCATACGTTACAGAGTGCGCGTTGAGCGGGGCGACTTCGTTGTCGACCGCTCATTCGGGCAAGACGAGCTTGAGCGTGCCAAGATATTTTTGGCCGACACCAAGACTCCGCAGGGCCGGCTCCTGATCGCCCAAGGACGGGACCGCGCGACCCTGATGGTCAGCGAGGTCCACCGCGCTGGCTTGGAGTTGATCACGGAAGGGCGCTGCACGCTAGGCCATGCCATCGACAGCTACCTGCGCGCCTACGTCAATCCGCTGTTGGATTGCGGCGTCGACAAGGTCCAGCAAACAGCAAAGGCCGCCAAAGCGCGCTTACAGAACTGCCGCGACATAGAGATCTCCCACATCAAGAGCGGTTTTTACGTTCCGTCAGGGGCGCTTGCGAGCCTGCGAGAGCATGCCAAGGGCTTTGCCAAGAAAAAGATTGGTGATTTTTATATTGACGACCTGACCGAGCAGGATACGACTGAATACATCAATGTCCGATTGCAGCAGGGCCGAGCCAAGAGCACGGTCAAGCGCGAGATCTACGCGCTGCAAGGTGTTGTCAATAAGCTCCGCTTCACGGACAACAAGGCCTGGAAGCGCCTCAACGGCCACAATCCCTTTGCTGAAGCCGACAAGGCCAAGGTGAAGGGCGGCGAACGTCGACGCCGACGGATCATTTCATCGGACGAAGAGGAGGCGCTGCTTGCGGAGCTGCGCAAGTGCCGAAACAAGGAAATGCCGCTGATTTTCGCCGTTGCCATATCCACGGGCATGAGAAGGGCCGAGATCTTGGGCCTGTTATGGTCCCAGATCGATGTCGAGCGTGGCGTCATCAATCTTGATGCGGACCAGACGAAGGCGGACGAGGAGCGCTTGGTCATTTTGCTGCCGGAGGCCGTTGCAGCCTTCAAAGTTATTCCGCGAGTGGACGCGCGGGTCTTCCATTACAAGATCGAGGGCTTCAAGACCGTATTCCGCCGAGTGCTTGCGCGGGCGAAGCTTGATGGCATTCACATGCATGACACTCGTCGCTCCTTCATTTCAAGAGTGCTCAAGGACATCACCTCATCCCCCGTGGCCATCGCAGACATGATTGGCGCCCGCAGTGTAGCGAACTTGCAGAAGCGGACCATCGAGCGCATCCGGCAAGGCAATATGATTGAAGCTGGCTTCATTCAGAATGAGGACGAGCTTCGTTCAGTCGTTGGGCACAAGGACGGGCAAACAACCGCGCGCTACGCGAACTTGGCGCCGGAAAAAAAGCATCCAAAGAAGAAATAGTATCGATGCCGCTCGCGTCGTGTTCGCCATGTTGAGTAGCCCTTAGCTGGGTGCTGGGCGCGTTGACGCTGTTAGTCTTCGCGCCTTTCCTGTTGTTGGTTTTCGAGCAAGATCGAAGTTGAATTCGAAAAATTAACATTAGGTTATCTGCTCCATGCTACATTGCAACATTAGTGCGTAGATTTTTATCTGCGCTTCATATCGTAGGTAGGCGACTATTCCGCAGGATTGATTGAAATGGCTGGAAGAGACCAGGAAGGCTTTTATGCCATTCTCGAAGTAGCTCATAACGCTTCTTATGATGAGATTAAAAATGCATATCGCCGCAGGGCGATGGAGCTTCATCCAGATAGGAATATTAGCTCAACTGCAACGATCGATTTTCAGCTTTTAGGCTTGGCTTACGCTGTTCTAAGTGACCCTATAAAGCGCGCCAGCTATGACACCGAGGACATCAAAGTTGATCGGCAAAACAAAACAGAAGCACCAGCAGCTTCTCCATCTCCGATCTCTTGTTCTTGCTGTGGAAAAGTCTCCGCTCAGCCAAGATATGTAATATTTTACGAAGTCAAAAGCTTCGTCTTTTTCTGCTATCGCTCAACTATTCAAGGAATTTTTTGCACATCATGCGCCAATAAAAAATCGATGGCGGCGAGCGCGACGACCTGGGCATTGGGCTGGTGGAGCATTTCTGGCTTTGTATACTCAATCCATGCCATTCTAATCAACCTCCTTGGAGGGGAGCGCCCAGCTTTGGCCAATGCAAAATTACTTGGTTATCAAGCTTGGGTTTTTGGTGTGTTAGGGCGCGCCGAAATGGCGCAAGCGATAGCGAAAGATGCCAAGAAGTTTGCACGCAAGATCAAGCCCACGTCATATTTGGCAAATAACGACGACAAATTGGGCTATGAAAATGGTGAAAACGTAGACCTACTTCGAAAGCAAATTGATGAGCTTATTTTCGAGATAGGCATTAAAGGCCCTGGTGCGGAGCTTAAAAATTCTTGGGCTCTCTTGCGTTGGCCATTTTTCGTCCACACGGCTTTTCTGCTGATAGTATTGGTGACGATTTGGACAATTATTCAACGCCAACCGGGTTATGTCCCGCAGCAAGGCCCCAAGCCCTATATCACGAGTCCTGAAGAGCAGGCGCTGCCTCCAATACAGGAGGCTTATATTCGGCCTAAAAATGCTCCAAACGGAAAGCCTTGGCCAAGGCGAAGCAGTTATCTCCGCGGATATGAACAAGGTCATTCAGATGGCTTGTCCGAAGTAACAATTGACAACTCGCAAAACAATGCAGATGTTTTTGTAAAGTTGATTTCTTTGGATGGTGCCAATGCTGTTCCAACGCGCTCTTTCTTTATTCTCGCTGGGGAGGCGTTTACACTGGAAAATGTTTCCGCTGGAAATTATGATGTTCGATATCGAGATTTGTCTAATGGCCATCTTTCACGATCCCAGCAGTTTGCATTGGAAGAAATTCCCGGAAACGGAAGCACACAATATACGAAACTAACAATGACATTGTATAAGGTGCGCAACGGAAATTTGCATACTTATGCGCTTGGGGAAGATGAGTTTTAAAGCTGAGGCGAAGGAGATGGCGGCTAGCTTTCATCCTTGCGTTTGAATTGCATCAAAAAAAGTAAAAATCCAGTCTGCGTGCCGTGGCGGCGCCGCGACACGAATTTTTGCCAGTGGTCTCGTTAATCGGTGCGAGAGGGACGTTTGCCGCTCGGAGGCCACCTGTGATGGCCTAACTGACTTCAAGAGGCATGCGAATGGTAGGAGTTCCAGTTCAAATTGGGCCGCCAGACCGTGCCCAACGGTCGCCCGGCTCGTCGGCCGTTTCGACGAGTGAGGAAAGGGCGTCACCGATCTCTTTGGCCTCATCCCGCGCGTAGGAGGCCGCTGCTGCGTCCGCTAGGCGCGAGCCGAACTCCCGCAGGGTCAACCGCTCCGCGTTGTCTGACAGGCATTTCTCGGTAGTAGCCGTCATGAGATCCATTGGCCGGCCATCGGGCTGGATCGAGAAAGGCCAAGTGTCGAAGGGAGATGCGATAGCCATCCAACGCTGCACGCCGGTTACGCCCGAGTCGGGGGCGGCCGTCGGGTCTGCCATCTCTGCCGCTTTCATCAAACGTTTTAGATACTCGAACGCGTGCTTTAAGAAGTAGCGCACGTTTCCCTCCTTTTCCGGCTGGGAGAAAGGTAATGACGCGAGCGAGGTTGGGGAAATCGCAAGGCCTTTCTCCGTGGCTTGCCTTCGTTTGAGGCGAGCCCTGTCCAGCGTCCCGATCGAGACATTGAGCAGCGCCGCAGTTTCGTTTGGGGACAGCATGAAAAACTGCCGTTCGTCGGCGCTCAAGGCCGTCATGGAGCGGACGAGATGACGATATTCCGCTTTCGCTGCGGGGGTCAGTTCGGATTTCCCAGTGTTGGCCATTACATCTCCGTGGCAGTGAGTGTTGGGCGACCTGAGCCGCTTCTTGAGGAAGTGTAGCCTAAAAAATCACTTTTCTGTTTGAGTAGGTGTTGCGTCGGCGCACAACTAATGCGCTGCATCGCGCTCGCTTTGGTCCCTGCTTTGCTTATTGAGTCCGCAAATCTTGATTTGCGCTGCGTTGCGCTTCGCGATGGTTTCGCCGCGTAGTTTTGCCAAGCTTCTTAGCGCGCATCATGAATCTGTCGCGGAGCCATTTCGGTCCCGCGTCTTCAACTAGGAGATGAACATGGCAAAAAAAGCAAAGCGCGCAATAGATCGTCAAAAAACGTTGAACGCCGCTAGCAAGGCGGGACCGAAAGCAGATTCGACCCAAAGCGTTTTCAAACATGGATATGACAAGGTGGTAGCTGCAACGAGGATGGGTAATTTAGATATGTTCAAGGATGGCGTCGCCGCGCTTGAACTCGCGGGTATCTCGGTGTTTACTGTTCGGTTCGTGGATGAGGATGACCTCTCAATTGTCAGTGTCGGCGAGCTTGCTCTTCGTCGCAGATGTGCGCCTGTGTTCACTGAACTGGTGAACACAGCGATTGCTAAGGTTCGTCAGGAGCCACAAGATATTTGGCCTCTGAAAATCTTGCTCGATGCTTTATCTTCTCGCATCCAGGCTTTCAAAATAGAATATGGAAAGCACGTTGAGGCGTGGTATTACAGCAATTTGGTCAACTGTATTCTGGAATTGGGCATACGCGTGGAAGGTCCCGCACGAGTAGGCTACCCTGGGAAAATTTGGGATTACGTTTGCGCTGAGCGCGAGGCTCAGGAAGAAAAAGCCGCCTTAGAGTTAGCGATTGCGCCCCTCAGTCGGGACGGTGCGTCGAGAGGTAGCGCGCGGCTTTGATGCGCGCCGATAGAGCACGCAATGAAAGAGCGCTCGTCTGAGCGCTCTTTTTTATCGTCGCTAGATCCCCGGTAATGCCGGGCTAGCCGGTAGCGAGTGGAATTTTTATTTGGAAAATTTCTGACCGAGCTGAGACTCTTTTAGTAAAAGTCGCTCTGCGACTCTAGGAGAGCGGACTGACTCGCACGCACAGCACTGCATCAGTGATGACGGTGTTTCATTCGCAAGTATGGTTGACCTCCGTAGCTTGCCTACTTTTCAAGATGCAACTTTTACATTCTTCGATGTCTCAGTGCAGGTTGCCGCGAGAGGTGTTCTATGCCGGCCAGGAATGACTTTCGATGCGAGAGCATAAGTTTGTCAGAACGTTAAATTTCGGAATTTAGTTGTCTGCGCTCCGCCATGGGGCAGACGTAGTTGAGGCGAAACACATATGGTCAAAATTCTCATAAAAACCACAATCATAAAGTTTCAAAATGATAACAAATTTCCATGAGTAAAATTGTTCCTCAATCAGACAGCTACGTTGCTCCAGGCTGCGTGAGCATTCCAAACGCTCCTAATAGATTGGGTTTCGTGATTTTGAATGCATGGCCTTAGTGAGCTAGCGTTGGCTGGCTGAACCACCGGGAGTTCCCGGGCTGTCCAACCTTGAAAGGAAGGAGTTTGCAATGGAGTTGTCGAACTATTTCGCTCAGATGAAGCACGCGCCATTGGTCGGTAGCCTGTGCGCTGCCTTATTGGTGTCGACGCCTAGCCAGGCTGATGGGTTCTGGGACCGCTCGTATGAGCCCACCCAGTATTTCAGTAATGTGCAAGAGGCGGTGGGTCGCTTCAAGTTGAAGCAGGATGCGGCTATCGATGCTCCCTCGCTGGCAACAAATGGGAACTACCTGCGGGCGGGGATTAACTTGTCCGACATCGCATGCAATGAATGGATCGGAGTGCTCGGAAGGTCGGATCGAGACGTCAGCTTTTTCAAGGACATGCTGAACATTGTCGGTAACGTTATTTTAGGAATTTCTGGCATCAATGGAGCTAACCCTGGCTCATTGGCGCGTGGCTCGCTGGGCCTGGCGGCAGGGAACGCGTCTATTGACGCCTTTAAGAACGAAATTATTTTGGGATCGCTCAGCGACATTGATGCGAAGCTGAGAGAGGGGCGTAAAGTCACGGCGGCGACGATCAGGGCCAACGTCCCTGAGAATTTTGATGACGCGAAAGGTATGCTGCTGTCCTATCATGCAGACTGTTCTCCCAATGCGATTAAGGTTTTATTGAAGACTAGCCTCGCAGCGGTCAAGTATGTCGCTCCGGACACCTCATTGACCGACCCTATTAGAAAAGCCCAAACCGAGACGCTGGTGGGCAGACTGGTCATTGACATGTATGGTGCGGGTTCGCCGAAAAAGCTATCGCTGGATGCTCTCTATAAGCTTTACGTAACCCAACTGGCAGGGGTGGGCGACAACGCACCGCCCTTCGTGCCTGGTATAAAAACCGACATCAAAGACTTGGAAGCAGATTTCGTCGCGGCTAACAAGGATAAGCGGTTGGAGTGGTTGAAGGCCATAGGCGACCTGAATGGATTTGGAGTCCGATATGACGCTGATGTAGCTGCCACCAAAACTAAAACTGAAGAGGCGGTGAAAAAAATAGCTGGTGAGGCGGATGAGGCTAAGAAAGCTGTGATTGAGACCAAAGTAGATGCCCCGCTTAAGGAGCTAGCCAAAGTGCCGGAATCTGCGAAGCACAACTTGAGAGAATTCTTCGCGGCTCCGATGTCAAAGTCGATGTCCAGCCAGCTTATTCAGGACTTTAAGGACAGCAGCCGAGCATTGCAGCAGAAGTCTACTGATAAGAACGCCCTGAGGCATGCCAAGGCGCTGAGCGATTTGGCGGAGAAAGAGAAGGAGCTCTCCGCTGCAAAAGCTGCCGCAGAAAGCATTCGCGCCGCGCCTAAGGCTCCTGTAGCCGACAGTAAGCTTCTGGGCATTAATCTGCCACCAGTTTCGATTAACGCTATCCTTGTCCCTGCTAACTAACCATCCTCGCAGCTGCTGGTGGCAGCGGTCCGTGAGGGCCAATTGTTCACCAGCATCTCTGATATGTTCCATTGATAGCTGCCTGATACCTGTCATGGAATTTTCATTTCAGCAAATTAAGCAGCTTATCTTTGATGTGAAAATTTCATCAGAGCCATTAAATCTAACAATGCATAGAACAAAAAACATTTCTAAAAATACGTTCTCTTCTAGATAACGTTGTATCATGGAAATTTAAACGGGCGGCGGTATACTGCGAGAGGTTTTTAAAATATTCCGCTATACAGTGAGCTCAGCAGCTACTAATTTATAGGCTGTGTTAATGCGCATCTAGGGAAGTGCTGATTAATTCAATCTCTAAAATTTTTCTCCTTAAAAATCAAAAACTTACATGCTTCATTTGGGCGAAAAGTCGAATTAATCAGTGGTTCCCTAGGTAGGACACATTTTTGCTCCCGTGGCTGCGACATTCGCAGCCTTTTTCGTTTACAGGCAATTGCTGCTTTGCATTGGCCCGCCGACTGCCCATACTCGCCAAAACGCTACACTAGGAATCGAGAAATGCCGAACTCACTTGCATACCACGTTGTAGTTAATGCGCTTGAGGGGAAGGCCGGCTGGACGCCGATGAACCGGTTTGTCTCGGCAGTGTCGCATGTTATCAGTGGCCACTTGCCGTATCAGCGCTACCATGCTGCCGGCCGGGCTAGGACCGCAGAGGGAGCCGGCGCAGGCGTCGTTGAGCGCATGGTCAATGACTTCCTCGCCACTGACGTCAATCCTGGATATTTGCTCCTCTCGTCGTTCGAGCGCGAAGCGGATGTGCTTGTCGCGTTCAACGCCTATAACCAGTCCGCGAAGCTGGGTGTGCAGACCAGCCTGGGCGCCAGTGGCTACGCGCGCCGGCTCAACAACCGCTCCCACAACAGTTCGCGCAATGGCAATGGCAACGGCAACGGCAACGGTAACGGCGCAGATGGATCGCTCATGGCTCATGGCGACGATCCTGATAGCTGTCGCCAAGGCACCTTGGCGATTGTGGAAACCATGATGGCGACCACACGGCGCAATGCGCAGTTGCCGAGCGGAGCAGAGAGGCGCAGCTTGACCACCACTGCCAAGATTCTGGGTGTGGAGGCGTCCGCTGTCGGAGAAGTGGCTCTGGTGTTTGAAAGCGAGGGACACATTCCCATCGCAAGTGTTGCTCGCAAGCTGGGTTGTCACCAGCGGACTTTGGAGCGCCGGTTGCGGGAGTCAAGTATAACGGCCGAAGCGCTTAGGCAAGCGTCGCGCTTGGTTCGCGCATCGCATCGCCTCTCATCCTTGGATAGCCTTACGATGATTGCCTTTGACGAAGGTTTTTCTGATTTGGCCCACATGACCAGGGCATTTCAAACCGCATCGGGAATGCCTCCTAGTCTCATACGCAAGTTGATGCGCCTTAGCCAAAATACCTTGCCAGCGCTAAGCCCCAGCCTTTAACTGCCCATCTTGTCATAAGCCCTTTATTGCTGAGGGTTTCGACAGCCTTGGGCTTTGATCGCTCTTAACGTGGGCTTTGACAGGCGTTAAAGGCCACATCCTTCTTTATTCCCTTCCATTTTCACTTCCAATTCCACTTCTTCTTGCTGCCGACATAGTTCTATCTGATGGCGTGTAGGGCGCGCGCCAACATTCGGTCGCGAGCGGTGACTCCGCATGCGCGGGTTCCGCGTTTGCTCGCTGGTTTGCCATCTACGTCCGCCTAGATCTACGCCGGACTCAACTCGCGAGCATTCGTTGCTCCTCTTGCGCCACGCCTCGCGCTCCGCAGACATCCCATTTCGCAGTCCCTCGCTTGGGATGGCATCTCGCTCTGAGGCCGATCTGAGTTCAACAGCGTCAATTTCAATATCGTTAATATTGCCAATCTGTTTGCTGGTGTCGCATAGATTCAATCTTTTCGACAGCCGTTGCGTTATTTTTCTGGTTGTCGGAGAGCAATGGAATGCTTAACCACCGGCGCAGGAGTTTGCGCTCTCTATTTCAAGATTTTTTTGTATTTTTCTTGTGCTGTCCCGTTGAGGGAGTGTCGGGGGAAGAAATGGTTGAGCAAAAGTAGTTGTTAGCCCTTTCCCGCAGGTAGACGGCAGTGGCGCGCGCCTGATCGACGACGAATGCTCGGTCCTCTGGGGAAAGGCCGCTGAGATGGGCTTCAATGGCCGCGGCCTGGTCGGTTTTGCGATCGCTGGATGTCAGCAGCAATTCATTCATTCTGCAATCAAAGAGCTCCGCGAGCTCTGACAGGCGCGGGATCGATGGCAAGACGATGCCGCGCTCAAGTCGCGAGATGGCCTCGTTGCCGATTCCCAAGCGCTCGGCAACATCCTCTTGCGTGAGGCCGACTCGGACTCTGTGGCTCGCGATGGCGGCGCCCACTGTTTGGGAAATTTTTTTGAGTCGTTGAGATTCCATGGGGCGTCCTTGTGGTGGTTCAACCCGAATGGTGGCTACTAGGCTTATTTGTTTGAAGGACTTAAAAAGTTGAAACACAACTAAAATAGTTTATTATTCGTTCGCTGCATGTTTTTCTCTCATGCAATGTCCCGGAACCCCTAGGTTTGAACAGGCAACAAATTGAAAGGTGTAAGAATGTCTAATTCCCCGAAAAGCTTGCTCGCTAGCATCATATATTTCGCGATCAAAGTTTTGTGTTCGGTGGTAGCGGTAGTGACCACGCCCAAACCTGCGGTGTTAGCTGCGGTGTTTGTTTTCTGGATTTGGCAATTGGTCGCACACTACCGGCGCGGCCTCGTCGTCCTCAAAGCGGCATTGAAGCGGGGTGAAAGTGTGAATCCCAGAGCGGTGTGGTTCAGTAAATTCAAACACAAATTCGTGCTCTCAATCATGGCGTCGGTGGTCTACCCGATGCTTGGGATTCCCGCGGTGATTATTTTCTGGATCGTGGATTTGGCATTCCTCAACCGGCAAAAAGCTGCGGTTCGCGCCGCCGCGCCGCCCACCTACGCAGACGAGGCCGGCATCGCCAGTGGCGACGTGAACGGAGCGGAGTGGGGCTATTCCTGTTCTCGGTTCGATTTGATGATCAATTTCGAGCGCGACGAGGCAAGGTTGGTATCCCATGTCGACAATGTCGGTGTAACTATCCTGGGTATTAAAGCTGACATTTCGACGCGTTTTGATCGCACTTTCCGGCTGTCAGATTTGGCCTGTGCCGTCGAAGAAAATAGCACTAGCATTTACTTTTTTGCATTCTCTCAAGAGGTTGTGGTTGGAACACCTATCAGCGTGAAATGGCGAGGCGACGAGCTTGTCAGAGAAGGCTCTGCCCGTCTTGAACGAAAATGGCATTCCACGCCTGACTTTGGCGCATCCTTCTACGAGATCGGCCCGATGCTGGCGAGCGACTTCAATCGTTACTGGATGCCGATTCAAAAAAGAATATTTTCAATGGGACACGCGAGAGCGGATGCCTATGTCACCGAGCATCAGGATAGCTTAGCTGCGGTGAGGCTTAGCGCACGCGCTGCATGGAAGGCTGAACGCGAAATCAGCATGGCGCGCGTGAGCGAGCTTAAAGAGCTTGCAGGTCTTGGCGATGCATTTTTAGAAAATGCCCTGTATGACAACGGCTCGCTAGCATGGACCATTGCTGCCGACAAGAGTGGCCGCGCTGTCGTTGAGTTGAATGGCGACGTGTGGATCGGGTCACTCAAAGACGCTTGCGCGACGGCGAGCTTGGATGAAATTCCCGCAAAAACCGACGGCGACGCGCCCACCTTTGCGCTGGGAATAGTCGTCAAGGATGACGAGTTTGAGCGCTCGCAGCTCCGCAAGCGCCGCTTCCAGCTCATGGTTGGCTATCCGAAGGCGCAAATTACAACCTGGATCGATCGAATTGAGATCCTTGCTCGATAGCAGGCGCTGGACTAGGACGCTGGGCAAGGCACACGCCTCGCCCAGTGATCGTTGCCGCTGCTGCGGCCACAGCATTCATCTGTTTTAATTAACTTATAGGAAATACTGATGCGTAAAATTTTATCCGCGCCTTTGATTGCGCTCGTCCCATTTGTGCTGTCCGCATGCGCCAACCCCGGCATGCAGGCAGGCTCGAATGTCCAGCTTCAGCAAGCGATCAACACAGTGGGCGCGATGCTTAACGGAACGGTGCCGACCTCTGCAACGGGCAACGGTCCAACTAGCCAGCCAGCGGCGCCCGTGATCGCTGCCGGTGAGGGCACTCCGAAGTTTATCAATGGAGTAAGAATTATCATCGACGGCCCGCACCCGACAGATCATCGTTGGGCGGGAAAGTCCATAGAGAGCACTCCGCTCTACAAGCTGTTTGAGCGCTACCCGCTGGAGAGCTTTGGGAATTTCTGGCCACGCGTAAGCATTCACATTGATGACTATTCCGAGACGCTGGGTTCAAGGGAGCATTCTGGCACCAGATACACGCAATCAATGAATCAGGCACGCCCGTTGGAATGCATTAAATTTAGTGCGCTGATATGGAGCTCTGAGAAGAAATCTCAGAAAGTTGATGGTGTTGTGATTTGCAGTGTGGATATCAAGTCGGACGACAGATATCTGTCCCTTGGCGCCATGCGCGCTTATCGAGGAATTATGTCGCCATCGATGTATTCCTCTCAGCAGCTCAGGACAGCAGGGCCACGAATTCCGCGCCAACTATTGCCGCAATCAACAGGCGAAGACAATACGTTTTATTCGAACGCCGATTACCTTATTTCGTCCATGTTCGTCAAGATGTCCTATCAGGGACCGATTGACGGGGATGCGCGGCTCTGGTTCGTTAATCTGACCAATGCCAAGTTCTGATTAATCCAAAGGGAATGTAAACGCGTCTATGCAGCGTGTTGTTAAATTGTCTGCAGCCTGATATTGACTTTCGGCTTTCGGACAGGCTCCCTGTCGAGAGCCTGTCCGAAAGAACTGCGGCACCTTGATCACGTTGGCATGGCACCTGAGACCATCGCATAGGTGCTTGAGGGCGAATATATAGACTAGAAGACAGCCATGGGAAAAATGAGCCGCCGAGTGAATTCGGATGCTCATTTTTTTTATACACCTGACGCACCGTTGGTATATGCTTTGCTATGAGCGCTGAGATAGAGCTCCCAGCACTCTCTATGTCATATGTCGCCCCGGTTCTGAGCTGGGGCAATGAAGGGGATTGCATGATTGATGATTTGACCGGAGAACGCCTGACAATTCAAAATGGCCATTTGATCCTTGCGGCTGCTCAACGCCCGCGCGTGGATGCTATCTTGAAGGAGCATCGTTGTCCTCCTGCGGTCTGGTCCGCGGGCATCTCGGCGGTGGAGCGCTATGTGGACACCTCGCCAGACGATATGCGCAATGTGGCTGTTTGGTCGGTGGCATTTGACGAGAGCATGAATATTGACTCGCTTCAGGTCGCGCTTGATGCCGAATAGTGGGATTTGAAAGTGCCTAGCAGTGCGATGATGCTATTGGCCATGCCAAGCGAGCTGCTCGCCGAGCCCAGTGGCATCGTTTCTCTGGAGGGTGCCGATATGCCATCCGCCTTGGGCATTTTTTTTGCAAACAAGAGTAATGGGATCGAACGGGGCCTGCGCTATGCCAGCGGCTAGCGCGCATTGCGGGTCCATATTTTCCAGAATCACTCGCATCTCAGCGCCGTCGTCTACAGCGCATCCATCCACATGCAAGGCCTCAACACTTAGCTCCAAGGCGATCTTGCCTAGGGCGCTGCCGTCTGCCCTGGTGGCAATCCAGTAGGCTTGCAGCAACGCCAAGCTATACACTTCTAGGCCACCTTCCGCCATGGGCGAGTCGAGCCACGTGAGAAGTGATGGGGCCTCATATGACAGGATATCTTCTTTCGTTGGCGCAGCCAGGGCAGGCTCTATGCCAGGATTGCTGCTGGCGCTTTCTTTTACCAAGTAATGAATCTGCCCTATGGATTGTTCCAGCCTGTCGATGCGGCCGCAAAGCAAGGAGCGCAGATCGTCAATGTCGCCAGCAGTGTCGAACTCCACTGCCTTCAATGATCCGCGCGGGCCGTCCTGCGCCTCGTCAAGGTATGCGGCCAGCGCTTTGAGCGGGGATTCCTCGACTCCTCTTGAGCGGGCAATTTCACGAAGCCGCGCTTTTCGTTTTGGATTGAGTTGAAGATAGATGCCTCGGCTTTCCCATAGGCTTCGCTTGCTGGGCTGCTCGGATGATTCCATAGGCATTTTCATATTGTTCATATGCTCCGCATGGTTTGTCACATTTTTCTTGTTCAACGCATCACCCCGTCATTTACAGCACTCATAGCAGCGCTCCTAACATTCATCTCACCCGTTCTCCGAACTGAAAAATCTCTAGCGAACCAGACCTAACTCGGGCTCTCCAAGCAGGATGGCCGGTGGCCTTTTATATGGAACCTGCCCATGGGCCGAGTCCCGAGGGCCAGAGGTGGAGTGCACAGCTAAACCTATGGGAGAAGAGGGCAGCCAGGTGGATAATGGAGAGAAGCGGATAGAGCATGGCGCTGGGGAGATGGCGCCGACATTGGCCATGATATTGGGACTGGCGATGCTATTAGAAGTGGGGCCGAAAGGCCGAGAGCCCGAACGCATTCGCCGGATTGCCCTCGAAATGAGATTTCGGAACGATGTCGTCCATCTTGGAGAAGACGCGCGCGGATTCACTGGTTTCACAATGGGAGCCTCATAATCGAGCGTGGTGCCCTTGGCTCGGCTGCGGCTCATGCCAAAGGCCAGGGCGTCCAATGCCTTTCCCCGCTCGCTTAGCGCGCCATCCTGCTGCTGATGGGACTCTGGATCGCCGGCTCCCAAGGCCCCAAGATTCGCATAAAGGGTGGTCGAGAAGCGGGAGCGGCTGGCTGCGACATAGCTCCATTCGCGATCGGCCATTCGAGGATTTACCAATACATACGCCGATTCGAACGTGCGGCCTTGGCTCTTGTGGTTCGTCAGGCAAAAGGCATGGGCGAAACGCCCAAACGATGCGGGGATGCGAACTACCTTTTCCTGGCGCTCGTTTGGCTCGTCGAGCTCTACTACGAGCATGATGCCAGCCGCGGCGTGTTCAATGGCCACAACAGTGGCCGCCACGCCATTTGACACGCCCAGCGACCTGTCATTTTTGGTGAAGACGATGCGGTCGCCAGGCGCGAAGCGCTTGATGTCGGTGGTGTCGTCGCGGTGGATGATCTCGGCCTCAATTCCATCTGCATCGCGAACGATGCCCCTTTCGACAAGAGTGGCCCGCGCCTTGGCATTGAGCTCCGCGACCTCGGCGCGCGTGCCGGCGATGATGGCCTTCTGCGGCAATGCGGCCTTGTCCTGGTCCCACGCCTCGATCAACTGGGCAACGGTGGCGGAGTGGCCCGAGACCAGCTTGAGCCGTCCGCGCTCGTCAAGCATCTCAAGGCCGGCACGTGCCTCGCCGGTGGCGAAGAGCTCCACGGCCTTGCGCATCCATTCGAAATCGTAGCGGCCCCTCCATTTTTCGAAGGCCCGAGCCAGCTTGGCGTCGCCCGAGCAAATCGATTCGAGCGCCTGCAGCCGCGCCTCCTCCGGTGCCTCGCGCAAGGCTTGGCCTTGAAGCTTCGACAGGCTTCCGCGAGCTTCGAGCCATGTGAGCAGGGGAGCGAAGTCCGTCCGCTGTCGCTGAATGTTTGAGATTTCGGCCTTGCCGTGACGGATGGCGAGCGCCCGAAAGATCCCGCCCGCGTCGATGGGCTGAAGCTGCTTTGCGTCGCCGACCGAAACTAGCTTCGCGCCGGCCTTGATAGCCTCCGCTTGCAGGAGGCCAAATTCGCGGGAGCCGACCATGCCAGCCTCGTCGAGGATCAAGATGCTCTGGGAGTCGAGTTTCACTCTGCCCTTTTGAAGCGACAAGAGCAGGCTGGCGATCGTGCGCGAAGGTATGTCCGCCTCTCGCGCCAAGTTCAAGCTTGCTGCGGCCGACTGGCAGCAGCCTGAGACGTTGAACCCTGCGGCCGCATACGCGACACCCAAGGCCTTCAGCAGGGTCGTCTTGCCTGTTCCCGCCCAACCCTCAACGAAGGCATGCCGGCCTGTGTCGCAGGCGATGTGCAGGGCCGCGGCGCGCTGCTGGTCCAGGGAGACGCCGACTCCCAGCTTGGCTTTGAGCTCCTTTTCCAAGCGGTCGAACTCACGGCCGACGACGGAGCGGCCGACCTTGTGCGCTCGATCCAGGGAGAGCCGCTCCACCGAAGCGCTGATCGAAGCCTCAAGATCCAATGTGGCCTTCGACGTGAAGATCTCGGTAAGGTGCTCAGTGCGGCCAAGTTGAACGACATTGGCGTGAGCCAGGAACTTTTCGAGCTCCGCCAGGCATTCCTCCGCGTTCCAGTGGCCCATGGCCTTTTCGCAGATCAGGGCGAGGGCGTCTTGGGCGGTCGCGCACGATTGGCTCTCCAAAAGCTCGGCCAAGACTGCATCGCGATCAATTTCAAAAGGTGTTTCAATGTCAGGCTGCGCAGGCTTGTCGTGGCCGGTTCGCAACGAGGCGACGGCTTCTGGCGTCAAGCCCAGCTTTGCGGCCATTTCCTTGAAGCTTTCAAGTAGAACCGGCAGCGAGGGCTCGGCCTTGGCGGAGCGGGTGTTGAGGGCGGCAATTTCCCGCGCGACAGCGCCATCCGCTTCAAGCATGCCGCATTCGCGCACATATTCTGCAATTTGCTTGGAGCGCGTCGACAGGGCGTCCCGTTGTGCCTGGTCGATTCCGCGAATTGTAAAGTAGGGGCCTGCTGGCTCCACTTCGAAGCCAAGGCCCCGCAGCCGGCTCGCGAGCTCGACGCGAAAGAGAATGCCGGTGGCAATCTTCGCCTCAAACTGGGCGCGGTGTTCCAGAGCGCTCCATTCCTTGCTGTTTTTGCGCTTGGCCAAGTTGAAGAAGAAGCCATGGATATGCAACTGGGGTTCGCCGGCGCGGCTGCTGAAATGAGTATAGCAGGCTGATATCGTGGCGCCGGCCTGCTGCTTTATCCTGCCACCTTGGCCGTGCCTGGTGATCGAATTGTTCTCAACATAGGCCAGAGCGCTTTTTGCGGAGTCATGCAGGCAAGCGATGAGCGCGTCGCGCGACTCCTTGTCTGCGCCGGCAAAGATCGCCGAGACGTCCTTGACTGCGGAGAAGGTCATGTCGAGCCCCATGACATGGTTGTCGCCGGCTCCCTTGACCAATGCCTCCCCGGTAAGCGGATGGAATCCCTTGGCCAAGCGTTCTACATGCTCGCGTTCTGCCAGACCGGAGAGCCCAAGCATCGGCACTCCGCCACCCGTCCAGAATGGCGGAGGCCCTAAGCCTTCGTCTTGGCCACGGGCATAGGCGTCAAAGTCGCCTCGTTGGCGCGTCGTGTCTTTCGGGCCTCCAAGATAATGCAGGTAGCCCTTGGAGCTTTGGCCTTTTTTAGCTTGGTTAGATGCAGAGTTTATTTTTGTTATTGAAAGCAAATGATGTCCTATCTAATCGTTGAACTTGATTGTTCTCATGATGTATCTTGTCTTTTAAATACATTTTTCAGCGAAAGTCAGTTGCAAGCAATGAGAGGTGGCGTCTCGACCACCTCAGGCAGAGGTTTATTCCATGCGGGATGCAAGTTCGTCGCCTCGAAGATTTGCGTATCGAACCAGCATTGATAGCTCGGTATGTCCGACAATCGCCATAATCTCAAAGACTGAAAGCAAGCGCTTGTGGAGCACCATTCTGCTGATTGCTTCATGACGAAGGTCGTGAAAACGAAAGTCGATCAACCCCGCCTTGAGCACATATTTATGAAAGCCTGCGGAAACAGAGATTGGCCGGCCAAGATGGTGGAAAATGCGGTGATTGTCAGGGATCGCCTCTCGTTGAAGATTCTGCATGTAGTTCAACGCCGCGTTAGAAAGTGGCACCGCCCGCACTTTTTTACACTTCGTATGCGATGCAGGTATCGTCCAGACTTTTTTATTGAGATCGAACTCTGTCCATTCGGCCAGAACCAGTTCTTGTAATCGTGCCCCGGTTTCCAAGGCCATCCTCATTAGATGAAGCCACTGGTTTTTTGATGGAGCATCAATGTTTGAGAGAATGCTCTCGATGAGGATTTGTTCCTCCGCGGAAAGCCGGCGGGTGCGTCTATTTTCCCATTGCTTGGGGAAGTATTTTTTAGTGAGATTGACATGTGGCGCAGGGAGGTTCAGATTCTCAGCTCGCCAGCGACATGCGATGGACATGATTTGAAAGTGAACACCGATCGTTGAATAGGTGAAGGTATTGCCGACCCTGGTTTGCTTATTTCGCATCCGCTGAATATAGCTTTTGTTCCATAGCGGGGTTAACTCGCGCAGGGTTACATTGCCGATGGTCGTCAGAATTGTAGGGGACGAGGCCCTATGCCGAGGAAGCGATTCGGAGCTAGCGCAGTAGGCAATCACGATATCTCTTAGACGTTCATCCATTAGACTGGCAACCGATGCTTCTCTCGATTGGGCACGTTTGATCCTTTTTCCCGATTGAATCACAAGCGCTTTTAGTCTCTCCTCCACAGTTTGGGCGAAGGTTTCAGCATCATGTCTGGTGTTAAAAGTCTTGGTGACTGGTGCTTGGCCCTTTACCCGAATAGTTGCTTGCCAAGTGCTCGATTTGTTTTTGCGCGGTCGTTCAACGATCGTTGCCATGGTTTTTCCTTAGGTTTGGTTGCGAAAGTGTGGCCGCTATACTGCCGACGAGTGGCCTTTTCAGTTATCCATTCGTCAGAAATGAAAACGGTTTTTTGCAGCACAGATGCAGCGCTGCCCCCACGGGTCATCGATCTCGTAAACGATGAGTGTTTGCAAGGCTTCCAAGAGGGGCATTCCCCTGAGACGGAGCATTTATAGTTGCCCGTGGCGCCGCCAGAAAAGTAAGAAAACGACGGATTACCAGCTTCTGCGATAGCTAAAAGAGGCGTTTTGAGCTTCAAAACCATGCTTAATGTGATTTTTTTAAAGCATATGAAGTAAATGAATCGAATCGGTGCAGCGCAGTGCAGCGGAGATGTATCCGACGAGCGGTAATTTTGTTGCGTGGATGGTTCGATTCGAGAAGTGGTTTTCGCAGATGGCGCGGGGTTGGTCTGCCAGAAGGTCCGCGGCGATGGCGCCGCGAAAGCTTCGAGCTGGGCATGTGGCTAGGAGGCGGCTTGCCCAAGGCAAGGCCGCAGTCGACGGTCTTCTATTTTTTATATTTATTAACATCTATAGATGTGGGCCGTGCGTCCCAGTTAAACCCGAGGAACTTCCTGGTTAAACCCGAGCATCTTCCCGGTTAAACCCGATCTGTCTGGCTGAACTTCCCCCTTAAACCCGAGAAACCTCCCGGTTACACCCGAGATGGCGAGCATTCGCAAATTCATCTGCTCCGTTAAACCCGTCAGCCTGGCTTGTCGATGAGCAGATTCCAGCAAGCCAGGTCGGACACTCAAAGCGCGACCCTGCGACACTTCGGAATACATAGGCTTTCCATTCCGTCTAAGGTTTTGGGCGATGACGGACCGGAGAATGATGGCTGTTCTGGGCCGCGCACAATGACTACAGTCCAAGCGTCGCTGGATCTGCCGTTCTTGATAATCTCAAAGTCTGCGACAAGCGCAGCTGCGGACATTTTCAGCTCGCTCAGGGCGGCGCGAATCGCCGCTGGAAATTTCCTATGTTGTCCATCGAAGCCGCACAGTTCACGCAGGTAGCCGACCGAGAGGCCCGGAGAACTTTGGTGAGTCGACAAAAAATCATGAAGCCACTGAGCTAGCGAGGTGGCCAGTCCGTTGCGGCGCTCGCAGTTTATTTTGAATTGATAGTCCAAGCACGTGGCCGCGGTCATCCATTGCATGTCTATCTCAACGAAATACTTCTTTTCTTGGCGATATGCGGCCGCAAGCAGCTTGCCCTTGTGGGCTTGACCATCGCGAAGGGTCACCTCAATGGTAGCGCGCGATAATCGCTCCACGCTTTGCCAGACCCGCCGCAAAGCTGCGCCGCCGTGGTCGGATGAGCCCATCATTGTTGCGATCGCCGCCAACTCGATCCGTATCGGAGCATGGTGGTGCGGCGCTCTTTTGATGATGCTGATCACCGCTTGCCATACTTGTTTGTCTCGCATATACAGCCGGTCCCCCGACAGCGTCAAATCATAGCTTCCTTGTGCCTTTACGGGGCCATCGTGGCTTACCCCTAAAACGATCCTGCCAGCCCGGAAAAGGGCGCTTCTAACCATGAATGCGGGACATCGGTCGGGGCCTCCTTGGCTTGGCAGGCGCGATGGCACATTTTCAATCACGGGTCGCGCAATTTCCCTTGATGCTGGCGACTGCTCGTGCTGGATTGGTGGGGGAGGTAGGTCTTCGCGTCTTGGCAGCTGGCGAGGCAGCTGAGGAAGGTCCCAGTCGTCTTCTGGCGCCAAGGCGTCCAATGGAGCGCCATCTTTTTCGTAGTGGTTGAGCATATTTTCGTCGCGTCGATTGATTGGCCTCTCAGCTCTCTGAAGCGGAAAGCGCCGTTGGCCAGATTCTGCCTTCCGCCGCGTCTCCCGCAGCAGGGTGCAACTGGCCTTTTGATACTTGCCGGGCCGTGGGCGGATCTTCCGCTCAGTGCCTTGCGATGGACAGGCGGCACTGGGTCGCCGTCTGTCTGCCTGTCGGCCGAAATCCCCCTTCGTTGGCAGTGCTATTGGCTGCCGCAGCCAACCGGCCACGGCCATTCACTCAACGGAGAAAAGATGAGCTGCTTTTATGGAAAACAATGCAATTGCGTAGGACAATGTGATTGCTCAAAAGATGACGCCGCCAACAACCCCTCGCTTGCAGACATTGCGGAAGCTGAGCGCATGCGCGTTAAGCTTATGATCATCAAGGATTATCAGGTGGAATCAGCGTTCATCAATGTCACCAAGCTAGCCCGAATCCTGGGCATTTCACCCTCGACTATTTGGAGACTAATTCGCAATAGGCAATTTTTCATTCCCTATCAAATCTTTAATTTCACACCTATGGTCTGCATAGACGACCTAGTCGAGTGGTATTGCGCGCGCGATTGCCTTTCGGCACTCGAGGCTGCCGAGACCGAGGCACTCGAGAAAAACGAGCAGGAAGAGACCGCCCACGCTCGCAAGATGAAAGAGGAGGCCATGGCGCGGGCGCGGGCAACATCGATTGTCGATGATGCCTTGGCTGCGATGGGGTTGGCTGATAGCAGTCCACGCTCTAGGGTTTTTCGGCCGAGGCGATGACTTTTGCTAGAAAATGGCCTGGGGCTTGGGAGATGGCGGTCTTCCAAGCCCCACGCCATTTTACGCATGAGATTAATGAATGCTGCTGGGAGGAGTGATCACGATGCCTAAAATGCGCATGTGCGATTTGTCGATGATAGAAATGGTCTCAAATTCTGGGTTTGCGGCGGTCAAGATATGAGCGCCGCCTATGATTTTTAGTTTTCTAACAATCCTGCCAATGCCTATTACGTCCGCGCACACGATGTCGCCATCCTTTGGCTCGGCATTGAGCTCGACGTCGACCATGTCGCCGTCCTTGATTCCAAGGTCGCGCATCGAGTCGCCATTAATGCGCACTTGTTTTTTTGCATGGGTAATTGCCGAGGCGATGCGCGCAACGTGCTTCTCCTCTGCGGTCATGCCAGCGCCCGTCGTCGATGGGATCTGAATCGAGGAGCGCATTTGAGTTGGGAAGGGCTCGTCATCACGGTTTTTTCTGGCGCTGAGCCACTGCTCATAGGGCTCCAACGGCGCTTCCGCAGATGTTTCCTTTTGGGGCAAGGTGTCGTCGCTCGTCATTGACGCAATGTCATCGGCGGAAAATTCGCCACTAGCAATGATGAATGCCTCGAGTGGCGAGAGCCCGGCGCTTGCGGGCTTGGCCTTGCTGGGGTTTGAACGGGGCGCGGGCTTCCCCGCGCCATTTTTCTTAGTGTTTCGAATCATCGGAGAGAGCCTCTTCGTTTCGCCATGCGCCGCGATCTCAGCGTGGCATGAGCGGCAGGAAGAGTGCTTCCGCCGTCACAGCCGGATCAGAGTCTCTCCGACTTTTTAAACTTTCGCAAGACCCGCTTTCTTGCCGCGTCATATGCGCCAACGGTGAGGCCGAGCGAGGATCTGATTTCCCGAGCCGGCATGTCCGACAGAAGGCATGCAAGAACGTCCCCCGCGACTCTGTCGGCCCCGGCACGGAGCTGGCCTAGTATCGTCTTTGTGGAGATGCTATCGGCCAAGCGCTCCTCGGCGCGAAGGACAGTCTCTTCGGCGGAGATGTGAAAGTTCTCGCCCAGGAAAGACCACTCAAGAATGTCCTCGACTGGAATGCCCGATGCCGCCTGCGTCAACTGCTTGTTGCGATCGGCGCCGGCAATGCTGCGCATGGTCATGACCAGGTAGATTTCAAAATTAACGCTTTTGGGCCAGCGGCGGCGCTGTTCCACCGTCAGGTATAGAGCTTCATGCATCAGATCCAAGGGCTCGGTGAAATGGGTTCCCTTTATGTATCTTCTGGCCACTCCTTGCAAGATTTGCCTCTCGCGTGCGTTGATGTTGGTATAAGCGAGCATCGTTTCTTCTGGCGTTCCATATTGAGTCATTGCTGTCATTGCTTCCTCCGCGAGTGATTGTCTTCCTGCCTTCGACTGCAACTTGGAAGCGTCTTCTGCCTAGCCGGATTTGTTTGTCTGATCAGCGGCGGCGTTGGCCGCTCGTCAAGACGGCCGGCGCCGATGTCCGAAGCTAATTTCCCTCCGCAGTGCCCTGATTGGCATTGGGAGAAGCGATGAACAGCGACAATGGTCGGACCGAATTTGATTGGGGCATTTCAGCCCCGGCCGCGCCTTCGGTGGGGCGGGTGAATGTGGTGGGATGGATCGGCGCCAGCGCGACGCTTGGCGCTTTTCTCGGAATTTTGGCTCTGATGTTGTCTTGGCGGGCGTTGCCCTGGATGAATGACCCGCAGGGCTCCATCTCGCTGCACTTCATCTATCTCATTCGCTCGGCATTACATTGGATTTGGAGCTGGGCGTTTCCCGAAGCGGCCCGCAGCTATGCCCAATTTCTTAGCTCGTTATCTGCAGGGGAGAGGATTGGCCTGATCTGTCGCCTGATGTTCGCGCTATGGGTTGCGTGTCTTCCCGCAGTGTTCCTGGCGAAAATCTACCTCGTTCCGCGCAATGGATTGCTTGTGCTGAGAGGGTCGGCGCGCCATGTGGGCGCCCAAGCGGCAGAGGCGCTGAATCTGATGCTCGCGGACCGGGTCAAGCGCCGGCCTGATCATCCGATTGCCCCGGACGTGCCTTATCCAGCTGATATGTGGACTAGGCACGTCCTAGTGGTGGGAGGCGTGGGCTCTGGCAAATCGACGGCGCTCAAGCCGATGATCCAAGCGGTGATCGAGGCGGGCGAGAGCCTGCTCCTTTTCGATCCGAAGGGAGAGTTCACAAAGGGCTTTGGCGAACCCGAGATCATGGCGCCGTGGGATGCCCGGTCCCTGGCGTGGGACATCGCGAAGGACATGCGGAACATCGGGGACATGCGGCGGTTCGCCGCGGCGATGATCAAGGAGGCCCAGGACCCGATGTGGTCCAATGCGGCGCGGCAGATCGTTGTCGGCTTCATGATCTATTTGAAGACGACGCGAGGGAATGGGTGGGGATGGCGCGAGCTGGCAGAGATGATGTCCATCCCGCAGGCCAATATTCTGCAAATCATGGAGGCGTGCCACCCAGAGGCAATGCGGTCGGTGGAGAGGGCGTCCGTCACCACGCAGGGCATTTTGATCAATCTGTCCTCATTTTGCGCGTCGATCTTTGATCTGGCGGAGGCTTGGGGCGAAACACCGGAGGACCGCCGCATCAGCTTTGTGGAATGGGCGCAGGGCGGGATGCATGCGGGCGAAGGCGGCGGATCGGTTGAGGTTGCGGGCCGCCAAGGATGGCCGCGGAAAAGAGGCGGGAATGGCGTCGACGCGGCGGCGGGCGCTGGCAGCCGGAAAGGCGGGGGCGAAGATCGCCGCGGCGCGCGCCGGCAAATCATTCTGCAAGGGCATGGCGCCTATCCGGACCTCACTAAAGGCTATTTGGAGGGCATCATTGGAACCGTCTCGGCGATCGTGAACAGCGTTGAGATGGACGACGACGAGAGCCGCAAGCTGTGGATCATCGCCGACGAGTCGGCGCAGATGGGCAAAGTTCCGATCCGGCCGCTTTTGGAGGTCGGCCGCTCGCGTGGAGTGCGCTGCATCCTGGCTTGCCAGGACTTGGCGCAGCTGGAGGAGATCCATGGCGCCCTGATGGTGAAGGCGATGGTGTCGATGGCCGGCACCGTCCTGGTGGGGCAGCTCATGCAGGGCGACACCGCGGAGCAGATGTGCAAGGCCTTGGGCTCGCGGGAGGTCGAGCGTTCGAACATCTCCTATGCCGCAAATGGAGGGGGTGGCTCAGGGAGCTCGACGACGCTTTCGTTCTCGCGGGACGAAATTGCCATCTACAAGCCATCGGAGCTGTGCTCCCGCCTTGGCCCAACCCCGGACGGAAAAGGGGTGCGCTTGGCGCTCTTCACTGGCGGCCAGGCCTACGAGCTGTTCTGGCCGCATTACAAAATGAAAAAGGCGCGGCCTGCCCATGTGCCAGCTGCGTGGACTATGGAGGTCAGCCGCGGCGGGGGGGTTGTTGCCGGCGCCATGGCGCCAAGTCCAGCCGCGCGCTCCACGCCGAATGCCTCCATCGACCCGCTGCCGCCAAGCGCTGGATCGGCGGCGGAGACTCCTGGCTCCAGCGCGGTGATTGATGTCGTGGCCGAGGTCGCTTTGGCGAGCGGCGTTGGAATAGGCGACGAGCTTGGCTTTCCTAGCATGGAGGCGCTCTCTGCAATGCTGAGTGAGGCTCTTGAGCTTAAAAAGAAGAAGGCATCGAGAGCGACGGATGATTGCGTTGGATGATCGCCAAAAACAGCATCTCAGCTGCGGAGACTGGGGCCGGCCTTGACTCGGCCTGGCCATGGTGGATGGGCGGGGACGGCAGGCTAGGGCGGTGGGGCTTGGCGGGTGCTGGACAGGGCGGCGCGACATGGCGCTTGACGGCATGGCGACCGTCCGTCGCGTGCTGGCCAATTTATTTGCAGCCATCCGGAAGATCGCCGCGCGCCGCAGCAGTCCGACATGCGCAGGCGAATGGACGAGCGCGCTGTATTTGCTAGCTGCGTAAGCGCGCCTGGCAGAAAGCGCCGTTGCAAGTAGGCCAGAAAAATCGGGATAGAAGTGGAAAGGGAAAAATGAGTTCAATCCAAGAAAACGATTTGAAAGGCCCCGCTTCCTTGGTCAATGCGCCGAGTCCTGCGGACATGCGCGGTAGCGCAAGGAGCGCCTCGCTGGGCGCTCAAGTTCTTGCCATGAAAGATGTGGCTCTTGCCGACGCAGATGTCGGCTTGATTGGCGATCTCGGCAACGGCTGCGACGACGTGTCCTCAATCGAAGGAGATGGCATGGAGGACCAAGAATCGTGGATGCTGCTCCCGCAAGGCCTGCAAGCCGGCCCGCCAATCGAAGCGGCTGGCATGCAGCTACAGCCATGCGCTGGCCGGCAGAGGAAATTGAAAGAAAAAATCCATGTCGGGGAAGCAATGTTGGCGCGTGAGCTCGCAGATCTGATCAAAGGAATGTTAATCAACCAAGCGCAAATGAACCTAATTCATCAAAGAATATGGGAAGGAAAATGCCCTTGTGAAATGAGCTTGTGTCTACGCCATCAAAGACGATGGCGCGGGCAGCCGACAGCCTGTTGGCCAGCGCTCCTTGATGAGCTCATCAAAATGCGGGCGATTTTTCATCGCATCTCCGCGTCTCCCATCACTGAACCCTTTTGCGCCGAATCGACGCCAGTCTTAGTCCCGGAAGGCCGATCTTGAAAAAAGATCAAATCTAAATCTCAAAAAAATACAGTCAATACGCAAGCGCGCAAACGCGCAGTTCTGCTGCCCGCAGTTCAGCAATCATCAACAACAATAAAGGCGAGGCCCATGCAAAGTTCGGAACGCGCTGAATCTCAAAGCGAAAAGGTGGAAGGCAAAGTCGACGTGAAGTCCGAGATCGCCCGCGTGCTTATCGATGCGATGGAGCGCGGAGACACTCCTTGGCAGAAGCCTTGGGCCGCCCAAGCGCTGAGGCCGGTGAATCTGGCCACAAGCAACGGCTATCGCGGCGTGAACAGGCTGCTCCTGGCCTTGAGTGGCCGGGTTGATCCGGAAGGCAGGGCGGACCCGCGCTGGGCCACGTATCAACAAGCCCAGGCAAATGGCTGGCAGGTCCGGCGCGGCGAGAAGGGCACGCCCATCGTGAAGCTGGTCGAAGTCGGCAGGGGAGGCGCCGCCGCCGAGATCGCAGCGGGCGCTTCCGGCGGGAAGCCGCAGGCCTCGGCCAGCGGCAATCGCGGCAATTTAGGAAGTGGCGGCGGTGGCGGGGTGATGGGCGGGCAGGGTGCAAACGCATCGGAGCCGGAACGCAAGGCTTTCGCGCTCCGGCGATACGTCGTGTTCAATGCCCAGCAAATGGACGGCGTCCCGCCGCTTGAAGTTTCTGAAACACTGTTCGACCCTGTCGTCCGTGCGGAGGCGGTGATCCAGGCTCTCAAAGAAAAGACGGGCTTGCTCGTCGTTCATGGTGGCACCGATGCATGCTACGTGCCGGCCCTGGATGAAATACGTCTGCCGGCCAAAAAGTCATTTCATAGCGTCTATGACTACTATGCGACGGCCCTTCACGAGGGGGCGCACAGCACGTTGCACAAGAAGCGGCTGGACCGGCAGGAGGCGATCGCCAAGCGTTGGGGCGACGAGGCATATGCCGTGGAAGAGCTGAGGGCGGAAATCTGCTCGGCGATCCTGGCGGCCGAGACAGGCGTGCCAATGTCCCAAAACCACATCGATAACCACGCGGCCTACCTCCAGCACTGGATAAAGGTTGTGTCGGCCGATCCCATGACGATCTTTTCGGCCGCCAAGGACGCCGATTTAATGGCGGCATATATGTTGGGCTTGGAAAAGCAGATGTCAGCCATGGAAGTTCACCAAGAATGGATTCAAGACTATATGCAAGCGATGGAGCGTTGAAATGAAGAATGCATCTTCGACTGTCCGCTCAACGGTAGGCATGCGGAGCATGCGTGCACTTGAGTTCTTGGGGCACCGGCGCTAAGTATGCGAGGTTCACTGCCTGAGGGATATATATGGAACAAAAAGCCAAAGAAATCGGCCCGTTAATCGGCCAGCTCATCTATTTTGAGCGCATCGAAGCCGCGCCCCCACCAAGAAGGCGAATCCTTGCGAGAGTCGCCCTAAATATGTCAGGCGAGGGGGCGGAATATCCAATTCTGTTGGCTGATGTCTTCAACGGCATGGGGTGGGACGAATATCAAGCTGCACTAGGTTTGATGGCTTTGCGAGCCAATTTGCAGTTGCAATGGACTCCTGCTTACTTGCCTCGTCTGCGAATGTGGGCGGCCTGACACGTTTTCTACAACGTGGTGGTTTGTGCCGCCGGTGGCGTTGGTGGTGCCACCATGGCGTTCGCCTCTTGAAAAATTTCATTTAGAGAAGCCCCATTCATATGCATGTCCGCAAGCTTATCCAGTTGATCGCAAGAAAGCGAGGGGAAAGACGTTTTCACGCTGTCTATGATATCTTTGAGAGTTACTAATCTCATGCAGTGTTGAGCAATCCATTCTGGTGATGCACCAGTTTGGCAGAGAAATGTAATTATTATTCTTAGCTTTGATGTTACCGAAATACCGTTATTAGCCAGAATGGTTTCTGCGGCGTTTTGACACGTCATAATTTCTCCTGTGTTTTGACTGAGATTTGAAAAATGCAATCGTCCGGAGCAGTCGGGATAACGCAAGATATCAGACCCTCGCAGGACGTCTTTCTCCATGCGTATGGCCGACATGAAGGTGCCATTGCCGCCTGCCTTGGACGGCACTAGGGCTCGGTAACGCACCTCCAAGTGCGCGTCGACGATTTGATCGAAAGTTTTTGCTCGGACTTGTTCGATGGGGGAAAGGCGCACGTGAATATGTGGACTGTGCACTGGGCTTGGTTTGCATATTACTCTTCATTACTTCAAGCCTCCAACTTCGCACGGCAAAAGCGCAGGAAGCTGTCATAGATTGGAACGAACTCGCTAGCCATCTTGTTGAGCTCCGCAGCGTCTTCAATTACCGAGGGAGGACGCGGTCCCGCTTTGCGTTGATGGTCGGCATAGACCGATGAAAAGTCGCCTCCCCCAACCGGGACCGTCAGGCGCGAAATGGCTATACCCATGGCAGATGCGGCGTGGTAGAAAGCTTTCAAGTTACGTTGTAATTCCGCATCGAGAAATTCGTGCTCAGGCTGGTCCCATGTCTCGATGAAATTCATCAGTGGCCTTATCGCCTCTCGCGAAAAGGAGCCGCCGAAGTCATGATCGCGCAACAAGCGAATGGCTGGGTCGAAGGCCAGCTCTTCTTTGAATTTATTGAACATCTTTTGATCGTGAGTTGGTCCAAGTTTGGCGACCGGCGCCAACGCTTGTGGGCGAAGTTGAGGGTAGTGCTGAAAGAGCCTGGCCTCGTCCAGACAAAGATCGCTCCAGATGTCGTTCCAAAAAAAGATGTGAACAGGGAACAGCCCATCCGCTCTTCGAGCAGCGGACAGGGTTCTGACTGAGGCTTGAACATTCTTGTCGGTGTCGGCCGTCGTGGCGATGTAGAGCTTAGAAAGAGTGGGGGTGAACTCTTCTGCCTTTGCGATCTCTGATCGAATGGTGGCGTCGGACACTCCGCCGTCGGTGTTCTTGCACTGAATGCCTACCAATTCACCATCTTGGTCCTCACCATACACGTCCACGCCGGACTGCGCTTGTCCTTTCCTTCCGTGGAGAGTGAAATCTGGACTGCGCCAACGGTTTTTTGCCGCCGCGCAGACAATCTCTTCGAACTCCTCCCAGCTCTTGGGTTTGATGATGTTGGCGTTGGAATAAGTGGGCATGGATGATCCGTATGAATTGTGGCGTTGAAACGATTACGCACGGGATTTCGAGCTTCGGGAATGGGGGAGGCCTGATAGTTTTGACATTTTCAAGAGATGCTGTCTCAATTCGAGAGCGGTCTTCAAAGGCTTCATTCGGTGAAGCATGCTGTGGCAGTTGGAGCACACCAACTCGAAGTCCTCAATGCGAGCGTTTGTTGGGGCTTTGATGGATGCTAACGGGACTCGGTGGTGGGCTTCAATGAAGCCGAGGCCGCTTTCTCCATAAATTTTCGCGAAGTCGAATTTGCACGCCTCACATTCGAGCTTTCCGGTTTGCTTGAGGCGTATCGCTTTCGCGAGCCACACTACCGTGCTGCTGCGTTCCGTCAACATGTGCTCTTTGAATTTCTTGGCTCCCTCAGGATAGCCGCCACCGTCCACATCTATATCGGTCCCGCTTGGTGTGGCGCGCAGCGTCTTGAGAGCCTCAGCATCGTCCCATATCGTTATCACTCGGTTCCCTTGCGGAGGAACTTGGCCTTCGAGAAAATTCTTGATGCCTGCCTCTATGGTCGCGAGCCGATGGAAACGCTTGACCCGAAAAAGTGCTCTTCCGACCTTGGAACTTCTGTCGGGAGGAGAGTCCAATATTCCGCAAAACAGCTCACGCGGATATCCATCTTCCCTGCTCTTGTTTGGCAAAATCAGAAAGAGCGCATCGCCTTTGTCCGCCCGCCCATTTTTGAGCCTCCAGTGACCCGACTGGTTTTTTGCGAGCATTTGACGATTGAGCTGGTCGTTTTGTGAAAGGCCTGTGACCAAGAAGGCCCGAGGGCAATCCACAAATCGCTCGTCACCACGAAACATTTGTATGCTGCTATCCGACGGATCAATCATTTTTCTGGTTTTTGGATGAACCTCAAAGCCAAGGTCCCTAAGCGCGTTGAGCCATTTACCGTTCTTCACACCCGCGAAATCTCTCGGCTTCAAGATCCCACCGCCGGCAAGCTCATTGGCTAAAGACGCGATGGCTTTTGGAGGATACAGCTTTCCGTCAATTTCCACGTCATTGCGAATGCTTGCTCGAAAACCTCCTCGGCGCGGATCTTTTTGCCAGGCCTTCGCCGCCTTGCGAACATGGGTCTTGTTGAAATTCGGCGTTTTGCTCGTTGTCACCATATACTTTATTAGTCAGATCTGAGGTTTGGGGAAAACGATGAATCTGTCGCTCGCGCTTATCGTCAAAGTGCGCGTCGCTCTGGATATAGCCACATAGAATAGCTTTGCGTTGGCGCTTCGCTCGCCAAGAAAATGTGCAGCGTTGGGAATCACTACATGGTCAAATTCGAGGCCCTTTAGCAGAAGAGGCGTGGAAACGGTGCGTAGCGGCAACTTCCGCCCAGAGTTTGTCACGCGTTGCCGAATGCTAGCGGCCGCATCCGTCATGTTCTCCACCCGCCCCGCCTCAAGCTCCGCGATAGCCTTTTCTCCATCGCGCCATATTTCCCTGCGAAACAGACGCCAGCTAGGTCGTGCCTTCGCCATCGCGAACAGCCGTCGCGCGGTCGCTGCTCCTGTTGCTCCACCGAGTTCGACGGCGATCAATCCCATTTCTTCGGCCATCGCCACATCTTCTGGGTCGGGAGCTTTTCCTTCCGCAGGATGCTTAATGTGGAAGCAATCGTCCATGAGGCTGTCAACGGCGGCAAAGCGGCGCTCTTGATTCGCTGATGCGTCCCAAGCAGTCGCAAAGCTCTGGAGGCGACCAGCTGCCATCTCTTCAATGGCTTGGAAGCCACCGCGGGTTGCTTGTGCGAGTCGGTAACAGATGGTCTTGTTGCAGTGGATGGCGGCTTGGGTTCCCTCGCGCGCATCGATGCCATCAAAAAATGTCGCCATGTCGAAGGCATCGTCTGATTGTCGATAGGTGATCGGGCCGTCCGCCAAATCAATAGGCTCGCCAGCCATAAGTTTTTGTCGCGTCTGGGCGATCCAAGCACCCAACTCCGGATTTTTGCCAGCCCAGCGATGCGGCGTTTCCAATGTGCCTGCGAACGGGAAGTGGTTGTGAATCTCTCTCTCCCAGCTCAGTGTCGCGCCAGCAAATTCAAAGATGCCCTGCATAGGGTCTCCAAATATGATGGTCGGCACGATCCCGGACAAAGCGATTGCCAATTGATGCTGGCCGTTGTTACAGTCTTGGTATTCGTCAATGAGGACGCGATCGTAGGAGCTGGCGATGACATCCCTTACCGCAGAGACGCTTAGCGCGAGGATGGCGCCGCGATAGAGCTGATCCCATTCGGCGCTCGTCCTAGGCATTCCATCACAAGGTCTTGCTATGCGAGGAAAGGCATGCGTATAGCGCATGCACCATCCAGCGATGGTGTCCACGGCGACCGCGTGTTGGTGAATGCCGAGACGCTTCATGCGGGAGCGGATCGCGTGGACTCCAGCATGGGTGTGAGTGAGCACAAGAGCGCGTCGGCCCAGTGCGGCGATATTGGCGATCACTTCGGTCTTGCCATGGCCAGCGGGCGCCACCACTGCTGCGTTTCCCAGTGCGAAGATGTCCTGTGGGCTAGGCATAGGCCCACTGTTCCAAACGAAGCAGGATTTGAGTTAGTGGCGCGGGATTATTTTCTCCCATGATGCCGCAGACGATCTGGCCGATTTCTCTGCCGTAGCGTAGCTCTTTGAACCACTTCTTGTTTTTCGCCACATCTGATATCGCGGTCCTAAGCTGCGCCGCGTTCAAATTGCTGTTGAGTTCCCAAGTTTGAAAGTCCTCCCTAACAGTCGCAAGACTCATCCCCGTTCTCGGAAAGATGGCTCCGCTCACCGACTCCTCGCCATGGTTTGTTCGTGCGACCGCGAGTAGATTTTGAACCATTTGGTCGCTTGCCGCCGAAAATATCGCTTGCTCAGTGTTGAGCATGCTGCCGTATTCATAAATTGGCACGCCGGCCGCCGCCAGCGATGCGATGGTGGGCGGCGGCAACGGCACATCCGAATCCATGAATAACGCGGTGGGGTAGCCTAGCGCGGCTAGAGCCAACGCCATGGAAGGCGCTTGGGCACCGTTACCGTCGGCCAAGGCCACGCCCATCTGCTCGATGGGTCTCCCTTGATGCCTGCTAGGCCATTGTTCTCGCACTCCAAGCAGCAAGCCGACTTCGGTCATGCCTTCGCAAACTAAGATGCGCTTCGCGAAGAATGCGCGCGGAGTGAAGCGCATCAGTGCGGCAATTGGGACTGGTGCCTCGGTCTTTATCGCGGTTGTCACGCGATCGGGGCGGGATGTCTTGATGACGTGGAGCGATTGAGCGCCGCATTCTGCTAGGGCTATATCGGAGTGGGTAGTCAGCAGCACTTGGCCCACAGGGGCGCCTGCGGCGGCGGCCGAGCTTTGGTCTGCTTTGAGTTGCGATATTGCGCCAATGATGCGGTGCGGTTCCAAGCCATGCTCGATTTCGTCAACCAGAATGATGGCGCCTTCCGAGATTGCTGATTTCTGTATGGCCAGCGTCGCAAGGCGGCGAGTGCCCAATCCGGCAAGCCTTAGCGGCACTCCGTCGTCATGCAGCGCGATCGATCCCGAGGATAGACCAGAGCGCCCAAGTTCTAACCCCGGCTCATAATGTCCTTCTACATATGCCCCCAGGCTCTTGGCGAAGCCTTCGGCCGCCGTCGCGGTAGTCGCGAGAGATTCGATTTCGTCCAGCTTGGCGCTGTCGCGTGCGGCACGGTATGCCTCCGCTAGTCGTGACGCCGCTTCCTTGTTGTCTCCGGTCAACCGCGACAGGACGGAGCCCTGTCCCCATGCCAAGTGGCGTGCGTCATCGCCTGCAAGTCTAACCAGACCAAACAGCGCTCGATCTCGATTAGATATTGTTCGAGGGGTTTCTACCCGGTCGCATACCAGTTCCCAAACGGGTTCCAATGTGGCATCCACGGTCAGCCGCACAGTTAAAACCGGCTCGTCGTCGTCCTCAGGCTCATCCCGCAATTCTCCTCCGGATGTCCAGCCTCGTATGTATAGTCCGAAACGCTCATCTGATTTCAACGTCTTGGACAACTCGCCCACAGTTACTTCGATCTCAATGGTGCTGCTTGTGTCGCACGCTAGAAAGTCAGATTCAGAAAAGGAAAACCAGCGGGAATTCAGTGCAGCTTCAGCCGCATCCAAAATTGTGGACTTCCCGGAGTCACCGGCTCCAATTAAACAGCAGAATGCATCGCGGGGAGCCCAAGTCAAGGAAGCAATACCGCGAAAGTTTTGAATTTTTAACTGTCTGATCTGCATGCAGGCCTCAGGTGGATATCATCTGGTATGTATATAAACAATAATAGTTTATATTAGTGACGAGGAGCAAGAATTGTTGGCTGTTCTTTCAATATTTTTTAGCTGTGAAAATGTTCAGTTAATGATTCGAACTATAGGGAAAATATGAAGCTGATAGGCGCCAGAGTCCAAAACTATCGTTCTGTCGAAGATAGCGGCGAGTTCGAAATTGGTGACCTCACTTGCCTCGTTGGAAAAAATGAGGCAGGAAAAACTGCTGTCATCAGCGCGCTGCGCGGGCTGCGCCTCACCCAGCCATTCGAATTCGAAAAGACCATCGATTAGCTTTGAGGCCTCGTGGAAAACTGACTCAGTTATCTAACCTCAAGGAATTTGGCGCACCCAACGGAGCGACTCCGCGAAAATGTGAGGGGTGATCAATTTTTCCCCATAGCCATAATCCCTGATATTTTTATCCTTACTAATTAATGGCGTAGGATCTGGTTGTGAAGCACCTGGGGGCATTATTCCGTAATAGGCCACTTTTACCTTACCACGTTGAGCAACCCAACGACGCCAATAGTCTGGCCTCGATACGCTGGCTGACGTCCAATGATCTACGAATATGGGACGCCTTCCCAGTTCCTTCAACACATTTTCGCGCCATAGTTTGCAACTATTTTGGAATGCGCGCTTTGTGTTTGAACCATCCGCAAGCCCTGAATTGAAGAATGTTTTGAGAGAGCGGCGGCTAAAGCTCTCAGGCTTCACGTCATTGTTGATGGCTATGCAAGCGATCATGAATATCCCATCGACCATCCTTTCAACATTCTCCTTCTCTGGCTGAAAATGCTCCAGCAGCAGCTGATAAGCTTTCCAAAACTTAAGGCTAATAGGGCCATCGTCGTCTGATAGCGGCAGCGAGATCGCGGTATTTCTAGCCAATAGAGCCAGCGAGGTTTCTACGTTGGGTGGAGGATTGGAGGCCAACAATGCCTTCTCATGCCAAACGGCCATCAGCGCGGCGATGGATATCGGGCTGTGGCTGGCGTCGAGTAACATTGCCGCCGCTAGACTTGAAGCGTGTTGTAACATTTCTCCATACGTCTGGCCAAAACGGTCCCACATACCCTTGAAAATGGAAATGCAAAGCTCTGAGGAGTGAAGGATGTCCTCGCCTTCTTTCACATTTTTTGCAGTGGACAAGCTGGTGGGCAGGCTGGCAAGCTGCCATCCTTGCTGGACTGCGATTCCAACGCCCCAGCTGCATAGCTGGCCAATCTTCTCCGCTACCTGTCTCGAAGTTAGCAGTCCGTTACTTTCCAGCGTAGCCAAAATATCCAGGACGCAGATGCTTTGAAAATCGCCATCGTGCCCTTGGCAATAAATTCTAAAAATGGCATCGTCGGAATACAAAAGATGCTGCGGTTGCTTTGATAGAGTTTGAATCTCTGCCGCAATTCGGAGGGAGGCGACACCGTCGTCTTCCGCATCTGCCTTGGCGCTTCTAGGTTGTAGCAATTGTCCGAAGTGTTTCTGAAGACTGGCCTGTATTGATCGACATTTTTCTCCGGCGAATGAGCCAAAAACAGGGTCGGCCAGCTTGCCGATTTCGAGCATGGTCCGCTGTGGAACGGCCACTTTTGGAAAAATTTTGAAAATTAGGTCAATGAGGTCAAGGTCGTTAGCAACCAACAACGAGAGATGATCCATCAATGGAATTTGATCCCGCATCTTCTCCCAAGGGAAGGCGTTCCATTGCCCAAGGATCATTTGCAGCAGCAGGCATTGATCTGTGCCTTTCGCTTTCTTTGAAGCTTCCCACAGTGCAGGAAGGTCTCGCCCCAAATTTGCGTCGAATTGAGAACGCCAAGCGAATGGCGCGCCCTTCGCCTTTTCCCTTAACGACTCTTCCTGCTGACGGCGCGCCTCCATGCTTTCGGGGGTGTCCCCAACTAATCTCATCAATGTATCCAACATTTCCTCTGGCGTCGCGTTTTCAGCGAAAGACGCAGAACGCAATATCTTCGAGTTCGGAAATTTTTCAGAGTAGCGCTTCAGCCTGGCTTGATATTCTGTGATTTGCTCTGGATCGGGATCCGTGGGATGAGGCGATGTCATGACCATCATCAGGAATGCGCTCTCATCGATTTCGTTGTCTGGGTCGATCAACTCTCCTATGCGCCAAGCGATTGCGTGCGCGCGCGGATCGGACGAATTCTTCGCCCGAACCAAATGATGAAGCAACTTCAGATGCTCAACTTTTTTGTCAGTCCCACTGGACAGAGCGAGCATTTTCTCCGTCATTGCCATTGCCTCATCCATAAAGCCGCATCGAATGGAGATGTCGATGTCAACCGTGAGGACGAATAGTTCCGATACACCTTTCGCAATAAGCGGGGATAGCAGCGCGCGCGCTTCTGCTGTGCGGCCCAACCGGTCCAAGGCCAAAGCGGCGACCGCGGCCAATGTTGGGTTCTCTGCGAAACGCTCGCGGCCATCATCCGCGAGTGCCAATAGCTCCTCCCATCTCCCCAGCGTCGTGTAGGCCTGCCCTAATTGCAAAAGTGGTTCCACGGGTAATAATCTGTCGCCCATCAACACCTCTGCGACAGCGACGATCTTTTCAGCCTCGGCCAATTGATGAGGATTGAGCGCGTTAAACAAATGAATTGCGAGCGAGAAGGGCCGATTTTGGCTTTCAAACTCGGCGAAAAGCTCGTCGAGTGCTTGGGTTCGCTTGGCTTTATTTTTGGAGACGGTCGAGGCGTAGTTCCATACCGCGCGTTGATAGGAAAGCTCAGGACTTCCTTCAAAAAGTGGTAACCATGTCTCGACTAAGTCCCCCCTGACCAAGCGGTCAGCGGAGGTGATGGCCGAACTGAGAGCTTCCCCGAACATGGGATCGGTGCGGTTAATTGTCGGTAGCTGCGTCTCGAAAAACGCCACACATTCGGCATCTTTTTTTGTGATGTGAAGCATGGCGGTCTTGCGAAGCTTGGTGGTGGAGTTTTGCGGTTGCATCGCGTTGGAGCTCAGAGCAAGATCAAAATCGCCTGTCTGGGCTGCCAAAGATTCTACAGCGGATTGCAGAGTCGGAAGGGATGGGCGCTTTTCTACTGCTTCCTTCAGAATCGCCAGCGCCTGTTCCTCTTTGCCGATGATTGAGCTTGCGGCGCAAAGAATATCTGCCAAAAATTCGACGTTGACTGGCCATCCGCTTGCTCGCAGGCCATCCGCAGCCAGTTTCATGTCGCTCCAAGCATCGTGCACCAGATTCAAATTAACTTCGGGCCTGCCTGTCAGCGGAAGAGGGCGACTTCCGCTTTCCGAATCCAAGTTCAGCGCAATGTTGAATTGGGCGCGGGCTTTGATGATCAAAAACAGAATGCGCGTCCCATCTTTCAAGTCTGGCAGCAGTAGGGCGGCCTCGCAGGCGGCGAGGGCATCTTTGGAGTGTGAGCGCATTGTGCGGATGATGGCTAAGGCTGAGAGCTGCTCTGCACCGGAGAACGCTGACAACGTCTGCTCCGCTTCGTCGAATCTTTTTTCTGCGGCAAGAATGCGGGCCTTGATCGACAGGACTGCCGGTTCGGAGGACGTCAATTTGGCAAGTATGGCGCCCATATCACCAGGACTGTCTTCAGAAAAACCTATGCCAAACTTAGTCTCTGCCCAAGCAGCCAAATACTTTGGATGCCCTGGCGCGGCTTCCATGGCCATCTCAAAGGAACCACAGGCCTCGTTTTGGCAAAGACGAGATAGGCTCTCGCGTCCGGTGAGATGCCAGTAGTCCGCGACTTCCAATGGAACAGCTATGTGCATCAATGCGCTTGCCGAAACAAGTCGCCCTGCAGCTCGCTCGAACGCCCCGGTATTCAAATCTTTTTCGGCCTCGAACAAGAGCCAAGCCATTGATCCAGGCGGCCTGTCCGGCCACACAGTCGCCGGCTCCTCGGACAGGGACTCCATAAGGGCGGTGCTCCGCGCCGAGAATCCCCCGGGAAGCTTTCCGAGCAGGGCAGCTCGTTCTCCTTGATGCATTGATGGGCTTCGCTTCTCAAGTGTCATGTCCAGCGAGGCTCCGATGTTCGCGAGCGCTCTAAATTGCGACAAGTCCTTGGACAGATCAGTGTCACCCTTAACCGAATTGCTCCTTGGCACGCGTATGGTGACGTAGAGTTGCTCATAGGGAAGGTCGCGCGCGTTCAATCGACGCAACTCCTCGTGAATCCAAACGTAATACAAGGGGCAATTGATGGCCACTTTGTTCGCGCTCAGGTCGCAAAGAACGAGTAAGATCGGCTCGGTAAATCGCGCATAGTAACGGATGGTGGGCGCTTTGAGTTGAATTGAGAAGAAAGTCTCGTCGGCGCTCAGCTCTGGAATGGTGGTGCCCTTCAACTGAACCCGAAATATGTCGGTCGCTTGGCCATTCTCGAAGATTTGGACTTGGTAGTCGATGCCAAAGTCGTCAGTGCCATCCACGCCTTTGGGCAGCCAAGTTTCCGGACACAGCGCCTTGAAGCATTTGTCAGCTCTGAAGCCGATGCTTTGCGCGTCACTGACTGAGGGGAGGCGGCCGGTTTCGGACATTCAATGCTTTCTCGTTTATGTTTCCATCATTGTAATCGCTGGCACGACAATATTTGGATGTGTTGAATATGTGATTTAATTGTCCGTGCTAGAAGATTAACACTTCAAGCTGTTTTGCCTTACCACAAATATTTAATTTTGTGACAATTTTTGTCGAGTATTGATGTTTTGCGCTTAAATTCGTAAAAGGGTTGCCAGCACATTGCTCTATGACGTCCCTATGGGCCGCAGAGGAGCGCTGGGTTTCCACATCTCTACGAATCTTGGCTGCGGCGTTAAGTTTGCCAGGATTGTGCGATTACCAGGTGACATTGTTATACGGTAATTAATGAAATCGGCGCGGATAGGACAGGCACGCATTGATACTTAATAATACATAAAGTATATCTTTTAGATAACATGTATGGCATCGTTGCCCTTCACAGTAAGCTTATTGCTAATGTGTCCAGGACCCCTTTCACCGTTCCGCTGATTTGCTCAATGTCGACAGATCTGAGTTTGCACTGCTCATCGCCCCTCCCATTACATGGACTACAACGGCCAGCCACTGTGCAGCGACGTTGCTGAGGTGTATTATTAACAACGAATTCCGCTCCGACGGCAGGGCGGTTACAGCTTCTGAACGCGGGATTCTCAAATGAGATGAACCTAAACGATTGACAGCAGATAGGAAGTGAGAGATTATGGCTGGTAAGGGGAGGGCACCAATTCACGTGCCGACAATGGAGCGCTACGCGCCTCCTGATGTGAACATTAAAAAAAAATTGGGTGGAGGCGTGCTGAAAGAATTAGTTATTAGAGAGCTGCCTTCGAGAAAAGTTCTTCACTATGCGTTGGCGTATATCAACACTAATATCTGTGCTGTCGACAACGGACGGGTTATTGGATATGACAATAGCCATGGTTTTTCTCACAAGCATTATTACGGAATAATGACTCCTGAACAGTTCAACAGCTACGAAGAGATTTATGACGCCTTCCAGACGGAGTGGATGCATATAGCTATGCAATATGTGAACGGGGGTAAATGACTATGAGCAAAAAAATTACGCTAGCCGACTTTTTGGCCGATCCCGAACTACAAGCGCGGGCAAGCAAGGGTCGTGAAGTCGCAAAGGCATTGGATGCGCGTGCGCGCAATCTTCCCTACGCTGTCACGTTGACTAGCGTGGAGTTTGGGTCATTTATCTCGGAGCTCACGCCGAAGCGGTTTGAACTGCTGCGCTTGGCGATCAAAAAGACTCGCTCCATTTCGGAGCTCGCGGCGGCAGTCAACCGAGAGCAAAGTGCCGTATCCAAAGACGTTGGGCGATTGAAAAAGCTTGGTTTGGTCAGAGTTGAAGAAGTGAGCAACGCTGGACATGGGCGAAAGAAAATGGTTATCCCAGTCGCCGACTCTATTTCGATAAACGCCAATTTGGCTGGCGAGGAAGATCCGGGCCGAAGCCTGATGAGCCTAGTGCCTTGAGTCAGTTTGACGAGCGCGTGCATTAAACCTGGTTAGCCTGCTTGTTCCCGCAAGGTGAGTAACGCCGGACCTAACCTCCCGTTCACAGTTTAGCGGGCACTAATATCGCATTGGTTTTTATCGCTTCGAAGGCATTTGAAATAAGAGGCGTGCGTGCCCGCCAACAGTGGCAAGACTGATTGGTGAGCGGGCATAGCCATTACGACGAGGCCTCGTTCAAACTTTGCATTCGCAGCCAAACCCGATGCTGTGATCCTCTGTGCCAAAATTTCCAGGTGCACGAAAATGCCCCCTCGCTTGACGCCCGTTCGTTGGACTTTTACAACGAAGACTGGTCGTGGTAAACCGATGGCTTGACGATCAAGCTAGGCTCTCATTGATATCGTTTGTGATTGGAGAGGCTACCGCGATATTCGATGATACGTTGCAGCTGATTGAGCAGATGTCGGTAGAAAAAATTGCAGAGAAATTGGTGTTGGAGACGGCTCAAATGAGTTCCCGCTGAAAGACTACCGCGTGGTGAAAAAGACATTCTTCCTCGCATCTTTGGGGCTGGATCCGTTGAAGACCAAACTGCAATTTTTTGACGTGGCAGGGGAAGTATTGATGCTCGTCACCTAAAATCTTGGCGTTAAGGTGATGATTTTGGTGGAGAGTGAAGCAGAGCCTCCAACGGGTTTCGATGATGCCACACAGCGCACGGGGCGAGAGAACTACAAACAGCTAAAGTTCAAAAATTATTCATTTGAAGACTTAAGAGCTCGTTTTGGAAGTGGATAACAGGTAACGAATATAGGAGTGGCGGCACATGAATGGTCTAAATTTGAGGAACTGGAATGATTGGGAAAAACTGTGCCGCTACATCATGAGCGATGGGGTTCGCAAGCGTTTAGGCAACGTGATATTCACGAACTACGGGAGCAGAGGTCAAGGACAGCACGGAATTGATCTTGTTCCGACGCGGGCCGATGTGTTCGTCGTGGCTCAGTGCAAGCTGACCATTCGTCCCTTTTCATTAGACATGGCACTTGCCGAGCTAAAAAAGACCGACGGCTATCCTCATCCAATTGAACATTACTTCTTCTTGACTACTGCCGACTATCACACGACTATTCAAAACCATGTGAAGCGAGAGCCGTGGACCTATACTCGACCCGATGGCTCGGTTTTTCGAGTGAGTATCGTCCACTGGAGAGACGTCGGGCATCTAGATTTTGTTCCTCGCGATGTATTGGAGGAAATATTTCCTGACGCGTTTCGAATGACGGTTGCTGACGTGGAGCCCGCGCCGGAGCAGAGGGTTGAGTATTCCCATGAGGAATATCTCAAGTCCGCGACTGCGATGAGGGAGCATATGGGCAGGTGGATCATGCCAAAGAATCTGACATGGTTGGAGACCTGGGATTTTTCGCAAGGCTTTGTGCGGGAGGTGGATTTTGATCCGTTTGACAGGCTTTACTTTGAATATTTGCGGACTAATGATGCCGTAAATCTGCGTATTTGGCATTGGCTGAACGAAGGGGATAGGCAGTTAATAGCCGAGTGCCTGCCCGCAGCGCGAGGGGTGTTCGAGGCTTTATGCGAGTTCAGAAAGGCGGTTATAGCACAGACGTCTACGCAAGGGGACGTTGGCAGCGGGCAGTTAATACTTGATGGTCTTGAACCTTGGTTTAAGTCGAAGATTAGCCAGGACTGGAAGTCGAAGGCCCGTGAGTTAGCTATGACATATCGGCGCGATGTTTTAAGGGAGAGCGATGACTAGAACTAGCGCGGCACGTCGCGCCAAGACGGCAAAGGCCGCTGAGCGCCTCTATGCAGCATTTACTTAGTGATTAAGCGAACGATTACTCTGAACTCGGTATCAGCGGTGAAAGCAAACAAGACAGAGCGCGTCCTTATATGTTTGCAGAGGCTTGAAGCCACTCTTCAAGCAGTTCATCATTAAAACAGCGCCCTAAAAGCTATGCGTAGCTGACGTTTCTCCGCTTCGCTAAGCCTCCTGCCAGCATAAGCTACTCCGCAGCGTAATAAGGCCCTATCTATGATCGCCGGCAATGGCTGCGTGCCGGTCGATACTGAAGCAAGTATTGCGGCGTTAGGGCCAGCCAAAAGTCTAGCATGAGCGTCCGCTACGATAATAGCGAAATCGGCGGTAACGAGTGGTGGGAGAATCAGTGCTTGAGTGACAAGGCTAGGCGGCGCCGATGATGTAGGCTTAGGCGTTTCAGTGGAACCAAGAGACGGCTGTTCTGGATTTACAATAGCGTCGCTTGATGCAGGAGATTGCGGCTGTCGGGGTGGTTCTGTGGGGCCAGCGCCCTGTAGCGTAGCTTGTATACCAAAGGTTTGTGCAGCGCCATCTGACTGAGATTGAGCCGCCGCCGCTGCACTCATCGCAGGCGGAACTGTTTGGCTTTTGGTTGGCGATGTAACGGCAGGTGTGGATGCTGGTAAATTTTCAACCGATATCGGTGCCGCAGGCGTCGCTCGCGGTGCTGCTCCAGCACTGGCCGGCAGAAGGGACTGTGCAGGTTTGGCAAATGCCGCCACGATGCTTGGATCCCAAATCACCTTCCTATCCACTTCTGCCGCGAGGTATGGCGAAGTGCTCGCATGCGGGCCAATGATGATCAAATGCACGCGCAGGCCGAGAGCTTGCGCTGAAACCACGCCAGGAGTTAGATCGGCATCGCCGGTAATCAGTATGGCATTTTCAATCGCTCGTGACTGAGAAAATGTTAGTAAATCGGAAATAATCATTCCGTCTACAGCTTTTTGTTGCCCCATACCATTTCGAGTTCCTATGCGCAGCTTAAAGTCGTCGAGCAAATCAATCTCAAGGTGATCTGGTCCCTTAGAGCCACTTACGTCGGGGCCGTCATACCAAAATACACGAAGCAAGTCCTTGCCGGGGAACTGGGCAGCGACCTCATCCAATACCTTTTTGTGCAGAGCAGGATAGTCAATTGTCAAGCTTGTGCGGGGACCACGTGCGCCCAAAACGATGTGGGTAGCCTGAACCCAAAAATAACCTGCATCGATAAACACTGCTACTCTGCTCATGAAAACTCTGCTTTCGAGGCTATGATGCGATCATCATTTTGATGTTTCGCGACCAGAAATGGAAAGAGCGCCGAAGCGCTCTTAGTTGTTCGACATTGACGCCGTGCGGCCCCGTGAACTCCGACAGGCTTCCAATGACCAAAAATGACCTGGGCTGAAAGTTGAAGGCCTCCTCCCCAGTCGGTGCACCTTTCTCATCCTGCCCTACGAATTTCGCGCCGATCTGGGAGACGGCCCCATGGACAGTGCCTTGCACTTGGGCGACCGCGCCCACAAGCTCCTTTGACGGCGCCCAGCATCCGGCGCGGTATGGCTCGTCTCCAAGCAGCTTAGTCGAGTGCGTCTTGATCTTGATGAAGCACAGGCTTGCGATGAGGCCGCGCGTCTTCATGAGGGCGTCGACACGCTTGCCGTGAGACGCTACTGAGTGACCTTGAACCACGTTTTCGAGCTTCTTGTCGTCGAGGGATGACAAGAAGAGGTAGCCCAAGCCATAGCCGAAGACATGGGGGATTGGACTGGCAAAAAAATGAACCTTTCACGTATGATTGAGCAATTGTTTCAGTCGGCAGCATTAGCGAGCGAACATCCACCAGGCGGGCTGCGTAAAGCCTGATCGCAGGACCCGCATAACGAAAAGATTAAATATGAGTCGATACAATCCAAAAGGTCACGCGGCTGCAGTCTTTGCTGCTGCGGAAAAATTCAAAAAACAGGCTCTTATTGATGGCGAATCCATCCTGGATGTCGGGCATCAGAAAATCTGGATTCCCGAGAACTTCGATCCTCTCATCAAGCATTACGTCAACAATCCTCTCATCGACGATGAGAGGAACATGGTGACTAAGCTTGGTCAGCAGTTGAAGCCGTGCCCCGCTGAAAGCGTAGCTTTGTTTGCTGAGATTTACTGGATTCTTTTGCTGGGACCAACCAATCTACGAGCCTCGAAAAAACGCGAGCGTGTGCATCATGTCTGGAATATGACATCCACGCCGATTTCTACGTTGCCCAGTGACGACGCAAACTCTCAGTTCTTAAATGAGTCTGCACTGTCTGGCATAGGCAGTGCAGGTCCAGGTTTTAATATGTATCAGTGGAAGGAACTTCAATTCGCCGTCGTCGCGTTTAAAAATTTGATGGAAATGGATTTGGATGTTCGTTCTTTATTGCTCGCCGAGCCTTGGGCTTTTGCCGAGTGGCTGGACCATTTCGATGAGGCGAACGGCAGGCAGTTCTATCACTGCTTATGCCATCTCATGTTTCCTGATGAATTCGAGAGAATTTTTTCGGAAAAGGACAAAGCCAAGTTAGCCCGTTCTTCTATGCTCGGCATTTCGCCATCGAGTTTGAAGGATAGACCCTCTCGAGATCAAGCACTCTTCACAGCAAGGCAAGCCCTGGAGACTGCCAAGGGTAGTTTAGAGGTGGACTTCTACAAAGATCCTCCGATTCTTGTCCGCAGCAAAATCCTGAAACGTCCGAAGACTGCTGCGAATTTATTCGATTTGACGGTCGACAGTCCTTCTGACGCTGCTGAGGAGCCGCTCGACGAGTCAGAAGATGCGGAAAGTGTTCCATTTTCCGATTGGATACCCATCAATCGAATTTACTTTGGGCCTCCTGGCACCGGTAAAACTTACGAGATGTCAAAATTACGCAGTGAACGTTTTGATGATGGGGAGCAGATTGAATTTCTATCATTCCATCCAAGTTACTCCTATGAGGATTTCGTAGAAGGTTTTCGTCCAGAACCAGGTAAAAATGGACAGCTCAGTGATAGACCTGTTAAAGGACCATTTAGAAGGATTTGTGAACAAGCTCATGCAAATCCCGACATACGACACACGCTGTTTATTGATGAGATCAATCGAGCCAACGTAGCGAAAGTTTTTGGCGAGCTCATTACAATTTTGGAAGAAAGTAAGCGATGTGATCCCGGTGTAAAGTTCGAGGACTTTTCATCGTCTGTAACGCTGCAATACAGTGGGGATAAGCTGGCCGTGCCGCGTAACTTGGACATCATCGCGTCGATGAACACAGCAGATCGTTCGGTGACTGCGATCGACCATGCCTTGCGGCGTCGCTTCGAATTCATCGAGTGCCCGGCGATGCCGGAATTGATCGAGCCGCCGATGGTGGGAGAGATTGATTTGAGGAAGCTTCTGAGTGCTGTCAACGATCGTGTGGAGTTTCTGCGAGACCGGGATCACGCCATCGGGCATGCAATTCTCATGAATATCGACGACATCGAAGGACTGAGAAGAGCCTTCTCTACTCGCATCATTCCGTTATTGATGGAGTATTTTTTTGAAGACACGCATCAGGCCAAAATCGCATTGACTGGGAAGACGGGGGCCACGGTGTTCTTTGATGAACGACCTTTAACTCCAAGTGCGCTCTTTGACGGGTGTGAAGATTTAGTGGGCACCGAGAAGCGCCTTGCCATTAGTCCTGCTAAGAAGATCGAGAAATGGACTGAGCTCGATTTCAGGCTGCTCTACGACCGTTCAGCCAAGGCGTCGGACGAACCTATACGGGCCAAACCAAGCGTAGTTAAGGTGCAGCATGGCGCCGCCGCAGCTACTGAAGCATCTTCGGTGCTCTAATGCAATCCATCTCGGTGTTTGAACGCGAGACGATTGCCGTAGTTCGTGCGGGTGACGTCCGCCTACATAAGCCTCGCGAGGCTGGCGGTCGCCTATGCATAGATGAAGCCTCAGCTGCTGCGTTAGAAGGTATGAATCAAACACGCCCAAGATTTTGCCGTAGAGTCATCGGCGGTATTCAGCTTTATCAGATGTGCGGGATTGTGCGATTGCCTAGTGGTCAGGTGTTGGAAATATTGCCCAAAATTTGGTCGGCAGACGATATGCAGAATCCTGAGCGATCAAAAGAGGAAGAGCGGGCGAGGCTGGCTCTGTTGCGGATGCTGGCGAGTAATCAGGATTTGAAACTCTCGATTTTGGATAGCGCCGCCCAGGACTTGGCGAAACTATCGTTGCTGGACGTATTTGTCCGGGCATTTCTCAATGAGGTGCTTCGGATCGCTCATGGCGGGCTAAAGTCTGGCTACGTCGAAAAAATTTCTGATTCGCCGGCATTGCGTGGGCGGCTGATGTTCGTAGAGACGCAGCTTTCGGGCGTTGGTAGAAACGGTCTGATCAGGTGCATCCATGATGATTTTTCCGCGGACAATCCATATAACCAAGCACTGCTTGCTGCCTTGCTTGTGTGCCGTAAATTTGTGCTATCGGCAAAGACCCATCGCTTATGGCTTGAGGCTAGGTCCATGCTGTCCGCGATTTCAGGGAGGCGCATTACGGTCGCTGTTATCAACCGATTTGCACGTAACCGATCTACCAAACGATACGACGAGGCACTGAGTTGGGCTAAGGTCATTCTAGGCCTTCAAAGCCCCACCTTATCTTCCGGTGACAGCGAGGCTCCATCACTGCTCTTTGATATGGAGAAGCTGTTTGAGCGTTGGGTTGAAATCCACACTCAGAAAAATCTTGAAGACTATCTGGTCGCGAGACGCCATGGCACCGCAAGGCACTTGGCGAGTATTAATCCACCAGTGGGCTCAGTGGCAGCATCGAATGCCGGCATACCAGTCTTCAGGCTCACCCCTGATGTGATTGTGTGGAGAAAAGATGATCAGTCTGCTGGGGCAGTGCCGGAGCAGGTTGTCGACGCAAAGTGGAAAACGATAGAGCCTGCGGCAAAAGATTGGGGAGTGCAAGAAAGCGATGTTTACCAAATGCTTGCCTATGCCACTCGCTTTGGATGTGGGAAGGGGGTCCTTGCGTATCCTGTATTTCAGGGCGGCAATTTTGTTCTGCCAATTCCACCTGTTTTTCATATAGAGAAACATCATAATTCATTTGTTGAACTGAAGCTTTTGCTGATTCCTATTGATATATAACCTTGGAAAAAACATTCGCACTACTACCTCGTGGATGTCCAATAGCTTACATGCAACGGCGTCGAAGAAGAGGGCGCCCTTGGAGTCCAAGCAGAAGACCTTGCTGCCCTTCCATACGATGAAGTCGGGTAGGGATGAGGCAGTGTCACCTTCGGTCGGCAATGGCATATGGGAGCTGACCGTTGCTATAATGCTCGATTACGCAAGTCGAACTTTGGAATTGAGGGCTACATGGTGCAAAAAATCGGGGCGGCGCTCTTGGCGAATGCCGAGACGATCTGGAAGACGGCGGACACGCTTCGCGGCGCGGGAATCAAAGAAGGGGACTTCCCTAGCTATATGATGCCATTTTTCGCGCTGATGCTTCTTGAATCGCGGCTTCGTCGCTTCAAGGCCGAAAGGCTGGTGGAATTCCAATTGGCCACCGGCGTGGATTTCGATGACGGCAATCAGGATCATCAAGATTGGCTCGAAGCTGCAGCCAAGGCGGCCAACAAGGGCTACCATCCCGAATTGCTTCTCTTGGATAAAGGATTGAAAGAGACCTGCGCCGTGCCGGGCGGGAATTTCCGCAACCGGCTCATATCGCACCTCAACCTATACGATCCGGACACCAAACGATTGCTCGGCCTTGGGTATGCCGAGGGGACGCCGAAATATTTGGATATTCAAGGCAAGGCTTCCGACTTATTTTCCCGGCCGAATAGCCCGCTTTACGCATTCGCTGCAAGATGGGCCGCGATCGACTTGACGCCGTTCACCAATTCGGAAGTCACTACGATCGAGGAGCATATCAAGCGGAAATGGGGCGATATTTCGGCGGAAACTGCTGGTGAGCAATACACCCCAAGCGACGTCATCGAACTCTCCAACGACCTCGTGGTTGAGATGTGGAAGCGCGACAGCCATCCCCGGGATGGGATCGCCAAAATATACGACATGACGTGTGGCGGGGGCAACTTCTTGTTCGCCTCCGAGGACGCCATGCGCGACGCTTTTCCGCAGCTCTCTGTTCGCACCTACGGGCAGGAGCTCAACGACACGCTGTTCGCCCTGTCCGCGATCGAAGCTAGATTTCGCCATGACGCCCGCATCGAACACGACAATACCCTGACGAACGACCTGTTCCTGTCCGAAAAGTTCGATATAATCGTTGCTAATCCCCCTTACGGCGGCGACTGGAAGGATCACAAGAGCGTGATCGAGGCGGATGCGTCCGGTCGCTTTGCAAAACACCGCATGCCTCCTGTATCGGATGGCCAACTCTTGTTTCTCCAGCACGCTGCCTATCACCTAGCTGAGCGCGGAATCGCGACGGTTGTCCACAATGGTTCAACCCTCTTCTCGGGCGGCGCCGGGGGAGGGGAATCGGAGACTCGACGATGGCTGATCCAGGAGTTGGACTTGGTCGAAGCGATCATCCAACTCCCGCGCGGCGAATTCTTCAACACCGACATCTCTACGTATGTATGGGTCTTGAACAAAGCCAAGCCGGCAAATCGCAAGGGCAAGGTCATTTTGATTAACGCGGAGGGGGCATTCACTAAGCTCAAGCGGAACCTCAACAAGAAGAACTGCGAGATCGATGCGGGCAATCGTGCTCGGATTGTTGGCGCCTTCCTCGATTACGCGGACGGGCCGATCTCGCGCGTGATGACCGTTGACCAGCTCCTACACAACAAGGTGGAAATTCTCGTCCGTAGGCTTGACGAGAAGGGGCGCTCAATCAGCGAGGTGGCTCCCGTCCCCTTCGATGAATTCGAATTGCTCATCGATGCGCATGAAGTGCGCGTCCGGAATGGCCGGATTGAAAACCATTCCGATATTGCCTCGTCGGTCGAGTCCGCATGCGCTCTCGTCAACGTATGGACCAAAACTGCCGCGCGAATTGACGTGCGGGCTCTGGATAGCGAGGATGGATACATCGCGGACACGGAGAGTGGGCATGTCGTCCGAATTATGTCCGGGCGCGCCAAGGAGTTGGGGCTGGGGCGCATATCGATCAAGGCGAAGGCTACGTCGACCAAGAAAGGCAAATTTGCGACGATCTCTGTCTCAACCACGCCTTTGCTCGAAAAGGACTTCGAATCTACGCAATTCTCATCCGATCCAGTCGAGAACGAGGAATTGATCGGCGCGTTTTTGAGCGAATGGGTGCCCGAACCCTGCTCGCGCGTCGCATCCAAAGTTGGCTGCGATGTCAATTTCAATCGAGTATTCCCAAAGCCGCCTAGGGTCATGTCAAGCGTCGATCTCTCCCGAAAAATTGGCGAGTTCAGCGCGGAGATGATCAGGTTGCAGGCGGCGTTCGAAGAACCACGCAAGGGAACGCGTTGATGGTGGCGCTGCATCGCTCGCCGCCGCCGGCTTGGATGGCGTCGATGCCGACTGGTTGGCAGGACGTCAGGCTCAAGGATGTGGTCCACCTTCCACGAGTGTCGAAGTTGGGAGAGCCTCGGCTCTATGCCGGCCTTGAACACGTCCAAGCCCTGACCGGCGTCGCCTCCCCGGTTCCTCTCGACGAGGACGTATCTACATTCAACGTCGTGGCGCCAGGGACCATTTGCTTTGGAAAATTGCGTCCATACCTTGCTAAGGTCTTCATGGCGGGGGACACGCTCGCGGTCTCGACCGAGTTCCTTCCCATGATCCCGACGCCGGCTGTCGATCCGATGTTTCTTTGTTTCCTTCTGCTGTCGAAGGGCTTTATCGACCATATCAGCGACGAGGTCGCGGGGGCTAAGATGCCGCGGGTGGATTGGGGCATCCTTAGCTCGCGACGGATCCCGCTGCCACCCAAACCTGTGCAAGCGCAAATCGTGCGCGACCTCAAATTCAAGCTCATCTCGGTCGACCGGCAGTTGGAATTGCTTTCCCTGCGTCGCGAGGCCGTTTCCGAGATCAAGAAGAGCCTCCGCGAGGAAGTCCTGTTGACTCATCCGTCGCGCAATCCTGGAGGACTGGATGCGCCTGCTTGGCACGGCGAAGTGCCCAAGGGTTGGCATTTGGATCGAATAGGACATCTGTTCAAGCAGGTGGCGATCTTTGGCGGGGAAGGACTCCCAGTGCTGAGTGTGTCGATCCATCGTGGCATCAGTGACAAGGAGCTCGTCGATGGCGAGCAGGACCGAAAAGTGGCTCGCAGCGAGAATCGCGGCAAATACAAGAGGGTCAGGCCCGACGACATCGTCTACAACCAAATGCGGGCTTGGCAGGGCGGCTTTGGCGTCTCCCGCGTGGATGGCTTGGTCAGCCCTGCCTATGTCGTTTCCCGTCCACGTCGCAAGGTCGAGCCGCGCTTCATCGAGCACATGCTAAGGACAAGCTCGGGCGTTGAGGAGATGCGACGGCGTTCACGCGGCATCATCGATTTTCGCCTCCGCCTCTACTGGGACGAGTTCAAGGACATTCGAATTCCTCTCCCGCCATTGGCCGAGCAGATTCGACTTTCCGACGAGCTTGACCGAAGGTTGAAGGCGATCGATTTGCAAGACGAAGCCATCGTCGAAATGGCCAAGCTCGTGACGGAACAGCGCCGAGCTCTGATTCATGAGGCGGTTACTGGACTTTCCAACGCCGCGCCGTCCAGTCGCTCACCGAAAATTGGGCGACATCTCGCCGCAGCATAGAAAGGAAGTTATGGCTTCTCACGGATTCAAAGAAAGCGACTTTCAGAACGGCGTGTTCCTCCCGTTTCTCACCGGAAGCTCGTCTGGACAGTTGGATTGGATCTTGGGGAAGGCCTCTGACATCGATGGACGGCGGTGGATTGTCGGCTCGGACCTGTTGGCATTTCTCAGGGCGGGGAACGAGCTCAATGCCTTGGCGTTCAGAGAGGTCGCCAAGCGCTTCGACACGGACGAGGAGTGCCTCGATGCATTCATCGACGAGGCGTTGTTGCCGAAGCTCGAAAGCGCTGCGAACGCCGCGTTCGTCTTGCGAGAGTCGATCGTTTTTCGCGAACAGCCTTTCTCGCTTTGGAACGAGGCGCCGCGCGCGGGAGCTAGCTCCGAAGCTTCGGATGCCTTCGCGCGCAATGCGCTCCGGGCCATTCCAGAAGCCACGTTTGAACGACTCTTCCCGTTCACCAATGGTCGCGTTCGACGTCGACCTGATTGCGTCTTTTTCGTCAATGGCGTCTATTTCGCCTATTCCGAGTTGAAAACTGCGCAGACGGGACAGACCGCCGCGACGCACGGTCGCAAGAAGATCGCTCACAACTGCGTAGAAGCCTCGGTTGCCGCGTTGCGTGAGGCGAGGGCGCGATGGGAGCACGCGGGCGGAAAATGGCCAGGTTTTCGAAGCCGCTCGATGCCGGTCGGCGAAAAGAATCGCATCCGGCAGGACATTTGCCTTTATGAGAAGGCAGTCCATATCAGCAGCGTCGACATGGGCGGCCTGTTGACCATCCAAGATATGGACTGGGTGCTGGCCGACGTGGATGACGCTATTGAACGCGACGACCGCGTCGAGCTTGACTCGGGCATTCCTTCGCGCTTGGTCGACGCGTTTTCGCCGGCAGCGGACATTCGGGACAAGTCGCCAAGCGCTTCGTTGGCCGATCACTTGACCGCGCTCTTCCACCCAATCGACGGCATCGACCGGGAGGTCTTCTACTTTAACCAAGTGCGCCCAAAGCGAACGACCACTGGGGTAGAAATACTCCGACCGCGCGCTGCCCAGCGGGCCATGTTGTTTCAATCGTTGAGGCGGGTCGAGGAGCTCTATGCCCATGAGCAGGTGCCGAAGCTCAGCGAGACGATGATCCGCGAACGTCTCGCCGTCGATTTGCCCGAGCTCGATCCTGCCAAGGTCGACAAGGTTGTGTCCGACACAATGCTGCATCGAAATGGCGCTGATTCGCATTCGATTCTCCTGCAGGGCGCGGCCGGCTTGGGCAAGACAAATGTGATGGTTTGGCTCGCCCAAGCCCTCGCCGACATGCCCGATGCGCGCAGCAAGGCTGCGGCCCCGCTTTTCGACGCATGCATCTTGCTTACCGATCGCACCGAACTGCGCAAGAACGTTGCGGAAGAAGCCGCGCGGCTTAAATCGACCCGCGGCATCGTGTCTGAGGCGGAGACCTTCTCCCAGTTGCGGGAAGCCCTTGAGGATGGCGCGCGCGTCGTCGTCGTGAACATCCAGAAATTCCCATCGCTCAAGCGCTTTGCGGCGGACGACCCAAAGCTGGCCGCGCTAATGCTGTCCAAGCGCGTCGCCTTTGTGATCGACGAAGTTCACCGTTCGCAAAACGGGGTGCTGCATGATGCGGCCATCGAGGTCTTTGACGAGTGGGGGACCATTCGGCCGGTGGGGGCGAAGCGCAATTTGATCATAGGGCTTACTGCTACGCCTAAAGACGAAATACTTGCCCGGATCGGCGAGTGGCGCTCGCCAGCGTCGCCTGGCGACGACATCCGGTGGGCTCCTTACTTCGCTTACACCATGGCGCAAGCCATCCGGGAGAAGGTGATTCTCAATCCCATTCAGAACATCGTTCGTTTTGGGGACCATATCGACTACAAGGTAACCGCTTCGATTGCCGGCCTTGGTCCCGACGATATGCTTCGGCCACCATCGGTCGACGAGATTTATGGCAGCGAGGCGCGCCAGCGCATGGTGGCCAGACAGGCCGCGCTGGTTTTTGCGGCGAAGACCATGATGGCGATTCGTCCCGTGGGCGGGCGCGCGCTCGGCGAAGGAAAGGCTCTCTTTGCCGCCCATTCTATCAAAGCCGCTATCGCGTATCAATCCGCGCTGCAAGAAGAAATCCGCGCCTTGGCTCACGATCCGCGCTTTGCGGGGCATGCCATGACCTTGGAAAAGATCGAAGTCCTCGTCCTCTTCACGGACAAGCAAGGCGAGCCCAGTTGCGCGTCCCGGAACGGTGGGCGCAATCAAGAGCAGATCATCGATGCGTTCCGACGCAAGGGCATTGAAAGCGAGTCGGGGCTTAAAGTCCGCAATTCCATTATCGTCGTGGTGGACAAACTTTTGACCGGTTTCGACGAGCCGACTTTGCATACGGTCTTCATCGATCGCGGAATGGATGACGTTCTCTTGTTCCAAACGGCCTGTCGGATCAATCGATCCCGCAAGTGGAAGAATGATTGCCTCATCGTCGATTTCTCACACGATGGTGTCGTCTCAAAAAATCTTCCGAAAGTTTTTGCGAAATACGGGGGGCTGACCGTTTCGGCTTTCGACGCTTTGGACTTGATGAGGAAAATGGACGCGGCCTATTGCGCGTTCTTCAAAGATGCGGACTTGCTGGTCAATTGGAAAGCTTGGAAAGCCGCGCCCGATGGCGGAAAAGATGGAGCGTCGGCCACTGCGTTGTCCGACTTTCTCGAGCGGTTGGTGGATCGCGACAGGCCACGCGCAATTTTTTTACGGCAGATGGGCGCGTCGTGGCTGTCGTCGCGGTCAAGGCTCAGGGGCATCCTGGACTTCGCGCGTCCAGAGTTGGCGCGCCACGGCGACGAACAACGCGCAGCATTCGCTGCCCAAGTCGTCGCGCATCTGGCGGCCAGAACCCGGGATGCGGACGACCGAATAGCCGCCGTGTTCGAAGTCGATATGGTCGAGGAGGCGGAGGGCTGGGGCCTCGAAGAGTTGCCCGAACCGAAGGAGCCTAGAAAGAAGAAAGAGGGAGGGAAGCCCTCGGAGCCCAGGACGCCTCGACAGATCGCGGAGTCGCTCGAACTTCTAACGGCCCTCCAGTTTACAGAGCAGCAAAAGCTCGCCCTCATCGAAAAGCTCAAAGCTTTTCTCCTAGCGCTCTTCAAGGCCATGGACAAGGTAGGGCAAAGTCGCAATCAAGACATCCACCGAAAGATGATCCTAGCGATGGCTGCCGAGGGGGAAGACATGCCTTGGGAGGAGCGTTTCGTCAAATTCAAGGAGCTGCTCGACGCTGCAAATGCTGCGCCCGAAATCTACACTCATCCCGATCGGAAGGCGTTCATGGCTCCTATGATGAAGCGCGCCGAATTGGTAATGGCCGATTACGAAGAATGGATTGTGGATCCGCCGGCCTAGGACCGCGATGTGGTGCAGCGAGTTGTTCGCCTTCGTTTGCATCCGGAGCATCGCGACAACGCCCACTCCGGAGTCAGCCATGTTCATCCGTGGTGGCCACGCGTGCGCTGCAAGCCGCTATAATTTGAATCGCTAATCATCCGAGGCCATTCCATGTCACCACGCGACAAGAAAGTCGAGCAAATCTTCGGCTCGCTGTTCGAGGACGATTACCTTGTAAGAAATCTGGGCCGTATTGCCTAGGATCCTGAGGGCGCCTTGACCGAATTGGTGGCCAATGCCTGGGACGCCGGCGCGTCCTCGGTTGACATAACCATCCCACCGACGCGCCTGCTCAACCTAGTGATCGTCGACGATGCCATGGCATGAGTTCGACGCAATTCCAGGGGAGTTGGATGAAGCTCTCCTACGACCGGATCAAGCATCAAAGCCAAAACGTCGAGTTTCCGCTGGAGCGGGCCGAATGTCGCAGGCGCGCCTATGGTCGCAATGGAGTCGGGCTCCACGGAATGTTGTGCTTCTCGAACCTTTACGAGGTCGAGACTTGGCACGGAGGCAAGGGGCCAAGTTTGTCGTCAGCACCCATAGCCAGGAAACGCCGTTCAAGATCGACAGCGAGATGGCCTTCGCCCGCGCGGGCCACGGCACCCGCCTGACGGTGCGCGTCGATCGCCATTTGCCGGATCCAGACCGGGTGCGCGACATTCTTTCAGCCCGGTTTCTGCATGCCCCTCAGTTTTTGGTTCGCGTCAACGGAACTTCGATCGCATTGCCAGATCACAGCGGTCTGGTCGAGTCAACCGCCAAACTACGTCGGCTTTCGATACGGTGGAAAGCTGCAAGCCGTCCACCATGACGGGAGCTTCGAAGTCGTCGGGGACCTGTCGAAGGCGAATCGACATTGGCCCAAGACCGTGAAGGATAATTTCGTCTACAAACTGGGACCGGCGATGCGGCCTCCGTCCGAGGTGAGGACGGGTAATATTTTCAAGAACGGCCGCGTCTATTGCGCGATCGATACGCTGCTGTCCGGCGCGTTCCCCGCGATCAGTGCCGCTCGCGGCGAAACAGAGCGTCGAATTGAACTTGGCGAATGATCCGCAGACGCCGATCTTGTCCGTCGCGCCGACCGCCTTATCGCGAGGGGGATCCATGCAAAAATAGGTCGCTTTTCCAGTCACTTTCCTCGGTTGTGATTCGATGTAACAAAGCATTGCTTAGCGCGTCGGATATGTCGATGAGTTTGCCAAAGAGTTTTAGGTTCTGAGACTGGGTGGAAGTCAGATCTTTGCGCTTGCGAAGCAACACCTGAATGGGCGTTTTCTCGATGTAGGAGAAGTATTTGCCCAAGAAACCGACGATCACGTCCGACACTTGTATTTCGTCGACGGCTTTCGAGTTGACGAACGAAAAGTCTATTACGCGCTCGCCGTCCATGATTTGGTAATGGCCAATCCCTTCCTGAACCTCCTCCTCTTCGTCGAACACGTGGCGGGAGTTCTTGAACATGCATATGCGATTGAGGAAAAATACGTCGAAGCTGTCGATTAGCACTCCTTCCTTCTCGTCAACAAGGAACGCGAGTTCCGGCAAGGATTGCGCTTTCAACAGGATTTCGTCCAACGTCGTGATCCACTGGCTGGCGTGGGTCGGCCAATGTGTCTGGATGAACCGCCTCAAATCGACCAAGAACGCCGATGTGGAGCTTCGTTGTATGTTCGGGTAACCATGGCTTCTCATGATGGACAGGAAGGCCGGCAAGTCGGTCATCGCGACTTGGTAGAGTTCGTTTTGCAATTCGCGATGGACAACCATGAACTGCCTGAATTTCTCGTCTGAGATGATGGATTGAACGATGTCCAAGATCGACCAGTTCAACAGGTTGAGGTTCACGTAGTGGATGCCGATGTCTTGCTCGATAAGCCATGAAAACACCTTGGTCAGTTTTCTAGAATCGAGGATGCGTTCAAAACTCCCCCATGCGACAAGGTCGAATTTGATCTCATCGACGTTGTCCTGAATGTAGAGAATTTTTCGTAGGTCTTTGATATCCGCCATGACTTGGCCAGGTTTCAAGACGATGCCGCCGAGCACGAAATTGTCGTTCTTGTCGTCGTTGAGACCAGATGCTTTTAGACGCAGTTTTCGAATGTTGTTCGTCTCGTCGTAAAACAGAGTGAGGTCCGCGTCGTTGCCATAGAGCCTTGGATCTTCTGTGCCAAATGTATTTGCTTGCACCTTCATACTTGATTTCCAATCAATTGCGGATATGTTTGCATGGCTTGCGAAACCGCGCGAGCGGAGCCCGTAAGGGGGATTTCCCCGTTCCCCAATACAGCTTCGGCTCGCGACCTTCTGATTAATGTTCTTAATCAACAATCTGTGAAGCGCGAGCAAGGTTCAACAAATAAGCCAAGGCCCGCTCGCGCGCGTTATTCAGCTGCGTCGCCAGTGAGCGGGACAAGGATTTGTGTTCCTCGATTGCGGCGATCGCCTCCGCATCGGACATGCCGCCGGTGAAAACCAGCCACTCCAAAAGATCGGGCACTGTATGCGACGCGACGATTCCACGGTCGACGGCCAAATTGAATGCCTTCTTGTCGTCGGAAAGAAACCCCTGGCGAATTTTCAAAGCGAACGCGATGGATGACAGTTCGCCTATTCCAAGCGCGCGCCGATCTTCAAGAAGCCCGATGGCCTGTAGATCGTCAATCGTGCAGGGGTGGGTTTCAAAACGGCCCGCGGTCTGCTCCCGACGCAAACGGCGCTTCAGCTCGTGGTCGGCCTCATGGCTCGTTTTTCTGGGTTTGTCGAGGAGCTCATAGCGCACGAAAGCCGTCACGCAGAACAGGCAACCCGCGTTTCTTGCAGCTTCATAAAGAGCATTCGACGATAGCACGTTCCAAACCGAACAAGTGTCGGTCACATTGACGGGATGGAAGTGGGACGGGTCAGTGGACATTGATCGACCGCCCATAGAGAGAGGAGAGCTCCGCCATTTCCGACGGGCTGCACAGCAACGCTTCGCAGAGGCGCCCAAGACTAATGCGATGGGCCTGGTATGCGTCGAAGCAGACTTCCACGTAGAAATCCGAAAGCCCAAGATTAAGTAATGTCATTTTTCGATCCAGTTGAGCCGCCGTCAGGCTTGGCGGCAACTCGGGATCTACCTTCCGTTCGCGCGAGACGCGATAACCCACCATGGCGTCGCATTGCGCGCTGGTGATGCGCCGAGCCGATTTGAGCGCGTAAGCGAGGGCGGCGCAGCTTACCTTGAGCTTGTTGGCCCATTCCTTCGACTCCGCTTCCGACCATTGCTGCGGGTTCGGCAGTTTTTCCAGCAGCGTCTTTGGCAGCAGGAAGTTGGACGCGAACTTGTTCGCGCGGATCTCGCGTTGATCGCCGTGGATAGATTTGAGTGAGACGCTTGCGGCTTGGTCGGCGTCGAAAAGGGCGTGCGCAAGTTCGTGGGCGGCGCTGAACCTTTGCCGATAGATGTCCTCGCTGCTGTTCACCAAGATGCACTTGCCCGCTACCGGGTGCATGATGAAAAGACCCGAGATGTTCGAGTTGCCCAACTTGCGGCGAAAAATCCTGACGCCAAGCGCACGAGCGGCCTTGTAGATGTCCGGGAGCTCAAGATTGTTGACTTGGCCGCAAGCGGCGCGCGCCTGAGCGGCCGCCACCTCGGGTGTTTGCGCGGCGCCGCCGGCAGGGGAGGGAAGTTCAAACACCGGCTGCGATCGCCCCAGCGTGGCAATCAAAAAGGCTTCCGTGTCGCAGAGGTATAGAAATTCCTGGATAGCGTGCTTGTCCTCCGGCGTGAACTCGTTGCTGGCCGATCGATATAGCGTTTCGGTCTGCTCGAAGGGTGCGACATTGTCGTTCGAGATGAAGAATTTGTAGTCGCACTTGAAATGATCGGCGAGGATGAGCACCTCGTCCCCGGTCGGCTCTAACTGGCCGGCTTCAATCTGGTCGAGCCGTGTGGGTTCGATCCCGGTCGCGCTGCTAGTGGCCTCCACCGTCTCACCAAGCTGTTCGCGATACTTCGCGAGCTTGAGACCAAGGGTTTTGAGATGGATAGCCATGGCGAGTCATCATAGATAACAAGTGTGCAATGGTCAATGCATAGTTCCCTAGCCCAGCGCATTCGGACTGCGGGCCATCGGGTGGTCTTCCACAAAGTGCTGGCGGAACGCGACTTGCCGACGGCGAAAACCGTGGATGATGTCGCGGCGTTGCTGCCGTGGAATATGAGGGCTTGGCAGGCCCGATGGCACATTTTCAATCACAGTCAGTGCTATTTTTGTTGGTGTTGGCGACGGCTCGCGCTGGGCGCGTAGAATTGTGTAATGAGTAATCAGGTGAAACGGGTAGGCAATGGCTAATGAAGAAGACGATTCGATTGATTTTAAAGCAGTGCTGCAGTGGCTATTTGAAGTCTGCGACGATCCAGTTCAGTTACATAACCGAATACACGCAGCGAGAATCCACTATCGCCATTCAACAGATTTTTCCGACGGGCGCTGGGCCTCGCGAGATCCATTTGAGGGATTCGAGGATCGAATGGCGATAATTTTGTCCCAAGTGGTGGCTGAGCTTGCTGACCGCCGAACTCGCGACGTGTTCTTGGCATCTGAAATACTTCCATTCATGAAGATCATTGGAGCCAACATTGAATTGGCTCGCGGCCTTTCGGGCGCTGCTGAGAGAGCTAGACGCATGCTCCGACCCGCTGAGCAGCATCCCGATGGCGGGATCTTCGAACTAGCGGTGGCCCTGCGATATGCCAGAGAGCCGGGACTTTTGGTGGAATTCATCCCAGAGCAAATCGATCGAATGGCGGACTTACTCGTCAAGGATGCTTACGAACTTGATCTAGAGGGAATACATGTTGAGTGCAAACGGTTGCGGCCCAGTGTTTATGAAAAGACAGAAAAAAAAAGAGCGCTTGAGATCTTCGATCGTGTGGACAATTTCATCCACTCTCAAAAATTGAGCTTTTCGATCGATATAACTTTTTCATCCGAGTTGAGCAGCATTCCACTCGATTACATGATTAGCCGATTAGAAACTTTCACACCATCTCAATTTTTGTCATCCGGAGACTTTTCTTGGAAGGATGAGCATGGCCACGGGACCATTTGCGTCGCTGACTTGGACGCCGTGCGACGGGATACGGAAGAAACATATTTGATCGTTGGGAGCAAGCTGGCTAGATTGCTCGCCGGAGGGGAAAGGCACGAGGAGCATTTTCATTTGGTTTGCGGGGGAAAACCCTATCTTGGCGACCCTCGATTCATCGATGAGATACATTATGGGACTGTGCTTTTTTGGCGATGTTCATCTGCCCGCTCCATCAATGCCCGCGCTCGCCATGTCAGGTCTAAGCTTGCAGATATCGACAGGCAGGTTGCGCATGCCCCCATCGCCATTGCCCACATCGGCATGGATGTGGAACGGGACAATCTAACTGCCGATCTGCGCCGAAAGCGTAATTTGGAAACGGTTGCTAGCTTCCACCCTAATTCCAATCTGATCGAAGTGGATCTTCATTATTTTATGCCTCGCGCATCGGAAGAGGTAAGCTGGATGATCGACGAAACAGTGGAGCCATGCAGTCGAACACAGGAGCCGTTTTTGGAAATGCCGCGTATTCTTGGAGGGAATGGAGACGGATTAGTAAAAGATCAACCAGCGTGGCGACAGCAGGTGCCGCGGTAGCTATAACTCAAAGGGGGCAAGATGGTCAGCATCTTTGACGATAAATCATTCAAGTTGGCTTTGATTACCGAGGATTTGCAAGGAGACCAATCAAAAGACGTTTTCGCTGCCGTTTGCGAGCAAGCGAGAGCTGCTATGAGGACGCACGAAATCGACAGTGACTTCCGTCGCGCCTACCTCAGTTGCATGAGCGATCCTAAGATACTTGTGAGCCAAATCCAGGCTGACATGATGGACAATTACATGATCGCCGCCTTCGCATGCATGGAGCTGGGTGTCCCGAAACACTTTCCATTGATAGCATGGGCCGCGCTGAATAAGATGGACTTCGAGGGCCTGCAAGGTGAGATTGCCTGCATTCGCGCGCTGATGTGGGGTGGCTTCGACATTAACAGCCAAACACCGGAAGGCGGCATTTCTGCGCTCCATGCAATGTGCAATTTGAAATGGGGCAGGGGAGCGCATCCTAGGGCTGTCCATCACCTCATTGAGAACGGTGCAGACGTAAACATTCAATCTGCCACGGGCGACACGCCAATGATCACTCTATGCGGCCATGCGGCTTGGAACGAAGACATCGACAGAACGTTTTATTTACTGTTCGATGCTGGTGCGGACCTGGAGGTGGAGGCTGAGGATGGCGTTTCAGCATGGCTCTTGCTTCAAGGCCAGCAGAAGGAAAATCCACATGCACTGCGCGAGCAGCTTATTTCTGAATTGTCAGAATAGTTACGAGCTCAGCCCGTTCGGAAAAACTCGACCTCTGACACGAGGTTGAGATTGCGTCGATCGACCGTGTGTTCGAACTCTTGGAGATGGATGCTGTGCGAGGATGGCCCCGCGATGATTGATGCGCGCGGGGCCGTCGTGCTGAGAACGACACCACCTTTTCCGATTTTGTTTAAACCCCCGGCAAACATTTGAGCCGTTTCAAGTTTTGGTGTCCAGCCACTCCCGACAGAGCCATTTTCCCAACGCTCGATGCTTTCGCCTCTATACAGGATTTGGTCCTGTCCGATGTAAGCTGGCAACCAAATTCTCAGCATATCCAGAAGCAAATGGTCATTGGCCACTAGCTCTCGTATTTTGTGAGCGCTCTCCGTCCACCTGACGTGAAAGGTCTTTGAGTCCTCCGGTTTCATAGGAGGCGTGTTTATCATCTGCCCCATGAGCTCTTGCCAGCGCTGCTTGGTCTTCTCCTTGTCCGGATTTTCAATGTGAGGGTTGTAATACATTCCTTCCAAGATGTTGGAAAGGAGAGGGGCGTATCCATTCTTGGGCATATTTTTTGATGTGTCTGGTGTGCGTGAGAGGTCGGTCTGGCCTGGCGATCTTAGGCGCCCAAGATTTAAGATTTATTTAAGCCGCAACCAGTATCCATGGCGATAGCTCAAAAGGCAACCGAGGTCCAGATGCCTGCAGTGTTAGTCCTTGGCCACGTGGTATCAAGAAGTGTCACCCGCTCTTTGCCGTTGAGGCAGCACGGCGTCGCCTATTCTAGGCAGGTGAGGAGGGGGCGCAAATTCAATTCGACAAACATTCCACCAAAATGATATTATTCGGCCGCGCTTAGCGCAGTTTTCCCCTATGAAGAAGACGAATTGGACCCTCGCATTCACACTGCAGGGGTCGCAAGTTCGAAACTTGCACTTCCCACCAAATTTTTAGTTTGTATTCAATGAGTTAGGATTTTTCATCCTGCAAAAATACGAACTTGGGGCAAACTTGGGGCAATGGGATTTTTATTCCACCGCCTAGCCTCAACGATACGGCCGCTTTCTGCGGCCGTTTTCATATCCAGCTATATTTAATTGTGTCTCGGGAATTCATCCGCCCGCAGCGGGTTCGTCTGCGCGTACAGGCGCAGTAGCCGTTCCCTGCGTCCATGGTCCAGGCTTGCGGCGATCCACTTGCCCTAGGTGCACCATCATGGTCGTGTCCGCATGGCCCATTTGCGTGGCGACATACAGCGGCAGCGCTCCGAGCATGAGCAGGTTGGAGGCGAAGGTGTAGCGTGTCTGGTAGCTTTGCATACCTGCGCAGGTATGCATATCAAACCAAACGGGAGGAACTTTACAGCGAAATTACGGCAATATACTCATGCGCCCGGTGGGTGGTTAGATGGAGAACAACATGTTTCGAGTTTTGCTTGCCTGCCTCTTGATGGTCGGTACCGTTGCAAAGGCGGACAATATTGAGCGCGACCTCGATGCCATCGTACAAAGCTACGGTAAGGTCGGCATATTCGCCGGCACGGTGCTGGTGGCGCGTGACGGCAAGACCGTCTACGAAGCGGCCGTGGGCCTGGCCAATCGCGAGACCAATGTGCCAAACCGTGCCAACACGCGCTTTAACATTGGCTCCATCGGCAAGACCTTCACTGCGGTGTCCATCTTGCAGCTGGCCGAAGCAGGCAAGCTCAAATTAAGCGACCCGATTTCGCGCTTCCTTCCTGACATCCCTTACGCGGAGAAGGACACCATCACCGTCGCCCACTTGCTGAACCACTCGGCCGGCACCGGCAACTACATGGCGCACAAGGACTTCGCCGCGAACATGGCCAAGCTGCGCACCATTGACGCCTTCCTGCCCCTGATTTACGACCAGCCCCCCAGCTTTGCGGCCGGCAGCCGCTTCCAGTATTCGAATTCGGGCATGGTGCTGCTCGGCGCCGTCGTCGAAAAAGCCAGCGGCCAGTCCTACCGCAACTACCTGCGCGACCATATCTTCAAGCCTGCCGTCATGACTGACAGTTCGCTCACTCTCGAAGACGAGCCACTGCCTAACCGCTCGATCGGTTATACCCGCAACGGCGACGGCAGCATAAGCTCCAACGTGAGGTCAGTCCCCCCGCCGTCCTCCGATGGCGGCATGCGCACGACCACGCGCGATATGCTGCGCTACGATCAGGCGCTCAAGCGAACGGTGTTGTTGTCCGAAGCGAGCAAGGCGGCCATGTGGACCCCGGTGGGGCCGGACAAGGACTATGCCTTCGGCTGGGAGCGCAAGAGCGCTTTCGGCGACACCGTCATCGGCCATAATGGCGGTGCGCCCGGCATCAATGCAGTGTTCCGCCGCTACCAGGGCAGCGGCTATACGGTCATCGTCCTTTCCAACACGGGTATGGGAGCAAGCGACGTTGCCGAAAAGATCGAGGCACGCCTGTACGGCAAACCGGTGCAACTGGCCGTGCAGGCCGATTCCGACATGATGCTAGCTCTCGATCTGGTGATGCGCGGCGACCTGCGCGGCGCCGCCAAGCTGTATGATCGCAATCCGAGCCACGCACCGTCGGTGTACCAGGCTGCAAGGACCCGCATCGACGGCGGCTATGAGGCCACCGAGGCTATAGCATTGCTGGACCGCTACCTGCGCTTCGACGCCGCAGTCCAGGTGGCGCCTCCCGCTGCTGCCTGGTGGCGCAAAGGCGTGGCCTACGAGCAGCTGGGCGACAAGGCTAAAGCGCGCGCGAGCTATATGCAGTCGCTGGCGCTTGATCCCGCGTTTGACAAGGCCAAGCAGGCGCTGGCGAAGCTCGATACGCCAAAGACCTGATGCTATGCGTTTAGGTTAGAGTGTTGCGACCACCGATTGAATCCGCAGGCGAAAGCGGATGTACACGGCAGGCAGTGAGAGGATTGCGACCGTGCTTTCAGCAACGTTGCCACTTTGGCTGCGGTAGTGCCGACCGATATGTTCGGGGCCATTCTCGCGGCTCACCTTCTTGTCCATCTAGCATGGTCAAAGGAGGGCGCCTGTTGATGGTAATCAGGCGATCGTGTGACTCGATATGATTGCACAACAACGCTTTACCCGCGCCCCGCCTCACACTCGTACGCGATAGCAAACGATTCGTATGGCTGCAGGCTGAGGTGGTCGGTCCAGCTGTCACGCTGGGCATAGTTGCTGATCAAGCCTTGCCCGACTATGCCGTGCAGCATTGCCGGCAGATCCAGTTCGACGTGTTCGCCGGAGAAGTTGTTGACGACAACCAACTGCTGGCTACCCAGGCTGCGCCGGTAGGCGAATACCTGCGGGTGCTGCTCCAGCAACGGTAGGTATTTTCCGTAAACCATGACGTCCCAGTGCTTGCGCAGTTCGATCAGCTTCTGGTAGTGGAAGAAGACCGAATCGGGTTGTTCCAGCGCGGCCGCGACGTTGATCTCGGGGTAGTTTGGATTCAGCTTTAGCCAGGGCGTGCCAGTACTGAAGCCGGCGTTGTGTGTGCTGTTCCACTGCATGGGGGTGCGTGCATTGTCCCGCCCGTTGGCGTGGATGCCGGCCATCATCGTCTCCGGCGACACGCCGGCGGCCGTGCGTTCGTGGTAGAGGTTGAGCGATTCGATGTCGCGATAGTCGTCGATGGAATCGAAACGTACATTGGTCATGCCTATTTCCTCGCCTTGATAGACATAGGGCGTACCCTTGAGAAAATGTAGCGCGGTGGCCAGCATCTTGGCCGACTCGACCCGGTAACGGCCTGGGTCGCCGTATTTGGATACGGCGCGCGGCAGGTCGTGGTTATTCCAGAACAGCGAGTTCCAGCCGGTATCGGCCAGCTCGGTCTGCCACTTGCTGATGATTTGCTTGAATTCGATCAGATCGAACGGCTGCGGCTTCCACTTCCCCTCCTTGGTATCGTGGGTCATGGTGATGTGCTCAAACTGGAAGACCATCGACAGCTCCTGACGCGCCGGGTCGGAATACAGCTTGGCGGTCTCCGGGGTGGCGCTCCACGTCTCGCCCACCGACAATACATCACGTGCCGCCAAGGTCGCTTGGTGCATTTGCTGCAGCAGCGGGTGCAGTTGTGCGCCGTTGGCGATAATCTGCTGGTCGACCTGTTTGCCGATGAGATCGATCACATCCATGCGGAAGCCGCCGATGCCCTTGTCCAACCACCAGTTCATCATGTGATGCACCTCTGCCTGCACCTGGGGATTTTCCCAGTTCAGGTCCGGCTGTCGTTTCGAGAACAGATGGAAGTAATATTCACCGCTGGCGGCGTCGTATTCCCATGCACTCCCGCCAAAATACGAACGTTGCTGGTCCGGCGGGGAGCCATCGGCGCCTGCATTGCGCCAGATGTAGTAGTCACGGTAGGGGCTATCCTTGGATTTCTTCGCCTCGACGAACCAAGCATGCTCGTCAGAGGTGTGGTTGACCACAAGATCCATCAAAATACGGATGTCGCGCTTGGCCGCCTCTGCGATCAACAGCTCCATCTCGGCCAATGTGCCGAATTCAGCGGCGATATCCTGATAGTCGGAGATGTCATAACCGTTATCGTCCATCGGCGACCGGTACACTGGCGACAGCCAGATCAGGTTGATTCCCAGATGTTGCAGGTAGTCCAGTCTGCCGATGATGCCGGCCAGATCACCGACCCCATCGTGATTGCTGTCTTGAAAACTACGTGGGTAGATCTGATACACGACGGCGTTATGCCACCATTTCTTATCCAACATGATTATCTTTCTCGCTTATTGATTGGCGGGGTAATCTCCCCATTTTTAGAGCGCTCTAAAAGTAGAGGTTAAGCGGCCATGGCAAGCTTCCGTTTTGGCGTGATACCATCAGGTGCCATATCGCGTTAGCCGTGATGGTAATTCCAACGCCAGCATGCAAAATCGTCGATCCCATTTCGCGCCTCAAGTAGATGAGGGGTAGGCTGTCGAAGCCAATTGTGTCGTTATACCGCTCAGTAGCAGGCATTCTGCCGTGGTTGCTCGATCGAAAATAATACCATTTACCATCCGTTATGCTGGGGAAGGTCCAAGTCAACCTTTTACATCGGCATCAGAGTCCCAATTCGCATTTAGAACAAAGAAAAGTTCATTGCGCTCCGATCCAACCGCATTATTATTCATTTTGAATCGTGCTTAGCTGACGTATCTGAAAAATATGCTATAAATGCAACTTATTGCGTTGCAGCACCCATTCAGGAGCATCATTTGAGCAGACCTTTCATTGTCATGGGCGACAAGACCAGTCATGGCGGCACGGTCATCAGCGCCGATTTCACCTGTGACATCAATGGCAAGAATATAGCGCGCGTCGGCGACATGACGGTGTGCCCCAAATGCAAGGGCACGTTCCCCATCACATCTGGAACGGCCGACGTCGTGGACGGCACTGGCAATGGCTATGCGCGTCACATGGATTCGACCGCTTGCGGTGCAAAACTGATTTCCGGCCAAATCACGACGATCTGGTTGGACCAGTCCAGCGTGGGCGACCCGGCTGATGTCGACGACAATGACGTGATGGAAACCGCCGGCAGCATCGCCGCAAATACCGACTCCGGCATTTGCCTCGAATGCTTGCTTTCCGCTGCCGCCGCTGGCACGACCACCGTTATCAGGGAGTGACAATGTTGATTGACGTCCTGGAACGCCTGAAGCAACTTCAGCAACATCACTCGGCGCTGTGCTTATACGCACTGGTCGACGGTGTTCAATATGAGACACACCGCCAAACGCGCATGACGCAGGATGGGACGCGCTACCCGCTATTTACCGGCACACCCGACGCTGCGCTCGCGCATGCAGGCCCCTGGTTGGTCGACGTGGCGGGAGCAGCGCCTTCGTTTCTTGAAGACGTGGCCGCACTGGAGCAAGAAACACCTTCCGTTACCTGGCTGTTCGCCGTGCACGACCTTGGTGGCCTGGCGCAGTTGCTGCAACTACACTTGGAAATACGGCTACCAGATGGCCGCGCAGCGCTGCTGCGCTTTTGGGATCCACGCGTGTTGGTGAAGCTGGCACAAATACTTGAGCCGGCACAGCGGGAGGCGATGTTTGGCCACATTCATGAATGGCACTTGCTGCTCGACGGCAAGCGGGCAATCATAGGGAGGCACGATGCTGACGTTCAGTGAGGAGCAATGGCGTGCAGTGCAAACCGGCGACATGAGCGATTTCGTCATCGCAGTGGCGGACCAATTTTTGGCCAAGCGTGCCGACATGGCAATCCAGCCAGGCCGGGCGGCCGTGATCGAGCGCATGCTGGCGGCGTACACCTACGCCATTCGAATCGGTTTCAGGTCCACGCCGCATATCGTACATCTGATGTATCTGGCGGCCGACGCGCCTGGGATTCATGACGACCCGCTGGTTGATGCCTACCTGCGCAAGCCTGGCGCCACGCCGGAACAGAGGTTCGACGAACTGATCGCGGTGATGGATAAAAAACTGGAAGGAGAGCACTAATGGGTGCGCTACCGATATTGGTAATACCAGCAGTCGTGGAAAAAATTTTGTTAGCCTTGGGTATCGCTGCGGGAGCAGTGCTCACGGACGAAGCCTTGCGCAAACGAAAAAAAGAGGCAGAAGACGCAAAAGACGCCCGCGTCACCCCCCTCGCGCGTGCCGAGACGCGAAGCGATACCAAAGAAAGATGCCGGTGCCCGCCAGACAAGGGTACGCTTATGGCTGTTCCACACAGCATGTCGCCAGCAGCACGCGATTACCAAGCCCGGATTACTGGCTTCCTGATTGGGATGGAATGGGTGTTTGAAGGAAAGGACTTTGACGGCTTCCAATCCCGCTTGTGCCTGTTGCAGGAAGCAAAAGCGGATTATGACCAGTTTTTTAAGTCAAACGGTGAGTTTAAATACGATTTTCAAGAACAAATATTCGAGAATATGGCATTGAAGCAGGCCGCGGCTCAGTCCAACATTGTCAAGAATAACCCGCCAGCTTCGCTGTCATGGTACTTCCAAACGCCACTCGCTTATAAGCACATGCGCCCCCAGTTAACTGAGCTGGGTATTGCCACTTTTTACATTCCATAACATGATAATAAAATCTTTATTTAAACGTGATACTGTGAACCCATCCATTGCGTTCCGACCTGCCGTCAAAAAAATCGCAATGGTAGCCCGTTTCTTGCAGAAAACCGAGGCGCTTGGAAAGAACTGGTTTTTGTCGCAGGATACTAAAGAGAAGTCGTTTCTGTATCCGGTTTTCGACGCTTCGGGAGAGCTCACCACAGCGGCCGAAGCCGTACTTGAGACGCAGTTCAAGGGTGAGAAATTCCGATTTCTCAGCGCCTGGAATGGCGAACTCGGAGAGGGTGAGGGCGCGACTATGGCGCTTGGGTTTAGCGACAGTGACTGGCCCGCTTGGTCGTTTAAGATCAGCTACAAAGGCGTCGGGGCGAAACGGCTTGGCATACATGGAGTGAAAGAGCTACTGTCCATTATCGCGGGTTCTCTGCGGCCGGTATTGATCACAGTTGCACGTAACGATTATTTTGAAAAACAAGTCTTCAAAGATCGTCCAGGTGTTGGCTGGATGTTGTACCTGCCGCGTGTACTGACGACTCAGCAAGTGCCAGAAGCCCGTGCCTTGGTACCCGTCATGGCGACGGGCGAGCAAGGTAAAGACAAGCAGATCGGCACCATCATCGTAAGTGTCAACGACGAGCCTTTCAATGATGAGAATCCTGAGCACGTCAAGATCGCCAATGCCATTGAAATTCGTCTGGTCGATCAGGACTTGCTGCCTCGCTATGTCGATATTTGACGAAGGATAACTCACTTCGATGGTACGAAAATATCCTGCCATGCAGGGGATAATCACTGTTCGACAACAAGGTCAAGTCAAGTGGCCTTTGGTACATCGTCCTAATCTGCAGTAACTGCACGCTGACCGGATTTGATACGGCCTTAGTAAGAGACGGGCACGCCGCCTACTTCGACGCTTCGACCGTCCCCTCTCTGGAACTATGGGTGCGACCAGCTTTACGCTGGTCACTCCCCGCCGACCGATCACATCGTCACGCATTAACACGGGTACGCCGAGGCGCCCTTGCTCGTAAAGACGGCGTCAGCTGAACACCTGGTTGGCATTGAAACCGTGTTCGCGGGCGGTGCGAGCTACCGAGGCGCACGGTAGCAGCGGCAGCGCCACCAATGCGCGTTTGAACTCCAAGGAATGCTGGCGATAGTGGGCGATGCCACCGGTTCAACTCCGCTGGTACTTCATGCAATCTAAAAGTTATCGGTTTTTCTCAAAAGCACTCATGACCATGCGGCTTCCAATCGAAACGGTATTCAATCCATGAAACGTCCCTACGAATTTACCACCATATTCCGTCATGCCAGCGCGCTTGAGATCAAGACGATGCTGGATGAACTGCATGGGCTCGTGCCTGAGCTTCTTGCTTGTTCACCGATATTGGATGGATGGCTTCTCAAAGGCAACACAAAAGCAGAAGCGCTCCTTTACAAAGTCTTTGGGCCTGCTGGCCCGACCACAGCAGCAATTGCAGTGCTGGCTGAGTCCTTGAAGCACGATGTGGACCCGCGTATCGTCAGCATGTGGAATGGCCGCGACGGCAGCGAAGGTGCGTCTGTTCAGTACGTTGGCCGACCGATACCGGAAACAAGTATGGTGGTACTGCGTGCAAAGCCTGGCGCCTTCGCAAAAGATTGGCAACTCGTCACAAGCCTAATTCACAAGTCCATAGTACTCTGGCATCCCACCCTCGTGACGATTGAATCGGCCGGCTACTTTGACAAAAAGGTTTTCAAAGACCGCCCAGGAATCGGCTGGATGTTGTACCTGCCTCGGGTACTCACTGTTCAGCAAGTACCCGAGGCTCGCGCGCTAGTGCCGGTTCTGGGAGCCGACAAGAAGCAGATTGGCACAATCATCGTCAGTGTCACCGACGCGCCATTCTCGGACGAGAATCCCGAGCACGTCAAGATCGCCAACTCCATCGAAATCCGATTAGTCGATCAAGACTTGCTGCCCCGATATGCGGACTTTTGAACGACATCAACCTTCTTGCGGTATCGCGGAAGGTTCTAATGAGATTACTACTGCAGGCATTGACCTAGCAAAGAACGTTTTTCAGGTGCATGGCGTAGATGCTCAGGGTAAAGCCGTGCTGCGCAAAATTTGGATCGATCGGAGATGACGGAATACTTTGTCGATCTACCGCCAACGCATCAAGTCAAAGTCGGCGCCCCGCAAAACCTCAGCTATAACGTTGCAAGGTGTTGAGCCATGGAAGAGATCCTACCGGAGCCCGCCAAAGCCGGATTGGCTTTTGCTAGCGCGCGGTAGGAGTCTCTGCGGGGCAGGGGAGATAGACCCAACCCCGATCACATTGGTGGATCAGGTAGCCACGCGATTGCACACCAGGAATCTGGCAGAACACCCAGGACCTAACACGATCCATCGGTTTCTCATCTTTCAAGGACTATGGGGCAGGAGAATCTAAGCTACTGGTGGCAATTCAAGCGCGACGGCGTGATGCAGTCGGACAACGCGATGCGCAACTGAGCCTGCCGCTGGTCAGCGGATTGATGTGGCCAGTGTTGTCGGCCTTTGCCAGCCACTATCCGCAGATCGAACTCGACCTGGATTTCAGCTACCGGCTGGTGGACGTCGTGGACGAAGGTTTCGATGCGGTAGTGCGCACGGGAGACTTGAGCGATTCCCGCCTGATGAGCAAGCGCCTGGGGGTCAGCTGCTTTGTCTGCGTGGGTGCGCCACGCTATTTTGAGCGATACGGTACGCCCGAACGGCCCGAGGACATCGCCCGGCACGCTTGCCTGCTGCATCGCATCCCAAGCACCGGCCTGCTGGAAAAATGGTGCCTGCGGCGCGGCGACGAGGACGTCGACATGCGCCCCGCGGCAAGCATGACGAGCAATCACCTCGAGACCCTGCGGCATATGGCCATCCAGGGCCACGGCATTGCCTACCTGCCGGATTTCGCCGTCAGGCCGGCCCTGGATCGCGGAGAGCTGGTGACGGTGCTGGACGAATGGGCCGGTTCGTCCAGTACCTTTTGGCTATTGTGGCCGTCTAATCGGCAAGTGTTGCCCAGAGTCCGGGCGTTCGTTGATTTCATGGCTGAACATCTGTTTCCGGTGGGATCTTCAGATGATTGAAAGACCGCCTTGCCGCCCGGTCTCCCACGACAGGCCACCGCCGCGTACCGTGGCGGCGATCTTGCGCCTCTTTAGGGCTGCTGCATGAAGAAGATCCTTCATGCAACAGTAGAGCGCCTTGCATGCGCTACTGGTGGCGATTCAAAGGCCGGCTTTTGCTAAAACGCGGCAGGAGTCTCAGCAGGGCAGGGGAGATAGACAGGCCAGACCCGATCTCGTCGTTGGATCAGGCAGCTACGAGATCGCACACCGGCGCCTGGCAAGACCCCAGACCCTAACACGATCATCGGCTCTTCTTCTTTCGACAACCATGCATCAGGAGAGTCTAAGCTACTGATGGCGATTCAGTCCGAAAATGCCAGGCTCGCTCAATAGTGAGGCGTCTCGCGGCCGGAGACGCTATGCGGTGTCTACGTTGGCATAGTCTTTCAGAGACGGTACAGACTGCCGGAGCCAACGCTGTCCACCGGCGTGCCATCCGTGCAGCCGGCCATTGGCAAACCCTGCGCCCATCCTGCTGCCAAGGCATGCACGTCACGCAAGGGATCGGACGCCTTGGCGCGATCATTGCGAATGCGGCAGGTTTCAGGATCAGTGGCAAACAGACCGCGCGCGAAAACGCGACCCTGCTCGGCCAGCTTCGCGGTCTTCGGCCCGCGGATCTCCGCGAAGCGCAGCAAGGCTTCATCTAGGCAGCCGTCCGTCCCAACCAGACACCGCGCCAGATGCCAGGCGTCTTCCAGCGCCTGACAGGCGCCCTGGCCAGATGTCGGCAACGGCGCGTGCGCCGCATCCCCCACGAGCAGTACATTGGCCCGGCTCCACGCGTGCAGCGGCTCCAAGTCGTGCACGGCAATCAGTCGGATGGCATGCGCCGGTGTCGCCTGGATGATGCGGGTGACTGGCTCCGGCCATCCCGCGAACAGATCCTCAATCTCCTTACGCATAACCGCTGCGGGCGTCGCCCCCGGCAATGGCCGTGCCTGCGCCGCCGCCCAGTAGGCCAAATCCGGCCGGACCGCCACGCAACCGAAGCGATCACCCGAACCCCAATAATCCTGAATCGCGATATCGTCCACCAAGGCACTCTTTCCCTGCGCCACACCCACCCAGTTCACGAAGCCTTGATAAATTGGCGTGTTGTCCCCCGCGATGAACCGGCGTGCCACCGAGTCTATGCGGCCATCGGCGCCGATCAGCAGATCCGGACGAATGCTTACCCCGTTTTCGAACCGCGCCACGGCTTTGCCGCTAGCATCGAGGTCGATCGCCACCGCCCGATGCCCGAATTCTACCGGTATCCCGGCCTGTGCCGCATGATCCAGCAGTACCGCCTGCAAGTCCCGGCGCAAAATCGTATGGGTCGGATGTCCCATAATCTGGTCTAGCAGCGCAATATCGATGCCCCCCAAAGAATTGCCCGCGGCATCCTGGCGGTGCATGGCCACTGGCCGGCCTCCCACTGCAGCGATGTCTTGCAGCAGCCCCAGTTCCTCCAGCACAAAGCCGGCGTTGGGCCAGAGCGTAACGCCAGCCCCCATCGTCGCAGGCCCCGCCCGGCGCTCATATACGCGGGGACTGTACCCCAGCTTGCTCAAGGCAAGCGCTACGCTCAAGCCTGCAATGCCGCCGCCAAGTATTCCGATTTCCATGCTGAAGCTCTCCTATTCAACCCGTCCCGACGCGCCGCCGACGGCGATACATCGGACGAGACGGCATCTTAAATTCCGCCACTGTGGAGTACTAGTATGTGAAAATGGGCAGCTTTCATACCTTAATCGGGATAATCATGCGCAATGCCCTCGACCTGAATACCGTCCGTGTCTACGTGGCGGTCGTCGATGAACAAAGCTTTGCCGGCGCGGCACGCCTGCTGACCCTGCCATCTTCTAACGTCAGCCGCCACGTCGCCTCGCTGGAACGCATGCTGGGCGTCCGCCTGCTGGAACGCAGCACTCGCCATCTGCGCATGACGGAAGCTGGCAGGCTACTCTACGAACGCGCAAAACCCTTGCTCGACGCCTTACTCTCCACCGAGGAAGAGCTTGGCGCAGTGCAGCGTGAACTGCGCGGCACCCTAAGGATGTGCATGCCAGGCGAAGCGCCAAGGCTGCTAGCTCCTATCCTGGCCGAATTCTGCAGCCTCCATCCCGGCGTCGAGCTGGAATGCGATACGCGCCTGACCGGTCTCGAAGCTCTCCGGGAAGACATGGACCTGTCCATCGTCTTCCATCGTGGGCGCCAGGACGACAGTACCTTCATCACCCGCGAACTCGCTACGCTGCCCAGCATCGTGGTTGCGGCGCCGGCCCTGCTAGCCAAAACTGGGATACCGCGCCAAGTGCGCGAACTTAGGTCATTGCCTTGCATTACCACCTTGAGTGCGTTAAAGGGTCAGCCCTGGCAGTTTCTCGACGCCACAGGCGAAATCGTGAAGGTATCCGTGCGTAGCCGCTATCGCGTTAACAGCGGAGAACTGGCATTGGCGGGCGCGCGGCAAGGCATCGGCTTTGCGATAGTGGCGGCCTATCCATGCCAGGAAGATCTTGCCGCGGGCCGATTGCAGGAAGTACCGCTGGACCTGTGCCCTGCGCCGCTGCAATTGCTTGGCGTGTACAGCCATCGTCATTCCGTGACTGCGCGGGTTCGGGCTTTACTGGAATTGATACAGGTGCGGTTGGAAGGAGTCGGGAGCGGCTCAAGATGAAAATCGCATTGAAGAACGCGGCCGCATAGCCGAATGTCTGCTCTGCAACCCGAAGCGGTCATGGAATTACCGAAGTAGGCGGATCAATGAATTGAATTCACAGCGTCTTGGATATCGTTGATCAACAAGGCGAGATCGGGATTGTCGCCGTACATGTCGAGTTCGCGAGTGGCAATCAATCCCATGGACAGCGGCCCTGGCGCTGGGTCGGAAGGACCTCCAGACACAAATCCCTCACTCCAACCTAGTTGTCGTAGGATAGATTGCCCAGGTGGCCAGCCTTTCGCTGCCAGAGGCTGAATCTGCTGAATAGCTGATTGAATCTTCCGCAAGAGCATTATTTTATCTTCCATTTTTTCTTGCTCGCACGAGTGACCGCTTATGGCCTATTGTGTTGAAAAACGCGGGTACGTTGACGTTACGATAGAAATCCTGCCCGCCTAGACTAGCCAGAACTGCCGCTGTTGAACGATCAGCGATTGCCTGAAGGTCTGAGACCTCCAGAAATTGTTGCCGTTTGACTTCTTCAACACAATAGCTCCAAAGCAGACCTTTTTGCCATTGATTACCACGTAGGAAACAGCATGTACGTCATACCTTCACGTCATGGTACGCAGCCCCTGGCCAGCTGGCCAGCTGGCCAGCGCCGAAGGTGTTCAGGATATCTGACGGCACAAAGCGCATTTTATTGAGGCGCTCGCGCAAGAGAGCGAGCGGATGCCGGCCCAGTGTCAGGCCGACATGCCGGTAGTCCGCCACGATGCCATCGGCTTCCGTGGGCGGCGCCAGCTCCCGCACGGGTTCGGCAATGGTCGTCGCGTGTATCCAATCCCGCTCCGGCACGCTCGCCGCGGCATCCCACATGGCCATGCGCCGGTTGCCCGTCAGCGTTACCAGGGCATTGGCCGACGCCAAGGCCTTCATGTCCCCCGCATCGCGCGTGTTTTTGAAGGGGGCTGCAGCGCGGGCTTCCTCGATGCGCCAGGCCGCCTCTTTCACCATCCCGTTGATATTATTCAAACCAAGGCGTACCGCCAGTCTGCCGTCCGCCATCGGCTCCAGGCATGCTTCCCATCCGCTCGTACAGACATCGACGGACCTTACCTCGACGTCATGCCGGCGCGCCATCTTGCACCAGAGAGTAGCGGCTATGAAAAACCATGGGCTGGCTGTTGATCAGGGCGGCCAGGAACTCGGCGGGATGATGGCGTATGGGAAAAGATGACTGTTCAGGGGGCGGCCGGCATCGTCAGGATGCGCCTCCCGGCATCAAGCCACACTGCGGCAATTTCTTGCGTATGCTAAGTAGGGCGTAATAAATTATTGTCATTTCTGACTTCCATAACCGGCGCTCTGCGGTGTTGCCCGCTGCTAGCAGTGCTTGCACTGCGTCGCAGCGGGCGCCTTGCAGAGCATCCGGTTCTGTTCGTCATAACTTCACAATAATTTCCCACGACCTACTTAATTGCCCACCGCCCGATCCGGGATGATCCATTGGAAATCCGTGAGGGTGAACGGTGCCAGACAGGAGCTCCTGGGGTTGAGCGAGGCGCGCAGGTTCGGGCATTGTGGATTTTGATAGCTGGCCACGCCCGGTGTCATGGCTTTAAAGCTGCTGGGCCAGCCCGCGTTGGCGTGGCAGGTGTAGCAGCTGGTGCCGACGGGGTGCGTCACCAGTTCGATGTACGGGTTGGTGGCGACGGGAAGCAGTGCCGGATTGCCTTTTTCCGGGATGCCGTAGGCTTCCGTCAGCAGATAGTGTTTCCATGGCCCCGTAGCCTGGATGTCGGCCGGGCGGTTGGCGGCGTATGGCATGCTGTCGGGGCGGTCCGACCACCACACGCTTTGCAGGCTCCAGCTGGGAATTTCCTTGGTATTGATGTGCATGGCGACGGTGACCAGGTAGTCGCCTGCGCCGAATGGCTGGCCGTTCAGCCAGTAGCTGGCGGCGTTGATGATGGCCTTGTCGGCATCGTCGAAACTGGCCCAGTCGGCGTCGCTTACCTTGTGGTGGTAGAAGTCCTGCAAGCCGTACACCTTGGCCAGTTTGGTGATGCTTGGCCATGGCGTCGTGCCGCCGTGCTTGTACACGCCATGCAGGTAGCTGACCTTCGCCATCTGGCCGACTTGCTTGCCGTCCGGGTCGATGGCAACGGCGGTATGCCACTGTTCGTAGCCCGCATAACCGGTATATTTGGCGTTGAAGTCGTCGTGCCACACGGGCAAGGCGGTCAGGCCCTTGGCTTTCACTGGCCAATACATGTGTTTGGTCACGACATAGCTGGCTGGCGCATTCAGGTTATGCACGCGCTTGGCAGGGTCGTCCTTGCTGTACAGTGCGTCCAGGGTGCTTTTCTTGTAGACGGGCTGTTTGGGATCGCGGATGAAATCGAGCGCTTCTTTGCTCAGCGATTCCGTCGCGATCATGATATCGCCGTTGAACGCGAAGTGGATGCCATCGAGGATGCCGCTGACTTTGCCATCCTTTGCGTACGTGATGGCGCGCGGATAGGCCTTGATGACCTGTTCCGGAATCGGGTAGCTTGGCGTGTTTTTCAGGTTGACGGGAGTCAAGGTGCTTGCGCCCAGGCGGCCCATGTGGCGCTTGGATGGCTTCGCGCCCGCCGTGTCGGTTGCCGCCGTGGCGGTCAATGCCGCGGTGTCGGCAAACGCGTCAGTGCCGTTGGGCCAGGTGTACCAGACTGGCCAGTCCAGGCCAGAGGCCGGTTGCATGATGCCCGCCCACAAACGCCACCCGTGCGCGCGCACGACGGCGTTGTCGCCAGTCTTTACGGCCGTCTGCAGCGCGCGGGTTTCCGCCGGTTCCAGATAGCCATAGCCCTTGGGGAAGGGCTGGTAGGCTGGCGTGCCGGCGGCTGCGGTGGCGCAGAACAACACGGTGAGGCTGGCGGACACTAACTTGGGAACGGACATGAATGCACCTGTTTAAGTTTAGTTATTAAAAGACATAGTATCGACAAATAATTGATGGAATCTCAACAATTGTCACCGGAATTGCCTTCGCGAACGACACCGGGCGTTTGATTGCATCACCTGAATGACATGAACATGAAAAATACCAACAAGGCCACCCTGACCGGGCTGGGCGCCATTCTGCTGTGGAGCTCGATTATCGGGCTGATCCGCAGCGTCACCGACCTGCTGGGACCCACGGGCGGGGCGGCGATGATGTACAGCGTGGCCTCGGTGTTTCTGCTGCTGTCCGTGGGCTACACGCGGCCGGGCGAATTTCCACGCCGCTATCTGGTCTGGGGCAGCCTGCTGTTCGTCACCTATGAACTGTGCCTGGCGCTGTCGATAGGTTATGCTGGCACGGCGCGACAGGCCATCGAGGTTGGCATGGTGAACTATTTGTGGCCAACCTTCACCATCGTCGCGGCCATCGTGTTCAATGGACAGAAGAGCAATTTCCTCATCGTGCCGGGTTTCCTGCTGTCCGTCGCCGGCATCTGCTGGGTACTGGGCGGCGAACAGGGCTTCGACCTGGCCGGCACCGTGGCCAACGTGCGCGGCAACCCGCTCAGCTATGGCCTGGCCTTTGCCGGCGCGCTGATATGGGCCGCATATTGCACCGTGACGGCGCGCATCGCGCAGGGCAAGAATGGCGTGACGCTGTTCTTTATCCTCGTTTCCATCAGCTTGTGGATCAAATACCTGCTGCAAGGTGGCGGCCCCATGGCGTTTACTTCCGAGGCCGTCATCTACCTGCTGCTGGCCGCCGGCGCCATGGGTTTTGGCTACGGCGCCTGGAACGTGGGCATTTTGCACGGCAACGTCACGATCCTGGCCGGCGCCTCGTATTTCATCCCCGTGCTGTCCGCCGCGCTGTCGTCGCTGCTGCTGCGCACGCCGCTGTCACTGGCCTTCTGGCAAGGCTCGGCGATGGTGTGCGGCGGCGCCATCCTGTGCTGGCTGGCGACTCGGGCGGGGCGCATAAGACCAGTCAGCAACTAGAACGGCGCAATACACGCGGCCAGGTTGCCCGCCAGGCAGGACAGGCTCAGGCATCGTCGTCAGAAAGTCCTGCAGCCCGGACCGGGAGCGAGTCCCCACGACTTGCCGAAGCTGCCCCGCCTGCACGCTTCAATCGTGAAATTGGGCCTGGATTTGCCGCTGCATTGCCGCGCGGACCAGCAAGGGGCGTGGCCTACCTGGTCCGCGGCGGCATCCTTCTCTGCCTTGGCGGTGGCCGGGCCGGCCGCCGCATTTTCCTTGGGTGTTTCCTTGTCCTGCCTGGCGGCACCCGCCATCGATACGGCCGAAATCAAGGCGACAAGGCAAAACAGACGTTGCAGTTTCATATGAACCTCCTGGTTGGATGAGAAATGTCAAACACACTGTTGTACTGCTGGGAAAGAAAGGCGATTCAATTTTTCATGGCTTCCGGCGGGCTCGCCTTGTCCGGTGGGGGAATGTTGGTCCGGTCCTGATTCCGGTAGGCGATCGGCCTGATCTGTGTCCCATCCGAGCGCGTCACCACCAGGTCGGTCAGCAATTGCCATTGCCATACACGCGCTGTCTCCTTGAAGATCAGCTGTTCCGAGTATTCGACGCTGGTCTCTTCCGTGCGGCCGCTCAGCTGCGTCAATGAAAACGTGTTGGTCATGGAGAGGGATGCCGAGGCGCTGGGACCTTCGAACACGGCACCGACCTCGACATTCGTGGTGATCGACGTCGACCGCTCGAAGGTCGTGGATTCTTCTTTCGTCACGCCCACGCGGTAGGTTGTCGTCGTGGTGCCGCCCCCGGTCGGCGATAAAACGTTGTAGCAAAAATAGTAAGGCTGGGCGGCGATGAAGTAGAAGGGCGACGTGTAAGGCTGGTCGGGTACGTTGCTGGCATCACCGGGGATGGCGGTAAACGGCACGATCACGACAGGGCTCAAGCCGGCCTTCAGCTTGTGGTTGACCACAATTGCCGGGTCCAGCTCCGGCTTTTGCGGGGCGGGAAAATCAAATGGCTCCACGTCGAGGCAGGCCATGGGCAGGCGCAGGTAAAATGCCGGCAAGCTGCCATAGGTATACGCCAGCGGCGACAACAGGACGTATCCATCCTGAACATCCTTCCATTTGTCCGGCCGTGCCTTCGGCGCTTCCACGCTGCCGCTGCCTTGCCATCCGTGTTCCTGCCATACCCGGATCTTGTCGACGGACATACACAGGTCTTTTCTTACGCACCAATACTTGCTTATGTCCGGCTCCCTGGGGTTAAAGCAGATGCCAAGCGCGTAATAGCCATCCGGCGCAATGGGTTGCCAGTAGCAGATGTCCCTGGGGTTTTTGGAGCCCCTGTCATTGACCAGAAAACGGAACCCCGTCGGATGCGCCAATGCGGGACCGAGGGCGGACGGCGTTGCTTCCGGGCACGGTGACAGGTAAAACATGGGAGACGCCCGGGGCGGCTGATACGGCGGAGCCAGTCTGGTGGATACCGCAATATCGCCGACAGGCAGGCAATTCGCATCGCGCTGCCCGCTGCCCGTGAACTGGTAAAGGCCGATCCACGGCATGTTATTCAGATCGGGGGGGAACTTGCTCAGGTCCAGTTGGCTCCAGACTTCGGTGAACTCCTCCGGCTTGCCTAAAGTCAAGCAAATTTCACCGTAGCGCACCGCCGTCCTTGTCCAGTCACTGGCGCGTACCGCCTTGACGATGGCGGCGTTCGCCTTTTCATTGTATGGCGCCAGAGCGAGGGTGGCGTCGCTGGCATCGTTGTTGTCGTTAAGCATGGGCGCTGAACTCCGTCGAGAGTAGGAACCGGCCCCGCAACTGTCGCGGGCGTGTAGGGAGCTTGATTCTCCCTCCCTGGTTCACGCCGACTTGACACCCTGTTTCACTTTTTCAAAATATTATTTTGAGGAAATATCATTCCGAACTGTTCACGGTAGTCGCGCGGCGACATGCCATACGCGCGGCTGAATGCGCGTGAGAAATCGGAGGCGCTGTTGAATCCCAGTCCCAGTCCGATCTGCGTCACGGCAAGATGGCGCATGCTGGTCAGTTCATGTGCCGCGTCGCGCAGGCGGCAATGGCGGATGTAGGCGGCCAGGCCTCCCTGGGATTCAAACAGGCGGTAGATGGTCGATCGGGCGACGGGGAATGCCCGCATCACGCCGTCCGGCGTCAGGTGTTCCTCGTGCAGGTTCGCCTGGATATAGTGTTCGATCTGTCCCTGCAGCGCAGCGCGGGCGGCAGCGCGCCCATGCTCTTCCAGGCGCTGCTGCTTGGCAAATGCTGCAATGATCAGGCGGGCGCAGGTGCGTATCGTCTGCTCTTGCTGGTCTGCCGGCAGCGCTGGCAGGCGCTGGCACAGGATCTTCAGGTAACCCGGCAGCATGCGCGTCAGCGGCGTGGTATAGCCGACGATGCGGCCGTGGATGGCATCGGCATCGGGCAGGTGCGCGCTGACCGCGGCACGGGGCAGGAAGAAGGCCAGTACATGCGCCCGCGTCGGCCGCGCCATGCTCATGGGCTGATTCATGTCCAGGGCCAGTATGCCTGGCGTGTATTGCAGCGCTTTAGCGCTGGGGCGTGCCGTGCTGGTCTCGATAATGCCCTGCACGGCGATGTGAAAGACGAAATCGCGCATGCTGTCGGTAGAGATGCGCTGATTGCTGCGTAGCTGGGTCACCGCATCCGTGCGGCTATCCAGATACGCCATGTCCGGCAGCAGGTAAGTGTCGAGTTCTGCGTGAAATCCATTGTCCAACTGCTGGCGCCGTACCTGCAAGTCAAGAAACCGGCCCAGATAATCGCGCCAGGCCAGCAGCTGCAGTTCCTTGTGCTCGCTGGCGACGCTGAAATGCTGCCGCGTCAGCCCGCTGACGGGGGGCGTGCGGGCATGCCTGATGTCACGCGCGGCAAGCAGGTCGCGCATCGCCGTGGAATATTCCTGGCCCAATGGTGGTCGCTCCAGTGCTAGAGGGTAGCTGTTGCCGGCAGCTTGTCCGCCAGCGGCATGATCTTGCCGGGATTGGGCGTGGCCGTCAAGACAGGTTGCCGTCCGCTCAGGAACGAAACGATGACGCAGCAGCATCCCGCGATGGAAACAAGGCGTTCCGCATCGGGGCTGGGCTGACGGGCGGTTGGCAATGCCAGCCGCCCGTCAGCCGCTAATGCGACAACACCGAATCGCGCGACCTGTGCCCGAGGTAGGGCAGCAAGCTGATGAGGCCAAGCACGGCCAGTGCGACACCGACCCACAGCGGGGAGCGCAAGCCGTAGCCGGCGGCGATGCCGAGGCCGCCGAGCCAGGAACCGGCGCCCAGGCCGATGTTGATGACGGACGTGTGCACCGTGTTGACCAGCGGCCCCGGATGGGCCGTTTTCATCACGCGGGCGATGATGGCGGGATTCATCGACATGCCGACCAGGCCCGTGACGACCAGCAAGGCGACGCTGATGGTTTTGTCGTGCGCAAAGACGGCGAACAGCGCCAGGCTGATGCTCAGGATGACCATGCCCCACACCATGATGACGGTGGTGTAGCGGTCCGCATAACGGCCGACCACGCCATTGCCCACCACGTTGGCGACGCCGTAGATGCCCAGCAGCCAGGGGATTGAAGATGCTGGAAAACCGGTAATTTCCGTCAGGATGGTCGCGAAATAGCTGAACGCCGCGAAAATCGCGCCGATGATGAGGCCGCTGCTGGCGTACGCTGCCCACAGGTGGCGGTTGCGGAACTCCCCCAGTTCATTGCCGAGGCTGACGACTTCGGATGGCTTGGCGCGCGGCACCAGCATGGTGATGAGCGCCAGGCACAATAGCGCCAGCAGCACCACCAGCCAGAAGCTGGCGCGCCACCCCAGGTGCTGGTCGATGAGCGTGGCGACCGGCACGCCCACCACCGAAGCGAGCATGAGGCCGCCGATCACGACGGCGGCGGCGCGTCCGCGCGCGTTGGGAGCGACGATTTCGGCACAGATCGCCAGGGACAGGCCAAAGCAGGTGGCGGCGGCCACGCCCGTGACCACCCGCGCGATGGCCAGGATGTCATAGCTGGTGGCGGACGCGGCAACGGATTGGGCAAGGACATAAAAGCCAAGCAGCCACAGCAGTCCCTTCTTGTTCGGTACGCGCAGCTTGAGCAGGACAATGGTGCTCAGCGGTCCGCCGATGACCATGCCCATGGCGTAGAGCGAGATCAGATAGCCGATCCGTGTCACCGGTTCGTCCATGGCCAGGGCCAGCGACGGCATCATACCCGCCACCATGAATTCGGATGTCGTTAACGAAAAGATCGTCAACCCCAAAATGTAAACAACCAGCGGCATATCAATATCCTTCGAGAGTAATAACAAAAACACTTGCCAGGCGTGGCGCGCGCTCCGGCCGCATGCGGCCCTTGCGCGCGCCACGGCCCGGTCAGGTGTTGCAAGACGTAAAGACGCTGTCCGGAATGTCGCCGACAAACAGGTTGGGAAAGTCGCGTACCGACAGGTGCTGCGGGTCATTGCCGGTGACCATGCGCAGCAGGCGGTTGCCACCGGCCTCCAGGTAAAAGAGCGATGGCGGCTTGCCCGCCCGCTCGACTACCCAGGCGTCCGCCTCCCGGCCCAGCACGGTGTGGCGGCCGTCGTGACGGGCACCGCCGTCCAGCAGCACCGCCTGCGGCAGGAACAGCTCATGGAACGGGGTCACCTCATCGGCCAGCGCCGTGCCCTGCAGCTGCTCGCCAGCCGCCTCCGCTTGCCTTGCGTAGGCCACTTTCTGCTTGCGGCTTTGTTCGCGCCTGGCGTCGCCGATTTCCGACATCCACAGCAGGTGTCCATGTTCCTTTTCCGACCAGGGGTTGAACAGGCCGTCGATGCGGCAGATATTGCGCGCATAGTCGAACCAGCAATAGCCGGAGGTGACCTGGTCATCCGCCTGCATCGGCGTCCAGTAGGAAACATAGGCGCTGCTCCATTGCATCGGCAGCAGCGGCGGGGAGACGTGTGTCGGCATGGTATCTCCCTTAGCGGCCCAGCGCGTAGCCGAGGCTGGCCATCAGCGCTTCTTGTAGCGACGGCAAGTCCTTGCGGCGGGCGTCGAAGCTGGCGGTCAGCTCTTCATTGCTCAGTTCGATACGTTCGCCCACGCTTTCAAACCACAGGCGGCTGCTGTTGGCGTGCTCCTTGAACAATTGCACCAGGGGCACGGCACGCGCATTGAAACTGTCCAGTGCGGCGGCCTTGCCGTCTTCGGTATTGAGGATTTTGACCAGCAGCAGGGCGACCACCACCGCCATGGTGGTGCCATGGCCGATGGAAAAATGCCCCGATTGCAGCGCATCGCCGAGCAGGACGAACTTGCCGTCGCAGGCCTGGTCGTGGCTGAGGGTCATGAAGTTGCGCCAGCCCTGGCCCGGTTGGCTCTGCAGTCCATGCTCGCCGAGTTCGGCCTTGAACGTTTTGGCGATGTACGCGGCGGCATCGCGCTCGGACAGCGCCTCCAGCCCGGCCTTGGCGTAGGTCTCTTCGCTGCATTCGACGATAAAGGTGCTCATCGTGTCCGAGTATTTGTAGGCATGGCCGATGAAAATGCCGTGCTCATTGCTGCGGAACACCAGGTTCATCTGGTCGAACAGCTGGGTGGTGCCGTACCAGATGTATTTGTTGCGGCCGAAATCGATGTGCGGCGCCAGTGCTGGCGGCAATTCCAGCGATTTGTAATTGACGCCATTCGATACCACCACCAGGTCGTACTCGGCTTCCAGCTGCGCCTTGTCCGCCGGCGGCGTTTCGTAACGGATGGCGATGCCGGCCGCCACGCACTTGGCGCGCAGTGCCTGCACCAGGGCCTGGCGTCCGACGCCGCACAGGGTAACGCCGGTGCTCATCAGGTTGGGCTGGTCGTGATGCACGAGCTTGAATTCTTCCAGGAACTGCGGATTGAGCCGTTCAGGCTGCTCCAGGTAGGAGAGCGGATTGGCGGGATGGCGCGGCGGCCGCCCCGGCAGCACCACGCCCCAGCCCAGCACTTCTTCCGGGGTGTTTTTTTCCGTAATGCTGATATCCCAGCTGGGCTGGGCCTGTTTCATTTGACTGGCAAAGAGCAGTCCTGCGGGGCCTGCGCCGATGACGAGAATTTTCATTAATTTACCCTTCCAAGTTTGTACCAAACGTTTTGTTTCTTCTGGATTTGCTGCAATTCATCGTAAGGAACCGATGTGAAGTACAGTTTCTCCGCCATGTCTGGCGGATAAACACGGGGGAATTTCTTGTGCATGTAGCGCGTGTAGCGCGTCTGCAGGAAGAAAATCAGGTTCGGATTGCTCAGCGCCTCATAGTTGGCGATCGCCATGTCCTGCATGGCGTCCGCCTGCACCTTGCGCTGCTGCGTGAATTCGGACAGGGCAGGGCCCAGGGCATTGCCGTGCTTTTCCAGCAGGGAAACGAAGACGTGAACGTCTTCCAGCGCCATGTTCATGCCTTGTCCGAGGAACGGGGCGGTGGCATGCGCCGCATCGCCGATCAGCAGGATATTGGCCTTGTAGTGGAAGGTGCTGGAACGGACATTGATGAGGTCGTTGCTGGGCAGCGCCATGAACTGGTCCAGCATTTCCTTGCGACGGTCCGGCGGCAGGGTGCCGAAGTAGCGGCTGAAGAAGTCGGCCATGGCTTCGCGGTTGAGCGTGCCCAGGCTGGGCGTGCCGGTGTAGGGCAGGCACAGGGCAAAGCTGATGCTGCCGTCCGGGATGGTGGCCGCGCGGCCGGCAAACAGTCCCTTGGAATCCATGCCGAAGAAGTACAGCAAATCCTTCCTGAAACCCAGATCCGCCGCGTTCGGCAACACCAGCGTCTTGTAGCCGTGGCGGAAGTAACTTTGCCTGAACTCGAAACGGCGCATGCCGCTTTGCATGGCGCGCCGCACGGCAGAGTGGGCGCCGTCGGCGCCAATGACCAGGTCGCCATGCAGCTTCTGCAAGGCGCCGTCCGGGCCCTGGATCAGCACGATCTTTCTTTCCAGGTCGACATCCAGGCATTTATGCTCAAAGTAATACTTCACCTCGTGCAGGGCGGCATGCCGGTTCAGCAGGCGCTGGAAGGCGGTGCGGTCCAGCGACAGGGGGAACAGGCCTTCGAGCGGGGTCAGCTCGCGTATCCGGTGCCGGCCGCCCACGCTGAATGCCATGCCGACGATGGGTTCGCCGCACTGGTCGAGCTCCTGCTTGCTGATGCCGGCGGCCAGGACGGCCTTGATGCCGCGTACCGTCATGCTCACGCCGATGGCGCGCGAGTTGACGGGGTCGGCGTTTGCGGCATTCTCCAGCAGCGGATCGCCGCGCTTTTCGACAACGTGGACATCGTGCCCCCGTTGCGCCAGATAAATGGCGCTGAGGCTGCCTGCCAGGCCTCCGCCGACGATAATGATTTTATGCATTTCAAGCCTCTCTTGACATCTTTCCCCGAGATAAATCGGTAAGTTGCTGATTAAAAAACTCCAACATTTCTATCGGCGCCATGCCGATGGCATCGCTCTCCAGGCTGCGCGCGTACTGCGCCAGCGCCAGGCATTTCTGCGCCAGCATGTCGCAGCCCAGGCTGTAGTCGCTGCTGACCCGGCTGCTGACCGGCTCGGGCACGGGCGGTCCAGCATGGCGGCCAGGCAGGCCGGACGGCATGTTCATCAGGGCCGCCGACAGGGGGCGCAACAGGCCGGTCATGATGTCGATGGAGGCGTTCATCAGGCGCGAGCGGCGCAGGCTGCCCAGCGGCTGCTGCGCAAAATGGTGCGCCATCATCAGGAAGGTCAGTTCATAGCAGCCCTGATACAGCTGCATCAGCGCGCGCGCCTTCTGATCGGTCACCACGCTGCAGTCCGCGCGCGCTTCCAGCACGGGATTCTTCAGCGCCGGCAGCGCCGGTTCGAACGGCTTGTCGCAGGCCGAAAACCTGCCGGCGATGGCGCGCAGCCGCTGGAAGTGCGAGGAGGCGAAATGCGGCGAATCGACGGCCACGCCTTCGCCCTGTTCCGTGACGAAATCGATGGCGAACAACGCGCTGTCGCGGTCGGATACTTCCAGCTGGTAGCCGGGATAGGCGCGGTTGGTCAGTTCTTTCAGGAACAGGTGGTGCTCGCCGCCGCGCTTGCCGCCGCCGCTTTCGAACAGGCCGGGCAGCTCGGCCAGGGCCTGGCGGATCGCGATATAGAAGGTGGCGATGGATTTGCCCGGCGTGGGAATGTAGTCGGGCCATTCGAAACGCACGAAGCGGGCCAGCACGTGTTCGGAAAATGGTTCGAACGCAAATTCCGTGTCCAGGCCGAAACGCTGGCGCGCCTGCTGGCCCAGCAGCGGGGTACCGCTGTAAAACGGTTCGCCAAGCGCCATCAATACATTGTTCACCAATAAGTAGTGAATCATTTCTTCATGGGCGATTTCCAGCAGCGCGCCGCGCGTGCCGCTGTTGCGGCGCCGGTCTTCGGCGCCGCAGGCCAGCTCCAGCTCGGCCGGCAGCCAGCGGCCGGACTGCACCAGCGCCGCCCCCTGCGCATAATTGGGAATCGAATACGCGGCATACAGGTATTGCAGCATCAGCGACAGTTCCAGATCGATGGCTTTTTTCAGCTCGTCGATCAACTCCGCCTTGCCGCCGATGGCATGCGGCGTGGCCGGTTCCGGTGCCGCCGCCTTGGCCGCGGCTGCCGCCTCGACCTGCGTCAGGTATTTCAGGAACAGGCGCGACTTTGGCAGCGACAGTTCGCGGGTGCTGGGCATGTAGTAGCTCTTGTCGCGGTTCTGCGGATCGCACATCTGCCACATCAGGCGCGAATACGTTTCGCACTTGCACTGGTCCGCCAGGCTGAAGACCTTGTCCGACATGAAGGGATACACGAGCTCGTAGTAGCTCATCACATGCCGGTAGAGGAAGGCGTAGTCGACCTGTTCGGCCGGCACGTCGTCGAGGTCCCAGTCGTCGGGCAGCACGCGCACGCCGAGGTATTGCTTTGCCTTGCCTGTGCCCAGCACGATGCGGGTCGCGCCCGGCTTGCGCCCCGTCAGCGTCAGCGCCGTGTAGCCGTGCCCGAGCGGCGACGGTTGCTGCTCCACGGCCAGCAGCACGCCGTCTTCCGCCTCCGCCAAGGACGGGGGCGCCGCCAGCTCGCCGCGGAAGCGGCTTTGCACGGTAATGGTCTGCGGAAATTGCTCGTGCTTGTTCCGGTTTGGCGCTTCCAGGTACAGCTGGTTGCTGTCCGATTGCAGCACCCAGTCGGCTTCGTCCCACTGCGCCTGCGCGCTGCCCAGGCTGAGCGAGCCTGGCGCCGCGCCAGCGTGCTGCAGCGGCACGTCGAAGACGCCGTGATGGCGCCAGTAGTCGCGGTACAGCTGCTCGGGAATCCGCGCCAGAACGGTGCCGGCGCCGTCATGCAGCAGCAGGTCGCCCAGCGCCTGCTTGCCGCCCAGGGCATGCGTGGGATGCTGTTCCGAGACGGCGCCCGCGTCGCGCGTGGTGAAGGGGATGGCGGTCGGCATGTTGAACGAGACGCGGTCCGCATGCACTTTCACCAGCACCGGCCCCAGGCTGCCCTGGCGCGGCTGCAGCAGACGGCCGGCCGGATAGGTGGCCAGCTCGTCGCGCCGCCACAGGCCGATGCTGCCGGCCAGGTCGTAGAACACGGGCGAATCGGGTTTTTGCGGCGTCGACATATTGAACAGGCAGTATTGCACCGTCAGGCCCAGCACCTCGTCGTCGGCCAGGGCTTGCTGCAAGGCATGCATACTGGCCGGCAGCGGCAGGTCCGCATTGAACAGGAAATGCGGGTCCTGCTTGGCCACGGAAAACTGGAACAGCCTTGAGCGCCCGAATTCCTCGTCCAGGAAATGTCCGCTGCGTTCCGTGATGTGGCCGCTGCCGAGCCAGCGCACCGAGTGCGCCTGCGCGATGTCGGCCGTGAACAGCGTGGGCGTATTGGGCGTGGCCAGCTTGTCGCTCAAGGTGAACTGGCCCGCGTAGATCAGCGTGGTGTCGGGCTGCGCCGGGTTGTTGTCGATCCACCTGGCGCGGTTGAACGTCGTGCGCAGGTACTCGTTGTAGTGGCCCCACAGGCCCAGCTTGGCGCCCACCAGCGCGTCCTGGGCATCGACCTCGCCATCGCGCAGCTGGACGCCCGTGATCCGCGCGTTTTCCCACGAGAAATGGTTGTTCCCGCAAAAATTATAGCCTGCCGCCTGGCTGAAGATGCCGTCCGGATCGGGCTTGCCCTGTGCGTTGAAGCGGGGGGCGAGCTGTTTCAGGTGCGCATGGAATTCGGCTGGCGGCCGGCTCAGGTCGACAGCCTCGCCCGCCATCGATACCGCATTCGTGGCGATATCGATGTTGCCGTGCGTATTGCGATTCCCCGTCGGCACATTGGCGCGGGCAAAACCCCGAAAATGCAGGCGGGGGAAGTCAAGTAGGCTCATGCGCGCTCGGTCGAGGAAGTGATGAAGGTATCGTTGGCAGCTTCTTCTTCCGTCCGTTGATCCAGCCGCTGCAGCAACAGGCCGCTGGCGTGCTGGGCGCTGATCAGGCTGCCTTCCATCCAGCCGCAATGCGCGGTATAGGCATCCGAGCAAGAGATGATGCCGTCCCGGTGCAGCAGGATGGCCGGGTGGTCGGCTTCCGGCTCCACGCAAAATTCGACGCCATGCGGCCAGAACTTGTGGAAGTGGGCCTTGATCTGCGGCAGCGGCTGGCCATCGAGCGGCAGGACTTCTTCCAGGTGGCTGCGGACACGCTCCAGGTATACGTCTTCACCAAGCTCCAGGCTGTCCCGCCAGTAGGTGGCGCTTTTGCTGTCGGTGTAGAACAGCACGTATTTGTCGCTCTTGAAGTAGATCTTGCGCAGGGGATTTGCCGCCATCAGCACCTTGTCGGTCAGCCCCAGCGCATCCCACCAGGCTGTGTCGAACGTGAAGAATCCCTTGAACAGGGGCAGCGAGTCGTACTGGAACGGACTCCAGGCGTTCGGAAAATCCAGGTTCAGGCGCGGCATGGCGGACGGCGGGATGGCCATCACCAGATGGCGCGTGCGGTGCATCTGCGTGTCGCCATGGTGGCTGAAGGCGAGCACATGGTCGGCGCCCGATTTTTCAACGGACAGCAAGCGGTGTTCGAGCCTGAATTCCACCCCGGCGACCTGGGCCTGGTGCTGCAACTGGCACAGCAATTCGTGGTAGCCGTCGGTGGCATAGTGCCACTGGTTGGCGGCGTTTTCCGTAAAGTGCTGCGTTTCCGGGTGCTTCTTGATGATGTCGTAGGCCATGGCCGCCGACACCATCGGCAGCAGCAGGGCGTCATAGCCGGTCGCCTTGATGATGTGGCTGGCCTTGGCGGCGCCCAGGTAATGGCTGACGAACTCGAGGAAGGAGTCGTTCGGATGCGTTTTCAGCATCGGGCTCAGCTCATCCAGCGTTGCCTTCAGCTCTTCCAGCACGCTATCGTGGGAGATGACCTCGGTGAACGGGTAGACCGCATGCGGCAAGCCGCTGCCCTGCATGAGTTGCTGGAAATGCGGATGCAGCTGCGGCGAGTAGCGGGCGGCGCCGAGTTCGGCGATTTCCTCGCCATCTATTTTCCGCGACTGGATGCGGCCGCCTACGGTGGCATTCAGGTCGAATACGCGGATGCGCAGGTTCCTGCCGGCGGCGGCGTCGATCAGGTTGTTGGCGCAAGTCAAGCCTCCTATGCCGGCGCCAACGATGCAAATGTCAGAATACGTGCTCATACGAAATTCCTTTTTAACGTTCATTAATCAAAAAGCCGCAAAATCGCTAGCAAAAGTTTCCCCAGCACGTGTAGGCAAGGGAGGGGGAACGCAGGGTGTTACCGCACTTGGCGAGCGTTATCGGCTGGGGAGTGAAAAGCCTGGCGAGAACTGGCGTTGTGTCTGGTACGGTCGATTCTTGGCAGCAGAGTTTCTGTTTCAAATCAAAGATGGCACCGACAGTAGCCCAGGCATCGGGCACTCAATTTGATAAATATCAATGTAGTTGTCGTTCGATGTTGCGATTGTGTTCACGCAGCGCTGCATGCGCGATGGCGGCGGCCGTGTGCCGGGCGGTGGCAGGGAGGACTGGAATGCGGTGTGGTGCGGCGTATCGAGCCGCTGCGGGAGTGTCGCCGTTTGCCGATGATGCCAGGATCAGTAGTAGGTCCTGGCGCCTTCGGCGGTGGCTTGGTCTGCTTCTTGCTGTTTTTATTGTTTCTGACTTTGCGGCTGGCGCGCAGTGCACGCGCCAGCCGGGCGATGCCGGATGCCGGCGCCCGTCAAAAATCCACGGCAGCCGACAGTTGCACGGTGCGGGGCGCCGATTGCGAAACGGTGCCATACGAGGCCACGCCGGCCCAGTAATGGCGGTTAAACGCGTTCATCAGGCCGGCGCGCAAGGTCGTCGCCTTGCCGGCGATGGCCGTGCGGTAGCGCAAGCCCAGGTCGACCTTGGTCCATGACGGCACCGACTGCAGATTCGTCTGGTCGACAAACTGCTTGCCCGTGTAGCTGACGGCGCCCGTGGCAGTCAGGCCGGGCCAGTACGGCACATCCCATTCGCCGCCCAGGTTGGCCATGGACGTGGGCACGCCCACGGGGCGCTTGCCCATGGTGGCGGCGTTGTTGGTTTTCACCAGGCGCCCGTCGAGCAGGGTGATGCCGGCGAGCAGGCGCACGGCCTTGCTGGCGGCGCCCGACAGGTTCAGTTCCAGGCCCCGGTTGCGCTGCTCGCTGTCCATGCTGTAGACCTTGCCATACAGCTGGCCGCTGGGTTTAGTCACCTGGAACACGGCCAGGGTCGCCAGCACCACGCCGAAATCGGCCTTCGTGCCCACTTCATACTGCCGGCTCTTGTAGGGAGCGAACACCTGGCCCGCGTTGCTGGCGATGTTCGGCGCGATATCGCCCTTGCTCAAGCCCTCGATATAGTTCGCGTACAGCGACACGTGGCGCAATGGCTTGACGACGATGCCGGCCAGCGGCGTCAGGGCGCCCTGCTTGTAGTGCGTGGTCAGCGCGCCCGTCGTCGCATGGTAGTTTTTCGCTTCGACCAGCTGGCGGCGCACGCCCAGGGTCAGCTGCACGCGCTGGTCCAGCATGTCCAGGGTGTCGGCCACGGCCAGGCTGGAGAGGGTGGAGGCGGACAGCTTCGGCGCGCGTGCCGGGGCGGGAATGCCGGGGTCGGCCACGGCGACAGGGTGGTAGATATTCGAAGTGATGAGCTTGCCGGAATTGCTCACGCTGCCAAATTCGTCGCGGTAGACATTGCCCATCACGACCAGCGCATGTTCGATGCCGCCCGTGCGAAAGCGCGTGCGCACGCCCGTGTCGCCGCTGGCGCGCCGCACGCGGAATTTCCAGTTCATGGGCGTGACCGTCATGTCGCCGGCCGCGCTGGTGATGGTCGGCGTCTGGTCCGAATAGCGCGATACGTCGGAGCGCGTGCCGCCCACATCGGCAAAGACGGTGACTTTGTCGTTCAGGTCGTATTCGAGCTTGCCCAGCGTGGCCAGGTCGTTGGACTTCCACCAGCCCCAGGATTGGGCGATATTGCGGCGGCCATCGGGCGCTGCCGGCACGGGCAGGCGCGCGGCCACGAGGAAGGGGCGCGTGGGCGCGTCGATCCACTGGTATTGCTCGATCAGGTCAAGCGAGGCGCGCAGCCGTTGTCCCTGGTAATCGAGGGCGACAGCGGCCACTTCCGCGCGCGACGTCTGGTGGTCGAGCGGTGTGTGGCCCTGGCGGTGCAAGCCATTGAAGCGGATGCCGAAACGCCGCTCCTCGCCGAAGCGGCGGCTGACGTCGATGGCCGCGCCAGCCTGCGAACCCGAGCCGTAATCGACGGTCAGGCGCGTCAGGTCGCGCGGCAGCGAGCGTTTCGGCACGGCGTTGACGACGCCGCCCACGCCGCCGTTCGGCGACATGCCGTACAGCAGGGCGGCCGGTCCCTTGAGCACTTCCACGCTTTGCAGGTATTCCGTAAACAGGTGGTAATTGGGCGACACGCCATACACGCCGTCAAACGCCACTTCGCTCAGATTACCCTCGTTGAGGGGAAAGCCGCGGATGAAAAAGGAATCCGTGACGCCGCCGATCTGGCCCGTGAAGCGGGTGGACGGGTCGCCGCCCAGCACCTCGGCCAGGGTCAGCGCCTGCTGGTCGAGCATGCGCTGGCTGGTGTAGCTGTTGACGCTGAACGGCGTATCGAGCAAGTCTTTTTCGCCCAGCAGGCCGGCGCGCGCGCTTTTGGCGATCTGTCCGCCGGCATCCGCTTCGGCCTGGCCATTCACCAGCACGGTGGCGAGCGGGGCGGATGCATCGGCCGCCGCCTGGGCGATCGCCTGCGGCGTCACGCTGGCAACGAGCAGGCCGGCGAGGATCAGCCGGGTGGTGAGGCGGGGATGGGGGAGTGGGGACTGTGGAATGGGCATCGAGGGCGAGTGTATGAAGTTAGTAGGGAGGAATTGCATGCACGACATTATAAATGAGAATCATTACGATTTATAATGATTAGCATAGTCATTGCTGCCACGCTCATGACCATGCCGCGCGCGTGCCTGGAGGGCATTTCCGCACGGAAAATGGCCATCCTGGGCCTTCAGATCCGGATATTTGCTGTCTTATATAAGATTCGTCGCCATCGGATACACAAACAGCGGCAGGACAGTCTAAAATACGTGGTGGGCAAGCACGGCGTCACCGCCGGCACACTAGCCGTCCAAAGCAAGGCTAACCGTCCTGTGTTTGGAATGAAGAAAGTTAACCACCAGGCATCACCGCATACAAGGGAATGAACATGGCAACACAAAAATCCAAAATCATCTACACGCTGACTGACGAGGCGCCGCTGCTCGCGACGTATTCCCTGCTGCCAATTATCAAAAAATTCACCGCGCCGGCTGGCGTGGACGTCGTTTCCAGCGATATTTCGGTGGCGGCACGTGTACTGGCTGAATTTCCAGAATTCCTGACGGACGCGCAAAAAGTCCCGAACACCCTGGCTGAACTGGGCAAATTGACCCAGAATCCGGACACCAACATCATCAAACTGCCGAACATCAGCGCCTCGCAAGGCCAGCTGATCGCCTGCGTGCGCGAATTGCAAGGCCGCGGCTACAAGCTGCCGGACTATCCGGAAGATGCGAAGACGGACGAAGACAAGGCCCTGAAAGCCCGCTACGGCAAGTGCATCGGCAGCTCGGTCAACCCGGTCCTGCGCGAAGGCAATTCCGACCGCCGCGCACCGAAGGCCGTCAAAGAATATGCGCGCAAGCACCCGCACTCGATGGGCGAGTGGAGCCAATCGTCGCAAACGCACGTCTCGCACATGCACCATGGCGATTTCTACCATGGCGAAAAATCGCTGACCCTGGAAAAGGCCCGCGACGTCAAGATGGAACTGGTCACGGCCTCGGGCAAGACCATCGTGCTGAAACCGAAGGTTTCCCTGCAAGCAGGCGAAATCATCGACAGCATGTTCATGAGCAAGAAAGCGCTGCTGGAGTTCTACGAGAAAGAAATCGACGACGCCTTCAAGACGGGCGTGATGTTCTCGCTGCACGTCAAGGCCACCATGATGAAGGTCTCGCACCCGATCGTTTTCGGCCACTGCGTGCGCATCTTCTACAAGGACGCGTTCGCCAAGCACGCCGCCCTGTTCGACAAGCTGGGCGTGAATGTCAACAATGGCATGAGCAACCTGTACGACAAGATCGAAACCCTGCCAGCGTCGCAAAAAGATGAAGTGCTGAAAGATTTGCATGCCTGCCACGCCAACCGTCCGGAACTGGCCATGGTCGATTCGGCCAAGGGCATCACCAACTTCCATTCGCCGAACGACATCATCGTCGACGCGTCGATGCCAGCGATGATCCGTATCGGCGGCAAGATGTGGGGCGCCGATGGCCGTCCGAAAGACGTCAAGGCAGTCATGCCGGAATCGACTTTCGCGCGCATCTACCAAGAAATGATCGGCTTCTGCAAATGGCATGGCAACTTCGATCCGAAGACCATGGGCACCGTGCCGAACGTGGGCCTGATGGCGCAGCAAGCGGAAGAATACGGTTCGCACGACAAGACCTTTGAAGTGCCGGAAGGCGGCATCGCCAACATCACCGACCTGGAAACAGGCGAAGTGCTGCTGACGCAAACGGTGGAAGAGGGCGATATCTGGCGCATGTGCCAGGTCAAGGACGCGCCGATCCGCGACTGGGTCAAGCTGGCCGTCACGCGCGCGCGCAACTCGGGCATGCCTGCCGTGTTCTGGCTCGATTCCTACCGTCCGCACGAGAACGAAGTCATCAAGAAGGTACAGGTTTACCTGAAGGATCACGACACCAAGGGACTGGACATCCAGATCATGTCGCAGACGCGCGCCATGCGCTACACGCTGGAACGCGCCTTCCGCGGCCTGGACACCATCTCGGTGACCGGCAACATCCTGCGCGACTACCTGACCGACCTGTTCCCGATCCTGGAACTGGGCACCTCCGCCAAGATGCTGTCGATCGTGCCGCTGATGGCCGGTGGCGGCATGTACGAAACGGGCGCAGGCGGTTCGGCACCGAAACACGTCAAGCAACTGGTGGAAGAAAACCATCTGCGCTGGGATTCGCTGGGCGAGTTCCTGGCCCTGGCCGTGTCGCTGGAAGACATGGGCATCAAGACGGGCAATGCGAAGGCCAAAATCCTCGCGAAAACCCTGGACGAAGCCACCGGCAAGCTGCTGGACAACAACAAGTCGCCATCGCCACGTACCGGCGAGCTGGACAACCGCGGCAGCCATTTCTACCTGGCCATGTACTGGGCGCAAGCCCTGGCAGCGCAGAAGGACGATGCGGAACTGGCAGCGCATTTTGCGCCGGTAGCCAAAGCCCTGGCGGACAACGAAGAAAAGATCGTTGCCGAGCTGAAAGCAGTACAAGGCAAGGAAACGGATATCGGCGGCTACTACCTGCCTGATCCGGCGAAGACAGAAGCGGTCATGCGTCCTAGCGCCAGCCTGAATGCCGTGCTGGACAGCATCTGATGCAGTCATGAAGGCAGTCCGTCCTTGACTGCTGCCTGATAAAAAAACGCCGCCGGAAGCGATTCCGGCGGCGTTTTTCATTTCCCCTCAGGGTTATTGGTAGTGCTTGTAGACCTCGGTGCTGCCATTGCTCTTGACCAGCAAGACGTCATACGCATCCTTGCGCGGTCCTTCCATGCCTGGCGAACCCATGGGCATTGCCGGCACGGCCAGGCCTTTCGCCTTGGGTTTCTCGCGCAGCAACTGCTTGATCTCGCTGGCCGGCACATGGCCTTCGATGGCGTAGCCGTTGACGAGGCCCGTGTGGCAGGAACCGAGCGCGTCGGGAATGCCGGCCAGCTTGCGGTATTGCGCCGGCATCTCGACATTTTTCGCGCGTACCGTAAAACCGTTCGCTTCCAGGTGCTTGATCCATGCGGAACAGCAGCCGCAGGAGGCGCTCTTGTAGACTTCAATGACGGGCAGGGCTGCCATGGCGAACGTGGGCAGGCCCAGCATGGCGGCGAAAGCGCCGCGCACCAAGAAATGTTTGATCATGTATTGCTTTCAGACGCAGTAAGGTTATCGTGGCCACCTTGGTGGCCTGCTTGGGACGAGCTTGGAATTTATGCGGAAAGCGGTCGCGGCGGCCGGCGCGGGCCGTCGGGAATGAAGCCCGCCAGCAAGGTGGCCGTGGCGATGGTGACTTGTTGCGCGCCGGTGCAGGCGGCGGCAGGCAGGGCGAGGGAGGGCGGCATCAGCGCGCCCAGGCAAAAGCCGGCGCAGGCGCCGCACGCGGGGTGCTGGGCAGGGGTCTTGTTGTCTTCTGGCGTGCTGGCGCTGTCAGGCATGGCGGATGACTGCGCAGCATGCTGCTGGCAGGCCGCTGTCATCGCGGTGGCAGGCGAGGCAGCGAGCGGCGCGCACAGCCGCGTCGCGCCCGCGGCGGCCGCTTGCAGCGGCACCGTCATGATCAGCAGCAGGATTAGCCATGTTTTGAAGAGTCTTAGCATCGCCGAAAAGTATAGCATAGGGCCACTATCGCCAGGAGCAGGCGACCGCTAGCGCGAGGCGGCCGCCAGCACCTTCGAGGCATACATGGCCCGGTCCGCGTGGCGCAGCAGCAGTTGCATGGTGTCGCCATCTTCCGGATAGTGGGCCACGCCGATGCTGACGGCGATCTGCAATTGCTGTCCGTTGCCCAGGTGCAGCGGCGTGGCCAGGGCCGCATGGATCTTTTGCTCGATCAGGCTGACATCCACCGGCGCGGTATTGCTTTCCAGAAGCACGACGAATTCATCGCCGCCCATCCTGGCCAGGGTGTCGGTTTCGCGCATGCAATCGCGCAGGCGGCTCGCCACCGTTTGCAGCAGCAGGTCGCCACAGGCATGGCCGTGGTCGTCATTGACGCGCTTGAAGTTGTCGAGGTCCAGGAACAGCAGCGACAGCCGGCCTTCCTGGCGGTGCGCGCGCGCGAACGCCGTGTGCAGGCGGTCGTGGAACAGGCGGCGGTTCGGCAGGCGGGTCAGCTCATCGTGCATGGCCATGAACTGCATTTGCGTCTGCAACTGCCGGCGCTCGATGGCGGTGGCAAGTTGCTTGGCGACAAATTGCAGCAAATCCTGGTCTTGCTCCGTGCCGATGACGGCATCCTGGCCGCCCTGCAAGGCCAGCGCGCCGATGCTGCCCATGGAGGAATAGAGCGGCACGGCAAGCCAGCACGAGGACAGGGCGCAGGCTGCCGTTTGCAGCGCCGCCGGCAGGCCAGCCAGTTGTCCCGCCTGCAGACGCAGGGGACGGCCGCTGCGCAGGACTTCGTCGCACAGCAGGCTGGCCAGGGACGACGTTGGCTGGGGTGTGCTGTCCTCGGCATGGGAAGTCATGGGAGGCTGTATGCCGTGTTCGTCATGCAGCAGCAAGGTCAGGCTGCGCGCGGGCAAGTGTTCGCCGATGATGAGCTGGATACGGTGCAGCAGGGCGGGCAAGTCTTGCGTCGCCTGCATGGCTTCGGAGATGGCGTACAGCGCCGCCTGCTTGGCCTGCGCTTGTTTCAGCAAGGTGATGTCGCGCGCCACCGCCACGCGCAACTGGTCGGCGGCGGACCAGCGGGCCGACCACATGATGTGCGCCAGGCTGCCATCCTTGCGCAGGTAGCGGTTTTCAAAGTGCGTCTGCGCATGGCCATCCATGATGGCTTGCGCGGCGGCAAGGGTACGGGCGCGGTCGGCGGGAGCGACCATGTCGAGCATGCGCTTGCCGATCATTTCCTGCTGCGTGTAGCCGAAGATGCGTTCGCAGGCGGCGCTGACGAAGACAAAGCGCCCCTCCACGTCGACCATGCACACGGCATCGAGCAACAAGTCGGTAAAGCTGGCCAGCGGCGCGCGCAGAATCTTGTGTTCCATAGTGGCATTTTAATGGACATTCCCTGCTGTGATTGAACTTGTTGGGAGCAGACGAGGCCAGCGGCATGAAAATGTTTCATTTCCCCGACGCTCATGCTTTGCCGTTTCTTGCCGTTAAAACAGTATTGCCATGCAATTGCTCGCCAACACGTTCAATCCGTGGCGGTGCTGGATTGCGGGCGCATGTAGGGTTGCCAGAAAATTAAAATGGGCAATATTTTATCCATGTATCTGTTTTTGTTTTACAAGGCTACATCACCATGACTTCCGTCTCCCCGATCCCGAGCTGGAATGCGTCCCCGTCCCGTGTGTCTGGCGTCACGGCCAGCCGGGCGGACGCGCCGGCCGTGCCGGCGTCCACGCCATCGACCATCGTTGCCTTTGGGGCGGAAGGAGGGGAGATGCCGGCCATCTCCTACCTGCTGCCATCGCCCAAGGTGTGGGAAAGCCCGTCGCGCGACGACGTCAGCGACCAGATGACGAAAAATTTTGCCCCGTACGCATCGTTTGGCGGGCGTTTCAGCGGCTTGGGCGCGGCCTTGCTGGACCAGCTCAAGGGCGGCGTGCGCAATGTGTCGCAAGCGCTGCTGCAGCCGCCGGCGCGCACGCAGCCCGCCGCTTACGCCGAGGTGGGCGGCATTGCGCCGGCCAGCCTGCATGGCAATGGCCAGGACAAGGTCAGCCTCAGCATCACCACCAAAAGCGGCGTCGAGGTCAAGCTTTCGCTCGACAGCCAGGATGACGGCCTGGCCGTGCGCATGACGACCAGCGGCGAACTCGGCGACGCAGAGGTCAAGGCTCTGGGCGACCTGTCGGAAGCGTTCCAGCAAGCCATCGACGGCATGGCGCAGGGCACGCCGAAGGTCAGGCTGGCCGGCTTGATGCAATTCGACCAGGAAGTGCTGGGATCGGTGAACCTGCACGCGGAAGTGCTGGTGCGCGGCGAGCCGCAAAGCACGCAAACCCTGGATTTTCAGGCCGACAGCACGCAGCGCAAGGTCAGCTTCACGGGCGTGGCGGGCTCGCTGGACGTGAAAGTCGACGCCAGCCAGCTGAACGCCCTGGGCAGCAAGGAGCGGCAGGCGAAGGCCATGAGCAGCTACATCAAGCAGATCGATCAGGCTTCCTGGCGCGGCCACGGCGACGCCGCGCTGATGTCCATGTTCAAGGATGCGTTTACGGCCGTGCACAGCAATGCGCCCGTGTCGCCAGCCAGCACGGGCCTGCCGGAACAGGGAAAATGGCAGCTGGCCGCCGCAGACCGCGCCATGGTCACGGGCTTGCCGGACTTTAGCGCATCGGTCACGCAAACGGCGGCATTCAGCAATCCCATGCGTTCGTCGGAAAAAGATGGATTCCAGTACGAACTGTCGCAAAAGACCAGTATTACCGGCGCCAGCCAGAATGACCGCTCGATCCGCCAGCAGCAGCAATCTAAGCTTAGCGCCAGTTTCCACGAAACGCTGGTCCCGGGCGTGGCCCTGCGCCTGACGGACAGGGTGGAGTCGCAAAACTACACGTATCACCAGATCGAGGATACGGCCAGCAGCGATGCGCAAATAGGCTACAAGGATGGCAAGCTGGTCAAGGCCAGCCTGCAACAGGCGGCCAGCCAGTCGACCCACATCACGAAATTTATGCTGGGCAAGGTGGAGTCGGATGTCACCACGCCGACCGACCATTCGCTGATGCGCGACCTGGTCTCCGTGCTGGGGCCATACAAGACGGGCGAGCAGGGCATGACGCCCGAGAAAAAGGCGGAGCAGCGCGAGAAATTGCTGCAGACCTTGGGCGATGACGTGCTGCTGCAGTCGTATGCGGGCCATGCCATCAGCCTGTGGCAAGCCGATGTGCTGCCGAAAGAAGGGACGGCCGCTTCCGCTTAGCGGCAGACCGTGCCACATAAAACAAAAGCCCGTCTTCCTGCGAAGACGGGCTTTTTTGCTTCAGCTTGATACGGCGCAAGCAGCCTATGCCTTGGCCTTGCTTTGCTTGATCCAGTAACCGACGCCCAGCGCGGCGAGCCACACGGGTATCAGGTAGACGGAGATGCGCAGGCCCGGCGTCAGATACATGATCACCAGGATGCCGGCCAGGAAGACCAGGCACAGGTAGTTGGTGAACGGGTAGCCCAGGCTCTGGAACAAGGTCGTCTTGCCTTCGATTTTTTTCTGCGCGCGGAAGCGCAAATGGATCCAGCTGATCATGGCCCAGTTGATGATCAGCGCCGACACCACGAGTCCCATCAGCACTTCAAATGCTTCGCCCGGCATGAAGTAATTCACCACCACGCAGGCGCCCGTCGCCAGGGCCGATACGCCCAGCGCGACGAGCGGCACGCCGCGGCGGTTCAGGTGCAGCAGCGCGCGCGGCGCATTGCCTTGTTTGGCCAGGCCGAACAGCATGCGCGTGTTGCAGTACACGCCGCTGTTGTAGACGGACAGGGCGGCCGTCAGCACCACCACGTTCAGGGCCGTGGCCACCAGGTTGCTGTCGAGCGCATGGAAGATCAGCACGAACGGGCTGCCGCCGGTGACGACGTTTTGCCACGGATACAGCGACAGCAAAATGCCCAGCGCGCCGATGTAGAAAATCAGGATGCGGTAGATGGCCTGGTTGGTGGCGCGTGGAATCGTCGTGCTCGGATCGTCCGCCTCGGCCGCCGTGATGCCCACCAGTTCCAGGCCGCCGAACGAAAACATGATGACGGCCATGGCCATCACCAGGCCTTGCCAGCCATTCGGGAAGAAGCCGCCGTGCTGCCACAGGTTGGCCACCGACGCCTGCGGGCCCGCGTCGCCTGAGGCGAGCAGGTACGCGCCGAAGACGATCATGCCGATGATGGCGACCACCTTGACGAGGGCGAACCAGAATTCCATCTCGCCAAACGCCTTGACGTTCAACAGACTGATGGCGTTGATGACGCAAAAGAAGACGAGCGCCGAGACCCAGGTGGGCACGCCCGGCCACCAGTACTGCACGTAGATGCCGACGGCCGTCAGTTCGGCCATGCTGACGAGCACATACAACACCCAGTAATTCCAGCCCGACAAAAAGCCGGGCAGGTGGCCGCAGTATTTGTCGGCAAAATAGCTGAAGGAGCCGGCGACGGGTTCGTCGACCACCATCTCGCCCAGCTGGCGCATGATCAGGAAGGCGATGACGCCGGCGATGCCATAGCCCAGCAGGACAGAGGGGCCGGCCATCTTGATGGTTTGCGCGATACCCAGAAACAGGCCGGTGCCGATGGCGCCGCCCAGGGCGATGAGCTGGATGTGGCGGCTTTTCAGGCCGCGCTTGAGCTCTTGTGGTTCGGTAATCCCGACTGCCGTCATATGTTTTATCCTGTTTTTACGGGGCTGAGGTCGCTGATTCTAAAGCATGAACGGGCAAATCAGGAGCGAAATGCATGTTGCACTGCGGAGGCGCAAGAAAAGCCCCGCATCTTCGCCGAACGGCGCGCAAAACGGCGCTCCAGGTGTCCGCTTTTACGCGGCGGCCGCGACGATGGCCGGTTCGTACGTGGCCAGGAACTCGGGCGGCAGGCGGCGCGCGCGGCCGCTGCTCAATTCGATGCAGATCAATTCCCAGCGTCCGCGCACGACGGTGGCGCCATCGCTGTCGCGGATCAGCTGGAAGCGCCGTTCCATGCTGGAGCGGCCATCGCTGGCGCACAGCCAGGTAGCCAGTGTCAGCGCTTCGCCGGCCCGCGTCGGCAGCAGGTAATCGTATTCGCCGCGGCGTATCGCCATGGCCCGGTCCAGGCGCCGGTAATCGTCCAGGTCCAGTCCCAGGGTGGCCGAATGGTGCCAGGCGATATGCTCGCACCAGCGCACGTAGACGGCGTTATTCGTGTGCTGCAAACCGTCGATGTCACCCGGTTCGGGCGTGACGGGCAGGGTATGGGCGTGCGGATAATCCCAGTTCAAGTGCATTCCTTTCGATACGGTGGCGGCTGATTGTACGGTCTGGTGGCACTCCCTGTCTCTGGCGCACGCATGGAAAAACACTGTTTTTCACATTGATGTATGATGCATCATAATTTTCTAGGGATCAAAAAAACGCATGAACCATCCATTGGACAGTCTGGTGCACGTCAACCTGGGCAAGTCCGTGTACGCCATGCTGCGCGAAGCGCTGGCGGCCGGGCGTTTCCAGCCGAATGACCGGCTGCGCATCCGCGAGCTGGCGCTGCAGCTGGGCACCAGCGTCACGCCCGTGCGCGACGCCATGCTGCAGCTGGTGCAGGAAGAGGCGCTTGTGCTGCGCTCGCCGCGCGACTTCCGCGTGCCCGTGCTGAGCGTGGCGCGCTACCTGGAAATCCGCGCGCTGCGCCTGGAACTGGAAGGCCTGGGCGCGGCCGAGGCGGCGCAGCGTATCGACGGCGCCACCCTGGCCGACCTGGAACGCCTGCTGCAGGCGAATGAAGAGGCCATTGCGCGGCACGACCTGGCGGCGGCCCTGCAATGCAATCAGGCGTTTCACCTGGGCCTGGCGCAGGCGGCCGGCATGCCGACCTTAAAACGCTTCGTCGACCACCTGTGGATGCAGACGGCGCCCCTGATCGCCGCCGGCTACGCCAGTTTTTCGCCCGACATGCGGGTGGGCCACCACCACGCCATCATCAGCGCGCTGCGCCAGCGCGACAGCGCGGCCGCGCGGCGCGCCATCGAACAGGACATTCTCGACGGCGGGACGCAGATGCTGGCCTATGTCATGCGCCAGGAACGCATCCACGCCGGCGCAACCGGACAAGAACAGGACGAGGAAGAACATGACGAACATCCAGCACAAGATTGAACAGAAAACCGCCATCGTCACGGGCGCCAGCCGCGGCATCGGCCACGCCGTCGCGGAGCGCTTCCGCAGTCTGGGGTGGCGGGTCATCACCGTCTCGCGCAGCCCGATTCCCGGCGGCTGCCCGCGCAGCCAGGAGCACAACACGCATGTGTGCATGGATTTGTCGGACCTGAGCCAGATCGGGCAGATGGTCGAGACGCTGCGCCCCATGCTGGGCGACTCGAAACTGCACGCCCTGGTCAACAATGCGGGCGTGTCGCCGAAGGGACCGGGCGGCTCGCGCGTCAATTCGCTGACGACCGACATGCAGACGTGGCAGGAAATGTACAACACGAATTTCTTTGCGCCGCTGGCCCTGACGCGCGGCTTTGCGCAGGAATTATCGAATGCGCATGGCGCCGTCGTGAACCTGTGCTCGATCGCCGGCTACCGCGTGCACCCGTTTGCCGGCTCGGCCTATGCCAGTTCGAAGGCGGCGCTGGCGTCGCTGACGCGCGAAATGGCCAACGACATGGCGCCGCTGAATGTGCGCGTCAATGCCATCGCGCCCGGCGAGATCGATACGGCCATCCTGTCGCCCGGCACCTCGCACATCGTCGACACGCAAATCCCCCTGCGCCGCCTGGGCACGACGGCCGAAGTGGCCGACCTGGTGGAGTTCCTGTGCAGCGAGCGCGCCTCATACATCACGGGCGCGGAAATCCCCATCGACGGCGGCCAGCGTATTTAATTGAAAAGGAAGATCGCATGACACAGCATATCGGCATCGTCGGCTGCTCGGCCGAAGGCGCAGCCCTGTGCTACCGCACGATTTGCGAAGAGGGCGCGCATGCGCTGGGGGCATATGAACACCCGGAAGTATCGATGCACACGCCGTCGCTGGCGCGTTACGTGGATTGCCTGAACGGGGGCGACCTGGCAGGCGTGGCCGAACTGATGCTGGCGTCGGCACGCAAGCTGGCCGCCGCCGGCGCCGATTTCCTGATCTGCCCCGACAACACCATCCACCAGGCATTCGAGCTGATGGCGCCCCGTTCGCCGCTGCCATGGCTGCATATCGCGGAGGTCGTGGCCAGCGAAGCGGCGGCGCGCGGTGTCCGGCGGGTGGGCCTGACGGGAACGCGCTGGCTGGTCGACAGCGCCGTGTATCCGGACAGGCTGGCCGCGCGCGGCATCGCCTGCGTGCGGCCCGGCGAGGACGAGCGCAGCGAGATCAACCGCATCATCATGGAAGAACTGGTGCCGGGCGTGGTCAAGGGGGACAGCGTGGCGCGCTTCCAGGCCGTCATTGCCGGCTTGCGGGAGCAGGGCTGCGACGCCGTCATCCTCGGCTGCACGGAAATCCCGCTGATCATCAGCGACGCCAATTCGCCGCTGCCGACGCTCGATTCCACGCGCTTGCTGGCGCGCGCCGCCTTGCGCCGGGCGCTGGAAACCTAGCGTTCCAGCTGCGCCTGCAGCGCGGCCACCACCAGCGCGTGGTCGTCGGCTTGCGCCAGGCCGGAAACGGTCACCGTGCCCACCAGTCCCACGCCGCGTATCAGCAGGGGGAAGGCGCCGCCGTGGCCCGCGTACTCGATGTCATCGAGGTATTTCACGTCTTCGAAGGTGCTGCCGCGGCTTTTATACGAGATGCCCATGTAATAGGAGCTGCGGCAAAAGCGCTGCACCGTATTGTTCTTGCGGCGTATCCAGTCCGCCTGGTCCGCCGTGGCGCCCGTCATGGCGTGGTGGAACAGGATTTGACCGTTGCGCGTGATGTTGACGGTGACGGCCTTGCCCCGCTTGCGCACTTCCTCGACGATCCACAGGCCCACGGCCAGCGCGGCATCGTTGTCGAAGCGTTCGAATTGCAGGGATTCTTCCTGTTGCGCCAGGGTTTGCAGCAAATCGGCGTAATGATCCATCGTGGAGGCGGGTAGTAGTGGCTGGAAGCGCTACTGTAGCGCACCACGGGGCAGCCGCGCGCGCTTTTTCCGTGGCGCGGCTAAAATAGGCCGCATGAACCTGTCCCTGTTTGCCGATGAAGACCAGGCCCCGGCCGGGCCGGCGCCGCTGGTGCCTGGCTCTTCCGCCTCGGTGCTGCTGCGCGGTTTTGCGCTGCCGTATCTGGACGAGGTGCTGCCGGCGCTGGACGCCATCGTGCTGGCGGCTCCCCCGCGCCACATGGCCACGCCGGGCGGCTTGCGCATGTCCGTTGCCATGAGCAATTGCGGCCCTCTCGGCTGGGTCACGGATGGACGCGGTTACCGTTATGCGCGGCTCGATCCGGCCAGCGGCCTGCCTTGGCCGCCGATGCCGCCCGTGTTCCTGCGCCTGGCGCGGCAGGCGGCGCTGGCGGCCGGCTACCCGGGCTTTGCTCCCGACGCCTGCCTGGTCAACCGTTATGCGCCCGGTGCGCGCATGGCCCTGCACCAGGACCGCGATGAATGCGATTTCACCGCGCCCATCGTCTCCGTCTCGCTGGGCTTGCCCTCCACCTTCCTGTTCGGCGGGGCGGAGCGGGCCGACAAGGCTGCGCGCATCGGCTTGCTGCATGGCGACGTGGTGGTGTGGGGCGGCACCGACCGCCTGCGTTTCCACGGCGTGGCGCCCCTGAAGGTGGGCGAACACGCGGTGCTGGGGCCGCAGCGCATCAATTTGACGTTTCGCAAGGCTAGCTGATCTGCCCATTTGCCCTATTAATGCAAGTTGCTTGCAAATGTGATTGTTTTTCTCCATGATATGCAACTTGTTTGCATATGGAGCCACCAACATGAAGCGCGATCCGATTTCCTCGCCCCTGCCCGACGTGGCGGCCGGCCCCCATCTGGGCAGTCCCTTGCCGCTCGAGTGGGTCGGCATGCAGGGCGTCGCCTTGCCGCTGTGGCTGGAGGAGGGCGGGCAGGCGCAGCAAGTGCATGCCTGGGCCGACGTGCACGTGGATTTACCCGACCCGCGCGTGAAGGGCATCCACATGTCGCGCCTGTACCTGCTGCTCGATGCGTTTGCCGCAGCGCAGCCGCTCGATGCCGGGGGCCTGGCCGTCGTGCTGCGGCGCATGGTGGACAGTCACGCCGATTGCGGCAGCACGCAGGCACGCATGGCACTGGCCTTTCCCTTGCTGCGGCGCCAGCCGGCGCTGCTGACGGCGGGACTGTCGGGCTGGAAATCGTATCCCGTGCGCCTGCAGGCCAGCTGCTCGCCACAGGGCTTTGCGCTATCCCTGACGGTGGAGATCGGCTACTCGTCGACCTGTCCGTGTTCGGCGGCGCTGTCGCGGCAATTGCTGGCCGACGCCTTTGCGGCGCAGTTCGGCGCGGGCGGCATCGACGGCGCGGCCGCGTGCGCCTGGTTGCAGGAACACGCCAGCCTGGCCACGCCGCACAGCCAGCGCAGCACGGCAACGGTCACCGTGCCATTGACGCAGCAGGCGGAGCTGGACCTGTTTCCCCTGATCGACCTGGTGGAAGCGGCGCTGGCAACACCGCTGCAGACAGCCGTGAAACGGGCGGACGAACAGGCGTTCGCGCGCCTGAATGGTGCTAATCTGATGTATGTGGAAGACGCGGCCCGCCGCGTGCAGGCGGCGCTGGCGCCCAGGTACGCGCAGGCCAGCGTTAGCGTGCGGCATATGGAAAGCCTGCATCCGCACGATGCAGTGGCGCAGGCTGGCAACGCGGCCTGAGGCGGCACGCTGGCGTGCGGCAACATTTGTCCGAAACACCTACACTTTTCAGTCACCCACCGAGAAGGAGTGCAGCATGCCTGAGAAAATCGAGCGGGACGCCATCGATGGCACCGTGGAAGAGGAACTGCAGCGCGAACGGCGAGAACATGCGCTGATCGACGAGGAAAAGCTCGGCATGGATGAGCTGGAAGAGGAGCGGCTGAGACGCGAGCGCGAGCCCTTGAACAAGCTCAAGGGGTAGCCATGCTGGCCTGTTGAAGTGGCGCAAGGGCTGCCTTCTTTCGAAGATGATGGCATATTAATAATTTCCCATGTACTTAAAAAAATGATATCGTCATTGCAAGTGGATGATATCTGGTTATTTAATGGTGTTTAATATGGGGAAGTATATGCTGGGAATCTTGAATGGTACGCAAGGCAGGGCTGGGTTGCCCGGTCAAAAAAAGAATGCAAAAAGGAAATTATTATTGCTTTCTTCTTTATGCCTGGCCAGTTTGAATGTCGGCGCAACGCCATTTTCAATTTCTTCGCAACATCCGCGCATATTAACGACGCAACTGGCAATAGATAATTTGAAGAGCCGACTGCCTTTGGGTCCAGCGGTTTTTCCTGGCGCGGCAGGCACCATCGCATTTGATTTTACCGCATCGAAAAAAGATCCGGCGGATGCGGCCGAGCAGTTCATTTTTGGCGAAATGAATGTCAATAATGGTAAAAATGGCATATTCATGCGGCATATTGATGGCGATACGCCGGGGATTTCCCGAATTCAGATTGGTATGCTGCAAAAAGCAATCGGTACCAAGCCTGCGCGTTACATTGCCTACAAGACGATCGACATGCCAATCGGCGTGGTGACGCGGATCGAGTTCAGCTGGAATAGCAGCCTGAAAACCACCAGCCTGAAAATCGGTGGCGCCAACGTCGCGATGGGATTGGAATGGCTGAATGAGACATCCACGGGCAAGGTTGATTTTTCACCTGACCAGACCGCTTTTCAATTTCCTGGCAGGGTCAATGAGCCTATCAGTAATTTCGTGTTGAAGGATGGTCAGGGAAATATCCTTGTCAATTATCCGGGTAACCTCGATATGGCATTGGCCACCGCCTGGTTTGATTTCACACGCCTGGTCAAATCGGATGTGGTATCGTTGAATATGTGCCCAACCGCTGCCTCACCCTGGACGCAGCCGAAAGTGTGCAATACGGCCAATGGACATCGCAATGGGATTGTCGAGTCTGCGCAGCAATTGGCGCTGGCCTATAAAATAACGCAAGATCCGGCCTATTATTCGGCGATATTAAATTATATCGACAAGTTACGTATCGTTCCCTTGAATGCTGGCGGCGACATGTCCATGGGCGGGCGTGTCATTGCGCTGGGCATCCTGTATGACTGGCTATACACGGAACTGGGCACCAGCGCCGTGTCTGACGATAATACGCAGGCAAGTTATCGGACGGCCATGGCTGCCACTATCCGCAATACCATTGCGGCGCAGGCGGCACCGGGTGGCACCAATCTGTTAAGTGAAATCTGTGGCCAGCAAGGCATGGCGGTCTCCTCGTTCGACTGCGCTGTCAAGCCCGTCTTCAGTAACTGGAACCGCCATGCTTCGCCGCCCCAGCCATCCATCGCAACCGCTTATATGGCGGGCATGAATTTCAGCAGCGTATATGGTGCTGCTGTCGGCTTGCTGGCCATCGCCGGACCGGAGAATGGCGACGTATTACCGATGATAGAAACAGCGTATAGCCATTTTGACGAAGGTTTTCTCGCGGTACGGCGTGATATTTCCAATGATGGCGGATACCACTCAGGATTTTCCTATAGCTTGGCTGACTTGCCATCCCGCCTGCTGCTGTGGAATACCGCTGTGCAAAATGCAGGCGACATGGGACAAGCCTCGCAGTGGCTGCCGAAAACCATCTATCCGTATATCTATGGACAGCGTGACGATAAAAGTTATCAGCCAGTGGCGATAACTTCGTGACATTGTCAAGTTTTCCACTGGTGGGCAGTATTGCGTTATGGGCCGCTGCCCATGCGGGGGATGGCAATGCCTGGGATTATTACCAGAAACAGGTACATGGCCAGCGCTATGCGCCAAATCGCTACCCGTATATCCTGGAACAATTGTTTTGGCCCGTCGATCAGGCAAGCTTGAATCAGCCTTCCGATTGGGATTTGTCGCGCCACTTCCACCGTTCGGGTCAAGTACTGATGCGCGACCGTTGGACTTACCCGGACGCGACCTTGCTGGAGTTCAAGTCCACATCATTTATCACTGATAATCACCATCATCTGGATCAGAACAGCATTTCTCTCAATTACAAGGGGCCGTTGCTGGTCGATTCAGGCAGGTATGACAGCTATGGCAGCGCCCATTGGGCCAATTACTATACGCGCAGCATTGCCCATAATACAGTCGTTGCGTTTGATGCCAATGAGCGCTTCCAGCGGGCTGGCAGCGGGACGAGCAAGGTGGACTTCAGTAATGATGGCGGGCAATGGGTGGGCAGCGCGCGCGCGGCATACCCGACGCTGGAAGAAATCCAGCCTGGCGCGATGAACGCCCTGGATGGCATTGTCAATTATGAATATGCTCCTGGCTACACTTATGCCCGCGGCAACGCGAGCAAAGCCTATGCTTCATCCAAACTGGATCAGGCGAATGGTTTCCTGCGCAGCGTCGTCTACCTGCCGGCGCCGGCGACCGGTTCCCTGCCCATCGTCCTGACCTTTGACAGTGTGCGTACAAATGCCGCACCCGCCACCTTCTTGCTGCATACGGTCAACGAACCCGCTGCCGCAGTGGCGGCCACCGCACTTGGTAATGGGCAGTACCGTTTTACTCATGCGGCCACCGATGCGCGCAGCATTACCATTCGCAATGGCGGCGGCATGCTGATCGCGCAAACCTTGCTGCCCGAGAAAGCCGTGATTACCAAGGTAGGGGGGCTGAACGCGGGTGGACAATGCGACCAGATCAGTGCCGATTCCGCCTTCGGCCCGGGTACCTTGCTGCCCGGCGGGCCCACCGGCGATTGCCGATTCACAGTGCGTGTTCTGCAAGCTGATAATAGCTATAAATGGCGCAATTACCCGCCCAGGGCCACTGATGCCACCGACACCAGCGTCACGGGCGATATCGGCGCCTGGCGCCTGGAAGTACAGGCGGACGGGAGTGTGCCCGCTGGCGGCACCCAGTACTTCCTGCATGTCCTGCATGTGGCGGACAACGACCTGGGCAGCGGCAGCGCAGGCACTGGTTCGGCACGCCGCCTGGTGGCGGACAGCCATACGGAAGCCGTGCTGATCGGCACGCAGACGGTGGTGGCGTTCAACCGCGATGCGGCGCCATCGGCACGCATGAGCTGGAAAGGGCCAGCCTCGGCAAGCACCATCCTGGCGACGGGCCTGTTGCCCAATGCTGACTTCCTGTTGACCCGGCTTGCGACGCCGGATGGCGAACAGCTGGTTTTGGCGCAGGCGGCAGCGGGCAGTGCAACTTACCGCAGTTCCGCCGAGGGTGTGGTCAATATCGGCATGTAGAATAGCGGTGGGCGGCGTGTGCCGCCTACCGGCTCCCGGCCATTCATCTGGCCGGGCACTGACGACCACCTTTTACTTAAATAAACGCATGAATCTTTCTTTGCAAAGCGCGTTCCTGGCCGCCTTGTCGGCCCTTTCCATCACGGCGGCCCAGGCCGCCACCATCTGCACCGCCATGGCCGACGCCAAAACGGGCGCCGTCCTGCTGCAAGAGGGCAATTGCCTCGACCGCGTCACCCCCGCATCCACGTTCAAGATCGCGCTCAGCCTGATGGGCTATGACGCCGGCTTCCTCAAGGACGAGCACAAGCCCAGCTTGCCATACCGCCAAGGCTATGTGGACTGGGGCGGCGAAGCCTGGCGCCAGGATACGGACCCGTCGCGCTGGATGCAGTATTCCGTCGTCTGGTATTCGCAGCAGATCACGCAGGCGCTGGGCGCCGAACGCTTCCAGAAATATGCCAAGGCTTTGCGCTATGGCAATGCAGACGTCTCGGGCGACCCGGGCAAGGACAACAGCCTGGAACGCTCGTGGATCAGCTCTTCGCTGAAAATCTCTCCGCTGGAACAGCTGGGTTTCTTGCGCAAGCTGGTCAATTACCAGCTGCCCGTGACGAAGCAGGCGATGGAAGCAACCCAGCGCCTCACCCGCCTGGCAGACGTGGACGGCTGGCAAGTGCATGGCAAGACGGGCGCCGCTTTCCCGCGCAAGGCAGATGGCAGCTTCGACGAAGCACATGGCTACGGCTGGTTCGTGGGCTGGGCCAGCAAGGGCGAGCGCAGCATCGTCTTTGCGCGCCTGGTGCAGGACGAGCAGAAAGGCCAGCAGTCTGCGGGCTTGCGCACGCGCGAAGCCATGCTGAAAGAATTGCCGGCCCTGCTGGAGCAGGCGCAGAAGTGACGGCCAGCATCGTCGCCGCCACCTTCATCGCGACCGAGGGCGAGTACCTGGAAGCCATCATCGAGGTGGGCGGCCAGCGTCTGCATGTGATGGACGAGTTCGGTGGCGGGCAGATGGCCGCCGGCGCGCACGTCCAGCTCGAACTGTGGCCCATGCCCGGCGAGATGGATGACTGGGACGCCATCTTCCGCGCCAACCCGGGTGAAGAAAAACGCCTGCAGCGCCTCGATGGCTGGCGCTACCTGGCGTTGGGCGTCGTGACCCAGGTCGATCCCGTCATCTGCGACTGCGGCCTGTTGCAGCTGGAAAACCCGTTTACGACGCATGACGCACGCTGCATTGGCGCCTATGTCGGCGTTACCCTGGCCCGCCTGGATGCTTGCCTGCCGTAAATTCCGGCCCGCTTTGTTGCCCGCCCTATATACTTGCTGAAACGGATTTTCCGGCATCAGACAAGGTACAGGCATGGCATCAGGCATGGAGCAGTTTCAGGAAAAAGCAAGGCAGGCATTCATACGGGCGCGCGCGCAGGCATGGCGCGTGGCGCGTGCGGGGTGGGCGAGGGCGGTGGCGCTGTACCGGCGCGGCCGCGCGCATTTGATGACCTTGCCGCCCGTGCGGCGCGCGCTGGTGCTGGCCTTATGGTCTTTCCTGGCCGTGCTGGCGCTGCTGACTGCATACATGCTGCTGCTGATTCCCCTGACACCGAGCACCCACGACTTGCGCCAGGCGCGCGCGGCCGCGCCGAGCACCATGGTCAGCGCGGATGGGCAGGAACTGGCCCGCTTCGACCAGGGCTTGCAGGAACGCGTCACCTTGAAACAGATTTCGCCGAACGTGATCAGCGCGCTGATCTCGACGGAAGACCACCGCTTCTACGACCACCATGGCATCGACTTCACGCGCACGGCGGGCGCTATCCTGCATACAGCGGGAGGCAATCCCCAGGGCGGTTCCACCATCACGCAGCAGCTGGCGCGCAATATGTTCCCCGAGGAAATCGGCCGCTCGCGCAACCTGAACCGCAAGCTGAAGGAACTGATCACGGCCCTCAAGATCGAGGCTACCTACAGCAAGACGGAAATCCTGGAAGCGTACCTGAACACGGTACCCTTCCTGTACAACACCTACGGCATCGAGATGGCGGCCCGCACCTACTTCGACAAGCCCGCCTCGCGCCTCGATATCCTGGAAAGCGCCACCCTGGTCGGCATGCTCAAGGGGACGAATTACTACAATCCGGTCGGCAATCCCGAACGCTCGCTGCAACGCCGCAACGTGGTGCTGGGGCAGATGCGCAAGCATGACGTCATCGACGAGGCGCGCTACAAACAGTTGATCAAACGCCCGCTGCGCCTGCATTTCGAGCGTCAGAGCGAACGGGCGCAATCGGATAGCCATTTCACGGCCTATGTACGCAAATGGCTGATCCAATGGGCCGACGAGAACGACTACAACCTGGAACTCGACGCCCTCGTGGTGCACACCACGCTCGACTACGACTTGCAGCAGGCGGCCGAGCGCGCCGTCGAACGCCAGGCGAACGCCTTGCAGGCGATTGCCGACGTGGAATGGAGCCGCGCGGGCGTGCCGTCATCCACCTCGACGGGCATGTACGCGGGCATGCAGGGCGGCAGCGTGCCGTTCGATTATTTCTGGAAATCGCATCCGGCCCTGCTGGACGCCTTCGTGCGCGAGTCGGGCGACTACCGCAAGCTGACGGCCGCCGGCGCCACGCCGGACGACGCGCTGGCGCAACTGAAAGGCGACCGCGCCTTCATGGCGGCCCTGCGCAAGTCGAAGACGCGCCTGGAAGCGGGCTTTACGGCCATGGATCCGGCCACGGGCGCCGTGCGTGCCTGGGTGGGCAGCCGCGACTTTGCGCGCGAACAGTTCGACCATGTGTCGCAGGCGGCGCGCCAGCCCGGCTCCACCTTCAAGCCCATCGTGTATGGCGCCGCGCTGGAAAAGGGCTTGAGTCCCGAGCACGTCTACCGCGACGCCGTGATGGATATCAAGGCGGCCGACGGCACGATATGGCGCCCGACGGACATGAGCGGCACCACGGGGCGCGACATGACCATGCGCGACGGCCTCGTCTACTCGAAAAACACCATCACGGCGCAGGTGATGCAGGACGTCGGCTTGCCGCCCATCATCAAATTGGCGCGTGCACTCGGTATCCGCGACAGCAAGCTGGAAAAAGTGCCGTCGCTGGCGCTGGGCACCAGTCCCGTCACCTTGCTGGAAATGGTCAACGCCTACGCCAGCATCGCGGCCCAGGGCGAAGCCCGCCTGCCGTTTGTCGTCACGCACATCACCGACCGCGAAGGCAAGGTCATCGCCCGCTTCGGCGAAGACAAGCCCAAGCGCGCCATGAAAGAAGAATCGGCGGCCACCCTGACGGACATGATGCGCGGCGTCATCGACCGTGGCACGGGCACGGCCATCCGCAGCCGCTTCGGTATCCGCTCCGACGTGGCCGGCAAGAGCGGCACCACGCAAAACAATGCGGATGGCTGGTTTATCCTGATGCACCCGGAACTGGTGGGCGGCGCCTGGGTCGGTTTCAATGACGCGCGCGTTACCATGCGCAGCAATTACTGGGGCCAGGGCGGCCACAACGCCGTGCTGGTGGTGGGCGACTTCTTCAAGACGGCGCTCGACACGGGCAAGCTGTCGCGCGACGCCATCTTCCCCGGCGGCAAGCCGCCACCGCCGCTGCGCCACGTGGAGCCGGTCGAGGAGCCCGAGGATGAACCGGTGGAAGAGCCGGGTGATTTGCTGCAAGAGGGCGCACCGCCGGCACCGCTGGCCATGCCGGCCGAAGGCGACGGCGGACAGGAGTCGCATGGCAAGGCGGTGCCGGAGCCGACGCCAGCCCCGGCACCGCAGCCCGCTCCAGTGCCGGCGCCGCAGGGCTGAGCACCGGGGTGTTGTGGCGTTTTATTGATAGCGACTGATAGCGGGAGCCATGCGGATGATTGCATTCAAACACGGCAGTGCCATCACTGAGATTGGCTTCGAGAATGCGTTTTACTCCCTGTTTTCCACGGTGGCTGTCCACCTGGAAGACGGCCGCTGGGGTTCACGGTTTCCGCATATCATGGAAAAACTCTACCAGGGCAGGCTGGATGCCGCCGATGCGCCGGCTGCCTGCCTGCAAATGCAGGCCATCAAGAGAGGCCTTGCCGCGCTGGCGCCGACGGAAGTCGTCTGGGATATGCATGACCGTGCGAAGGAACCGCCCTGGGGGAGCGCCATCGGCCCCAACGTGACGTCCATGGCAAATTACCATGCGACGACGGCCGGCCGGAATCTGCTCGACGAGATGGCCGGCTGCGTAGCGGCGCTGGCCGCACTTGGCGGGATGCTGGAAATTATCCCGTTTGACGGCATTCCTCCATTTTACTATCCCGACTAGCCAGCCTCAGGCCGGGAGATGCTGACTCCCGGACGGCCGCCGCGGCATGACCATGCGTGAGTGTCATGGCGGGAATGGCCGGTCTACAGCGTATTGCGCCTCAAGCCCGCTTCCCGCACGAACACTTGCAGCGCAGGCATGGTCTGCTGGTGCAGCGCTTCCAGTTCCGCTTGCAGCGCGGGCCGGATGACGAGGCTGCCGTCGGCCTGGCGGTGCACGGGCAGGCCCAGTGCCTGCGCCATTTCCACCGGGTAATTCGTGAAGTCTCCGTAGGGGCGCTTGCCGTCGACGGACGGGGTGGGCCAACAGCCTTCGGCAAGGTAGTCTTCCGCCGCCATGCCCAGCATTTCCAGCGGCAACCACGACTGCTGGCGCAGCAGTTGCAGGTGCCGGGTGGTAAACGTGAACGGCGCCTTGCCGTTGGCATAGCTGCCCGGCTTCAGCCTGGCCATCTGCACGAAGTGGGGCAGCAGCAGTGCCGCTTCCATCAGGCGCTGCGCAGCCAGCGCCGCATCCTTGCTGGCGATGGCTTGCATGGCCAGTTCCAGGGTGTCTCCTTTTCCCAGCGGGTAGGCCGGGTTGAGCATGGGCGCGCCGCTTTCCACGGGCGACCAGCCGATGTTGAAACGCCGTATCAACGCCAGGTGGTGCACATTGAGCACCTTGGGCAGCGGAGCGTCGAGGGTGGCCAGGATGCGCTGGCGCACGGCGCGGGGCAGGCCGCCGCCGTCGGCTGCGCGCGCGAGCATGGGCGAGCATAGCAGGGCGCCGGCGAGGCGCAGCAGCTGGCGCCGCAGGGGCTGGATCAGGCGCGACATCACGGCGTCGTCAAGTCCTGGCGCTGGAATTCGATGCGGTTTTCCTGATAGTCCCACTTGGTGTAGGGTCCGAACACGCGCCGGTTTTCCTTGCTGTCGGCATTCGACAGCTCGCGTTTCATGCGTCGCACCAAAGCGGGGTCCGTGAGGGGCGCCGTGGTGGCGGCGAAGACGTCATGCCGCACGCTTTGCTTGGCATCGGCGCCGCGCGAAATGATGGTGAGCTTGCGCGAGGCCGGGTCGAAGTACAGGCGCATGGCGAAGGTATTCATGTCTTGCAGGTACAGGCCGTCGTCGCGCTGCTGGGCATAAAAATAGTCGCCGCAGACGGCCTTCGGCTCGCGTTTCCATTCGCAGGACAGGGCGATCAGCAGATGCCGGTCATCGAGTTGCTTGACCGAAATGCGTCCTTTGGAATAGCCCCAGGTGCTGGCCGGCACGGTCGCCGACGAGGCAAGATTGTATTCGCCCACCAGCTTGGCCAGGGGGAGGGGAGATTGCGCCGAGGCGCTGATGCAGAGCGTCAAGGCGGCTGCCGCTGCGGCGCCGCGTATCTTGGTAAATGGTGTCATGATGGCCATAAAGAAAAGTTGCCATATTATAGATGGCAACTTTTCAATCTGGCCACGCGCTAGCGCAGCGCGCCGGCCTTACTTCAGCTTGCTCAATTCCGCCACGTCGATCTTGACGGCCTTGCCCTCAGTGGCGGCCACCAGGGTCAGAAAGTGGGGTGTCGCATAGTGCGCCGTCAGGGCCGCCTTGTCGGCCCATTCTTCCAGCATGATGAAGCGCGTGGGAATCTTGTTGTCGAGGTGCAGTTCGTAGCGCAGGCAGCCGCTTTCCGCGCGGCTGGGCGGCACGACGGCTTCCAGGGCGGCGCGCACGGCGTCGATATGGTCGGCTTGGGCATCGATGGTGGCGACGACGATCAGGGTCATGGTGTTCCTTGTGGTTGGGGTTCCAGCAGCTTAGCGCATCTGGCGCTTCCTTGCCGGCCGGCCACCATGGGGCTGCGCCGCAACGGCTTGCGGCGCAGCTGGCACTCCTTAGGCCGCTTGCAGTGCGCCGATCTGCTCGAACGCGCCCGTCAACGCCTGCGCCCGGGCTGCGTCGCTGACCTTGACGCCTTCGGCGCGCACGATCTCGATCTGCGTGATGCCGAGGAAGCCGAGGAAGGCGCGCAGATGGCTTTCCTGGTGTTCCAGGGCCGCCATCGGCGTGTCGGCGCCGTAATAGCCGCCGCGCGTCGAGGCGATGATCACGCGCTTGCTGCCCAACAAACCTTCGGGGCCGTTGGCGCCATACTGGAACGTCTTGCCTGGCACGGCCAGCGCATCGAGCCACGACTTGAGCTGGCTGGGGATGGCAAAGTTGTACATGGGCGCGCCGATGACGATGATGTCGGCGGCCAGCACCTGCTCCAGCGCGCCGGCCAGCACTGCGCCGTCGGCGGCGCTGGGGGCTGCCGTAAATTGCGGCAACGGTTGCGCGGCCAGGTCGCGGTACTGGGCGGTGGCGCCAGGCGCGGCCGCTTGCAGGCGGGCGACGATGGCGGCGGACAATTGGCGGCTGATGGAATGCTCGCCGAGGATGCTCGAATCGATGTGCAGGATGTTCATGTGGGCCTTCTTGGGTGGTATGATCGGGTGGTATGTTTTTGTAACCGAGTTAAATATAGTGACTATCAAATGAACGCACAAGAAGGCACTTTTTCCACACTGGGGCACACGGATGTGACTATTGGCGACGCCGCCGCGCAAGGGGCGGAGCTGGAACGGCGCATGCGCGACGAAGGCGGCCATGCGGGCGTGGCTGCTTCCTGCCGCCCGATCACGGACATCCTCACGCGCGTGGGCGACAAATGGAGCGTGATGGTGGTGATATTGCTCGGCAATGGCACCAAGCGCTTCAACGAGATGCGCCGCCTGATCGGCGGCATCTCCCAGCGCATGCTGACCCTGACCCTGCGCGGGCTCGAGCGCGACGGCCTGGTGACGCGCACCGTGTTCCCCACCGTGCCGCCGCGCGTCGACTACGCCTTGACGGACCTGGGCCGCTCGCTGCTGATCCCCATCAGCGCACTGGGCGCCTGGGCCCATGGCCACCGCGACGCCATCGATGCGGCGCGGCTGGCGTTTGATGCCAAGGCAGCGAAGCAGTTGCCAGCCGACGATTAAGCCAGCTCGATGAGTTACCTGGCTGCCATCGCTTCTGTTTCGGCTTGTGGTGCCTGCCAGCCGCCGCCCAGCGCCCGGTAAGTGGCGACAGCAGCGCGCGCCGATGCCGTTTGCGCCTGCGCGCGTGCGTCCGCTGCGCGCAGCAGCCTGGTGTCGGCCTGCAACACATCGAGCCGGCTGACCACGCCTTTTTCGTAGGCAGCCAGCGCGGCGGCGCGGGCGCGCTCAAACGCTTGCACGCTTTGCGCCAGCAGTGCGGCCTGTTCTTCGTGGCGCAGCAGGGCCGAGCAGGCGTTTTCCACGTCTTCGGCGGCATGCAGCGCAGCGAGCCGGTAGGCCGCCAGCAGCTCGGCTTCCCGGCCACGGGAAGCCTCGATCTGCGCATCGATGCGGCCGAAATCGAACAGGCGCCAGCGCAGGCCCAGCATGCCAGCGGCCTGGCCGGAGCCGCTGCCGAACAGGGCGCCGCCGGACGTGGCGCTGCCAAACAGGGCACCCAGGCTCAGTTTCGGGTAATACTCGGCGACGGCCGCGCCGGTGCGTGCGCTGGCCGCGGCCAGTCGCCGTTCGGCGGCGATCAGGTCGGGCCGGCGCCGCAGCAGTTCGCCCGGCGCCCCATCGGCCGTGATGCGCGGCGCGCGCGCCATTACCCCTGCCGCGGCCATTTCATCGCCGTAGGTGCCGGGTGCGGCGCCCAGCATCACATCGAGCGCATGCAGCGCCACCTCGCGCGCCGTGTCCAGGCCGGGCACGACGGCGCGCGCTTGCGCCAGCGACGCTTCGGCCTGCCGTAGCGCCTGCTCGTTCAGCAATCCCTTGTCATATAGCAGCGTGGCGAGCTCCAGCAGCGCCGCCTCCGTGTCGACCTGCCGGCGCGCCAGGTCGAGCCGCGCCTGCAATCCCTGGATGGACAGGTACAGGTCGGCCGTTTGCGCCGCCACGGCCAGCCGCGTGGCAGCCCATCCCGCCTCGCTGGCTTCGTAATCGGCGCGCGCCGCTTCGCGTTCGCGGCGCAGGCCGCCGAACAGGTCGAGCTCCCACGACGCCTGCAGGTTCAATTCGCGCGCGCTGCCGGCGCGATCATGGCCTGGCGTCGCGTCCAGGACCTGGCCCAGCGGCGTCTGCACCGATTGGTAGGCGCGCGCCGCCTGGCCGCCAAGGCTGGCCGACGGCAGCAGCGCTGCGTCGGCCGCACCGGTGGCGGCGCGCGCTTGCCTGACCCTGGCCTGCGCTTGCGCCAGGTCGAGGTTTTGTGCCAGCGCCACCGTCACCAGATGGGTCAGGCGCGGATCGCCGAAGGCCGTCCACCACTGCCGCAATTCGGCGGCGTCGGCAGTGTTGGCAGTGTTGGCACCCGCGCGCGCGCCGAGCGCCGCCCGGTGCGGATACTGCGCCGCATGCGGTAGCTCGGGCCGGCGGTAATCGGCACCGGCGGTGCAGCCAGCGGCCAGGCTGGCGGCGAACAGCAGAAAGGGGAGGCGCAGGCGCGGCAGTGACATGGGGTCTTCCAGTTCAAAAGAGAATAATGTGTGACTATAATACACATTGGTCACTTATTGTGCATTCCGGCGCGGCGCGTTAAGCTGTCGCCATGAATTCCACTACACCCGATACACCAAGCCCTGCGCGCGGCCCCGCCGGCCACGACGTGCGCGACCAGATCGTTGCCGCTGCCACTGACTACTTCAGCCGCTACGGCTATGAAAAGACGACTGTCTCCGACCTGGCCAGGGCGATCGGCTTTTCCAAGGCCTATATCTATAAGTTTTTCGAATCCAAGCAGGCCATCGGCGAGCATATCTGCGCCAGCTGCCTGCGCCAGATCGAAACCGAGGTAAGAAGCGCGGTCGCGGCGGCCGAGCGGCCGCCAGAGCAGCTGCGGCGCATGTTCAGGGCCAGCGTCGAGGCCAGCTTGCGGCTGTTTTTCCAGGACCGCAAGCTGTACGATATCGCCGCCTCGGCCGCCACCGAGCGCTGGCCAGCCGTGCAGGCCTACGAGCTGGCGATGGGCGCCTTGCTGCAGGATATCTTGCAGCAAGGGCGCAAGACAGGCGACTTCGAACGCAAGACGCCGCTCGACGAGACGGCCAGCGCGATCTATCTGGTGATGCGCCCCTACGTCAATCCCTTGCTGTTGCAACACAGCGTAGACAGCAGCGAAACGGCGGTGGTGCAACTGTCCAGCCTGGTGTTGCGCAGCCTGTCGCCATAACCTCTCAGCCAGATTGTGACCATTGACTTATTTGGTCACTGGTACCAGAATGAGAACCCTGATCACTCGTTCATGGGATTCTTATGCGCTGGCGCCGCCTCGCTTCATCTGTAGTCATCTCCACCTTGCCCCTGGCTTTGAGCGCCTGTGCCGACAAGGCGCAGGCCGATCCGCGCACCGCTACGCCGCTGGTGCGCGCCGTCGCGGTGCAGGGCGCCGAACCGGGCGCGCGCAGCTTTACGGGCGTGGTCGCGCCGCGCGTGCAGAGCGATCTCGGTTTTCGCGTTTCCGGCAAGGTGCGCGAACGGCTGGTCGACGCCGGCCAGTCCGTGCGCCGCGGCCAGCCGTTGATGCGCCTCGACGCCGACGACTTGCAGCTGCTGGCGCAGGCGCGGCAGGAGTCCGTCATGGCCGACCGCGCCCGCGCGCGCCAGGCGGCGGACGAAGAAGCGCGCTACCGCGACTTGCGCGGTACCGGCGCCATTTCGGCATCAAATTACGACCAGGTGAGGGCGGCGGCTGACGCGGCCGGCGCCCAGCTCAAGGCGTCCGAAGCCCAGGCCGGGGTGGCGCGCAATGCGCTGCATTATGCGGTGCTGCTGGCCGACGCCGACGGCGTCGTGATGGATACCCTGGCCGAACCGGGCCAGGTGGTGGCGGCCGGGCAGGTGGTGGTGCGCCTGGCCCATGACGGCCGGCGCGAAGCGGCGATCCAGCTGCCGGAAACCGTGCGCCCCGCGCTCGGCTCCACCGGCCAGGCTACCTTGTTCGGCCGGCCGGGCGCCAGCGTGCCGGCCACCTTGCGCCAGCTGTCGCAGACGGCGGACCGGCAAACGCGGACCTTCGAGGCGCGCTATGTGCTCGATGCGGCGCTGTCAAGCGCGCCGCTGGGTGCCACCGTCACCTTGCGCCTGCCCGGTGCGCAAACGGCCGGCGGCACCGTGCAAGTGCCGCTGGCGGCCCTGTACGATGGGGGCAAGGGGCAGGGCGTGTGGGTCATCGGCGGTGTGCCGGCCCAAGTCACCTGGCGGCCCGTGAAGGTGCAGGGGCTGCACGATGACGGCGCTGACGTCAGTGGCCTGAAGGCGGGCGAGCGCATCGTCGCGCTGGGCGCCCATCTGCTGCATCAGGGCGAACCGGTCAGGGTCGAGCAGGCGCCAATGGCCGCTGGCGCCGGAGCGCGTCCATGAGCGCGGCCGGCTTCAACCTGTCGTCGCTGGCCGTGCGCGAGCGTTCCGTCACCCTGTTCCTGATTTGCCTCATTTCGCTGGCCGGCCTGCTGTCGTTCTTCAAGCTGGGGCGCGCGGAAGACCCGGCCTTCACGGTCAAGGTGATGACCATCGTCACCGCCTGGCCAGGCGCCAGCGCGCGCGAAATGCAGGACCAGGTGGCCGACAAGATCGAAAAGCGCCTGCAGGAGCTGCGCTGGTATGACCGGGCCGAGACCTACACCACGCCAGGCCTGGCCTTCACGACACTGACCCTGCTCGACGGCACGCCGCCAGAGCAGGTGCAGGCCGAGTTTTACCAGGCGCGCAAGAAGGCCGGCGACGAGGCGGCCAATTTGCCGGCCGGCGTGATCGGTCCCATGATCAATGACGAATACGCCGACGTCACCTTTGCCCTGTATGCACTGAAAGCCAAAGGCGAGCCGCAGCGCCTGCTGGTGCGCGAGGCGGAAACCTTGCGCCAGCGGCTGCTGCATGTGCCTGGCGTCAAAAAGGTCAATATCATCGGCGAACAGGCTGAACGCATCTACGTGGAGTTTTCCCAGGAGCGCCTGGCCACCCTGGGCGTGCGGGCGCAAGACGTGTTCGCCGCGCTGAACGGCCAGAATGCCTTGAGCCCGGCCGGCTCGGTGGAAACGCGCGGGCCGCAGGTATTCATCCGCCTCGAGGGCGCGCTCGATGCGCTGCAAAAGATCCGCGATACGCCCGTGGTGGCGCAGGGGCGCACCTTGACCCTGTCCGATATCGCCACCGTGCGCCGTGGCCAGGAAGATCCGGCCAGCTTCATGGTGCGCAATGGCGGCGAGCCGGCGCTGCTGCTGGGCGTGGTCATGCGCGACGGCTGGAACGGGCTGGACCTGGGCAAGGCGCTGGAAGGGGAAGTGACGGCCATCGGCGCCGCCATGCCGCTGGGCATGAGCCTGGCCAAGGTCACCGACCAGGCCGTCAATATCGGCGCGGCGGTCGACGAATTCATGCTCAAGTTCCTCGCCGCGCTGCTGGTGGTGATGCTGGTGTGCTTTATCAGCATGGGCTGGCGGGTCGGCATCGTGGTGGCCGCCGCCGTGCCGCTGACCCTGGCGGTGGTATTCATCGTGATGGCGGCGACCGGCAAGAACTTTGACCGCATCACCCTCGGTTCCCTGATCCTGGGCCTCGGCCTGCTGGTGGACGACGCCATCATCGCCATCGAAATGATGGTCGTGAAAATGGAAGAGGGCTACAGCCGCATCGCCGCCTCCGCCTACGCCTGGAGCCACACGGCCGCGCCCATGCTGGCGGGCACCCTGGTCACGGCCGTGGGCTTCATGCCCAACGGCTTTGCCCGCTCCAGCGCCGGTGAATACACCAGCAATATGTTCTGGATCGTCGGCATCGCCCTGATCGCCTCGTGGGTGGTGGCGGTGGTGTTCACTCCCTACCTGGGCGTGAAGCTGCTGCCCGAGCTCAAACAGGTCGCCGGCGGCCACGAAGGCCTGTATGACACGCCGCGCTACCACCGCTTTCGCCGGCTGCTGGGGCGCGTGATCGCCCGGAAATGGCTGGTGTTCGGCACCGTGATCGGGCTGTTCGTGCTGGCCGTGCTGGGCATGGCCATCGTCAAGAAGCAGTTTTTTCCGATCTCGGACCGTCCTGAAGTACTGATCGAAGTACAACTGCCGTACGGCAGCGCGATCGGGCAGACCAGCGGCGCGGCGGCCAGGGTCGAAGCGTGGCTGGCGGGCCAGCCCGAGGCGAAGATCGTCACGGCCTATGTCGGCCAGGGCGCGCCGCGCTTTTACCTGGCGATGGGCCCGGAATTGCCCGACCCGTCGTTTGCCAAGATCGTCGTGCGCACCGACAGCCAGCACGCGCGCGACGCCCTGAAGCAGCGCCTGCGCGTGGCCGTGGCCGCCGGGCTGGCGCCCGAGGCCAGGGTACGCGTCACGCAACTGGTGTTCGGCCCGTATTCGCCATTTCCCGTCGCCTACCGGGTCAGCGGCCCCGATCCCGCGGTGTTGCGCGGCATTGCCGGCGAGGTGCAGCGCGTGATGCAGGCCAGTCCCATGATGCGCACCGTCAATACCGACTGGGGCACGCGCACGCCGACCCTGTATTTCAGCCTGCAGCAGGAGCGCTTGCAGGCGATGGGCCTGACGTCCGGCGCCGTGGCGCAGCAACTGCAGTTCTTGCTCAGCGGCATGCCGGTCACCGCCGTGCGCGAAGATATCCGCACGGTGCAGGTGGTGGCGCGCGCGGCCGGCGACGTGCGGCTGGATCCGGCGCGCATCGCCGACCTGACCCTGGCCGGCGCGAATGGCGAACGCATCGCGCTGTCGCAGGTGGGGACAGTGGAGGTGCGCTCGGAAGAACCCGTGATGCGCCGGCGCGACCGCCAGCCGACCATCACCGTGCGCGGCGACATCGCCGACGGCCTGCAGCCGCCGGACGTTTCGGGCGCCATTTCGACCCGGCTGCAAGCCGTCATCGACAAGCTGCCAGCCGGCTACCGCATCGAGCAGGCCGGGTCCATCGAGGAATCGGCCAAGGCAATGCAAGCCATGCTGCCGCTGTTTCCCATCATGCTGGCGCTGACCCTGCTGATGATTATCCTGCAGGTGCGTTCGATCTCGGCGATGGTCATGGTGCTCCTCACCAGTCCCCTGGGCCTGATCGGCGTGGTGCCCACCTTGCTGCTGTTCCAGCAGCCGTTCGGCATCAATGCGCTGGTCGGCCTGATCGCGCTGTCGGGCATTTTGATGCGCAATACCCTGATCCTGATCGGCCAGATCCACCAGAACGAAGTGGCCGGCCTGGCGCCGTTCGATGCCGTGGTTGAAGCGACCGTGCAGCGCGCGCGTCCCGTGATCCTCACGGCACTGGCGGCCATCCTGGCGTTTATCCCGCTGACCCATTCGGTTTTCTGGGGCACCTTGGCCTACACCCTGATCGGCGGTACGTTTGCCGGAACGGTGCTGACCCTGGTGTTCCTGCCCGCCATGTATGCGATCTGGTTCCGAATACGGCCGCAGGTAAAGGTGGAGGCGCAGCCCTAAGGGTGTAGAGCTTGAAGCAGCGGGCCGGAGACGCGGGCCTGAGAAAATGCCGATGGCGGCGTTGCAGCTTCCTTGCCGTACATGCGTACTGTCTGCGTCGCTGCGCCTTGCCCTCGACATTTTTCAGGCCCGCTTGGCCCGGGGAGCCTGTCTCCCTGACTTGGGCCGTTTCGGGGTTTGCAGGTTTGCAGGTTTGCTTGTTTCTTGTTGCTTGCCACTTGTCTCTTTCTCTAGGCTCCGGCGGCATCCTGCCGGTAGCGCGCCGGCGGCAATTCGAACTGGTTCTTGAAGAAGCGGGTGAACGCGCTTTGCGAGGAAAAGCCCAGGCGCTCGCCGATTTCCACCACGCTCAGGCTCGTTTCGCGCAGCAGCCGGCGCGATTCGCGGCTCTTGGCGCGCAGTTCCAGCGCGCGGAACGACGTCTGCTCCTGCTGCAACTGGCGCTGCAAGGTCCAGCGGTTCATCGCCAGGCCGTCGCACAGGGCCGGCAGCAGCGAGGCGCCGTCGGCATCGCCTGCGCCTTGCCGGCCCAGCAAATCGATGATGGCTTGCTCCACGCGGGCCGAAAACAGCTGCGCGCCTTGCAGCTGCTGCAATTGCCCCTGCGCGTGCCGCAGCGCGTGCGGCGCCAGCATGGCGTTGAACTGGGCGAAAGGCCGGTCCAGCGCCGGCGCGTCAAACGTCAGCGTGTTGCGTGCCTGGCCGAAGGTGGCGGCGGCGCCGAAGCACTCGGAAATGGCCGGCGCGAACCACGGCGCCTTGCCCTGGAAGCCGGCATGGAAGGCGGTGGGCGCGCCATCGTCGTAGGCGCGCGCCACCAGCGACAGCATGCGGAAATTGGCCAGCGCTTGCATGGCGCCGCCTGCCGGGCAGAACTCGGACAGGTATTCGATCTCGATGCGCGTGCCATTCTCGCTCATCAGCATGAAGTCGAACTCGCCGATCAGGCCCCGCAAGTGCAGCAGCTCGTGCAGCGCGCTGCGCAGGGTGGGGCGGTTGAAGCAGACGTGGGCGATGCCGGAGTAATGCGCGAACCAGTGCGTCACGTCGAGGTCGAGAAGGGCCCGGTGCTGCGGCAGTTGCTGGGCGTAGGCCGTCATGCGGCGGTGCCGCTCGGCGTTGATGCGCCCGCCAGGTTCCGTGAGCTGCGCCGGCGTGATGCCCGTTTGCTGAAAAAAGTCGGCGGGATCGTGTCCATCGGCCTGCATGGCGCGCGCGCATTGCTGCGCGATCCGGTTCGAAACCGTGCGCGTATCGGGTTTGTGCAAGGGTGTCTCCTGCTTGTTGTAGTAATTTTTCACAAATATTAGCACTTTGTAGGAGATTGTTGGTTGTCGTGCCGTCTAACCAAAAATTGTTCTCGCGGGTATAAAACGCGTGCTGCGCGGTCAAGAAACTCACGCATTCTCACGCTATATTGTTTTCGGCCGGCCTTGCTGCCGCGCCTTGATACCTACAAAAACAGTCTTGGAGATAATGATGAATTGCACTTTGAAACCGATGGCCCGCATGGTCGCCGGCTGCGTCGCCACGCTTGCCCTGGCCGCCTGCGGCAACGACACCGTCAGCGAGGAATACAAGCAGCCCGTGTTCGGCGCCACCACCTATGCCCAGCTCAAGATCGACGGCTATGCCTTCAAGGACATGAACCGCAACGGCAAGATCGACCCGTACGAAGACTGGCGCCTGTCGGCCGAGGCGCGCGCCGACGACCTGCTGTCGCGCATGAGCCTTGATGAAAAAGCGGGCCTGATGATGCACGGCACGGCGCCCACCGTGGCCGACCCCACCGGCATCGGCCAGGGCGGCGCGTACGACTTGACGGCCCTGCAGGACCTGATCGTCAAGCAGTACGTCAACACCTTCATCACGCGCATGGCGGGCGACGCGGCCAACATGGCGACCCAGTACAACAAGGTGCAGGCCCTGAGCGAAACGTCGCGCCACGGCATTCCCGTCTCCATCAGCACGGATCCGCGCCACCATTTCCAGTACACGGTGGGCGCCAGCGCCGGCACCAAGGGGTTCTCGCAGTGGCCGGAAACCCTGGGCCTGGCCGCCATCGGCGACGATGCGCTGGTGCGCCGTTTCGGCGATATCGCGCGCCAGGAATACCTGGCCGTCGGCATCACGCAGGCGCTGTCGCCGCAGGCCGACCTGGCCACCGAGCCGCGCTGGTCGCGCATCAACGGCACCTTTGGCGAAGACGCGGACCTGGCCAAGCGCATGGTGCAGCACTATATCGAAGGCTTCCAGGATGGGAACACGGGCTTGCACGATGGCAGCGTGGTGGCCGTCGTCAAGCACTGGGTCGGCTACGGCGCCACGAAAGAGGGCTTCGACGGCCACAATTACTATGGCCGCTACATGACCTACCCGGGCAACAACTTCGCCTACCACGTGAAACCGTTCGAGGGCGCCTTCACGGCCAAGGCGGCCTCCGTCATGCCGACCTACGCTCTGCCTGATGGGAACATCACCATCGACGGCATCACCCTGGAACAGGTGGCGGCCGGTTTCAGCAAGACCATGCTGACGGATCTGCTGCGCGGCAAATACGGTTTTGACGGCGTGATCCTGTCCGACTGGGGCATCACGTCCGACTGCGACGCCAATTGCCGCAACGGCACGGCGCCTGGCGTGGCGCCGTCCTTCATCGGCTTCGGTACGCCGTGGGGCATGGAGGACGCCACCAAGGCCGAGCGCTATGTCAAGGCCGTGACGGCGGGGATGGACCAGTTTGGCGGCGTGACGGAAGCGCCGTACCTGACGCAAGCCGTGCAGCGGGGCCAGTTGACGGAAGCGCGCATCAACGCCTCGGCGCGCCGCATCCTGGTGCAGAAATTCAAGCAGGGCCTGTTCGAGCATCCGTTCGTCGATGCGGCTGCGGCGGCCACCACCGTGGGCAAGGCGGATTTCATCGAGGCGGGCCTGGATGCCCAGCGCCGCTCGCTGGTCCTGCTGGAAAACAAGGACAAGGTCTTGCCGCTGGCGGCCAGCGTCAAGAAGGTCTACCTGTACGGCATCGATGCGGCCGTGGCGAAGCAGTATGGCTACACGGTGGTCGCCACGCCCCAGGAAGCGGACGTGGCCCTGCTGCGCGTGGCCGCGCCATTCGAGATACTGCACCCGAACTACATCTTCGGCAGCATGCAGCACGAGGGGCGCCTGAACTACGCCGATGGCGATGCCGACTACGAGGCGATCAAGAACGCGGCGAAGTACGCGCCGAAGACGGTGGTCACCGTGTATCTGGACCGCCCGGCCATCCTCGGCAACGTGCAGGACAAGGCCAGCGCCATCCTCGCCAACTTTGGCGTGAGCGACGGCGCGCTGTTCGACGTCCTGACGGGCAAGGCCAAGCCGCAAGGCAAGCTACCGTTCGAACTGCCATCGTCGATGGCCGAAGTGCAGGTGCAGAAATCGGACGTGCCGTATGACACGGCCCATCCGCTGTACAAGTTCGGTTACGGCCTGGCGTACTAACAACGCCTAACAAAACCGTAGCGAGCGGAAGGGAGGCTCGGCGCCCCCGTTGGTTCGAGAAGCGCAACTGTACGAAGGTACGGGGACGCCGAGTCAGTGAGCATCGGAGGCCGTAAATCACGACGCGCAGTAGGTTTTGATAGGTGTTCAGCGCAGGGTAATCCAGCTGCGCTCTTGCACGGAGCGCAGCGCCGCGTCGATCAGCCGGTCCACCTCGTAGCCGTCGCGGAAGGTGGGCCAGACCGGCTGGCCGCTGGCGATCGCCTGCAGAAAATCGCGCGCTTCAATGACGATCTGCTCGTTGTAACCGGTGCCGTGCCCGGCGCCCTGGCTGAATGCCAGGTAGTCGGGGTGGGCCGGTCCCATCAGCAGGCGCTGGAAACCCTGGCGCTGCGCGGGGCGGCTGGCGTCGTACAGCCATAGTTCATTCTGGTTTTCCTGGTCGAAGGCGATCGCGCCTTTCGTCCCCGTGATGCGGTAGGTGTAACCCATCTTGCGCCCGGCCGCCACGCGGCTGAAGGTCAGGGCGCCCAGTGCGCCGCTGGCAAAGCGCAGCATCACATTCCCCTGGTCGTCATTTTCCACCGCCTCCATGCCATCGGGCCCTTGCCGCTGCGCGTGCACGGTGTTCATGTCCGCCACCAGCGAGTCGACGGGGCCGCCCAGGCGCAGGGCCAGGTTGAGCAGGTGCGAGCCCACGTCGGCCAGCGCGCCGGCCCTGGTCGCCGTAGCTTCGCGCGTGCGCCACGAGGCGGGTGCGCGCGGGTCGTGCAGGTAGTCTTCCACGTGTTCGGCGGCGACGTGGATGATCTCGCCGATTTCACCCGATTCGATGATCTGCCGCGCCAGCTGGCTGGCCGGCGTGCGGATGTAGTTATAGCCCACCATGTTGGCCACGCCCGCTGCTTCCGCCGCCTGCGCCAGTAACAGGGATTCGGCGGCCGTCATGCCCAGCGGCTTTTCGCAAAATACGGGTTTGCCCAGGGCCAGGGCCGCCAGCACGATCTCCTTGTGCGTGGCCGGCGGCGTGGCGACGATGATGGCGCCGATGGCGGGATCGGCCACCAGCGCGCGCCAGTCGCCCGTGGAACGCTGCCAGCCCAGTTCCTGCGCGCTGCGGGCGGCGCCTGCTTCGCTGCTGGTGCTGATGCAGGCGCACACGGGGTTCAGTGTCGTGTGAAAAATGCTGCGCACGGCTTTGTAGGCGATGGTGTGGGCCTTGCCCATGTAGCCGGCGCCGATCAGGCCGATGTTGATGTCTTGCATATGCGGGTTCTCCGTTTGTGTCGCGCTGTGGGGTTCATGCTTGCTGGCGCCAGGCGTGGCTGTCCAGGGCGTCGAGGAAGCGGGCAGCGGGCCAGTCCTGCGCCAGCGCTTCGTGCATGAGCTGCTGCTGCTGCGTGGGCGGCGCCATGCCGCCGATGGGCTGGTCGCGGTCCAGGTTGCTGGGGAAGGCATAGCCCTCGGCGCAGGCGGCGATCGCGTGGCTGGCGCCAAGCTCATCCAGGGCACCCTGCGCGCGCAGCGCCTGCAGTGCCGGATATAGCGCTGCGCTCATGGCGCGGCGGTCCAGCGCTTCCATGGCGCGCCCGAATGGCGACGATACCTGCAGCAGGTTGGCCATGCGCCGGATATCGGACGAGCGGTTGTGGCCTGCCGCATGAAACAGGGCGGGGTTGAAGAAGACAGCGTCGCCTTGGGACAGCGGCAGCTGCACGCAATGTCGCGCAAAATAGTCGCGGAAAGGCTGCTGCTGCCAGGCGAGAAAGCCGGCCGGGTAGCGCTGCGAATAGGGCAGGTACAGGGTGGGCCCCGATTCGAGCGGCATGTCGCAGTGGGCGACGGCGCCCTGCAAGGTCAAGAGGGCCGACATCTGGTGCACGGGCGCGGGATAGGCGGCGCAGCTGGCCGCGCTCTGGAAGCCCAGGTGGTAGTCGCGGTGCGGCGCCTGGGCCGCTCCGCCGGGATTGACGACGTTCACTTGCGCCGTCACTTGGTAGGCAGGCCCCAGCCAGGCCTCGGATATCCAGGCGAAGACGGGATTGGCGTAGTAGCGCGCGAACGCCTCGGGCGCGCGCAGACACAGTTTTTGCTGGGCGTTCCAGATGCGGTCATTCGCGCCCGGTTTGGCGAAGTGGTCGCCGCCTGCCTGGCCGCTGGCATGCTGTTCGGCGATCAGCGCGCGAAACACGCCGCTGACCTGTTCCAGAGTCGCCGTGTCGTCGACGGCGCGTTGGAGCACGATGACGCCGGGACCATCCATCAGCGCCTTGCCCCATTCTGCCTGCAGCGCTCGCAGCGACGCCGCACTGGCGGCCAGCGCACGCACGGCGTCGCAGTCGTAGACGAGGATATTCGCATCGACCGACGCGGCGTGGGGATAGTCGGCCAGCGCCGTGCGTTGGCTGACGGTACGGATGAAATCATCGAGCCGGCAGTCTTGCTGCGACAGCCAGAAGGGGCTGGGCGGTGCTGCGCCGGCGTTTGTGGTGGGCATGCGGTGTCTCCTGATGTTGTATGTTGTAGTATCAGTATAGGGATGAAAATCCGCATTTTTCATCAAGAAATCCATCAAAAAACCATCAATTAGATCGGACATGGCATGACGCATCCGTTTCCCGTCAAGGTCGTGGCGTTGCAGGCCGGCGTCAGCGTGGCTACGGTCGACCGCGTGATCAAGCAGCGCGGCGGCGTGCACGCCAATACCGTGCGCCGCGTGATGCAGGCGCTCGATGAGCTGGCGCGGCAAAGCACGCAGGTGGGGCTGGCCGGCAGAAAATTCATGCTCGACGTGCTGATGGTGGCGCCGCAGCGCTTTACGCACGCCGTGCGCGTGGCGCTGGAAACGGAACTGCCATCCTTGCATCCGGCCGTGCTGCGTTCCCGCTTTCACCTGCATGAAACGCTGGACGTGGATAGCATCGTCGAACTGCTGGAACGCATCCGCAAGAACGGCAGCCACGGCGTACTGCTGAAAGCGCCGGACTTGCCGCCGGTGGCCGAGGCGGTGAGCCGGCTGGCGGCGGCCGGCATTCCCGTGGTAACCCTGGTGACGGACTTGCCAGCTTCCGCGCGCCGCAGCTATGTGGGCATGGATAACCGCGCGGCGGGCGAAACGGCCGCCTGCCTGATCGGCCAGTGGCTGGGCGCGGGCAAGCGGCAGCAGCAAGTGCTGGTGACCCTGAGCAGCAACCGCTTTCATGGCGAGGAAGAGCGCGAGATCGGCTTTCGCCGCGCGCTGCGCGAACGGCACCGCCATTTGAGCATCGTCGAAGTGAGCGAAGGCCATGGCATCGATGGCGCCACGGGCGCGCTGGTGCGGCAAGCCCTGGCAGATCATCCGGATATCGCCGCCGTGTATTCCATCGGCGGCGGCAATGCCGCCATCGTGCAGGCATTCGCGCAGGCGGGCCGGCCTTGCCAGGTCTTCATCGGTCATGACCTGGACGCGGACAACGTGGCGCTGCTCAAGTCGGGCGCCATCCAGGCCGTGCTGCACCATGACCTGGGCCAGGACATGCGCCGCGCCTGCCAGGAAATCCTGCGGGCGCAAGGCGCGCTGCCGGCATTGGCGCAGGCGCCGCCATTGTCCGCGATCCAGATCGTCACGCCGTGGAACCTGCCCGCGCTGAACGGCCTGAATTGACAGGCATGCGAGGCTGGCCGATACTCGCCGCTTCGCTCATCGCTCACCTCAGGAAGGAATCCCCCGATGTCCGTCACTCCGCAATTGTCCAAGACCGTGCTGGTAGCCGCACTTTCCATCTCGTTTGCCATGCCCGCCATGGCCGCCGCCCCTGCAACTGCCAGCGCTTCATCGGCCTGGGTGGAAGCGAGCAACCGCAACGCGGCCATCGTGCTGTCGGCCCAGGCGCAGTTCTCGCCCGAAGACGCCTCCGACACGGGCCTGGCCCAGTACGACGGCCTGGCCGCCGACCTGGGGCCGAACATCACCGAGCGCCATGTGGCGGCCATGCAGAAGGCGCGCGCGCAATTGCAGCAAAAGCTGGAACTGGAACGCGACGAGCGCATTCGCCAGGATCTGGAAATCTTGATCGGCGCTGTCGACCAGGAAATCACGGACACCCAGCTGGAAGCCAAGTACACATTGCCGTGGGTCGATGTGCCGCAAATGGTCTTTGGCAGCATGCAAAGCCTGCTGCAGGAACAGCGCCCGGCCGCGCGCCGCGCCAAGGCGCTCGAACGCCTGCAGCGCTATGTGGGCCAGTTCCCGGGCAGCACGCCGATCACGCAGCAGGCCAAGGCGCGCTTCACGGAGCAAATCGGCCAGCCTGGCCTGGCGGGACCCGTGCGGCTGCAGGTGGAGCAGTCGCTGGAAAACGTGCCGACGTATATCGCCGGCATCCGCAAGCTGTTCGCCGACATGAAAATCACTGGCGCCGGGCCTGCGCTGGCGGCCATGGAACTGCAGTTGAACGAGTACGCGGCGTGGGAAAAGCAAGTGGTGCTGCCCCTGTCGCGCACGGATTTCCGCATGGCGCCCGAGCTGTACGCATTCCGCCTGAAGCAGGTGGGCATCGATATCGAACCGCGCGCGCTGGTCGAACGGGCGCAGGTGGCTTACCTGGAAACGCGCGCCGCCATGCAGGCGCTGGCGCCCGTGGTGGCGGCCAAGCTGGCCTTGAAGGGCGTCGACGGCAGTGATTACCGCCAGGTGCTGCGCGCGCTGAAGGCCGATTCCATCCCCAACGAGCAGCTCGAGGCGCACTACAAGGGCGTCAATACGCAGCTGGAGCAGCGCATCGCCCGGCAGCGCGTGGTCGATATTCCTGCGCGCGCCATGACCATGCGCCTGGCATCCGCGGCCGAATCGGCGGCCCAGCCGGCGCCGCATATGCGTCCGCCTCCGCTGATCGGCAATATGGGCGAGCACGGCCAGTTCGTCCTCCCCGTCAGCAATCCGGCTGCCAGCGGCAAGGGCGAAGCCTATGACGATTTCAATTTCGCCGGCGCCGCCTGGACCCTGAGCGCGCACGAGGGCCGCCCTGGCCACGAGCTGCAGTTCAGCGCCATGGTGGAGCGGGGCGTGTCGCAGGCGCGCAGCCTGTACGCGTTCAACAGCGTCAACGTGGAAGGCTGGGCGCTGTACGCGGAAGCGGAGATGATTCCCTACGAGCCGGCCGAAGGCCAGTTCATCGCGCTGCAGTTCCGTATGCTGCGCGCAGCGCGCGCCATGCTCGACCCGATGCTGAACCTGGGGCAAGTCACGCGCGAAGAAGCGGGCCGTATCCTGACGGAAGAAGTGATGCTGTCGAAACCGATGGCGCGCCAGGAACTGGACCGCTACACCTTCAATGCACCGGGCCAGGCGGGCAGCTATTTCTATGGCTACACGCGCATCCTGCAGCTGCGCGCGGAAACGGAGCTGACGCTGGGAGACAGATTCGACCGCCTGGCATTCAATAATTTCCTGCTGGGGCAGGGCTTGCTGCCGCCGGACTTGCTGGCCAAGGCCGTGCGCGAACACTTCATCCCGGAGCAGAGAAAAGCCAGGGGCTGACGCGATGGCAGGGGATGGCGCGCCGCATGCCAGCGGCGAACGGCATGCGCCATCCGGAGCGGCATGGAGGGGGAATTTTGCCGCTATTGTCCCCGGGCGAGTCGTATAATGACGCTCATTGTGCCGGCCACCCAGGAGTTCCACTTGCAGCTACCGATCCGTTATCCGAACATGCCGCAACTGCTGCTGAAGGTCCGCGACAGCCTGCTGCAGCATTTCCGCCCCATCCTCAATCACTTCGGCGTGACGGAGCAGCAGTGGCGCATCATGCGCGCGCTGAATGAAAGTCCGACCCTGGAACCGCGCGAGCTGTGCGAGATCTGCCAGATTTCCAGTCCCAGCATGAGCGGCATCCTGGCGCGGATGGAAGAAATCGGCCTGATCGGGCGCAGCAAGTTCGAAGGCGACCAGCGCCGCCGCAAGGTGCACCTGTCGGAAGCGGGCGCCAGTTTGCTGATGCAGATGGGTAAACTCATCGACCTGCAATATGCCCACCTGGAAGCGGCCTATGGCAAGCAGGTGTTCGAAGACATGCGCCGCACCCTGGAAGCCTTCATTGCCCTCGAAACCCTGCCGGTGGCGCCCGCCATCCTGCGCTGACCTTCCCGGTTTCCCCGTTTTTCTGCCCGCCTGACTATCCACCGGGCGCGTGTTTTCCGACACGCGCCGCCGCTGCTTTCCCCATATCTGTTCCCCGCATTTCCGCACGTTGCGGGGCATGCGGCCGTGCTCCTGCCGATTTTGCTATAAGACACAAGAAAGTTTTGCTATAAGACTATGCCTTACAGTCAATCACTTACATGTGAGTAAATAAGCGTATAATTTGCCGCACTTGATCCAAATCAAGAAGAACAGCGGACGCCCGTATCGATGGATGGGGCGGCAACGGGCGCCACGCCCGTATTTCGCCAGATAAAACAGCAAAGTCAGGAAAAAAATGAACACTACATGCATGCGCGCTGCGGCGCTGGCCGTCTCCACGCTCATCGGCGCAAACGTTTGCGCCCAAAGCAACGTCACTATTTATGGCGTGGTCGACGCGGCCACCGCGTACGCGAGCAACCAGGGCGGCAATTCGAATACCTACATGCGCAGCGGCAGCTTGTCTGCCAGCAAAATCGGTTTCCAGGGCGTGGAAGACCTGGGCGGCGACCTGAAGGCGCTGTTCCTGCTGGAAAACGGCTTTGAAAGCGACACGGGCGCGCAAAGTTCGGCCAGCTCCCTGTTCAATCGCCAGGCTTACGTGGGCTTGCAATCGACCGCCTACGGCACCGTGACGGCCGGACGCCAGTACACGCCGTACTACCTGCTGGTGGGTTCCCTGGCGTCGAGCAATGTCTTGACGGGCGCGACCGGCGCCCACCCGGGCGATATCGACGGCCTCGATACGACCGTGCGCATCAGCAATTCCGTCACCTACAGCATGCCCGCATGGCGCGGCCTGCAGGCCAGCGCGCAATACGGCTTTGGCGAGGCGGCCGACGGCAATGCCGCGGGCAGCAGCTTCAGCGCCGCCGTCAAGTACAGCACCTCGCCAGCCGAATTCGCGCTCGGCTACCTGAAACTGAAAAATGGACAGAATGGCGCCGGCTGGAGCGACAACGCATCGGGCAGCTTCGGCATCTCCGCCATCAACCAGGGCTACGCCTCGGCGGAAAGCATAGCGTTCATCGCCGCCAGCGCGCGCTACACCATGGGCAAGTGGATGGTGGGCGCCAATGCCAGCAACGTGCAGTACCAGGCGGGCAGCCGCTCGGCCTTCCGCGACACGGCCATCTTCAACACGGCCGGCCTGATTTCGAGCTACCAGCTGACGCCGCAGTGGTTCCTGTCCGCCGGCTACAGCGACACCTTCGCCAGCCGCGCCAACGGCGTGTCGGACCGCGCGCGCTACCGCCAGCTGTCGTTCGAACAGAATTACGCGCTGTCCAAGCGCACGGCGATCTACCTGATCGAAGCGCGCCAGCTGGCGCGCGGCCAGACCCTGGGCCAGGACGGCAGCATCGTCAACGCCGTCGCCTCGGTCGGCGATTCGCAAAACGGCACGCCATCGTCGAACGGCGGCCAGACGGTGGTGATGGTCGGTCTCAAGCATTCTTTCTGAACGGTTGCTGAACTCACGGGAGCTTCAATTGGACGCTACACACAATAAGGAGGGCCGCGGCCCTCTGAATCCCGGCCGCCGCATGGTGCTGGCCGGTATGCTGTCGGCTTCGGCCGCGGCGCTGATCCCCTGGGCGCTGGCCGAACCGGTCGCCAGTGCGGAGCAGGGCGCATTCCTGGGCGTGTCGGCCATGCTGGTGGGGCGCCAGGTGCTCGACCCCGTGCTGGCCAGGCGCCTGTATGACGCGCTGGTGGCGCAGGACGCGGCCTTCCCCGTGAATGTGCGCGCGCTGCTGGGCCTGATCAATGCGCAGGGCTTGCAGGCGGCCGGCCTGCAGGAAGCGCTAGACGGACTCGACCCGGCCCAGTCGCCGCTGGCGGCCTTGCCGCGCCAGATCGCCAGCGCCTGGTACCTGGGTATCGTCGGCACGGGCGAGGCGGCCGTCTGCGTCGCCTACGAGCAGGCATTGAATGCGGCCGTCGTGGCCGACGTGCTCAAGCCTCCCACGTATTCCTACGGCGCCTATGGCAGCTGGGCCAGAAAACCAATTTAAGGAGCCATCATGGCTGAAGAACTCTCCGCCGATTACCTCGTGATCGGCTCCGGCATCATCGGCTCGCTGGCCGCGCGCAAGCTGGCGCTGGCCGGCGCCTCGGTGCTGATCCTGGAAGCGGGGCCGCGCGTGTCGCGCGGCGAAATCGTCGCCCGCTTCCGCAATACGACGCGCCGCAGCGACTGGATGTCGCCGTATCCATCGGTGGCCACGGCGCCGCACCCGATCTACCAGCCGAAGGATAACGGCTACCTGGTGCAGGCCGGCCCGTATCCGTACCCGGCCGAATACATCCGCCAGTTCGGCGGCACCTCGTGGCACTGGGCCGCGCAGGCGTGGCGCAATGTGCCGAACGACTTCCGCATTCATACCCTGTACGGCGTGGGCGTCGACTGGCCCATCAGCTACGCAGACCTGGAGCCGTTCTACCAGGAAGCGGAAGAGATCATGGGCGTCTCGGGTGCGGACAATACGGGTTCGCCGCGCAAGCAGGCCTTCCCGATGGATCCCGTGACGGAGCCGTACGCCATGCGCCGCATCCGCGAACGCCTCGACCCGTCGTTCAAGGTGGTCGGCAACACGGTGGCGCGCAACAGCGTCAGCTACGATGGCCGCCCGGCCTGCTGCGGCAACAACAGCTGCCAGCCGATCTGCCCCATCGACGCGCAATACCACGGCGGCATCGCCGCGCAGCAGGCCGAAGACGCGGGCGTGAAGATCGTCTGCAATGCCAACGTCTACAAGCTGGAGCACGACGCGCAGGGCCGCATCACGGCCGCCCTGTACTACGACGTCGACAAGAACAGCCACCGCGTCACGGCCAAGACCTTCATTTTGGCCGCCAACGGCATCGAAAGCCCCCGTTTGCTGCTCGTTTCCGCCTCGGACAAATACCCGAACGGCCTGGCCAACAGCAGCGACATGGTGGGCCGCAACCTGATGGACCACCCGAGCACCTCGATCACCTTCGACGCCGATGAAGACCTGTGGCTGGGCCGGGGCCCGCAAAGCCCCAATTCCATCAACACCATGCGCGACGGCGACTTCCGCAGCCAGCATTCGCCGTACCGCCTGGATTTCACGAACATCTCGCGCGTCGACGGGGCCACCAGGGAACTGATCGGCAAGGGCGTGTTTGGCGAGGCATTCGAGCAGCAACTGCGTTTCCGCTCGGCGCGCGAAATGAGTTTGAAAAACGTGCTGGAAGTGCTGCCGAACCCGGAAAACCGCATTGCCCTCAGCAGCGAGAAGGATGCCATGGGCATTCCCAAGCCGCAGGCGCATTATGCGATCGACGAGTACACCAAGCGTGGCCACGAGCGCGCGAAGCAGGATTTCGAGCAGATCGCCAAACTGATGGGTGGCACCAATCTGCGCCACAGCAAGGAAGGCGTGTTCGCCAACAACCAGCACATCTGCGGCACCCTGTCGATGGGTTCCGATCCCGCCAAGGCCGTGTGCGACCAGTGGGGCCGCACCTTCGACCATGCCAACCTGTTCCTGTGCAGCACCGGCGTGCTGCCCACGTCCGGCACCTGCAATTCGACGGAAAACGGCCTGGCCGTGGCACTGCGCACCGTCAAGCATATCCTCGACGAACAACGGGGAGGCACAGCATGATGGCGGCCTTCCGACTGGCGGCGTGCGCCGCCTTGCTGTCCCTCGCGGCCATGCCGGTGCTGGCGGCGCAAGCCCCTGGCGCGGACGTGCAGGCGATCGAACGTGGCCGCTACCTGGCCACGGCCGGCGACTGTATCGCCTGCCACAGCGTACCCGGCGGCAAGCCGATGGCGGGCGGCCTGGCGCTGGCGACGCCGCTGGGCGCCATCGTTGCCACCAACATCACGCCGTCGACAACGCATGGCATCGGCAACTACACGCTGGCGCAGTTCTCCGCCGCCGTGCGCCATGGCGTGCGGGCCGATGGCGCGCGCCTGTACCCGGCCATGCCCTACACGGCCTACGCCAAGGTGACGGATGACGACACGGCCGCCCTGTACGCCTACTTCATGCATGGCGTGACGGCGGTGGACACGGCGCCGGCGCAAAAGACGGATTTGCCATTCCCGTTCAATATCCGCCTGTCGATGGCGGGCTGGAATCTGCTCTTCCTCGACAAGAAACCGTTTGTGGCAGATACATCGAAAAGCATGGAGTGGAACCGCGGCGCCTACCTGGCGCAGGGGTTGGCCCACTGCAGCACCTGCCACACGCCGCGCAATGCGCTGATGGCGGAACAGCTGTCGAAGGAACTGGGCGGCGCTGACCTGGGCACCTGGCATGCGCCGAACATCACGTCGGACGTCAACAGCGGTGTCGGCGGCTGGAGCCAGCAGGAACTGGCCGGCTACCTGCGCACGGGCCGCGCGGCCAACAAGGCGCAGGCGGCCGGACCGATGGCCGAAGCCATCGACCATAGCCTGAAGCATCTGAGCGACGCGGACTTGAACGCCATCGCGCATTACATCAAGAGCGTACCTGCCATTCGCGACAAGGCGGACGTGAAACCGGTGACGCAATGGGGCCAGGCGGGCGACGAGCTGAACGCCATCCGTGGCGTGCCGCTGCCGCAAAACCTGAACCAGATGTCGGGCGCGCAGCTGTACGATGCGCAGTGCGCCAGCTGCCACCAGGCCAGGGGCGAGGGCAGTTTCGACGGCAGCTTGCCGCCGCTGTTCCATAACTCGGTGACGGGCCGCAGCAACAGCAACAACCTGGTGATGGCGATACTCGATGGCGTGGAGCGGCAGGATGGCAGGGGTGCCCATGCGGGTCATTCGATGCCTGCCTTCCGCCAGACCCTGTCGGACGAACAGATCGTCACCCTCGGCAATTACGTGCAGAAGATGTACGGCAATCCCGCCATCAAGGTGACGGCGGAACAGGTGACGACCTTGCGCAATGGCGGCGCGCCGTCAAACCTGATCGGCCTGGCCCGCGCGGGCATCATCGTCGGCGTGCTGGTGCTGCTGGCCTTGCTGGTATGGTGGCGGGGACGGCGGCGCAAGCCGGTGTAAGCGTGAATTGATCGCATAAGCTGGGGCCAGGCCGCAAGGTCTGGCCCTTTTTTTATGCCGCAAAAAATCGCAACTCAATTGCATCTGCGAAGATTATGTACTATCATTAGTTACATGAGACGCGACAGCAAACTATCATCGATCCTCCACGTGCTGCTGCACATGGCCCATGCGGGACGCCCGATGACGTCCGAGGAACTCTCCGGCTACCTGGACACCAACCCCGTGCTGGTGCGGCGCATGATGGCAGGCTTGCGCGAGCGCGGCTACGTGGCGTCGGGCAAGGGCCATGGCGGCGGCTGGCGCATCGTCTGCGACCTGCACCGCGTGACCCTGCAAGACATCTACGTGGCCGTGGGTTCGCCCACCATCTTCGCCATGGGTAACCGCGTCGACCAGCCGGGCTGCCTGGTCGAGCAAGTGGTCAACCAGTCGCTGGCCGGCGCCTTCGACGAAGCCGAGGCGCTGCTGATCCAGCGCTTTGGCGCCGTCACCCTGGCCGACCTGGCCGACCGTTTCAGCCAACAGTACGCCATCCACAAAGGAGCACCGCATGCCCATTCCTGAACCCCAAGGCGCGGGCAGCGCCACGCCTGCCGCCCCGTTCGACGCCATCATCGTCGGCGGCAGCTACGCCGGCCTGTCCGCCGCCACGCAACTGGCGCGCGCCCGCCGCCGCGTGCTGGTGATCGACGGCGGCCAGCGCCGCAACCGCTACGCCAGCCATTCGCACGGTTTCCTGACCCAGGACGGCAGCGGGACGGCCGCCATCGCGGCCGAGGGCAAGACGCAGCTGCTGGCGTATGCCACCGTCACCTGGCTGGACGGCACGGCCACGCAGGCAGCCGCCAGCAGCGATGGCGATGGCTTCGGCGTGACCCTGGCGGATGGCAGTGTCGTTCACGGCCGCCGCCTGGTGCTGGCCACCGGCGTGATCGATGAACTGCCGCCCGTCGATGGACTGGCAGAGCGCTGGGGCCGCAGCGTCTTCCACTGTCCGTATTGCCACGGCTATGAACTGGAGCAGGGCGCCATCGGCGTGCTGGCCACCGGCCCCCTGTCCATGCACCACGCCCTGATGCTGCCCGACTGGGGTACGGTCACTTTTTTCCTGAATGGCGCATTCGAGCCCGATGCGGCGCAGCTGGCGCAACTTGCCGCGCGCGGCGTGACGGTGGTGCGCGCGCCCGTGGCGCGGATCGACGGCGTGGCCGACGTGGTCATGGCCGACGGCAGCCGCCACGTCATGGCCGGCCTGTTCGTGGCGACCCGCACCCGCCTGGCCAGTTCCCTGGCCGGCGAATTGGGCTGCTTGCTGGAAGACGGTGCCATGGGACCGTTCGTGCGCACCGACGAGCAAAAGGCCAGCAGCGTGCCCGGCGTCTTTTGCTGCGGCGATGCGGGCCGCATGGCTGGCAGCGTGGCGTTCGCGGTGGCCGATGGCGCCATGGCAGGCGTGGCAGCACACCGCTCGCTGATGTTCGGACTGGATCAGGCGGCAAAACCGCCATCGATCTTCAGCCCGGCACCCGTGACGAACGCCGCTTCCGGGCTGGCCAGGTAAGCCACCATGCCGGCGATTTCATCGGCCGTGCCGTGGCGGGGCAGGGCCATCAGGCCGTGCATCAGGTCGGCGAAGTCGCCCGTGGGCGGATTCATGTCCGTGGCGACGGGGCCCGGTTCCACATTGTTGATGGTGATGCCGCGCGGGCCCAGGTCGCGCGACAGGCCTTGCGTCAGGCCGCTCAGCGCCGATTTGCTCATGGCGTAGGCAGCCGCGCCGCCGAACGGCATGCGGTGTGCATTCGTGCTGCCGATATTGATGATGCGCCCGCCCGTCTGCATGTGCGCCACGGCTGCCTTGATGGCGACGAAGACGGCGCGCACGTTGACGTTCAAGGTCTTGTCGAAGTCTTCCAGCGAAAAATCATCGATGGCGCCGGGCAGGAACACGCCTGCGTTGTTGACGAGGATGTCGATGCTGCCAAACTGCGCCGCCACCTTGTCGATGGCCGCCGTCAGGGCGCTGGCGTCGGCCGCATCGGCTTGCACGCCCAGGGCCTTGCCGCCTGCGGCCTCCACCTTGCCGGCCAGCGCCTGCGCTTCGGCGGCGGAGCTTTGATAGGTGAAGACGACGTTGGCGCCCTGGCTGGCCAGGCGGCGCACGATGGCGGCGCCGATGCCGCGCGAGCCGCCCGTCACAAATGCGATCTTGTCTTGCAGTGGCAAAGAGGTGCTGGTGGTGGTTTGGGTTTGCATGATGTGCTTTCTAAGTGAGGAGTCGAGGAGTTCAGTATCTGCCTTTCATTCCTGCCGCGCTAGCCATGAATCGCTACAATTACTTTCAACCATTGGTATCAGCTGAGCGGGTAGAATAGGCGCATGGACGCTCTCAATCACTTGCAATCCTTCGTGCTGTCTGCCGAACTGGGCAGTTTTTCGGCCGCCGCGCGCCGCCTGGGCCTGACGCCGGCGGCCGTCAGCAAGAATGTGGCGCGGCTGGAAGCGAGCCTGGGATTGCGGCTGTTCCAGCGCAGCACGCGCCGCCTGACCCTGACGGAAGGGGGCGAACGCTTCCTGCAGCAGATCGGCGGCGCCCTGTCCACCTTGCGCGAGGCGATCGCCGGCGTGGCCGAAGAGGGCGGCCAGCCGGCCGGCATACTGAAAATCAGCATGGCGCCGTCGTTCGGACGCAGCTATGTGGTGCCGCTGCTGGGCGACTTCATCGCCCGCTACCCTGGCGTCATTCCCGACTGCCATTTCGATAACCGGCAAGTGGACCTGATCGGCGAAGGGTTTGACGTGGCCATCGGCGGCGGCATCGAGCTGACACCCGGCGTGGTGGCGCGCGAACTGGGCCACGCCCACATCGTCGCCACGGCGTCGCCCGCCTTCATGCAGGGGAAAATCCTGCCCGTGCACCCGTCGGACCTGGCGCACTTCGACGGCGTGGCGCGCCGCTCGGCCGGCAGCGGCAGATTGCGCAGCTGGATACTGCGCGATGGTTCCGGCGGCGAAGGCGTGGCCGAATGCCGGCCGCGCGCCATCTTCGACGATCCGGAAGCGATGGCGCAGGCGGCCATCCTCGGCGTCGGCGTGGCGCTGCTGCCCATGCCGCACGCGCTGGCCCATCTGCGCAGCGGCGCCCTGGTCCGGCTGCTGCCTGGCTGGCATGCCGATTCCGGTCCCCTGTCCGTGTACTATCCCAGCAAGAAGCTCTTGCCCGCGAAGACGCGCGTGTTCGTCGATTTCCTGCTGGAGCAGTTCCGCCAGCGCGATTTCGCCGCGCAGATACGGCCCGATTAAACGATGAACAATTCCCATGCATAGTAACTACAGCCTGTTTTACACCTTTGACGGCGATCAACCCCTGCATTTCCGCGAAGCGCGCGTCTTCGGCACGAGCGTCTGGACGGCCGGCGGCGCGGCCATGACCTGGGGCGCGGAGACGCGCCACGACTACGCCAGCGAGGCGCAGGCGCACGCAGCCTACCTGGCCCACTGCCATGCAGCGCTGGCCGACGGTTATGCCCTGGCGCGCGCCATGCCGATCGACCCGGCCGTCTTCGATTTCGCGCTGCTGCAAACCCTGGTGGCGCACGCCGCGCGCCAGGCTGTCGATGCCGTGCGCCGTGCGCATCCGGACCAGCACATCGACGCCTTCGCCCTCGTGAGCGACGACAGTGCCATGACCATCGGCCCCATGGCGAATAGCCGCGAAGCGCTGGCCGCCTCGGAATACGGCGAAGAGATGCTGTGGAACCCGGCCGAATGGGCATTTGACGAAGGTGGCGCGTACTTCGACAGCGCCTACCGCTTGCTGCTGCAGGCGCACCGCGAGCTGCCGTTCGACGTGGATTTCGCCACCTTTCGCACTGGGGTGTTCGACGCCTGCATCGCGGCGCTGGCGCAGCTGGACGCCGAAGGCATATTCGGTGCGGGTGCCCGGCGCGACGGGAGCGTGCTGCTGTTCGAGGTCAGCGGCAGCGAAGCCGTGGACGGCGCCATGGCGCGCCTGAATCCGCCGGCGGTGGTGGCGCGTTTCGAGGCGTGGATGGCCAGTTGGGCCGACTAGGTGCTATGCCGCCACCAGCCTGAGTAGCGTAATCTCCGTCGGCGCGCCGATGCGTTTCGGCGGACCCCAGTAACCGGTGCCGCGGCTGACATAAATCCACAGCCGGCCTTGCCGGTGCAAGCCCGCCACATACGGCTGCTGCAGCGGCACGAACAGGTTCCATGGCCAGAACTGGCCGCCATGCGTATGGCCCGACAGTTGCAGGTCGTAGCCGGCCGCTTCCGCCTCGGGCGCGCTGCGCGGCTGGTGCGCCAGCAGGATGCGGGGGATATCGGCCGGCGCGCCGGCGATGGCGGCCTGCGGGTCGCTTTTCTGGGCAGGGTCGAAGGCGGCGGCATTGAAATCGGTGACACCGGCCAGCGCCAGGCGCGCGCCGTCGTGTTCGAGCACCGCATGTTCGTTCATCAGCACGCGCAAGCCCAGGCGGCGAAATTCCGCCACCCACGGCGCGGCGCCTGAATAGTACTCGTGGTTGCCCGTGACGAGAAAGATGCCATGGCGCGCGCGCAGCTCGCCCAACGGCGCCGTATGGCTGCCCAGTTGCGCCACCGTGCCGTCGACCACGTCGCCCGTGATGGCGATGATGTCGGGCTGCAGGCCATTGGCGCGCGCGACGATGGCCTGCACGTAGGCGCGCTTGATGGTGGCGCCCACGTGGATGTCGCTCAGCTGCACGATGGTCAAGCCCTGCAAGGCGGCCGGCAGGCCGGCGATGGGCACTGTCACTTCGCGTACGCGCGCCACCCGGCGGGCGTTGATGAAGCCGACGACGGTGGCCAGCAGGGCCAGGACGAGGACGGCGATGGCGGACGCCTGCGCGTGCTGGCGGGCGGCGGGAATCAGCAAGGTGAGTTCGCGCAGCACGGCGAGCACGAACAGCGAGGAAAAAAAGCCCATGCACAGGGAACCGGCCCAGCTCAAACGGTCGGCCAGGCGCGCATCGTTGGTGACGGCGCGGGCAAAGATCGTCATCGGCATGAGCATGGTCGACGCCAGCAAGACCAGGCCGCCCAGCAGCCAGCCGGCCAGGCCGACGGGCAGCGAAGGCAACAGCAGCCAGCCCAGCAGGGCGTGCAGGGCGCCCAGTATCATGGTGATGCGCAGCAGCGGCGTGCGGGTGGTCATGTCATGGTTCCAGAGGTGAGGCGGCCGCCGATTATAGCCGACGCCCTGGCCGCAGGCAGCCGCCGCCCCGCTCAGGGGGCGATATGCAATCCCAGCATGGCCAGCTTGCCGAAATCGACAGGCTTGGCGAAGTGCTCGTTGAAACCGGCCTGCAGGGCCGCCTGGCGGTCGTGTTCCTGGCCGTAGCCGGTCAGCGCGACGAGCAGGAATTGCTGCGGTATCGGCAGCTGGCGCAGTTTGACGGCCACGTCGTAGCCGCTCATATCGGGCAGGCCGATGTCGAGAAAGACGATGTCGGGCTTGAATTCCAGGGTCCGCTCGGTGGCTTGTATTCCCGTGTAGGCCGTGCGCACCGTGTGGCCGTACATTTCCAGCAATTCGGCCAGGGTGTCGGCCGCATCGCAATTGTCGTCGACGACGAGGATGCGCTGGCTGCCGCCGGTGGCCGCCTCCGGCACTGGCGCGGCTGGCAGCGGCACGTTGGCGTCGAGCGGCAGGATGACTTCGAAGGTGCTGCCCAGTCCCACGCCGGGGCTGTGCACGCTGACCTGGCCGCCGTGCAAGGTCACCAGGTTGCGCACCAGCGACAGGCCGATGCCCAGGCCATCCTGCACCCGGTCGGGCGAATGGCCGCTCTGCTCGAACAGGCCGAAGATGCTGTCGATGCTGGCGGCGGCGATGCCGATGCCGTTGTCGCTCAGGCGGATGCGCACGTTGTCGCCTTCGCGCCCGGCGCTAATGGCGATGCGCCCGCCCGGCGCCGTGAACTTGGCCGCGTTGAGCAGCAGGTTGGCGACGATCTGCGACAGGCGCACGGCGTCGCCGCAGACCCACAGTTCTTCCTGGGGCAGGTTCACGTCCAGCGCATGGCCGCGCGCCTCGACGCTGTGCGAACTCGTTTCCAGCGCGCTGCGGATGACGCTGGCCAGGCTCACGCTTTCCCATTGCAGCGAGATTTTGCCCTGCGAAATGCGCGACACGTCGAGCAGGTCGTCCACCAGGCGCACCAGGTGGTCCGTGTGGCGGCCAATGGTGCGGCGCGCATTGTCCTGGATGGCCGGCACGACGGGATCGAGCTTGCACAGCAGGGCCAGCGCCGTGCGGATGGGACCCAGCGGGTTGCGCAATTCGTGCGCGAGAGTGGCCAGGAATTCATCCTTGCGGCGGTCCACGTCGCGCAGCGCGCGCTCGACGCGGCCCAGGCGCAGCAGCGCCTTGACGTTGGCGATCAGTTCATCGGCCTCGATCGGCTCGACCAGGTAATTGTCGGCGCCGCCGTCGAGGGCGCGGATCTTGTCGGCGGAGCCGATGCAGGAAGCGGACGTCTGCAGCACCAGGATGGTGTTCGTCTCGGTGCCGCCCTTCAATTGGCGGCACACTTCCAGGCCGTTGATATCGGGCAGCTTGACGTCGAGGAGGATCAGGTTGGGGCGGTCCTGGCGGGCGCGCAGCAGTGCGTCTCCCCCGTTCGAGGCTTCGATGACCTTGAAGCCGGCGCGTTTGAGGATGCGCGACTTGGCGTAGCGTGCGCCGTCGCTGTCATCGACGTTCAGGATCAGAGCATCGCTGTTGTTATCCGGTAGCATGCGCATTATCCCAGGTGGTTGTGCCTTGCGGCGGAACCGGCTCTTGCCGGTGGTGTTGGTTGCCGATCAGCGCGCGCAGGGTTGCCAGCAATTGCTGGCGCGACAGCGGCTTGACGTAGTAGGCGTCGGCGCCCAGGGCCAGGCCCTTGCGCACGTCGTCGATCTCGGTGGCGACGATGACGGGCACCTGGCGCCGCAGCGGGTCGTTTTTCAGTTCGGCCAGCCAGTGCCAGGCCGTTTCGCCGTGCAGCATGATGTCGAGGATGACGGCGGCCGGGCGCTGCTGCTCCCAGCGCTCCTGCGCTTCGCGCACGCTGCGCGCGGGGACCACGCGAAATTCGCTGCCGGCCAAAAATTTTTCATACAGCAGGCGCACGGGTGGATTGTCTTCTACCACCAGCACGCCTATGCGCTGGTCGTTGCCATTGTCGTTGGCTGGCGCTCTCGGCGGCAGGCTGCCTTCGGGCGCATGGTAGCTGGCGGGCAGGACGACGGAAAACAGCGAGCCCTCGCCGGGCGTGCTTTCCACGCTCACCGTGCCATTGAGCAGGGTGGCCAGGTTGCGGCACAGGGGCAGGCCCAGGCCCGTGCCCTTGACCTTGCGCTGCATGTGGTTTTCCACCTGACTGAATTCCTCGAAGATCAGCTGCACGTCTTCGGCGGCGATGCCCAGGCCCGTGTCGGAGACGGAAAAGCGGATGGCATCCTGCTCCGGCAAGGGCGTGGCGCTGACGATGATGGCGCCCGCTTCCGTGAACTTCAGGGCGTTGGCGATGAAGTTGCGCAGGATTTGCGACAGTTTGCCTTCATCCGTGTGAATGTGCAGCGCCGGGTCGGGGTCGATGAAGGTCAAGATCAGCGACTCGGACACCAGCAGCGGGCGCAGCATGCCGCGCAGGGCGCTGAACAGGTCGGCCACCTGGAAGCTGTTGGCATGCACGTCGACCTTGCCCGCCTCGATCTTGGCCAGGTCCAGCAGGTCGTTGACCAGCTCGCTCAGGCTGACGGCGCTTTGCAGGATGAACAGCACCTGCTTTTCCTGTTCCTCGGACAGCTCGCCGTCGATACGGTCGAGCAGCAGCTTGGACAGGGCGCGGATGGAGCTGAGCGGGGTGCGGAATTCATGGCTCATGTTGGACAGGAAGCGCGATTTCATCTGGTCGGCGCGGCGCAGGTGGTCGGCTTTCTCGTCCAGCTCCGCGAATAGCGCCACCACGCCCCGGTTGGTGTCTTCCAGTTCGCGCGTCAGCTGCAGCAGATCGTCCTGGCGCGTCTTCAGTTCGGCCAGGGTGCTCAGGAGTTCGCGGTTCTGCTGCTGCACTTCGGACAGCGTGATATCCGGCGGCAGCGCCTGCAGGCTGCCGGACAGCACGCCGATCGTGGCGCCGTCGAGCAGGGGCGCGTCGCGGGGGAACAGCTTGTGCAAGGTGATCTGCGTGCCGTCGCCCGGCGTGCTGTGGATATGGCAGCGGTCCATCAGGCGCTGGGCGCCCAGGATGCCCAGGCCCATGCCTGTCGGCGAGCGATAGGTGCCGGCCAGTATCTTGTCGAGCTGCGCGATGCCGGGGCCTTGGTCCTCGATGCGGATGCTGAGCACCTGCGGCGCCGTCTGGCCATCGATGGCGAAATGCACCTTGCCGCTGCCGGCATAGTTGTAGACGTTGCGCGCCAGTTCCGATACTGCCGTGGCGATGCGCACCTGGTCCTGCACGCCGAAGCCGCACAGGGCGGCGATCTGCCGCGCGCGCTGGCGTGCGCCCACCACATCGAGTTCGCTGCCGATATGGGCTGTCAATATGCGTTGTGTCATGCCGCACCTGTCCCTTCCGCTGTTTCTGCTGTCATAGCCTGGTGTTCCTCATGTTCGCGCAGCACCACCACCGTGACGTCGTCGCGCCCGCGCGCAAAATCGCGGTACAGCACGGCGGCGACGAGGCTGGGGTGGCATTGCGCCAGGCCCGGATAGCGCTCCAGGTCCCAGCGCGTGTGCAAGCCGTCCGAATGCATGATCAGTGTCGTGGCCTGCTGCCATGGAAAGCAAAACTCCTGCACCTTGCGCAGATTGCTGCCGACGATGCCGTTATGCGACAGCAGATGCCGGCGCTGCTGCGCATCGAAGGCGCAGGCGGCGATATTGCCCACGCCCGCATAGCGCAATTCGCGGCGAGCACTGTCGATATGCGCCACCGCCAGGGCCGCGCCGCGCGTGGCACGCAGGGCACCGTGGGCCAGTTCGATGAAGGGGGCGGGCAGGGGCGGCAAGCCGGGCGTGCTGTGTTCCAGCAGGGCGCTGGCGCATTCTGACGCGCGTGCCGCCAGGGGGCCGTGGCCCAGGCCATCGGCCACCATCAGGCTCAGTTCATGGCCTTCGCAAACCACGTTCCAGGCGTCGCCGCACACCTGTTCCGAGGCCAGCGGCAGGCAGACGGCGCCGATCTGCCAGTTCGGACTGGCCGGGATGGCGCTGCTGGCGTTCGGTCCCCAGACCACCACCATCAGCACCGTGCCCTTGCCAGGCGCCGTGTACAGGTCGAATTCCTGGCTCAGGCGGCGTATCGCGCCCAGTCCCACGCCGTAGGTGCCCGTGGTGGAATGGCCGTCCTGCATGTGCTGGCGCACGTTGGCCATGCCGGGGCCGTTGTCGATGGCCAGCACTTCGATGCCGCTGGTACCGCCGCGCAGCACCTTGCGCAGCAGGATTTCGCCGCGCTGCGCGTGCTTGACGATGTTGGTCGCCGCCTCGCTGATGATGATGGCCAGCTGGCCCGTGCGCACGTCATCGAAGCCGATGCGGCGCGCCAGTTCGTTGCCGGCGCGGCGGGCCGCGGCGATCTCGCTCGGTTCGCCGATGGGAAAACTGCGTTGCCTGACGATGTCAGGGGCTTGCTCGAGGTGGTTCAAAACAGCTTCCATTTCGCGATGGTGACGGTGGTGCCCGCGCCAGGCGCCGTGTCGATGTGAAATGCGTCGGCCAGGCGCTTGGCGCCGCCCAGCCCCAGTCCCAGCCCGCCGCCGCTGGTATAGCCATCGGTCAGCGCCAGGGGAATATCTTCGATGCCCGGTCCCGCATCGACAAAGCGCAGCTCCAGTCCCTGGCGCGCGCCATCGCTGACGCGCGCGATGCGCGCTTCGCCCCCGCCGCCGTAGCGCAGGGTATTGCGCGCCAGCTCGCTGGCCGCCGTGATGATCTTGGTCTGTTCGATCAGGCCAAAACCCATGGCGACCATGCTGTCGCGTACCTGCTTGCGCAACCGTACGACGTCTTCGTCGCTGTGCAGGGGCAGAATCTGCTGCGCCTGCTGCACTCCAGCCTGCTCCTGCGCGCCTAGCACGGCGCCCCCGTCATGCGCATGCGCCGCCCCGTTCCAGCAGCTTGATGCCCAGCTCCACGTTGAGCGCCGTGCTCACGCCTTCCAGCGTCAGCCCCAGTTCCACGAGGGTGATGGCGACGGCTGGCTGCATGCCGACGACGACGGTGCGCGCGTCGAGGATTTTCGCCATCGCCGCCGTATTGCTGATCATGCGGCCGATGAAGGAGTCGACGATGTCGAGCGCGGAAATGTCGATCAGCACGCCCGTGGCGCGGTCCGTCACGATGCGGGTGGTCAGGTCATCCTGCAAGGTCATCGCCAGGCGGTCATGCATGTCCACCTGGATCGTCACCAGCAGCAGCCGGCCCATGCGTAAAATGGGGATTCTTTCCATAGGCGCCTCAGTGTTGTTGCTGCTGGTAGGTGATGCTGGACCCCGTGCGTTTCAGGGCCACGACGAATGCGTCGGCCAGCGTGGCCTTGGTCATCACGTCTTCCAGGTTGACGCCCAGGTGCACGATGGTTTGCGCGATCTGCGGGCGGATGCCGCTGATGATGCAGTCGGCGCCCATCAGGCGCGCGGCGGCGATGGTTTTCAGCAGATGCTGCGCCACCAGGGTGTCGACGGTAGGCACGCCCGTGATATCGATGATGGCGATCAGGGCGCCCGTGTCGACGATCTTTTGCAGCAGGCTTTCCATCACCACCTGCGTGCGCGCGCTGTCGAGGGTGCCGATCAGGGGCAGGGCCAGCACGTTTTGCCACAGCTGCACCACGGGCGTTGAGAGCTCCAGCAATTCCTGCTGCTGGCGCAAAATCACCTGTTCGCGCGCTTTCTGGTAGATGGCGATGGTCAGCAGGCCCAGTTCATCGAACAGCTTGCTGGTGCTGACGATGGCGTCGCCCAGTTGCTCCGGATGCGCCGTGATTGCCTTGCGCAGGTAGGCGAACAGCGGCTCCTTGAGGGCAAACATGAAGCTGGCCGTGTCGATCGGCGAATAGCCCTGGCGCACGCGCGACTGCGATATCTCCGCGATCAGCTGGCGCGTATCGTCCCAGGCGCCGCCTTCGATGTCGAACGAGTCGCCGCTTTCCAGCGCGCCCGCCAGCAGCGGCAGGAATTGCGATGCCTGCTGGCGCAGCTCGTTCTCGGCGATCTTGTCGCGGCGCACCAGGCGGGCGATCAGGCCGGCCATCCAGCCGTCCAGCAGGTCCGTGTGGTGCTCGTTGATGATGCCTGCCAGTTGCTGCGCCTGGCCCGTGCCCGTCTTGTTTTTCATGCTCATCCTTGGCTGGAGTGGAGGGTGCGGCACGGCCGCAAACGGGCCTGTGCTGTGATAAATAAATTATAGGCAGACATGGCCGTAGCTTGTGTTCTCTGGCGCACATAGTGGCGCATGTCGTTCCAGATTCCTTCAGGAAACACTTATACATTTAAAGATGCATGTAATTTGCATGTTTAAGCGAATTCCGCTACACTGGGGACACTCAACAAGAGAAACACGCCATGAATATCGACAAATTCAAACAGCAGCACCTGGACATCCTGGCCGCCATTGACGACTTGCGCCGGCTGGCGCGCGGCGGTGTGGCTGCGCAGGCGCAAGCCATTGCCGAACAGATCATTGCCATGAGCGGCTTGATCAAGCTGCACCTGGCCGTCGAACAGCGCTACCTGTATCCGGCTGCGCAAGCGTCCGGCGTGGCCAAGGTGGCACAACTGGGACGCCGGTACGAAAACGAAATGCAAGGCATCGCCGGCGCCTATCTGGATTTCGCCGGCCGCTGGAATACGCCCGTGCGCCTGGAAGCCGAACCGGAAGCCTTCCGCAGCGAAGCCAATACCGTGCTGCACGCGCTGTTCCAGCGCATGCGGCGCGAAGACCACGAGTTATATCCAGCCGTTGAAACGCTGGCCTGAGACCGCTTACACATATACATAGGAGTTTTACATGCTGACCCAAGAACAACGCGCCATCATCACGGCCACCGTCCCCATCCTCGAGCAGGGCGGCGAAGCGCTGACGCGCCACTTCTACAAGAATCTGTTCCGCGACCATCCCGAAGTGCTGCCGTACTTTAACCAGGCGCACCAGCACAGCGGCGACCAGCAGCGCGCGCTGGCCAATGGCGTGCTGATGTATGCCAAAAATATCGACAAGCTTGCGGCGCTGGGCGACCTGGTGGCCACCATCGTCAACAAGCACGTGGCCCTGCAGATCCGCGCCGAGCACTATCCGCTGGTGGGCGCCAGCCTGCTGCAAGCGATACGCGAAGTGCTGGGCGAAGAGGTCGCCAGCGATGCCGTCATCGATGCCTGGGGCGCGGCGTACGGCCAGCTGGCCGACATCCTGGCCGGCGAAGAAGGGCGCATCTACAAGGCGCAGGCCGCTGCACCGGGCGGCTGGAGCGGCGCGCGCGATTTTTTAGTGCGCAGCAAGACGGTGGAAAGCGGCGAGATCACTTCCTTCCTGATGGTGCCCGCCGATGGCCAGGCCGTGCTCGACTTTGCGCCAGGCCAGTATATCGGCGTGCTGGCCACCGTCGATGGCGTGCCCATGCGCCGCCAGTATTCCCTGTCTGCCGCCAGCAATGGCCAGACCTACCGCATCAGCGTCAAGCGCGAAGAGGGCGGCAAGGTGTCGAATTTCTTCCACGATCACGTGCAGGCGGGCGACACCGTGCAGCTGACGCCGCCCTCGGGCGACTTCGTGCTGACGGATAGCGACAAGCCGCTGGTGCTGATCAGCGGCGGCGTGGGTATCACTCCCACTCTGGCCATGCTGACGGCGGCCCTGCGCGGCAAGCGTCCCGTGCATTTCATCCACGCGGCGCGCAACCAGGGCGTGCATGCATTCCGCGCGCAGATCGACGCACTGGCCGCGCAGCACCCGCAGCTGCAGCGCTATTACTGCTACGCGGAACATGGCGGCGAACAGGATGCACCGGACGCCGTCGGCTTGCTGAATAAGGAGCAGCTCGGTCACTGGCTGCCGGTTTCGCGCGACGTCGACGCCTACTTCCTGGGACCGCAGCCATTCATGCGCGCTATCAAGAAGTACTTGCGCGAGCTGGGCGTGCCGGAACAGCAGACGCACCACGAGTTCTTCGGACCGGCGGCCGCACTGAATTGATTTTTTTTTCTGCATTGTGTTGTCCCCGCGAGAAAAAACGCTGCCGTAAGGGGCGGGTAAGCCTCGCACTGTACTGTGAATCCAAGCTCGAAAACAAAAGAGCAGCTTTTACATAACAGGAGGCAACACAATGCATGACGATCTGGTTCAAAAAATCAAGAGCGACCCCAGCTATCATCAGCTGGTCAAGGTGCGTTCCCGCTTCGGCTGGGCGCTGACGGGCCTGATGATGCTGGTGTACTACGGCTACATCCTGCTCATCGCCTTCAACAAGGAATTTCTGGCCACTAAGACGGGCGCCGGCGTGATGACCTGGGGCATGCCGATCGGCCTGTTCGTCATCGTGTTTACCGTGCTGGTCACCGGCATCTATGTGCGCCGCGCCAACAAGCAATTCGACGATCTGAGCAACGCCATCCAGGCACGGGTGCAAGCATGAGCGCCGCCAAGCATGCGCTGCGCGGCGTGTCTTGCCTGAGTGCCCTGGCGCTGCTGGGCACCAGCAATGCCGCGTTCGCGGCCGGCGCCGACCTGGGCCAGGCAGTCAAGCAGCCGACCAACTGGACTGCGATCATCATGTTCGCCGCCTTCGTCATCTTCACCCTGTTCGTCACCAAGTGGGCGGCCGCAAAAACCAAGTCGGCCTCCGATTTCTACACGGCCGGCGGCGGTATCACAGGCTTCCAGAATGGCCTGGCCATTGCGGGCGACTATATGTCGGCCGCCTCCTTCCTCGGTATTTCCGCGGCCGTCTTTTTGAACGGCTATGATGGCCTGATCTACGCCATCGGCTTTCTCGTCGGCTGGCCCATCATCACCTTTTTGATGGCCGAGCGCTTGCGCAACCTGGGACGCTTTACCTTTGCCGACGTGGCCGCCTACCGCTTCAAGCAGGCGCCGATCCGTATCTTTTCGGCTTCCGGCACCCTGGTCGTCGTGGCCTTTTATCTGATCGCGCAGATGGTGGGCGCGGGCCAGCTGATCAAGCTGCTGTTCGGCCTCGAATACTGGATCGCCGTCGTCCTGGTCGGTACATTGATGATGATCTACGTGCTGTTTGGCGGCATGACGGCCACCACCTGGGTGCAGATCATCAAGGCGGTGATGCTGCTGGGCGGCGCCACCTTCATGGCCGTGGCCGTGCTGGCGCAATTCAACTTCAGCCCGGAAGCGCTGTTCGCCAAGTCGGTGGACGTGCACGCGACCAAGGAAGCCATCATGGGCCCGGGTTCCTTCATCAAGGATCCGATCTCGGCCATCTCGTTCGGCATGGCGCTGATGTTCGGTACGGCCGGCTTGCCGCACATCCTGATGCGTTTCTTCACGGTGCCGAGCGCCAAGGAAGCGCGCAAATCCGTGTTCTGGGCCACCACCTGGATCGCTTACTTCTATGTGTTGACTTTCATCATCGGCTTTGGCGCGATCGTGCTGGTGAGTACCAATCCCGAGTTCAAGGATGCCGCAGGTAAATTGCTGGGCGGTAACAATATGGCGGCCGTGCACCTGGCCAAGGCCGTGGGCGGCAACGTCTTCCTCGGCTTCATGTCGGCGGTCGCGTTTGCCACCATCCTGGCCGTCGTGGCGGGCTTGACCCTGTCGGGCGCGTCGGCCGTGTCGCACGATCTGTATGCCACCGTCATCAAGAAGGGCAAGGCCACGGGCGCCAACGAATTGAAAGTGTCGCGCGTGACGACGGTCGTGCTGGGCATTATCGCCGTGGTGCTGGGCATCGCCTTTGAAAAGCAGAACATCGCCTTCATGGTCTCGCTGGCATTCGCCATCGCCGCCTCGGCCAACTTCCCCGTGCTGTTCATGTCGGTGCTGTGGAAGGATTGCACCACGCGGGGCGCCACCATCGGCGGCTTCCTGGGCTTGACCACGGCTGTCGCGCTGACGGTGGTGTCGAAGTCCGTGTGGGTCGACGTGCTCGGTCATGGCGAAGCGCTGTTCCCGTATGCCTCACCGGCGCTGTTTTCGATGACGGCCGGCTTCGTTGGCATCTGGCTGTTCTCTGTGCTCGACAAGAGCCCCCGCGCGCGCATCGACCGCGCCGGCTACGAAGCGCAGCAAATGCGTTCGGAAACGGGTATCGGTGCGGCTGGAGCCAGCGCGCATTGAGCATTTGAATCGCTCTACACCTTGAACACCCCTTTCGCAGGGGTGTTTTTTTGCCTGCGATTTGCACGATCTGGCCGGCCGGTGTACTCTCGCGCAGAGAAGGTCCGCTTGTTGTTACTTATAGTAAGTGCAACTTGAAAGAGCCAATGAAGCACACCTACGCGGTAAAAAAACAGGAACGCCAGGATCGTTTCGTCGCGCCCGACGCTGGCAGCGGGCCAGGGCAGCTGGCCGCGGCATTCCATTCCGGCAGTGAGCGGCCGCAAGCCACAGGCTCGCGTAAATGGCCGGGCATGGTGGATGGGGCTGGCGGTGCGGGCAGCCATGCCATGCATGGCACGGCCGATCCATCCCGCGTGCAGGATATGCTGGCCAGGGCCCGGCAAGGCAGGCTGCGCGATGGCGAGGTGGAAATGACGCAGCGGCCCGACGTCGGGGCCATGCACCTGCGCGATCTCGCGCAATCGCTGGAAGCGACGGCCACTGCGTCTGGCAGGCCGGTGGCGGACGCCTTGCAATCGGGCTCGGCCAGTATCGGCAATGGACGGGTGCGGATGCCGGGCATCGGCGGCGCAGGCAATCCGGCGGCGATCGCCCATCAGCTGGGCGTGCTGCGTCCGCAGGCAACGCGCATCGTGTCCGCCCCGAGCGGGCGTTTCGAGGTCCAGGCAAAACTCAACCCGTGGGTGTCCGTGGCGACGGGACGCGCATTGTCGGAATTGGACGAAAACCCCAATATGATCGGCCCGCAGATGCAGTACAAGGATGGCGATCAACATCCGATCGAGCTGGGCGTGGAATGGCGTAGCATGGCTCCCCAGCACCAGCCGTTGCAACCGTACCATTCCGAAAACACGTATGGTGAATTCATGCGGGCGCTTGCCGCCGTCGATGGGTCGAACATGGAGGCAGAGCAAAAACAGGCGGAGAAAGTGCGCCTGCTGTCTGATTTTTATCATCAATTGAAAAGCTTGTCAGCAGCGCAATTGGAGGAACTTGGAAGCCTGCTTGAAAAAGATATCGATAAGCATGAAGCTAGCGATACGCTTGACAAGGCATTTGAAGAAACCCGGCTTGTCTACAGAACCTGGCATGCGCCAAAACATATTTCCGTCTCAACCGGCCTCGGGGTGTCACAGGCCGACGGGAGGGAACTTGTTGGCGCCGATAATCTCAACACCGTGCTCGACCCCGAGAAATTCAGGCATTACAAGGAGCAAAGCAAATTGCCAGGGTCGGTACTGCCGTCGCTTGGCGCTTCTCCTTCGTCATTGCTTTACCCTGATGCTGATCAACCTAATATTGTATTTTTAAAGGAACGCGGTACAGCAGCAGCCCTTTTGCCCGAGAATCTGAATGCCGGCTTCGCCGCTTACAATGAGGCATCCAAATCCTTGCTTCGCGGGAAGACAAGCGAAGAATTGGCAGGTGAATTCAGCAAACTTCATTATCATGCCAAGAAAATGCGGTCCAGCGTAACGCGGCCGCTATTTTTTAATAGCGACGATCTTCAATCGAATACGGATGCTTTCATACACCCGGACAAACCCGGTGACCGCCCCCACGTACGTAAAATCCATAATGGGCTGCATGAGGAGCATAACCCATTAAGGCAAAGCTTCGATCGTAAGCTGGCAGACCCGTTCCGCACCAACGCCATTTTCTACCAGACATTCTCTCAGCATTCAAAACCAGACACTTATGCCGAGGAATGGAATGAGATGGTGGTCAAATACCGGCAAAAAGGGCATATGGCAGGCCTTTTCAAAGAGATAAGGGATTGGGTGCCCGAGTTGAAGGATTATCCAGGGATTGTGGATGAGTTAATAGATAGCGGGAAATTTAATGCGGATTTTGCGAAGGCGATTGCAGGGAAGAAGGAACCCGCCACCAGTGCCAAGAGCAGCGGTTCAAAAACAAAGTCGAAAAAGCAGACAAAACAGGCAAAGCAGAAAAGTAAAAAATAGCAAGCATGCTCTGATGCGCAGCCCCCTCACCACGATGCAACGTGGCGCACATCGCGCCTATCGCCCATCCGGACTGCCTGCCTGGTCCTGACAACTATTATGTATTTTCCACTTGGAGGCGGATCACGCCTGCCATCGGCGCTGGCGCACCCGGCGTCGCTTCGAGTATCGATGCGAGGGTCACCGTGTCGAGCACGGCCAGGAAGGCGGCCGTGGCCTGGCCCAGCTTGGCCTTCAGCAGGCAATCGGGCGTCAGCGGGCAAGTGTTGTTTTCCTTGTTAAAACATTCCGCCATAAAGAAATCGCTTTCCGTCTCGCGCACGACGGTGCCGATATTGATCTCGGCCGGGTCGCGCGCCAGGCGCAGGCCGCCATTTCTCCCACGTACCGTTTCCACGATGCCTGACAGGCCCAGCTGGTGCACCACCTTCATCAGGTGATTCTTCGAGATGGAATGCAGGTCGGCGATGTCCTGGATGGTCACGAGGCGGTCGCGGTGCACGCCCAAGTACATCAGGGTGCGCAGAGTGTAGTCGGTATAGGCAGTCAGTCGCATGGGTATCATTCATAAGATGTGGATTACATCCTTGTTTGAACCGCAGCATACAGGAGAGCGCCGGCCCTGTGTGTTGCGCCGTCACTTTTCAGCCTCGAAAGACAAAAGTTGATTGCCTTTCGCTCAAATGCGTAGTAAATTTTCATATTGTTGCCGTGGCAAACAGCTCGTTAGCCCTTGCCTACCCTTTGGGTGGGATTTTTGTTGATGGAAATCAAGAGGATGGTGAAGCAATAAGGTAAATTTACTACAAATTGGACGATGGGCGTTTCCCGGGCCGGGAAGCGCGTACTACGCAATCTGTGCGGTGCCGCCGTGGCCGCCCCAGGAAATGAATACCATGCAAATGAATGAAGTGAAAGACGAGCTGCTGAGCAGCGATATCCGCCAGCTGGGCCGTCTGCTGGGCGACGCCATCCGCAACCACCTGGGCGACCCCGCCTTCGAACGCATCGAACATGTGCGCCAGCTGGCCATCCGTTTCCGCCGCGACAATGATGAAGCGGCACGCGCGCAGCTGTCGGACGCGCTGCAAGCGCTGTCGCAGGAAGAAACCACGCAGTTGACGCGCGCTTTCAGCTATTTCTCGCTGCTGGCCAATATTGCAGAAGACCAACATCACATCCGCCGCACGCGCGCCCATCTGATCGCCGGCTCGCCGCCGCGCCAGGGTAGCCTCAGCCATGCCGTCGGCAACGTGTTTGACGCCGGCAAGGCCGATGCGCTGGCATCGTTTTTTGAAGATGCGTTTGTCAGCCCCGTCTTCACGGCGCATCCGACGGAAGTGCAGCGCAAGAGTATCCAGAATTGCCAGATGGCCATCGCTCGCCTGTTGAGCGAGCGCGACCGCGTGCAAATGACGCCGGAAGAGGCCGAGCAAAACGAAGAAGCGCTGGGCCGCGGCATCGTCACCCTGTGGCAGACGCGTCTGCTGCGCACCAGCAAGCTGTCCGTCATGGATGAAGTGGCCAATGGCCTGTCGTTCTACGACCATACGATCCTGCGTGAACTGCCGAAATTGTATTCCTCGCTGGAAACCATGCTGGCCCAGCGCGATGCCCGCTGGGAAGATGCGGAATTACCCAATTTCATGAAAGTCGGCAGCTGGATCGGCGGCGACCGCGACGGCAACCCGTTTGTCACGGCCGACATCCTGCGCAGTACCCTGCAAACGCAGGCTGACAAGGTACTCGATTTTTACCTCGGTGAATTGCGCAAGCTCGCTTCGCAACTGTCGCTGGCGCAAATACTGAACGCGTGCAGCGAACCGCTGCGCGCGCTGGCCGAGCGCTCGGCTGATGCGTCGCCGCACCGGGTCGACGAACCGTATCGCCGCGCCCTGCACGGCATCCATGCACGCCTGGACGCCACGCGCGTGGTGCTATCTGGCAAGGGCAAGCAGGCAGACGGCGTGCAGCCCTACGCTGCCGCTGTTGAACTGCTGGCTGACCTGGACGTGGTCCAGCATTCGCTGGTCAGCAATGGTTTGCGTGCGCTGGCGCGCGGCCGGCTGCGCCAGCTGCGCCGCGCCGTCAAGGTGTTCGGCTTTTCGCTGGCGCCGCTCGACTTGCGCCAGAATTCCGACGTGCACGAGCGCGTCGTGGGCGAACTGTTCGCGGGTGCCCAGCCGGGCCTCGTCTACCTGGACCTCGATGAAGAGCAGCGCATCAGCTTGCTGCTGGCCGAGCTGGAGTCGCCACGCCTGCTGACGTCGCCGTATGCGCACTACTCGGAAGAAACGACGTCCGAACTCGACATCTTCCGCGCCGTGCGCGAGGCCCATGTCAAATATGGCAAGGAATCGGTACCGAACTGCATCATCTCGAAGGCGGCCAGCGTCTCGGACCTGCTGGAAGTGGCCTTGCTGCTCAAGGAAGTAGGCTTGCTGCGCCAGGATAGCCGCGAAGTCGATGTCAACATCATTCCCCTGTTCGAAACCATCGACGACTTGCGCGCGGGCCCCGCCATCATGGCGCGCGCCTTCGGCTTGCCGTTCTACCGCGGCTTGCTCGCGTCGCGCGCCGACCAGCAGGAAGTCATGCTTGGTTACTCGGACAGCAACAAGGACGGTGGCTTTTTGACCTCCGGCTGGGAACTCTACAAGGCCGAGATCGAGCTGGTGACGGTGTTCAAGCAATACCAGATCAAGCTGCGATTGTTCCACGGCCGCGGCGGTTCCGTCGGCCGTGGCGGCGGACCCAGCTACGAAGCCATCCTGGCCCAGCCGGCCGGCGCCGTGCAGGGACAGATCCGTTTGACGGAGCAAGGCGAAGTCATCACGGCCAAGTATGCGAACCCGGAAGTAGGGCGCCGCAACCTGGAAGTGCTGGTGGCGGCCACCATCCAGTCGACCCTGCTGCCGCAGGCGCAGCTGCAACCGAAGGCCTCGGCTGGCGCGGGCCATCTGGCCGCGATGGAAGAACTTTCGGGAACGGCCCTGAACGCCTACCGCGACCTCGTCTACGGCACGGATGGCTTTGAACAGTATTTCTGGGAATCGACGGTGATCGCGGAGATTGCCGCCCTGAATATCGGCAGCCGTCCCGCCTCGCGCAAGAAATCCACGTCCATCGAGGATTTGCGCGCCATTCCCTGGGTCCTGAGCTGGGCGCAATGCCGTTTGATGCTGCCGGGCTGGTTCGGTTTTGGTTCCGCCGTGCAAGCCTACCTGGCTGCCCATCCTGCTGATGGCGCGGACGTGCTGCGCGGCATGTACACGGACTGGCCATTCTTCACGTCCTTGCTGTCGAACATGGATATGGTCCTGGCCAAGAGCGATATCGCCATCGCCGGCAAGTATGCGGAACTGGTCAAGGACAAGGCCTTGCGCGACGCCATTTTCATGCGCATCCGCGCCGAATATGCGGCCACCCTCGACGCCCTGAAGCTGATCACGGGCCAGGAAGAGTTGCAGCAAGCCAATCCGCTGATGCAGCGCTCCATACGCAACCGCTTCCCGTATATCGATCCGCTCAACCACGTGCAGGTGGAGCTGTTGAAACGTTTCCGCGAAGGCAAGCAGGATGCGGCGGCGCGCACGGGCATTCATCTGTCGATCAACGGCATTGCGGCGGGGTTGCGCAACAGCGGTTAGATGGCACCGAACCAAACCTACTGCGCGTCGTGATTTGCGGCCTGCGATGCTCACTGTGCTCAAGCACAGTTCCGCTTCTCAGCCACAACTCCCTTCCGCTCGCTACGGTTTTGTTCGGCGCTGTACGTATCAGGTGAATCATTTAAATAATATCAAGGAGACAGCATGACCATCAAAGTTGCCATCAATGGCTATGGCCGCATCGGCCGCAACGTCTTGCGCGCATTTTATGAAGGCGGCAAGCAGCAGGATATCGAAATCGTCGCCATCAATGACCTGGGCGACGCCAAGTCGAATGCGCATTTGACGCGCTACGATACGGTACACGGCAAGTTTCCCGGCGTTGTCACCATCGATGGCGAGAACATGCTCGTCAATGGCGACCGCATCCGCGTCTTCGCGCAGCGCGACCCGGCCCTGATACCGTGGGGCGAACTCGGCGTCGATGTGGTGCTCGAATGCACGGGTTTCTTCACGACCAAGGAAAAAGCCTCGGCCCACCTGAAGGGCGGGGCGAAAAAGGTCATCATTTCCGCGCCGGGCGGCAAGGACGTGGACGCCACCATCGTGTTCGGCGTCAACCAGCATGTGCTGAAAGCGACAGACACGGTCATTTCCAACGCTTCGTGCACGACGAATTGCCTGGCGCCATTAGTCAAACCGCTCAACGACGCCATTGGCATCGAATCGGGCCTGATGACCACCGTGCACGCCTACACGAACGACCAGGTATTGAGCGACGTGATGCATGAAGACTTGCGTCGCGCCCGTTCGGCCACGCATTCGATGATCCCCACCAAGACGGGCGCGGCGGCCGCTGTCGGCCTGGTCTTGCCGGAACTGAATGGCAAGCTCGATGGCTTTGCCGTGCGCGTGCCGACGATTAACGTCTCGCTGGTCGACCTGTCCTTCATTGCCAAGCGCGACACGAGCGTCGAGGAAGTCAATGCCTTGCTGAAAACGGCGTCGGAAGGCGCCCTGAAAGGCATCTTGACGTACCAGACGGAACCGCTCGTATCCATCGATTTCAACCATAACCCCGCTTCGTCGAACTTCGATTCGACCCTGACCAAGGTCTCGGGCCGCCTCGTGAAAGTGTCGTCGTGGTATGACAACGAGTGGGGCTTCTCGAACCGCATGCTCGACACGACGGTCGCCCTGATGGCGGCCAAGTAAGAACGCAGTACCGCTGATCCAGCGCACCAGGACGGCCGGCCCACAAGGCCGGCCCTTGTAGCAGCACGAACTTTATAGAAAGCAGCACACCATGACCATGCAAGTACAGCAACGCGCCACCAAGATCGTTTCCACCATCGGCCCCGCTTCCAACGATATCGATACCCTGGTCCGCATGTTCAAGGCCGGCGTCGACGTCGTGCGCCTGAACTTTTCGCATGGCAAGGCGCAAGACCATATCGACCGCGCCCGCATGGTGCGCGAAGCGGCAGCCCTGTGCGGCCGCGAAGTGGCCATCATGGCTGACTTGCAAGGCCCGAAGATTCGCGTTGGCAAGTTTGAAGAAGGCAAGATTTTCCTGGAAAACGGCGCCAAGTTCATCCTCGACGCGAAATGGGGTGAAAACGGCGAACTGGGCAACATCGAGCGCTGCGGCCTCGACTACAAGGAATTGCCGCGCGATTTGCGCACGGCCGACGTGCTGTTGCTGAATGACGGTCTCATCGTGCTGACGGTGGATAAGGTCGTCGGCAGCGAAATCCACACTACCGTCAAGATCGGCGGCGAATTGTCGAACAACAAGGGCATCAACCGCCAGGGCGGGGGCCTGTCCGCTCCGGCCCTGACGGCGAAAGACATGGAAGACGTGAAAACGGCGATGAGCTTCCAGGCCGATTACGTGGCTGTGTCCTTCCCGAAAAACGCCACCGACATGGTCATGGCGCGCCAGCTGGCCAATATCGCCGGCGAAGCGTGGGACCACAAGCCGATGATGATCGCCAAGATTGAGCGCGCAGAAGCCATTCCTGCGCTGCAAGAAATTCTCGACGCGTCCGACGGCATCATGGTGGCCCGTGGCGACCTGGCCGTGGAAGTGGGCAACGCGGCCGTACCGGCCTTGCAAAAGCGCATGATCAAGATGGCGCGCGCCTCGAACAAGCTGGCCATCACGGCCACGCAGATGATGGAATCGATGATCGTCAACGCCGTGCCGACCCGCGCGGAAGTGTCGGACGTGGCGAATGCCGTACTGGACGGCACGGATGCCGTCATGACGTCGGCGGAAACGGCCTCGGGCCGTTATCCGATCGAAACGGTGGAAGCGATGGCCGCCATCTGCCTGGACGCGGAGAAATGGGACACCTGCAAGCTGGACGCCGATTTCCTCAACGCCACGTTCTCGCGCATCGACCAGTCGATCGCTTATGGCGCGCTGTTTACGGCCCATCACCTTCGCGTGAAGGCGATTGCCACCCTGACGGAATCGGGCTCCACAGCCCTGTGGATGAGCCGTTGCAATATCGACATCCCGATCGTGGCCCTGACCCCGAGCGTGGGCACGCGCCGCAAGCTGGCCCTGTACCGCAACGTCAGCACCCTGGAACTGACGTCCGGCACGGACCGCGACAAGGTCTTGCAGCAGGCGGAAGACTTGCTGGTGGAGCATAAGGTCGTGGCCAAGGGCGACACCGTCGTGCTGACCTGGGGCGAGCCGATGGGCAAGGTCGGCGGCACGAACGCGCTGAAAATCATGAAGATCGGCCAGCACTGACCGTGTATTATTGACCACATCGCTGGCCGGCCGCCGCCCGCCGCCTTAAGAATGGCTGAAAGAGGGGCGCTTGGCCGTCCACCGCAATGGCAGATGCCCAATCAGCCATTGCCGTGGCCACATTTCCGTGTCAGCATGGTTTTCCTGCCTTCCAAGGCGCATCCGGAGTTCATGATGACTGCATACTTGCCTGCCTTGATCTGGTCTTTGTCGGCCTTTGCCTGCATGTTCATTGCCAAGCGCCGCCAGATCAGGACAACGGCCGTCCGGGCCGTCCTGGTGACCTTTTTGGGGCCGTTTGCCATCCCCTTCGTGCTGGCCGCAAAGCCCGGGGAAACCTATCCGGCGTAAATCCACGCGGCCGTCATGCACGGCTAAGCGTGTGGCCTGCGGGCATTTCTCTTTGCTATATTCAAGTTTTTAGCCGAAAGAGCATGCCCATGAAGCGCCGCGCGACCTTGTTTCTGATGACCATCCTTCCCCTGTGCGCGGCCACGTTCGCCTCGGCGGGCGAGCCGGTGCAGCGCTTGCAGCGCGCCACGGGGCTGTGGAAGGTGACGCCCGCCACCTCGCCATTTTCCTGGGAAATCTGCGTTGACCAGCCGCGCGACCGCCTGATCGACGACGATCTGTGGTCCGGTTTCGAGCAGGAATGCAAGATCGAGTCGCAAAGCCGCCAGGGCGACAGTTATCAATTCGAGGCTGGCTGCCCGGACGCCAGGCTGGCTGGTGCCTTCAAGGGTGACCTGGCCAAGGCATATACCCTGAGCGCCGACACCACCGTGCAAGTCAATGGCAAGAACGAAGTGCAGCACACGGAACTGGCAGCCGTGTTCCAGGGCGCTTGTCCTGCAGGGCTGGCGCCGGGCGCGAAGAAAATGCGCGGCGGCATGGTGATGAAGAGCCTGTACATCAAGCGCTAGAGGATTGCGGCCGCGTTGAAACAACAGTTTCCACGGATAGGCAGGCGCCGGCATTGACGGCGGAGGCAATGATTTGTGATAATGAGAATTATTATCAATTGGCCGCGCCTTGCCTTGTGCGCATCGGAGTCCCTAGTGAACATTGCGCAGTCCAGCGAGTCGATAGCCGGCATCTACAGCAGCCACCACGGCTGGCTGATGCGCTGGCTGCGCGCCAAGCTGCAGTGCGCTGATCATGCGGCCGACCTGGCGCAGGATACCTTCGTGCGCCTGCTGACGGCGCCGCCTGAGGGCCGGCAAACCTTGCACGAGCCGCGCGCCTACCTGACGACCGTGGCGCAGCGCCTGCTGATCGACCATTACCGGCGCCTGTCGCTGGAACAAGCCTGGCTGGAAACCCTGGCGCAGCAGCCCGATCTGCTGATGCAGTCGCCGGAAGAGCGTTTGCTGGTGCGCGAAGCCCTGCAGCGCATCGATGCCATGCTCGACGGCTTGCCGCCGCCGGTGCGCAGCGCCTTCCTGCTGGCGCATGTCGATGGTCTCGCGTATGGGGAAATCGCGCGGCGCCTGGCCGTGAGCGAGCGCAGCATCAAGCGCTACATGGTGCAGGCGTTTGAGCGCTGCATCCTGCTGATCCTGTGAGCGCCAGCACGGCTGCCATCGATCCCCGCGCCGCGCGGGCGGCGGCGCAATGGCTGGTGCGCCTGCACGGGGGCGCCTTGACTCCAGGCGAGCAGCAAGCGTTCCAGGCCTGGCGCGCCAGCGATCCCGCGCACGAAGCGGCCTGGCAGCGTGCCGAACTCGTGTGCAGCACCCTGGCCAGCGTGCCGCCCGCGCTGCGCCAGACGGCGGACGCGGCGCCGCAATCGCCGCACCGGCGTGCCGTGCTCTACGGCCTGGCCGGGCTGATCGCGGCCGGGCCGGCGCTGTGGCTGGCCAGCCAGTCGGCGCCGTGGCAGGCGTGGCGCGCCGCCATCCGCACGGCGAGGGGGGAAATCCGCCACATGACCTTACCTGACGGCACGCGACTGGCGCTTAACACGGACACGGCCATCGATGTGCATTTTGACGGCGCGGCGCGGCTGCTCGTGCTGCATGCAGGGGAAATCCATGTCGGCACGGCGCACGACGGGGCCGTGCCGGCGCGCCCCTTCCTCGTGCGCAGCAGCAATGGCGCCGTGCGCGCGCTGGGCACGCATTTCAGCGTGCGCCACGCTGGCAGCGTGCTGGCGCCGCGCACCGAGGTGAGCGTCAGCGAAGGCGCCGTCGAGATACAGCCAAGGGACGCTCCCGACGCCTTGCGCAGGATCGATGCGGGCCGGCAGGGCAGTTTCGACGACCGTGCCGTTTCTGCCTTGACGCCGCTGGCGCCGCGCGCTGCCGGCTGGCTGCAGGGCGTGCTGATCGCCGAGCGCATGCCGCTGGGCGAGGTGCTCGAACAGGTGGCGCGCTACCGCTATGGCGTGCTGCGCTGCGATCCCGCGCTGGCGGCCATGCCCGTGGACGGCATCTTCCAGTTGAACGACCCGGACAACATCCTGCTCTTGCTGCAGCGTTCCTTGCCGATCCGGCTGGCGCGCCGCACGCGCTACTGGATCAGTGTCGAGGCGGCTTGAGATTGTCGGCTTACGCGTGGCCTTGCCACACTAAGCCCACCTACGGCTGTCGGGTATGGTAAGTCGGCTTAGCCCGCAGGGCGTAAGCCGACATGCCCCAATTTACTTTTTGCCTGTCCCTTTTTCCGGATTGCTTCGTCATACAAGGTAGAGAACGAACAATCCGAACCATCGAAAGGGTCCACATGGCTTTGCAGCACCGCATTACCGCAGCACGAATGACGCTCCATCCCACCACCGGCGCCGTGCGCGCCGCGCTGGTCCTGCTCCTCGCCGTGGGCGCCGGTGGCACCGGTTTGCCGCAAGCGGCGCTGGCCGCCGAGTCCGGCCCGGCCGCCAGCGTGCGCGACTACAGCATTCCCGCCGGCAGCCTGCGCAGCGCGCTGGCATCGTTTGCCATCGCCGCCGGCGTCAACCTGTCCACCCAGGGCGTGGCGCTCGACGGCCTGGTGACGCCAGGCTTGCAAGGGCGCCATGGCATTTCTGCCGGCCTGCAGAAACTGCTGCAAGGCAGCGGCCTCGAAGTGACGGACGGTGGCAATGGCAATTACCTCTTGCGTAAAATCAATACCAGCACGGCCGATGGCGGCCTGGCCAGCATGCCCGCCGTGGTCGTCAGCGCCGAGGCGGACCGCGCCACGGAAGGCACGGGCTTATATACGGCGCGCAATATGTCGACGGCCACGGGCCTGAACCTGTCGCAGCGCCACACGCCGCAAACGGTCAGCGTCATTTCGCGCCAGCAAATGGAAGATTTCGATCTGACCACCTTGCAGGACGTGGCGCGCGCCACGCCCGGCCTGTATGGCAAGACGCAGGGCGTGTCCGACCAGGAAACCACGTATTTCGCCCGGGGCTTTGCCTTGAGCCACGTCAATGTCGATGGCTTGCCGCTCGATGTCACGGGTTTTAATGAGCGCAACGTTTCCGCCGACATGCTGATGTACGACCGGGTGGAAGTGGTGCGCGGCGCCACCGGCCTGATGGAAGGGGCGGGCGCACCGTCGGGCAGCATCAACATGGTGCGCAAGCGTCCCACGGCCACGCCCTTGCTGAACGCCTCGGCCCACCTGGGCAGCTGGAAGGACCGGCAATTGACGGTGGACGCCAGCAATGCCCTGAACGCTTCGGGCAGCGTGCGGGGGCGTGTCGCGGCCAGCTGGCGCGACAGCGACAGTTTTGTTGACGTCGTCAACAATACCAACGGCACCGTGTATGCGATCGTCGAGGTGGATCTGACGCCGTCGACCACGGCCGGCATCGGGTTTTCGCGCCAGCACAGCCGCACCGACGGCGTGTTCGTCGGCTTGCCGACCTTGCCCGATGGCCGTCACATGGACTTGCCCCGCTCGACCTTCCTGAATAATGCCGATTCCTTCCAGAAGCGCGACAACAACGTCGTTTTCGCCGACCTGGAAACGAAGCTGGACAAGGGCTGGCGCAGCCGCTTCGCCATCACGCGCATCGATGCCTCGTCGAGCACGCGCAACACCACCAACAGCCGCGTCGATGGCGAAACGTATCTGCTGGAACAGTCGGAAACGGGCTGGAAGTACAACACGGAACAAGTGGTGGCCGACTGGCGCTTGAGCGGCCCCGTCACCTGGTTCGGCCGCCGGCATGACCTGATCGTGGGCGCCAGCTACCGCCATGACGATTCGGACGCGGGCCAGAGCTGGGAAGGCGCCGGGAAGCGCGTGATCGATATCCGCCACTGGAATCCGCGCGCCTACCGCATGAACGGCGCGCCGTTCGAGCCATATAACTGGGGCCGCAAGACGGACGAGAAGGGCCTGTATGCGGCCGGTAACTTCAGCCTGGCCGATCCGCTGCGCCTGGTGCTGGGCGGGCGCTTCGGCTGGTATGCGCAGGATGTCACGGGCTGGTATGCCACCAATCCGGCCTGGCGCCGCAGCCTGACGGAAAACGCGAAATTCACGCCGTACGCGGGCCTCGTCTACGACCTGGACCAGCACCATTCCGTGTATGCGAGCGCCACGCAGATCTTCCAGCCGCAAAGCGAGCTCGATGTGCGCGGCAATACCTTGCCGCCACTGAGCGGCACCAACCTGGAAGCGGGCGTCAAGGGAGAATATTTTGGCGGCAGGCTCAATGCCAGCGGCGCCTTGTTCCGCATCAGGCAAAACAACCGCGCCATGGCCGACGAGGTCAATTGCCCCACGGGCGGCGCCATCTATTGCGCCCGCGCGGCCGGGCAGGTGCAGAGCGAAGGCATCGACTTGCAATTGTCGGGCTCGCCATTGCCGGGCTGGCAGATCGCGGGTGGCTACACCTATGTACTGGCCAAGTACACCAAGGACAGCGTAGCGGCCAACATCGGCCAGCGCATCGCCACGGATGAGCCGAAGCAATTGTTCAAGCTGTACACGAATGTGCAGCTGAGCGGCAGCCTGGCGAAATGGAACCTGGGCGCCTCCGTCTACGCGCAGGACAAGATCTACCGCCGCGAAACGGGCTTCGATACGCGGCAGGGCGCTTACGCCATCGTCGGGCTGACGGCCGGCTACCGGATCAGTGAGCAGCTGCAGCTGCGCGTGAATGTCGACAACGTGCTCGACCGCCGCTACTACCAGGGACTCGGCTATTCATGGTCGGGCGGGCTGGAACGCTACGGCGCGCCGCGCAGCGTGCTGCTGTCCTTGAACTACAAGATGTAGCCGTTGCGCCAGCAGAGCGCGTCCCGGGCGGGCGCCTCTGCTACACTGCCGCCGTCCCCATTTTTGACTGTTCCCATGTCCGCCACACCTGTCCTCACGCCCCTGAAAAGCGCTTTCCAGCAATCGCGCGCCGAGAATAATATCGAGCTGATCCTGCCCGAACTGCTGACCGCGCAATTACACGTCGTCATCGGCGGACAAAGCGAACAGATCGACCTGTTCCTCGTGCCATCGCCCAATCCCGAGCGCCAGTGCGTGACGGTGGCGGAAGACCTGGCCTTCCTGGCTGGCATCAACTTTCCCAAGATTCCCGTGACGGGCGCGCAGCTGATCGCCTCGATTCCGCCCGAGATCGAGATCGTCCTCCTGCATGGCGATGGCGCCAATTACCTGACGCGCGAGCAACTGGCGTGGTTCCGCGGCATGCTGGCACCCAACGCTTGAGCGGGGAGCTGAGACCCACGCTGAAGCCGGCGCGCGCCGAATGGATCCGTTTTTCGCCGGCCGACGATGCAAGCTCGCATGCGGCGATGATGGCCAATCTGCGTCCCGTGCTGTGGCGCAGCGTGCTGCTGGGCGGCTGCGCGCTGATCCTTGCCTTTGTCCTGCAAGCCGTCTGGCGCGACGTGCCGTACGCGGGTGAGGCAGTGTTGTTCTGTCCGCTGGCGCTGGCCGCCTGGATCGCGGGCCTGGTGCTGTTTCCGGGACGCGCTTTGCTCTTTCATGTGGAACTCGACGACACTGGCCTGCTGCTGCGGCGCCATGCGCGGCGCCTGCCCGGCTGGGATAAAAGCGTGCAGCTGGACTTGTCGCAGCTGCAGCGGCTGGACGTGGTCACGTATGGGGGCGCATTGCAGGTCTATCGGACCCCGGCACCGCTGGCGCGCGTGGAGCTGCTGCTCTACACGACTCTCGCGGACTATCCGCTGATCCGCGTGGTGGGCCTGAACTTGCCCGTGCCGCAGCGCTGGACGCTGTGCCAGATCAAGGAGGAACTGAGCCGCCGCTGTAGACTGGCCGGTATCCCTGTCAGCGAGACGGCTGGACCGATCAGCCAGGAATCCGCGGCCATTCGCGCGCGCTGGCCGCAGGCGTAGGCGCAGACGGGCCAGTGTCGCATCGCCGCCGCAATAACTATCATTTTTGATAACTGTATTGCTGAAGTCCTATGAATATGTTCGCAAAGCAACTATACTCATGGCTCTTTAAAAAATCATCGTCACGCTGGCGGCCAGCCATCCGCGCCAGAGTTCGTACGCATTCCGCTTTTTCACTCTGTAAAAAGCACCTTTCCCCCGCGCGGCAGGCGCGGGCGTGATGACCGAGCCTTGCCCTGGTCGACTGCTACCGTTGTCATTTCCGCTGTGTTGCCGCTTTAGTAAAAAGCGTGGCGCCGGCGCGCGGTGCGCCGTCATGTTTTGCGACGTCACGTTTCACTCTATTTAGTTCACGACAGTATGCTGAGTTCCATCTTTGCCGTATCGACCGATACCATGCAGTACATCTATGGCACGCACAATGCGTGGCTGGTGCTGTTTTCCATCGGCATCGCCATCTTTGCCTCGTTCATGGCCTTGCAGATCGCCGGCATGGCGCGCAGCAGCGAGCGCGGCTTCCAGCGCCAGACGGCCATCATCACGGGCGCCATCGCGCTCGGCGGCGGTATCTGGTCGATGCACTTCATCGGCATGCTGGCCTTCGATATCTGCACGCGCGTCTCCTTCGACCCCAGCCTGACCTTGCTGTCGATGCTGCCCGGCGTGGCCGCTTCATGGGTGGCGCTGCACCTGCTGGCGCGTCCGAGCATCAACTGGCGCCAGCTGGTGGTGGGGGGCGTGCTCGTCGGCGTGGGCATCGGTTCCATGCATTACAGCGGCATGGCCGCCATGCAGACTTCGCTGACCCTGCACTACGAGCCGTGGCTGTTCGCCCTGTCGCTGGTGGTGGCTGTCGTCATGGCCATGCTGGCGCTGTGGATACGCTTTGGCCTGAGCGCCATGCGTTTGCGCCTCACTCCGCTGGCGTCGTTGCTGGTCAGCAGTGTTGTCATGGGGCTAGCCATTTCCGGCATGCATTACACGGGCATGCTGGCGGCGCGCTTTTCCGGCACGCCCACGGCGGGCGAGAACACGATTACGGTACAGGCCTCGTTCGTGGCCCTGGCCGTGGCCCTGATCACCGTCACCCTGACCGTCTTCGTGGCCGCCGCGAACGGCTTGCTGCGCTACCGCCAGCTGCTGCGCCACGCCAGCGCCAGCGAATCGCGCCTGCGCGCCATTGTCGATACGGCGGCCGACGGCCTGATCACCATCGATGGCCAGGGCAAGGTGCGCTCCTTCAATCCCGCCGCGGAAAGCCTGTTCGGCTGGCGCGAAGCGGAGATCGTGGGGCGCGACGCCAGCGTGCTATTGCAGCCGTCCGACGCGGCCGAGTACGAGGGCTATCTGCGCGACTACCTGGAAACGGGCGCCTCGCGCATCCTCGACAGCGGACGCGAACTCGATGGCTGCCACAAGGATGGCGCCGTGCTACCCATGCGCGTGGCGATCGGCAAGATCGACACGCCGGGCCAGCCCCTGTTCGTGGCGTTTGTCACGGACATGCGCTCGTCGCGCAGCATGGAGCAGGCGCTGAAGGACAGCGAGCGCCAGTACCGTACCCTGATCCGCAACATCCCCGGCGTGTCCTTCCACTGCAGCTTCGCGCCTGAATGGAAGATGATCTTCATCAGCGATGCCGTTTTCAACCTGACAGGCTGGATGCCGCAGGACTTCGCGGAAGGGCGCGTCAGGCTGTTCGACCTCGTGCACCTGGACGACCGCCAGCGCGTCAACGACACCTGCGTGCAGGCGGCCGGAGAAAAGCGCGACTTCGAGAACGTCTACCGCATGATCCACCGCGACGGGCGCGAGCGCTGGGTGCGCGAAAGCAGCGGCCCCGTGCTCGATAATGACGGCGTGGTGCGCTGGATCGATGGCGTCATCCTCGACATCACGGAAAGCGAATTGCGCAACGCCGAATACGAAGGCAAGGTGACGGCCATCTCGCGCGCGACTGCCGTCGCGGAGTTCGACCTGCAGGGACGCATCCTGGCGGCCAACGAGAACTTCCTCGACCTGGTCGGCTACCAGCTCGACGATGTGCTGGGCCTGCACCACAGCATCTTCTGCGAACCGGGTTATGTGACCTCGCCAGACTACATCGCATTCTGGCGGCAGCTGGCCAGTGGCCAGTTCAATACGGGCGAGTACAAGCGCATCGGCAAGGATGGCAAGGAAGTGTGGATACAGGCTTCGTACAATCCGATCTTCAATACGGATGGCAAGCCGTTCAAGGTGGTCAAGCTGGCCACCGACGTCAGCGAGCGGCGCGCCATGCAGGAAAACCTGCGCGCGGCAAAAGACCGCGCCGAGCTGGCCGCCGAATCGAAGACCAGCTTCCTGGCCAACATGAGCCATGAAATCCGCACGCCGATGAACGCCATCATCGGCTTTACGGAAGTGCTGCTGGGGACCGCCCTGGACAGCCTGCAGCGCCGCCATCTGGGCACGGTGCGCCAGTCCGCCCGTTCCCTGCTCGAGCTGCTCAACGACATCCTCGACATGGCCAAGCTGGAAAAAGGCGCCACCGAACTGGAACTGGTGGACTTTTCGCTGCCCGACCTGGTCGACCATGTGGCCGCGTCGCTGCGCATCACGGCGCATGCGCGCGATCTGGTGCTGCATGTCGATGTCGATCCGGGCATGGGCCAGTTCTTCCTGGGCGACGCGCGCCGGGTGCAGCAGGTGCTGACGAATCTGATCGGCAACGCCGTCAAGTTCACGGAAGTGGGCCATGTGCGCGTGGCCGTCGGCATGCAGGGCGAGCAGGTGCATATCGCCGTGCACGACACGGGCATCGGCATCCCCGCCGACCGCCTGGACAAGATATTCGCCCCCTTTACGCAAGCCGATTCCTCGATGAGCCGCCGCTTTGGCGGCACGGGCCTGGGCACGACGATTTCGCTGCAGCTGGTCGAGCTGATGGGGGGCACCATCACCGTGGAAAGCACCCTGGGCGTGGGCAGCGTGTTCCACGTGCTGCTGCCGCTGGCGCCGGGCAAGGCCGTGGCGCGCCGCAGCGAGCAGCCCGTGGTGGCCTTGCCGCCGCTGCGCATCCTGGCGGCCGACGACGTGCCGCAGAACGTGGAGCTGCTCCTGATCAGCCTGGGCGCGGCCGGCCACCAGGTGATCGCCGCCAGCGATGGCGAGAGCGCCGTGCGCGAGTTCAGCAAGGGCAGCTTCGACATCGTCCTGATGGATGTGCAGATGCCGCGCATGGATGGCCTGGAAGCGACGCGCCTGATCCGCGTGCACGAGCGCGAGCAGGGCTTGAAAGCGACGCCCATCATCGCCCTGACGGCCAGCGTGCTGGAACAGGACCGGCGCGCCGCGCAGACGGCCGGCATGAACGGCTTTGCTTCTAAGCCGCTGGAAATGCACAAGCTGACGGCGGAAATCGCCCGCCTGCTCGATATCGCCGTGGCCATGCCGCCGCCGGCGGCCGGCGCGACGGCGCGTGCCGCCGCCGGCCAGGTGGACTGGCAGCGCGGCATCGCCCTGTGGGGCGGTCGCGAAGCCTTGCAACGGGCCATTGGCCGCTTCGTGCAGGCCAATGGCGACTGCGCCGCCATGCTGGCGGCGGAGCTGGAACGCGGCGGCAGCAGCGTGGCGGGCCACCTGCTGCACCGTATCAAGGGCGCGGCGGGCAACCTGTGCCTGGTGCAGGTCGAAAGCCTGCTGGGACGCATCGAGCAAGCCATCGCGCGCCAGTTGCCGGTGACCGAATTGCTGGTGCAGCTGGCGGCCGCCTTCATGGCGCTGGCCGGCGAGCTGGAAGAGGTGGATATGCCGGCCGTCGCCATGGAAGCGCCGGCCGCCAGCGCGCCCCTCGATGCAGCCGCCGCTGGCGCCTTGCTGCGGCAAGCCATCGCCAGCCTGGAAGGCGGGCAGCTGGACGACGCCTTGATGGCGCAGATTGCCGCCATGCTGGCGCCGCACGGCCAGCAGCCGCGCCTGCAGGCGCTGGCCAGCGCCATCGACGACTTTGAATTTGCGCGCGCCGCGGGCGTGCTGCGCCAGCTGCTGGCATGGCTGGAAGCACCAGCGCCTGCCGACCTTTCCTGACCTTGGGCTAACGATGACCTTACACGAAGACAAACCGATCCTGCTGCTGGTTGACGATGAAGCGACGAATCTGCAGGTGCTGCGCCAGATTTTGCAGGACGACTACCGCCTGCTGTATGCCAAGGATGGCGAGAAGGCGCTGGAACTGGCGCAACACAATCCCGTCGAACTGATCCTGCTCGACATCATGATGCCCGCCATGACGGGCTATGAAGTGTGCCGGCAGCTCAAGGCCATGCCGGCCACCGCGTCCATTCCCGTCATTTTCGTCACCGCCCTGTGCGACGTGAAGGACGAGGCGGATGGCTTTGACGCGGGCGCCGTCGACTACATCACGAAACCCGTCAGCCCGCCCATCGTGCGCGCCCGCGTGCGCACGCATCTGTCGCTGGTCGACGCCGAAGAGTTGCGCCGCTCGCGCCTGCAGGTGATCCAGACCCTGGGCCAGGCGGCCGAATACAAGGATAACGAGACGGGCATGCACGTCATCCGCATGAGCTATTACGCGCGCCAGCTGGCGCTGGCGGCCGGCTACAGCGCGGCCAGGGCGGAAGACCTGCTCAACGCGGCGCCCATGCACGACGTGGGCAAGATCGGCATCCCCGACGCCATCCTGCAAAAGCCGGGCAAGCTCGATGCGGACGAATGGAACGTCATGCGCCGCCACGCGGAAATCGGCGCCGCGATCATCGGCGAGCACGCGGGCGGCCTGTTGAAAATGGCGCGCACCATCGCCCTGACGCACCACGAGAAATGGGACGGCAGCGGCTATCCGCAAGGCTTGCAAGGCGAGGAAATCCCCCACGAAGGCCGCATCGTCGCCATCGCCGACGTCTTCGACGCCCTCACCAGCGAACGCCCGTACAAGCGCGCCTGGACGGTCGACGAAGCCATCGCCACCATGCAGCGCGACAGCGGCACGCACTTCGACCCGGGCTTGCTGGCGCTGTTCATCGAACAGCTGCCGGCCATGCTGGAAATCAAGGACCAGTGGCGCGAGCCGGCGTGAACGGGCTACCCGCCGGCCTGTCTCTTATAGTAGCGTCCTGACCTTCATCCCAGGATTGCCCATGGATTACCGGAACCGCATTGCCGACCATCTCCGGCAATGGTCATTGCAAGCCGATGGCATGCCCGTGCACACGCATGGCGCATGCCTGTTGCCGGTGCTGCACGGTGGCCAGCCGGCCATGCTGAAGCTGTCGACCGGCGACGATGAGCGGCGCGCTGGCGCCGTGCTGCGCTGGTGGGATGGCGACGGCGCCGTGCGCGTGCTGGCCACCTCCACGGAGGAGGATGTCCTGCTGCTTGAGCGGGCGATGGGTTCCCGTTCGCTGGCCGCGCTGGCGCGCGCGGGGGAGGCGGGCGATGCGGCCGCCACCGGTATCCTGTGCGCCGTGGCGGCACGCCTGCATGCGCCGCGGCCATCCGCTCCACTTTTGCCTCCCTTGTCCGGCTGCTTTGCCGCGCTGGCCGCTGCCTCGGCTTACGGCGGCGTGTTATCAGAATGCCATGCCGTGGCACAGGATTTGCTGGCGGCGCCGCAGGACAGCGTGGTGCTGCATGGCGATCTGCATCACGCGAACGTGCTCGATGGCGGTGCGCGCGGCTGGCTGGCCATCGATCCGAAAGGCTATGTGGGCGAGCGGGGTTTTGATTTCGCCAATATCCTGTGCAACCCGGATGCCGCGCTGGCCACTTTTCCGCGCCGGCTGGAGCGGCAGGTGGCGCTGATCGCCGATGCGGCACGCCTCGATCCGGCGCGGCTGCTGGCGTGGGGCGCCGCGTGGGCGGGTCTGTCGGCGGCATGGCATCTGGAAGACGGCACGCCGCCGGAGACGGCGCTGGCCGTGGCCGCCGCCGCGCTGGCGGCCTTGCGGGCGTGATGGCGCCTAAGAACCTATCCCAGCAGAAGACGCTCACTACTGGGATAGGCTCTAAGGCAGGCTGTCGGGCATGCGCAAGATGCGCCGTATCTCCAGGATCGCCTGCGGGCTTTCCTGCACGCTGTGCCAGGACGGGATGACTTTTTCCGACAGGGCGCCATCGAGGTGGGCGCTGGCGTAGGGGACCACGCCGTCGCTCGATTCGGCCAATGGCAGGTCCGGCGTGTCGTTGCCCATGATGGAGTAGTAGCGCACTTTCGGGCTGATGGGCAGGTCTGCCACCAGGCGCACGAACGGGTCCTTGTCGCTGAGGTTATCGATGCTGTTGGGGATGCGCAGCGGTTCGCTGCTGCCCGTGTCGAGCTGCGCCAGGCTGCCGGCCGCGTCGGACAACTGGTCGAGCATGTTGATGGGCAGTGTGATCAGGTTGGCGATCCAGCGCGCCACCTTGTGGTTGGCGAACGAGGTGCCGCGGTGCGGCGCAGCGATGAAGATGGCGCGGTTCACCTGCGGCATGGCCGTGAAATTCAGGTAGGGCGCCAGGCCGGCGCGCACTTTTTCCGCCTTCTTGCCCTTCAAATTGTATTCTTCCGTTATGGCGTCGAGCAGGGTATTGCTGGCATCGGAGACCATCAGGCGCGCCAGCACGCCGCCCATGCTGTGGCCGATCAAGACCATGTCGTTCGCGGCATCGGCCCTGGCCGAAGGGTCGAACTGTGCCAGCGTCGCGTTCAGCGCCTGGCGGATGGCGGCGTTGTTGGCCGCCAGCGGCGCATTGCTCGGGTAGTACACTTGCCAGATCTGATAGCGGCGGCGCAGCTGTTCGTCGCCCATCAGCTCATTCGCCACGTTGATCCACGCTTCCGGACTGCTGGCCAGGCCGTGCAGCATGACGATGGTGCGCTTGTTCGGGTCGTAGGGCTGCATCAGGTGCACCTGCGGGCGCGAAATGCCGTCGGCACGGCCGAACAGGGTGCGCAGCGCCTGCACGCCGAAGCCGGAGCGGGCCAGCCACAAACCATAGCCGGCCGTGAAATTGGCTGCCACGGGCAGTTCCTGTCCCGCCATGCGCGTCGATTCGCTGCGCGTCGGGTCGACCAGCATCACCAGCAGCTGTTGCGTGGCCAGGACTTCCTGCAGGCTGTTGCCGTCGAAGCGGATCAGCGCCGTAACGACGGGGAAACGGGTTTCCTGATAAGGGACATACTCGCCTTTCGACGCCCGGGGCTTGGGCATGACGGCCACCAGGTCGGCGCCGAAGCCGTCGCGCCGGTACACATTGCGCAGGCCGGAAAACGACAGCGAGGTGGCCGGCAGCAGTTCATCGGGCAGGGTGCCGTCTTCGGGCAGGCGCAGGGCTGACAATTCGCTGTCGATTTCCCAGCCGGCGACGCGGATCACATGGCCGTCGGGGCGGTATTCGCCGCGGTGGCGGAACAGGTTACCGACGGCCTTTTGCACGGCATAATTATAATAGTCGCGGATTTGCGTCTGGCGCTCCTCGAAGGCGCGCTGGCCCGGCGTGCGCGTCGTGTAGAACAGGTAGGCATACGCATAGCGGGCCGATTCGAGCCAGGCGGCCAGCCGCTCGGCACTCGGGTGGCCGCCCTGTTTTTCTTCCGCCAGGGCGCTTTCCAGCCACAATTCGGACAGGGTGGCCAGGCGCTGCTCGTCGCTGAGCAGCTCGGAGCGGGCCAGATCGGCGCGGCAGCTGCCCGTATTGGCTTCGCAGGCGGTGATGTCGCTGCCGATGATGCGCAGCACTTCGCTGGCCGAAGCACTGAGTTTGCCCGTGGTGAGGATGTCGCCGCGCCGCTGCTGCAGGTAGTCGGCCGGCGAGATCGCGCTGACGGTGACGGCGGCGCAGCCGCTCAGCAGCGCTGCGGCGCACAGGAGGGCGCATACGCGCAGACGTCGCATCAGCATGGCCGGTCCGCGTCTAGAACGAGTAGACCAGCGTCAGCGAGGTTTGCGTATCCGTGTTCTTCTTGTCGTCCGGCACGCGCGTGTCGTTGCGGGCGCTGAAGGCGGCCTTCATCTGCATGGTGCCGTTGATCTTGGTGCTGAGGGCTGTTTCGGCGATCGAGTGGGTGTTCGAGGTGCCCCGCTCCACGCTGACCGTTTGCGTAAACATGGCCGACTGGCTGATTTTCCACTTCATGGCGGCCGCGCCGCGCACCGTCAGGCCGTGTTCCGATTCGCCCGCATCATTGGTGCCGCTGAAATAGCCTGGACCGACTTCCACGTCGATGCTCTTGTCGCTCGACTGGTACCAGCGCGAGCCATGACCGATGGCCAGGGTCGAGTACTTGGTGTAGGCGCCGAACTTGTCGTTCACGTGCGAGGCCAGCACGAACAGTTTTTCATGGTCGGCCATCAGCTTGTAGGCGGCCTTGGCGGAGGCGGAAAAGCGCTCGGCCGAGCGTTCGCGCACTTTCTCGCCGTCGTCGTTGGTCGTTTCGTCTTCCTTGAAGTAGCCGCTGAAGATGTACTGGTTGCTCCAGTCATCGAGTTCCTGGCGCGCGTCGATCTTGCCCGTGACGGAGGTGCCGACCGTATTGCCGGAGGTGGTGATGGCGCCCAATTCGGCGGACGTGCTCCAGCTGCCGATGGGGATTTCATCGAACAACAGGCTTTGCTTGGTGTCTTTGGCGGCGGCGCTGCCGCAGGTGATGGCCATGGCCAGCGCCAGTGCGAGAGAGTGGGTCGATTTCATGGCTGTATTGGTCTGTGGCGCGCGCCTGGCGCGCCTGATATTCGTTAATGGCAGTGGTGGCTATGCAGGCCGCGGCAAGCCGTGAGGCGCCGATAAAACCTGCGCACATGCGCGCGCGGGCGCGGCCAGAAATTGTCGAGGCTGTATTGTACCCGACCCTGTCATCGCGCGCCGCACGCCGGCGGGGCTGGCAAGTGGCGCGCGGCTGGCGTATGCTGCGCCTATCTGCTGCCCTGATTTTTACAAGGAACTCCCGTGCGCTGCCTGGTCATCGAAGACGAAGCTGAAACTTCCCGCTATATCTGTGCCGGCCTGCGCGAGGCGGGCCACGACGTCACCGCCTGCGACAATGGCATCGATGGCATGCGCCTGGCCTGCGGCGAAGACTGGGATGCGCTGGTGCTCGACCGCCTGCTGCCTGGCGAGATCGATGGCCTGGCCATCGTCGCCCGCCTGCGCGGCATGGGCCGCAACACGCCCGTGCTGGTCCTGTCGGCCCTGTCCAGCGTCGACGAGCGCGTGCGCGGCCTGCGCAGCGGCGGCGACGATTATTTGTCGAAACCGTTCGCCATCGCCGAACTGCTGGCGCGCATCGAAGCGCTGCTGCGCCGCGCCGCGCCCGTACCCGAATCGACGCAGCTGCAGGTGGCCGATCTGGTGCTCGACATGCGCACCATGCGCGTGACGCGCGCCAACCGGCAGATCGCCTTGCAGCCGCGCGAATTTCGCCTGCTGGAATACCTGATGCGCCACCAGGGCCAGTCCGTCACGCGCGCCATGCTGCTCGAAGCCGTGTGGGACTACCATTTCGACCCGCAGACGAACGTCATCGACGTGCAGGTGAGCCGTTTGCGCACCAAGGTGGACAAGGAATTTTCGCCGCCGCTGATCCACACGGTGCGCGGCGTCGGCTACACCCTGGGCGTGATCGACAGTGCGTAACTGGCACCGCTCGATCGCGGCCCGCCTGGCGCTCGGCTATGGCGTGCTGGTGGTCGTGTCGATCAGCATCGTCTGCGCCGTGTTCTATTTCGGCACCATCGGCGTGCTCGATCGCAGCGTGGACCGCAAGCTGACCCTGCTCTCGGAGCGCCTCGCCGCCCTGTACCAGCAGGACGATGCCAGCCGCACGACGGCGGAAATCGCCCATTTGCTGACCGACCGCACCGACAGCGACACGGAAATCTTCCTGCTGGTGGGCGCCGATGGCAGCCGCGTGGCGGGCAATCTGTCGTCCTGGCCCGACGTGGGCAGCCCCGTGGGCCGCTTGCTGCACCGCGACGTCACGCGCGAAGGGCGCAGGGTGCCCGCGCGCATGCTGATCCGCGAGCTGGAGGGCGGCGCGCGCCTGTTCGTCGGGCGCGACATGGAAGAGGGCAAGTCGATCCGTTCGCTGGTGCTGCGCTCGCTGGCCTACGGCGGCGGGGTCGCCATCCTGCTGGTGGTGGCGGGCGCCTGGCTGTTCCGCCGCCAGCTCGAGGCGCGCATCGGGCAGATCCGCCGCACGGCGGGGGAAATCGAGGCGGGAGACCTGAGCCGTCGCATTCCCGTCTCCAGCGAAGACGAATTCGGCTTGCTGAGCCGCGACATCAACCGCATGCTCGACCGCATCGAGCACCTGATGGATGGCGTGCGCCACGTGTCGAACGCCATCGCGCACGACTTGCGCACGCCGCTGGGCCGCATCCGCAACAAGCTCGATGGCGCCCTGCGCCAGCAGCAGGGCGTGGCCGGCTACGAGAGCGCGGCGCAGGCGGCCATCGACGACATCGACGACCTGACGCGCGTGTTCGACAAGCTGCTGCAGATCGCGGCAGCCGAATCGGGCATGCGTCCCGAGAATTTCAACGACATCGACCTGCAGCAGATCGGCGCCGACATCGTGGAAATGTACGAGGCCACGGCCGACGAGCAGGGCGTGCTGCTGGTGCAGATGTATGGCGAAGGCGTGCCGGCGCGCGGCGACCGCAACCTGCTGGGCAGCGCGCTGGCCAGCCTGGTCGACAACGCCATCAAGTATGCGGGGCCGGGCGCCACGGTGGAAGTGTCGGCCGGCAGCGATGAGCAGGGCAGCTGGCTGGCCGTGCGCGACAATGGCCCCGGCGTTCCAACGGCAGAGCTGCCGAAGCTGACGCAGCGTTTTTACCGGCTCGACAAGAGCCGCCATTTGCCCGGCAATGGCCTGGGACTGTCCATCGTCGCAGCCATCGCCGCCCTGCATGGCGGCAGCCTGGAGATCGAGGATGCGGCGCCGGGCTTGCGCCTGCGTTTCAGGCTGGCCGATTTTATTGTCCGCTAAGCCCAGCCTTGCTGGTCGCCGTGTTTTTTTTGCTATAAGTGTTGTCATATTTACTTTTTAATAAAGCATCATGATACAATTTTTGCACTTTTGTGGCGTCGCCATTGGACGGTGCATCCTGCCCGTCGTCTTGCGGCCGCATCGAGTGATCGCCATATCTGCCTGGTTCTCTTTGCTGGCGCGGCGCGCCAGTTCGACAGGTGAATATCGGGAGTAAGCATGATTGGTGCCGGCATGAAGAGTGGCCATTTCAGCGGCCGCATCGTTTCTCTCGATGGCTTGCGTGGCCTGGCCGCGATACTGGTCGCCGTGTATCACCTGCCAGTCATATTTGGCTTCAAGATCACGCACGCCTACCTGGCGGTCGACTTCTTTTTCATCCTGTCCGGCTGGGTCATGGCACACAGCTATGAAGAGCGCATCCGCCTTGGCATGCCGTTCAGCGACTTTCTGTATAACCGCTTTGCCAGGCTGTATCCGCTGTACGCCGTCGCGCTACTGGCGGCCCTTGCCGTGACCCTGGTCAAGATCCGCATCGGCGCCACGTCAGCGAACATCGCATGCTTTGTGCCCAATGCGCTGATGCTGCCCTGCCTGCAGGATGACGGGCCTACCTTCCCCTTGAACGGACCCAGCTGGTCAATTTTCGTCGAGGTGTCCATCAATTTGATCTGGTTCTTTGTCGTCCGCATGGGCATGCATGGTTTGCGTTGGAAGCTCGCGCTGCACCTGTGCTCGGCGCTGCTGCTATGGGGGTTCGCCGTCTGGATGAACCGCTACCTGACTGGCTATGAGTCGGATGATGTACACGAAGGCTTGCTGCGTGGCCTGCTGGGCTTTACCGGTGGCTTGCTGTTGTTCCAGTGCCGCATGCATGCCTGGATACTGGCCTATTTTGCGGCGCTGGCGCTAGGCGTGTTTGCCGCTTTTTATGCGGCCGGCGATGCCGGCGATGTCATACCGCTGGGCCTCGTCGTCATGTGCGTCCTGCCCGCGACGGTGTGGCTTGTCGCCAGGCTGCGGCCGGCGATACTCGAGGGCCAGGCAGCCGCCTTCCTGGGCGACTGCTCGTATGCCATCTACTTGCTGCATGTGCCGCTGGCCATGCTGCTGCAAAAGCCGCTACGCCTGATGTTGCCTGGCACGGGCATAGCGGACTACATGATGAAGGCGGCGATCTTCACCGCCATCCTGCTCGTTGTCAGCGGCATCAGCTACCGCTTGCTGGAAGTGCCAGCGCGGCGTTGGCTGCTGCGGCGCCTCAAGCGCGACCTTAGGGAACCTGCCGTCGGCTCCCTGCCGTAATGTGCTTGTGCGCCATACGCCAAGTCGACATTACCAACTTGTAACCCCCTTCATTTTCGCCTCCCCCTATCATCCGTTCTACCCGGCGTAGAGCGGCTGCGTGCGCGCAGCCGCCTGTTCCGGGCTGCCCGCGGCCTGCCGCGGCTTGCCTGTTCCGACCCGTCGCAGAGCTGTTTTCATGCATACTTTTACCGCCACCGGCGACAACGCCGCGCCGCAACAGGCGCCACTGCGCCAGCATGGCCACCGTATCAAGGCCGCGCTGGGCGCCATCGTCTTTCCCCTGCAGCGCGCGCGCTGGCAAGCGTTCATCGCCGGCACGCCTGGCCTGGCGGCGCTGGCGCAAGCCCATCCCAGCCTGCTGTACAAGATTTATCGTCCCTACGCCAGCCGCCAGTTGTGCTGCGCGGCGAGGGTGGAGCTGCTGTGCGGGCATTACCGCTTCCTGTGGCAGGCGGGCGCGCGGCCGCTGGTGGAATACGCGGCGCGCCGCGCGCTGGTGCTGGCCGCCATCGAGGGCAAGGATGGCGCCAGCTACCGCTTGCAACTGACGGCCATCCACGACAGCCACCGCGAAGGGGAGCTGTGCCTGCGCCTGACGCGCGATGGCGTCCCGCTGTACCTGGCCAGTTTCCTGTTCCATCCCCAGCCTGGCGGCGCCGTCATCCAGCTGGGCGCCTTGCAGGGCTTGCGCTCGCCCGCCGGCGCGCAGGCGGTAAAAGAGGCCACGCGGGCGCTGCACGGCTGCCGGCCGAAAAACCTGATGGTGGCCGCCTTGCGCGACCTGGGCGACTTTTTCGGCTGCGCCCACCTGGACCTGGTCAGCAACGCCAACCGCATCGCGCTGAACTGGCGCCGGCGCCGCCATATCTCGTGCGACTACGACCAGGCGTGGCGGGAACTGCACGCGCTGCCCACCGGCGATGGCAATTACCGCCTGCCATGCGGCCCATGCCGGATGCCGGAGCTGGAGCTGGTGCCGTCGAAAAAGCGCGCGGACGCGCGCCGCCGCGGCGCCATGCTGGTGCAGCTGGCGGCCGACATGCGCTGGCAAGTGGCGGCCCTGCTGCACGCGCAATGACGGCGCAGGGCGGGGTTTCTTGACCTGCGCGGCTTTTTTGCCGGGCAGCCCGGCGCAATCGGCGTGATCGGCGTATACTGATCGGCGTTGTTAACCTGAAGCCAGTCACCCCATGCCAGCACAATTCCCCACTTCGCGCATGCGCCGCCTGCGCGCGACCCCGCAACTGCGCGAGCTGTTCCGTGAAACCGAGATCAATCCGCGCGACCTGGTCCTGCCGATCTTCGTCGACGAAGGCAGCAGCGATTTCATCGACATCAAGTCCATGCCCGGCGTGCGCCGCATTCCCGAAGCGAAGCTGGCGCAGGAAGTCGAGCGCTATGCGCGCGCCGGCCTGCGCTCGGTCATGACCTTCGGCATTTCGCACCACAAGGATAGCCACGGCACGGACACCCTGAACCCGGACGGCCTGGTGGCCCGCATGTCGCGCATCATCAAGGATGCCGTGCCGGAAATGGTGGTCATGTCCGACACCTGCTTCTGCGAATACACGGACCATGGCCATTGCGGCATCCTGCATGGCGACACGGTCGACAATGACAGCACGGTACTGAATTTGGGCAAGCAGGCCGTCATCGCGGCCCAGGCGGGCGCCGACATCATCGCCCCATCGGCCGCCATGGACGGCCAGGTGGCGGCGATCCGCAGCGCGCTGGACGCGGCCGGTTTCCACGACACGCCCGTGATGGCATATTCGACCAAGTTCGCCTCCGGCCTGTACGGCCCGTTCCGCGATGCGGCCGGCAGCACCCTCAAGGGTGACCGCAAGACGTACCAGATGGACCCGATGAACCGCCGCGAAGCGGTGCGCGAGTCCCTGATCGACGAAGCCGAAGGCGCCGACGCGCTGATGGTGAAACCGGCCGGGGCGTATCTGGACATCATCCGCGACCTGCGCGAAGTGACGCGTTTGCCGATCGGCGCCTACCAGGTCAGCGGCGAGTACGCGATGATCAAGTTCGCCGCCGAGGCGGGCGCCATCGACGAGCGCCGCGTGGTGCAGGAAACCCTGGGCGCCATCAAGCGCGCGGGCGCGGACATGATCTTTACGTATTTCGCGATGGATGTGCTGAATAATCCGTATTAAACATTTCCCATCAAGTTAGTGCTTGTTTTCACCCCCAACAGCAAGAGCTGGGGTCAGACCCGGCGGGTCTGACCCCGGAATTTGCCGTTGGGTTTATTTAGCTTATCCATGCCCCTGAAAATCTCCCGCATCCTGCACGCCGGCTATGTCTTCGAGTGCGAAGGCACGGCCATCGCCTTCGACCCCATCGTCGAAAACCCGTTCAGCCGCAACTGCCACGCGTTTCCGCCCGTGCGCTTCGACCTTGACGCCGTGCGCCGGCTGCGCTGGGATGCCGTCTTCATCTCGCACTTCCACGACGACCACTGTTCGCTCGACAGCCTCGATGTGCTGGACCGCGCCACGCCCATCTACCTGTACTGCGTCTTCGACGAACTGTTCGCGATGCTGCGCGCGCTGGGTTTTACCCACGTGCAGCGGCTGCACGTGGACGTGCCGGTGCGCGTTGGCGCCATCGAGGTGATCCCGCGCCGCGCGCTGGACGACGATGTCGATTCGCTGTTCCAGGTGCGCGCAGCGGGCTTGAATGTGCTCAATGTCGTCGATTCCTGGATCGGCCCGGAGACGCTGGCGCAGCTGGCCGCCTTTGCGCCATGGGACATGGTGCTATGGCCATTCCAGACCATGCGCGAGATCGCCGTCATCGCGCCGTCGCAGGCGCAGCCTGGCCCGGTCGACCTGCCGGACGACTGGGTGCCGCAGCTGCGCGCGCTGGCGCCCCGTTACATCGTGCCCAGCTCCTGCCAGTTCGTGCAGGAAGACTGGTCCTGGTACAACCATGCGATGTTCCCGATTACCTATCGCCAGTTTGCGCAGGAAATCGGCGCCGCGCTGCCCCAGGCGCATATCTTCCGCCTCGACCCGTCGATGGCCGTGCTGCTCGACGCGCAGGGCATGGCGCCGGCCGCGCCGCTGCCCTGGGTCATTCCCGTGGGCCCGCAGGACGTGGATTTCGACTACCGCCCCGAGGCGCTTGCGCCCGCCACGGCGGACATCGCGCGCCACTTCGCGCCCTTAGCCGATGCCGATGCGATGCTGGTGTTCGATTTTTGCCGGAACGGCTTGCTTGAGCGCTACCGCGACATGGAGCTGCCCGACGACAGCTATTTCCAGGCCCCGCGTGTGTGGCGGCTGTCGCTGTACGGCCACGACGGCGCGGCCACGATCCTGCATTACCGCACGCACGGCGATTTGATCGACCTCGTGCCGGACACGGGCGAGGCGCCGGGCTGGACGACGGAAGTGCCGCTGGTGAAATGCCATGCGGCGCTGGTGCTGGGCGAATCGCTGACGTCGATGTACATGCGCATCAACGACGGGCCATTCGATGCGGCCACGCGGGAAGAACTGATGGAAGCGGACATCGTCGACGACCCCTTGATCCGCTGCCTGTTCAACGACGCCATCGGCGCCTACCAGGCGGCGCAGCTCAAGCGCTTGCTGGCCCGCTGAAGAAAGTCGCGCGACAGAGTAAGATAGCTGCTTCTGACTAGAACGGGAAAGACACCATGGCACAAGACAATGAAACCGCGATCCTGGCCGGCGGCTGCTTCTGGGGCGTACAAGACTTGCTGCGTCGTTATCCGGGCGTGATCGCCACGCGCGTGGGCTACAGCGGCGGCGACGTGGCCAACGCCACCTACCGCAACCACGGCACGCATGCGGAAGCCATCGAGGTCATTTTCGACCCGACCGCCATCAGCTACCGCAAGATCCTGGAATTCTTCTTCCAGATCCACGACCCCAGCACGCCGGACCGCCAGGGCAATGACCGCGGCAGCAGCTACCGCTCGGCCATCTATTACACCAGCGATGAGCAAAAACGGGTGGCCGAAGACACCATCCGCGACGTCGACGCTTCCGGCCTGTGGCCCGGCAAGGTGGTGACGGAAGTGGCGCCGGCCGGCCCGTTCTGGGAAGCGGAACCCGAGCATCAGGATTATCTGCAGCGCTTGCCGCACGGCTATACCTGCCATTACATCCGGCCGGACTGGGTCTTGCCGCAGCGGCAGCAGTAAGCCCGGCGGGCAGGGGAGACGGCCATGCGTTACTGGCAGGTGGAGCGGCGGCAGGCGGAGGGACAGCTGGATCTGGGGCGCGCCCTCGACCTGGTGGCGGCCATCGGCCATGCCGACGTCAATGCCATGGCGGGCGCCATCCTGAAAACCGCCGGCGCGGCCGCTTCCATCGCCCAGTGCACGATCTTTGCTTATGAGTTCGGCAACCGGCCCCGCACGGTGGCCGTGGCCGACCGGCGCGGCGGACGCTTTTTGCAGGATATCGCCGACAGCTACGCCCGCCATTACTATGCGCTCGATGGCAACCAGAGCGTCATCGCGCCCGCGCGCCAGCCGAAGCTCGATCCCGCCATCGTGCTGCACCAGCAAGCCAGCGCCGAAATCCGCCATCCCGGCTACCGCGCCGCGTGTTACCAGAAGCCGAATGTGTCGGACCGTTTGTCGCTGCTGGTGCAGCCGGCCAGCGATATCTGGCTGTCCGTCAATTTCTACCGCGACAGCAGCCAGGGGCAGTTCCAGCCCGGCGAAATCGCCGCCATCGAAACCCTGTCGCCGCTGTTCGCCTATGCGGCCAGACACCACTACAGCCTGAGCGGCCAGCCCGCGCAAGGCGTCTCGCCCATGATGCTGGCCCGGCTGCGCCAGCATGGCCCGCAATTGAGCAAGCGCGAACTCGACGCGCTGCGCGGCGTGCTCGAAGGCTTGACGGCCGCGGAGATCGCCGACACCATGGGCGTGCAGCCATCGAGCGTGATCACGTACCAGAAGCGCGCCTATAAGCGCCTGGGCATTTCCAGCCAGCGCCAATTGTTTGCGCTATGTCTAGGGGTATAGACCGGATAAATGCTAGCGATAGGGGCATGCCTGGGGCTGCATAAAATTGCCGAAATTCAAGGTAATAATGTGAGCATATTGCTACGAAAATACTGGCTATGCTATCTGCAGAGTGCTGATGCGCTGAAGCATAACGGCCATCGGCAAGGCTGATAGCCAGTGCCTGTCGCGCCCGCGATCTCCGGTATTCATGGCTCAGGAATCATTCCCCGAAGGAGTCCATTGTGTCCTCAACTGAATTGAATGCGGTAGAACACGTCTATCTGATCGCCGGCAATCTGGGCCTGCCTGGCGCCCCCATCCTGAATCTGGCCCTGTTTTACAATCCCGACGACGGCACTGTCAGCGGCGAAGCCCTCATCACGCAATCGGTCACGCCACCGCATGGCCGCGTGGTGATCCGCCCCGTCAGCGGCCCCGTGCATGGCCTGGGCCTGGGCAACGCCACGCGCGTTTTCAGCCTGAGCGGCGAATATGTCGTGTCCGTGCCGCCACCGGCCATCGGCAGCTACCTGGCCAAATTCGAAGCCACCTTTGTTACCGATAACAACTGGAGCGGCCACGGCTCCTTCAGCTATGACCAGCAGAAGGTCAAGAACGTGCCCATCAAGAAACGCGGCTAGTCCTTTTGGCCGATGGTTGTCCCCAAAATGGGGACAGCCATCGGCGTAGTCGTCTGCATACTGTGTCGCACGCCGGAGCATCCGGCCGCTCTCACCCAATAACAATAGCAAGGGGAGGGCGACACCTTATGGAGACCAGCATGACCATCGCCCACGCGGCCACCCCCGCCACCCCGGCGCCCGTCCTCGACGCGGCCACCGTTCAACTGGAACAGCAAGTGATGCGCAAGGTGTCGCGCCACCTGCTGGGATTCTTGTTCCTGCTGTTCGTGTTTTCCTTTCTTGACCGCATCAATATCGGCTTCGCCGGCCTGACCATGATGCAAGACCTGGGACTGTCCGGCACCCAGTTCGGCTTTGCCACCACCCTGTTCTACATCGCCTACATCGCGTGCAGCATTCCCAGTAACATCGTGCTGGCCCGCATCGGCGCCCGTAAATGGATAGGCAGCATGATGATCGCCTGGGGCCTGGCCTCGACGGCGACCTTGTTTGCCAGCGGCCCGGCCAGCCTGTACGCACTGCGCTTTCTCGTCGGCGTGACGGAAGCGGGCTTCCTGCCCGGCATGCTGCTGTATCTGACCTATTGGTTTCCTAGCGCCTACCGCGCGCGCGCCAATGCCCTGTTCATGATTGCCATGCCCGTCACGGCCGCCATCGGCTCGGCCCTGTCGGGCCTGATCCTGGGCCTGGACGGCCACTGGGGCTTGAAGGGCTGGCAATGGCTGTTCCTGCTGGAAGGCATGCCATCCGTGTTGCTGGGCCTGGCCGTGTATGGCTACCTGGACGACTCTCCCAGCAAGGCAAACTGGCTGGGCAAGCTGGAACAGCAGGTGCTGGCGCGCATGCTGGCGGCCGAGCACAAGCCGGTGGCAGCGAAGGAAAAAGGCTCGGTACTGGCGGAAATGTGCTCGCCTACGGTATTGAAATTCGGCATCGCCTATTTTTGCCTGGTGAATACTTTGGCCATGGTGGCCGTGTGGACGCCGCTGATCGTGAAAAGTTTCAGCGGCGACGCCAGCAACACGCAGATCGGCCTGCTGGCGGCCATTCCGCAGGTGTGTACCGTCATCGGCATGATCTTGTGGGGGCGCCGCTCGGACCGCTTACAGGAGCGCCGCTGGCATATCGTCTGGCCCATGCTGCTGTCGGCCTTTGGCTGGCTGTTCACCGCGTATTCAGCCAACCCCATCGTGCAACTGCTGGGCGTGTGCATGGCCTCGACGGGCGCATACACGGCCATGTCCGTCTTCTGGACGACGCCGGACCGGGCCCTGAGCCTGGGGGCGCGCGCCATCGGCATCGCCGTCATCAATGCCACGGGCAATATCGGCTCGGCCCTGAATCCTGTCGTCGTGGGCTGGCTGAAGGATCTCACGCACAGCTTTGCCACGGGCTTGCTGTACGCCAGCGTGCTGCTGGTGGTGGGCGCGGCCATCGTGCTGACCCTGCCGATTGCGCGCGGCGGCAAAGACCATACTTGATCGAAGAGGACCCATCATGAGCGACACGTTTCACCCTTACCCCCATGTGCCGAAGGTGTATCCACCCGGCAAACCGGCCGGCGCCGCCACGCAGCATGTCCCGGTGCTGATCGTCGGCGGCGGGCCCGTGGGCCTGGCCACGGCCCTGGGCCTGGCCCGCCACGGCGTGCGCTCCGTGCTGATCGAAGCGGACGATGGCGTCTGCACGGGCAGCCGCGCCATCTGCATCTCGCGGCGCAGCCTGGAAATCATCGAACGCCTGGGCGCGCTTGACGGATTTCTGGCCAAGGGCTTGCCGTGGGCGGGCGGACGCAGCTTTTACCGCGACGAGGAAGTGCTGCACTTCACGATGCCGCAAGACGCCAACCAGAAGTTGCCGCCCATGGTCAATCTGGCGCAATACCATATCGAGCAATTCCTGCTCGATGCTGCCGAGCGCCAGCCGGAGCTGATCGATATCCGCTGGCAAACGCGGGTCACTGGCGTGGACCAGCGCGCCGACGGTGCCACCGTCACCGTGGCCACGCCCGATGCGACCTACCAGATCGAGGCGGACTGGCTGGTGGCGGCCGACGGCGGGCGCAGCACCGTGCGCGAGGCGCTGGGCTTGAAACTGCAGGGCACCAGCTATGAAGGGCGCTATGTGATCGTCGATATCCACCTGAAGAGCGACCGCCCGACGGAGCGCCTCGCCTATTTCGACCCGCCGTCGAATCCCGGCTCGACCGTGCTGGTGCACAAGCAGCCCGACGATATCTGGCGCATCGATTACCAGTTGCGCGACGACGAGGATGCGCAGGCGGCCGTGCTGCTGGAAAACGTGGCACCGCGCGTGGACAGCCTGCTGGCCATGATGGGAGAAACAGCGACGTGGCATCCCGTGTGGATCACCATCTATAAGGCCAATGCGCTGACCCTGGAAAAATACCGGCATGGCCCCGTCCTGTTCGCGGGCGATGCGGCCCACCTCGTGCCCATCTTCGGCGTGCGCGGAGCGAACTCGGGCATCGACGATGCGGACAACCTGGCCTGGAAGCTCGCCTACGTGGTCAAGGGCCAGGCGCCGCATGCCTTGCTGGACAGCTATTCGGACGAGCGCGTGTACGCCGCCCATGAAAACCTGCGCCACGGCACGAAAAGCACGGAATTCATGGCGCCGCCCACGTTTGCCTTCGACCTCATGCGCACGGCCGTGCTGGGCCTGGCGGGCAAGCATGCGCATGTGCGCTCGCTGATCAACCCGCGCCAGACCAGCGCCATCGCGTATGCGCAGTCGGCCCTGAATGCGCCGGACCTCGCCACGTTTGCCGCCGGCCCCGCGCCGGGCACGGTCTTGCCGGAATGCCCGCTGGCGCTGCCGCACGACGGCGCGCAGCAAGCGGGGTATATTACCGATTTGCTCAAGCGCAAAGATGGCCATTTCACGGGACTGTACTTCAGCGAGGACGGGTCTGTACCATCCGTACTGGCGGCGCTGGGCGACACCTTGCCGCTGAAGACCGTGGCGATCGCCCGCAGCGGGGAGCAAGGGTGCGCCTGGGACCACACGGCGCAGGTATTCTCGTTATTCGACGCGCGGCCAGGCAGTTTTTACCTCGTGCGCCCGGACGGCCACGTGCTGGGGCGTTGGCGCGAGGTGGGGGCGGGGCAGGTGGCGGCTGCGTTGGCGAGGGCAGGCATCGCCCGATCAAAGTAACAAGGAGATAACATGACCGACATCGAACTGGATAATCTTTACACCGAGTTGTGCCACACCATGGGTGGCCTGGGCGAACAGCGTTCGCCCTTGTTCCTCGCCCGCTTCGCCTTGCTGGCCATGGGCGCCATCGGCAAGGCCGACGTGGTGCAAGGATTGCTGCGCGACGCGGCCGACGGACTGGGGGAGCGCGCATGATAGGCGCCGGCTACCAAAGCGGCTTCGGCAACGAGTTTGCCACGGAAGCCGTGCCTGGCGCCTTGCCGCAGGGGCAGAATTCGCCGCAGCAGGCGCCGCTGGGCCTGTACGCGGAACAACTTTCGGGCACGGCCTTCACGGCGCCGCGCGCGCAGAACCGCCGTTCCTGGCTGTACCGCATCCGTCCCGCCAGCCAGCATCCGCCATTCACCCTGGCTGAAAATACCTGCATCGTCAGCGATTTCCACTCCATGCCGCCGACGCCGCCGAACCAGCTGCGCTGGGACCCGCTGCCGCTGCCCGACAGCGGCACGCCGGTGGACTTCATCGATGGCTGGCAGACGATGGCCGGCAACGGCAGCGCCGAAGCGATGAGCGGCTGCGCCATCCACGTGTATGCGGCCAACCGCTCCATGCAGCGCTTCTTTTATTCGGCCGATGGCGAACTGCTGGTGGTGCCGCAGGAAGGCCGGCTGGCGATTGCCACGGAGCTGGGCTTGATCGAGCTGGAGCCGCAGGAAATCGCCGTGATTCCCCGCGGCGTGCGCTTTCGCGTGACCCTGCCGGACGGCAAGGCGCGCGGCTATGTGTGCGAAAACTTCGGCACGGCATTCCGTTTGCCCGACATGGGCCCCATCGGTTCGAACGGCCTGGCCAACAGCCGCGATTTCCTCACGCCGCACGCGTCGTATGAAGATATCGACGGCGACTGCGAACTGCTGGCCAAGTTCGGCGGCCACTTGTGGCGCACCACGCTCGACCATTCGCCGCTGGACGTGGTGGCCTGGCACGGCAATTACGCGCCGTACAAATATGACCTGCGGCGCTTCAACACCATCGGCTCGATCAGCTACGACCATCCGGACCCGTCGATCTTCCTCGTGCTGCAGGCGCCCAGCGAAAACCCGTTATTCGGCGCCATCGACTTTGCCATCTTCCCGCCGCGCTGGCTGGCGGCCGAGCATACCTTCCGCCCGCCGTGGTTCCACCGCAACGTGGCCAGCGAATTCATGGGGCTGATCCACGGCGTGTACGACGCCAAGGCGGCCGGTTTCGTGCCGGGCGGCGCCAGCCTGCACAACTGCATGTCCGGCCACGGCCCCGATGCGCAGACGTTCGAACGCGCCTCGCACAGCGACACGTCCGCGCCCGTGAAGGTGGCCGACACCATGGCCTTCATGTTCGAGACGCGCACCATCCTCAAGCCCACGCCATTCGCCTTGAACAGCGAACTGCTGCAAAACGACTATTTCGCGTGCTGGCAAGGCTTGCGCAAGCATTTCGACCCGGACCAGGCTTAGTCACAGCGCAGTCAGGCGGCCCGCGCCCGCGCCACCGTGTGCGGGTTGGCGGGCCGCGCCAGTCCGAGATTGCCGCGCAGGGTGCTGGCCGCATATTCCATGCGGAACAGGCCGCGCCGCTGCAGTTCCGGCACCACCAGGCGTGTAAAATCCTCGAAGCCTTGCGGCAGCAGCGGCGGCACGACGTTGAAACCGTCCGCGCCCCGTTCCATGAACCACTGCTCCATCAAGTCGGCCACCGTCTTGACGGAGCCGATCGCTTGCAGGTGACCGCGCGCGACCCTGAAGCGCAGCACCAGCTGGCGCAAGGTCAGATTCTCGCGGCGGGCCAGCTCCAGCTGCTGCAGGAAGCGTCCCTTGCCATTTTCTGGCGCCTGGTAGGGCAGATCGGGCAGGGGGCCGTCGAGCGGATAGCCGGACAAGTCAAAACCGCCAAATTCCAGATTGCTGAAGTCGACCAGGTCCTGCAGTGCGCCAAATTGATCCTGCGCCTGCTGGTCCGATTCGGCCACCACCACGGACAGCCCGGGCGTGACCTTCAACTGGTCTTGCGCGCGGCCGTATGTCGCCATGCGTCCTTTCACGTCCGCGTAATACGCCTGCGCCACGGGCAGCGAGGTGGCGGAGCAGTACACCATTTCGGCCAGGCGCGCGGCAAATTCGCGCCCTGTCTCGGAATTGCCCGCCTGGACCAGCACGGGGTGGCCCTGCACGGGACGGGGCAAGTCCAGCAAGCCTTGCGAGGCGAAATACTCGCCCTGGAAGTCCAGCGGGTGGCCCGCTGCCGGCTGGTAGAACTGGCCGGCGGCGCGGTCTGGCCGGTCGAAGGCGTCGTCATCCCAGCTATCCCACAGGGCCCTGGACAGGGCGACGAATTCGTCGGCCCGCGCATAGCGCTCCGCATGGCTGCGCGGTGCATCGATGCCGAAATTGCGCGCCGTATGCTCGCCAAACGATGACACGACGTTCCAGCCCGCGCGCCCGCCGCTCAGGTGGTCGAGCGAACTGAATTTGCGCGCCACGTGGTACGGGTGCTCGTAATTGGTGTTGACCGTGGCGATCAGGCCGATATGGCTGGTGACGGCGGCAATGGCCGACAGCAGGGTGAAGGGCTCGAACGGCAGGCCGATGGCGGCGCGGCCAGTCTCGGGCGTGACGTCGCCGGCGCGGCCGATGAAGTCGGCGATGAAGAAGCTGTCGAACTTGGCCGCCTCGGCCAGCCTGGCGGCGCGCAGCCACCAGGCCAGGTCGGGCCGGCCGCTGGCGCTGGCCGATGGATGGCGCCAGGCGGCCGGATGGTGGCCGTGGCGTTGTAAAAAAACATTCAGGACAAGCTGGCGTGCTGGCATGGGGAAGTGCTCCGTGGTGCGCAGGCGACATTGCCTGCCCCCCATCCTGAGCAAACTCCGGGCCAGCATGGGATCAGCGCCTGCATATGCAAAATCCGGATAAGCAAGCGCGGCACCATTCGTTCCCGCCTGGAGATGGAGCGCGGTATAGTCGGCTCATGGAACTCTTAGCCCACAACTTCAGCAGCGATTTCGCGCGCAGCGCCCACCTTGCCCGTGGCGCCGGCGATGACGGCGACAGCGAGGCGCTGGTCGCCTTCCGCGACCCGCAGCAAATGAGCTTGCTGGTGCGCGCCACGGCCTTTGTCTTTGCCGACCCCCGTTCGCGCCAGTTGCACGAGCTGATCGAACGCATCGCCCCCAGCGAGGCGACGGTGCTGATCACGGGCGAAACGGGGACTGGCAAAGAACTCATCGCGCGCCACGTGCACGGCCTGAGCGGGCGCGCCGAACAGACCTTTGTGGCGATCAACTGCGGCGCGTTTTCCGAAACCCTCGTCGAGAGCGAACTGTTTGGCTATGAAAAGGGCGCGTTTACGGGCGCCCAGCAGGGCAAGCCCGGCTGGTTCGAGACGGCCAGCGGCGGCACCCTGTTCCTCGATGAAATCGGCGACTTGCCGCTGGCGATGCAGGTCAAGCTGCTGCGCGTGCTGCAGGAGCGCGAAGTGGTGCGCCTGGGCGCGCGGCGCGCCATTCCCATCGACGTGCGCCTGATCGCCGCCACCAACGTGGATCTGGCCGAAGCCGTGCGGGCCGGGCGCTTCCGCGAAGACCTGTATTACCGCTTGCAGGTGATTGGCCTGCCGCTACGCCCCTTGCGCGAGCGCCCGGGCGACATCATGCCGCTGACGCGCCATTTCATGGCCATCTATGCGCAGCGATTGCACCTGGGCGAGGTGGAGCTGGGCCCCGACGCGCAGCAAGCCTTGCTCGCTTATCCATGGCCCGGCAATATCCGCGAACTGGAAAACGTCATTCATCGCGCGCTGCTCGTGTGCCGCAGCGGCGTCGTGCGCGCCGAGGACTTGAGTTTGTCAGGCTGGCACAGGGCGCCTGCTGCAGCACCGGCCGCTATACCTGTTCCAGACGCCTGGGCCGGCGGTGCCGATATCGCCTATGCGGCCCACGGCGCGTCCGGCCAGGACGATTTATTGGCGGCCGAGCGCTTCGCCCGCGCCTGGCAAGCCTTGCTCGACTCGGGCGAGGCAGTGGAATTCGAAGCCATGCAGCAGGAACTGGTGCGTGCCGCGTGGGAGCGCAATGAGCGCAACCAGGTGCGCACGGCCAGGCACCTGAACCTGAGCCGCAATATCCTGCGCACCTTTTTGAAAAAGGCGGGCGCCATCGACTAGGCGCATGATGCCCTTCCTGGAGCCGGACCCGCAGCGATGCGGCTCCGGCTTTTTTCATGGCTGCTGCGCGCGCAGCATGCTGCTGCCCTGGCTGCAGCCGGTTGCTGCCAAATCAACAGCGAATGGGGCTGGCCGGCGTATGCGGCATGGCATGTTTTCTGCGAGGAGGGAAGGGCAGGCCGCTGCGCGCAGGTATCCAAAGCGCATAGCGGTGTTTTCTTCGACCCACGACAGGAGTCCATGCATGACCATAGAATTCATCTGGCAATTGCCCACCAGCGGCGATGGCCGTTACGCGGCACCCGGCATCACGCGCAGGGGCGAACGGGCCGCCGGCGCGCCCAGTCCCCTGCAGGCGGGCGTGAGCGACCCGCGCGGCGCGCGTCCGCCCTTCAATTATTTCGATTACCTGCACCAGATCGCCCGCGCAGCCGATCTTTCCGGCTTTGACGGCATCCAGATACGCCACGATACGCAGGGCGACGAAAGCTGGATCGTCGCGGGGTATTTGGCCCGCAGCACGCGCCATTTGAAACTGATCGCCGAATTCGACGCGGCCTGGGGTTCGGCCGTGTATGCGGCAAAGAACGCCGTCAGCTTCCAGCGCTTCACGGGCGGGCGCTTCGCCTGGCAGATCGGCCATGGCGGCGATGCGGCCGCGCGCCGGCGCCAGGGCGATGCAGCGTCGGAGGCCGACATCCTGCCGCGCATCGATGAATTCATCACGGTGGCGCGCGGCGTGCAGCATACGTCGCCGTTCAGCTTCAAGGGCAAGTTCTTCGAAGTGCAGGACGGCGGCTTCAAGGGGCCGCTGGCGAACCATCCCGTCAACGGCATCTATCTGACCGGCGAGTCGCCTGAAGCGCTGGCCCTGTCGGCAGGCCAGGCCGACGTGCACGTGTTCGATGCGGCGCCGCAGGCGGATTTGCAGCCTGCCATCGACAGCCTGCAAGCGCAGGCGCGCCAGCTGGGCCGCGCCGTGACAGCGGGCTTGCGCATCGACGTGCTGGCGCGCGAAACCTTCGACGAAGCCTTGCGCGATGCGCGCCGCTACCGCAGCGGGGCAGGGCTGCCCGACGATGCGCCATTCGACGGCAGTGCCGCAGCCTTCTGGCCCGGCTTTGCGCAAGCGCAAACGGGCGCCCACGGCGCCCTGGTCGGCAGTTATGCACAGGTCAGCGCGGCGCTGGAGGCGTATGCGCAGGCCGGCGTGTCCAGCTTCGTGCTGGCTGCCATTCCCCATTTCGAGGAAGCCTACCGCATCGGCGAGCACGTGCTGCCCCGCGTGCGGGCAGCGTTGCGCGCGCAGCTGCAAGCGGCTTGAGTTCCTGTATCCAACTTACTGAAGGAGTACCTGCATGGCTATCGATTTCTTCTGGCGCATCCCCACGCATGGCGAACCGAGTTCGCATCGCGCCCGCACGCCGTTTCGCGGCGACTGGTTTCCCGGCAATGACAACCTGCGCCAGGCCGGCCTCGGTGGCGGCGGCGCCGACGGCTTTACCTACATCGACTACCTGGCCGAGATCGCCCGCGCCGCTGAAATATCGGGCTTCCAGGGCGGTTTGATCCCGTCCTTCCCCATGACGGACGAGCCGTGGGCGATTTCCGCGCTGCTGGCGCGCGAAACGAGCACCTTCCGCTTCATGATCCCGTTCCAGCCCGGTTTCCTGAACCCCGTGGTGGCTGCGCGCATGACGGCCAGCCTGCAGCGGGCCACGGGCGGGCGCGCCCTGTACAACGTGATCACGGGCGGCGGCGGTCCGGCGCAGCTGTGGTGGGGCGATTCGGCCGGCCACGACGACCGCTACACGCGCACGACGGAATTTCTCGACGTGGTGCGCGGCGTGTGGCGCGGCGGGCCGTTTTCCTACCAGGGCAAGTTCTACCAGGTGGAAGATGCGGGACTGGCCACGCCGCTGTCGGAGCAGGATTTCCCCGAGATCTATTTTTCCGGCTCGTCCGACGCGGCCCTCGGTTCAGCCTCCAAACATGCCGACTACTACCTGACGTGGCTGGAGCCGTTCGAGCAGCTGCGTGAGAAATTCGCCCGCGTGCATGAAAAGACGGCGCTGTTGGGCCGCAAGATCAAGTGCGCCGTGCGCGTCGACATCGTGGCCCGCGCCACGGAAGAAGAGGCATGGGACGAGGTGCGCAAGGGCTTTGACGCCGTCGATCCCGCCACACTGCGCCAGTTCCTTGGCGCCGATGGCGGCGATTCCGTGGGCGCGGCGCGCCAGCGCGGCAACCGCCCGACGACCTTGAACAGCTACAAGGACTTGATCACGGCGCCGAATATCTGGTCCGGCTTCAATCTGCTGCGCGGCGGCCAGACGCAGGGCATTGTCGGCAGCTACCAGCAGGTGGCCGAGCGCCTCGACGAGCTGGTGCAGCTGGGCGCCGACGCCTTCATCCTGGCCAGCACGCCGCACCTGGAGGAAGCCTATCGCGTGGGCGAGGAAGTGCTGCCCCTCGTGCGCGGGCATACGGCGGCACTCTTGCGCGCCGCCTGAGGCATTCCCCTGTTGCCGCGACAGCAGCGCCACCGCCTGCTGTCGCACAGGCAGCACGCGGCAGCGCCGCTGCTGCCAAATCAACAGCACTATCATCACGATAGTCTTCCTTTGAAATCAATCACTTGACTCCCATTTTGCTGCGCTGCGGCAGCGGGCATGACCCTTGCAATACCAGTCATCACCATCTCGCGTTTTGACTTTACTCAAGGATAATCACCCATGCGCCGTTCGACTGCCCCCGCCGCCTTCTCCCCATCTCCTCTTCATTTGACGCCAGTGCGCCGCGCGCTGCGTTCGGCCTTCGCCATCGGCGGGCTGATGCTCGTCCACGGCATGGCGCATGCGGAAACGCCTGGCGCCGATGTCATTGCCGCGGCCGACGCGAACGGTGGGGGCGAGGGCGCCTCCCTGCAATCGGTGACGGTGACGGCGCAAAAGCGCGAGGAATCGGCGCAAAAGGTGCCGAGCGCGATCACTGTATTGGGCGGCAAGGAGCTGCTCGATACGGGCATCGGCCGTTCGGCCAGCGAAATCCTCAATTACGTGCCGAACGCCTCGGCCGGCACGCAGCAGCATGGCCGCCCGCGCTGGTGGATACGCGGCGTCGGTGCTGGCCAGCAGCAAATCGATTTTCCGAACCCGGTCGGCTTTTACCTCGACGACGTCTACATCAGCAATTCCAGCGCCACGGGCTTTCCCCTGTTCGACCTGGACCGGGTGGAAGTGCTGCGCGGGCCGCAAGGCACCTTGTGGGGCAAGAACACGACGGGCGGCGCCATCAACGTCATTTCGCGCAAGCCCTCGTTCAAGTCCAGCGGCTACGCCAAGCTGGACTACGGCAGCTACGACACCAAGCTGGCCGAAGGCGCCATCGGCGGCGCGCTGGTCGACGAAGTGCTGGCGGGGCGCCTGTCCTTCCACACGGAGCAGCAGGACAAGGGCCGCTTCCACAACCAGTTTACGGGCGAGCGCGATGGAAAGCTCAAGGACAGCGCCATCCGCGGCCAGCTCAAGGCCCTGATCGGGCGCGACCTGACGGCGAACCTGAACCTGCACTACCGCGACTACACGACCAAGGGCGCCACCACCACGGTGGCCAGCTATGGCGCGAATGGCGTGTATCGCAACGGCTATGTCCCCAGCACCAATCCCGATGACGTGAGCACGAATGCGCCGGCGGACAGCGACGTGACGCAGGGCGGCGCCCAGCTGAACCTGGAATACGCACTGGGCGAGCTGACCCTGACGTCGATCACCGGCTATGAAAACTTCCGCAACGAAGCGACGGGCGACAGCGACAATACGCCGCTGGAAGTGGGCCGCAGCCGCTCGAAGGCCAGCAGCCGGCAAGTGTCGCAGGAGCTGCGCCTCACATCGCCGCAAAACGGCGCCGTGAGCTGGGTCGCGGGGCTGTTCTACTTCAATGAAAAGATCGATTCCGATTCGGCCGGCGCGCGCCTGCCCAACGGCACCGTGCCGGCGCTGGCGGGCAGCACGCAGCCCGTCGGCTACAACCGCACGATCTATCAGCACAAGGCGCGCAGCGCGGCCATCTTCGGCAGCACGACCGTCAACTTCAGCGAGCAGTTCCTGTCCACGTTTGGCCTGCGCTGGACGACGGAAACCAAGGATCTCGATTTGCGGCGCGTGCAGGCCGCATCGAACACGGTGACGTTTGGCGATGCGGCCAACTGGTGGAACACGGTCAAGGGCGGCAATTACGCGGCCGCCTCGGTCGCCAACAACAATTTCACGTCGAATCCGTCGACCACGTGGAATGCGCTGACGTACGACGTGACGCCTGAATACCGCTTCAGCCGCACCCTGCGCGGCTACCTGAAATACGCGCACGGCATCAAGTCCGGCGGCTACAACACGAGCGCCACGGACGTGCGCGCATTGAATACGGTGAAGCCGGAAACCCTGAACTCGTTCGAGGCGGGCATCAAGTCGGAATGGCTGGATGGACGCCTGAATTTCAACGCCAACGTCTTCCACTATGATTACAAGAACGTGCAGGTCAATATCACGGGCGTGTACAACGGCGACCCCACGCAAAGCGTCAATTACCTGCAGAACGTGCGCAAGGCCCACGTGAATGGCGCGGAATTCGAGATCGAGGCGCAGCCGACGGACAACCTGCACATCAACGCCAATATCGGCCTGCTGCGCACGGAATTCGACGATTTCGCCATCCAGAACAATGGCGGCGACCGCTCCGGCAATGAATTCGTGCGCTCGCCCCACGTGACGGCCTTGCTGGCGGCCGATTACCGCTACCCGCTGGGCAATGGCGCGCAGCTGGTCTTCAGCGGCGACGTGCGCTATACGTCCAAGCAGTACTACTATGTCGACCCGCAAAGCGACGCGCGCGGCTTGCTGAACCAGGGCGGCTTCGCGCTGGCCAATGCGCGCCTGTCGTATGTGCTCCCGGGCGGCAAGCAGCGCATCACGGCGTATGCGAATAATCTGGCCGACAAGGTCTACCGCAACCATACGCTCACCAGCTTCGTGCCGGGCGCCGTCAATGGCGACACCGTCATCATCGGCCAGGGCCGCACGGTGGGGGCGTCGTACACGATCCAGTTCTGAGCGTGGCTGCCTGATGTAAAAAGGCCGGCGAATTCGCCGGCCTTGTGCTTTTATGCCGCCACTTGCAGCAGCGCTTCCAGCCGCCGCTGCGCTTCCGCCAAAGGCCGGCGGTCGATCCAGCGCTCGATATCCACGTCGCGGTCCAGGAAACCGTGCTGCAGCTGGAAATCCTTTTGCTGGCGGAACAGCGCCACCTTCTCGTCGGACAGGTCGGGCGCCAGGGTCAGGTGAAAGCCGTCGCGGTACGCTTCGGCCACGGCGTCGGCGCCGGCCCGCGTCTCGCCCTGCAGGATGGCCAGCACGTCGGCCTGGTGACTGCGCGCCCAGTGCGCGGCGCGCAGGGTTTGCGTCAGGAAGCGCACGACCAGTTCGAAATGCTGTTCCAGCATCGTTTCATGCACGGTGATCGGGCGTGGCGTGCCGTTGTTCACGCGGAAGCGCCGGTCGGGCAGGGCGTCGATATCGATGCCCACTTCCAGTCCCGCCGCGCGGGCCGCTTCGGCCGCCGCCGCGCCTTTCACGTAGACGGCGTCGACCTCGCCACGCAGCAGCGGGGCGATGCCTTGCCACAGTCCCGCACCCAGATTGGCTTGCGCTGGCGCGTCGGCGCCCACCTCCACCAGTTGCACATCGTCGAGCGTGAGGCCGGCCGACGCCAGAACACCCTTGTAGCCGGCCAGGCTCATGCCGCGCGCGATGCTGCGCCCGCGCCGGTTCTCGCGCAAGTCCTCTGCGCGGAACACGGGCAGCGCCAGGCGCTTGCCCTGCAGCTGCGCGGGCTTCGTGATGCCGGAACCGGGGCGCACGAGGATGGCTTGCCATTCATCGATCCACGTCAGGCCGATCAGGCGCGTGGGCGCCCCTTGCGCGCGCGCCGGCAGGGCCAGCAGGTTGCCGCCTTCGCGCACGAGCGTGGACAGGCCGTGGTCGTAATGGTGGCGCGCCAGTTCGCCGCCCACTTCCTGCAGAGTTTTCAGGGCGATGCCGTCGCGCGCGAATTCCTCGTCCAGCCAGCCCAGTTTATAGGCCAGGCCCGTGGCCGTGGGCACAGGGCAGCGGGTGAACCAGACGGTATCGACAGCAGGGGATGGTGCGGTAGTCATGGAATTCCTTGGTGGTGGGTGGAGCCTTGAACCGTGCAGGAAACGTGCCCGCGCCGCTTGCTGGCTTGCCGACAGCGCATGCGCACGCGGCTGCTGCCACGCCAGCAGCCGCTGTTGCGCAGGCAGCAGCCTTCCACCATTTGACTGGCCGCGGCGCTGGCACGCGTCTTGCGAAAGTAGAGGCAGGACTGACCCGTATTCCAACCCCAAAGAATGGAGCATGACATGACGGACGTGGCACAAGCGGAAGCACAACAAGTACAGGTGCAGGAATTGACGGCGGCCGAACTGGCCTTCGTGGAGCAGGTGCGCCGCGATGCGCAGACGGCCTTCGACGGCTTGCGCGAAACGGGCAGCCTGACCGCCAATGGCACGGTGGGCTTCGTCGAGCGCACGCCCGGCGGCGACAAGGTGGTGGTGGTCAACGATCCGGGCCCGTTCCGCCGCGGCCAAGCCCTGAAGGCGGCCGTGCTGGCGCTCGATGGCACGGTGCTCGTGGGCGACGCGAACAACGGCGGCGCGCGCTACTTAAAACTGTTCCGCGAGCGGCCTGAGGTCACGTCGATCTCGCACGTGCATTCGCCGTCGCTGGGCGCGTGGGCGCAGACGCACCGCACCCTGCCGATCCGCTACGTGCCCGTGCAGCGCTTCCAGCTGATCCGCGAAATTCCCATCTATATCGACCGCCGCCAGCCGGAAGTCGATTTCATCCTCGGCGAAATCGCGCGCAATACGCATGCGACGGCCATCCTGGAAGCGAATGGCGGCGCCACCGTGTGGGGCAAGCAGGGCTTGCTGAAGCTGGCCGAATTCATCCTGCTGCTGGAAGAGGGCGCAAAAATCCAGATCGCGGCCGAAGCCATCGGCGGTTCGCGCGATTTCGGCCCCGGCGTGCTGCTGCAGCAATGGAAGATGAGCAAGCTGATCGACACGGCGCGCGCCTTGTCGCTGCTGCCCGCTACCGATCTGGTGTAACCCTTTCACGAACAGGCTACAGATGTCATTGAAATTCTTACGTTTGATCTGGCGCAAAGTACTCGCCACCGCCGTGGCGGCCTGCCTGCTGGCGCCAGCGATGGTGGCCGCCGCCGAAGCACTGCCGGCTGCCGTGCGCATCGCCGTCGTGGCCCGCACGGCGCCGTCCGGCAAGACCGTGTTTGCCGGCTCGGCCGCCCAGGTGGCAGCGCAGGGCTGGCTGGCGGCCGAGCTGGGCAAACTGGGCGTGAAGCTGGAATGGGTGCCCGTCACCACCAATTCCGTGGCCACGCAAGTCAACGAAGCGTTTGCCAACCGTTCGATCGACCTGGCGCAGTATGGCGACTTGCCGTCGATTATCGCCAATGCCTCGGGCTTGCAGACGCGGCTGATCCTGCCCGGCGGCAGCGCCAACAACACCTATCTGGTGGTGCCGAACGGTTCCACGGCCAAGTCGATCAAGGACTTGAAGGGCAAGAAGATCGCCCTGCACCGTGGCCGGCCGTGGGAATATCCGTTCGCGCGCCTGCTGGAAGCGAACGGCATGACCTTGCGCGACGTCAAGATCCTCAACCTGAATCCGCAGGCGGGCGCGGCAGCCGTGGCGACGGGCGGCGCCGACGCTTTCTTTACCCTCAGCGATGCCTTCCTGCTGGAAGATAAAAAGGTGGGCAAGATCATCTGGGCCAGCAAGGCGCCGCCGCAGGATTGGAAGATGCGCGCCGAGCTGTGGGCCGACAGCGGTTTCCTGCAACGCTGGCCGCAACTGGCCCAGCTGGTGGTGACGGCGTATGTGCGCGAGCACCACCGGGCCGCCGGCGCCGGCGGCGAAGATGAATACGTACGCACCGAGGCGGCGGCGGGCCAGGTGGAAAGCGTCGTGCGGCGCGAACTGGCGGGCGACCATACGCCGTGGCAGGCGCGCTGGTCGCCGTTGTTTACGGCCAGCCTGCGCCAGCATTACGTGGGCGAGGCGGCGTATGCGAAGAGCGCGGGCTTGATCGGGCGGCCCCTGCAAGTGGACAGCCTGTTCGCGCCCCAGTTCGTCAACCAGGCACTGGCGCAGCTGAAGCTGCAAACTTTCTGGTCGCCATGATGGGGCGCGCATGAATACTCTCGCCATCGCCTTGCCCCGCGCCCCTGCGCCAGCGTGTGCGGCCTCTGTCCCCTGGCTGCGACGCTTCGTGCGCTCGCCGTGGTCCGTGTGGGCCTCGCCGCTCGCCTTGCTGCTGTTGTGGACGGCGGCCACCACGTTCGAATGGATGCCTGCGCACATCTTGATGTCGCCCTGGCAAGTGCTGCTGACGGCGCGCGATCTGGCCGAGAGCGGCGAACTGGGCCAGCACCTGGGCATCAGCCTGTTTCGCTTGCTGGCCGGTTTCGGCCTGGGCGCCAGCTGCGGCCTGGCCTTTGGCGTCGTGCTGGGCTTGTCGCCGGGCTTGCGCAGCTATGTCGATCCCACGTTCAATGTCTTGCGCCAGCTGCCGACGGTGGCCTTGATCCCGTTGTTCATCTTGCTGTTCGGCATAGGCGAGAGTTTTAAAGTGTTTATCGTGGCCAAGGCCAGTTTCTTCATCGTCGCGCTGGCCGTGCATGACGCCATCCGCAACCTGTCGCAGCGCTACTTTGAGGTGGCGCAAGTGTATTGCTTCTCGCGCTGGCAGCGCATCCGCCTGATCGTCTTGCCCGCCATCGTGCCGGCCGCGCTGACGGGCATGCGCATCGCCCTGTCGCGCTCGTGGATGGTGCTGGTGGGCGCGGAATTGCTGGCCGCCGACAGCGGCCTGGGGCAAATGATGGAAATGGGCCGCCAAATGTTCCGCCTCGACGTGGTGATGGTGGGCGTGGTGCTGACAGGCGCGATCGGCTTCGGCCTGGACCGGCTCTGTCATGCGCTGGAAGCACGGCTGATGCGCTGGAAACGTAGCGGCGATGGCAAGGGAGGCGCCGCATGAAGCAGCGTTTGATACTGTTCATAAAAGGCGCGCTGTTGCCGCTGGCCTTGCTGGGCGCCTGGCAATGGGCGTCCGGCCAGGGCGCTGCCGCCGCCTACATCTTTGTGTCCCTGGGCGACCTGGCGCACAGCCTGCGCGACTTGCTCGTCACGGGCGAGCTGTGGGTGCATTTGCAGGCTAGCCTGGGCCGCACCCTCGCGGGCCTGCTGCTGGGCGGCAGCACCGGCATCGTCACGGGCGCGCTGATGGCGCAGTCGCCGCTGGCGGACCGGTTGATCGGCCCGCTGTTTCACAGCATCCGCCAAGTGCCGTTGCTGGGCCTGATCCCCTTGCTGGGCTTGTGGGTCGGCAATGGCGACGGCGCCAAGCTGCTGGTGATCGCCATCGCCGCCTTTTACCCGACCGTGCTCAACACGTATGCGGGCATGCGTCAGGTGGAAGGACGCTTGCGCGAAGTGGGGCAGGTGCTGACCCTGACGCGCTGGCAGACCCTGCGCCAGATCTTGCTGCCGGGCGCCATGCCGGCCATCGTCACCGGTGTCACGCATGCGCTGGCGTTTGCCTGGCTCGCTTGCCTGGGCGGTGAGCTTCTGTTTTCAGCCGGTCCCGGCATGGGTTCATTGCTGCTCAATGGCGAAGTGTCGGGCCGCATGGACGTCGTGCTGCTGGCCGTGCTCGTGATCGCCCTGCTGGCGCAAGCGATGAACGTGGCGTTTGCGCGTCTCGCGCGCCTGCTGGTGAAGGGGCGCAGCAGTGAGTGAATCGTTGCCATTCCAGCCAGACGCGGCTGTCAGCGCCCGCGAAGGCGAGCTGCGCGCCTTCTTGCTGCGCTTTATCGGCCTGACCTTGCTGTCGGGCGTGACCATCGGCATGAACAAGGTGCTGGCCACCCTGCTGGGGTTACATTTGCACGTGAGCAATTTCCAGCTGGCCGCGATCAGCAGCGCGGAAACCCTGGCCATGGCGCTGGGCACCATTCCGGCCGGCTACATCTTGTCGCGCGGCAATCCGAAGCATCTGTATGCGGGCGTCAGCCTGAGCCTGGCGCTGGCGTTCTGCGTGCTGCCGTGGCTGCCCGGCTGGCAGTGGGTGGCCTTGCTGATGTTTCTCGTGGGCCTGTGTATCTCGCTGCGCATCGTGGCCATGAGTACCGTGTTTCTCGTGCGCCTGCCGGAACTGGGGCAGGGCAAGGCGGGCTGGTACAAGGGGACCTTGATCCTCGGCATGCAATTCCTCGGACCCTTGTGCGGCAACTACCTGATCGCGCAGCTGGGGTTGAAGGCAGGCTTCTTGATCTCCGCCCTGATGTTCGCCATCCTGGCCGTGCTGGGTTGGCAAGTGTTGCCCAGCAATACGGCACCGCGCAAGCTGGAAGGCCAAGCCTTGCTGCCCGGCGCGGCCAGCTTGCGCGAACTGCTGCGCCTGCCCATCGTGCGCGTGACTTACCTGTTCGAGATCCTCGCCAGCTTCACGGCGTCCAGCGTGGGCGTGTTTTCCATCCTGCTGGCCATTCGCGTGCTGCACTGGCCTGCGCATCATTCCGTCTGGCTGATGGCCGTGCAGGGACTCAGCTGCGTGCTGGTGCTGCTGTTCCTCGGGCGCTTCGTGCTGGCCAGCCGCTACCGCGAGCAGCTGTATGGCGGCGCGCACCTGGCCATCATGGCCGCCTTGCTGATCCTGGGCCTGTGGCCGGACAGCATCGCCTACCTGGTCGCGTCCGTGCTGCTGGGACTGGGCCTGGGCGTGAATAACCTCGTCAACACCGACAATATAGCCCGCGCCCCCGTCGACAAGGCCAGGGTCTCCGCCCATTTGACCCTGTTCGGCATGGTGGGCGGCACGGCTGGCGCGCTGGCGGCGGGCCGCCTGGCCGACCTGACGGGCTTGCGCAATGTATTCCTGATCTGGCTGGCTCCGTGGCTGGCCGCCTGGCTGGTTTTCCACGGCAGCCGCTGGCTGCGCCGGGCGCCGCCCGCCGCCATTCCTTCCCTAGCCCCCACCGCAGAGAGTGCGCCATGAATGATTTCGTTTCCCCATCGACCTTGCTGCCGCAACAGCAGCACCTGAGCGGCGGCTTGCAAGTGCAGCACGTGAGCAAGTCGTTTTCGCTGAAAGGCGCGCCGCTGCTGGTGCTCGACGATATCTCGCTGACGATTGCCCCGGGCGAATTCGTTGCCATCGTCGGTGCGTCCGGCTGCGGCAAGTCCACCTTGCTGCGCCTGCTGGCTGGCCTGGACACGGACTACACGGGCTTGCTGCTGCACGATGGCGTGCCCATCCGTGGCACGGACTTGCACCGTGGCCTCGTGTTCCAGGATCACCGCCTGTTTCCCTGGCTGACGGTGCAGCAGAACGTGGCCGTGGCGTTCAGCAATACCCGCGTGCCGCTGGCCGAGCGCGCATCGCGCGTCGCGTCGGAAATTGCGCGCGTGGGCCTCGACGGCTATGCGGATGCGTATCCGCATCAATTATCGGGCGGCATGTCGCAGCGGGCGGCCATTGCCCGCGCCCTCGTGGGGCGGCCCGACGTGCTGCTGCTGGACGAGCCGCTGGGCGCGCTTGACGCGCTGACCCGTTTGCGCCTGCAGCAGGAACTGCGCCGCCTGTGGCAGGACGAGGGCATCACCATGGTCATGGTCACGCATGACATCGATGAAGCCGTGTACCTGGCCGACCGCATCGTCGTGCTCGATGCGCGTCCGGGCAAGGTGCGCCGCGTGCAGGACGTGCCGCTGGCCCACCCGCGCCAGCGGGGATCTCCGGGCTTTGTCGCCATCCGCGATGGCTTGCATGCGGATTTCAGCGACCTGGACGACACGCATGCGCCCGTGGCGCAGGATGTAGATCCCAGCAGCTCATGGGATGGCAATGAATGGGCGCGCAGGATGGCGCTGTAGTTTCCTTTTTGACCGGTCCACCCACTCTGGAGATACAAGATGAGCAATAACAACGCACTCGACACCCTGTGGTACACGCGCTGCCCCGTCCCCACGGGCCTGGGAATTTCTCTGCAGCAGGGCTGGCTGGAAGAGGCCTTGCGCGCTGACGGCACCAGCTTGCGCTCCTTGCGCGAGTCGGAGCAGGAAGCCGTGCGCGAATCGCATTTCGACCACACCCTGCAGAACTCCGTGCGTCACGGCGGCAATATCCCGGCACTGTGGGCGCGCGCGGCGGGACGCGAGACGCGCGTGATCGGCTTGTCGTGGTCGGATGAGACGCAGCTGATATTGACCTTGCCCGGCAGCGGCATCCAGACGGTGCGCGACTTGAAGGGGCGGCGTTTCGGCTTGCCATTATGGAGCAAGGCGCAGATCGACTTTGCGCGCGCGCAAGCCTTGCGTGGCCTGGAAAACGCGCTGAGCCTGGAAGGGCTGGCCGTGGCGGACGTGGAACTGGTCGATTATGTGGTCAACACGGGCCAGAGCGAGGCGGCGCCGGAGAAGGGCGCGGCAACAAACCTGTTCAGCGGCGCGCGGCGCGGCGGCCAAAGCCCGGAACTGCTGGGGCTGCTGCGGGGCGAAGTGGACGCCATCTTCCTGAAAGGCGCCTCGGCCGCCCAGCTGGCGCAGCAGTTCGGCTTGCACACGGTAATCGACACGGGCATCCATCCGGAACCCTTGATCCGCGCCAACAACGGCACGCCACGCACCCTGAGCGTCGATGCGCACCTGCTGGACAACCATTTTGCTTCCGCGGTGACCCTGGTCGACCAGGTGCTGCGGGCAGAAGCGTGGGCGCGCGGCCATGCGGACGAGACGCGGCGTTTCCTCGCGCGCGAATCGAATGCCAGCGAGCACTGGGTGCAAGTGGCTTACGGCAAGGATGCGCATCTGCGCCTGGACACGGACCTGGCGGAAACGTCGGTCGCGGGTTTGCAGGATTTCAGCGATTTCTTGTTCCGCTGGAACTTCCTGCCCAGCAAGGTCGACGTGCGTGCGTGGATCGATCCCCGTCCCTTCGAAGCGGCGCTGGCGCAGACGCGCCGGGCGGCTTGAGCGGGACGCACGTCGACAGTGGCCATGCATGATGATGAGGAGAATGCGATGCGGCGACGCACGGTGATGGGTGGGCTGGCCTTGCTGCCCCTGGCGGGGCAGGCTGTGTCGGCGGCGAAGGCGGGGGCGCCGCCGGCGGCCTTGCGCATCGCCTCGACGGGTTTTGCGGAAAACGGCAAGGCGGAACTGGGCGGCATCGCTTACCGGGTGCAGCAGGAAGGCTGGCTGGCGCGCGAACTCAAGCAGAGGGGCGTACGGCTGGAATGGCTGCCCGTCACGGGCGACACGGGCGCCACCATGAATGAAGCGTTCGCCAGCGGGCGCATCGACATGGCCGCGTATGGCGACTTGCCGTCCGTTATCCTGAACGCGGGCGGCGTGCGCACGCAGGTGATCGTGCCGGCGGGGCGGGGCACGGACCAGTTCCTGCTGGTGCCCACCAGTTCGCGCGCCACGTCATTGGCCGAGCTGAAAGGCAAGCGCATCAGCGTGCACCGGGGCCGGCCGTGGGAACTGGGCTTGCGCCAGCTGATCGCCGACCAGCGCATGTCGCCCACGGATTTTCGCCTGATTAATATGGACCTCAAGCCCGGCACGGCCGCGCTGGCCACAGGCGCCGTCGATGCCTTGTTCATGATCAATGGCTATCCGCTGGAAGACAAGGGCATCGGCCGCATCATCTGGTCCAGCAAAGGGCTGCCGGAACGCAAGATGCGCGCGGAACTGTGGGCGCGGCGCGACTTTACGCAAGCCCATCCCGATATCGCCGAGCTGGTGGCCACGGCCTGGCTGCGGGCCCAGCACTGGGCGGCTTTGGATGGCAACCGCGAGGCGATCATCAAGGATGGCACGCGCAACGGCACGCCCGACAGCGTGGTGCGGCGCAGCTACGACGATCCGGGCTTGCAGTGGAAGGAGCGCTGGTCGCCCCTGTACGACGACGCCGTGTACCGCCATTACCGCCGGGTGCTGGCGTTTGCGCAGGAACAAAAGCTGATCCGCCAGCCATTGACGGCGGAAGAATTGCTGGAACCGCGCTTCGTCGCGGCAGGCTTGAAAAAGCTGGGCCTGGCCAATTACTGGGAGCCGGCCAAGGTGTAGCGTCAGCGCGAGGCGTGGTTCAGTGCGGCAGGCACACGCGCCCGGCCACAACGTTGTCCGTGCCATCGCCCGCATGCGCGCGCAGTTGCAGCAGCATCAGGGCCACGCCCAGCATCAGCGCGGCTGCGCAGAGTTTCTTGTGCATCGTCTTTTCCGTTTTCACTATCTATGAAGGTGTTCAGCGATATTATTGCCCAAATTCAGCGTGCGGGCTGAGCTTGTGCCTAGCGTGCTTTACAATTATGCATCGGGCGCATCCGCGCCATCTGAATTCTATGCATAGTATGTGAAGGGAATGACAAGCCTGTGACTTCCAAGCCGATCAAGATCGCCGCCACCGTTGTCGTGGCACTCGCCGCTGGGGCCGGCATTTATAGCTACACCCGTCCCGCCGCCACCGCCACCCCGGGCGCACCCGCCTCGGGCAGCCCGGCCGCCGCGACCCAATCGACCGTCGATACGGCCGCCGTGGCCGCCCAGTTCCGGGACTTGCTGGGCAATTTCCGCAAGATTATCGTGCTGCTGGCCGACGAGCAAAGATTGCCGGAAGGCGCGCGCGATGAAGCCCGCAAGGTGGGGCAGGCGCTGTTCCATGAAAACCAGGAGCGCATCGCCAAGCTCGATCTTGTGCTGGATCAATTGACTGCGCCCACCAATCCGGGCCGCTTCGAGGCGCTCGACAGCCTGTTGACGTATATCGAATCCGATCCCGGCCTGTATGACGCGGACCGCCTGGCGTTCCGCGAACTGCTGCAAAGCATGCTGGCCGACGTGGCCAAGGATTCCTCCTTGCCGGCGATCAAGCTGCACAAGCGCATTTCCGAAGACCTCGATGCCCTGGGCGAGATCGAGCGCAATTACGAGAAGGAAATCCGGCAAATCTTCGGCAACCTGGGCCAGCGCGCCATCGAACTCAAGCGCGAACGTTGGGACGATTACGTGGCGCAGCTGAAAAAACTCTACAGCCGCGAACAGATCCTCAAGGAAAACGGCATCGTCGTACCGTATGCGGTACCGCCGGCCGGTTCCGTGCCCGAAGCCAAGCCGGTGCCAAAAAAAGATGAGGCGGAAATCTTTGGCCTGGGCTTGCCGAAGAAAACCATCGTGCTGACCTTCGACGACGGCCCGCACCGCCGCTACACGGAAGAAATCAGCGCCATCCTGAAACAGTATGGCGTGCCGGCCGTGTTCTTCAATGTGGGCCGCAACCTGGGCAGCTTGGACGCGGAAGGCCACGCCAAGCTGAACGCGGGCGCGGAAGTGAGCCGCAAGCTGATGAAGGAAGGCTATGCCGTGGGCAACCACAGTTTCAGCCACGCACAGTTGTCGAAACAGACGGGCGACAAGCTGAAGGGCGAAATCCTCGGTACCGACACCCTGTTGAAGGCGATCAGCCCCGAGCGGGCCGCGCTGTTCCGTTTTCCATATGGCGCGCGCAACAGCGAAGGCATGGCCGCACTGGCCGATGCGCATTTGAAGTCCGTGATGTGGAATATCGATTCGCTGGACTGGGCCGACCCTGTGCCCAGCTCGATCACGAACCGCGTGCTGGCCTCCGTCGACAAGGCGGGGCGCGGCATCATTCTGTTCCACGACATCCACGAACGCACGGTGAAAGCCTTGCCGGCCGTGCTGGACAAGCTGATCGCGGAAGGCTATCAATTCGCGGGCTGGGATGGCACGAGCTTCCAGGTGGCGAAAAGCTCGGCGCCTGCGCCGGAAAAAGTGCCCGTCACCACCGGTTACGCCAATTCCTGGGCCGTGGTGATCGGCATCGACGATTACGCCAAGTGGCCGAAACTGCAATATGCGGTGCGCGACGCTCAGGGCATCCGCGAAACGCTGATTGAAAAGTTTGCCTTCGCGCCCGAGCGTGTCGTCACCCTGAAAAATGGCGAAGCGACGCGCAACAATATCCTGGCTGCCTTCCACGACAAGCTGGCGCATGGCGGCGTGCAAAAGAATGACCGCATCTTCGTGTTTTTCGCCGGCCATGGCGCCACGCGCAAGCTCAGTTCCGGGCGCGACCTCGGCTACATCGTGCCCGTCGATTCCGATCCGGCGCAGTTCGCCACGGATGCGATCCCGATGACGGAAATCCAGAATATCGCGGAAAGCCTGACGGCCAAGCACGCGTTCTTCGTCATGGATGCCTGCTACAGCGGCCTGGGCCTGACCCGTGGCGCCGGTTCCAGCTCCTTCCTGCGCGACAATGCCAAGCGCATCGGCCGGCAAATGCTGACGGCTGGCGGCGGCGACCAGCTGGTGGCCGATGGCGGGCCGAACGGCCATTCTGTGTTCACGTGGACCTTGCTGCAAGGCTTGGCGGGCAAGGGCGACCTGAACGGCGACGGCCTCATTACGGCCACGGAACTGGCGGCCTACGTGGCGCCGGCCGTGTCCAGCGTATCGAACCAGACGCCCGCGTTTGGCAGCTTGCCGGGCTCGGAAGGGGGCGATTTCGTGTTTGAATTGCCGGGCGAGACGGAGTTCCTCAGCCCGAACACGACGCAGCTGTCGACGGAAGCCATTGCCCTGAACAGCAAGCTCGACGCCAAACCGGCGGCTGCCAGCGTGACGGTGAAGGATTTGCAGGGCGGCGAACAGAAGATCGTCACGCCGGGCGCCGTGCCGACTTCCACGCGCCAGCTGGCACAGCGGGCCAACGACCGTGGCTTGCAGCTGTACAAGGAGAAACAATATGCGGCGGCGGAAGCGCAATTTACGGAAGCGCTGAAACTGCGGCCCGATTTCGCGCTCGCGGCGAATAACCTGGGCTTTGTCTTCTACAAGCAGGAAAAATACCGCGAAGCGGCGCGCTGGTTTGAAAATACGGTCAAGATGGACCCGTCGCGCGCCATTGCCTATCTGAATCTGGGCGACGCGTATGCCAAGGCCGGCGATGGCGCCAAGGCGAAAGCGGCATATAAAACCTATCTGGAATTGGCGCCGACGGCTGTGACGGCACCGGCCGTGCGGCAAAAGATGGAGAAGCTGTAAGCGTGCCCGGCAGCGCACCGACCGTCCACGTGTTTGCCTGCAGCGGCCGTTTTTCCGGCTGGGAAGCGCTGCAGGCCTACCTGGCGCCCACATACACGGAGGATGGTGAGACCGTGCCGTCGCCATTCTTCCTGGAAACGGGACTCACGGGCTATGAGCCGGCCTGTGTTGAAAGCGCGATGCTGGCGTCGCCAGTGCCGCTGGCGCAGTTGCTCGATGGCGTGTCGTATGGCGACAGCTGGCTGGCGCAGGCGTGCGCGGACGCGGAGGCGCAGGGCGTGCTGGCCGACACGAGCGTGTGCGTGTTTGCGCCGAATCAGCTGGCGCACCCGCAGCGCAGTTCGCTCCATTACGTGGGCAGCTACCGTTACAGGGTGGATTGATCGCCGTCCTGGCGTTCTTCATGCAATAGCTTGTTGACGGCCGCCAGCAGGCTGGTGCCCGATGTGGTGATGAAACGGGCGCCGGCCGCTTCCGCTTCCGTGCCGTAGCTGGCGACCGTATTCTTGCTGCAATACACGATGATGGGCAACGCGGGCTGGGCCTGCCGCACTTCGCGCACCGTGTGCACGCCCGCATCCTTGATGCGCTGGCGGTTCTCCACCCGTGCCATGTCCGTGATGAGCAGCGCATAGTGCTTCTGTTGCAGCATGGCCAGCGCCTGCCGCGTCGAGACCGCCTGGTCTACCTTGATGTTTTCCCGTTCCAGCTGTTCCACCAGCAAGGTATTGTTGCGCGGATGGTCGTCCAGCCACAGCACCAGGCCTGCCTGCTTTTTCTCCGCCGGCATGCCGGCCAGGGCCGTGACGGCCGCGCCCCCGTCCGGCGGATGGGCCAGCAGCAGCTGCGTCACGGCTTCCTGCATGTCTTCAAGCGATTTTTGCTGCAAGCGGCTCAGTTCCGTCACTTCGATTTCCTTGCCGCTCTCCAGGCGCACGGAGTCGTTCTTGACCATGCTGTCGGCCCGCTTGATCATGATGGACAGGTAAATGCGCGTGAGCAGGTAGCCGATCAAAAAACCATGCACGGAAAAGAACAGCATGATGCCGCCCACCACGGCCATGGCGGTCGGCGTGTCGGTGGCCAGGCTGGGCGCGATGAAGGCGGCCATGCTGCGCGCGCTGCCGGGCAGGCTTTTGAGCTCGATCAAGCCCACGCCGACGATGATTTTCGTCAGCCAGTCCGACACTTCCACCAGGTTCGAATTGACTTCCATGGGCGTGGGCGTGCCCAGGAACAGGGTGTTGCCGGCGTTGCCCGCTGCCGCATCGGCTCCGGCGGCGGGCGCTTCGTCCGTGGGGCGGCCCTTGCCATTGGCCCGCTCGTCGGGCGGCGCCGCGTTGACGGTGCCCGATGGCAGGCTGCGCGGTATGCCGAACAGGAATCCCAGCAGCATGCCGCTGACGCAAAAGCCCAGGCTCCACAGCAGCGCCGGCACGGCATGGTAGTAGGGCGGCAGCAGGGCGCCGGCCAGCACGGCCAGCAAGCCCGCCAGCAGGATGTATAGCAGGATGAATGGCAGAGCATCTTTCTTGCGCACCGCTGCTGGCATACTGGCGCCGGCGCTGCTGGTATCCGATTTGCCCACGGCCCCCCCCAATGGATGCGGCATTGCACAAGCTGCATATGCTCATCATAGGAAGCAGGGTGGCCGTGGCATTGAGATGGCGCAAAGCGGCGGCATCCTGGCAGTGTCGGTCTTAGTCAGCCACCTCCTTGCGCCAGCGCCGCTTCGCGCGCCACCCGCGTATAGGCATTGGCCAGGTCGTGCCATTGCTGTTTCGCCGCATTCAGGTGCAGCCGCTCGAGGAAACTGCCCAGCTTGTCGTTCTGCGCCGCCTTGAGCAGGTCGAGGATGGATTGCATGTCGGTCTGCGAGGTGACGACAGCGCCCAGCAGTGCGGCCAGGCCGGTCTCGGCGCCGCGGCTGCTGCTGTCGAGCTGCTGGAAAGCTGCCGAGATGCTCTGGATCGAACGCTTGAAGTCGTCGCGGATGGCATTGAACTTTTGCGGCAAGCCATCCTGGCAGTGATGCGACTGGGCCGCCTGTTCAATCTGCCGCAGCGCTTCCTGGGCCGAGCGGTCGGCACCCTCGATGGCCAGGCGGATCTGTTCGCGATAGGCGCTTTGCTGCTGCAGCGACACCGCCAGCGCCTGCGTACCCGCCTTCAGCTGGGCCGAACTGCGCTCCATGTCGCTGCTCAGCTGTTGCAGCGCCTGCGTCGCCGTTTGCCGCTGCTGGTCGTTGGGCCCGATTCCCTGGCGGATCTGCTCCTGCACCGCCAGCACGCGGTCGGCGTTCGCGTCAAAGGCGCGGCTAAAGGCCGGCAAGCTGTCTATCCACGCCTGGGTGGGAGCATATGCCGCGCCCAGGTTGCCCGCATCGCGTTCGGCGCGGGCCAGCACTTGATCGAGCTGGTTGCGCGTCCATGTGAAATCGACATTCTGCGACCATGTTTCCGTGGTCGTCTTGGTGCACATGCCCAGGCCCCACCACGCATGCTCGCTGCACCAGCTGCACTGCGTGTACAGCGGGTACGGCCCCAGAGGCTGGCGCACGGCATTGCGCATATTCGCCACTTCGCGCTGGAATTGCGCCAGCTGGCGCAGCGCGTTTTCCAGCGCGGCGGTATTGCTGTTTTGCGCCATGGCGGGCGCATGCAGCAGTCCCAGCGCCAGGGTGGCCATGGCCAGCAGATGCAGCAGGCGTGCGGCGGCGCGCTTCATGGCTGCCGTCCCGTCGCGTCGGGCGGCGCGGGGAAGTCGACCAGCGCGTTGCTGGCGTAGCGTTGCGCGGCGGTGATGAGCGCCTGCCACAGGGGAAAGGCCATGGCGCTGGCCAGTGTTTGCGCCAGCCAGCTGTCGTTGCCCAGTTCCGCGTCGCTGGCGTCGGCCGCCAGCTGGGTCGTACCGGAGCCGAGAGCGCTCCACGCGGTGCGCAAGCCGTCCAGCCAATGGATCAGCTCATCGATGGCCGCTTCCAGCCAGCCGCCATTTGCCAGCAGCAGGTTGACGCCTTCCAGTTGCAGCCGCAGCTGCTCGGACAGCGCCGTGTCGCGCGTCAGCTGCTCGCGCAAGGCGTGTAACTGCGCCTCCAGTTCCTTTTTCTTGTGCCCGCTGAACAGGCCCAGGTGCGCCAATTGTTCCTCTAGCGATGCGATGGCGGCCAGCAAGCGCCCCAGCGCTTCTTGCTGTGCCTGCAGATCGGTACCCGTCTGTGCTGCCAGCCGGGCCAGCGCCGCATTCGCCGGCAAGACGCCATCCTTCCATTTGTTCAAGCCTTGCAGCAGGGGGGCAATGGACGCGCGCGCTTCTTCCACCATCGGACCCAGCGCATGCAGTACTTCGCGCCTGTCGCTGGCGCCAACACCCGCCTCCAGCAGTGATTGCTGATACGACAGCATGCTGGCAGCGGAATTTTTCAGGCGCAAGACAAACCACACCAGGCACGCGTACAGCATGGCCGGCGGCGTATTCTGCGCCAGGGCGTCAGGCGATGTGGCCAGCAGGGCGCGCAAGCTTTGCGGCGTGCCAAAGCGGGCCGCCTCGTCCGCTACGGCTTGCGCCGCCGCTGCCAGCGGCAGGTCCGGGCCGGGCTGCAGCTTGTCCGCCTGGACCAGGTAGTACGTGAGGTGATCCCAGGCGCTGCCGCCTTCAAACGCCAGATGGGGATTGCCATCATCAACAGCTTGCCGCAGCGCCGCCTGTTGCACTGCCAGCGGATATCCGAATTGTCTCGACATGGTGTTTGCCTTTCTAGAAGCCAACGATCGGTATGTTTGCCCCCCGGTGCCTGCGCCGGGGGGCAACTGTCATCAAGCGGCGCGCTGGTTTTCCGACAGGTGCTGGCCGAATGCGAGGTTGTCGTAGTCGACCAGCGATTGCACGGTGAACTGCTTGGCGCTGTCATCGATGGCTTGCCAGGAATCGATGGCCAGCTTGGCTTTCGCCTTGACGAGGAAAGGCATGCTGCCCACGTTCGATTCCGTGATGCTGTTGCCCAGCGTGATCATGTCCGTATTCATCTGCACCCACACGCCTTCCACCGTTTGCAGGTTGCCGAGGAATTTGGACATGGCCGGCCCCACGCGCGCCATCTGCGTGTTGAAGTCGCCCAGGTCGCTGCGCAGCCGCTGTTTCTTTTGCAATTCCTGCGTCTGGCTGCTGATCTGCGTGCAATATTCGTTGTAGGCGGCGCGGTTCTGCGCCGCCTTGATGCCCAGCCCGACGCCGGCGGCGATGGCGGCTGCGCCGCCCACCAGCAGCGAGACGCCGCCCGTGAACGGCGCCAGCAGGCCGCCGATCAGCGCGCAGCCGACGGAGGCCGTGACGGCGGCGATGGTGAAGTCGCGCCAGGCCTTGTAGGCGGCATCGCGCAGTTTCTCCAGCTCCACGATCTTCGTTTCCAGGCCGCCGATGGTGCGGTTGACATTAGCGATCATCGTCGACGAACTGCTGGTAAATGCCTGCAGCTTGCTGTTGTATTCATTCATTTTCTGTTCGAACAGACCCAGCTTCCTGATCAGTGCCGCCACTTCGGCCGACATTTTTTGCGCCAGCGGTATCGGCCCCATGGTCTGGTCGAACAGATAGGCTTTCAGGTTCTCCACCTGTTCCTTGGGCGGCAGGCCCGGCAGTTCATCCAGCACGCTTTGATAGCCGCTCACCAGCTTGGTCGAGGTGTCATGCACGCGCTGGCCCAGCCATACTGTGTGCGTGTAGATTTCCGTCGGCGGCGTCGGCGTGGCCAGCAGGCCGGGATTCTTGATCAGGGCCGCACGCAGGCTTTTCGGGTTGCCGAATTCGGTGGAGGCGTTTTGCACGCTTTTCATTGCGCCGATGCAATCGAGTACCGTCTGCGAGCCATCGACGGCGCCGTATTTGCTTTCGAAATCGCCTTTGGTGATGGGCAATTCGGTGGCCGAGCCCACATAGGCTTGCAATTCGATCCAGCTATCGCTGAACAGGGCAAACTGGCTCTTTTGTCCGGATTGGGGATTGGCCGGCGTGGTCAAGCCTGGCGGCGGGTCGATCGATGGCGTGGCGGCGGTATTAATAGCGGTAACACTCATGGTAGTTCCCTTCAGTGATCAGGTCAGACTGCGTGGAAGTACGGAAAACAGCTACTGAAAACGCTGGCGTCAGGCGGCAAGCCTGGCCGTCAGTTGCTGCTGCCAGTCGGGCTGGTCTGGCGGCAAGCTGGCGCCAAAGCCGATCAGATTGGCATCGACAAAGGACCCGGTAACAAACGCCTTCAAGGCGTTGTCGAGCGTGCGCCAGCCATCGGCAGCCTTGACCATCTCGGCTTCGCGCAGCCATGGTCCGGTGTGCAGGTTGTCCACGCTCAAATCGCTGGCGCGCGCGCCCAGTTCCCGCGCCGATGCGCTCCAGGCCGCTTGCACGCTGCGCAACTGGCCCAGGATGCCGTTGGATGCCGGCAGCGAGAATTTCATCAGTTCATCGAGCGCGCCCAGGTCGCTGCGGTAGCACGCGCGCTTGGCGAGGAAGGCGCTCTGCTCGTGCACTTCCTGTACCAGACCATCGTATTTGCCGCGCGCCACGCCGGCCGCCGCGCCCAGCGCCGCTGCGGAGAGGGCCACGCCACCGCCCGTGACGGCCGAACCGATGGCAAAGCTGCCGCCGCCCGTGGGTACGGCCAGGATCACCATGATGGCAATGCCGATGATGCCGATGACGGCGGGCACGATGCAGGCGGAAATGGTCAATGCCAGCCATTTCGAATAGGCGGCGTCGCGCGCGCGCTCCAGTTCGCCGATTTTCTGTCCCAGGGCGCCGATTTCCTTGTCGAGTTCAGTGCGCGTCTTGGATGAGCGTTCGGTGAAGGTGCGCATCAGCAACTGGGCGTCGTCCAGCGCTGTTTCGATGTGTTCGAACTCTGCGATCAACTCGCCGATTTTCGCGATGGTGTTCTGCATATTGTCGAGTATCTGGCCATTGTCGAGGAACAGGCTCCTGATGCCGGCCGTGGCGTCGGCCGCCGATTCGTGGCGCGCCATCTCCGGGATGCTGCGCAAGGTCGACGACAGCGTAAAGGCATCGCGGTGCGCCCGCTCCACGGTCCAGACGGTGGCGGAAAAGGCATCGTTTTTCGGGCGCGTGCCGTTGGCCAGGAAATTCGGGTCGTGCAGGATCTTTGCCCGCAGGCTGCTGGGACTGCCGTAGCGCTCGGCCGTCTGGCGCAGCTTGCGCATGGCGTCGAAGCATTCCTTCATTTGCGAACCGGACGAAGCGTCGCCGTAGCGCTGTTCGTATTCGCCGATATCCGACGGCAGGGCCAGCACGGCCTGTATGCGCGTCTGCAAGTCGATCCATTGCTGCGAGGCCAGCACGAAGCGCTGGCCATCCGGATTGTCGCCCGGTGTCAGCAGAGTGGAAGAGGGCAGGAACAATGTCATGTAGTTCTCCAGTTCAAAGTGGTCGCCAGGCCGCGCCGTGCAGGCGTGCCGGTGTCTGACAATATGGAAAAAACCAAAGACTTTGCCGCGGCTGCGCCAGCCTGCATGGTCGACATGGCAGGGCGTCGCGTAGACGGCGAAATCACAGCGACAGCCCTGATGCGCGCGGCGGAGCGGCGCGGGCGAAAGAGCGGCAGGCATGGCAGGAGATGCTGGCGGGCCGGTCTTGTGCGCGGATTCTGACAGGTAGTATGCACTTTTTATATGGCGACATTCTCTCTAAAGATAACTCGCCGCGATTTATTTCATTGTTTGAAAACATGTGTTTTGCAGCTTGATTTTGCGCAAATGTTTGAATCCGAACGCCGGTGTTTTGCGTATCTTCAGGGGCGAGCCACCAGCAGTTGTTTTCAGGATGAACGGGAGAAGAGATGCAATCCAGGAAAATCCCTTTGGCATTGGCCTGGCTGGCCATCCAGGCCAGCGCATGGGCGCAGCCGCCTGCCGCCGCGGTGCCCGATGCCGTTGCCAATGAGGCGCGCACCGTACGCGTGACGGGCCACTACGACAACGCCGTCGGCACGTCGGACGCGGCCAGTCAGGGCGTCATCACCAGCGAACTGATCGTCAACCGGCCCGCCTTGCGCACGGGAGAGCTGCTGGAATTCGTGCCGGGATTGATCGTTACCCAGCACAGCGGCGACGGCAAGGCCAACCAGTACTTCCTGCGCGGTTTTAACCTCGACCACGGGACGGATTTCGCCACCCATGTCGATGGCATGCCCGTCAACATGCGCACGCATGCCCATGGACAGGGTTATTCCGACCTCAATTTCCTCATTCCCGAGCTGGTGCAGCGCATCGACTACAAGAAGGGGCCGTATTTCGCCAGCGAAGGTGATTTTTCCTCGGCAGGCAGCGCGCGCATCCGCCTGGCCGACAAATTGCCGCAAGGCCAGGCCAGCGTGTCCGTCAGCCAGCATGGCTATGCGCGCGGCGTCGTGGCCGATTCCTTTGCTGCAGGACAAGGCACCTTGCTGTACGGCCTGGAAGTGAACCGCAACAACGGCCCCTGGGACGTGCCGGAAAGGGTGCGCAAATATAGCGGCGTGCTGCGCTACAGCCAAGGCACGCCGGACAACGGTTTCAGTGTGACGGCGATGGCGTACAAGAATGGCTGGAACGCCACCGACCAGGTGCCGCTGCGCGCCGTGGCATCGGGCCGGATCGGCCGTTTCGGCTCGCTGGCGCCCAGCGACGGCGGCGACACGTCGCGCACCAGCCTGTCCTACGCCATGCGCCAGCGCACGCAGAACCGCTTGTTCGAGCTGGACGCTTACCTGATCCGTTCACAGCTGGAACTCAACAGCGATTTCACCTACTTCCTGGCCAATCCGGCCGCCGGCGACCAGTTCCAGCAAAGCGAGCGGCGCACGGTGGCCGGCGTGAATGCCGGCGAAAGCTGGACCACGGAGCTGTTCGGTCTTCCCCTGCGCAACAAGGTCGGCGTGCAGGCGCGCTACGACAGGCTGTCGCCCGTGGGCTTGTACAACACGGTGGACCGGGTACGGCAGAGTACGCTGCGCGAAGACCGGGTGCGCGAGGCCAGCATCGGCCTGTATGGCGAAAACACGGTGCAATGGCTGCCCTGGCTGCGTTCCGTGGCGGGCTTGCGCTACGACGCCTACCGTTTCAAAGTCGACAGCAGCATAGCCGGCAACAGCGGCACGGCGAACGATCACGTGGTCTCGCCCAAGCTGTCCCTGATTCTGGGGCCCTGGAGCAAGACGGAATTTTTCGTGAACTATGGCAAGGGTTTCCACAGCAACGATGCGCGCGGCACGACGCAGACGCGCCTGGCCGATGGCGAGGCCGCCATGCCCGTCACGCCCCTGGTGCCGAGCAAAGGCATGGAACTGGGCGCGCGTACGGAATGGCTGCCGGGCCTGCAAAGCTCGCTGGCCCTGTGGCGCCTCGATATCGCGTCGGAACTGCTGTTCGTGGGTGATGCGGGCGAAACGGAGCCGAGCCGCGCCAGCCGCCGCCACGGCATCGAGTGGAACAACCATTATATTGCGGCCCCGTGGCTGCTGTTCGACCTGGACCTGGCCGCCTCGCGCTCGCGCTATACGGAAAATGATCCGGCCGGCAAGCATATCCCTGGCGCCATCGACAAGGTGGCCTCGTTCGGCGTGACGGTGACGGACCAGGGCCCGTGGTCGGGCGCCTTCCAGCTGCGCTATTTCGGCCCCCGACCCCTGATCGAAGACAATAGCGTGCGCTCCGCCTCGACCACCTTGGCGTATGCGCGCGTGGCATACCAGCTCAACCGCAAGACGCGGCTGTCGCTCGACGTGTTCAACCTGTTCAACAAGCGCGCCAGCGACATCGATTACTACTATGCGTCGCGCCTGCCCGGCGAGGGGGCGGACGGGGTGAATGACCGGCATTTTCATCCGGTCGAGCCCCGATCCGCGCGCCTGACCTTGTCATATGCGTTCTGATAACGGTAGACTGCGGCATGACAGATCATTTGGTAAATACCAGCAAATTCCTTTCCCTCATACTGCGCCACGCCCCTGAAAAAATCGGCCTTGCGCTCGATCCCCACGGCTGGGCCGATATCGGCCAGTTGCTGGCGCTGGCGGCTCAACATGGCCGTCGCATTTCCCGTGAACAATTGGATGACGTGGTGGCGCGCGACAGCAAGACGCGCTACGCCATCAGCGATGACGGCTTGCGCATCCGCGCCAACCAGGGCCACTCGCTGGCGGCCGTCGATATCGCCTTGCCGCCCACTACGCCGCCCGCCATGCTGTATCACGGCACGGCCAGCCGCTTTGTCGAGGCGATCCGCGCCGGCGGCCTGCTGCCGGGATCGCGCAACCATGTGCACCTGTCCAGCAAGCGCGAAACGGTCGTGGCCGTGGGCGGGCGCCATGGCAAGCCCGTCGTGCTGACGGTGGATGCGGCCGCCATGCGAGCGCAGGGCCACGTGTTCTACGTGTCCGACAATGGCGTGTGGCTGACTGACGCCGTGCCGCAGACCTTCATCACTTTTCCCTGAGGGGCGCTTCCACGCCCGAATAGGCCAGCACGGCGTCGGGCAGGCGCGCGCCCCGGATAGCAATGGCCGCGACGGCCTGGTTCAGCTCGGCCACTTCTCCCGACGTCAACCGCACGTGCGCCGCGCCGATATTGTCCAGCATGTGCGCCATCTGCGTGGTGCCGGGAATCGGCACGATCCACGGCCGCTGCGCCATCAGCCAGGCCAGGGCGATCTGCGCCGGTGTCACCTGCTTGCGCGTGGCCCAGCTGTTCACCAGGGCCGCCAGCGCCAGGTTGTGCGGCAGGTTTTCCGGTGAAAAGCGCGATTCGATCTTGCGGATGTCGCCATCGGCAAAGCGCGTCCTGGCGTCGATGGCGCCTGCCAGGAAGCCCACGCCCAGCGGGCTCCACGGCACGAAGCCGATACCGAGTTCCTGGCACAGGGCCAGCACGCCGTCTTCCGGCCCCCGCCACAGCATCGAGTATTCGCTTTGCACGGCACTGACGGGCAGGGCCGCATGGGCGCGGCGCAAGGTGTTCAAGCCCATTTCCGACAAGCCCCAGTGCAGCACCTTGCCTTCTTTCATGAGGTTCTGCACGGCGCCGGCCACGTCCTCGATCGGCACTTGCGGGTCGACCCGGTGCTGGTACAGCAAGTCGATGCGGTCCGTGCGCAGGCGTTTGAGCATGCCTTCCACGGCCAGCTTGATGTGCGCCGGACGGCTGTTGCGGCCCGGACGCCGCTCGCCCGTTTCCAGGTCGATATCCCAGCCGAATTTGGAAGCGATGACGATCTGGTCGCGGAACGGCGCCACGCCTTCGCCGAGGATGCGTTCTACCTCGTGCGGGCCATACGCCTCGGCCGCGTCATAGAAGGTGACGCCGCGCTCGAATGCCGCGCGGATAATCTTGTGCATCTCTGGACGGCTGGGCACGGTTGTCTGGTAGGTGCGGCTCATGTTTTGCACGCCCAGGCCCAGGCTCGATACTTCCAGCGTGCCCAGCTTGCGGCGCCCGTCCACTGTCGTTTGCACCGCCTCGTCTTGCGCCGAGCTGATCAATGGCGTGGCGGCCAGGCTGCCGGCCGCCAGCAGGAAGCCGCGGCGGCCCGTGCTTGTATCTTCTGTTGGCATATGTGCTTTCCCTTAAATATCAAGCGTGCGTTCGGCCATCCACTGGACAATGGCCGGGTCGCGGTGCGAAAAGAAGCTGCTGGTAGCCGTTTCCAGGGTGGCGATGGCGGCCATGTCCGCTTCGTCGAGGTCAAAGTCAACGATGGCCAGGTTTTCCGCCATGCGCTCGCGGCGCACGGTCTTGGCCAGCACGGCGATGCCCCGGTGCGTGAGCCAGCGCAGGACGACCTGGCCCACGGACCTGCCGTGTCTGGCGGCGATGCCCAGCAGCAACTCATTGTGGAAAAGCTTGTTGCGGCCCTCGGCAAATGGCGCCCACGCTTGCGGCTGCACGCCGTGCTCGAGCATGAAGGCCACGCTGTCCGCCTGCTGGTGGAAGGGGTTGATCTCGATCTGGTTGACGGCGGGCGCGATGTCGTTGAAGGCGATGAGGTCCATCAAGCGGTCCGCATGGAAGTTGCTGACGCCAATGGCGCGCAGCTTGCCACTGCGATAAGCGTCCTGCATGGCGCGCCAGGAACCGTGCACGTCGCCAAACGGCTGGTGGATCAGGAATAAGTCGAGATAATCGAGCCGCAAGCGTCGCAGCGACTGCTCGATGGCGTCGCGCGTACGTTCATAGCCCGTGTCCTGCACCCACAGCTTGCTGGTGACAAACAGTTCCTCGCGCGCCACGCCGCTGTGGGCGATGCCCTTGCCGACGGCTGCCTCGTTCATATAGGACGCGGCTGTGTCGATCAGGCGGTAGCCGGCGGCGATGGCGTCGATCACGCTGCGTTCGCATTCTGCGGGGTCGGGAATCTGGAAGACGCCATAGCCGGCGACGGGCATGCTGATGCCGTTATTCAGGGTGACGCGGTTCATGGCTGGCTCCTTCAATCATTGACAGGAGCTACTTTACGGCGTCAGCCACTCGTTGATAAGCCGTTGGAATCGGCATGGTCTTATTAGTCAAGCTAATGAATGAGGGCCCTGGCCCTGGCTTGCCCCTGGCGCTTGCGGCGCCAGATCAGCACGCCCGTCACGCTCAGGCCCGCCACCAGCAGGCCCATGGCGCAGATGAACATTTTAAAAGGCCAGCCCCACATCGAGGCCATGTGCAGGGCGCTGATCCAGCTGCGGATGGTGTCGCCGCTGGCCGCGCCCGTGGGCAGCCAGGCGGCCAGCTGCCGGCCGCTGGCCGCGTCGAAAAAGACGGTGGTGAGGCCCTTGTGGGCGCGCACGTCGCGGCTGCTGCGCACGTGATAGCTGTACACGCCCAGCTCGCGCTCGCAGGCCAGCGCGTTTTCTTCGAGGATGGTGAACGCGTGCCGGCGCGCCAATTCGCCCATCAACAGGCGGCCCTGCGCGCGCGCGGCTGGCCAGTCCATCGGCTTTCCTGGTGACGGCGCATGCCGCGCGACGATGTCCTCGGCTCCCTGGTGCGGGAACAGCGGCCGCATTACGGCCGCATACACGCCGTACAGGTTGAAGGCGACGCCGCTCCAGGCAAACACCAGCAGCATGGCCCACAGCCACAGGCCGCCCGCGCGGTGCAGGTCGAATACCAGCTTATAGCTGCCGCCGTGGCGGCGCAGCAGCCACGCTGGCCGCCAGCGCAGCAGCCACGGTTTCGTGCCCGGCGAGCGTTTTTTCAGGCGGGCAGGGAAGGTCAGGGCGGCACCGATGAAGCAGTCGACCGTCCAGACGATGGCGATCAGGCCGAAAATCAGCAAGCCCGTGTCGCCCAGCGCCAGCGCGTAATGCAGGCGCTCGATGAAGGGCAGCAGATTGATGGCGCCCTGGCCGATCTCGCCCCAGCGACGCTGGCCAAGCAGCGCGCCCGTGTAGGGATCGACAAACACTTCGTTGCTGGCCAGCGGTGATGCATCGCCCGGGCGCAGGTAAAACACCATGCTGTGGCCGGGCGGCGCCGACAGGGGCGCATAGCTGACCTGGGCTTGCGGGAAGCGCGCGGCGACCGACTCGCGCAGCTGCAGGGCGTCGAGCGGCACGGCGCCCGGCGTTGGCGGCGCCACGCGGAAGACGGCGGGCAGCATGGCCGCTTCCAGTTCATCCTTCCACGCGAGCAGGCTGCCCGTCACGCCGGCGACGATGAGGAAGCCGGCCATCAGCAAGCCCGCGTAGCGGTGCATGGCCGCCAGGGCGGGGCGCATGTGCAGCGATGGCATCAGAAGCGGTACATGGCGCTGACGTTGGCCGTGCGTTCGGCATTGCGGTAGCACAGGTTCGGCAGGTAGCCGCAGTCATACAGGGTCTGCTTGTTGAGCACATTGTTGACGTTGAGGGCAAACTGCCACGGTCCGCGCGACACGCCCAGCGCCGCGTCCCACTGCGTCAGGCCGCCATTGCGGATGTTCAGGTTCTCGCCATCGGAGTTCGAGCGCATGGCGCCGAGGAAGCGCATACCCAGCGCCGCATACGCGGGCAGTGCCGTGCCCAGGTTGAACGACTGGCGCGCCCAGGCCGAGGCGCTGTGGCGCGGCGCGCCCGCTTGCTGCAAGCCCAGGTCGCCGTTATTGCTCTTCCTGACTTCCGTAGCGAGGTAGGTGTATTGCGCGATCAGGCTCAGGCGGCTGGCGAACTCCGTGCGCGCTTCCAGTTCCACGCCGCGCGAGCCTACCTGGCCCGTTTGCTGCAAACGGCCCGGGTTGCCGATGTCGGAGGTGGTGACGTTGTCGCGCACCAGGTCGAAGACGGCGGCCGTATAGCTGGCGCGCTGGCCCACGGGTTCGTAGCGTACGCCCGCTTCGAACTGCTTGCCGCGCGACGGCTTCAAGGCGTCGCCGTTGGCCGTGATGCCCAGTTCGGGCGAGAACGAGGTGGCGTAGCTGACGTACGGCGCCCAGCCGCCATCGAACAGGTAGGCGGCGCCTACGCGGCCCGTGGTGGCCGATGGCGACTGGTGGAAGTCCGGTTTGACGGCGCCGCTATGGAGGTCGGTGACGTCGCGCGACTGCGTGGCCTTGTCGCGGCGCAGGCCAGCCGTGACGACCCAGCGGTCCCATTTCAATTGATCCTGCGCATACAGGCCCAGCTGGCGCGACGGCGCATCGGCGCGCGTGGGCGCTTGGGCCGGGACCAGTGGCTGCTTGCCATACACGGGCTGGTACAGGTCGATCGGCTCGATAAAACCCTTCTGGTGGCGGTAGTCGTCCGTGTTGCGGATATTCGCATAATCGACGCCCAGCAGCACCTGGTGCGCCAGGCCGCCCGTGGCAAACCGCGCCTGCAGCTGGGTGTCGGCGAACAGGCTTTTCGACGCCGTATCGACGGGCATGAAATAGCGCTCCACCGTGCCATCGTCATTCAGGCCCAGGGGAAACATGTCCGTGCGGTCGTTCTTCAGACGCGTGTAGCGCAGGTTCTGGCGCAGCGACCAGGTGTCGTTGAATCTGTGCTCGAACTCGTAGCCCAGCATGGTATTGCGCCGCTTGAAGCGGTTATCGTCGCCCATCAGGTTGAGACGCGGGTCGACCTGGCCGCGCGGGCCTGGCTGCAGCAGCTGATTGGGAAACGCGTACTGCTGGTTGTCCTGCTCGTAGCGGGCCAGCACGGTCAAACGCGTGGCGGGTCCCGCCTGCCAGGTGAGCGAGGGGGCGAAGTACAGGCGGTTGTCGCGGTCGCGGTCCAGCCGCGTGTCGGCTTCGCGGCCCAGCATGACGACGCGGTACGTCCAGGCGCCTGGCGCGTCGAGCGCGCCGCCCACGTCGGCTTTCAGCTGGCGGCGCTGGTAGCTGCCGTACTCAATCCCCACCTCGCGCACGGCATCCATGCTGGGACGCTTGCTGACGGCGTTGACCATGCCGCCCGGCGGAATCTGCCCGTACAGCACCGAGGCGGGGCCGCGCAGCACTTCCAGGCGTTCCAGGCCATACGGTTCGATCGAGGCGCCAAAGGTGCGGCCCGAATTGCGCAAGCCATCTTGCAGGATGCCGTTCGTTTCGATGGTGAAGCCGCGCAGCAGCGAGGAATCGTCGCTGCCCAGCGGGCGCTGGTTCGGCGTCACGCCGGCCGTGTAGCGCAAGGTCTCGTCGAGCGATTCGGCGTTGCGGTCGCTGATTTCATCGGCCGTGACGAGGGACACGGATTGCGGGTTTTCATTCAGGGCCGTATCCGTCTTGGTGGCCGAGCCGGCGCGCCGCGCCACATAGCCGCGCACGGGACCTGTCGCCGTTTCGCGTTCGGCCGTGGCATTGATGGTGATGGCGGGCAGGGTGGCGCTGGCCTGCGCCTGCGCCGCCTGCGTGCCTGCCGGTACCGTCTCCGCCCGCAGCGCATACGCGCCATTCGCCCCAACGACCACACGCACGCCCTGGCCGCGCAGCAGTTCCTCGAAACCCTGGCGCACGTTGTAGCTGCCCGCCAGGCCGCCGCTGCGCTTGCCCTGCAACAGGGCCGCGTCGGCCGACAGTTCCACGCCGGCCGCGCTGGCAAACGTGGTCAGGGCGCGCTCAAGCGGACCGGCGGGGATCGCGTAGGGGCGCTTGGCTTGCGCAGTCTCCAGCATCTGGGCGCGGGCGGCTGGCGCCGTGACGGCCAGGGTACCCACGGCGGCGCCCGCCAGGAACAGGGCCTGGATGGCGGCGGCAAGGGGAAACGGACGCAGCTTGTGCGCGGGTGCGGTCAGGCGAGGGGGCATGGAGCAAATCCTTGGAAAGTGGCAGGAAAAAATCGGTTCTTCCCGTATTCCGAACGAAAAGCCAAAACCCTCAACTTTTTTTCATTTATTTTTTCAGGAGGCGGGACGCGGCCCCACGCTGACCCAGTAGCGCGTGCGGTAGCGTGCTTGCACGGGCAGGCTCAGGGCCAGGTTGGCCAGCGAGCGGTCTGTGTCGCGCAGCGAGTACACGCCCGTCACGCGCAAGCCGGCGATGGACTCGTCGCAGCGCAGCACGCCGTGACGGTAGCGCCCCAGCTCGGCCAGCAGCTGATCCAGACGCATGCGCTCGGCCACCAGGCTGCCATCGGTCCAGGCGGCGGCGCTGTCTTCCACCTTGCCGATCTCTTGCACGGCGTGGCGGGTGTAGACGGCCTGCTGGCCCGTCTGCAGGTGCCGGGAGGGCGCACCTTCCTTCACCGGTTGCAGCGCCACGGCGCCCTGGAACACGGCGACACGGCTTTCGCCGTCATCGAGGCGCACGCCAAAGCGCGTGCCCAGCGCCGTGGCCGTGCCTTGCGGCGTTGCCACCAGCAGCGGACGATACAAAGGCGATGTTTCATGCGCGCTGGTGACGAGGATGGCGCCGGCGCGCAGCACGATGCGCCGTTCGCCGGCGCTGTATGCCACGTCGATGGCGCTGGCCGTGTCGAGCACCACTTGCGTGCCGTCCGCCAGTACGATGGCACGCGTCTCGCCAACAAACGTGCGGTAATCGCTGGCGGCGCGCTGCCACAGGCTGGACTGGCTGGCCTCGTGCGCCAGCAGGGCCGTGCCGCCGCCCGCCGCGATCAGGCCCAGCAACTGCAAGGCGCGCCGGCGGCCGGTGGCACGGCGCTGAGCCGGCGCGAGGGCGCCGCGCGCCACGTCGCGCGGCAAGGCCTCGAATTGCAGGGCAAAGCGCTGCAGCCGGGCCCAGGCCCGTTCGTGCTCGGGGTGGGCGGCGCGCCAGGCGGCGCAGGCGTCGGCATCGGCCGTGCTGGCGTCTTCCGCCCACAGCCGCGCCATCCACTCGGCGGCGCGCTGCAGCACGGCGGGGGCGATGGGCGCGCTGTCCAATGGAGAACTCATGCGAATTGCGCCGCGCAGCAGGCCAGCAAGGCGCGGGCGATGTATTTTTCCACCGACGAGACGGACACGTCGAGGCGCGCGGCGATGTCGGCGTAGGCCATGCCTTCCAGTTTGCACAGCAAAAAGGCGTCGCGCACTTTAGGCGGCAGGCTGGCGAGGATGGCGTCGATTTCCATCAATGCCTCGACGATCAGCGCGCGCATTTCCGGCGTGGGCACCAGCGCTTCCGGCTGGGCGGCGATGGCGTCCGCGTAGGCTGACTCGATATGCCGGCGGCGGAACAGGTCCACCACCAGGCCATTGGCGATCTGCGCCAGGTGCTGGCGCGATTCGTCCGGCTCGGGTGCGCGGCCGCGCGAGATGATGCGCAGATACGTGTCGTGCGCCAGGTCGGCCGCATCGAAAGCATTGCCCAGCTTGCGGCGCAGCCAGCCCTGCAGCCAGCCGTGGTGGTCGCTATAGAGCACTTCGATTTGCCGATGCAGTTCCAGTTCGGGGCGTAGCATGCAACCTTTCCATGCCATGGTCCGCGGGACAGAGTGGCCTTGATGCGATTGAGAATTGTTCGTATTGTAGCCCGGTTGCGCACTGTTGTGGTTGGCTAGTGGCGGAGCAGCAACGCCATCAGGCTGAAATCAGCTTGATGTCGGCTACCCGCTCCACCAGCCACACGCAAGCCACCAGCGCGATGGCCAGCGAGCCGACGGTCAGCACTTGCCGGTACAGCCACGTCTTGCGCAGCAGCCAGGCGAGCGGCAGAAAGGCGGCGACGATGGCCAGCTGGCCCAGTTCCACACCCACGTTGAAACCCAGCAGGCTGGCCAGCAGGGAACCCTGCGGCAAGCCCAGGTCGCGCAGCACGCTGGCAAAGCCGAAACCGTGGATCAGGCCAAAGGCGAAGGCGGCCACGGGGCGCTTGCCGCGGAACAGCGGCAGCAGGTTGTTCAGCGCGGCCAGGATCACCGAGGCGGCGATGGCCGATTCCACCCAGCGCGACGGCAGCGAGACGAGCGACAGGCTGGCCAGGCTCAGGGTGATGGAATGGGCGAGCGTAAATGCCGTGACGACTTTAAAAACGTCAATAAACGCTGCGTTCAAACCCAGATGCAAAGTCTGGGGTCGGACCCTCAGGGTCCGACCCCGGCTCTCCGCCATTGGGTTTAAACGGTCCGTGTCATTTGGACTTTTTAGCAGCACGGCCGGCAGCAGCAATGACAGCAAAAACAGAATATGGTCGTAGCCGATCCAGATATGCCAGATGCCGTGTTTCACATAGGCGCCGAACTGCGCCAGGCGGTCGGGGGCGGCCAGAGACAGCGTCTGGCGTGGGCTGTCCGGGTCGAAGATGGCCGTTTGCGTGGTGGCGCCGCTGGCGATCTTGACCAGGCCCTTGTGCTGCGGATCGAGGTCGGCGAACAGCGTGTAGCCGATGGCGAGATTGACAGGCGCGGTGCCGGGGCAGCTGGCCTGGAAGCGCAGCACGCTGTAGGCGCCGTCCGTGTGGCTGTCGATCAGCTGTTCGACGGCTTTCAAGGGGCAGACGCCCTGGTCGCTGGCCAGCTGCAGGCGCTGCAAGGCGTAGGCGGCGATGGCGTCGTGGCGCGCGCGGATTTCATCCCAGGTCAGCGCGCCGTCGCCATTGCCGTCGAGGCCGATGGCGAAATCGAGGTCGCGCAGGGCGATATCCCATTGCCCTTCGATCTGCTGGCCGTGCACGGCCAGGCTCAAATAACTGTCGCTGGGCTTGTGCGCCTGCGCGGGGGCGAGCCAGGCGCACAGGGTGAGCAGCAACGCGAGCATGCGGGCGTTCACAGCGCACCTGCTTTCTTTGCGGCGCTAAGCTTCTGCGCATCCTGCGGCCCCAGCTGCCTGACGAGCCGCTGCAGGGCCACGTCTTCCACGCCATGCGCCGCCACCCAGGCCAGCACCGGTTGCGCCGCCGCGTAGTTGCGCGCGACCAGGGCCGCTTCGAGCAGGATGCGCATGTCGGGCACTTCCTTCTGGATGGCCCAGTTCTTCTGCGCCAGTTGCAGGGCGGCCGGCACATCCTGTTGCAAAAACAGGGCGAAGCGGGCCTGTTCGCGCTGGTGCACGGTGTCGCCCCGTTGCATGGCGGCGTTGAAGCGGGCCGCCAGTTCCGCCTTGGCCGCCTGGAAGGCCGTCTGCTGGCCGGGCAGCGCCTGCAGGGCCAGCGCGTAACGCAGCAGCAGGGCGTCGATGCGCTGCTGCTCTTTCAATAACCGGGCGACTTCCTGCGGGCGCTGGCGGTCGAGCAGGAAATCCGCGTAGGCGCCCAGCAGATAGCTGTCGCGCGGCTGCTGCGCCAGCGCCTTGGTGTAACGCGCTTCGGCCAGCGTGGACTCTCCGCGCCGCGTGGCCATTTCCGCCAGCAGGGTCAAGGCCCAGCTATCGAGCTCGGGTGCCGCGCCGGCGCTGCGTTGCAAGGTCAGTTCCAGCAGGCGCTCGCTGCTGGCGGCCCGGCCCGTGACGCTGGCGATATTGGCAAGGCAGGTGACGGTGGCCAGTTGCGTTGTCAAGGCCGACAGCCGGGCGCAGCTGGCTGTCGCCTGGGTGTAGTCGCCCTGCACGGTGAGGACGGTGGCGCGCGTCAGCCAGGCCTGGGCGTTTTGCGGCTGCTGCGCGACGACGGCGTCGAGGTCTTGCAGGGCGGGAGCAAAATGGTGGGTGCTTTGCAAAATGGTGGCGCGCAGCAGGCGCACGGGGACGGGCGGCGCCGCCTGCCGCCACCAGGGCGCCAGCGCCGCTTGCGCATAGCCCAGGTAGCGCGGGTCCGTCTCGCTGCGCGCCAGGGCAATGTAGCGTTGGGCCAGGCTGGTGGCCAGGGGGAGGTCTCGCGGCGTGTCGTTCAGTTGCTGGCGCAGGCCGCGCAAGGCCAGCTGCGCGGCATCGGCGCGGCGCGGCAGCTGCTCGATGACGGCGCTGCCGTCTTTCGGCGTGTAGGGCGCGGCCCATGCCAGCACGGGCAGACAGGCGCACAGCAGGGCAATCGGTGTTTTCATCGTGGACGCCATCGAGGGTGGAGTGGGGCAGCAAGGGCGGGGCGCCGGAGAACGTGGTCTCCGGCGCCCGCGCTTGCTTACTGCGCGTTACAGCGGTACCGGCTCCGTATTTTCCGGAGAGGTCGCCATGATGGCGTCGATGGCGACGCCGTCCTTGTCATCGCTGGTGGTCAGAATGACGTTGCTGACGGCCACATAGAAGGCGTCGAGCAAGACCACGGGCGGAGGGTTGACGCCGCCGTCACCGTTGTCGCCGCCGTGGCTGCTACTGCCGCCACCGCAGCCGGCCAGCATGGCCGTAAGCGCCAGGGCGCTGATTGCATGGAGCTTTTTCATCGCATTCTCCTCGTTACAGCTGCGGCGAACCGGCCACGGGATTTTTCAGGTAGGGGAAACCTGCCGTGAACGCGGTTTCGTCGAGGAAGGCGCCATCCGTGAAGTGCAGGCCGCCAGCCGGTGCGTCGGCCGGGGCGCAGCCGATGTTCAGGGTGCACAGCTTGCCCATGGCCACGCGCAGCACCACGTCGACCACGTCGTCGCCGGGGCGGCGGCCGTTCGGAAAGCCCGCGTTATCGCCGCCGATGACGCCGAGGCGGTTTTGCGCGCCGACATTGGTGGCCGCGATCGAGGTGTTCAGGCGCAGCATTTCCGACGCCGTCACGGTGACGGGCTGGTTCACGCCCTTGATGCCCGTCAAAAAGGTGGCCACCAGGTCGTTGCGGGGGAAGTTGGTGGGCGCCTTGGCGCCTGCCGAGCCAAACAGCACTTCCACCAGGGCCGGCGCCGTGGGGTTAGTGACGTAGTCGGCAAACTGCGCGTCGCCCGACGGCTTGCTGGCGTTGAAGCGGTCCTTGTCCTTCAGGCCGATGACCAGTTCATTCACCAGCGGCATGCCCAGGCGCGACACTTGCACCCACGCGCCGCCTTCCTTCGACGCCGTGGTGGCCGTGCCCGGCGCCGGGTTCAGCAGGCGCCCCTGGCGCAGGCTGGCCGTGGTCCAGCCGCCGATGACAGGATCGCTGCCGGCCGTCAGGCAGGTGGTCGGTACTTCCATCTCGATGGCCGTGACGTTCTTGCGCGCCAGGTCATCCTTGGCGGCCGACTCCGCATTCGCGGCAAACTCCGTGGCGGGCGCCTTGATGTTGATCAAGTCGAACGTTTCGCCCAAATTCACGACGAAAGGGTCCTTGCGCTGGCCGACGAACAGGCGCGCCGGCGTGGCGCAGCCGGGAATGTTGACGGCGTACACATGCTGCGCGGCATACGCGGCGTAGTTGGGGATGGCCTTGTTGCCGATATTGTCGACGGGCTTGTCGAAGGTCGTGCCGCCGCCGCTGGCGTTGGTGACGGCGCTCCTCGTGCCCGTGCGGCGGTCGCCCCGCACCACCGTCACGCTGTAGGTTTCGCGCACGTTCAGGCCGGCCGGGTTGACGGAATCGATGGCGCCGCCGTTGATGACGAGCGGAATCGAGACTTTCTTGCCGCCCACGGTGAACTGGCCATCCTTGATGGTGTTGGTAAAGCGGAACTGGAAGGTGAGGTCTTCCTTGCCGTCGCCATTGTTGTCGATATGGATTTCGTACAGGGCGGCGGGGTCCATGGCGAAGTAGTTCGGGCCGCCGTACGCGTCTTGCAGGGGGATATAGTCGGCCACCAGCGTGGTGTAGGCCCCGCGGCCCGCTTCATAGCTGCGGAACATGTAGAAGTCGGTGGCGTCGACTTTCGGGTTTTGCGTGATGAACGGCGCTTCGCGGTGGCTGGAGGCATAGGCCGCTGGCGCGATCGCCAAGGCCAGCAGGTTGCCCAGGAGTGCGGCGCCCAGTGCGGTTTTCGAGTGTGACAAAGACATTTCGATTCTCCCGATTTTTGTTAGCGTTGACAGACAAGTCCAAGAAACTGCAGGCTGCCTTACTTGTACGCGCGGAAGAAGAAAACGGATTCACTCCTGGGAAAAGGATGTCATTGGCTTACCAGGCCAGCACTTTCGGCCCTATGGCCGCGCCGATGGCGGTCGGCACCAGCATGCCCAGCACATACCAGAAGCCGACGAAGCTGGCCGCCAGCTCCGGGCAGTGCAGGCAATACACGAGCGCGGCCATGCCGCCGGCGGCAAAGCCGGCAGCGGCGCCCGCCAAGCCCAGGCGCGTGGGCGCCAGCTGGCGCATCAGGCGCAGCACGGCGGCCAGGATGGGCAGCGAGAGCAGCGCGATCAGCAAGGGACAGCTGCGCCAGGTGGCGCCCCAGAACAGCTCGGCGCGTTGCTCGGGCGGGGCTTCCTGCAGGATGATGGCACCCAGCGCCCACATCAGCAGCAGGGGCATGGCGATGAGCAAGGGCAGGGCGCGCGTGGCGGCGCCCGGCACGCACAGGCGGCGGCTGACGTGCCAGGCCGCCAGGCAGAGGCAGACGACAAAGCCCACCTTGATCCAGAAATCGGGCAGCTGGGCCAGTTGTTCCAGGTTGGGCCGCACGCCCAGCAGCATGGCCATCAGCGCCACGCTGGCCAGCACGCCGGCGCCCAAAGTGCCTGCGGCACGCCAGCGGGCCCCCGGTGGCGGCGCGGCAGCCACGTCGGGGCCGCTGGCCAGCATGGCGATCAAGTCATCGGTTTTCATGATGCAATCCCTTCATTGCCTGTTCTTAAATTGGCCGCCAGTGCCTTCAAGCCGCGATGCACGGCCACTTTGACGCTGGCTTCCGAAATCTGCATGGCCGCCGCCGTGTCGCGCACGGACCAGCCGTCGAGCTTGGTATGCACGATGGCGTCGCGCTGCTGTGCCGGCAAGCTGGCCAGCAGCTTGCCCAGGTCGCGGCTCGCTTCGGCCGCTTCGGCGTCGGCGCTGGAAAACAGTTCCTGCGTGCCATCTTCTTCGTCATACGGCAAGTGCTGCGCCTCGCGCCGCGCATGCCGGCGCAGCCAGTCGATCAATTTATAGCGCGCGATCGCATGGATCCACGACGTCAGCGGCACGCCCGTATCGTACGTCAGACGCTGGTTGTGGATGGCCAGCAGACACTCCTGCACCAGGTCTTCCACCTCGTCCGGCCATTGCTGCAGGCGGCGCCGCAGGAACGCGCGCAAATGGCCGCTGGTGGCTTGCAAGAAACTGCGATAGGCCGCCGCATCGCCATCGAGCCCGCGCAGCATCAAGCCATGCAGCCGCAATTCCGTGCCATGCAGGTGTTCGCTTACAGGTATTCGTTGCATGCAGGCCTTTGGTAACAGGCATTGAAAAAATAAATCCCGGATTATTTTGCTGGCGGCTGTAACCAATCGGCCTGCGGCGGCGAATTGACTGGCAAGCACGCCTCTTAATTCAATATACCGGTGAAAGACCATGGACATCAAGCACCGCCTTGCATCACTGCTTTTTCCCGTGCTGGGCACGGTCGCGGCATCCCCGGCCATGGCGCAGCTGGCCGCCGGCCAGCGCTGCGCCGTGCAAAGCGGGCCGCAGACGGCGGCGCTGGTGGAACTGTACAGCAGCGAAGGCTGTTCCAGCTGCCCGCCCGCCGACCAGCGCCTGAGCGCCTTGCGCAAGGAAGCGGGCCCGGCCAGCCTGATCGTGCCGCTGGCCCTGCACGTCACCTACTGGGACCAGATCGGCTGGACGGACCCGCTGGCGCAGGCGCAATTCGATGCGCGCCAGGCCGAGTTGCTGCGCCACCAGCCGCGCCATGTCGCTTACACGCCGCAGTTTTTCGTGGGCGGCACGGAATTGCGCGGCTGGGATACGCAGCTGCCGGCCGCCATCCGCCGCATCAACGCGACTGCCGCGCCCGTCAATATCAGCCTGTCCGCCACGCCGGGGCCCAGTGGAAAATTATTGCTTGAAGCCAATGCCAGCGCGCCGGACGCACAGACGGGCGGCCAGCTGTACGTGGCCATCAGCGAAAGCGCCATCGTCTCGAAAGTGCTGCGCGGCGAAAACCGCGGCGCCACCCTGCATCACGATGCAGCCGTACGCCTGTGGCTGGGGCCGGTGTCTCTGGCGCAAGGCCGCGCCCAGCTGCGCCGCGCAGTCAACCTGCCCGCCACTTGGCGACCCGAGCAGCTGCAAGTGGTCGCCTTCGTGCAGCGGGCCGGCAGCAGCGCCATCCTGCAAGCCGTCAGCACGGCATCCTGCGCGAAGGGAGCGATGTGATGAACGCACAAGCGAGCGTGATCCACCCCGCCTGGCTGCGCCTGACGCACTGGCTCAATGCCGTGGCCGTCGTGGTGCTGGCCACCAGCGGCTGGCGCATCTATAACGCGGCGCCATTTTTCCCCTTCGAGCTGCCGCGCGCGCTGACCCTGGGCGGCTGGCTGGGTGGCGCCCTGCAATGGCATTTCGCCGCCATGTGGCTGCTGGTGGCCAATGGCTTGCTGTATCTGGCGATTAACATCGCCTCTGGACGGCTGCGGCGCCAGTTCTTTCCCCTGACGCCGCGCCTGCTGCTGGCCGATTTCATGGCGGCCCTGAAAGGCAAGCTGGCCCACGCGGACCCCCGTCATTACAACATGGTGCAGCGCGCCGCCTACCTGTTCGTCATGCTCGACTGCATCGTGCTGGTGCTGTCCGGCCTGGTGCTGTGGAAGTCCGTGCAATTTCCCCTGCTGCGCGAACTCATCGGCGGCTACGAGAGTGCGCGCAGGGTCCACTTCATCGCCATGGCGCTGCTGACGGGCTTTGTCGGCGTGCACTTGCTGATGGTGGCGCTGGTGCCGCGCACCTTGGTCGCCATGCTGCGCGGGCGCTGAAGGAGACGATCATGAAAAAAACCATCCTCGTGCAAGAAGAGGGCCAGGCCATGCTGGACGACGCCTTGCGCCAGATCAAGCAGCCGTCGCGCCGTTTGTTCCTGCAGCGCAGCCTGACCCTGGGCGGCCTGTCCTTGTTGACCGGTTGCAACGTCAGCGACGCGTCCGGCATCGAGACAGCCCTGACGGCCGTGTCGCGCTTCAACGACAGGGTACAGGGCTGGCTGTTCGATCCGACCAAGCTGGCGCCGACCTACCCGGACTCCATGATCACGCGGCCGTTTCCCTTCAACGCGTATTACGGCGAGGACGAGGTGGAAGAAGTCGATGGCGACGCCTGGCGCCTGGAATTGAGCGGCTTGATCGCCGACAGGAAGCCATGGAGCTTGCCGCAATTGCGCGCCTTGCCGCAGGAAACGCAGATCACGCGCCACATCTGCGTGGAAGGCTGGAGCGCCATCGGCAAGTGGGGCGGCGTGCCGTTTGCCCATTTCCTGAAGCGGGTCGGCGCCGACACGACGGCGAAATACATCGGCTTCAAGTGCGCCGACGATTATTTCACCAGCATCGACATGGCCACGGCCCTGCATCCGCAAACCATCATGGCCCTGAGCTACGACGGCCAGGAGTTGCCGCCCAAGTACGGCTACCCGATGAAACTGCGCATGCCGACCAAGCTGGGCTACAAGAATCCCAAGCACATCCAGGCCATTTTCGTCACGAATACGTATCCGGGAGGGTATTGGGAGAATCAGGGCTACAACTGGTTCGGCGGCTCTTGAACATTTTTAGCAGCACCCGTAGCAAAGCAACAGTTTTACCACAGGGCACTTGCCCAACTAACCCAGAGACAAGGACATATCATGAAAACCACGATCACCACCTTCGCAGCCATCCTCGCTTCCGCCATCCTCATGTCGGGCGCCGCGTTTGCCCAGGATGCCATGAAGAAAGACGCCATGGCCAAGGACGCCTCGGCCGATGCCATGCACAAGGATGCCATGCACAAGGATGCGATGGACAAGGATGGCATGAAAAAGCCGATGGCCAAGAAACACATGAAGAAGGACCATATGGCCAAGGATGGCATGGCGAAAGATGCCATGGCAAAAGACGGCATGAAGAAGGATGAGATGAAAAAGGATGGCATGGCCAAGGATGCGATGGCCAAATAAGACAGCAATCCGACGCCGTCAACGTGACGGCGCCGGGCCTGGCTTGCGCTTTCCCTGCGTTTGCGCCAGATCAATCTTGCAATACTATTATTCTTGCCGCGCTTCAAGATGCGAAGCAGCCAATTGGTGTAAGCTGGTCGCCTCCTGATTTCTTGCATGCACAGTCATGACCGAACCGTCCGCCACTACGCTGTCCGCCACCTCGTCCCCCTCCGACAAATCGATCCGCCGCCGCTCGCTGTTCGCCGCTTGCAGCGCGCATGCCGTGCATGATGGCTTGACGGACGTGATCTATGTGCTGCTGCCCATCTGGCAGGCGCAGTTTGCCATCAGCTATGCCATGGTGGGCCTGTTGCGCGGTTCGTACTCGGGCATGATGGCCGGTTTCCAGTTGCTGGCCAGCCGCCTGGCCAGGCGCTGGGGGCGCGAGCGCCTGCTGGTGGGCGGCACGGTATTGGCCGGGGTCGCCTACCTGATCGCGGGGCAGGCAGGCGGACTGGCCGTGCTGCTGTTCGCCCTGCTGCTGGGCGGCCTGGGCGCCAGCACGCAGCATCCGCTGGCCTCGTCCATCGTCACCGACACGCACGAGGCGGGCGGGGGCGTGAAGGAAGCGCTGTCGCACTACAACTTTGCCGGCGATATCGGCAAGACCCTGATTCCCGCGCTGGTGGGCTTGCTGTTATTGGTGTGCAGCTGGCAAGCCAGCGTCTCCTTGCTGGGTTTGCTGGGCCTGGCGGCGGCCGGCTTGCTGTGGTGGCTGCTGCCGAAACCGGGCGAGCTGCAGGCGGGCGCGAAGAAGGCGGGCAAGACCATCGCCGGCAGCGGCTCCAAGGGAAGTTTTCGCGCCTTGCTGGCCACGGGCACCCTGGACAGCGCTGTGCGCATGGGTTTTCTGACCTTTTTGCCATTCCTGCTGAAAAGCAAGGGCGCGGGCACGGCCGGCATCGGCGTGGCGCTATCGCTGCTGTTCGTGGGCGGCGCCTTCGGCAAGCTGCTGTGCGGCTATCTGGGCGCGCGCATCGGCATGATGAAAACCGTATGGCTGACGGAATCGATGACCTCGCTGCTGATCGTGGCGGGCCTGTGGCTGCCGCTGGCCGGCATCATGGCCATGCTGCCTTTGCTGGGGCTGGCGCTCAATGGCACCTCGTCCGTGCTGTACGGCGTGGTGCCGGAACTGGCAGAGCCCGGCAAGCGAGAGCATGCGTTCGCCCTGTTTTACACGGGCAGCATCGGCGGCGGGGCACTGTCCCCCGTGCTGTTCGGCGCGCTGGGCGACCACACCAGCGTGCACACGGCCTTGCTGGCGCTGGCAGCCGTATTGTTGCTGACCTTGCCGCTGGCGTGGAAGGTGCAGCGAGGCCTGGCGCACGGTGGCCCCGCATGACACGGATCAACCATACAGGAACGCCTTGCATGCACCTGCCATTGCCGCGCGATAAACACGATACGGAGAATGCGCAAGCCCTCATCGCCCTGAGCTGGGAGGAGCTGCGTCCGGCCATGCCGCAGATACTGGAATGGGTGCAAGATGTGAACTGGCCCGTGGCCGGCATTCTCCTGCCGTATTTGGCCGGTATCGGCCCACGTCTTGCCCCCTATGTGAAAACGGTGCTGGCCAGCAACGACGAACAATGGAAGTACTTTGTTTTGCAGGGCATCGTGCGCCATTCGCCCGGGCTGGCGCTTGCCGTGGATAAGGAATTGACACGCTTTGCCCTGGCGCCAACAGCTGCCGAGCTGGAGGAATTCGTGGCCGAGGTAGCCCGGGAGATTTTGGCGGGCAGTGCTGCCGATCCAGCATGACTTGCCCGCCAGCGCCCCCATCGTCTACACTCGCCGCATGAAAAATTTTGAAAAGCGGCGCGACCGCTATGACTTGTTCCGGGTGTTTGACAATCCCCTCGTCAACATCAACTTCCAGCTCGATGTGCCGGACTTTCGGCCCTGGTGCAGGGAGCGGAAAATCCCCGTGTTTCACTTTTTCCTTTTTTGCCTGCTTAATACGGTCAGGGACATCGACAACTTCATGTACCGCATCTACCAGGGCGAGGTGATACGGATCGACGATTTCCCCGCCTCGTACACCGTCATCAACGGCGATGAAAACCTCAATTACACGCGCTTCGCGATGACGGACCAGCTCGACCTGTTCATCGAACGCAGCCTGGAAGCCAAGCGCATCGCCGAAGCGAGCTGCGCGCTGATCAATACGGGCGAGGGAGAGAGCGAGCGCGAACAGCGCAACAATATCTTTATCACCTGTTTGCCATGGCTGGAACTGGCGGCCATCGAACACCCGATCCACCGCCACCGCGACGCCGACATACCGACCTTTACCTGGGGCAAGTTCGGCCCCGCGCAGGGGAACGGCCGCATGCGCATACCGTTTTCCGCACAAGCCCACCATGGTTTTGTCGATGGCTACCATGTGCAGAAACTGGCGCAGGCGTTGGCGCAGCGCATCGCCGCCATCGTCGCCTAGGCCAGATAGTCGCTGGGCGCCTGGCCCAGCACGCGGCGGAAGGCGGCCGTGAAGGCGCTGGGGCTGGCGTAGCCGAGGTCGAGCGCCACGCGGGTGACGGCTTGCCCGTCCGCCAGCCGCGTGATGGCCGCCAGCAGGCACGCTTGCTGGCGCCACTGGGCAAAGGCCAGCCCCGTCTGGGCCCGGAACTGGCGCGTAAAGGTGCGCCGGCTCATGCCGGCTTGCGCCGCCATCGCATCCAGGCTGCTGTCCAGGCTCGGTTGCCGCAGCAATTCCATGCACAGGTGCGCCAGCCGGGGCTGCTGCGGCAGGGGCGCGCTCAGGGGCAATGGCCTGGCAGCGGCAATTTCATCGAGCAGCAAGGCCATCAGTCGTCCGGCCCGCGATTGTTCCGCATACAAGCCATTGACCGTCACGGCCTCGGCCAGCAGTTGGCGCAGCAGCGGCGAAGCGTCCAGTACCTGGCAGTGTGACGGCAAGCCCATCCCTGCGACGGCGGGTGCGTCGATAAACACGTTGTGCATGGTCACGGCGCCATGCATGCGCATGCCGTGGGATAGCTGGGCAGGTACCCAGCAAGCGCGCTGCGGCGGCACCAGCCAGTTGCCTTGCGGCGTGTGCACGCTGATGACACCGCGCGCCGCATACGCAAATTGCCCACGCGCATGGCTGTGGCTGGGAAATATTGCGCCAGAAGCATAGTCGCGTGCCGTGGCGATCAATGGGCGTGGTACTTCCGTATAAAAATTATCCATGGCCCATACTCTACAGTATCTGACCTGACATCGAAAGCGGGCCGCTTGCCGGCCGCTTACCATCACACTCTTTTCAGGAGTGAACATGCACAATACCTGTCATCGCGTGGGCCATGGCCCGCACGCCGTCATCGTCCTGCACGGCTGGTTTGGCGACGCCAACGCTTTTTCCCCGATAGAAGCGGGTCTCGACGGCGGCGCTTTCAGCTATGTCTTCATGGACAATCGCGGCTATGGCGGCATGCGTGGCGCAGAGGGTGAGTATTCGATGGACGAGGTCGCCCGCGACGCGCTGGCGCTGGCCGATGCGCTCGGCTTTGCCACCTTCAGCGTGGTAGGCCACTCCATGGGGGGCATGGCGCTGGAACGGCTGGCCTTGCTGGCCCCCTTGCGCCTGCGCAAACTGGTGGCCCTGGCGCCCGTGCCCTGCTGCGGCGTGGCCTTCGATGCGGCAGCCCGCGCGACGTTTCTCGCGGCTGCCGATAGCGTGGCGGCGCGGCGCGCCATCATCGACCGCAGCACGGGCGGGCGCTTGCCAGCCACCTGGCTGGACTGGAAGGCACAGTATTCGTGGGAAAGTTCGGATCCAGCCGCGTTTGCCGCGTATTTCCTCGCGTGGAGCGAGACGGATTTCAGTGAAGAAATCAAGGCGGCGCGCGTGGAATTGCCATTGCTGGCGCTGGTGGGGGAGCATGACCCCCGTTTCGATGCGGCCCTGATGCGCCGCACGTATCTGTCGTGGTACCCGCAAGCCCGGCTGGAGGTGCTGGGCAATGCGGGACACTATCCGATGAATGAAACACCGCTGGCCCTGGCGGCCAGCATCGAGGCGTTTTTGAAGGAAAAAAACTAGTTACGCCGCCTTGGCGCGCAGGCGCAGCAGGCTCAGGCCCAGCAAGACGAAGGCGCCGCCTGTGATGCGGTTGAACAGCTTGGCGCGGCCCGGTGTGGCCAGCTGGGTTTTCAGCAGGCGCGCCAGGTTGGCGTAGAACAGGTGGGCCAGCATGGCGCAGGCGACAAACGAAGTCGTCAGCACGGTGAACTGGATGGCCACCGGTTCACCCGGCGTGATGAATTGCGGGAACAGTGCCGAGAAGAACAGGATCGCTTTCGGATTGGTCAGCGCGACAGTCAAGCCCTGGCGGAAGAGTTTCCAGAACGAATTAGGATTCGCCGTGCCGGCCACCACGGGCGCATCGGCCACGATGCTGGTCTTGCTGCGCCATTGCTTGATGCCCAGGTACACCAGGTACAGGGCGCCAGCCAGTTTCAGCAACATGAAGGCCGTGGCCGAGGTGGCCAGCACGACGCCCATGCCGGCCATGGCCACGCCAGAAATGATGAACAAGCCAAAGCCATTGCCCATGCTGCTGATCATTGCGCGGCGCGGGCCAACGGCGATGGCGTTCGAGATGGCCAGCAAGACGGCCGGACCGGGAGAAAACGTGACGAGCAGGGCGACGCTGCAGAAAAGCAGCCAGTTCGAGAGATGCATGGGTATTCCTGGGTGGGGCCGAAGCCGGATTGAGAGTCAAAACACATATATTGTACGAAGTTTTCGACTCCCGCGTCAGCGGCCCCGGCTTGTATCAAGCTGCGCCTTAAGCAAACAGGCTGGCGACCACATGGTTGATGGCGGCGCCACCGGCGACGAGCCAGCAGAACAGCAGGCCGGCCAGCAGCAGGGGCTTGATGCCGGCGCGGCGGATGGCCGACATGTGCGTCGTCAAGCCCAGGGCAGCCATGGCCATGGCCAGCAAGACTGTGTCGAGCTCGGTGATGGTGGCGACTGTTCCCGCTGGCAGCAGGCCCAGCGAATTGAATGCCACCACGCCAATAAAGATGAAGGCGAACCAGGGGATGGCCAGCTTGGCCGCCTTGTCGTGGCCGTTGTTGCCACCTTTGGCCTTGCCGCGCGCCAGCACCGCCGACAGGATGACGAGGAAGGGGGCCAGCATCATCACGCGCACCATCTTGGCGATCACGGCCGCATTCGCCGCTTCCTGCCCGATCGACTTTCCGGCCGCCACCACCTGCGCCACTTCATGCACGGTCGAGCCGATGTACACACCAAAGGCAGATGGTGTTGCCGCCAGCACATGCCAGCCTTGATTCAGCTGGTACAGCAATGGATACAAAAAGATGGCGATGGTGCCGAAGACCACGACGGTCGAGACGGCCACGGTGACATCTTCGCTGCGACCCTTGACGACGGGCTCGGTCGCCATCACGGCCGCAGCGCCGCAGATCGAGCTGCCCGCGCCGATCAGGATGGCGCTGTTGCGTTCCAGCTTGAATACCTTGGTGCCAAGGAACATGGCCAGGCCAAACGTGGACGCCAGCACCAGCGCGTCGATGGCGATGCCGGCCAGGCCCACCTGGCCGATATCCTGGAAGGTCAAACGAAAGCCATACAGGATGATGCCGAGCCGTAATAATGTCTGTTTGGAAAAGGTCACGCCCGCGCCGCAGGTGGGCGCCAGGCGGCCATACACGCTATTGCCGAGCACAATGCCCAGCATGATGGCCAGGGTCAGGGCGCTCATGCCGTGGCTTTGCATCCATTCCAGCTTGCCCAGTTGAATGGCGCCCCAGGCGATCACGCCGCTGAGCAGCAGGCCGGGGAGAAGGCGGCCATAGCGGTCGCTGAAACTTGTTGTGTTGCTTGTTGAGAGGGATGACATACCGTACTCCGTGGTTCCTGGTTCGTATGACATGACTGTACAGTTCGTCGATTAAATGGTAAAACGGATTATTTTTGTATCTTTAACCGATTAGATAGGTAGATAAAATGGCGTTGACCTTGCGGCAACTGCAGATTTTCCTCGCCGTGGCGGATACGGGCAGCACCAGTGCGGCCGGTGAGTTGATTGCGCTGTCGCAATCGGCCACCAGCGCGGCCCTGAATGAACTGGAAGCCTTGTTGGGGGCGCAACTGTTCGACCGTGTGGGCAAGCGTTTGCTGCTCAACGACAATGGCCGCCTGCTGTTGCCGCAGGCACGGCAGATGCGCGACGGGGCCGCCAGCATCGAGCGCCAGTTCGCGGGCGCCGACCCGTCCGTGCCCGTCAGCCTGCAGATCGGCGCCAGCACCACCATCGGCATCTATTTGCTGCCGCAGATACTGGCGCTGGCGGCGCAGCAATACGGGCGCAGCATTCCGCAAGTGACCATCGCCAACACGGCCGACATCGCCGCCGCCGTGGCGGAGTTCCGTGTCGATATCGGCCTGATCGAAGGGCCGTGCCACGAAGCGGGCTTGCTGGTGGAGCCGTGGCTGACGGACCAGATGCTGATCGTGGCCGCGCCCACGCACCCGCTGGCGCAGCTGCGACATCTGCTCAGTTTTACGGAATTGAACCAGGCGGGCTGGCTGCTGCGCGAAGCGGGTTCGGGCACGCGCGAAGCCGTGGAGCAGGCGCTGGTGCCGTATCTGCACTATCTGCGCGCCGCGGGCGAGTTCAGCAATTCGGAAGCCATCAAATATGGCGCGGCGGCGGGGCTGGGCATCGCCTGCCTGTCGCGCGTCGTCGTGGCCGATTTGCTGGCCAGCGGGCAACTGGTGGAACTGGAAACCATGCTGCCGCCGCTGGAGCGCAATTTCTATCTGATCCGCCAATCCAGGAAAATCCTTTCCCCGCGCCTGGCCGGCTTCCTGGAGCTGTGCCGCCACGCCACACGCATGGCGGGCTAGCGCGCTCAAACAGCTTGACTGTTTTTCATATGAGGGATAAATTCCCATATATGGAAAATTCGGCACTCATAGAGAACGATACGGAACAGCGGCTGGCGGCCCGTTTAAAGCAGTTGCGTGTGGAGCGGGGCTGGTCGCTAGACCAGCTGGCCAGTGCCAGCCAGGTCAGCCGCGCCACCCTGTCACGCCTGGAAAATGGCGAGGTCAGCCCGACTACAAGCGTGCTGGGCAAGCTGTGCGCCGCATATGGCTTGGCCATGTCGCGCCTGCTACGCATGGTGGAAGACGACTTTCCACCCCTGCTGCGGCGGGCCGAGCAAAGCGTGTGGAGCGACCCGGACACGGGCTTTATCCGCCGCTCCGTTTCGCCCCCGTCGCGCGCGCTGGCTGGCGAAGCGCTCGAATGCGAGCTGGGCGCTGGCGTGACGATCGCCTACGCGGCCTCGCCCCGGCCCGGCATGGAACACCATCTGTTGCTGCAGCAAGGCAAGCTGAACGTGACCGTCGACGGCCGCGCGCACGACTTGCTGGCCGGCGACTGCCTGCGCTACCAGCTGCATGGCCCCAGCGCGTTCACGACGCCGCCGGATAGCGGCGCCCGCTATTTTCTTTTTCTTGTCTGAGGCCACCATGTCCGTATCGCTACGCCATTTTTCATCCACCGATGTACGTGACCGCTTGCCGGAACTGGGGGCCTTGCTGCAAAACTGCGTGCACGACGGCGCCAGCATCGGTTTTATCTTGCCCTTCGACACGGCGGCCAGCCAGGCGTTCTGGACGGATAACGTCTTGCCGGCCGTCACGCGCGGCGTGCGCCTGCTGCTGGTGGCCGAGGTGGACGGGCAGGTGGCGGGCGCCGTGCAGCTGGACTGGGACACCAATCCCAACCAGGCACACCGGGCCGAAGTGCGCAAGCTGCTGGTCGCGCCCGCTTTCCGCCGGCGCGGCCTTGCGCGCCAACTGATGCAGGCGCTGGAAGAACAGGCGCGCCTCTTGCCGCGCAGCCTGCTGACCCTGGATACGCGCAGCAGCGACCATGCGGAACCGCTGTATTTGTCGCTCGGCTATGTGGTGGCCGGCAGCATCCCCGGCTATGCGCTGGCGCCGGCCGGTGACCGGCTGGACGCCACCACGGTCATGTACAAGCAGCTATAGCGAATTTATCGCGGCGAGGCGATGAGCTGGGGAACTCAGGCTTTCAGCCGCGCTCTAACGCTTGCGGAAGACAGGTTTGCCGGCGCGGTGACGGCGTGCGTGGTCTGCGCGGCTACCAGGCTGATGCCGTGCCCGACTTGGGCTGACACTTGATCACGGCTCAGTTTGAAGATGCCCACCGTGCCTGACAGTAGCGTGGCGCGCTGCTGCATGCTGGCCGCCGCCGTCGATGCCTGCTCCACCAGGGCCGCATTTTGCTGCGTCACCTGTTCCATCTGCACGATGGCGGCATTGACTTGTTCGATGCCGGACAATTGCTCGCCGCTGGCCATGCTGATCTCGCCCATGATGTCCGTAACGCGGTGCACGCTGGCCACGATCTCGCGCATGGTGGCGCCGGCCGTGTCGACCAGGCGGGCGCCAGCGTCGACCCGCTCGACGGAGTCGCCGATCAGCTGCTTGATTTCTTTTGCCGCGCCGGCAGAACGCTGGGCCAGGGTGCGCACTTCAGCGGCCACGACGGCAAAACCGCGCCCCTGTTCTCCGGCCCGCGCCGCTTCCACGGCGGCATTCAGGGCCAGGATATTCGTCTGGAAGGCGATGGCGTCGATGACCCCGATGATGTCAACGATCTTTTTCGAGGAAGCGTTGATCGAGCTCATGGTATCAACCACTTGCGCCACGACCGTCCCCCCTTTGCCTGCGACGGCGGCGGCCGATTGCGCCAGCTGATTGGCTTGCCGTGCGTTATCGGCATTTTGCTTGACGGTGCCAGTCAGCTCGTCCATCGAGGCGGCCGTGCGCTCCAGCGAACTGGCTTGCGCCTGCGTGCGCTGTGACAAGTCCAGGTTGCCGGCGGCAATTTCTCCCGAGGCGCCCGCGATCTCGTGCGTGCCGCCGCGCACCTCGCCCACGATCGTGATCAGGCTGGCATTCATGTCTTTCAGGGCCTGCAGCAGTTGCCCCACTTCATCGCGGGAATCGACGCGGATATGTTCGCTCAAGTCGCCGCCAGCCACCTTGCGCGCCACTTTGACGGCATGCCGCAAGGGACGCACGATGCCGCTGCTGATGAACCAGGCCGTCGCCAGGCTCAACACGCCGCCGACCAGGCCCAGCGCAATGATCAGCACGCTGGTATCGTTCGCGCGGGCCATGGCCGCCTCGGCCGCCGTGCGCATCTGCACCGATTGCGTAGCGATCTGCTGATCGAGCTCGCGCAGGGCCGGCTGTTCCTGCGTGCTGTTGCGCGTGGCCTGCAATTGCGCGATGCGCGCGTAGCGCTGGTTCACGCTGCTGTCGATTTCCCCGCTTACCGCCGACAGCTGCCATGTGCTGATGACCACCACCACGGCCAGTAACAGCGAAGTGAGCAAAAAGCCTGTGGTCAGGCGCACACCGATACGTATGTTTGAAATATTCATGTCCCCTCAGCTGTTGTCCCATGGTGGCCGGTTCCCATGCCTGCGGCATGACGCGGCGCTTGTCCCCTGAAGTTGCCGGGGTGAAATGAGTGTAGCAGCGCGGTACTAAGTAATCTATAAATATTTCCATGTTGGAATTAGTCACTGCCTGTTTGGCAACAGCGGCATGGCATGTTGCCAGATAAAATCACCCGCCGTATTGCAGACGCATCCTACCTCGATACCCGGCATCGTCCGACTGGCGCATGCCGGCGCCGCGTCTACACTGTTCCTTGCAAGGACCCGGCGGCGGGTCTTTCTTCTTATTCACAGGAGGCTGACATGGCGAATATCCAGGCAGGATCGGACGGTGCGGCAAATGAGGAAATGACGGCCAAGCGCCTGAACGTGGTGGACTGGATCTCGATGATCCTGCTGATCGTGGGCGGCTTGAACTGGGCGCTGGTGGGCTTGTTCGATATCGATATCGTGGCCCGCATCCTCGGTGCCATGTCGACGGCGTCGCGCGGCGTGTACGTGCTGGTGGGGCTGGCGGCGCTGTATTCCATCTATCTGTGCGTGCGCAAGTTGCCAGCCAAGCCCTAGAGTCGTCTGCGCGACTAGGAGGCGCGCACAAGAAGCGCAAGGGCGTGCTGCAAGCGCCGGGAATTTGATCTGGCGTCAGGGGCCTGATGCCGCCTTGTGCGCGTGCATGCGCCAGCCTGCGTCCAGGCTGGCGCTCGGCCAGCTTGGACGCTGACGTTATTGCATGTGCTTATTGCATGCGCTTACTGCGTGCGCAGATAGGCGAGCAAGTCAGCCACTTGCTGCGCATTACCGATGCCCCAGAAGCGCATGTTATTGCCGGGAATGAAGTCGCTCGGTGCTTTCAGGAAGCCGGCCAGGTTTTGCTCGGTCCAGACGATATTCGCGTTTTTCATGGCCGCCGAGTATTTATAGTCGGTGGTGGAGCCGGCCTTGCGGCCGATCACGCCCGTCAGCTTGGGGCCGAAGCCGCCGCGCGCCGATGGCCCCACCTGGTGGCAAGAGGCGCACTTGCGAAAGGCCGCCTTGCCCGCTTCGGCGTTGCCCGTGAGTGCGGCAGGAGCGGCCGCCTGTGCGGTGACGACTGGCGCCAGCAGCAAGGCTGCGGCGGCGAGAGGGGAGAACCAGCGAAAAAGAAATGGATAGGTCATCGGTGAGGCGAGTGCACGATATGGCAAGCAATGACGTATTTTACAGGCGGGCATCAAAACCTGTCCGTCAGCGGCGCAGCGATGCCAGGCAGCGGCGCAGGAATAGCTGCAGGAAGCGCGCAGGAATCGATGCGGGATGGCCTGAATGGCGCTAGCGCTTGCCGCCCTGCGCGCCGAGCGCCGCCATGGCCGACGCAAACACGATGCAGGCGATGGCCAGCCACTGGGTCAGGCTCAGCAGCTCTCCCAGTACGGCCATGGCGGCAAGCGCGCTGACGGCGGGCGCCGCGCTGCTGAACATGCCGAACACGCCTTGCGGCAAACGGCGAAGGGCAAAGATTTCCAGCGAATACGGCAGGGCGCTGGACAGCATGGCAATGGCCAGGCCCATCAGCGCAATCGATGGCGCCAGCAGGGCCGAGCCCGAATATGCGACGCCGATAGGCACCGTCACCATGGCCGCCACCGTCATGCCCCAGGCCACAGCCTGGCCGCCTTGCAAGGTGGAGGCGCGCTTGCCGAAGATGATATACAGCGCCCAGCACAGCGCCGCTCCCAGCGCATACGCGACGCCGACGGGGTCCAGGCTGCCCGGACTGCCTTGCAGCGGCAACAGCAAATACAAGCCGAACACGGCGCACGCGACGGCCAGCAAATCGCGGGGTCGCCGCGACGACAGCATGGCCACCGCCAGCGGCCCCGTCACCTCGATGGCGACGGCGATACCGATCGGTATCAGCGCAAACGCCCGGTAAATCAGCAGATTCATCAACCCCAGCACGGAACCATAGACCAGCAAGTTCAGCACATCCTTGCGCGTCAGTCGGTAGCGCCACGGCCGGAAGATGGCCAGCAGGATCAGCGCCGAAAATCCGACCCGGTACGCCGTAATCCCTTCCACACCAATGACAGGAAACAGATTCTTCGCAATCGCCGCCCCCAGATTGACGGAAATTTGCCCTCCCAAGACGGCCAGGGAAGGGAGCAGGATGCTGTCTGGGAGGGCGGAGGTCGAGGCAGGGGAGGTCATGAGACGGTATTCTAATATGCCTGAGGCTGGCAGTCGCTGGCAGATTGGTAAGCCGAGGAAATTTAACGAGGTAGTTGCTGACATGACTGGTGCATCGCGGCTTCTTTTTCTATATCATGTTGCAAAATGCGCTACAGTTGTAAAATTGTTTACTAATGATCGGGAGAAGCCGCTCCTAATCGAACAGTCTTTACCATTAGCACATTAAAGACTGATATTAATGCTAATCGGGATTTCGACTAAAAGAGTCGGCAATCGGCCAATACCAGACGTTACGTGATGGAGAAATACACTCATACGCTTGTGACTGGGCTTTTGACGTTGGGGCAAGCTACAAGACGTTGGTAGTAGGCCCACTAGATGTCTCAATCCGCTTCAATCCAACATTCAAGACAGAAATGCGAAAAATAAATTTGCCTATGGCCTGCATCAAGCTGATACCCCTCCTGCTTTTGGCCGCCGTTGCCAGCTGCGGCGGCGGTGGTTCCGCTCCCACCAATACCCCCGCGGCGTCAAACGCGCCATCTATTTCTGCCCAGCCATTGAGCATTTCTGCCCCTGAGGGCGGCAGTGTAACTTTTTCCGTGACTGCCACCGGCACAGCGCCCCTTAGTTACCAATGGCAGCGTAACGGTAGCGACGTGGTTGGCGCCACCTCCGCGCAATACATGCTGCAAGTGCAGGTGAGTGATAATGGCACCCTGTGGACGGTTATCGTGCGAAACAGCGCGGGAAGCATCACCAGCTCCGCCGCCAAACTGACCGTGGCAAGCAAGTCATTGCTGGCGGGCGCCATAGCAGGTAACAGCTTCAATGGCCACGTCGAGATCAAAGGTATCGCTGTGGATGACAATGGTGCCATCTACTTATCCGACCGAGCAGACGACAGTCATTTGCGGGTGGTGACACAACAAGGCGTGTCACACATGCTGACATTGACAGCCGCCGCCGGTGATGCCAATGCGCAGCTGTCGCAGGTGGTCTCGCTGACACGTGATGCCATGGGAAACTTGTACGCGACCGACCAAGGCTGCGTGATACACAAGATCAGCCCCGCAGGTCTGTTGACTACGCTGGCCGGCAGTTCCAGCTGCGGCGCGGCAGATGGCAAAGGAACAGCCGCCAGCTTTGACTCCATGTTGGCGATTACTGTGGATGCCAGCGGCAGTGTCTATGTGGGCGGAGGGGCCACCATCCGCAAAATCACTCCTGACGGCACTGTCACCACCTTGGCTGGCATCTCCCGGACATATGGTACGTCCGACGGCGATGCCAAGTCCGCGCGTTTCGGCGGCATCAGTGGCATCGCGGTGGATACCGCCGGAGCGATTTATGTCGCCGATGCCGGCAGCAATATCAATGGCATCGTTGGCAGCCGGATCCGCAAGTTGACCCCTGCCGGGATCGTATCTACGCTGGCTGGCGGCAGCGCCTACGGCTCCGCCGACGGCGCGGGTGCGGTGGCCACCTTCAGCTCCCTGAACGGCTTAACCATCGATAAGCAGGGCAATCTGTTTGTCGCTGACGAGGGAAATCATACGATCCGAAAAATCACCCCGGCAGGCGTCGTATCGACGCTGGCAGGCACCGCCTCACAACTGCGTCCTGCCGTGGCTGATGGCATCGGTGCGGCTGCGCGATTCAACTTGCCATACGGGCTGGCCGTGGACGGCGCTGGCAATGTATACGTGTCAGATTCCAATCCCGGCCTGCAGCTCAATGGCGTGCGTAAGATTACCCCATCGGGGGAAGTCACTACCATCACCGGCAGCAACGCTGGCATTGGAGTCACAGACGGCTTGGCCAGCGAGGCCCGCTTCGCCGGGCCACAAGCGATCGCTTTGCACAGCGACGGCACCCTCTTTGTCGCTGATACCGGCAATCAGTCGATACGCAGGGTCAGTGCTGTCGGGGTCACTAGCACCTTGGCAGGCAACCCGGGCCATGGCTCCTTCCTGAGTTCGGGCGATGGCACCGGCGCGCAGGCGACATTTGCACAGCCCGCCGGTATCGTTGTAGGCAGTGATGGCGTCGTCTACATAGCCGACGCCTTTCGTAACACCATCCGCAGGGTCGGTAATGACGGAGTCGTGACCACTTTGGCCGGTAGTTACGAAAACAGGAGCCGGCCCACTGATGGCCAGGGCGCCAAAGCAGGTTTCTCCAGCACCAACGGGATTGCGATTGATGGCAACGCTACTTTATACGTCGCAGACTATCAAGCCGTCCGCAAGGTCGATGCCAACGGCAACGTCACTACGCTGACAGGCACTCTGGGGGGCGGGAGCGGAGGCACTGCCGACGGCAGCTTGGCACAGGCGCGCTTCGGCTACCTGAGGGCGATAGCCTTTGACGCCAGTGGCAATTTGTACCTGACGGATTCGCTCAATCACAATGTGCGCAAGATCACGCCAGCCGGTGTCGTGACCACGCTGGCCGGAACAACTGGCGTCGCCGGCGACGCGGACGGCAGAGGCAGCGCTGCAAGCTTCAACGGGCCGCATGGCATCACACTTGATAAGGCTGGCAATGTATATGTCGCCGATACGGAGAACAACCTTGTACGGAGAATTAGTACCAGCGGCGAGGTCACCACGGTGGCTGGCACGCGTGGATTGACCGGCAACACGCTCGGCGCCTTCGCTGGTGCCCTGAATCGGCCGATGGGGCTGGCATTCGACGCCAACGGTGCCTTGCTGGTGACATCAGCGAATGGCGTCTTCAAGCTGCCACTTTAAGAAAGTTATAGGGCCGCCGCCCTTGTGCATTGGCGGCGTCAGGTTCGGCCTTAAAAGGTGGCGTTGCGATCATTTTGACACGCGGGACAGTGTCAGCTTCGAAGGATACGCGACAGGCGGCTTTTGGGCGGTTTCAGGCGAGAGTGAGAGTCTGTGATTTTTGCAGTTGGACAAGCTGCTATGCTGAGCGCTGTCGACCGAGTTCGGCCAAATGCGGTCGTTCAATTGATGCGTGGAGCAGCAAGGTGGCGTCGCGAATAATCATCAAAGTACTCAACAGAACAAGGAACCGTATGGGGACCTACGGCGCTGGTTTATTTCACGACGATACCGCGAGTGAGGTGCGCGAAGACTTTCTCAATCGACTCCGGGAGGGGCATTCTGCGGAGGAGGCGTCGAAGGCGCTCTTGTGTGCGTGGTCCTCGTCCATTGACGATACCGACGATGGCCCGGTGTTCTGGTTAGCACTTGCAGCAACACAATGTGAATATGGATGCTTACAGGCGGAAGTTCTGCACGAGGCGCTGGCGGTGATCGACCGCGACTCTGACCTGGGGAGATGGTCAGGCAAGCTTCTAGAAAAACGGCGCGGAGTCTTGGCGGAACTGCGGACAAAGTTACTCGGCCCGCAGCCTAAAGCCCGTCGCCCGAGAAAGACCAAGAAGGTTGAGCCAGTCCCCAGCCATGAAGTCGCATCCCCAGATGGACGCGGCAAGGCAGTGGCATTCAGTCTGCCCGGCGCTGCATTTATGCAAGTCTATCTAGAGCGGGAGGTCCGCGAATCGCGCGGCGGGGGCAGCGTGTTCGTCGCTTATTGCGCTTTCGATGACGTGGAAATGGAGTGGATGTCGGGGCCGAAGTTGCGCATTTCCTATCCAGCCGGTACTGTGGTAGAGCAGCAATCCAGCCAGCACTTTTACTTTGGCGAGATCATTCCTATCGTTTATCGGTTGAAGGAATAAGAAAACGACACCGGCACATACCGATTGCTGCTGGCCGATGCCTCCACTCTTAGACAACGGCTGCTTTGGGGGGCGGACATTACAAGTTTTATCTGTTTTGCGGATAAACGGACCTTTCTTGCATTTATTGACATTATTAAAGATGGTAAAGTTTAATGTCATTGCTGTGCGCATTGACAATAGTTGAATGAATATGATGAAGGCAGGGCAATCCTGCATTCCTTACTGTTTATCGTGCCGTCTATTTACTTGTAACTCAGGAGTAGTATTGAATGATTGTTTTTAGTATCGGCAACACCAATTTTGAAGTGAATGTAGCGAAATCAAACATTAGTCTGGAAGCTCATGGCAGCGGCATGCTGGAGCTGAATATCGATATCCACGGCGACGATGAGGTGTTTATGCGCTTGACCGAGCCGGAGGATGCGGAATGGTCGTGGGCGTTGTATCCGCCGGCATTTTTCCTGCATGGCTTGCGCATACCGGAAGGGCAGGGAGAAGCGCTGGCGATCGGGATGCTGGATATGCATCCCGAGGCAGAGGAATCGGGTATCTATATGATGGAATATGGTGACGTGTCGGCCATCAACATCATTGAATTGTCGGCGGATCGACTAGCCGTGTCGGGCATGGTGGACTTGTGTGGCAAGCGCCTGCCATTTCATATCGATATGCCGCGCAGATAGTATCGGGGCCGGGCTCCTCGGGATCGGGATGCGCCCCATTAGGGCGCATCCCCCCGGCGGGGCCGGCCCCGCCTGATTATTCCAGCTTCAAGGCCTTCGCCACATCCCCCCACGCCACATACTTGAAGTTCTGCGGTCCGTCCGGCAAGCGCTTGTAGCCGTCCTGGATCACCAGCATGCCTTGCGCATACGCGCCGCCCAGGTTGGCGGAGGTGACGTCGAGGCCGTCCGTTTCCGAGGTGCCGTCGATGCCGGCGGGCAGGTTGAACCCGACTTTGAAGCGACCGCGCACCTTGTAGGGCGCTTGCGCGTCGAGCACCACGTAGCTGCTGTCGCCCTGGCTCGAGACGATCAGGTAGCCCGTATTGGCCTTGGCGCCAGGCTGGCGGTAGATGGCCATGCCTTCCACATCGGCCGTCAGGTTCGCGCCGACGGGCAAGACCATGGCGAGGGCGTCCGGCTTGGCGGCGTCTGCCGAGGTGGTCCAGATGCCGCGCGTTTCCTCGCCCAGGAACAGGCGGGCGTTGGCGTCGTCGGCCACGCAGCCTTCCGGTTGGGTGGCCACCTTGAAGCTGCGCAAGAGGGTGGCGCTGAACTTGTTGCCATTCATGCCGATGCTGTACTGCTGGAAGGTGCCGTCCTTGTCGTTGATGAACGCTTGCACGCCGCCGCCGGCCGGCTGGTACAAACACATGCCATAGATGCTTTTCAGGCCGGTAGGAAAACGGCCCGCTTCCGCCACGTCGCCGCTGGCATTGATGGTGAACAACATCATGCTGTTGTCGTCGCGCTGGGTGGCCACGGCCAGGTCGACCTTGCTGCCGCCAAGACTGATGTTCTGCCGCACGTCGACGTTGTTCAGGCGGCCCACTTCCAGCAGTTGGGTTTGCTTGCCTTGCAGGTCGTAGACCAATAAACCTTGTTTCTTGTTGGTGCCGAGGATGCGCGCGTCGGCGGGGTTGCTGGACAGCCAGATGGCAGGATCGTCGGCCGCGTCGCCCTGGCGCGCCATCGGTTCCGTCTGCGCTTGGGGGGCGATGATGGCCACGGCAGGCTGCGTTTCCGCCTGGCCAGCCCATTTCAAGGGCCGCGCCTGCCAACCATTCTTGCCGCGTAACATCAACGAATTTCCATTGAGTGCCAGCTGGCTGTCGCCCTTGCGCACGTTCAAGGCCACGGCTTGCGGCGGCATGGCCGTCCATTGACTCCCCTGATGGGCGAACAGGTGCAGCTTTTCCGCCTTGCCGTCGAGTACTGCCACGCCGCCCGGCAGCACGGCCAGCGCCCCGGCGCCGCCGTCCAGCTGGCCGTACGGCTTGCGCAGGGCGACCACTTCGCGTTTGCCCATGCCTTCGGACTCGGCGTCATACGCCCAGACGCCCATGTTGGCTTCGCTCACCAGCAGGCGCTGGGCGCCATCGTCGACCCGGCAATGTTTCGCGTGCGGCGGCAAGGCCAGTTTGCGCACCAGGCTGCGCTGTTCACCCTGCATCACCCACTGTTCCGCTTGGCCATCCTTGCCGATCAAGAACAGATGGGCTAGCTGCTGGGCGTCGCGGTACAGGCACGATGCTTCCACGGAAAATGTGGGCACGGGAAATGGCGCCAGGCGGTTCAGCTTGCCGGCCTGCACGTCGACGGAGACGGGCAGGGGGCGCTGCGTGTCCGCTTCCAGGAAGACGGCCAGCACCTTGCCGCCATCGCTGCGCGTGTCGAGCTGCTTGGCGCGCACGGCGATGCGGTCCTGCTCCTGGCCGGCTGCGTTGAACAGGCGCAAGCCGTGCTTGTCGAGCAGCAGCCAGCCGCCGCCGGGCAGGCGCGCCAGTTCTTCCGCTTCCTGCGTGAAGGAGGGAACGGCTTGGGTAGGCGCGGCTTGCGCCGTGCCCGCGAGGCAGAAGGCAGCCAGCAAGGCGCTGCAGAGTACGGTTTTTTTCATGTTATTGGAGATCATCATCAGAAGGCGCTGGCTTTCAGGCTCACCTTAAAGGTGCGGCCATATTGTTCGTTCTGCACGTTGTACTGTTTCGTGCCTTGATACACGTAGTATTTCTCGTTGTTCAGGTTAGCCGCCTCAAACATCAGCTGGAACTGTTTATTGATCTGGTACGACAGCGAGAAATCGAGCTGCTTCTGGCTGGCGACGATATGGTCCTGGCTTTGGTCGAGGATGTCGCCGCCCATTTCCAGCAGGTAAGGCGATTTGTAGTTGAGGGCCAGGCGGGCGCTGACCGGCCCCGTTTCATAGCCCAGCATCAAGTTCATCACCTGGTTCGACTGGCCCGGCAGGCGGATGTCGCGGTTCAGCGGCTTGTTGCTGGCCTTGTCGAAGCGGCCGATTTGCGCGCTCGAGGTGCTCAGGGTGCCGTTCACGCCGACGAGAAACTTGTTGAACGGCGCCGGCAGCATGCGCAGCGGCTGCATGTAGGCCAGTTCGATGCCTTTCACCTTTGCCGCGTCGCCATTCGCATACGAGGTGGCCGTCGTGTAGCCTGCCCACTGTCCCGTGCCGGCCAGGTTCGTCGTGTACGTAAAATTCTTGATGTCCTTGTAGAAGCCGTAGGCCGACATCACGCCGTCGTTGCCCAGCACTCTTTCGATACCGAGGTCCAGGTTGTTTGCCTTCAAGGGCTTCAAGTCCGGGTTGCCGATCACGGCTTCCGTGTTGCTGGCCAGGCTGATGCCCGGTGCCAGCTGGCTGAAGTTGGCGCGTACGACGGCTTGCGTCCAGGCGGCCCGCACGCTGGTCTTTTGATCCAGGTCATAACGGGTTTGCAGGTTTGGCAGCCAGTTGGTGTACGAGCGTTCGCGCGTCAAGGCCGTGGCGACGCCGGCGCTGTCCACTTGCGAGCCGGCCGCCTTAAAGCTGGTGCGCTCGGCGCGCACGCCGCCCAGGATGTGCCAGGCGTCGAAGTCATAGCTGTTCTGCACATACATGGCGTTGATGTCTTCATGCATGCGGTAGTCGTTGATGATGGATTCCGTGGCCAGGCGCGCCTTGGCGCGGTCCAGCCCCGCCACGCGGGCGCGGATGAGGGCCGGGTCCAGCGCCACGCCGATGTTGCCCAGGTCGTAGTCGAGATTGTGGCCTTGCACGAAGTTGCTCATCGAGGTCGAGCCTGCGCCCCAGTAATTGCCGCTGGAAGCCTTGCTGCTGTTATACGCCCATTGATCCGTGTCATTGGATTTTTCGCGGCGGCTGACTTTCGCGCCGAACTTCAGGGTGGCGGTGTCGAACTTGCGCGCCAGGTCGATGCGCGCGTGGTGTTCATTGTCCTTCGAGTAGCGCTTTTGCAGGGTGATGGCGTTGAGCGCGTAGCTGGCCGGGTCGTACAGCGAGGCGGGGCCGCTCAATTTCGGTTCCTGCGTGTCCGTGAAGCTGATGCCGGCGAAATTGCTGGTGCCGCGGAAACGGCCATCGTTCAGCGACTCCGGCGTGTCTTCCGTGGCGCGGCTCAGGCCGCCTTTCACGTCCAGCGTCCAGTCGCCCGATTTTTGCTGCGTGCCCAGGACTAAGGAGCGCACTTGCTGCGTGTACTTGCGCTGGCGGATGCGGCGCTCGGCGCGTGCGCTGGCCGTGGCTCCTTCGGCCAGGCTGCCGCCCGCGATATTGCTGATGGTCAGGCGGTCGCGCACTTCATCATCGGAAAATTCGCTGACGAAGGAGCGCAGGAACCAGCTATTGCCCGCTTCGGGACGGTAATCGAGGTTGACGGCCAGCGCGCCGCGCTTGCGCACGGGCAGGTAGTCGCGCAATTCCAGGCCCGACAATTTACCCTTGCTCCAGGCGCCGCCCGTTTCCACGTCGTCGGAGCCGAACGAGCGCTTTTCCGCGCTCAGGCCCGCGGCTACGCCCAGCTTGCCGTCGAGGAAGCGCTGGGCCCACAGGGCGCCGCCGCTGGGGCTGGTCTTGCCCGTCTTTTCATCGTAGCTGGCGCCCACGTTGGCCGACAGCAGCTTGCCCGGCAAGTCGAAGGCGGACAGCGATTTCACCTCGACGGTGGCGCCCAGCGAGTTGGCATCCATTTCCGGCAGCAAGGTCTTCGAGACTTCCAAGGTGCGGATCAGGCCGGCTGGCAGGATGTCCAGCGCCACGGCGCGGCGGCCCGCTTCCGGCGACGGCACCAGCGCGCCGTTGATGGTGACGGCGTTCAGGTCAGGCCCCAGGCCGCGTACCGTGATGTAGCGGCCTTCGCCCTGGTCGCGCTGCACGGATACGCCCGGCAAGCGGGCCAGCGCCTCGGCCGCGTTTTTGTCGGGCAAGCCGCCGATATCGTCGCTGCTGATGACGCTGATGATGTTGTCGGCTTTCTCTTGCGCGGCGATGGCGTTGCGCAGGCTGGCGCGCTGGCCGCTGACGACCACGGTGGCGGCCGGCTGGCCGTCCGCATCTTGCGCTTGCGCATGGCTTTGGCCGCTGAAGACGGCCATGATGCCGAGGGCCAGGGCCGTGAGGCGCAGCGGGGAGGGGAACGATGTGTGCATGGTTTTCATGAAGAGCTCGGTTAGGGGGAAGGAACCGGGCGGATTCTAGGCAGCAAATATGACGGTTGCGTGACAGGCAAGGGCTTGCCACCCTGAAAACAACGGCATGCGAACGCTTTCCGGCTGGAATGGCGCTGCCATGAGCTGAAATGACCTGCCAGCGCGGGGCGCATGGGATGCGGCTTGCCGGATTTGCATCGGCTGCGCTACTAATGATGAGCCGTTTGCACCTGCCGCACGGGCGCAGGGCATGTCATCGTGCCGTCATGGGCGGGCGCTATCGTGGCGACAGCACCACTTTTAAAGGTTTCCCACATGCTGCCGTTGCACCGTAACAGCCTGATTGCCGCCGCGCTCGCGTTGCCCCTGTTCTTGTTCCTGTATGCCACACTGGGGCACCTTAAACCGTTTGCCATCTGGAAGTGGATGGATATCGTCTGCGAAGGCGGCACGGCCGTCATGGCGGGCATCTGGTTCTTGTTTACCCTCAGCAGCCGGCCCCGCGGGCTGGTGACGCGCCTGATCGCGGGCGGCCTGTGCGCCATCATGCTGGGGTCCTGGGCCGATTGTCTCGATGAATTCTTTGCCGTCGATAAGAGCGCCGTGTGGGATAACTGGCTGGAAGCCTTGATTCCGTTTGGCATGCTGGTGCTGACGATCGGCATGTATTACTGGCGCCAGGAACAGTTCCGGTTAAATGAACACCTGCAAAAGCGCGAACGCCTGTTCCGCGACCACCGCGCCTTCGACCGCATCACGCAACTGGCCGACGCCAGTTACCTGCGCACGCAGATGCGCCTGGAGCAGGAGCGCCGGCCCGGCCTCGATTGCGCGCTGGTCTTGCTCGATATCGACAGCTTTCACCTGATTAACCGCGAATACGGCCACCGCGAAGGCGACCGCGTGCTGCAAGCCGTGGGCCACATGCTGCTGCTGAACTTGCGCAATGACGATTTGCTGTGCCGCTATGCGGGCGACCGCTTTGCCGTGCTGATGCCGGGCGTGTCGCGCGAAGATGCGGCCGTGAAGGCGCGCCACCTGTGCGCCATGGTGGGGCAGATGCGCCACCACGCCAACGATAACCGCGAAATCCGCCTGAGCCTGCGGCATGCCTGCTCGCTGACCGATGGCGTGCCGGAAGTGGTCTTGGCCGAGCTGAGCCGGGCCGTGGAAACGCCGCGCTCCGGTGCCGGAATCAGTTCCGCCGCGCCTGCCTGATGCCGCTGAACCAGCAAGGCGACCCCAGCATCGCGGCTCATCACCAGCCGGCGCTGGTGCTCGATTACGCGCGCAGCCGGGAACTGGCCGTGGCGCCGCTGCTCAAGGGCACGGGGCTCGATGGCGGCGCGCTGCCGTCCGAGGAAAGCCAGGTCAGCGCCGCGCAATACCTGCAATTGCTGGCCAACGTGGCGCGCGGCCTGGACAGTGCCGACACCAGCTTCATGCTGGGCCAGCAAATGCTGCCCGGCCATTACGGCGCCGCCAGCCATGCCTTGCTGCAGGCCCAGAATCTGCGCCAGGCGCTGGGCATCCTGTGCGGTTTTCATACCTTGCTGTGTCCGCTGCTGCAGCCGCGCTTGCGCGAAGCGGGCGACATGCATGTGCTGTATTGGGTCGATGCATTCGGCGCGCCGAGCCAGCTGCCTTTTTTGGTGGAAATGCACATGACGGCACTGGCGGCCATGTGCCGCTGGCTGGCCGGGCAGTCCCTGCCGTGGCGCTTCTGCTTCAACCGCGCGCGGCCCCGCCACGTCGAGCAGCATGAGGTGCACCTGGGCCAGGCGCTGCGTTTCGATTGCCAGGTCGACGCCATGCTCATCGATTCCAGCTGGCTCGATAAACCCTGGCCACGCGGCAATGCCACGGCGGCCGCGCTGGCCTTGCGGGCGGCGGCCCTGGCGCCCGTGCCGGCAGCGAGCCTGCTCGGCGCGCTGTACGATTACCTGCTGGCCAATATCCGCTGTGCGCCGACCCTGGAGCGCACGGCGCAGGAATTCGGCGTCAGTCCCGCCACCCTGAAACGCCACCTGGCGCGCCATGGCACGCATTTCCAGGCCGAGCTGGACCAGGTGCGCGCGCACAAGGCCATCTATCTGTTCCAGGCCCATGGCTACGATAACGATGCCGTGGCCGCCTACCTTGGCTTTCATGATGCCACCAACTTCCGCCGCTCGTTCAAGCGCTGGACGGGGCAGACGCCGCAACTATTGCGTCACGCGCTGGCACTGTTCGTGGCTGGTTGATCGCCGGCGTTGCGCGCCAGCGCCACGGACAGTCGTTCCTGAGGGAACAATTGCCCGTTCTGCTACATCCATAGTACACTCGATCAGAGAGCGAACAGACGCGCTTTGAGGCGCTCCGGCACGGCGTCAAACGACGCCGCAATACCGCCATCTTGATGGCGGGGCCGGCGGCAGACGACCGGTGTGCCGTGCCTTAACCCAGCCTGGAAACTGGCGTCACCCGTGTGGTGTGCCGGAAACCGGGCAACTTGATAATGCTCAATCGTGTATTCACAATCGCAGATCGATCCAGTCGTCAGTTTCCGCAACACCCAGGGTGAGGCGGTGCGTGGCACGATTTTCAACTTGCAGCGCAATTCGCTGGTCATGGAAATCTATAATCCATACTCGATTGTGCAGGTCAGCGAGGTGCTCAATGACGTGACGGTGCGCATGGGGGCGAAAAACGCCTACGTGGGCAAGGCCGTCGTCATCAGCAGCGTCAATACGGGCCTGACCGCCATCGTTTCCGTGACCCTGATCGACGAGTGGCGCGAGCTGAGCGACGTGGTCGTCGTCAAGGGCGCCGTGCTGAAAGAGTCCAGCGCCTTTGTCGCCGGCTGGGGCGAGCGTTTCCGCATCCGCCGCGATTACCAGATCGTCGTCAACGAAATGCGCGCCTTCCTGTCGGAAGTGGCGCGCTGGGTCGAACAGGTCGACCTGTCCGACTCGCTGCCGAAGGAAAACGGCCGGCTGCGCCCCGATATCTTCGATGAACTGGCCTTGCCGCTGATGGAGCAGACCCAGCTGTACCTGCGCCAGCTTGAGGTGGAAGCCTCGCTGGTCGAGGAAGAGCGGGCGCCGGCCCACCGCGCCTTCGCCCAGGCGGCGCTGCATCCATTGATCCTGCGCGCACCGTTCGTCTTCCGCACGTTTACCAAACCGCTCGGCTATGCGGGCGATTACCAGATGGTCAACCAGCTGCTGGACGACCCGCGCCAGGGCCCGAGCACCTATTTTCAGATCGTCAATGCGGCCTTCCTGCAGGCGGCTGTCGCTACGGCGCACCGCAACCGCATCGATATCCTGACGGAATTCCTGTCGCAGAAGGCGGCCGCGGCGCGCACTGCCGGGCGCGTCTACAAGGTGCTCAACGTGGGCTGCGGCCCGGCCATCGAAGTGCAGCGTTTCCTGGAAACCTGTCCCGATGCGCAATGGCTGGCCTTCGAACTGGTCGACTTCAGCAGCGAGACCCTGGACTGGACGCGCGCGCGCCTGACCACCATCATGCAGCGCACGGGGCGCGTGGTCGAGATCGACTATGTGCACGATTCCGTGCATAACCTGCTCAAGCGCCGCCATGGCTCGGGCATTACGGGCTTGCCCGGCAGTTTCGACGCCGTGTATTGCGCCGGCCTGTTCGACTACCTGTCCGACAAGGTGTGCGCGCGCCTGCTGATGCACTTCGCCTCGCGCGTGGGGCCGGGCGGACGTTTGCTCGTCACCAATGTGCACGCGAACAATCCGGGCAAGTTCGGCATGGAGCATTTGCTGGAGTGGCATTTGATCTATCGCAATGAAGAAGGCCTGTCGGCCTTGCTGCCCGAACATGCAACGGATCCGCTGATCTATGTCGACGCGACGGGCGTGAATGTGTTCGCGGAAGTGAGCATTCCTTGATGGATACTCCAGGCCTGCACGCCGGCTACACGGCCGTTTTGCGCGACTTCCGCCTGGAATTCAGCCGCGGCGGGGCGTACACGGGCATCGTGCTGATCCTGCTGGGCATGGGCCTCGATTCGGCCCTGTACCCGGACAAGCAGTCGGCGTTTACCAGCGCGCGCATCGTCGTGTCCGTGCTGATCTTCTGTGTCGTGCTGGCCATGCGCACGCGCTGGGCGCAAGACCGTATCCAGGGCCTGACGTTTGTCTGGCTGATCCTGCCGCAAATCATGATCGCCTGGATGATCGCCGTCACGGAAGGCGCCACCTCGATCTATTATGTGGGCATGACCCTGGCCATCTATTCGTCGGGCATCGTGCTGGCGTTCGGCCTGTGGCAAAACATGGTCTTCGGCGCCATCTCCTGCCTGCTGTACGTGGCCGCCTGCGCCTGGCATGCGGGGGGCTTCGACTTGCCGGGCACGTTTGTCGTCAACTGCCTGTTCCTCATCATGTCGGCCAGCATCAGCGCCGTATTTACCTATTTTAATGAGCGCGCCCGCTTCATGCTGTTCCAGCTGAAGGCGGAAGTGGCGCAAAAGAACACGCAGCTGGAAGAAACCAACAAGAGCCTGGCCGATATCAAGGGGCAGATGCTGCAGCAGGAGAAAATGGCCGCCATCGGCACCCTGGCCGCCGGCATGCTGCATGAAGTTAATAACCCCGTGAATTTCTGCATGATGGCCATCGAGGTGGCCATCGAAGACCCGGCCGCCCAGCAAAGCGCGCTGGTCAGCGAATGCCTGGCCGACGCCAAGCAGGGCATGCTGCGCGTGCAGCACATCGTGTCCGACTTGAAGACCTTTGCCTACCGCAAGAGCGGCAACCAGCTGGAAACGGGGCATTTCCAGTTCCGCAGCGCGCTCGACGCGGCCATCCGCCTGGTGGGGCATGAAACGAAAAATGTCAGCATCAGCCACGACTTGCCCGTCGACACCCTGGTGCGCGGCGACGAGGCGGCCATCGTGGGCGTGCTGATCAACTTGCTGGGCAATGCCGTGCTGTCCATGCGCAAGGGCAATGCGCCGCCGTTCGAGATCCGCATCACGGCCCACTGGGACGAGAACCGCCTGCGCATCAGCGTGCGCGACAACGGCCCCGGCATCGCGCCGGAAAACCTGGCGCGCGTGTTCGAACCGTTCTTTACCACGCGCGAAGTGGGGCAGGGCCTGGGCCTGGGCCTGAGCATCAGCTATGGCGTGATCGAGCGCCACGGCGGCACCCTCAGCGCCGAAAGCGAGCTGGGCGTGTGGGCCAGCATGAATTTCGACTTGCAGCGCTCCGATTGGGAGGGCCGCTAGCATGGATAACGATAGCCGCGCCAGCGTGCTGTACGTGGACGATGAAGCGCTCGCCTGCAAGTATTTCGAGCGCGCCGTCGGGCCACGCTACCGCGTGCTGACGGCGCAGAGCGTCGATGCGGCGCTCGCTCTGCTGCAAGACGACGCCGGCCAGATCGACGTGCTCGTCACCGATTACCGCATGCCGGATCGCCTGGGCAGCGAATTGCTGCAGGAAGTGGCGCAGCGCTATCCGCACATCGTCTGCATGCTGGTGACCGCGTATGCGGACAAGGACGTGCTGCTTGAACTGATCAACGGCGGCGCGGTGTTCCGCCTGTTGGAAAAGCCGCTCGACTTGCCCGCCATGCAAACGGCGCTGCAACTGGCCGTGCAGACGGGACGCGAGCGCGCCGCGCGCCGCCAGGGCCTGGTGGCGATGGAGGAATCGCTGGCTTTCCTCGCGCATGAATTGAACACCCCGCTGGCGGCCATCGCCAATTTTGCGCGCGGCATCGCGCGGCGCGCGCAGGCGGACGCGGCACCGCAGGCCGAGATCGGCGAAGCGGCTGCCTTGATGCACGACAATGCGCGCTATTGCCTGTCCGTCCTGGCCAGCTTTATCGACACGGTGCGCCTGGCCAGTGCCGGGCCGGGCATGCAGGGTGGACGCCGCGCCGGCAGCGCGCGCCAGCTGCTGGCCGCCTTGCTCGACAGCTATCCCTTGAGCACGGCCCAGCGCGCCGCCATCACGGTCGACGTGGGCGACGATTTCTCCATTGCCGAGTCGCCCAATTGCGTTGCGCTGATTTTATCGTCCGTGCTGGCGAATGCCTTGCGCTCGGCCGGCGAGCAAGCCCATCCGGCAATCGGCATCCGCATCGACGCCGGCCGCATCATGGTGCGCGACAATGGCGCCGGCATCGCCCCCGAGATCGTCGAACAGCTGTTGATCGACCCCGTCAGTGCCAGCGGCGGCGAAGGCAAGGGCTGGGGCATGGTGTTTTGTCACCGCATGATGCAGTCGTTCGGCGGCAACCTCGATATCGCCACCGAGTTTGGCACTTCCACCACGGTAACCCTGAATTTTCCAGTACATATAAGGAACGAGCATGATTGACGCCAATCTGCGTTTACCGGCTCAGCGTGAGCCGGCGCAAGGCTTGCCGACGATACTCTATGTCGATGACGAGGCCAACGCCCTCAAATATTTCCAGCGCGCTATCGCACCGCTGGCCGTCGTGCTGACGGCCACCTCGGTCGAGGAGGGCAAGCGCATCCTCGACGAGCAGGCCGACCGCATCGCCGTGCTGGTGTCGGATCAGCGCATGCCCGGCGCTTATGGCAACGAGCTGTTGTCGTACGCCTGGGACCGCCATCCGCACATCGTGCGCATTTTGACCACCGCGTATTCCGAGCTGGAGCACACGGTGGAAGCCGTCAACCAGGGGCAGATCCACCGCTACATCCAGAAGCCGTGGGATATCGCGGCCCTGCGCATGGAACTCAAGCAGGCGCTGGAACTGGCGCGCTTGCGCAACGAGCACGCCCAGTTGCTGCGCGAAAAGCTGATGGTGCGCCAGCGGCAAGCCGTCGCCAACCGCATCGGCACCCTCTACGCCCTGTGCGCCAGCCTCGCTGGTCCGGAGCAGCAGTTGCCCGTGGAAGCGTATTTGTCGGCTGCCCTGACGGCCGGCGTCACGCCGCCCGAGCCGGACTGGCTGCTGATGGATTATGCCGACCTGGTCAGCTCGGAAGCCTTCCGCGGTACGGCCTTTGCCGCCGCCGTGCGCCAGCAGCTCGACACGCTCGAACGCGACTATCCGGGGCGCGGCGTGGAACAGACGATCGACATGCTGCTGCCCGTGTTTGGCGCGGCGCTGCAAAACCAGGGCGGCACGGCGCTGTTTCTCGATGGCCGGCTGCTGACGGAATTCCTGGAAACGCCGACCACCACGCCCGTCTCGCCCATCCACTCGTTCTGGCTGGCCAGCTTGCTGTGGCTGGCGCGGCGCGGCTGGTCCTTGCAGCTCAGCAAGACGGAGCAAGGCTTGCAAGGCAAGGTGGTGCAGGCTGAACCGGCGCTCACGCCAGACCACCTGGCGGCCTGGATCGAGCAGTTCTGAGCTAAGCATGCCCCCCGCAAGGGGCGGCGCCAACTAAAACAGGGCCGCGCGGGCCCTGTGTCTGGTGGCGGTGAGCGGGCTTAGCGTTCCGCCGCCGCCTTCAGGTTGTTCAAGCCTTTTTCAAAATCCTTGCCTATCATGGTATCCATGCTGACGAACACCGTCATGACCTTGCTGACGTAAGGGCTGGGGCCCGTCATGGTCCAGTTCACCTTGGTGCCATCGCCTTCGGGCGCCATGGTAAAGGTGGTGGTGTTATGGCTTTCAAACGGCTTGAGGAAGTCCAGCTTGATGACGGTGCGTTCGGGCTGGGCCGCTTCCGTGATTTCCATGCGGCCGGCGCCCACCTTGTCATTTCCCGTCCACGCATATTGCGCGCCCAGGCCATTGGCCGGCCCCGTAAACGTGCGGCGCATGGCCGGATCGAGCTTTTCCCACGGCGACCAGGCGGCCCAGTAGTGGAAGTCCGTGATCAGGGCGGCGATTTTCTCGGGCGGGGCCTTGATGGTGATTTCGCGCTGGACACTGAAGGTGTCGGGCTTGGTGGTGGCATAGCCGAGGATGGCGGCGACGACGACAACGATCAGCAGCAGGGTTTTTTTGATCATATGCTCTCCAAATCTTGAATGGTCGATGCGAACAAATCAAGGCAATCTTAGCAGATATGAATGGCTGTGCGCGGCCTGTTGGCCTTTATTTGCGCCAGCTCTGCGCAGGACCGCCTGTACGCCTGTTTTTTGCCGCGCACGCCAGGTTTGTGCAGCTTGGTGCTGAGGGCCGGCGTCCGCTAGAATGCTGGCCTGCAAGATTTCAGAGGGAAATATGATTCAACGATCGATCGCCAGGCTGACCCTGGCGTGCGGCCTGCTGGCTTCCGCCTTTGCCGCGAACCTGGCGCATGCCGATGCCTGTCCTGCCCATTACGTCGATGGCCGCAAGCCGGAAATCACCAACCCCAAGCTGGACGTGGCCACCAAGGAGCTGTGCTACAACGTGTTTGGCGTGATGCACTCGGGTATCACGCGCACGCCGCTGTGGTCGGCTGAACACTTGACGGCGAACAACCTGGAAGCGGCACAGGATTTGTCGCGCGAAAACTCTTTCCATGCCGAACGCAAGCTGCCCGCCGCCCAGCGCGCGGAACTGGCCGATTATGCGCGCAGCGGCTTCGACCGTGGCCACATGGCGCCCAACGGCGACATGCCGGACCGCCAGAGCCAGCGCGACAGCTTTACCCTGGCCAACATGGTGCCGCAGGATGCGCGCAACAACCGCTATGTGTGGGCCGGCATCGAGGGCGCCGTGCGCAAGATGGCGAAGAAGGAAGGCGACCTGTACGTGATCACGGGCCCGGCTTTTATTGGCGGCAACCTGCGCAAGGTGGGAAGAGTCATTGTGCCCAGCCATCTGTACAAGGCCGTCTACAGCCCGCGCCAGCGCGCCGGTGCCGCCTACTTCATTGAAAACGTCGATACCAAGACGTATGAAGTGTTGAGCATTGCGCAACTGGAAGACAGGATAGGCATCGATCTGTTACCGTCGCTGACGCGCCAGCAAAAGTTGCGCATGCTGAGTTTGCCCAAGGTAAAGAGCAAGTCCAAGAAATAAGACCGTCAAAAAGGAAATCCCATGTGCGCAAAGAAATTCGTCCCGTATGCCAATGAAAGCGATGTGCTGGACATTGGCAGCCTGACTATCGAAAACCGCATCGACCGCATCAGCATCAGCGGCGACATCGACCTGACCCTGGACAAGCCGGGCCTGGCCCTGGCGAAACAGCTGCAAAAACTGCTGGGCGACGTGGTGGCGCAGCTGGAAAAGCAGGAACTGCCCGACCAGCTGCCGCCGCCCGAAGTGACGTCGGTGGCCAATCCCTTCGAGTGACGCTGGCGGGAAAGACTATGGCGCCGCCTTGACGGCGCGATAGTAGCCCTTCCGGCTGAGCTCCTCCGGCGCATTCGCCACTTCATACGCGCTCAAGGCGATGGCGATGGCCGAGTATTGCTGCGCCGCGCTGAAAGGCCGCACGCTGTCATAGGTATCGAGCACCGTGTGATGCACGCGCGCATAGTCGAAATCGCCGAGCACGGTAAATTTCGGCGTCGGCACGCCATGCTGGCTGAAGACGGCGTCATCGCTGCCGGCGCGCGCATTCATCGCCTTGCCGGCATCGCGCGGCACGTCGTTGATGGTCGTGGCGAAGCCGAACACGGGGTGGATGTCTTGCAGGGCCTGTTCAACCCGGCCAAATACGGGTTTCCACGCCGAGGGAATCGCAATGCCGTCGATGGCACCAGGCCGGCCATCGCGGTTCAGCATCATGACGATATTGTGCAATTCCCCCGCATGCCGCTCGGCGAATGCGAACGAACCCTTGCGGCCGATTTCCTCCGCGCCGAAGGCCGCCAGCATGATGGTGCGGCGCGGCCTGGCATCGGACTTGGCCAGCAGGCGCATCGCCTCCAGCATGGTGGCCACGCCGCCGCCGTTGTCGGCCGCGCCCGTGCCGCCATCGTAGCTGTCGAGGTGGGCGCCGATCAGTACGATTTCCTCCGGCTTTTCCGTGCCCGGAATGCGGGCGACGACGTTGTGATACGCCACCGGCCCCGGATAGAACCAGTTGCGGATGTCAAACTCCAGGGTCACGGCTTCACCGCGCGCCAGGCGCTGGCGGATGTCGGCATATTGTGGCGCGGCCAGCTTGATGTCAGGCAAGGTCGGCAGGGCCGCCCACGCGGCGGGCGCGGCGCTGGCGGCATACAGCGGTTCTTCGCCAGACTGGATGGTGCCGAGGGCGCCGGCCTGCATCAGCACGCGGGTGATGGCCCTGGGCTGGTGGACGGTCTTGCCATCGCGCCCGCCACCGCTGTTTTCGCCGCCGGTCAGCACCCATTTTCCCTTGAATTGCGCGGCGCGCTCCAGCGCCTCTTCCAGGGTGGCCGGCCCCACGATTGCCAGGCCTTGCTGCACGCCACGCGTGCCGGCCGTATAGGCGGGCGTCGCCAGGCGCAGCGGCTGCTCCCGGGGCACCAGCATCTTGCCCGACCAGGGACCGCGGTTGAAGCCGACGGGCATCTGGCCCGCTTCTTCCAGCTCGGCTTGCACACCCCATTGCTGCAGCTGCATGCGCGCCCATTGTGCCGCATGCGTGTAGGCATCGCTGCCGGCCATGCGGCCGCCGAAGCGGTTGCTCAGGATGTCGAGCCAGTCCATTGCGCGCGGTTCGCTGGTGCCCAGCGCCACAATCCGGCGCGCCGTGGCGTCGCTGGATGGCGATGTCGTCGCTTCAATGCCAGCATCCCTGCCGGACAGCGTGGCGAGGAAGGCGGGCAGCCTGTCTTGCCGGCGCGCCGCCAGCGCCGCGTCCAGCTTGGCGGAACGGTGCAGCTTATCCTGTCGCAGCAGGGTTTCGTAGGCGCGCAGCACGCCTTGCATCCCCGCCAGGTCGCTGGCGCTTTGCTGCCCGGCCTGGTCCGGGTGTTCGATCTGGAAAGCCATCGCGCTGGCCAGGTATTGAAAGACTGTTGCCTCGCGGATGGCGGCCTGGCTGGCGATGGCCAGCCAGCTTTCCAGCGCACTGGCCGGTAAGGTGAAGTCGGGAATCGCCTCGATCCATGCGCCCAGCCAGGCGCCGTCGCGCTGTTGCACGGCCAGGGGATCGCGCTGCGCCTCTTGCGCCATCTGCACCACGCGCGCGCGTTCGGCCGGCGTGGAAGGGCCGCGCGCGGCGCCGCTTGCCACTGGCGGCGCGGCCGGCAGTGCCGGCGGCACATAGCGTTCCTTCAGCCGCGTGCCGCTCACAGGCTTGGGTTCATTCTCATCGGTTTCGACCAGGCGTTCGCCGCTCAGCACGTCGCCCTTGGCTTGCAAGGTCCAGCGTATCGTCACCTCGGTGCTGATGTCCTGGCCGTTGCGCCCCGTGCTGACGCGCTTGCCGCCGTGCCTGAAAATGGTGCCGGCAGGGCCTGGCGTACCCTTGACCGTGCGCGGCGGCGTGAGCTGGCCTCGTTCGTCGAGCCACGCGATCGTCGCGCGCCAGCCGGCTTGCTCTTCAGTAATGTCGAGGATGCCCGTGTCGATCAGGTCGACCTCGACGCCATTTGTCGTGGTCGTGCCTGTCGCCGTCTGGAATTGCCACTGTCCGGCGAGGGCCGGCGCCTGCGCGTACAGGGCGCCCGGCAGGGCGGCAGCGGCGAGGATGCACGTGGCGTAAAGGTGGGGATGGAGCAGGTGCATGGCTATCCTTGTCATGGTTTTCACTCGGGAAGAGTCGAAAAACAGTATGCGGATAAGCCGATTGCCAAGATGATACTTTGCGACCAAGACCGGGATTTAAGGCTTGAAGGCGGGTTTGGCCGCGCCGAATGCCAGATCAACCTCGTCCAATGCAGCTTGCCGGACGAGCTTGATCTGGCAAAACGCTTACTTCGCGAACGCCTGCGCCGCCGGCGTGACGGTGACGGCGGCCGGCTTGATGTTCAGCTTCATCGCGCCGATGACCTTGTCTTCATCGAGCAGCGCCTGCGGCTTGTTGCCGTCGTACTTGATGGGCGAAAACGCGTCGCTGACGAGCTTTTCCTTCAAGCCGGCCGCATCCTTGGCGACGATCACCACGGACAGGTTCTGCGCCGACAGGTGCTGCTTGATGGCGCGGTTGACGTCCGCCACCGTCAGTTTCGACAAGCCATCACGCATCAGCTTGGTGAACTCCGGCGTGCCATACCATTGCGAATCGAGCGCATAGCCCAGCTGCTGGTCCTGTGTCGACGTCATGACGAAGACGTTCTTCATCAGGTAATCGCGGGTGGTGGCGAAATCGTCCTGCGTCAGGCCGTTGTCGACCAGCTTGCCCAATTCCGTCAGGGCCACGCGCAGGGCGAAGTGGGCGTTGTCCGGCGCCACGGGGCGGATCCAGATTTCAAACAGCTGCGCCTTGCGGCCCAGGTTCGGGTTCGGGAAGAACTGGTACATGCCGCGCGGGAACGCTTCAATGTACGCGTAATCGCCATAGTTCATGCCGCGGATTTCACGGATGCGCTGATACAGGTAGGAATTCGAGGCGCGGTGCTCGCCCAGCCACGTCTTCGCCAGCCACAGGGCGGGGAAGTCCGGGTGCGTGCGCGTCACCTCCAAAGGCAAGCCGAAGGAAATCGCCGTGGCGCGCGTGTTCTTCTCGATGATTTCCACTTCCAGGCCCTGCGCCTTGCGGCCGACGGGTTTCACGGTGGCGGGCAAGCCGGGGCCGGCCGGCAAGCTTGCCAGCGCCTGCGTCAGCGAGGCCGTCATGGCGTCGGACACGTCGCCGGAAATGCCCACCTTGACGGCGCCTTGCGCGTAGGCGCTCTTCCAGAACTGTTTCACATCGTCGAGGGTGATGGCGTCGATGCCGGCGACCGTGCCCAGCACGGGGTGGCCGTACGGCGTGCCCGCGTAGACATTGGTTTGCAGGCGTTCCTTGGCGAATTCCTCTTCGTTATTGTCCTTCAGGTCCAGCAGCAGCGCATTCTTTTGCGCATCCTTCAGGCGGCGGAAGTCGTCTTCGCGGAAACCGGGCGAGAGCAGCAGCGGCAGGGCGATGGCGTTGAACTGCGTCCAGTTATCCTTGTGGATGGAGCCCGTAAACGTCGTCATTTCCTTGTCCGTCTGCTGGCTGAAACTGCCGGCCAGCGGGAACAGGGCCTGGTTGACCTCGTCGATCTTGCGCTCGGACGAACCAGCGGACGCCACCATGGCTGCCGTCAGCGCGGCCAGGCCTTCCTTGCCTTGCGGATCTTGCGCGGAACCGGCCGTAAACAGCAGCTTGTAGCGGATTTGCGGCAGCGCGGACTTTTGCACCAGCACGTCGAACTTCGCGTTCGAGGCGGCTGGCAGCAGGCTGGCCAGTGTCGGCGTGGTGGCGATGGCGGCCGCCATCGGCTGGTGCGACAGGGTCGTCACTACCAGCCCGTCGTCCGTCAGGTATTTGCGCGCGGCCGCCTGCAGGTCGGCCGGCGTCAGCGTATCGATCAGCCGGTAGTACTGGTTGATGGTGGCGTACGAGCGGTCGAAATGCACGAAGGAAGCCAGGGTGCCGGCGATCTGCTCCGTGTTGTCCAGCGAGCGGATCAAGCCGTATTTTTCCGCCGACTTGGCATCCGCCAGGTCTTTTTCGCTCACTGGCGTATCGCGCAGCTGCGCCACGGTAGCCAGGATGGCGTCGCGCACGTAGACGGCATCATCGATGTTTTTCACGCGCGCGCCGAGCACGGCCAGGGTCGGGTCGACCCGCTCCGGCGTCATGTCGAACAATTGGTCGACCTTTTGCTCGTTCTGCACCAGGCGCTTGTACAGCGGCGAGGTGCGGCCGAACGACAGCGACAGCAGGGTCGCCAATGCGGCCTGGTCTTTGTCCTTTACGGAAAACGCGGGCGCGTGGAAGCCGACGGCGACCCACGGCAGGGTCGGCGTGGGCCAGGCCACGTGCTTGTAGACGGGGCCATGCGACTTTGGCTCCACGGGCACGGCCGCCTGCTGCTTGCCGCGCTGCCAGGCGCTCCAGTACTTTTCCACCAGCGCGATGGCTTGCTGCGGTTCCACGTCGCCGGCGATGATGATGGTGGTGCGCTCGGGACGGTACCAGCGGTCGAAGAAGACCTTCGAATACGCGTACTGGTTCGGCATGTCTTCGATGTCCTGGATAAAACCCATCGTCGTATGCTTGTAGGTATGTGTCGTGTAGGCGCTGTCGCGCATCACTTCGAACAGTTTCGAGACGGGATTGGCGCTGTTCTTGTTGTATTCGCCCAGCACGGCCCGCGATTCCGTCTTGAACGCGTCTTCCGCATAGTCGAGATGCTGGAAGCGGTCCGCCTCCACCTTCAGCACGGTTTCCAGGTCCTGCTTGGCAAACGTCGTGTGGTAATTCGTCAGGTCGTCGCTCGTATACGCATTCTGGCGCGCGCCGGCGCGGGTGATGACTTCCTGGTATTTTTCGGGCGGATAAGCCTTGGTGCCGCGGAACATCATGTGTTCGAAAAAGTGGGCAAAGCCGGACTTGCCCGGCTCGACTTCATTGCGCGAACCCGTCTGCACGGGAATCTGCAGCGAAACCAGGTTGGGGAAGCCGGTCGGCACGATGATGATCTTCAAACCGTTGGCCAGGGTCTTTTCCGTTGCCTTGAACGGCAGCAAATCGGCCTTGCTGGCGGCAGCGCCGTGGGCGGCGGCCGGTTTGACGGGCGCGGCACCCAGGTTCGACGAAGCCATGGCCGACAGGGCCAGGGCGAAAGCGGGTAATAAAACGGGCATGATTCTTGACACGGGGGCTCCTTCTTTTCTTGGAATGTGGAAAGTGCAACGCCGCAGCATAGAATATTCGTGCCGCCCTGCATAGGGGCTAACAGTCGGGCCGCAGGATGCGCGCCGTCAAGTGGGCGAGGAAGTCGCGTTTGGTGGGCAAGAACATGCGGATGTACACGATGCCGTGCGCGCGCTCATGGTGATACACGACGCGGATTGCTTCGCACAGGCGTTGCCGCACATCCATGCCGACTTCGCGGGCGGCTTCGACGGGCGTGCTGCTGTCGGGGAAGGTCTTGAGATCGGCAAATAATTGCCGGAAAGCCGCGATGAACTGGGCATGGGCGGCCGCCGTGTGGCGCGCCTTGAAGTCGCTGCGCAGTTCATTGAAATCGGCTTGCGCGCTTTTCAGCACGACGATGCGCGCCATCTCAAACCTGGTCAAGGCGGGCCAGGAAGTCTTCTTCGGACACCACATCGCCACGCGCGATGTCCTGGTTGCCCATGGCGATCAGTTTCATGAATGCATGCTGCTCCTGCATGTGCCGCGCTTGCCGCTTGCCTTCCTGATACGCGCGCATGGACAGCACGACCATCTTCGCTTCGCCATTTTGCGTGATGATGATGGGCTCGTCCTGGCCCGCGTCAAAGCTGTTGACGATCTCGGTGGTATTGGCCTTGAGATAGGAAATCGGCTTGATGCGTTCCTTGAGGTCCATGGCGGCTCCGAAAGCGAAAAAAATACGATAGGACCAAATATACACCAAATTTGGTCGTGCTTCCTTGTTGCCTAGGTGAGCGTCGTTTCTGGCAGGCTGATGCGGTTGCGGCCCAGGTGCTTGGCGCGGTACAGGGCGCAGTCGGCCGTGTGGATCAATTGTCCCAGTTCCGTGCCGGGGCCGGGCAGGGCCGTGGCGGCGCCGATGCTGACGGTGACGCAGGCACTGGCACCATCGGCGCGCTTGCGCGGCAGTTGCAGCCGCTCCACGCGCTGGCGGATGCGTTCGGCCACGATGGCCGCGCCCTTGAGCGACTGGTTCGGCAGGATGACGGCAAATTCCTCGCCGCCATAGCGGGCCACCAGATCGTTCGTGCGCATTTCGCTGGACACGGCGCCGGCCACCTTGCGCAGGCACAGGTCGCCGCCCTGGTGGCCGTGGCTGTCGTTGTATTCCTTGAAATTGTCGACATCGACCATCAGCAGCGACAGGGGCTGGCCTTGCCGCTGGGCGCGCTGCCATTCGGCAAGGATGGTGTCGTCGAAGCAGCGCCGGTTGGCCAGGCCCGTCAGGCCGTCGCGCGTGGCCAGGCGTTCCAGCTCCACATGCGCGCGTTTTTCATCCGTCATGTCGCGCAGGGTTTCGACGACGGCGATCAGTTCGCCGTGATTACCATAGATGGGGCTGGCATCGACGGCCAGGTAGCGGCGCCGTCCCGTGCGGGGCATGTCGCACCAGTTTTCCGCGCACAGATTGTTGCCCGTGCTGCTGCGGTATTGCTGTTGCGCGTGCAGGGCGCGCATGTCGCCGCCGCGCCCGGCCAGCAGCAGGTCGGCCAGGGTGGGGCGCTCGTCGTTGTAGAAGCAGCGGCCCGGTTCGCGCGTGCGCAGCACTTCGGCCGCCGGCACGCCCGTCAATTGCTCGCAGGCGCGGTTCCAGATCATCACCTGGCCATGCGCGTCGAGGACAAAGGTGGGCACCACCAGCAATTCCATCATCTTGACGGCGAAACCCTGGGCTGCATCGCAGGGCGATGCGCTGGCATGTGCATGGCTATCCGGCATGTAAGCGTCCTTCTCGGGGTGAATGGGGCTGGCTCGCTGGCCATGATGCAATGTGGAGAGTCGATGGTGTTGATATTGAGCAATATTTTCACCGATGGAGCGTCGCCTCATCGTGGCAGCCTGGCAGGGGCAGCGACACGCGCAAGGTGGTGCCGGCGCCGCTGTGGCTTTCGATGTGCAGGCTGCCGCCGGCGGCGGCCACGCGCTCATGCATGCCGGACAGGCCGCAACCGAGGCGCGGTGGCGAGCCCGACAGCCCGACGCCGTCATCGCTGATGCGGCATGCCAGGGTGGCGCCCGTTTGCTGCAGGCATAGCTGGACATGCGTGGCGCGCGCATGGCGGGCGATGTTCGCCAGCGCTTCCTGCAGCGCGTGGTAGAGCAGGGCGCCATGCGCGCTGCCGGCGGCGGCGTCGAGCCGGTAATCGCAGCTGCAATCGATGCCCGTGGTGCGCTTGAAATCCGCCAGCAAGCCGTCGCACGCCGCTTGCAGGCCCGCGTCGAGGGCAGGCGGGCGCAGGTCGTGGATGACGCAGCGCAGCGCCGCGATGCTCAGGTCGACATTGCGCGCCATCATGGCCAGTTGCCGCGCCAGCAAGGGCGCCGCGTCATGCGTGCTGGTCTGCAACATGGCCAGGTCGATTTTCAGGGTCAGCAGATGCTGGCCCAGGTCGTCGTGGATGTCGCGCCCGATGCGCAGGCGCTCCTGTTCGCGCGCCTTGTTCTGCTCGCCCGCCAGGCGCGCCTGCTCGGCTTCCGCGCGCAGCTGTTCCAGCGCCTGCAGGCGCAGCGCCAGGCGGCGCAGGCGCCACAGCAGCAGCGCCAGCGCACCGAGCAGGACGGCGCAGGCCAGCATCGAAGGGGACGCTGCACCAGTCTGCAGCATCGGCCCGGCGGCATGGCCCGCGTGCAGGGAAGCGAGTGCAGCGGCCGCCAGGCAGGCCAGAATGCTCAGGCGGTAAGGCGGACGTATCCAGCGTTGCAGCATGTCCATGCTCCCCAAAAATGTTTTCCATCAGGCAATGCTCTTACAGAAAATATATTAACTTGGGGCTATTTATATTGTCTAAACGCAAAAGCTGCGCAGTTATGCCTGCCTGTGTGGCTTTCTTGCCCCCTGGATGCCGCGGCGGCAGGTGGCAGGCACGGCATTTGCACGGGAAGTGTCGTGGCGGCATATAATAGAGGGTTGTCAATCGGCTTTTGCGGTGACGGCGCAGTGCGCCAGCCTCGATGCGTTCGCCCTGCGCGATGACGCCAGCCAGCTCTTAGGAAATACAGTGACTTATAGCATCAAAGAGATTTTTTACACCCTGCAGGGCGAAGGCGCGCATGCGGGCCGTCCAGCCGTGTTTTGCCGCTTTTCCGGCTGCAACCTGTGGACGGGCCGCGAAAGCGACCGCGCCACGGCCGTGTGCCAGTTCTGCGACACGGATTTCGTCGGCACCGATGGCGAACTGGGCGGCAAGTTCAAGACGCCGCAGGAACTGGCCGCGCTGATCGACAGCCTGTGGCCGGCCAGCTACGCGCCGAGCAAATACGTGGTGTTTACGGGCGGCGAACCGCTGCTGCAACTGGACACGGGCCTGATCGACGCCATGCATGCGGTGGGCTTTACCATCGCCATCGAAACCAACGGCACCTTGCCCGTGCCGGCCGGCGTGGACTGGATCTGCGTCAGCCCGAAGATGGGCTCCACCTTGGTGGTGCACAAGGGTAATGAAATCAAGGTGGTCATTCCCCAGTTCCAGCAAGACCTGGCCGCCTACGAACAACTGGACTTCGAGAATTTCTTCGTGCAAGCGATGGACGGCCCCCTGGCCGCGCACAACATGAAGCTGGCCATCGAGACGTGCAAAAGCAACCCGAAGTGGAAGCTGAGCCTGCAAACCCATAAACTCCTGCAAATACCTTAATCAAATAATATGCTGACTATCACACGCAAGCTCGAATTCGACGCGGGCCACCGCATTCCCGACCACAAAAGCCAGTGCCGCAACCTGCATGGCCACCGCTACACGGTGGAAATCACCCTGGTCGGCCAGGTCATCGAAGCGGAGGGCAATTCCGACAATGGCATGATCATGGATTTTTCCGACGTGAAAACCCTGGCCAAGCAGCACCTGGTCGATGTCTGGGACCACGCCTTCCTCGTGTATGAAAAAGACACGGCCGTGCGCGACTTCCTGGCCAGCCTGCCCGACCATAAAACTGTCGTCATCGACCGCATTCCCACCGTGGAAAACCTGGCGCGCATCGCCTTCGAGATCCTGAAGGCGGCGTTTACCGACCATTTCGGCACGGGCTTGCACCTGCATAAACTGGTGCTGCATGAAACGCCGAATTGCTGGGCAGAAGTGACCGATGACTGAAACGCACGCTAGCGCGCAGGATGCGCGCTATATGCGGTTGGCCCTCGAGCAGGCCCAGAACGCGTGGGACCTGGGCGAAGTGCCCGTCGGCGCCGTCGTCGTCAAGGATGGGGTAGTCATTGCCGTGGGCTACAACCAGCCCATCGGCCGCCACGACCCCACGGCGCACGCGGAAGTGATGGCGCTGCGCGCGGCCGCCGACAAGCTGGGCAACTACCGCTTGCCCGGCTGCGAGCTGTACGTGACCCTGGAACCGTGCGTGATGTGCTCGGGCGCCATGCTGCATGCGCGCCTGGCGCGCGTGGTGTACGGCGCGGGCGACCCGAAGACGGGCGCCTGCGGTTCCGTGCTGAACTTGTTCGAGCAGCCTGCGTTGAACCACCAGACGGCCATCGAAGGCGGCGTGCTGGCCGACGAGTGCGGCGCTTTCCTCAAGCGCTTCTTTGCCGAGCGCCGCCGCGCGCAGGCGGAAGCGCGCAAGCTGGCCAATCCGCAGGCCTGACACCAGCCCTGACAGGGCAGGGCCGCCACGGCCTTGCCCAGCATGCCCTCCCTGCCAGCCACCGAGGCTGGCATTTTTATAACTGTTGCGAAATAACATCTGTCTAGACCACTTCGCCATTCTCAAATGAGAATGATTCGTGTTACAGTATTGTTTTCGCCAGCAAACTTCCCTTGCGCATCGTTATCGATCCGGGTTCAAGAGCCAGCCTTTACTCTTAGACCGGATCATCATGACTACTGTGCCTCTGCAGCGCTTCGCTGCGCCCGTTGTATCCCCAGTCCACCTGCCTGCCCGCCGCCACAACCTGGTGCTGCGCGCCGCCTTGCTGGGCCTGTTTGCAGCGCCGCTGCTGCCTGCCGTGGCCCAAACGGCCGCCATCAACGCGGGCACGGCCGCGCAGGAGCCGGCCAAGCTGCCTGTCTTCCCGGAAATCGTCGTCAATGCCAAGCAAGACTATGAGCGCCGCGCCGGCACCAAGACGGTGATCCGCAGCGACGACCTGGAGCGCCGTGGCGTCAGCGACATGGCAGGCATCGTGCGCTACCAGCCGCTGATCAGCACGCCAATGGCGGCATCGGGCGCCGGCAGCGTGTGGGATGGTTCGGGCAACACGGGCTATAACATCCGCGGCATGGAAGGCAACCGGGTCAGCCTGGACGTAGATGGCATTTCCCTGCCGGATGCGGCACCGAAGCCGGACGGCACCACCTTGAACGCCTTCGGCACGGGGCGTGACTATTTCGATCCTGAAACTTTCCGCGAGGTGCGCATCGATTCGGGCACGACGGCCGCCAGCGGCGCCAATCCTGGCCTGGGTGGCAGCGTGGCGTTCATCACCAAGTCGCCCGAGGATTACCTGGGCGCAGGCGTGGACCATTATGTGGCGTATAAATACGGCCGCGCCACGGCGGACCGCAGCAATGCGCACACCTTGACGGGTGCCGCCAAGCTCGGCGCCAATCTGCAAGGCCTGGCCGTGTACGTGCACCGCGATGGCGAGCAGACGGACAGCCGCGGCAGCGCCCCCGTCAATCCGGACGACTGGCATTCGAACGCCTTGCTGTCCAAGCTGGTGTGGGCCTTGCCGGGCGAACAAAAGCTGGACTTGACGGTCGACATGTTCGAGCGCAAGAACAAGCGCGATCTGCGCAACAAGGTCAGCACGTATTATCCGACCGGCGTGCAGCAGGACTCCACCACCAAGCGTACGCGCGTCAGCCTGGGCCACGATGTGGCGTTGAAGGACTTCGCCCTGTTCGACCGCCTGACGTCGAAGGTGTATCTGCAGAATGCGAAAATCGATGACCAGACGCAAGGCCGCTACACCTTCGGCAGCCCGTCGCAGCGCACCATCGATACCAGCTTCAAAAATGACAGCATCGGCCTGACGTCGGAAGCGTTCAAGCAAGTCAATGCCGACAATGCGCTGCTGTACGGGGTGCAGCTGGAGCAGAGCAAATCGCGCCGTCCATGGGTGGAAGACCGCACCATCATCGCCACAGGCGTGCACCAGATCACGCGCAAGAACCGTATGGCCGACATGGATGCCACCAAGCTGGCCGTGTACGTGCGCGACGACCTCAGTTTTAACCTGGGCGGCAAGAAAGCCGTGCTGACGCCGGGCCTGCGCGCCGACTACCGCAAGCTGGAACCGAAAAACCTGCAAAACTATGTGATCGCCGTGCCCAATGCCGCCAAGGAAGTGCGCAAGGAAAGCGATACCTATTTCACGCCGAGCCTGAGCCTGTCCGTGGAAGTGCTGCCGCAGATGAATGCCTATGCCACCGTGACGCGCGGCACACGCTTGCCGACGGCGGCCGAGCGCACGGGCACCTATGATTCCTTCAGCTATACGGGCACGGGCACCGGTTATGCCGTGCTGGGCAATGCGAATCTGCGCAAGGAAAACAGCCAGGCCTACGAGCTGGGCTTGAAGGGCGACATCGTCAAGGGCTTGAGCATGCACGCCTCCGTCTACCAGACGGAATACAAGAACATGATCGAGTATGTGGCGCAGGAAGACGATCCGGTCAATTTCCCCACCATCGTGCAGGGTCTGTTCCGTCCGGAAAACATCGGCGATGCCCGCACCTGGGGTGGCGAGCTGAGCTTGCGCGCGGAGCTGGGTGCCTGGTCGCCTGCCATGCAGGGCTACCGCGTCGACCTGGCCACGGGCGTGGCCAAGGGACGCTCCTTCAATACCCAGACGGGCCAGAGCGGCGGCCTGGCCTCGGTGGCGCCGCCCAAGACGGCGCTGACCTTCGGCTACGACCATGCGAACCAGCTGTTCGGCTTGGAACTGACGGCCCTGCATGCAGGCGAGAAACAGGCGCCGAACGACCTGTTGATGGGCACGACCGCGCCGCGTTTCAAGGTGCCGTCGTACACCATCTTCGACCTGTCGACCTACTGGAACGTGCACAAGAACGCCAAGATCATCGTCGGCGTGTACAACTTGACGGACCGCAAGTACTGGGATTACGCCGCTGCGCGCAGCCTGTCCGCCGGCACCACGGTGGCCAGCCGCGCGGAGATCGAGCGCTACGCCAAGCCGGGCCGCAACGTCGCCGCCAGCCTCAGCATCAACTATTGATTTTTACCGGGGAGGGGTACTTGCCCCTCTTTTTTTCCATGTTTGATTGAATGGTCTCTCTATGAAGTTATCCAAACTCGTTCTATCCCTGCTAGGCAGCCTGCTGATTGCAAACGCATATGCGGCCCCAGCCACTTTGGCGGAACGCTGGTCCACCTTGCGCACGGAGCAGCCGAAGCTGCAGATCCGCGACGCGGCGCGCGCGCTGGGCGTGTCCGAAGCGCAATTGCTGGCAACCAATATCGGCAAGGGCGTGACGCGCCTGCAGGCCGACGGCAACCAGCCGCGCGAAATCATGCGCGCCGCGCTGGACCTGGGCATCGTGCAAGCCATCACGCGCAATGAAAATGGCGTGATCGAAACGACGGGCGTTGCCAGCAAATTCAAGCAGGCGGGCGACAAGTCGGAACAGGCTGACGCCAAGCAGGATCCGGAAACGGAAGCGCGCCAGCGCAATATCGCTGGCGGCTACCTGGGCGGCCAGATCGATCTGCGTTTCCACTTTGAAAACTGGAAATACGCATTTGCCGTGGAACAGGCCGGCCGCGATGGCAAGCCGACGCGCAGCCTGCAGTTTTTTGACGCCAACGGCACGGCCGTGCACAAGATCTACCTGCGCAACGAGCCGGGCGTGGCTGTCTACGATAAATTGGTGGCGACGTTCCGCCTGCCGCAGCAAAGCGCGGAGCTGAACGTGCTGGCCGTGGCGCCGAAGGCGGCGGAAAAGCCGGATGCCGAGATCGATGTCAAGGAATTCCAGTTGGCCTGGAAAGACATGACGGACGTGCACCAGTTTGCGCAAATCATGCGTGAATTCCACCTGTCGCGCGAACAGGCCCTGCGCCTGGCGCCGGCCGGCGTGGTCGAGCGCGTGACGCCTGCAGCGCTGCGCACCCTGCTGGAAAACGCGGCGAAGGACAAGGTCGCCATCATGGTGTTCTTGGGCAACGAAGGCTTGACGCAGATCTACAGCGGCAAGATCGAGAAAACCATGGCTGCCGGCGGCTTCTTCAACGTGCTGGACCCGGACTTCAACCTGCACATCCGCGACACGGCCCTGCGCAGCGGCTGGGTCGTCAAGCGCGGCGGCGTCACTTCCGTCGAGTTCTTCGACAAGGACGGCACGCAAGTGGTCTCCTTCTTCGGCGTGCGCGAACGGGGCAAACCGCAGCCGCAAAGCTGGGTCGACCTGGCCGATTCCTTGCCTAAAGCCAAGTAAGCAGCACCGTTGATTCGTCACCGTTGCCGCGCACCGTACCGGCGCGGCAACACTTCAGCTGAGTGCCGCGTGCCGGTCTCATGTCTGAAGCACAATAGTGGTATGCTGATTACAAGGCCGCAGCGATCGTGCCTGCGTGCTGGTTCCTGGAAGAGAGGCAATCATGGCAACCATCATGGCGAACGGCCTGAACATAGCTTATGAGAGCCACGGCGACCCCAACGATCCGTGCGTGCTGCTGGTCATGGGCCTGGGCATGCAATTGATTGCCTGGCCGGCGGACTTCGTCGAAGGCATCGTCGAGCAAGGGTTTCGCGTCTTGCGTTTCGACAACCGCGACAGCGGCCTGTCGAGCAAGATGGCGCTGGCGGGCAAACCCTACCTGCCGCTGGCCTATGTGAAAAACCTGGTCGGCTGGCCCCTGAAAACTTCCTACACCCTCAATGACATGGCGGAAGACGCGCTGGGCTTGCTGGCGGCCCTGCGCATTGCCCAGGCGCATGTGATCGGCGTGTCGATGGGCGGCATGATCGCGCAAGTGATGGCGGCGCGCGCGCCGCAGCAGGTACTCAGTTTGACGTCCATCATGTCGAGCAGCGGCCGGCGCGGCTTGCCCGGCCCCACGCGGGCCGCGCGCAACGCTTTATTGCAACGCCCGAAACGCAACGCCAGCCGCGCCGAACTGATGGCGCACATGGCCGCCACCGTGCGCGTCATCGGCAGTCCCGCCTATCCCGTCTCGGAAAAACTGCTGTACCAGCGCATCGAGGCGGCGCTGCAGCGGGGCAGTTGCCCGGAAGGCGTGGCGCGGCAAATGGTGGCCATCGCCGCATCGGGCGAGCGCACGGCCTTGTTGCCGAGCATCAGCTGTCCGGCGCTGGTGATCCATGGCGCGGCCGACCCCCTGATTCCCGTCGCCTGCGGCATCGATACGGCGGCGCTGATCCCGGGCGCCCGGCTGGAAGTCATCGAAGGCATGGGGCACGACATGCCGCCCCAGCTGATCGAGCGCCTGCTCGCCTTGATCGATGTGCATCTGCAAGGTAAGATGGCGCCCCAGATGCGCTCCCAGCCAGCTTGAGCCAGGCGCGCCCCCCCCTTGACTAGCCGGGCATATTTTGAAGACACCTGAGATTGGCATCGCCATCGTCGCGCCGGGCGGTTATGCGCCCGACGAGGCGGCCTTGGCACGCGGTATCGCCCGCTTGCAGGCGCAAGGCGCCACCGTCCACAATTACTACGATCACGAACATAGATTCCAGCGCTTTGGCGGCACGGATGCGGGCCGCCTGGCGCAGCTCCATGCCGCCGCGGCCGACCCTGCCGTGCAGGTGGTGATCGCCTTGCGTGGCAGCTACGGCATCAGCCGCATCCTGCCCGACATCGATTTCGGCCTCATGGCGGACAGCCGCAAGCTGTTTGTCGGCTACAGCGATTTTACGGCCTTCCACATGGGCTTGATGGCGAGAACGGGCCGCGCCAGCTTTGCCGGCCCCATGATCTGCGACGATTTCATCCGCGACGAGCCCGAGCAATTTACGCTCGATCAGCTGTGGTCGTGCCTGGCCGGCCCCACGCACACGGTCACGGGTACGGCAACGGGCAATCCGCAGGTCGAGCTGAAAGGCAAGCTGTGGGGCGGCAACCTGGCCATGCTCGTGCATCTGCTCGGTACCCCATATTTCCCGGAAATCGACGACGGCATCCTATTCCTGGAAGACGTCAACGAACACCCGTACCGGGTCGAGCGCATGCTGCTGCAACTGCTGCACGCGGGCGTGATTGGCCGCCAGCAAGCCGTGGTGCTCGGCGATTTTTCCGCGTACAAACTCAGCCCCATGGATAACGGCTACGATTTCGACGCCATGCTGGCCTACGTGCGCCAGCGCCTGCCCGTACCCGTGCTGACGGGGCTCGAGTTTGGCCACATCCGCCACCGGGTCACCTTGCCGTTCGGCGGCCAGGCGAGCCTGCAATCGGATGCGTCCGGCTTCAGCCTGCGGGTGACCGATTACCCCACCCTGGCGCGCCCCTGAACTCCATGTCCGCCAGGCCCGGCAGGTTGCTGCATCTCGATGTGCTGCGCGGCCTTGCCGTGTTCGGCATCTTGCTGGTGAATATATGGGGCTTTGCCTGGGGCACGATTTCCTTGCGCTATGGCACCTTGCCGGCGCAGCCGCCCGTGCTGGACCAGCTCGTCATTTTTTTAGTGGCGGCGCTGGCGCAATTCAAGTTCTATCCCATCTTCGCGTTTCTGTTTGGCGCCGGCTTTGCCTTGCAGACACGTTCCTTGCAACGCCAACTGGGCAGCTGGGAGCAGGCGCGAGCGGCTTATCGGCGCCGGCTGCGCTGGCTGCTGGCCTTCGGCCTGCTGCACGGTTTCCTCATCTGGAGCGGCGACGTGCTGACCTCGTATGCCATCGCCGGCATGCTTATCCTGCCCCTGGCATCAGCCCGGCTCAGCCGCGTGCGCAACCGAGCCTGGCTGGTGGCGGCCGGCTTTTTGCTGTTCATGTGCCTGCTCATTCCCGTGGGCCAGCAGGGCGGCGCACCGGACATCGCGCGCGACCTGCACAGTTTTGCGCAGCGTTACGCCATTTACACGCAAGGCGGTGCGTGGGCCGTCGCCAAGCTGCGCGCCAACGATTTCCTCGTCTCCTTGCTGTACGCCGCCGTCATGCTGCCGCATATCATCGTGTTGTTCCTGCTGGGCATCTTGTCCGTGCGTTGTGGCTGGCTGACGCAGCCGCAGCGCCACCAGCGCCTGTGGCGCCGCGTGCTTGCCGTGGGACTGGGCGTGGGCTTGCCGTTCAACCTGCTGGCGGCGGGCGCCGTCGCGTGGCAAGTGGCCGATCCGTATCAAACCGTGTTTGACACGGCCCTGTTCGAAGTGTGCCTGTTTGCCGGCGGCCCCGTGCTGGCGGCCGGCTATGTGGCCGCGCTGATGCTGACCGGTCCTTTCATGCTGCGCTGGCTGGGCGCATGGCTGGCGCCCGTGGGCCGCATGGCGCTGAGCAATTATCTGCTGCAATCCTTGATCGGCACCTGGCTGCTGCAGGGGCCGGGTCTGGGCTGGGGTGCGACACTGCGTCCGGCCGAGATGCTGGGCCTGGCGGTAGTCATCATGGCGGGACAGGTACTGCTGAGCCGCTACTGGCTGCGGACGTTCCGCCAGGGACCGATGGAAGCGCTGTGGCGACGGCTGGCGCGATTGCCTTAATCCGTTCCCCAGTCAAACGCGCTCTGCGCCGCAGCCGGTGGCGGCGGCTTGGGCTTGGCAGACGGCACCAGCGGATTATCGACGGCATGCCATTCGAACAGTTCTACATCCAGCATGCAGCTGCGCGCCAAATGCAGCGCTTGCTCCGGCGTCAAGGCAGGGTCGAGCCAGCGGTGCGCGTCTTCCAGGCTGACGGCGACGGGGCGGCGGTCGTGGATATCGACCATGCCGCCCATGCTGTCGGCCGTCACCAGCACGAAGCCCGCTTCCTCGCGGTTATGCTTGTACGGCCCGAACTGGGCCAGCGCCAGCAGGAACAGGGGCGCGCGGTCCTTGCGGTGGATGTGCCACGGTTGCTTGCTGCCTTTCTCTCCCGTCCATTCATACCAGCCGGAAACGCAGACGATACCGCGTCCCGCGCGCAGCAAGGGCTTCCAGTAGGCGCCAGCGAGTTTTTCCAGGCGGGCATTGATGGCGATGGGGATTTTTTTCTTGCCGGGGGCGGGCACGGCTTGCGCGGCCCAGGCGGGGCGGTAGCCCCAGAAGACGTCATCGACCCTGTGGACGCCATCCTGGATATGCAGCACGGGCCGGTAAGTGCCAGGCGACACGTTCAGGTGCGGCTCGGCCTCGCTGTCGAACACCGCGTCGGTCCAGCCGAAGGATGACGCCAGCACGGGCGCCGTGTCATTTTGATCGAGTCGTCCACACATGCTGAAATCATACCCGATTGCCCGGCGCCGCGAGGCAGGCGCGCGCGTGCTTTCTGTGTGTGGTCAAACGTACAGACTGCGGGCGGCAGGTGGCGCACAGTGGAGACCAGTCAGCTTCCTGACGCTTCTTGCACCGGAGGAATTATGTCGTTTGAAAATCCCACTACCCACAAAGGTTTTATTATCAGCGCCACGGCCAGCCAGCGCCGCGATGGGCGCTGGGTCGGCTCGTACGTCAGCCAGAACCAGGCATGCGGTGCGTATGCGGACACCTGCGATTACGACGATTGCAGCAACGAAAAAGAGGCGCAGCAACTGGCGCTGTCCGTCGGCTGGCGCCTGGCCGATGGCGTGCAGGCAGGCTGAGGCAACTTGCCGGTCAGCTCTTCCTCCGCAGGGCCAGCAGCAAGCCGGCCACGGGGAAGAACAGGACGGTACCCAGCCGTACGGCGGTCAGCGAAGCGGTTTCCACGCCCAGTACATGGGGCAAGGCCAGCAGCAACAGGGGCGCGGGCACGGCAATCGCGAAGAAAAACAGGTACCACGAATAGCCATTTTTCTTGGCCAGCAAAGCGATCAGCGCGCAGCCGACCAGGAAGACCAGCGGTAAATTCACAAATTCCATGGTGTCGAGTTTTTGTCCGGGAAAGCACGTCATTATACGCGTCCCCAAGGTGCCCGGATCGGCTTGCCAGCGTCAATTGCCGACGAAATCCGGCGGCTGCGGCGCCTCTTTTCCTGCGAGCGGCGCATCGGCCGGCAGCAGTGCCTTGATGGCGCCGTTATAGATGAGTTCCTGGGCATACGCCGATGCCTCGATCAAGGCCGCATGCACGGACTTGAAACTGCTTGGCGTTTCAATCAGCACGGGCTTGGCGTACACCTGCTGCGTATCGCCACGCTTGCTAATCAAAATCATGCCCCGGTAACGCCCATCCTTCTCCAGCGCCCCCGCAACATGAAATTCATAGCCCCTGATCTGGTGTTTTTGTTCCTGATCCATGTCTCCCGCCTCCAGACCTGATTGTCCCGGCTTTGGGCTCTCAATTCGATTGGAACAGCTGAGTGTTTGATCTAAGTCAATACGTTCACTGCATAGCTTAACGACCGTATCGACGTTTGCCGCAAGCGTCATCATCCAGCGCGAATGGCGCGGATCTGCTGGGCTGTTTCCTCGATCTCCCGATACGCTTCCTGGATATAGCCATTGATCGGATGCCCATCCATCCACTCGAAATAGGCGCGCTCGTCGTGTTTGATGGCAAAAGGGACGTGGTGGTCGCGTATCGATTCGGCCGTTTCGCGCACCAGCGAGGCAAAAAGCAGCTCAAGAGTTTCCATGATGGTCACCTTGCTAGACAGGAATGCAGAACATTGAATGTAGCACAAAGCGGGGCGCCGGCTGCGCCGCTTGCCGTCAGGCGTCGCCGAGGATGTCGAGCGCACACTCGGGATAGGCTTGCTCGAACAGGAACTGGTCTTTTTCGTACACGCAAAAGACAGCCGTACGGTTTTCTTTGCCCGTGAAGTAATCGCCATCGACGCACAGTACCGTCATTGCCGGACCGCCACATTTGACGCGTACGGTATCGCCTTCCTTGAATTGCTTAGTCGATTGCATCATCGCTGCTTTCAGGGTGCAGGAGCCAAGTTGATTCCCGTCATCATACGCCAGCAACGGTGCGCGGCGCGCCCGCCTGGCAGGCCGTCCGCGGCTATCGAGAAGGAAGGCGGGGCCGGCGTGCCGGGGCTCAGGCTGCCGGATGGCCGATATGCTCGTACAGGATCACGCAGCCGATGACGATCAGCACCAGGCCGCCCACCAGTTCGGCGCGCCGGCCCGCTACCGTGCCCAGCACGCGGCCCAGCATCACGCCCAGCGTCACCATGACGAAGGTGGAAAAACCGATGGCGGCGGCCGTCACGACGATGTTGGCGCCCAGCAAGGCCAAGCCCGCACCCACCACCATGGCGTCGATGCTGGTGGCCAGGCCGGTGACGGCCAGCACCCAGAACGAGTGCGACTGCGCTGGCGCTTCTTCCTCATCGCTATCGCTGAGGGCATTGCGTATCATCAGCAAGCCGATGATACCCAGCAGGCTGAAGGCGATCCAGTGGTCCCATGCTTCCACGTACGGCGCGGCCACGCTGCCCAGGGCCCAGCCGATGATGGGCGTGATGGCTTCGATGACGCCAAAGATCAGGCCCGTGCGCAGCGCCTCGCGCCATTGCGGCTTGTGCAGGGCGGCGCCCTTGCCCACGGCCGCCGCGAAGGCATCGGTGGACATGGCAAGCGAGAGGGCGGCGGTGGCGGCGAAATTCATCGTTGGCTTTCAGTAAAACTGGCTGGGATGTGTATAGCTGTAAACCCGGCGATTTTACCCTACGTACAACACGACCATGGAGGCGGCCAGGCAATACGCGCCAAAGAAATGCCAGCGGCCCTGTTCCAGCCAGCGCGACAGCCAGCGCAAGGCCAGCAGGCCTGCCAGGAACGACAGCAGCATGCCCAGCAGGCTGGGACCGAGCAGGTGCAGCAGGCTGTTGCCGTGTTGCAGATGATCGAGGCTGCCATTCGCTACGGCCTGGTAGAAGCGCCAGCCTTCCTTGGCCAGCACGGCCGGCGTCAGCACGACGGCCAGGGCAAAGCTGAATTCCTCGGCGCGGCGCTGCGGCACGCCCATGGCGATGCCGGCGGAAATGGTGGCACCCGAGCGGGAAAAGCCGCGGAAAGGCAGGCACAGGCCCTGCACGGCGCCGATCACCATCGCCTTGCCGATGGATAAGGTGCCGTGCTGGCGCGCTTGCTGGCGCGACGACACAATGATCAGCACGCCGGCAGCGGTCAGCGCGGCGGCCATCAGTTTCGCGTTGCCGAACAGGTGCTCGATTTCAAAGCCGGGCGCATCCTTGCTCATGACATGCGTAATGCCCTTCAGCAAGCCGAAGCCGACGAGGCCCGTCAGGGCCGTGGCGGCCGCGAGCACCAGCACATTGCCGCGGAAGGCGCTGGCCGAACTGAAGTAGGTGGCGCGCCAGGATTGCCAGAAATACACGATGACGGCGAACATGGTGCCCGTATGCAGCATCACCAGCAGCATGGTCAGCTCCGGCGACGTCGGGTCCAGCCCCATCCATTTTTCTGCCATGATGACGTGGGCGGAGCTGGAGACGGGCAGCAGCTCGGCGAAGCCCTGGACGATGGAAAGGATTAATAATTGCAAAAAGCTCATGGATATCTGACTCGGGCGGGAAAAGCAGGGCCGCCGATTTTACCCGCCAGATGTGGCGGGCACGTCCCGCGCCAGATTACAGTTTGTCCATGTTGGCGCAGGCGAGCGCGACGCCCAGCGCCATCAGGACCGCGCCGATCAGCCGGTCGATGGTCCGCTGGTGGCTGACCATGCGCATGCGAAAGCGCGCTTGCGAGAAAAAGACGGCCACCAGGGCGAACCAGGCCAGGTGGATGGCGGACATGCACAGCCCGTAGCCGAACTGGACTGTCAATGACGTGCCGGGCTGCACCACCTGGGTATAGGTGCTGATGACAAACAGGGTCGTTTTCGGGTTCAGGGCATTGGTCAGAAAGCCGTTGAGCAAGATTTGACGCCGTGGCACGCTGGCGCCGCCATGCAGGTCGATGACGAGTCCGGCGCGGTTGGCCCAGGTTTTCCAGCCGATCACGGCCAGGTAGAGGGCGCCGGCCAGCTTGATCGCCGTAAATAGCGCAGGCGAACCGGCGATGAGCAGCGCTACGCCAAACATCGTATAGAACACGTGCACTTGCACGCCCAGCGCGATGCCAAGCGCGGCCAGCAGGCCGGCACGGCGGCCATGCAGATAGCTGTTGCGCGTGACCATCGCGAAATCGGGGCCGGGGACGATGGATGCGAGCAGGGTAATCAGGGCAACGGCAAGCAATGCAATCATGTGTCTTCCTTGGACAGTGGTGGCGCCCGCACGGCCATCGGTGACTATTTCTCGCCTGTGCGGCAAGGGCGCGGCGCGCATGCGGGCTGCCGGAAGACAAATTATCCCTATAATGGCCTTCCATGAAAAACGATGATATCTTGTGGATATGTGTGAGAAAAAGTGACAGATCATGACTAGGCAGGCGGCGCTTGGCACCTTGCGGTTCTTCGAGGCTGCGGCGAGGCTGGGCAGTTTCGTCCAGGCGGCCGCGGAGCTGCACGTCACGCACGGGGCCGTCAGCCGGCAAATCCGCCTGCTGGAAACGTCGCTGGGCACGCCCCTGTTCGAACGCCGCAACCGCGGCGTGTTCCTCCTGCCTGCGGGCGCGCAGCTGCGCGATGCCGTCCAGCAAGCATTCGAGCGGCTCGACGCTGCCCTCGAAGCCGTGCGCCAGCCGGTGCGCCAGGGGCCGCTGGTGGTGTCGTGCGAGCCGACGATCGCGATGAAGTGGCTGATACCGCGCCTCGGCGACTTTTACCAGCGGCATCCCGAGGTGCCGCTGCACCTGTTCGCCTCGGGCGGGCCGGTGGCGTTCCAGCGCGACGCGGTGGACGTGGCGCTGCGCCGCAACGATTTTCTGTGGGATGCGGGCTTGCATGCGGAAAAGGTGTGCGATGAATGGATTGCGCCCGTGTGCGCGCCGGCCCTGCTGGGGCAAGGCCGGCGGGACCTGTCCGCGCAGCGCCTGCTGCACACAGCGTCGCGCCCGGCTGCCTGGGCCCACTGGCGCGCCGCCGCCAAGGACGCCGACGCTGACGGCGGCGGCCAGGGCGACAGCCAGACTTACGAGCACTTCTATCTGAGCCTGCAAGCGGCTTGCGCCGGCCTCGGCGTGGCCATCGGCTCTGTCTTCATGGCGCGCGAAGACCTCGACAGCGGACGCCTGGTCGCGCCCTTCGGGTTCCGGCGCGACGGCAGCGCCTATTTCCTGCTGTCGCCGCTGCCATTCGATGGCGATGCGCGCCGCACCACCTTGCTGCGCTGGCTGCGCGAGCAGATGGGGCAGGCGCTGCCGGCGCCGTAGCCGTCCCCCTTATTGCGGCGGCGTGGCCGGCTTGAAGACGCTGCGAAATGCTTTCAGGGCTGCCGGGTGATAGATCGTGCCATGTGTTTCTTCCGGCATCTTTTCCAGGTGCCATTGCAAGCCGGGCGGCGCCTGTTTTTGCAGCACGTCGGCCAGGCGCTGCACTTCGATGGCGATGCCCGCTTCGCTGCTGGACGCCAGGTACAGGCTGTGCTTGCCTGGCGCGCCTTTCGCCAGCAGGGCTGCCGCCTGGCGCGGCAGGGCGCCATGATTCCACCACAGGCTGGGGTCGAAGGCCAGGTAATGGTCGAACAGCTGCGGTTCCAGCAGATACGTTTCCACCACGAACAGGCCCCCCAGCGATTCGCCGACGATGGCCGTCTCGCCCGTCGTGCGGTAGCGGCGCTTGATTTCCGGCATCAGCTCATCGCGGATGAAGGTCCGGTAGGCGGACGCGCCGCCCACCACGGGGGCGATCTTGCGGTCTTCCGCATTCCCGGTCGGGCCCGTCAAATCGCGCCGGCGCTGCGTGTTTTGCATGCCGACCAGCATGAAGGGGCGCATGGTGCCATTCGCTACTGACACTTGCAGCAAGCCGGCCACGTGCAAAAAGTCTTCGGCCACGCCGCCGTCCGGCATGTACAGCACGGGCAGCGGTGCGTCGGGCGGCGTATCCCAGGCGCGCGCCATGTACACATTGATGTGGCGTTTTTCCTGCAGCGCCGTCGAATCGATGCTGAAACTTTCGCCGATGACGAGCGGCGCGGCCGCGCTGGAGGTAGCGGTAGCGGCGGGCGCGGCAGTGGCGAGGTGGAAGGGGCTGGACAGCAGCAGGGCGGCGGTGAGGTGTAGTGCAAGGCAAGAGCGGCGCATGTTTTCCTGTAATAAGTAAGTTTGGATCGATGGCATGTACTCGTATAGACATGCCATCAAGCAATTCTATCTTATCTTTGGTGCAGCATTACTTGATCGTCAATAGCTTGCGCTCGCGCACGATTCCCGCCTTGTCGATCGTGTAGGCAACCAGCAGGGCGCCATCCTCGGCGCAGGCGTGGCAGGTGATCAGGGGCGTGGAAAACAGCACGCTCTGGCCGCCATCGCTGGTGGCCGTGCTGCCGACGAAGTCGGCGGGCGCAAACGGCACAGAGTCTGGATGGGCGGCGGCAAACGCGCGCCAGGCCGGTGTGGCGCGGTCTTCCTCGCGCACGGAGTTCTCGTCGACGTCGATGGCCGCGCCATCGCTGCCGATCAGCAAAGTGCCTTCATTCGTGTTGGCGCGAAACGGATAGGTGACGGTGGCCAGGGCCGCCTTGCCCAGCGGACGCCAGGCGGAAATGAAGCCGGGATTGTTCGCTTTCACCAGCATCCTGGCGGCGGCGATGGCTTGCGGGCGGGCACCCGAGCGCTGCATGGTGCGCAGCAGGCACACGTCGGGCGCGGTGGTCGATTGTTCGCTGCGGCAAGCCGACAGCGAGCGTTCCTGCCACACGGCGCGCGCGTCGATGGGGCCTGTCGGCTGAGGTTGGGCCTGGGCCGCCTGCATGGCGGCCAAGCCTGAGAAAGCAAGAATAGCGCAGTTCAATACGTGGCGGGAAAATCGTGTGGGCATGGGCGTCTTTCAATAGCGGAAACAAGAGAGCTTCCCATTATAGAAGGGCGCCGGCATGCCAGCGCGCACGGGATGGCAGTGCTGGCGGCCGGCTTGCGCCTCGATTAACGCTTTTTTGCCGCCGCCTGGCGCAAGGCCTTCGCTTCCAGCTTGTTGGGGATGTGCGGGCGCGTGGCCAGCTCCGTCTTGACGGCGGCGATGGCGGCGCCAAACAGCTGTTCGGCTTGCTCGACGCTGGCGCCAGCATAATCCTGCTGGTTGGATTGCGCGGCACGCAGCCGGCGCAGCAGCGCCAGCAATTGCTTGCCGTGCAGGGCGGGCAGATCCAGCGCCAGCACTTGCACGCCCAGCGTGACCTCCACATGCTCAGGGGCGAGCAGGTGCAGCAATGCCAGGCCTGCGGGCTGGGCGACTGGTGTCAGTTTGGGCTTATCCATCGGCAGTTTATCAATCCGTGAAGGATTACAAGTATTCCCAGATTTCATCGAAGGTTTCGCGCGCGAAATCGTTGCGCCAGGCTTCCGAGTTCTTTTCGCGGCTGACGGCAAATACGGCGCGCCACGCCTGTTTCGACGAGCTGGTGTAGGTCGCAGCGATCTTTTGCAGGCCAGCCTTGCATTGCTCGACTTTGCAACCGCTCTTCGCCAGTTGCTGGGCGGCAGGTGCCCATGCAAGCGGTACCTTGACGATCTGGCATTCGAAGCTGACGGCGGCCGTCTGGATGCCGTTTTCCACCGTTACAGGGTCCGCCTTGGTGGCCTGGCAGGCGGCGCCCTTCTTGGCGGCGATGACATTGGCGGCCAGCAGTTCGGCTGCCGGGGTCACGGCCGCGCGCATTGCGGCGGGGAACAGGTCGGCGATCAGCTTGCCCGTTTCCGTTGGGAATTTGGCGTCCGCTTCCTTCAAGTCGCTGTACGACGCGTATTCGGCGCTCTGGTGGCCGGCCAGGCGCGTGGGGCGCAGGTAGGCGTTGAGCTTGGCGACGCTGGCTTCATCCTGGTTGATGATGGTCTTGATGTACAGGTTGGCCGCATCGAGCGGGGCCAGTTCCACGGCGTCGGCGGCGATGGCGGGCTGGGCCAGCGCCATGGTGGCGGCAAAGGCGGTCGCGAGCACGGCGATGCGCGATGTTTGTTGTGTTTGGTGCATGTATTTTCTCCACGATTCAATGTCAGGCGCCAAAAGATGCCTTGTGGCAATTTCGGCGCCCGCATTATATATGGTGAAAGTCATAACGTTGCGCACGCAACGTTGTCCACCTCAGGCGGCCGTCTTGCTGGCCGCTTCAAGCAAGGCCAGCAGCAGCTCCTTGCGCCGGCCTTGCGCCTTGCGCGCCAGGGCCGCCAGTTTTTCCAGCTTGCCCCAGACGGGATACAGCATGTGTTCCACCAGATAGCCTTCCAGCCCTTGCAGTTGCTGGCAGAACAACTCCAGTTTCTCCACATCCTCCAGTTCCGCCTGGATTTTCACCTTTGCGTTATCCGTGCACGCGCGCAGGCACGCCGCCAGCACGGGAACGGAGGCGGGCGTGACGCCATGCTGTTCGGCGAAGGCGGTCGTGAACTGATCCTGCACGGACTGGTGCTCCTCGTCGACATTGGCCATGTAGTGCTGCACCAGCGGGAAATAGCGAGAGTCGAGCAAGCCCAGCCCAAACACGGCATAGCTGCCGGGCATGCAATTCTTTTCGCCTTCCGTGTCGGCATAGAATTCGAATTGCTCGATGGCTGCGCGCGCATACGCTTCCAGCTGCGGCTGCAGGGCGGGCCAGGCGAGGGTATTGGCAAAGAAGCGGTGCGTATCGGATTTCGCCAGTCCCTTGACCGGCAGGTAGGCCTTGACCTTGGATTTGAGCTTGATCTGGTAGCTTTTCGGAAAACCGTTTTGCAGCAAATGCGTGATGAAGGCCAGCGCCTGCCCATACGCCTCTTCCTCTTCCCGGGCGATGGTGATGTTGATCGTGGCAAACACATCGTTGGCGCGGCATTCCAGCAGCGCATTTTTTACGTGGATATCGCCGTCGGGGAAGGTGCCGCTGCCTTCCTTGAGCATGCGCACGGCCCGTTCGCTGCCCAGTTCGCGCGCGCTTTCCAGGAATTCGAGGCCCCTGGATTTGGCGTAGCTCGGTTCGTGGCGCAATATCATCACGGCGCCATACAGCAGCAGATCGATCGCTTGCCGCGCCTGCGCATCGGGCGCCGCGCCCGGCTTCAGGGTGTATTCCGTGCTGCGGTAGGCTGATTGCTGCACATCATAGAACTGCGGCAGGAACTGCTTTTCCGCCCAGGCCGACACGGCCTGGATGATGTCGCCGCGATGTTCGGCCAGCGCTTGCGGCCGCGATTTGTTCAACTGTTCGATGCGCTCGAATTGCGCGATCGTCCACGCGATATCGGGCTGCGGGAACAGGTAAGGATCGAGCAGGTGGCGCGTCAGGAAGAACGTTTCCAGCTTCTTTGTCGGCCGGGTGCCGTGCTCGAGTTTTTGCGTGACGTACGCGTGTATATTCTCCAGCAAGACCAGGCGCTTGCCGTCGTTGACGTATTCCAGCAAGGTCAGGTGCAGCTTGCCTTGCGCCGTCTGGAACTTGCCGCGGACGGTGAAGCGGTAATCGATCATCGGCGTATCCACCAGCGGCGCCAGGCGGGTTTGCACCAGCGCCGTCAGCTGCGGCGCGATCAGCTCGCGCACTTGCGCATCGTCAAGACGCAGCGGCGTCCTGGGACGTGCGTCGTCGTCGAGGCCCAGGTCGAATTCGTCGGCGGTGGTGCGGCCCGGTTTGTAGTCGAGCAGGAGCTCATTGAAGATGCCCACTTGCAAGGTCGTGCGCTTGACGGCTTGCTCCAGGTCGGTGCGCTGCAGGCGCTCATCGAACCAGGCGTGGATGGCCGCCGTCATTTCCTGTGTTGCCTGCTCTACAAGTGTACTCATCGATGTCGTCGTCTTTCCCTGTCGTGCGCGTGACGGCGCCACCGGCTGCCGTCACGGTCATGTTTATTTGATATAAAGCACTATTCTAGGTGCTCACGCCTGGCCGCAACAAGGGCCGCACGACAATCAGGAGGGGGCGGTGAGGAAGCGCGCATCGATGTCGTCGGACTGCGGCCCCACGGTGATCGTGGTGTGCCAGCCGGAAGGCTTTTCGTTGCCATCAAACAAGGCAATGCGTGTATGGACAAACAGCACAGAATAGACGCCGGATTTCATGTCGCGGTTCAAGTCCCAGTGCATCAGTTCGATCGCTTCACCGATGCGCGGCAGATGGGCGCCCGGCGGCAGCAGAATGTTCTGATTGATGAATTCCCTGCTCGGGCCCGGTTCCTTGTGGCGTGGGTCGATGTAGCGGAACGAGACGCTGGTAACGATGTTGAGCATACATGGCTCCTGCCTGGTGAGGTATCCGATGACAATAGCACATGGGGGGGGGCGGACGCGTCCCGCGTGCAAGGATATGCGGGCAGGCACCTGTGTTCGGTAACAGACGGTGGCTTGCGTGTGCTACCGGTAGTCTTGCTTGCTTGTCCCTCATTCCAGATAGCAGGAAACGTCATGATGCATTTATTCCTAGTGGAAAATCGCGCCGAGCTTGAGCGCCGTTGCCGTGAAAAGGTCGCCATGAGGTCCATGCGCTTGCCGTCCGAGCATCAGTTGCAACACGGCGTACCCATCTTTCTGGATCAGCTGATCCGTACCTTGAAGGCGGAAGATGCAGGCAAGATGGCGCTAAGCCTGGCCATTTCCGGCCCCGCTGATGGCAGTGCGCATGGCACATCGGAACTGGCCGACAGTGCCACCACGCACGGCGGGCAATTGCTGGCGCTCGGTTATTCCATCAGCCAGGTAGTGCACGGTTATGGCGACCTGTGCCAGGCTGTCAGCGATCTCGCCGTGGTCATGGACGAGCAGTTCGCCGTCGAGGAATTCAGGACGCTGAACCGTTGCCTCGACAACGGCATTGCCGAAGCCGTGTCGGAATTTACCCAGCGGCGCGACGTGCTGATTGCGAATGAACAGGCATTGGCACTGAGTCAGCGCATCGGCTACTTTGCCCATGAACTGCGCAATCAACTGGGAACGGCCAGCCTGGCTGTCTCCGCGCTCAAGCAGGGCGGCATGGGACTGGCGGGCGCGACTGGCGCAGTGCTCGATCGCAGTCTGGTGAGTTTGCGTACCCTGATCGACCGCTCCCTGGCGGAGGTGCGGGTGGAGGCGGGCCTGACCTTGCAGCGTTCGGTTTTTTCCTTGAATAACTTCATCACAGAAGTGAGCTATTCGGCAAGCCTGGAAGCGGACTTGCTGCGCTGCACCCTGGTCGTGGAAGAGGTCGCTCCCTTGCTGCAGCTCCATGCGGACCAGGATTTGCTGCTCTCCGCCGTGGGAAACCTGCTGCAGAATGCCTTCAAGTTTGGCGCGCTAAATGGCACCGTGGTGCTGCGCGCGTATGCCAGCGGTGGGCGGCTCAAGATCGAGGTGGAAGACAACGGCGCTGGCCTGCCGCCCGAGGCTGCGGATGACATGTTTTTGCCATTTACGCAAGCCGGCGCCAACAAGACTGGCCTGGGACTGGGCCTGTCGATTGCCCGGCGCAGCGTGGAAGCGAATGGCGGCAACTTGAGCGTGGAGAGCGTGGTTGGCCATGGCTGCGTCTTCATCATCGACTTGCCACGGCATGTCGATTCTGCCGCCACGTTCGCCGCATGAACGGGCGCCCCCTGCCAGCGCATTCGTCCCACAGCGGGGAGAACTGCCATGCCCTATGAAATCCTGCGCGACAGCATCGCGCTCGAGCAGGCGGGTGATGCCATCCGTTTCCATTTGACCGTTTTCGGGGCGGAAAAGACGTGCCGTATCACCATCACGGCATTGCACAGCCTGGACCAGGGGCAGGGCGGCGACTTGCTGGCCATCTTCGACACCCACCGCCTGCGCATCGGCCAGCGTGCCTTCGCCTACCTGAGCCGCGATCTGCTGGTCAGCGGCGTGGTCTTGCGCGCCCTTGATTTTTAGTTACTATTTCCTGTGCTGACGCCAGTGCCCAGGCCGGATATGGTATTTCTGCACAGATCATCAAGTAAATGCAGGTATGGCTGGACGGAAATGTTACATCTGGGTATTCTGCGCATCTGATACTTATTTCTATACGGAAAAAGGTAAGAGGGCGGTTCGTGCCGGCGGCAACGCGGCGCGCGCTGCCACGCAAGGTCAGACATGCAAAGGTGAAGTCGTCCGCTTGCTGAGCGAAACTGTCGTGTTTCGGCTCGCGGCGGACAGGGAACAGTGCTGTCATCTTTAAAATAGTAGGAGAGGTTGCTCATGGATGCAGAAAAGGATGTTGTGTACGGTACAGAAGATTTGTTGATGAGTTTGTGCAACTCGGTGGTTCGGGTGCTCAACGTTGCAACACAAAGCAAGGTCAATTATTCGGGCATGGTGCAGCGCATCACCAAGACGGGCCTGAAGCCGGACATCGGCTGCTTCGTGATGTTCGATGGCGGTTTCACTGGCCTGGTCGTGCTCAATTTTGCCGCCGATACGGCGATGGAAATCTACGAGCGCTACATGTTGCACATGGGTATGCCGAAGTCGGAGCTGGCCAGTTTCTACACGTCGGACGAAGTGTCGAACATCATGGGCGAGCTGATGAACCAGATCGTGGGCGACTTCACGGGCAAGGTGCGGCGCGAACTGCAAACGAATATCACCCAGAGCCAGCCGAAGATGCTGGTGCTGAACAAGCAGGTGATGCTCAGCGTCGACACGCCGCTGGACCGTCCGGAAATGCGCCGCGTCACTTTCTATACGGAAAAGAACAATATTTTCTACCTGGAACTGGCGATCGACCGTACCGAGTTCATCAAGTTGCATGATTTCGATTCGCGCGAAGTCGACGCCGACTCGCTGATGGATGGCGAATTCGCGAACCGCGAACGGGACGCCGCCCCGGCGCCTGCAGCGGAGCCGGAAGACGACGACAACGCCGACCTGCTCAAGTCCCTGGGCATGTAAGCAACGGTCGTTGATCGTGGCTGGCGGCAGGTTTGCCGCCGGCCACTGTCGCATGCGGCCTACAAGGCCTTGCTCATGAATACCCGGCTCGTGCCTTCCGGGCTGCAGGCGATGTCGCCGAAGCGGCGCCAGCCGCGGCGCTCGTAAAACTCGGGTGCCTGGAAACTGATGGTGTACAGCACCGCCGAAGCGCAGCCGCGCCGACGTCCTTCCTCTTCGAATTGCGCCAGTATCTGGCTGCCCAGACCCAGCCCGCGCAAGGCGGCGGGCAAATAGAACAGATCGAGAAACAGCAGGCCCAGCGAGGTCCGGCCCATGGCGCCGCCCAGCACCCGCTGGCTGTCGCGGTCGCGCACGATCACGCTCAACGCCTGCCTGTCACTATAGCCGGTGATGGCATCGTTGTAGGCATTCAAGCCGTCGAGGATGGTTTGCTCGACCTCCGCATCGATCGTGGCGCTGATGCAGATAGTGTAGGGTAAGTCCTTGTGCGGGTGTGCAGGCATGCTCGAAAGGGGGGATAGTCAATAACTGTATGAATATACAGTATTTCACCTGTTCGCACCTATTTTATTGCGGCAACGTCAATGTTTCCATCCTGCGCTTGCCGACCATGCCCCTTTGCTGGCTGTCATCGAGCGACCAATATTCGAGCGCATACACATAACTGCCATCGGCGATGGTCAGCGATTCCTTCTGGCGCCCGTTGGGCGCCTTGTAATACAGCCGCCGCGCGGGCTTGCCATCCACGGTCTGCTGGAACGATTGCGGCGAAATGCTGACGCGCTTGCCCGTCTTGCCCGCCATCGACATCGCCGTGATCGCCACGTAAGCCCTGTCCGGGCAGCGAGCCAGCAGGTGTGCACCACTCAGGACGGTGGGCTGCGTTTGATCGAGCGGGAAGCCGAACGGCTGTACGCCGATGATGTCCAGGCAATCCATCTGCTGTGCCAGGCCGTTCAGAATGGCCGGGTCGAGTGCGCTGGTATACTGTTTTTCAGCGGCCTGCGCCTGGCCCAGTGCCAGGCGGCGCTCCAGCTCGGCCAGAGAAATGTCGCTGGGAACGGGCAGCAGGGCCGGGGCGCCAGGATCGGCAGCGTTGGACGTTTCCGCCTGCATGCGCGCGGCGACGGAGTGGCTGCGCTCGGCGCCAGCAATCCCATCCGTGGCATGGGCGGATGGCGCGGCGCAGGCCATGGTCAGCGCCAAGGCGGTGTGTTTCAGCATGAAGTTTCCTGCAATCTGATGTAAATGACCCGCATTGTGTCTCAGATTGCTGGCGCATGCGCGCGCTTTGCTAATGTGCGGCCATCGCCGAGGCAATCTCGATCGAGCTTAGTTTCCAGCCCCACACGCCATGGCGCAGCAGGACCAGCGCGCCTTCCTGCGCATTGCCACCCTTGGCGCGCACGACGAAAGTGTTCACGCCGGCATAGCCCGCCGTATAGTCGGCCTTCTTCCGTGCACCATCGGCGGGCGCATCCGGATTCGCATTCACCTCTGCTTGCGGGCTGACGGCGCTCTTGTTGACCAGCGCGACCACGCCGGCGGGCGAGACCATGGTGTCGACCATCTTGCCCAGCATGGCGCTGGCGATCGACTGTCCCAGGGCGGCCAGAGGGTTGCCGCTGCCAGCTGTCGCCTCGATGCTGCGGGCCATGCTGGCTTCCAGCTGCGTCTTGACGCTGGCGCGCAGGGCGGGGAAGTCCACGTGTGCGGCCAGCGCTTCGGCATTGCGCTCGGCCAGCGCAGTCTTAATTTGGTGCAAGGTGTAGTACGGCGAAGCGTAGACGGTGGCGGCGATGGCAATGATGGCCGCAGCGGCGGCAATGGTAGTTTTTTTCAAGTGATGCCTGTGAGTCCGGTAGGGTTGGGATGCGCCCGCACAATCCCAATGTCTGGTGGCGGGCGAGCACGCAGCCTAACTGCTAACGACGGACAAGGCAATCATGATGCATGGATAATTTTCCATAGCATTGCCCTAGTTTATCGATTGCATGGTTTCTGTATTCAGGTCCTTCTCTAACGAAACGGCGCTTTTGCCTGATTGGTTCGCCAGATCCAGGACCGCCAGGAAGAGGCTGGCGCGGCTTTGATACCGCTGAACATCGGAGATCGCTTCGCTAATAGGATAGACACTCGTGGACTTGTTCATTTTTGAAATAATGACGGTCTTATCCGAAGATCTGCTTGCCTCCATGGAGTTGATAATGGCCCGCATGGTTTGTTGCGCGAAGAAATTCTTGTCTACGGTTGCCCGCGATCCTTTTAACAGGGTTGATGCCGCACCCAAGTTGGTCTTGGTCATCAGGCCACCGGTGAGCGTGGTCGCTGTGGATAACAGAAGTTCAGTGATGTCCGCAATCGTATCGGTACGCACCCGTCCAGCCAGCAATTCGTTCTTGAATTGCATGTAATTATGGTCGGCGATGGCCATGAAGTCGCGAACTATCCCGTTTCGTATGCGCATTCGGTCTTTTTCCGATGTCTGGTAAACCTTCCCATCGATCGTTTTTACTATTGATTTTTTTTCCTCGATGAGCAAGATTTGCGATGACTTATCTGCTTCAAATTTTCTCAACGTTGATGCAATCTCGGATAGTTTTGTTTTTCTTTCATCAATTTTATCTTGCAGCGCAGCTATTGCGACGTCAGACGGCGGTGTTTTTTTGTTGAGTGCCGAAAATTCCTTTTCCAGGGATTTCAGACGATTTTCTTCGATAGCCTTATATGTCAAGTGCCGCGAAATATCGGCCTCAATACTGTGCAAGCCATTTGTCAATGAATGAATGTCGACAAGGGCAAGTGATTTGATTCCAACGTCAGCCTTCCTGGCTTCCTCATCTAGATCCTTGCCTTCGAGGCTATCGTAGTTTATGAGTTGCTGATGGAAGTTCGAGCTGGTTAGCTTATCGTTGGGTTTATATTTTTCTGACAGGGAATTCATGTAGCTCGCACTGAAATCAATTTGAGTTGCCTGATCTTGTGGAGTACGTATCATGCCTGCGCAGCCAGCCAGGGAGAGCAACATTGGAAGCGTCAAGAACATATGAAATTTCATATTTCCTCCCAAAAAGTTGAATCAAATATAGAGAATTTACTTCATCGTGTAGGATGATTCCTACTAATTGTAGTTGGTTGAATATCAATAATTCTAATCAATTGTCACTGATTTGTTGTAATTCTGAGTAGGGTTTATGCGGCGGCTGGGCGTCCTGGCAGTCGACGTCTTGCGGGGGCGATGGTTGCATCAATGCCGGCGGACGGCTTGTTGATTTCAAATGGGCAATAATTCAACTGCATTGTTTGATCTGGCCAACTGGCCGCGACGCTATGTCCCTGCGCAAAAAAGTGCCCTGCTTGTCGCTGGCCTGCTCCACGGTCATGGCGCAAGCGCCGCGTGGATGCCGGGGCAGGACACGTTCGGCGGATATCGCTCGCTGGACTGGATCAATCGGGCCCGCAGCAAAAAGATACTGCTGATCGTGCAAGCGACGGCAAGCAGGCCTGGAATGATTGCCGCGCCGACGCAACGACCAAGGCGCAAACGAACGACGTCGCTTTTCTGGCCGCCCTCATCGATCGTGCGATTGCTGAAAGCAAGCTGCTCGGTGAAATGAACGATGACGTTGATACGCCGGCAGCCGCGTGGCAGTTTTTTGAGTCCAGGATGCGCAAGCATCCGGGTGGTAACGATTGAACGCATGCCTGGATCGTGGAGATGCCGGGCATGAGCCGCGGCATGCGCAGCAGTGCCGCGCTGCAGCTGAGGGCCGATGGCGATATTGTCACAGATCCGACGTTGCGTTTCCCTCGGGAATGACCAGTACGAAATCGTAGCCCTGAATCATGCCTTGGACACTGCTGTCTCCATTCGCCAGAGTTTTCGCCGATCCCAGCAAGGGGCGCACGTCGAACAATGACCATTCCTTATGCTCTTTCGCCGCGGCAAAGAAGGGCAATACGCCAGCCATGGAAGACTTGCTATCGACTTTTTCAATTTCTGTGGAGGCGGACGCGCGCCCAATGCCCGCAAATTGCGCCTGCTGGCCTTTGAGCGCCAGCACCAGCACATGCAGCGATTTTTGTCCGCGGCCTTCCGCATATTCCGCCAAATAATTGCCGATCTCCCGGCTACCGGCACCAAGCGGGTTATAGCCTCGGAAGACATGCACTGCACCGGCTTTCAGCAACATGCGCTGTGCAGGCGCATGCGTCAAATGGCTGGCCACATACTGCTTCATCAGCCTGGCACGTTGTGTATTCGACCCATATCCTTGTCCCGGAGTCATGTTTTTAGTATAAATGCTGCGGCTTTCAATCAATGAATTTAGCATCGCCAAGGCGGGCATTTCCTCAGGTGCCGTGAGCAGCTTCTGCAGCGCGAATAATTCTTCCTCTTGGACTTTTACCATGAAGAGCTCTCTCGGGTCTCCGTTTTCCGACGCTCGGCGATAGTCGTCGCTTTCAAGCTTGCGGAAGGCCTCGATTTTTGATTTCGCCAAAGGATTAAGCGGTTGCTCAGCCATTTGGTCGAGCAAATATTTCGAAGCGCCCATGAGCTCCTGATCCATTCCCACCAAATGGAACGATGGTCCGGCAGCTTTGGCGATACGGGCCAGGAATTGCGCCTCAGCTTGCCACTTGTAAAAAGCAGTAGCAACCGGATATGCCTGATTAAATGCGGCTATGCCGGCGACGCCAGTATTGGACTTCAACGCTTTTTCCAAGGCACCGGCAACAGCCGGCCCATTTTCGACAATCAGCGTCGTAAATCCTTGATCTGCCAATGCTTCAAAATACGCCGCCGAAAAATTCGCAATTTCTGTAATCCCATGGTCCTCACCGATGAGTACGAATTGGCTTTCCAGGCCCGCATTTATTAATGGTGCCGCGCCGGAACCAACCATCTTTCCATGATCGATTGCGATAGTCGTGCGAAGGGCAGCCAGGCGGTCAGGCAAAGAGAGCGGCTTATCCGCCGACAATACAGGCATGGCCAAACTGGCCAGCATGGTAAAAATAATCGTGGAACGAAGTTTTCGCATTATTTTTCTCAAAAGGGTGTTCTGGGCGGCGATTTCAGATTGGCGGCAAGGAGAAACTCGGCAATGCTACGGTAAATCAGGGGACGCGACAACTATCCTGATATAACAGGGAGTGAATGCAGGGAGTGAATGATTTTTTGTCGGCGGTCATTTGGCGAGAGGCTGCCGCCATCAAGGCGGCAGCGTGGCCGTAATAAAGCGTAACAAGCGGGCCAGGCCCAAGCCCGAACGGCGTAAACCGGCTGACAGCCCGCTGGCCAGCTGCCGGAAACCCCAGGATATGAGCGGTGAAAACGGCCTGCTCAGGCAGCTCACCAAGATAGTGGTTCATGGTGGTTGCTGTATAATGGGAGAAAAGTACCTAACTACCTGTTTTCACTGGATAAAGACCTCACTAATGCTTTCAACCGCAAATATTACGATGCAGTTTGGCGCCAAGCCATTGTTTGAGAATATCTCCGTCAAGTTCGGCGACGGCAACCGCTATGGTTTGATCGGCGCGAACGGCTGCGGCAAGTCGACGTTCATGAAGATCCTGGGCGGCGACCTGGATCCGTCGGGCGGCAACGTCATGCTCGATACCAACGAACGCCTGGGCAAGCTGCGCCAGGACCAGTTTGCCTTTGAAGACATGCGCGTCCTCGACGTCGTCATGATGGGCCACACGGAAATGTGGGCTGCCATCCAGCAGCGCGACGCGATCTACGCGAACCCGGAAGCGACCGACGACGACTACATGCAGGCCGCCGACCTGGAAGGCAAAGTCTCCGAATACGACGGCTACACGGCCGAATCGCGCGCCGGCGAACTGCTGCTGGGCGCCGGTGTCGCCATCGACCTGCATCAGGGCCCGATGAGCAATGTGTCGCCAGGCTGGAAGCTGCGCGTGCTGCTGGCGCAGGCGCTGTTCTCGAACCCGGACATCCTGCTGCTCGACGAACCGACGAATAACCTGGACATCAACACGATTCGCTGGCTGGAAGACGTGCTCAACGAGCGCAATTCCACCATGATCATCATTTCCCATGATCGCCACTTCCTGAACCAGGTCTGCACCCACGTGGCCGACATGGACTACGGCACCCTGAAGATTTATCCGGGCAACTACGACGAATACATGTTCGCTTCGACCCAGGCGCGCAACCAGCAGCTGGCCAACAACGCGAAAGCGAAAGACAAGGTTGCCGAGCTGCAGGAATTCGTGCGCCGCTTCGCGGCGAACAAATCGAAGGCCCGCCAGGCAACATCGCGCGCCAAGCAGATCGAAAAGATCAAGGTCGACGACATCAAGCCATCGTCGCGCGCCTATCCGTTCGTGCGTTTCGACGGCGAAAAGAAATTGCACCGTCTGGCCGTGGAAGTCGAAAACATCTCGAAAGGTTTCGACCGCCAGCTGTTCAAGAATTTCAGCATCATGGTCGAGGCGGGCGAGCGCATCGCCATCATCGGCGCCAACGGTGCCGGCAAGACCACCATGCTGCGTTGCATCGCTGGCGACATCGCCGGCCTGCAGCCTGACCAGGGCCGCGTGAAGTGGGCGGAAAACGCCAACGTCGGCTACATGCCGCAAGACCCGACGGAAGATTTCGCTAAAGACACGAACCTGACCGACTGGATCGGCCAGTGGACGAAAGAGGGCGACGACGACCAGGCCGTGCGCTCCATCCTGGGCCGCTTGCTGTTCGGCGGCGACGATGTGAAAAAGGCCGTCAAGGTATTGTCCGGTGGTGAAAAAGGCCGCATGATGTACGGCAAGCTGATGCTGGGCCGCCACAACGTGCTGATGCTCGATGAGCCGACCAACCACATGGACATGGAATCGATCGAATCGCTGAACATCGCGCTGGAAAAATACGCGGGCACCCTGATCTTCGTGTCGCATGACCGCGAATTCGTCTCTTCGCTGGCCAACCGCATCATCGAGATCAAGGAAGATGAAGTGGTCGATTACCGCGGCAACTATGAGGATTACCTCAAGAGTCAAGGTATTGATTAATTGCTGGAGTAACGTTGCGTCGGATTACGCGCTGTGCGCTAATCCGACCTACGCCAGATGCAAACGGTTGGCACAGGCCGGTAGGTCGGATTAGCGGGGCCGCCGAGGCGTAGCGTAATCCGACATTACAATGCCAGCTGCATCGCCAACCGCCAGCACCACACCGACGCGCCGCGGTCCTTTCGTTCCGGCGCACCTGCTTTATTGCAATCGTGCCGGTCTATCCCGTTTTTGTTTGACACAGCCATGCAAACTTTAGCCATCAAATCCGTCGAGTATGAACATCCACAAGACGGAGCCAGCTGCACTGCCCACGCCTGGGCACGCACGCCAGCGACGCCTTCCCCGGCTGAAAAAGCCGAACTGATCACGCGCATCAAGCGCCTGCTGATCGAGCGCGAAGCCGTGCTCGTTGCCCACTATTACGTTGATGCCGACCTGCAAGACCTGGCGGAAGCCACGGGCGGCTGCGTCTCCGATTCCCTGGAAATGGCCCGCTTCGGGCGCGACCATCCGGCCAAGACCCTCGTCGTGGCCGGCGTGCGCTTCATGGGCGAAACGGCGAAAATCCTCAGTCCCGAAAAAACGGTATTGATGCCCGACCTCGACGCGACCTGTTCGCTCGATCTCGGCTGCCCGGTGGACGAATTCACGGCCTTCTGCGACGCCCATCCGGACCGCACGGTCGTCGTCTACGCCAATACCAGCGCGGCGGTCAAGGCGCGCGCGGACTGGATGGTGACGTCGTCCATCGGCCTCGACATCGTTGCCCACCTGCATGCGCAGGGCAAGAAAATCCTGTGGGCACCGGACAAGCACCTGGGCTCGTATATCCAGAAGCAAACGGGCGCCGACATGCTGCTGTGGCAGGGCAGCTGCCTCGTGCACGACGAATTCAAGGGCATCGAACTCGATTTGCTCAAGGAAGAGTATCCGCAAGCCAAAGTGCTCGTGCATCCGGAGTCGCCCGCGAATGTGGTGGCGCTGGCCGACATGGTGGGTTCCACGTCGCAAATGATTGCGGCAGCGCAAACCATGGACACGGACACGTTTATTGTCGCCACCGACAACGGCATCCTGCACAAGATGCGTGCGGCCGCGCCGGGCAAGCGTTTCATCGAAGCGCCCACGGCCGGCAACAGCGCCACCTGCAAAAGCTGCGCGCATTGCCCGTGGATGGCCATGAATGGCTTGCTGAACCTGGCCGAAACGCTGGAAAACATGCACAACGAAATCCACGTCGATCCTGCCGTCGGCCAGTTGGCCGTGCGCTCGATCAACCGCATGCTCGATTTTGCCGCCGCCAAGAAGGCGGGCCTCAAGCCGGGCGCGGACCTGGCAAAAGAAACCACATTGTTCCAAGGAATCGGTCCAGCATGAGTACCCTCGTTAATTCTTTCGCCCCTTTCGATCCCGCCCTGGCGCGCGCATTCGAAGGCAATTTGCTGGCCGCCTTGCTGGAAGATGTGGGCCAGTGCGACCTGACGGGCGAGCTGGTGCCGCCTGACCACATCGTCACGGCCCGTGTCATCGTGCGCGAAGCAGCCGTGCTGTGCGGCGCGCCTTGGTTCGAAGGCATCATGAAAAGCCTGGATCGCAGCATCGACATCGTCTGGCATTACGCCGAAGGCGACATGATGACGGCCGATAGCGTCGTCTGCACCATCGAAGCGCCGGCGCGCGCCTTGCTTACGGCCGAGCGCAGCGCCCTCAATTTCCTGCAATTGCTGTCGGCCGTGGCCACGGCCACGCGCCAGTATGTCGACGTGATCGCCGGCACCAGGGCGTCCATTTTAGATACGCGCAAGACCTTGCCCGGCCTGCGCCTGGCGCAAAAGTATGCGGTGCGCGTCGGTGGCGGCAAGAACCAGCGCCTAGCCCTGTACGACGGCATCCTGATCAAGGAAAACCATATCGCGGCCGCGGGCGGCGTCAGCCAGGCCCTGGAAAACGCGCGCAATCTCGACGCGGGCGTGCCCGTGCAGATCGAGGTGGAAACCCTGGCGCAATTGCAGGAAGCGCTGGATGCGGGCGCCGTCTCCGTCTTGCTCGATAACTTCAGCAACGACATGATGCGCGAGGCCGTGGCCATCACCAAAGGCCGTGCCTTGCTGGAAGCGTCCGGCGGCATCAATTTCGACACCGTGCGCGCCATTGCCGAAACGGGCGTGGACCGCATCTCGATCGGCAGCCTGACCAAGGATGTGCGGGCCACCGATTACTCCTTGCGCATCGTCGGCTGATGAAAAGAGCAGGGCGGCGCCTGCTGGCCCTGGCGCTGCTGGCGCCTGCGCTGGCTGTCTCATCGCAGGCGCCAGCCCGGGAACTGCTGGCCGTGGGGGCGCAGTTCGAGCGCGTGTTCGAGTACCAGGACAGCGGTGAATATGGCGGCCTGGGCGCGGAACTGCTGCGCCTGATGGCGGCGCGCACGGGTAACACCGTGCGTTTTCGCATGGTGCCGTGGGCGCGCGCGCAAGCCATGCTGGTGCAAGGCCAGGCCGATATCCTGATCGGCCCCTACAAGACGCCCGAGCGTATCGCCAGCATGGCGTTTTCCGACAAGCCGTTCTACCAGGACCAGATGGTCTTCTATACGCGCCAGGATGCCAGCTTCGGCTGGGATGGCGACTACGCGGCGCTGAAGAACCGCCGGGTGGTGCTGCTCAATGGCTGGGCCTATGGCGCGGACTGGGAGCGCGTGCGGCCCGGCTTGCAGGTCAGCGTGGCCAACAATGTGGAAAATGGCTTGAAGATGCTGGTGCACAACCACGTCGACGTGTTTGTCAGCAACCGCCGCAACACCGATCCCGTGATTGCCCGCCTCGGCTATGGACGCCAGGTGAAACCCCTGCCCAAAGTCATCGAAATACAGAGCGGCTATTTCGCCTTCCCCCGCTCGCCCACCTTCGACAAGCTGCGCCTGCAGTTCGACCAGGAGCTGAATAACCTGATCGAGACGGGCGAACTGAAAAGACTGGGCAAGCGCTACGACGTCACCGTGCCCTGATGGATACGCATGCCGGCCCCCAGGGCGGCATGCGTGGTGGCACTACAACTGGCGTGCCTCGAACGTATTGCACTGGGAAATCTGGCCGCTTTCGATGCCCTTGGTAAACCAGCGCACGCGCTGCTCCGAGGTGCCATGCGTAAACGAGTCCGGCACGACATGGCCTTGCGACTGGCGCTGCAGCGCATCGTCGCCAATGGCCGTGGCCGCTTTCAGGGCCGCTTCCACGTCGCCCTGTTCCAGGATCTTGCGGTCGGCGTTCGCGTGATACGCCCACACGCCGGCAAAGCAGTCGGCCTGCAATTCCAGGCGCACGGACATGGCGTTGGCCTGGCGTTCCGACTGCGTGCGGCGCGCCTTGTCGACCTTCTCGGACAAGCCCAGCAGGTTTTGCACGTGGTGGCCCACTTCATGGGCGATCACATACGCTTCGGCGAATTCACCCGACACCTTGAAGCGCTGCTGCATCAGGTTGAAGAAATCGAGGTCCAGGTAGACTTTCTGGTCGCCGGGGCAGTAGAAAGGCCCGCTGGCGCTCTGGCCCGTGCCGCAAGCCGTCGGCGTGCTGCCGGAAAACAGCACCAGCTTGGGTTTCACATAGCTGCCGCCTTCGGCCTTGAACAGGGCGCCCCACGTGTCTTCCGTATCGGCCAGCACGGTTTTCACGAAGCGGGCCATCTCGTCCGATTCGGGCGGCTGGCGCGCCGGTGCCTGGCTTTGCTGGGTGCTGACCTGGCCGCCACCGCCGCTGAGCAGATTCAGCAAGGTCAAGGGATTGACGCCCAGCACATACGAGCCGACGAGGGCGATGACGATGGTGCCGATGCCGATCGAGCGCCCGCCAAAACCAAAGCCGCCACCGCCGCCCCCGCCGCCGTCTTCGCCACGGCGATCTTCCACATTGTCGCTTTCGCGATTGCCTTCCCATTTCATGATATCTACTCCTGCTGCGATTTGCGATTGATTGGTGACGCCTGCACATGCTTCTTGCGACGAATCTTGCTATTATCGCAGCAAACTGCGCCGCGACAGGGGCGACAATGTTACCCTTTGCAACTTTTCCCCACACCACAACAGGTAGACGCATGACGCTTGCCAACGATACACGCATTTCGCCCACGGCGGTGGTCCAGGCACAACTGGATGCCTATAACGCACACGACGTGCCGGCCTTGCTGGCCATCTATGCCGATGACGCGCAGCAATTCCAGCATCCCGATACCTTGCTGGCTCAGGGCAGCGCGCAGATCGGTCCCCGTTTCACGGCCCGCTTCGCCGCCAGCCGGCCGCGGGCGCAGTTGCTGAACCGCATCGCCTGCGGCAAGCTGGTGATCGACCATGAAATCGTCCATGCCGACACGGATGATGGCGTATCGGCGCAGGAACTGGTGGCGACGTATGAAGTGACGCACGGTCGCATCAGCCGTGCCTGGTTCAGCTTTGGCGCGCTGACGCGCCTGCGCGTGGCGCAGCCGGCCGATGTGCCGCAAATGAATGCGCTGATCGCCCGTTCCGGCGTGGAACTGAGCGCGGGGTTTTATACGCAGGAACAGGCCGAGTCCGTGACGCGCCACGTGTTCGGCGTCGATACGCAACTCGTTGCTGACCGGACGTATTTCGTGATCGAACGCGATGGCGCCATGCTGGCCTGCGGCGGCTGGAGCCAGCGCGCCACCCTGTATGGCGCCGATCGCGCCAAGAGCGGGCCGGACCCGCTGCTCGATCCGGCCAGCCAGCCGGGCCGCATCCGCGCCTTTTTTGTGGAACCAGCGGCCGCGCGCCAGGGCCTGGGCAGCATGCTGATGCGCCATTGCGAGCGCCAGGCGGTGGCCGCCGGCTTTACTGCCCTGGAACTGGCCGCCACCTTGCCCGGCGTGCCGCTGTACCTGGCCAGCGGCTTTGCCGTCACGGAAGAGTTTCACCTGGACTTGCCCGACGACATCAAGCTGCCGCTGGCGCGCATGCACAAGCGGCTGTGATGCGGCGCTTTACCACGGCAGCGGCGCTTGCTCTCCGTTGGCGTGTTCGCCGTAGTACAGCGACGGCAGGAAACGCGACAGATAGGTAAATTCGCTGTAGCAGTGGCGCAGCAAGTTCAGGCCCAGCACGTCCGGCACGTCGCGCACGGGGTTGAGGCTGTTGCGCCCCAGCAGGAAGCGGCTGCGCAGCACGCAGCCCGTGGGCGTATCGCGCGCCAGGTGCAGCATTTCGCCATCGAGCGGATCGCCGTACGGGTCAAGCACGACGTAATCGCCAAAGCCGATGCGCGCGCAGACGGCGGCCGACAGGGCGCCGCTGTCCTGTGCGTGGCGCAGTTGCTCCGCATCGAACACGTCTTTCGGATCATGGAACTTCAGCTTGGCTTTCACGGGCGGAATGTCGCCCAGCGATTCCACCGCCTCGATCGAGGCGCCGTAGTAACGCTCTCCCTTTTTCCACGCGCCGTTCCAGCCGTGATGGGCCACGTGATCGTGCGGGTGCCACCACTTGATGTGCTGTGTCGTCTCGAAAAACGTAAACCACCAGTCCAGCATGCGCCCGCTGCAGCCGTGCAGCTCGGTGCGTGCCGCCACCAGCAGGCAACCGTCTTGCAGGCGCGTGATGCCCGTTTCCAGGGGCAGGGGAAACGGGTCGAGCAAGTCGCCCGTGTCGGTGATGTTCCATGGGAATTGAATATGCTGCGTCATGTCATTCTCCGTTGTTTGGGTAAAACAATTATATATTAAAGAAACGTATAACGTTTCCTAAATTGGATTCAGTGTAAAATCGTCTATCGATCAAGCTTGGAGCGGGCATGCGGGAAGAAGAGAGCAAGGCTGTGCGTGGACGGGGCCGTCCGGCGCGCCCGCCGGAGGAAGCGCGCGAGGCGGCCGTGCAGGCCGCCACCTGGCTGCTGCTGCACGAAGGCTATGCGGCCACGACCATGGAAGCGGTGGCGCGCCACGCGGGCATGGCAAAGAAGTCGCTGTATCAATATGCGGCCAACCGCGAGGAACTGGTCGCCCTGGTGGTGCGCGGCTGGACGGATGCCTTCCTGCCGGCCATGGCGCAGGATGCGGCCGCGCCTGGCGAAGTGCTGCCTTTATTGAAAGAGATCTTGCAGGCGATGGCGGCGCGCGTGCTGACGGCGGACGCCGTGGGCCTGTTCCGTTTGCTGTGCACGGAGTTTCCCGCCCGCGCCGATCTGCTGGCCGTGTATCAGCGCAACGGCATCGAGCGGGGCACGGCCCTGCTGGCCGAGTGGCTGCGGCGCCAGGCTGCGCGCGGCCATCTGGTGCTGCACGATGGGCAGGAACTGGCCGGCTTGCTGCTGGCCATGGTGATCGCCGAGCCGCTGCGGCAGATGGCGCTGGACTTGCTGGCGCCCGTGCCGTCCTGGGATGCGGCGCCGCGCATCGACGCCGCGCTGCGCCTGCTGGGCGGCTCGGCCTTCAGCGTGGCTGGTGCTTCAGCGCTTCGCGGCGGCTGAGGGGAGAGAGCAGTTGGCGGTGCGCGTTGGCAAACGCCGTCACCGCCTCGGGCGCGTGGCGCGCGTAATCGCGCAAGGCCCAGCCGATGGCCTTGCGGATGAAAAACTCGTTTTCGTGGGCCAGCGCCAGCGCCGCGTCAAATAGCCAGACCGCATCCGTGTTGGCGCGCCAGCCCAGCTGGTGCAGCATGGCGATGCGGCGCAGCCAGAAATCGTCATGGCGCAAGGCCGCGTCCATGTGCGCATGGCCATCGCCGCCGCGCCCGTGTTCCGCCTGCAGCACGTCGCCGACAATGCCCGCCATGCCGTCCACGCTGTCCCACCATGCGCGCTGGCGCACCAGGCCGAGCAGGGCGGGGAGGTGCTCGATGCCCAGCTGGCGCCAGTGCAGGGCCAGCATGTCGAGTGCCACGTGCTGGTATTCGCGCTCCGGCTGCTGCCACAGCCGTTGCGCGTGATCCAGCAGCGTTGCGGGATCGATGCCCGTCAAACCTGCCAGCAAGCCCTTGGCGGCCATCCGCCGCTGCGGCGCGGCCACGCCCAGGAAGATGAACTGGTCGCGCATGTAGGCCTGCATGGGTGCCGCACGGCCCGGTTCGGCCGCCGCTTCCAGCGCGGCCTTCAGTTCTGCATGTAAATCCATCGCATCTCGCTTTTTTCAGACGTAAAAAAAGCGCCCCGAAGAGCGCTCTTGTTCAGCCATCCAAACGGCTGATAGAACCGTAGCGAGCGGCAGCGATTTGTGGCCGAGACGCGCAACCGTGCTGGAGCACGGTGAGCATCGCAGGCCGCAAAGCGCGACGCGCAGTAGCTTATATCAGGCGTTTTTATTGGATTTTGGCTTTCTTCATCAGTTCATCGCGGTAGGCGGCGAGTTTCTTCTGTTGCAGCGACTCGGCCACTTGACCCTTGACTTCTTCCAGTGCCGGCAACTTCGTCGGACGGGTTTCTTCCAGCTTGATCACGTGGAAGCCGAATTGCGATTGCACTGGCGTTTGCGTGACCTGGCCTGGTTTCAGGGCAACCATGGCGTCGGAGAATGGCTTCACGTACGAAGCTGGGCTAGCCCAGTCCAGGTCGCCGCCATTGGCTGCGGAACCGTCTTTCGATACTTTGGCCAGTTCTTCGAATTTGGCGCCGCCTTTCAGCTTGGCGATGATGTCTTTCGCTTCCGCTTCGGTGGCCACCAGGATGTGGCGCGCATGGTATTCCTTGTCGCCCGCTTGTGCCTTGAACTTGTCGTACTCGGCCTTGATTTCAGCGTCCTTGACGGGGTTTTTCTTGACGTAGTCGGCCAGCAGGGCGTTGATGATGATGCTTTGACGGGCATTGTCGATCTGCGACTTGACTTCCGGACGCGTGCCGTAGCCTTGCTTGTCGGCTTCCTGGATCAGCACTTCGCGGCCGATCAGGTCTTTCTTGATGGCTTCGCGCAATTGCGGCGAATCAGCTTGCTTGCCTTGGGCGACGACTTGTTTGACGACCTGGTCAACGCGCGACGATGGGATGGCCTTGCCATTCACGGTGGCCACGTTTTGCGCGAACGCAGGGATCGCTACAACGGCGACCAGGGCTAAGATCAGGCGGGCTGGCTTCAAAATCATGTTCATTCCTAATAAATTTACAAAAACTGATACAAGAGATCGCGACTGCCGTGCAGTTCGCGTTCAGGCGCAGAATACACGACCGGCGCCGAAAAGGGCGCCGGGGAGGTCAGTTCTTATTGAACTTTCGCTTTTTTGATCATTTCTTCCTGATACGCTTGCAATTTCTTTTGCTGCAGCGCTTCGGCGATCTGTGGCTTGACTTCTTCCAGGGTTGGCAGTTTTGCCGCGCGGGTGTCGTCCAGCTTGATCACGTGGAAACCGTTAGGCGTTTGCACCGGGGTGTCGGTAACCTGGCCTTTTTGCAGTTTCACGAAGGCGTCGGAGAACACTTTCGGGAAGGACGATGGCGCTGCCCAGTCCAGGTCGCCGCCGTTGTCGGCCGAACCGCTATCTTTCGATTGCTTGGCCAGGTCTTCGAACTTGGCGCCGCCTTTCAGCTTGGCGATGATGTCTTTCGCTTCCGCTTCGGTGCCCACCAGGATGTGGCGCACGTGATATTCCTTGTCGCCGGTCTGGGCCACGAAGCGGTCGTATTCCGCCTTGATTTCAGCGTCGTTGACGGGATTCTTTTTCAGGTAGTCGCCGACCAGGGCGTTGATGACGATGGCCTGGCGTGCGTTCTCGATTTGCTGCTTGACGGCTGCATCTTTACCGAAACCTTTGTTTTCCGCTTCTTGCATCAGCACTTCACGGCCGATCAAGTCCTTCTTGATCATTTCGCGCAGTTGCGGCGAATCCGGTTGCTGGCCTTGGGCGACGACTTGCTTGACGACTGCATCAACGCGCGACGATGGGATAGGCTTGCCATTAACAACGGCAACATTTTGCGCAAAAACAGGTACCGCGACAACGGCGAGTAGTGCGATCAGCAAGCGGGCTGGCTTAAAAGTCATTATTAAATCCTGTTAGGGAAAGTTTCGTAAAAAACGCATGGAAAGAAAACGCGTGCATGGCGCTTGCAGCAAACGGCATACCAAGTTGCCCCGGTACGCCAAAAACGCCATCCTTACACTACTTCGGATGGCGCCAGTGCCACAATCGCCAATGCATGTATCTCATTATGCATCATATCGTGCACGGAATCATACACCAGTCGATGGCGCATGACGAGCCTGAGCCCCTCAAATTGACTAGAAATAATCCGCAGATTGTAATGGCCTCCGCCGGAGGCGGCGCCCGCATGGCCCCGGTGGCGTGCCGAGTCGTCTTCCAGCACGCATTCCAGAGGAGAAAGTGCTGTTTCCAGGCGGGTACGAATGCGCTGCATGCGCGTTTCCGGAGCGGTGTTTTCGGTGGTGGAGCTCATCATGCGTCTTCCTTGATATGTTTGGCCAGGAACAGGGTTTGCGCGACGATGAAGGCAAAGAAGATGCCCGTCGCGCCAAACGCTTTGAAGCTGACCCAGGCGGCCATGTCGCCCTTGTACAGCACGAAGGCGACGAACAGGTTCAGTGCGCCGATGGCGCCAAAGAAAATGATCCATGCGGCCAGCAACTGGTTCCAGACGGCATCAGGCAACTGCACTTGCGCTTCCATGGTCTTGCGGATCAGGTTTTTCTTGAAACCCACGTAGGCGATCAGGAGTGCCAGGCCGGACAGCCAGTAGATCAGGGTCGGCTTCCATTTCAGGAAGAAATCGTCATGCAGGTAAATGCTGGCGCCGCCGAACACGACAAAGATGAACAGCGACAGCCACAGCATGCCGTCCACCTTGCGCCCGCGCAGCAGCAGATAGCTGACCTGGCAAGCCGTGGCGACGATGCCGACGAGGGTGGCAAGTATCCACGGCGCCTGGTCGGCCTTGATCAGGCCGCCAGACACGAAGCCGGACAAATATTGCTGCACGAAATCGTGCGTGGCCGTTTCATACATGCCGCCCAGTTTAAAAGCGGCAAAGAAGGCGATCAGGGGGAATAGGTCGAATAGAAATTTCATGGCGAGACTTTACACTGGTCTTATAAGAATCATCTTAGGAATGGCTTAGGAGCAACGCCCAAGCCATTGCCAGATCAAGGCTGCGGATCGAAGCGCAAGGAGGCCGAATTGATGCAATAGCGCAAGCCGGTCGGCGGCGGCCCGTCCGGGAAGACGTGGCCCAGGTGGGCGTCGCAGACGGCGCAGACGATTTCCGTGCGCAGCATGCCGTGGCTGCGGTCGACGATTTCCGTCACATTCGCCGGGTCGAGCGCCTGGAAATAGCTGGGCCAGCCGCAGCCCGAGTCGAACTTCGTGTCCGAGGCAAACAAGGGCGTGTTGCAGCAGACGCAGGTGTAGATGCCGTGTTCATGGTGGTCCCAGAACTTGCCCGTGAAGGCCCGTTCCGTGGCCGCGTGGCGCGTGACTTCGTATTGCATCGAGTCGAGCATGGCGCGCCATTCGGCATCGGTTTTTTTGACTTTATTGGTGGTCATAATGACTCCTCAGGATGAGCAACTGACTTCAAGGTGGCTGGCCCAGTCGGGCGGCAGGGCCGCATAGTGCTGGTGTTCGGGCTGTTCGTCAAATGGCTTTTGCAAAACTTCCAGCAATTTCGCCACTTCCGTGTAATCGTGCTGCTGGGCTTTCTCGATGGCCACTTGCGCCAGGTAGTTGCGCAGCACGTATTTCGGGTTAAGCTGGTTCATTGCCGTTTGCCGTTCGGCATCGACGCTGTGCTCCTGCAGCAGGCGCGCGCGGTACGCCGCTGCCCACGTATCGAAGGCGGGGCGGTCGATGAACATGTCGCGCAGCACGGTGTCGTGCTCGGGGGCGGCTATTTCCAGTGTCGCCAGCGCGCGGAAAAAGTTGGTGAAATCCACGTGGTTGGCTTGCATCAGCGCAAACATGCCATCGAACAGTTGCGTATCGTCGTCGTGTTGCGTGCGCAAGCCCAGCTTGGCGCGCAGCAAGGCATTCATCTTCTCCGCAAACGCGGGCTGGTAGCTGTCCAGCGCCGCCTGCGCCTCGCTGACCTCGCCGATCAGCGGCAGCAGGGCCTGGCCCAGCGCATAGCAGTTCCAGTGGCCCACCTGCGGCTGGTTGGCGTAGGAATAGCGGCCCTGCTGGTCCGTATGGTTGCAGATGTGCTCGGCATCGAACGCTTCCATGAAGCCGAAGGGGCCGTAATCGAGCGTCAAGCCCAGGATCGACATATTGTCCGTGTTCATGACGCCATGCATGAAGCCCACGGCTTGCCATTGCGCAATCATGTGCGCCGTGCGCACGCAGATTTCGGCCAGCAAGGCTTGATATGGATTTGATGCAGCGCGCAAATGGGGATAAAAACCGTCGATGATGTAATCGGCGAGGATTTTCAGCTCTTCCGGCTTCTTGCGGTAAAACCAGTGTTCAAACGAGCCGAAGCGCACAAAACTGGGTGCCATGCGCGTCACGACGGCTGCAGTCTCGACGGTTTCGCGCATGATGCCTTGCTGCGAACCCATGATGGAGAGCGCGCGCGAGGTGGGAATGCCCAGCGCCGCCATGGCTTCCGAGCACAGGAATTCGCGGATGGACGAGCGCAGCACGGCGCGGCCGTCGCCCATGCGCGAATACGGCGTGGCGCCGGCGCCTTTCAGCTGCAGTTCCATCGGACCGTGTTCGGTGGCGATGTCGCCCAGCAGGATGGCGCGGCCATCGCCCAGCTGGCCAGCCCAGACGCCGAACTGGTGGCCCGAATACACGGCCGACAGGGGCAGTGAACGCTCGGCAACCGTATTACCGATCAGTAGCGCCACATAGTCGGGCTCGGCCAGATGCGCGCCATCGAGGCCGATGAGGGCTGCGGCTGGTGCGCTGGCGGCCACAAAATATGGGGCGGGCAGGGGCGTGGGCATCAAGCGCGTATAGAACGCGGGCGGCAAGGCCGCAAAGGCATTATCCAGTGGTAAGGTATGAGCGGTGATGGCAATTCCAGTCAGTAAGATGGACCGGCAAGGTGCGCCAGCCTGGAATGCGATTTTACCGCACAGCGCCAGGGCGCGTGGCGGGCGCTGTCGTGGGGAGCAATGCGGCAAAAAACGGAATCAAAAATTCCATGCTGCAATGCAATATCGAAATGCGTTGACGATTTCCGCACGACCGTACGAAACTAAGGAAAATCTTTAACTTCCAACAATAACCGAGTATCCAAACCAGGAGACACGATGTCGGCATTTCCCTTGAGTCCAGTGATGGGCCAGATGATGAATCAGCCCCTGTTGATTTCCAGCATTATCGAGTTTGCAGCGCGTCATTATGGCTGCGGCGAAATCGTGTCGCGCCGGGTGGAAGGCGATCTGCACCGTTATACCTACCGCGATTGCCACCAGCGCACGCGGCGCCTGGCGAATGCCTTGCACGGCCTGGGCATAGGCATGGGCGACCGGGTCGCCACCCTGGCCTGGAATGGCTACCGCCACCTGGAAGCGTACTATGCCGTGTCCGGCTCGGGCGCCGTGCTGCACACCATCAATCCGCGTTTGTTTCCGGAGCAGATCGCCTACATCTCGAACCACGCCGAAGACCAGGTGCTGCTGTTCGACCTGACCTTCCTGCCCGTGGTGGAAAAGATCGCCGCCGACTGCACCTTCGTGCGCCACTTCGTGTTGATGTGCGACCGCGACCGCATGCCCGCCCGCAGCAGCATTCCCGACCTGCTGTGCTATGAAGACCTGATCGACACGCATTCCGACGAGTACGCATGGCCCGTGTTCGATGAAAACTCGGCTGCCGCCCTGTGCTATACCTCGGGCACGACGGGCAACCCCAAGGGCGCGCTGTATTCGCACCGCTCGACCGTGTTGCACGCGTATGCTTCGGCCATGCCCAGCGCACTGAACGTGCGCGCCACCGACACGGTCCTGCCCGTCGTGCCCATGTTCCATGTGAACGCCTGGGGCTTGCCGTATTCCGTGCTGCTGTCTGGCGCGCGCATGGTGTTTCCCGGCGCGGCGCTGGACGGCAAGTCGCTGTACGAACTGTTCGAATCGGAAAAAGTTACGTTCTCGGCCGGCGTGCCCACGGTCTGGCTGGGCCTGCTGAACTATGCCTTGCAGAATGACCTGAAATTTTCCACCTTCCGCCGCACGGTGATCGGCGGCGCCGCGTGCCCGCCGGCCATGATGGATACCCTGATCGACAAGTTCGACGTGGAAGTCATCCATGGCTGGGGCATGACGGAAATGTCGCCGTTGGGCACCACGGGCGGCTTGCAGACCAAGCACCTGGCCATGGACAGGGAAGCGCAGCGCGATATCCTGCACAAGCAGGGCCATGCCATTTACGGCGTGGACATGAAGATCGTCGATGACGATGGCAAGGAATTGCCGTGGGATGGCGTGGCCTACGGCCATTTGCTGGTGAAAGGGCCATGGATCATTTCCGCGTACTACAAGAACGAGGGCGGCGAGGTGCTGCAGGATGGCTGGTTCCCCACGGGCGACGTGGCCACCATCGATGCGGACGGCTACATGCAGATCACGGACCGCAGCAAGGACGTGATCAAGTCGGGCGGCGAGTGGATCGGCACGATCGACCTGGAAAACCTGGCCATGGCGCACCCGGCCGTGCTGCAGGCGGCCTGCATCGGCGTGTTCCACCCGAAATGGGACGAGCGTCCCGTGCTCGTCGTGGTGCTGCGCCCCGGCATGACGGTCACGCGCGAAGCGCTGTTGCAATTTTTTGAAGGCAAGATCGCCAAGTGGTGGACGCCCGACGACGTGCTGTTCATCGACGCCTTGCCCATGGGCGCCACGGGCAAGATCCAGAAGAACAAGCTGCGCGAGCAATTCAAGGGGCACAAGCTGCCGGGAATGTGACGGATCAGCGAGCCTGATTAACCCAACAGCATGGGCTGGGGTCGGACCCTGAGGCTCCGACCCCGGTACTTTTACGCCGTTGGGTTTGCTTTAAGAAAACATTCTAGGCCGCCTGCGGCAGCGCCGAGCCCAGCTTTTCCAGCAGATGGTCGCACTGGAAGACGGACAGGGTCTGGCGCTGCGCCTCCGTGCCGATATCGATCATTTCATCCATTTCGCTGCGCAAGTCGTCATGCTCTCCCGTGCGGATGATTTGCGGCGCCGCAAAGCGCTGGCTGTCGGAGATGGTCATGATGTTGTCGACATGGTCGACGAGAAAGCCGTAGCGCTCGGCGCCCCGTTCCACGATCAAAATCTTGCCCGCGCCCGTGTCCGCCAGCGGCGGCATGGCGTACAGCTGGCGCAGGTCGATGATGCTGATCATTTGCTGGCGCAGGTTGAGCATGCCGCGCATGCAGGCCGGCATGCCCGGTGGCGTGGTGATGGCGCCGCTGAAGTCGATGATTTCGCGCACTTGCCCGATTTCCACGGCGAAGCGGGTTTCCACGGTAAAAGTGATGTAGACGCGGCGCTGCGCCTTGCGCGTGGCGGCGCTGCCCGCTTCCGTGTCGGCCGGGTACAGGCGCGCGTGGCCGTCGCGCATCTCGACGATCTCCGCCTGCGACAGGATACCCTTGTGGTCGAGGAAAATGATGTCGCCCAGACCCTCTTTCGTGATGCAGCCGGCAAACATGGCGGCGCGTGCTTTGCTCAGCAGGGGAATCGGCAGCACCTCGTCGCCAAAGAAATGCACGATGCTGTCGACGGAGTCGACGAGGAAGCCCACGGTCGTATCATCGAGGCGCACGACGATGATGCGCTGGTCGCTGGTCGCCGCCGTGCCGGACCCGGCCGCCTGCAGCAGGGCGCCGAAGTCGACGACGGCCACCTGGCTGCCGCGAAAATGCATGCGCCCGAGGCACAGTTCGCTGTTCAGCAGGGAGCTGTGCAGTTCCGGCACCCGGATGATTTCCTGGATGGCCAGCATTTCGAAGGCAAACGTGGCGCCGGCCGCATGGAAGCTGACGCACTGCCGGCGTTCGCTTTGCGCATGGTAGCGGGCCGAACTCAGCTTGGCGCCCGTCGCCTGCAGGGCCAGCACATGGGGTACGTTTTCGATGCGCAGCAGGGCATGCGGATCGAGTACCTGCAGCAGGCGCGCACCGCCATCGAGCAGGATCGTGCCGGCGATGACGGCGTGGCTGTCGCCGGCCGCATATTGCAGGGCGCTGCGGGCGCTGGCGGGCACGCGCAGGATTTCACCCGTATCCTGGAAGACGATACCGACCAGCACTTGCTGGAAGTCGAGGATGGCGATCTTGTCCGTGGCCACGGCGCGCGGCGCATCGGCGCGGAACAAGCGCCCCAGGTTGACCACCGGAATGACGCTGCCGCGCAAGGTGAACATGCCTTCCAGGTAGGCGGGCGACAGGGGCAGGGCCGTGACTTTCGCGGGGTAATTGACGACTTCGCGGATGCAACTGGCGGGCAGGGCGAATTCATCGTCGCCCAGGTGGAAGGAGCCGAACAGCTCGGCGGCCGTTTCTCCATTGACCTGCGCTTGCAAGCCCGTCGCTTCATGCATATCCATATGCGCCTTCCTTGCGGGGAATTAATTCGGGTTGCGCCACCACATCGGTGACGGCATAGCTGTGACTGGCGCAATCGATCAGCAACTGGCGCCCGTGGCGTCCGCCCAGCGCGCAAAAACTCACCGACAAGCCGCACTGGTCCAGGTATTTTTGCGCCGCTTCCGCATTTTGCCGGCCCACTTGCAATCTCCCATTGCGCGGGCCAAACATGCTGGCGCCGCCCGCCAGCACCACTTCGATATCGGCGTAATCGGCCTGGCGCACACCCATCATCCGCAGCAGCGAAGGCACGGCCTGGCTCACATAGCGTGCCCCCAGACTGCTGTCGGTGTCCGGCGCTTCCGGCAGCAGGCAATGGGCCAGGCCGCAGCAGGGTCCATTCTTCCAGATGAAACCGATGCCGATGCAGGAGCCGAGCAAGGCTTGCAGCTGCTCGCCATGCGTGCCCACGCTGAGTTGCCCCATGCCAACATGGTGCAGCGGCAAGCTAGGGTCGATGATGATGTTCATGCGCTACCCGCCTTATAAATCATGGGAAACTCGAATTGATAGCCGGTACCGAGGCGGGCGATGGTTTCCGACTCGCCCAGGATCAGCCGGCCCTCGTCCTTGAGGCTGAGCCGTGCCTGGCGCAGCACGGTTTCCTGGTGCTCGGCATCGAAATAGATCAGCACATTGCGCAGGAACACCAGGTCGAACTGCCGCGCCGGGCGCAATGCTTCCAGCAGATTGTGCTGGGCAAAGCTGACGTGTTGCCGCAATTCCTCGTTGACTCTGACGCCATGCGGCGAGGGCGTGAAATATTTGCGCAGCAAGTCCGGATGCGACAGGCGGATGCGCTCGACGGAGCGGCCGCTGTACTGGCCGGCCCGTGCCGCGCCGAGGATTTGCTGCGAAATGTCGCTGGCCAGGATCTGGTAGCGGAAAGCGGGCGCTTGCAGCTTGAATTGCTCGCACAGCATGGCGATTGAATACAGCTCCTCGCCGCTGGCGGCCGCTGCCGACCAGATGGACAGGCAGCCGTCCGGATGCGCGCGGGCCCAGGCGGGCAGGTAGCGGTCGCGGAAATAATCCCAGATGGACGGCGTGCGGAAGAACAGGGTGTCGTTGGTGGTCACCAGGTCGATGAAATGGGCCACCTCGTCGCGATCGCTGCTGACGCGCTCCAGGTACGCCTGGTAGCTGTGCAGGGACAGCGCCCGCAGCCGAGGCTGCAAGCGCCGTTCCAGCAAGACGCTCTTGCGCGCCGTCATGGCGATGCCCGTATGCTGGCGCACCAGCGCGATCAGGGTCGTCAGCACCTCGGGCGTCAAGGTGGCCGCGTGGCTCATGGCCTACACCACGAAGCCGGAGACAGTCTGGTTCAGGCTGCCAGCGCGCTCGTTCAAGCCATCCGTCGAGCGGGCGATGCTGTCGCAGTTGGCGGCCGACTTTTCCGTTTCCTCGGCGATGTACTGGATGGCAGTCGACACTTCGCGCGCCGTCAGCAGCTGTTCATTGGCCGCCTTCGAGATATCGGAAATGGCCAGGGTGGTCTTCGCCACGCCCGAGACGATCTTGTCGAAGGCGTCGCTGGCCTGGCGCGAAATCTCGCTGCCAGTGGACACGCGCTTGACGGACTCGTTGATCAGCTTGGAGATTTCCTTGGTCGCTTGCGAGGAGCGCTCGGCCAGCTTGCGCACCTCGTCGGCGACGACGGAAAAGCCCAGGCCGTGTTCGCCTGCACGCGCCGCCTCGATGGCCGCATTGAAGGCCAGCATATTCGTCTGGTTGGCGATTTCGCTGATCACCTTGACGATCTCGCCGATGTCTTCCGACGAGCGGTTGATCAAGTCCATCGCCTCGATCGACTTGGCGACGGCGCGCGCGCCCGCTTCCGCTTCCTGCTGCGTGGCTTTCGCCAGGGAATCGGCATTCGACGTGTTTTCCGCGATGGAATTGATGGAGAACGTCAAACCGTCGATGGAGGCATTCATTTCTTCCACCGTGGCGCCCAGCGCCTGCGTGCCCACGGCCACGCCCGTGGCCCGTTCGGCGATCGCGTGCGAGGCGTCGGCAAAGCCGTTCGCGGCCGACACCACGTTGCCGATCACGCCGCGCAAGTCGACGATCATCTTGCTGATGCCGCCGGCCAGCAGGTCGATCGGCTCGTCGCCCTCGGGCACGATATTGCAGGTCAGGTCGCCTTGCGCCGCGCGCGCCACCGATTCAAGCAGGGCATTGACCTTGCGGCTGTCGTTGGCGGCCTTGGACTGGATGCTGTTTTCCAGGTTTACCTGTTCCGTGATGTCGATGGCGAACTTGACCACTTTATACGGCTTGCCGTTCAGGTCCAGGATGGGATTGTAGGTGGCCTGTATCCACACTACCTTGCCATGGCTGCCCAGGCGCTTGTAGCGGCCCGCGTCGAATTCGCCGCGGTTGAGTTTTTGCCAGAATTTCTTGTACTCGGGGCTGCTCGCGTACTCGGGCTCGCAAAACATGCGGTGGTGTTCGCCCTGGATATCGCTCAAGTCGTAGTCCATGACGGCGAGGAAATTGTCGTTCGCGTCCAGCACATTGCCGTGCATGTCGAATTCGATCACGGCCTGCGCCTTGCCGATGGCGCTGACCTTGCCTTCGTATTCGGCATTGCGCATTTTCAGGGCCGTGATGTCGCTGGCGAACTTGACCACCTTGAAGGGCCGGCCTTCCGCATCGAAAATGGGGTTGTACGAGGCATTGAGCCAGATTTCGCGGCCGTCCTTGGTGACGCGCTTGTATTCGCCCGCGTCGAACTGGCCTTGCCCCAGCTTCTGCCAGAACTGCGCATAGTCGTCGCTCCTGGCGTAGTCGGGCAGGCAAAACATGCGGTGGTGCTTGCCCTTGATCTCGTCGAGCGTGTAGCCGACGGACTTGAGAAAATTGTCGTTGGCGTCGAGGATGGTGCCGTCGAGCCGGAACTCGATCACGGCCTGCGCCTTGCTGATGGCGTCGATCTTGCCTTCATAATCGGCGTTGCGGCGCTTGCTGGCCGTGATGTCGGTGGCAAACTTGATGACTTTATACGGCTTGCCGTCCGCATCGAGGATGGGATTGTAGGACGCATTGATCCACACTTCGCGCCCATCCTTGGCGCGGCGCTTGTATTCGCCATGGTCGAACTCGCCACGTCCCAGTTTGGCCCAGAAGGTGGCGTATTCGGCCGTTTTCACATAGTCGGGGTCGCAGAAGATGGCATGGTGCTTGCCTTGCACTTCGTCCAGGGTATAGCCGAGGACGCGCAGGAAATTGTCATTCGCATGCAGGATGGTGCCGTCGAGTTCGAATTCGATGACGGCCTGGACACGGTTCAATGCAGTATTTATCGCTTGTAAGTCCAGATCCTGGGAGTGGCTGACATGGCTGGCTGCGTCCATAGTATTTCCTTCGGGGTGAGAAGAGGAATGGGAACGATAAGGCTGCTGTTATTATTTTTTCTGCTATCCATATAAGGCAGCGATGTTATTGCATGGATCGACATCTGGTGATAATCGGTGAGAATGTGCGCGATCAATGGCCGCCAGTGTTTGCCCTGCGGTTTGCCCTATAGTGGATAAATTGTAGAGTATTGATTTGAATCAACAATTTGATTATTCCCCAGCATCTGGCGAAAAACAAGGGGCGGAAATAAATAATGTCAAAACTGTCGTAATTGACCCATGCCGGCATATAACAAACCCATTATTTTGCATAATAAAACGCCGTTATTATTATTGTGCTTTTATTATTTAAATGAATATCCAAGTGATAGCTTCTACGGAAGCTTGCTGCTTGCAGCAGAATCTTTCCGCAAGCGATGTTGTACCATGGCGTACCATGCTGGCGCCGGGCACGCCACGACAAAAATAATACGAGCGTTCTTTTATGCGGTATAGTGAAGCTTCATCCCTTGCAACCACCTCATCGCTGAGCAAAATCAATAAGGAAGAGACATGAGTGCTGAATATCAAGTGAACGGCGCCGTTGCCGTCATTACCCTCGCCAATCCGCCCGTCAATGGACTGGGCCTGGCCACGCGCACGGCCGCCGTGGCCGGCATCCGCCAGGCGCTGGCGGACGAGTCCGTCAAAGCCATCGTCATCACGGGCGCCGGCAAGGCCTTTTCGGGCGGCGCCGATATCAAGGAATTCAATTCGCCCAAGGCGCTCACGGAACCGACCCTGCACACCCTGATCAACGTCGTCGAGCAATCGACCAAGCCGGTGGTGGCGGCCATCCACAGCGTCTGCATGGGTGGCGGCCTGGAGCTGGCGCTGGGCTGCAACTACCGCGTGGCCGCGCCGGGCGCACAGATGGCCTTGCCGGAAGTTAAACTCGGCATCTTGCCGGGCGCGGGCGGCACGCAGCGCCTGCCGCGCGTGCTGGGCCTGGAAATGGCCCTGAACATGATCGTTTCCGGCACGCCCGTCGCGTCCGAAAAACTGGCTGGCACGGCCCTGTTTGACGAAGTCATCGCCCCTGGCGCCGATTTGCTGGCCGCCGCCGTGGCCTTCGCCACCAAAGTGGCGGATGTGCGCCCGCTGCCGAAAGTGCGCGAGCGCAAGGTCGATTACCCGAACCACGAAGCGTTTTTGCAGTTTTCGCGCAATACGGTCAAAGCCATGTCCGGCCCGTTCCCCGCACCGCTGAAATGCGTCGATGCCGTGGCGGCCGCCGTGACGATGAAATTCGACGATGGCTTGAAATACGAGCGTGAACTGTTCATGCAGCTGGTGCAGTCGCCCGAATCGAAAGCCCTGCGCCACGCCTTCTTTGCCGAACGCGTTGCCAGCAAGGTGCCGGACGTGCCGTCCGACACGCCCGTGCGCACGATCGCCAGCGCGGCCATCGTCGGCGCCGGCACCATGGGCGGCGGCATCGCCATGAACTTCGCCAACGCGGACATTCCCGTCATCTTGCTGGAAACGAGACAGGAAGCGCTGGACAAGGGCCTGGCCACGATCCGCAAGAATTACGAGAACACGGTCAAGAAGGGCAAGCTGACGCAAGAGAAGGCCGAGCAGCGCATCGCGCTCGTTAGCGGCACGCTGGCCTACGCCGACATTGCGCAAGCCGACATCGTCATCGAAGCCGTCTTCGAGGAACTGGGCGTCAAGGAAACCGTCTTCAGGCAGCTGGACGCCGTCATGAAGCCGGGCGCCATCCTCGCCTCGAACACGTCGACCCTGGACCTGGACAAGATCGCCGCGTTCACCAAGAGACCGCAAGACGTGGTCGGCACGCATTTCTTCAGCCCCGCGAACGTCATGAAGCTGCTGGAAATCGTCCGTGGCAAGGAAACCGGCAAGGATGTGCTGGCCACGGCGCTGGCGCTGTCGAAAAAGCTGAAAAAGACGGGCGTCGTCTCGGGCGTGTGCGACGGTTTCATCGGCAACCGCATGATCGAGCAGTACAGCCGCCAGGCCGGTTTCCTGCTGGAAGAAGGCTGTCTGCCGGAACAGGTCGACAAGGCGGCCGAGAAATTCGGCTTCGCCATGGGCCCGTTCCGCATGGGCGACCTGGCCGGCAACGACATCGGCTGGGCCATCCGCAAGCGCCGCTACGCGGAAAAACCGGAAGTGACGTATTCGAAGACGGCCGACCTGCTGTGCGAACTGGGGCGCTATGGCCAGAAGACGGGCGCCGGCTGGTACGACTACAAGCCGGGCGACCGCAAGGCGTATCCGTCGGAACAAGTCAATGCCATGATAGTCCAGTACTCGGCCGACATCGGCGTGGCACGGCGCAAGATCAGCGACCAGGAAATCGTCGAGCGCCTCGTGTATGCGCTCGTCAATGAAGGCGCGCGCATCCTGGAAGAGGGCATCGCCCTGCGCGCCTCGGACATCGACATGGTGTATCTGACGGGCTACGGCTTCCCGCTGTTCCGCGGCGGCCCGATGTTCTACGCGGATACGGTCGGCTTGCCGAACGTGCTCGACACGATTGCCGGCTATGCGAAAGGCCGCCACGGCGAAGCGTGGACGCCGGCGCCGCTGCTGGTGAAACTGGCGGGCGAGGGCAAGGGTTTCAATAGCTAAGAAACCCAACGGCAGATACCGGGGTCGGACCCTGAGGGTCCGACCCCGGATTTTGCTGCTGGGGTTAAATGCCAGCGATATTTATTATTTCTTCTTCGCCACCATCTTGACCGCCTCGTTGACGATGACGGGGTTGTCCTTCTGGATGTAGTAGCCGGCACCCGTGATGCGCTCGATGGCCGGCGCGCCGGACAGGCGCTGCCAATCCTTTTCCTGGGCCCGTACGACGTTTTCAAACGAGCCCATTTCCTCGATGCCGAACTTGTCGCGCACCAGCAGCATGGCGGGCACGCGCAGCGGGCTGCTCATGTCGACATGTTGCAGGCACTGCGTCTGCGCATCGAATTCGGCCGATTCCGTACTGTTGAACATGAGTTTACGCCGCGTCTTCACGAGCATGGCGTAGGTGGACGCGTCCGTCTGCAGGCGGTTCCATTGCTGCGGGTGCGTGGGATCGAGCAAGACCAGGCCTGCCACCTCCTGCGGGTACAGCCTGGCATATACGTACTGGTACAGCCCGCCCAGGCCATGGCCGACCAGCACATACGGCGGTTTCAAGCCCGCTTGCGTCAGCAGGGCACGCTGCTGGGCAGCAACGGTGCAGGGATCGCGCGGCGTGGTGGTCTTTTTGCTCTCGCCGTAGCCGGGACGGTCGTATACGAGCACGCGGTGCTGCCTGGCCACTTCGGGCACCACCTTGGCCCACACATCCTTGCCGTCGCCCATGGCCGACTGGAAGACCACGGGCAAGCCGCCCTGGCCGCTCAGGGTGTAGGCGATGCTGGCGTCGGGCAGGGCGGCGGTGGCCGGCACGCCTGGCATGACGGGGGTGGATGGCAACAGGGAGCAGCCTGCCAGCAGCAAGCCTGCGCTGGAGAGGAGCATGGTGCGCGCGGGGCGGCCGACGAATAGATGATGCATGAATCTCCTTCTTGGTGCACGGACCGGGGACCGGTATGGCTTGCCAGCCATTATAGGCAAATCGTGCCGAAGTGGAAATGCCGAACAGAGGCGGATTTACCGTCCTGTCAGCCGGCGTCGGCGCGATGGCAGACGGCTTCGATGCGGTTGCCGTCCGGATCGAACAAAAAGGCCGCGTAATAGCTGGCGTGATAGTGGCGCAAGCCGGGCGCGCCCAGGTCGATGCCGCCATGCGCCAGGCCCGCGTGCCAGAACGCTTCCACGGCCGCGCGCGAGGGGGCCTTGAAGCAGCAATGGCGGCGCGGCGCGTCGTCGGGCTTGGGACCCAGGCGCACGGAAAAATAGCTGCGCTCGGGATACTCCGCATCGCTGCGCTCGCCGTAGCCTATCCAGGCGTTGGCATGGTCGCTACCCACCTTGGGCACGTTCAGCGCGGCAAAGATGGCGTCGTAGAAGCGCTCGGCGCGCTCCAGATCGCTGACGGTGAGGGAAACGTGATCGAGCATGGGCACTCCGCTGTAGAAACAAGGACGGCCATAGCATAGCCCGGATCAGGGCGGCCGTGGGCGGGAGTGACCGAGTGATACTGTTGCTGGCTGACTGCCGGTTAAGGGCGGCTGGCGCAGGCACATGGCGCATCGGCCGGGCAGGCGGGGCAGCGTGGCGCCGGGCGTGCCAGGCGGGCCACGATAGTGCGGCTGATGACTTGCACGCGGGGCGCGAACAGCATCACGGCGCAGAAGGCCACGGGCCAGGCGGCAAAGAACGCGTGGCGCCAGCGGGGCAGGAAGTCGGCCTGCAGGCCGATATTCAGCCAGGTGACCCAGGCGCTCATCAGCAGGGTCATGACCAGCGACATCAGGAAGGCAAATACGCAGCGCAAACGCAGGGCTTCGGACATGGTGCACTTTCAAGATATGAGGATATGGCAGCGTAACGACTTGCGGCAATCTATACTAGAGCCATATTTTTAATTTCAAATTCCGAAAATGCAATCATGCTTGATGACTTAGCCCTGTTTGTCGCCATTGTCGAGGCGGGCAGCCTGCATGCGGCGGCCGTGAAGGAAGACTTGCCCGCCGCGACCGTCACGCGCCGGCTGCAAAAGCTGGAAAGCCAGCTCGGCTACCGCTTGCTCAACCGCAGCGCGCGCCGCCTGCAGCCGACGGCGGAAGGCTGGCAATACTACGAGCAGTGCCGCCCCCTGGTGCATGCCTTGCGGCAGGCGACGCAGCAGCTCGACGCCAGCCTGTCGGCCGTTTCGGGCAGCCTCCGCGTGCTGGCGCCCGTCAACTTCGCCAGCGGCTTGCTGACGCCGGCCTGGGTCAGTTTCATGCAGAAGTATCCGGATATCCGCCTCGAGCTGGAACTGTCGAACCTGCTGCAAGACCTCGTGGGCAGCGGCGCCGACCTGGCCATCCGCGTGGGCGCGCTCGACGATTCCTCGCTGATGCAGCGCCGGCTGGGCAGTGCCGCGCTGGTGATGGTGGCCGCGCCCGGCTATCTGGCGCGCGCCGGCGTGCCGCGCGACTTGCAGGAATTGGAAAAGCACGAGCTGATCGTGGCCGAGCCGCTGCGCAGCTGGCGGCTGCGGCGGCCCGGCGACGGCGCCGAAATGGTGATCGAACCGCAGGCACGCCTGCGCGTCAACGAGATGCGTTTGGCCGTGGAGATGGCCGACGCGGGCATCGGCATCCTGCTGTGCCCGCTTTTGCAATGCCGCGAGGAAGTGGCCCGGGGCAGCCTCGTGCGCGTCTTGCCCGACTGGATGCCGCAGCCGCGCCACGTGTATGCCGTGTGGACGCAGCGGCGCTACCTGCCGGCCCGCGTGCGCGTGCTGCTCGAGCACCTGGCGGCGTTTGCGGCGGATAATCCCTTGTTGAACGAGGAGCCGGGCGTTTAGCTTGCCTGTTGCTGCGCCAGCCACAGCGTGAATTGGCGCAGCGCTGGCGTAAAACCGCTGGCTGGCGCGGCACCGCGCCTGGCCTGGGCCAGGAAATACGCGATGGGCGCCTGCATGGCGGGAGAGTGCCGCAGCAACAGCGCGACATGCTCGTCCAGGCTGGCGGGCCAGCCTGGATCGCCAGCCTGGCGCAGGGTGTTGCAGGAACGGATCAGCTTGCGCGACGCTTCGCGCTGCAGGCGGGCGATGGCGGCAGGGTCGCGCTCGTCATCAAGGCGCTGCGCATACTCGTCCAGCACGCGGGCAAAGTCGCCATTCACGGCCAGGGCAATGGCGCGCGAGGGCGCGAACGGCGCAAAGTGCCGTGCCAGGTCTTCGCCCCACAGGCAGCGGCACTGGTGCTTGAGCCAGTAGCCCCAGCTGTACAGGTGTTCGGGCGCCAGTACCTGGGCCCGGTGGCCGATATCGAAATCGATCTTCATGACTTCCCGGTGGCGCGCCTGCAAGGCCAGGCGCAGCGCCTCCAGCGCATCGGCCTGCTGCTGCGTGGGCGGATGGCGCAGTACCAGGGTCAGGTCGAGGTCGGATACGCCCGGCGTGGCGTCGCCGCGGGCGACGCTGCCATACAGGTATATGCCGTCCAGCAAGTTACCGGCGTGCGCAGCCAGGCTGGCGCAAACGTCCTGCAGCAAGGCGTCGAAATGCTGCTGCAGCGGGCCGCAGGGGGCGGGAGGAATGGTCGGCATGCCTGGTACGCGTCCGGTGGGGGAAACTGCCACCATAGCATGCAGTGGCGGGCGAGCAGGCAATCCTTTCCATTAAGTAATACCGAGCGCTTGTACTTTTCGTCAAGATCGCGTTAAGATAAAGCTGCCCGCTTATCCAGTGGGCAATCTGGTGTTTTTTCGCGCAATCCCGTCCCTATCCATGAGAGTAGCAATGAAATATCTGATCATTCCCTTCTTGCTGGCCATCACTGGCTGCGAAGTACTGTATGACGCAAACCGGGACAAGATCGGCGAGTATTGCAACAGCCTTAATAATTTTGACGACCGGAATGCCTGCCGCAAGCGCAACCAGACCAGCTACCAGGAATACGTGCAGCAGCGCGACCAGCTGAAAAAGGGCAAGAGCGACAAGTAAGTTCGGCAAGTTCGCCGCCGCAGACGCCGCATACGCTGCATAAAAAAACAAACGCCGCTGACGAGTCAGCGGCGTTTTGCTTTGCGAACCCCGGCCTTGCGACCGGGGCATGCATCAGATCAGTCGTCGGCGTAGATATTGTTGTCCTTGGTTTCCTTGACGAACAGGGTGCCGATCACGACAGTCGCCAGGGCGACGACGATCGGATACCACAGGCCGTAATAGATATCGCCCTTGAAGGCCACAAGCGCGAAGGCCGTGGTCGGCAGCAGGCCGCCGAACCAGCCGTTACCGATATGGTAGGGCAGGGACATCGAGGTGTAGCGGATACGCGTCGGAAACATTTCCACCAGCATGGCGGCGATCGGGCCATACACCATGGTCACGTACAGCACCAGGATGAACAGCAGCAAGACGACCATCGGCTTGTTGATCTGGTCTGGATCGGCTTTCGCAGGGTAGCCCGCTTCCTTGATGCCGGCGCCCAGTTCTTTCTTCAGCGCCGCTTCGTGGGCCTTGCTTTCCGCATCGAAGTTCAAGCCATCGGCCGTCATGACGGCGTTAAACGACGTGAATTCCTTCGTGCCGATGCGTACCTTGGCGATGCTGCCTGCCGGTGCGTCTTCCTTCGTGTAGTTCACCGAGCTGTTCGACAGGAAGCCCGTGGCGATGTCGCACGACGATGGGAATTTCTTCGTGCCCGTCATGTTGAACTGGAAGTGGCAGGAAGCAGGATCGGCGACCACCACCACTGGCGAGTTCTTCAGTGCCGCTTCCAGCTGCGGATTGGCGAAGTGGGTCAGGCCGTTGAAGATCGGGAAATAGGTCGCAGCGGCGATCAGGCAGCCGCCGAGGATGATGTACTTGCGGCCGATGCGGTCGGACAGGCTGCCGAAGAACAGGAAGAATGGCGTGGCCAGCAGCAGGGCGATGGCGACGAGCACGTTGGCCGTTGCCAGGTCCACTTTCAGCGTCTGGATCATGAAGAACAGGGCGTAGAACTGGCCCGTGTACCACACGACAGCCTGGCCGGCCGTCAGGCCGATCAGGGCCAGGATGACGATCTTCAGGTTTTTCCACTTGCCGAACGCTTCCGTCAGCGGGGCTTTCGAGGTCTTGCCCTCGGCCTTCATCTTGGCAAACGCCGGCGATTCATTCATGGCCAGGCGGATCCACACGGAAATACCCAGCAGGATGACGGAGACCAGGAAGGGAATGCGCCAGCCCCATGCCTCGAAATCCTTCTCGCCGGTCGCCAGGCGGGTACCCAGGATGACCATCAGCGACAGGAAGAAGCCCAGGGTTGCCGTCGTTTGTATCCACGCCGTGAACGCGCCGCGCTTGCCTTCAGGCGCGTGCTCGGCCACATAGGTGGCTGCGCCGCCGTATTCGCCGCCCAGCGCCAGGCCTTGCAGGATGCGCAGGAAGACGAGGATGATCGGTGCCGCGATGCCGATGGAAGCGTGGCCCGGCAGCAAGCCGACGATGAAGGTGGAGCCGCCCATGATCAGGATGGTGATCAGGAAGGTGTACTTGCGGCCGATCATGTCGCCCAGGCGGCCGAAGACGAGCGCGCCGAACGGACGCACGATGAAGCCGGCGGCAAAGGCCAGCAGCGCGAAGATGAAGGTGGTAGTAGGGTCGCCGATGAAGAATTGCTTGGCGATGATGGAAGCGAGCGAACCGTACAGGTAAAAATCGTACCATTCAAAGACGGTGCCCAAGGATGATGCAAAGATGACCTTGCGTTCCTCAGGCGTGATCGGAGTGCCTTTGGTGGAAAATTTCCGTACGTCGGCCGAGCCGGATGGTGATGCCATGGTTTGTCTCCCTATGTTTTATAGTGAACTGGTGCCGCGGTCTTTTTGACCATTCTTGCAACAGCTGGAGGCGAGTGTGTTCTCCGAACCTTACGTCATGCTTGCTTGAAACTTACGCCAAGCTTACTAGTGATGCGCGCCAGAACTTTGCGAACGATCGTACTTAAATGTGCTATTCTGATTCCGCAGATATCCCACCCCATAATATTCCCCACAAGGAGACACAGCATGAATGAAGCCGTCATCGTATCGACCGCCCGCACGGGCCTGGCCAAGTCCTGGAAGGGCGCGTTCAACATGACGCATGGCGCCACCCTAGGCGGCCACGTGCTGGCGGCCGCCGTCGAGCGCGCGCGCATCGAGGCGGAGGAAGTGGAAGACGTGCTGGTCGGCTGCGCCTTCCCGGAAGGCGCCACGGGCGGCAATATCGCGCGCCAGGTGGCCTTGCGCGGCGGCTGCCCCGTGACGACGGCTGGCATGACCGTCAACCGCTTCTGCTCGTCGGGCTTGCAGGCGATCGCCCTGGCCGCGCAGCGCATCATCGCCGGCGAAGGCGATATCTATGCGGCCGGCGGCGTGGAATCGATTTCCTGCGTGCAAAATGAAATGAATACGCATATGTACCGCGACGTCTGGCTGCAGCAGCACAAGCCGGAAGTGTACTGGCCCATGCTGCAGACGGCCGAAACCGTGGCCAAGCGCTACCAGATCTCGCGCGAACGCCAGGATGTGTATGGTGCGCAAAGCCAGCAGCGCGCCGCCGCGGCCCAGGCGGCCGGCCTGTTCGACGCGGAAATCGTGCCGATGACCACCATCATGGGCGTGGCCGACAAGGCCAGCGGCATGCTGGTGTCGCGCGAAGTGACGATCTCCGCCGATGAAGGCATCCGTGCCGACACGACCTACGACGGCGTGGCGAAGATCCGTCCGGCCATCCCGGGCGGCGTCATCAGCGCCGGCAACGCCAGCCAGTTTTCCGATGGCGCGGCGATGGCCATCGTCATGAATGCGAAAGTGGCCGAAGCGAAAGGCTTGCAGCCGCTGGGCATCTTCCGCGGCTTTGCCGTAGCCGGCTGCGAACCCGATGAAATGGGCATCGGTCCCGTGTTTGCCATCCCGAAACTGCTGAAAAAAGCGGGCTTGACTGTTGCCGACATTGGCCTGTGGGAACTCAACGAAGCGTTTGCCGTGCAAGTGCTGTACTGCGCCGACACCCTGGGCATCCCCATGGACCGCCTGAACGTCAACGGCGGGGCGATTGCCGTCGGCCACCCGTATGGCGTGTCGGGCGCGCGCCTGACGGGTCACGCCTTGATCGAAGGCAAGCGCCGTGGCGTCAAATACGTGGTGGTGACCATGTGCATCGGCGGCGGGCAGGGCGCGGCCGGCCTGTTCGAAGTGCTGTAAGGCAGGTTTTATCCAGTCTGCGGGCGGCTTACAAGGCCGCCCGTTTGCATTGCGCGCCCGTTTCCTGCAAGGCGCGCCGATAGCGGGTACAGTAATGCTTCATTAATAAACAACCAGCCTGCCACCATGATCAAGCACATTGTTTTCTGGAAACTGTTAGACCACGCCGAAGGCGCCGACCGCGCCACGAACGCCTTGAAACTGAAAGCCCTGCTCGATTCCTGTTCGGACCTGGTGCCCGGCATCCTGAAATTCGAGGCAGCCGTGGCCCAGCCGGGCCTGGAAGCCACCTACGACATCGTCCTGTACAGCGAGTTCGCCAGCCGCGAAGCGCTAGACGCCTACCAGAACCACCCCGAGCACGTGAAAATCAAGCCGTTTTTTGGGGCGGTTCGGGAAGCAAGGCAATGCATGGACTACGAGATTTGAGAACCTGTTAACCCCAAAGCGAAGGGCCGGGGTCGAACCCTCAGGGTTCGACCCCAGTTGTCGCCTCTGGGTTTCATTTGATTAATAACTGGAGCATTCATGACCACCTACCAACGCATCGTCCTCGCCTCGCGCCCCGCCTCCAATGAGGAAGTGCAGCCGGCACATTTTCGTCTGGAAACCAAAGAGATTCCCGCCATCGCGGATGGCCAGTTGCTGGTGCGTAACCAGTATCTGTCGCTCGATCCTTACATGCGCGGGCGCATGAGCGCCAATAAAAGCTATGCGGCGCCGCAGGCGCTCGATGAAACCATGATCGGCGGCACGGTGGGCGTGGTGCTGGAATCGAAGCATCCGAAGTTTGCCGCAGGCGACACCGTCGTGGGGACTTTGGGCTGGACGGAAGTGGCCGTGTCGGACGGCACGATGCTGCGCAAGGTCGACACCACGCATATTCCTGCCTCGGCCTACTTGGGTTCCGTCGGCATGCCGGGCATGACTGCCTGGTATGGATTGAACCAGATCATGGCGCCGAAAGCGGGCGAAACGGTCGTCGTGTCGGCCGCCAGCGGTGCCGTGGGCAGCGTCGTGGGCCAGCTGGCGAAATTGAAAGGCTGCCGCGTCATCGGCATAGCGGGTGGGGCGGAAAAATGCCGGTATGTTGTCGAGGAGCTGGGTTTTGACGCCTGCGTCGATTACAAGGCGGGCAAGCTGGAGGCTGACCTGGCGGCGGCCACGCCGGATGGCATCGACGCCATCTTTGAAAACGTGGGCGGCGCCATCTTCGATGCAGCGCTGGCGCGCACCAACGCGTTTGGCCGCGTGGCTGTGTGCGGCTGGATTGCCGGCTACAACGGCGAACCGACGCCGCTCGACAATGCGCGCCTGATCCTCACCAACCGCCTCACCGTGCGCGGCTTCATCGTGTCGGAACAGCCGGAATTCTGGCCGCAAGGATTGGCGGAACTGGGAACATTGGTGGCGACGGGCAAGCTGAAATTCCGCGAATCCGTGGCCGATGGCCTGGCCAGCGCGCCGCAAGCGTTCATCGGCCTCTTAAAAGGGCGCAACTTCGGCAAGCAATTGGTGAAACTGGCCTGACCTTCCTTCCGCAAGGCGGGCCGTGCGACAATTGCGGCCTGTCTCCTACTAGCGCATATCCATGACCAATCACACCATCCGCCTCGGCGACTGGGCCACCCTGGGCCCTGACGCCACCGCCATCCGTTTTGAAGTCTTTGTCGATGAACAGAAAGTGCCGGCCGAGATCGAACTCGACGACATGGATGCCGTCTGCCTGCACGCCGTTGCCTACGACGGCGCCGGCAACGCCATCGGCACGGGACGTTTATTGCCAGACGGCCACATCGGCCGCATGGCCGTGCGCCAGCCGGGCCGCGGCACGGGCGTGGGCGGGGCCATCTTGACCTTGCTGATGGAGAAAGCCCGCGAACGTGGCGATGCAGCGGTGGTGCTCAATGCGCAGACCGTGGCCGCGCCATTCTATGCGCGCCACGGTTTCGTGCAGCAGGGGGAAGTGTTTGAAGAGGCGGGGATTGCGCATGTGGAGATGCGGCTGGTGTTCTAGGGTGTGGTCGGATTACGCGTGTAGCGCTAATCCGACCTACGACGTCAACGGTAGGTCGGGTTAGCGCGCAGCGCGTAACCCGACACCACCAGCACAATCAGTTCTGCGCGTGGCTCTGGCGCCATTTATCCAGAATCACGGCCAGCACGATCACGACACCTTTCGCCACATACTGCCAGAACGACGACAGTCCCAAAATCGTCAAGCCATTGTTCATCACGCCGATGATCAGGGCGCCGATGACGGTGCCCCAGACGGAGCCCACGCCGCCCATCAGGCTGGTGCCGCCGAGCACGACTGCCGCGATGGCGTCCAGCTCATAGCCCGTGCCCCAGTTGCCGTTGGCCGCATACAGACGGCTGGCCGACATGGCGCCGCCCAGGCCCGCGAACAGGCCGCTGATCGTGTAGACAAACATCAGCACGAGGCCGACCTTGATGCCCGTCAAGCGTGCCGCCTGGATATTGCCGCCGACAGCATAGATATGCAGGCCCAGGGTGGTCTTGCGCAGGATGAACCACGTCAGCACGACGACGGCCGCGGCCAGCCAGATCAGCCAGGGCACGGCCAGGAAGCTACCGTTACCCATCCATTCGAAGCTGGGGATTTCCGTGTTCAGCACGCTGGTGCCGTCGGCGAACAGGTAGGCCGCGCCGCGCAGGGCGGTCATGGTGCCCAAAGTCACCACGAACGGGTTCAGGCCGACGAGGGCCACCAGCACGCCATTGAGCGCGCCCAGCAGCAGGCCGACGATGAGGAAGGCGGGAATCGAGAAACCGGCGAACTGGGCTGACAGCGACATCAGCATGCCTGCCACGGCCGAGACGGCCAGCACGGAGCCGACGGACAAATCGATGCCGCTCGTCAGAATGACGAAGGTCATGCCCGACGCCAGTACGATATTGATCGACACCTGGCGGAAGATGTTCATGGTGTTATTGCTGGTCATGAACGTCGACGTGCCATCGGCCGAGAAGTACACGGTCAGGCCATACATGGCCAGGTAGAGCACCACCAGCACGGGCAGCATGCCCAGGCGGCGCATCAGGTTCGAGGCATTGAAGGGTTCGCCGGCGCGCGCGGCGCCGCGGGTGGTGCTAGTTGTCATCATGAGTCTCCTGAATGATTATTTAAGACGTATTCTTAAAACGCCTGACAAAACCGTAGCGAGCGGATGTGGGTTGTGGTTGAGACGCGGAACTGTGCGGATGCACAGTGAGCATCGGAAACCGCAACCCGCGACGCGCAGTAGGTTTTGACAGGTGTTTTTATGCCGCTTCCAGCTGCGTGGCATAGGCAAGGATGTTTTCCTGCGTAATGTCGTCGCCCGTCACTTCGCCCGTCAGGCGTCCTTCGCACATCACCATCACGCGGTCGCAGATGCCGACCAGTTCGGCCAGTTCGCTGGAAATGCACAGCACGGCCGTGCCCGCATCGGCCAGCTGGTGGATGATCTTGTAGATTTCGCTCTTCGCGCCCACGTCCACGCCCCGCGTCGGTTCGTCGAGGATGAGGACCTTGGGCGCGATGGCCAGCCAGCGCGCCAGCAAGACTTTTTGCTGGTTGCCGCCGGAGAGTCCGCCGACGATGCCTTCCGGTCCCGACACTTTCACGTTGAGGTTGGCAATTGCCTCGCGCGTCAGCTGGGTCAGGGCGCCACGGTTGACGACGCCCGCCGTGGAGTGCTTGGAGAGAATGTTCATCGACATGTTTTCCATGGCCGACAATTGCATGAACAGGCCCAGGCTCTTGCGGTCTTCCGGCAGGTAGCCGATGCCGTGGCGGATGGCTGCCAGCGGCCGGTGGATGTGCACCTCCTGGCCGTCGAGCCATACTTGCCCCGATTGCTTCTTGTCGGCGCCAAAGATCAGGCGCGCCAGTTCCGTGCGGCCTGCGCCGACCAGGCCGGCAAGTCCCGTCACTTCACCCGCATGCAGCGCGAACGAGGCGGGCCTGACCTTGCCGCCGCCCACGTTTTCCACGCGCAGGCGCTCGGTGCCCCGCGTGGTGCGCCGCTGGTGCGCATAAAAGTCGTCGGCGGGGCGGCCCACCATCATTTGCACGACTTTCTTTTGATCCAGCTCATCCTTGCCCAGTTCGCCCACATAGGCGCCGTCGCGCAGCACGGTGATGCGGCGCGCCAGGCGTTCCACCTCGGCCATGCGGTGGCTGATGTAGAGCACGGCCAGGCCCTTGTCGCGCTGTTCTTCGATGATGCGGAACAATTGTTCGGTTTCCCGGTCGGACAGGGCGGCAGTGGGCTCGTCCATGATCAGGATGCGGCTTTCGTGCACGAGGGCGCGGGCGATTTCCACCTGCTGCTGCTCGGCGATCGACAGGGTCGAGACCATGGTATCGGCGTCGAAGCGGGAGCCGAGGTCGGCCAGGATGGCATTCGTGCGCGCGCGCATTTCGCCGCCCTTGACGGTCCAGAACGGTCCTTGCGGCTCGCTGCCCATGAAGACGTTCTGCGCCACCGTCATGTTCCTGGCTACGCTCAATTCCTGGTAGATCAGGTTGATGCCCAGCGCGCGCGCCTCGCCCGGGTTGCGGATACGAATCGGCTTGCCGTCGAGGATGATCTCGCCCGCGTCCGGCGTGTACACGCCGGATAAAATCTTCATCAGGGTGCTCTTGCCGGCGCCGTTCTCGCCCATCACGGCATGGATTTCGCCGCTGCGCACCGTCAGGTGCACGCCGCGCAGCGCGCGCGTGGCGCCAAAGCGCTTCTCGATGCCGCGCATTTCAAAAATAATATCGTCGCTCATGACTGTCCTTCCTTGCTGGTGAAACTGGCGCCGCCTGCCAACTGGCTGGCGGCGCCACGTGGTTCAGGTCAGGCAGATCAGTTCTTTACCCAGCCCGTGTAGGTGGCGACGTTTTCCTTGGTGATGGCCGGGGTCGGCAACAGCACCATGGTCTGTTTCGGCGTGCGGCCGTTCATGATGTCGTAGCCCATCTGCACGGCGTCGGTGGCCATGCGGTACGGGTTTTGCGCCGAGGTGGCGGCAAACAGGCCGGCCTTGTTTTTCAGGGCGTTCTGGCCATCGGGCGCGCCATCGACTGCCGTGATCAGTTTCACGTCCGTGCGCTTCGATTGCTTGATCGCCAGTTCGGCGCCGATGCCGGTCGGATCGTTGATGGCGAACACGCCGTCGATCTTCGGATGGGCCGTCAGCAGGTTCGACATCACGGTCATGCCGCCGTCGCGGCTGCCGCCGGCGTTCTGGTTGTCGGACAGGATCTTGATATCCTTGAACGCGGCCAGGGTTTTCTTGCAACCGTTGACGCGGTCGATCACGGAGGTGACGGGCGGGCCGTTCAGGATCACCACATTGCCCTTGCCGCCGATCTGCTTGGCCAGGTAGGCGCACGACACGTCGCCGGCCATGGTGTTATCGGACATCACGGTGGCCGAGGCGCCCACGGCGCCCACGTCGACGGCGATCACGACCACGCCCGCATTGCGCGCTTTCTTGATGGCTGGCGCGATGCCCTTGGAATCGACGGCGTTCAGGATGATGATGTCGGTTTTATTGGCGATGAAGTTCTCGATCTGGTCCACCTGGGTGTTCAGGTCATACTTGCTGGACACCGTGGTGACTTTCACGCCGGGGCCGCCCAGCTTTTTCGCGCTTTCTTCCGCGCCGCGGCCAATGGCCACGAAGAACGGGTTGGCCAGGTCGCCCACGCTCACGCCGATCGATTTCAGCGGTTTGTCAGCAGCGAAAGCGCCGCAGGCGGCGGACAGCAGCAGGGAGGCGGTAATGACTTTTTTCATGAGGATCTCCAAGGGTTTTTATTGTAAAAACAAACGGTGCTACGGGTAAAAACGGGGTGCAAACTTAGCGAGTGCGTAATTTCTCGATCATGGCGTCCAGCTTGCCCGCATCGACGGCAAAGCCGCGGATGCCTTCGGCCAGCTTTTCGGTGGCCATCGCGTCGTCGTTCAAGGCGTAGCGGAAAGCGGCTTCGTCATACGTGACGGCCGGTTGTGCCGCGCCCAGGTCGCCGCCCAGGGCGCGCTCGAATGGCGCATCTGCCGCTTCCAGCTTGGCCAGCAGATCCGGGCTGATGGTCAGCAAGTCGCAGCCGGACAGGGCCGTGATCTGCCCCACGTTGCGGAAGCTGGCGCCCATCACTTGCGTGGCGATGCCATGTTGTTTGTAGTAATTGAAGATGCGCGTGACCGACTGTACTCCTGGATCATTGGACAGGCTGCGCGCCGCTTCGTCCCATGCCGCGCCCAGCGATTTTTTATGCCAGTCGTAGATGCGGCCCACAAACGGCGAAATCAGGCGCACTTTCGCATCGGCGCAGGCGACGGCCTGGCAGAACGCGAACAGCAGGGTCAAGTTGCAAAAGATGCCGTCCTTTTCCAGCTCGCGCGCTGCCTGGATGCCTTCCCAGGTGGCGGCAACCTTGATCAGCACGCGCTCGCGGCTGATGCCGGCTTGCTCGTACAGGGCGATCAGGCGACGCCCGCGGGCGACGGTGGCGTCGCGGTCAAAGCTCAGGCGGGCATCGACTTCCGTCGACACGCGGCCCGGCACCACCTTCAAGATTTCCAGGCCGAAGCGCACCAGCACCTGGTCGACGATATCGTCCAGCGCAGCGGATTGATGCGCGGCGACCGTGCTTTCCAGCAAGGGTGCGTAATCGGGCTGCAGCACGGCCTTCAGGATCAGCGAGGGATTGGTGGTGGCGTCTTGCGGCGCGAAGCGCGCCAGTTGCAGGAAGTCGCCCGTGTCGGCGACGACGGTGCTGTATTGCTTCAATTGTTGCAGCTGATTCATTACTATTCCTTATCACTGAGTTGGTGCAAGGCTTGCACGGCGGGAAACAGGCTACGGTAGCGACCGTAACGGATGCTCAAGGCTGCGTTGTGCGCGGCATCGGGCAGGAAAATGTTTTTGATGGGCAAGCCCTGCGTCAGCAGGCTGGTGTCGCCGATGGCGGCAAAGCCCAGCTTGGCAGCGCCCAGGCTGGCCGACAGTTCGCTGTTGTGCAGGGTGCGCATTTCGCGTCCCAGCACATTGGCCAGCAGTTGCGCCCAGTACTGGCTACGTGCGCCGCCGCCTACCAGCATGCAGTGGGGAACGACGGCGCCCGTCGACGTGACGGCCGCCATGGCGTCGCGCAAGGCAAAGGCAACGCCTTCGAGCACGGCGTAGCCGAGCTGCGCCGGCGTACTGTCATGGCCCAGTTGCAAAAAGGCGCCGCGCACTTGCGGGTCGTTATGCGGCGTGCGCTCGCCCGACAGATACGGCAGGAACAGGGGCGCCGAGGGAGTAATGGCCGTAGTGAGCGGCAAGCCCGCTTCCACCAGCGCCAGCAGGGCTGCCTCGTCGGGCTGGCCCAGCACGCCCGTCGCCCAGCGCAGACAGCTGGCGCCCGACAGGATCGCGCCCATCGCATACCAGCGGCCGGGCAGGGCGTGGCAAAAGCTGTGCACGCCGCCGGCCGGATTGCCCAGGGGCGCTTCGGTCACGCTGACGATGGCGGCGCTGGTGCCCAGCGAGATAAAACTGTCGCCGCCATTGACGGCGCCGATGCCCACGGCCGAGACGGGATTGTCGCCGCCGCCGCCCGCCACCACCACATCCGCCGGCAAGCCCAGCTGGTCGGCGATGGACGCCAGCACGGTGCCCGTGGCGGCATCGCCTTCGGCCAGCGCCGGCATCTGTTCCGGCGCCAGGCCGCAGGCGGCCAGCATGGGTGCGAACCAGGCACGGTTGGCCTCGTCCAGCCACAGGGTGCCTGCCGCGTCGGACATGTCCGTCAGCTTGATCCCCGTTAATTGCAGGCGCAAATAGTCTTTCGGCGACAGCAAACAGGCGATGGCGGCAAAGGCGGCCGGCTCATGGGTTTGCAGCCACAGCAGTTTTGGCGCCGTCAGGCCCGCCATGGGCAGGCTGCCCGTCACATCCGCATATGCGGGATAGTCGCGCGCCAGGCTGGCCGCTTCGGCCTCGGCGCGCGCATCGTTCCACAGGATGGCGGGACGGATCACGGTATCGTTGGCGTCGAGCAGCACGGCGCCGTGCATCTGGCCCGACAGGCCGATGCAGGCGATGCGGGCATAGTCCTGCGGCCAGCCGGCGCGCAGCTGGCCCAGCGCGTTGACGCAGGCGGCCCACCAGTCCTGCGGCGCCTGTTCGGACCAGCCTGCTTGCGGGCGGCTGGTGTCGATGCGCACGGACGCCTGGCCGCGCACGCTGCCAGAGCTGTCCATCAGCACGGTTTTCAGTTCGGAGGTACCGAGGTCGATACCGAGGGAAATCGCTGGATGCATGGTGTGTCTATATGTAAAGGTCAGGGGCAGCCGCAGGAATTGCGTACGCGCAAGGTTGGCGACAAGCGCTGCACATGCTGGGCGATGCCCGGATTGGCGATACGGTCGATCAGGAGGTCGACGGCCATGGCGCCCAGCTCTTCGAGCGGCTGCGCCATCACGGTGAGGCGGGGGCTGAAGTAATCGGCCCAGTCGAAATCATCGAAGCCGGCCAGCGCGACGTCTTGCGGTACCGCAATGTGAGCATCGCGCAAGGCATGCATGGTGCCGATGGTCATCAGGTTATTGCCGGCAACGATGGCCGTGGGACGCTGTGCGGCGGGCAGGGCCAGTAATTCGCGCGTGGCTGCGCCGCTGCGTTCCAGGTTGGAGTCGCCCGAACGCAGCAGTGCCCCATCGAAGGCAATATTGGCGCGCTGCAAGGCCAGCCGGTAGCCTTCGATACGCTCGTCCGTCGTGGACAGGCCCGGTGCGCCGGCGATGAAACCGATGCGGCGGTGGCCATGGGCCGCGATCAGATGGCTGACCAGCTGGGCCGTCGCTTCAATGTTTTCCACGCCCACCTGGTCGAACGGTTGCGGCGACATGCGGTCGACCAGCACGGAAGCGATCTTGTTGCTGGTCAAATAGTCGAGGGCGCGGTTGTGCGGATCGCCGGATGGCGCCAGCACGATACCGTCGACCCGGCGCTGGTGCAAGTTCTGCACCACTTTCAACTCCTGCTCGGGGTCGTCATGCGTATCCGAAAACAGCATCATCAAGCCGTGGCGCGTGCAGGCAGCCTCGATGGCGCGCACGGTTTCGCTGAAATAATGATTGGTGAAGGCGGAAATGGCCACGCCGATGGTGCCGGACGAGGAGCCTGCCAGCGCGCGCGCCAGCATGTTCGGCACATAGCCGATCTGCTGCATGGCCGCGTTGACGGCGGCGACGGTTTTCGGGCTGACCTTGCGGGTGCCGTTGACTACGTGAGAGACGGTCGACAGCGATACGTCCGCCGCCCGCGCTACATCTTCCATGGTGGCCATGGTGTCTCCTGAGGTTTTTTTATTATTGTGTACTGCGATTGGGTGCGGCTGTGTCGCCGCGATTGAAGCTATCGTAAACAAAAGAAAGCGCTTGCGCAAGCGCTTTCTTTTTTCTGCGGATGGATGGCGGGTGGCTTGTCGATGAGGACAGGGGGAGCTTGCGCAGGTCGGATTAGCGCGCCGGAGGCGCGCGTAATCCGACATCGGGGACGGCGGTGAAGCCGCTTGAGTGTGCTGGTGGTGTCGGGTTACGCGCTGTGCGCTAACCCGACCTACTGGATCACCAGCTCATGCAGTTCGCCGGGAGAGTCCGGGAACAGTTTCACGACAGTGGACGTGCGCGTGCCGTAGCCCGGCGTTTCGATGCAGACGGCGGACAGTACGCGTTCGAGGTCGAGCGGCACGCCTGTGTCCGGCAAGCGGAAATCGGGCGCGCGCGTGGTGTCGGCCAGCATGTCGAAATACGCCTCGTCGGGCGCACCCTGGCACAGCAGGCTGGCGAACTGGGCCTTGGTCTTCAGGACCTTCGGCCACGGCGCGTCCAGCAGGGCGTTCGACAGGCCGTAGATGCCCGGCTCCAATGGCTGGCCATTGCGCGCATCGCCGTCGCCCCGGTTGGAAAACCAGATCAGGGTGTCCGCGTCGCCCAGCACCAGGTTAAAACCGTTGTAGGCTGTGCAGCCGGGACGGATTTGCGCGATGTAATCCTGTGGCGACATGTCGCCGGCCAGATAATCGGCTACCAGGGCGCCGCGCGAGGGGGCGTCCGGGTTGCGGTCTTGCGGGCTGCGGATATTCGTGATGGCGGCAAAGCGCGAGCTGCCGCTGCCGGCCTGGGTGATGCCCATCCAGCTGCCGCCCGCCTGCAGGTCGCGGCCCGCATACACTTGCGGGTGCTCGGGCCATGCGCCGGCGGGGGCGCTGGCGCGTTCATAGAATTCGTCGCGGTTGGCGGCGGCAATCAGCGGGATGTGCGGATTGACTTTCCAGGCAAAAACGATCAGGCACATGGAGGCAAATCCATGAACACTTCCGTATGGCGCGCGCCGGCCGTCAAGGACAGCAAGCCCGCTTCGTCGGACGCGCTGGCCAGCAGCTCCGTAAAACCTTCGCCGACGACGGGGTAGATTTCCATCCACGTCTGCAAGCCATCCTTGGCGTCAGGGCGGCGCTTCAATTGCGGCGCCACGCCGGACGCGGCAGCCAGTTTTGCCTGCAAGGCACGGACCCTGGCTTCCAGCGCCTGGGCGTGCTCTTCCTTGACCTGGTAATAAATGTACAAATCTTTCATGGCATTCTCACAAGTCGAGTGCGTCTAGCGCGTAAGGCATGGACAGGAACTGCACGTGAGCGCCCAGGGCCGAACCGTAGCGCACGGCGCCGGCGGCGCTTGCACCTTCTTCGATCGCCCCCAGCTTCATTTCAACGAGGGCGTCGATGCCGCCGTCACCGTTGGGCGCCGCGTTGACGACCATGCCGCAAGGTTGCTCGGGGTCGCTGACGGCAAACAGTTCGCCGCCGGCCACTACCGAGGGATCGGCAATGCTGACGAGGGTGGTGCGGCGCTTGAGCTTGCCCAAGTACTGGCTGCGCGCGACGATTTCCTGGCCCGGGTAGCAGCCTTTCTTGAAATTGACGCCGCCCAGCAGCTCGAAGTTGACCATTTGCGGCACGAACTGCTCTTGCGTGGCGGCCGTGATCTGCGGGATGCCCGCGTGGATCTCCGACAAGCGCCAGGCGTCAATCCCGCCCTTGGCCAGCTGCAGCGTCAATTGCGGCCACGCGTCGCGCGCCGTGGCGGCCGACGTCAGCCATTCATAGCGGGCGCTGCCGAACGCATCGGCCACGCGCAGCAGGGTACCCAGTTCATGCTCGACCTTGCTGAACGGCGTGGCGGGCAGCGCCGGGAACCAGGCGGACAGGGCCGCGCTGGCTTGCTTGCCGCCCAGGCCGAGGACAACTTGATTGGCTGCATCAAGGGATGCATCGTGCAGCTTGGCCTTGGCGCGCAGCACGAACATCTGCAGACGCTTCTGGATGGCCGGCTGTATGGCGCGCGGCAATTGCAGATAAATGGTGGTGGCGTTGCGCCACATCAGGAAACTGGCCAGCAGCCGGCCTTTCGGCGTGCAGTAGCCGGCCAGGCGCACTTGCTCCTGGTTCAGGTGTTCCACATCGTTGGTCAGCTGGCCGTGCAGGAAACTGGCCGCATCGTCGCCGCTCAAGCCAATCAAGCCCTGGTCCGTGATGGCCGCGACAAAACCTTCTTGCAGCTGGGGCACTGTCAGGGACTGGCCGAAATCATGGATAGGGACGGCGGTGATGGGGGCGGTGCCGTCAGGCGCGCCATCGATGGCAACGGGGCGGGCGCCTTGGGCTGTTAAAAATTGATTCCAGTTATTCATAATTTCCATTAGATCAGCGATTAAGCATTATCATTACGGGTTCATTATAGTGATGTCGCGCAGATTGCGTCGGCAACGGCAAGATTGCCAGTGTTGGCGCCGCTTTGCGCGCACTTGCTTCACAAATGAACGATCATAACAAGCGGACGTTGGCCATCAGCGCCCGCATCACAAGAATCGGAACAATGGCTTTCTTTAAAAAACTTGTAGTCAGTTCAGTCATCGCCGCTATCGGTGTGGGCGGTACTTTTGTGTACTGGGCGCAGCAGCCCATCACCACGGATGGAGAAGCGATTCCGTTTACGATCAGCCCGGGCAGCGGCGCGCATGCGGCCGGCCAGCAGATCGCGGACGCTGGAGTGCCCATCGTGCCTATCCTGTTCAACATGCTGGCGCGCATCGAAGGCAAGACCTCGAAGATCAAGGCCGGTTCCTATGAGCTGAAACCGGGCACCACGCCGCAGCGTTTGATCACGCAGCTGGCGCGCGGCGAATTCGCGCAAGAGTCGCTGACCATCATCGAAGGCTGGACCTTCAAACAGATGCGCCTGGCGATGGCCAACCATCCCGGCCTCAAGCACGATACGGCAGGCCTGTCCGACAAGGAACTGATGGCGAAAATCAGCCCGGAATATGTGCACCCGGAAGGTTTGTTCTTCCCGGATACGTATCTGTTCGCCAAGGGCGCCAGCGAAATGCAGATTTTCAGGCAGGCACACACGGCCATGATCGGCCGCCTGTCCGAAGCGTGGGACAAGCGCGATCCCGCCTTGCCGTATAAAAACCCGTATGAAGCGCTGATCATGGCTTCCATCGTGGAAAAGGAAACGGGGCAAAAGTCCGAGCGCGCCATGATTGCCGGCGTGTTCGTCAACCGCCTCAAGACGGGCATGCTGCTGCAGACGGACCCGACTGTGATCTATGGCATGGGCGACAACTACCAGGGCAAGATCCGCAAACGCGACCTGGAAGCGGACACCCCGTACAATACCTACACGCGCGGCGGCTTGCCGCCCACGCCGATCGCCCTGGCTGGCGCGCAATCGCTGACGGCGGCGCTGGCGCCGGCCCGCACGCAAGCGCTGTATTTCGTCGCGCGCGGCGACGGCACCAGCCAGTTCTCGGCCAACTTGCCCGACCATAACCGCGCCGTGAACCAGTATCAGCGTTAATTATTTCAAACTAGAAGCTTCATGACACCACACTATCAACCCCGCTTCATCACCTTCGAAGGCATCGATGGCGCGGGCAAGTCGACGCATATCGGCTTTGTCACCGACTACCTGCAGCAGCGTGGCGTCAGCCTCGTTTCATCGCGCGAACCGGGCGGTACCAGCCTGGGCGAAAAGCTGCGCGAACTGCTGCTGCATGAAAAGATGCACCTGGAAACGGAAGCCTTGCTGATGTTCGCCAGCCGCCGCGAACATATCGCGCAAGTGATCGCGCCAGCCCTCGATCGGGGCGAGTGGGTCATTTCCGACCGCTTCAGCGATGCCAGCTTCGCCTACCAGGGCGGCGGCCGGGGCATGGACTTGCGCAAGATGGAAGCGCTGGAAGCGTGGGTGCACCCGCACTTGCAGCCGGACCTGACGTTCCTGTTCGACGTGCCGCTGGCCGTGGCCCGTGCCCGCCTGGACGCCACGCGTGCGCTCGACAAATTCGAGCAGGAGCAGGCCGATTTCTTTGCCGCCACGCGCAACGAGTATCTGCGCCGCGCGGCCCAGTTCCCGGAACGCTTCCGCATCATCGATTCCACGCAAAGCATCGCCGATATTCAAGTACAGCTGGCAAAACTGCTTGATGTATTGCTTGAGCAAAGTATTGCAAGCCACTGATTGACAAGGAATAAAATGAACAGTCCTCTCTATCCGTGGCAACAGGACGCCTGGCAACAATTGCAAGCCCTGCGACCGCGCATGCCGCACGCCATTTTGTTCCATGGCGCGCAGGGCATCGGCAAGGCCGACTTCATCGAGCATTTCGCGCAGGCATTGCTGTGCGAAGACGTGCGCGCCGACGGCCATGCCTGCGGCGCTTGCGCCTCATGCGGTTGGTTTAGCCAGGGCAACCATCCCGATTACCGCCGGGTCCGTCCGGAAGCGCTGGAAGACGACGTGGCCGACGACGGCGAAGAGGGTGAGGGCGCGAAGAAAAGCGCCAAGACCAAGACGCCGTCAAAAGACATCAAGATCGAGCAGATCCGCAACCTGGCCGACTTCATGAACATCTCCACGCACCGCCAGGGCTTGCGCGTGGTGGTGCTGTACCCGGCCGAAGCGCTCAACACGCCCGCGTCCAACGCCTTGCTGAAAACCCTGGAAGAGCCGCCGCCGGGCACCTTGTTCTTGCTGGCATCGAACAGCCTGGACCGCTTGCTGCCGACCATCTTGTCGCGCTGCAGGAAATTCGCCTTGCCCATGCCCAGCCACGAGCAGGCCTTGACGTGGCTCAAGCAGCAAGGCTTGAACGATGCGGACAGCTGGCTGCGCGAGCAGGGCGGCGCGCCGCTGGCAGCGCTGGCCCAGTCCGAATCGGGCGGCCGCGAAGAAACGGAACAATTGCTGCAGGTGCTAGCCAACCCGGGCGTGGAAGCGGCCCTGAAAGCGGCGGACAAATTACAGAAGTCTCCGCTGGCACCCTTGGTGGCATCGCTCCAGCGCTGGCTGTACGACGTGTTTTCCGTCAAATTGTCCGGCACCATCCGCTACTACCCGCGCCACCGGCGCGAACTGGAAGCGCTGGCAGGACGCATCAACGTGAGCCGGTTGATGGCCGCGATCAAAGCTGCCAATGAGCGCCGGGCGATTGCCGAGCACCCCTTGTCGCCCAAGCTGTTCCTGGAAGACATGCTGCTCGATTACTCTAGCAGCTGCCAATAGAATCAAGTGCTTGCGCTGCCAAATTAAAGTAAATTATCTCTTTCTTGACGGAGGGGCAGGCTCGCCGCATCGTTTGCCACGCCTGGCCCCCGGTGTTACAGTCAAGGCACTGGACAGCAACGGAGGCGTGCATGAAACGAGTCACTGGCATCGGCGGCATCTTTTTCCACGCGCAAGACCCGGCCGCGCTGCGCGCCTGGTACCAGCGCCACCTGGGCCTGGACGTGCAGCCGTGGGGCGGCGCCGCCTTCACCTGGACGGATGCCGATGGCAAGCCCACTGGCGGCACCACTATCTGGTCCGTCGCGGCCAATGACAACGAACAATTCGCGCCCGGCAAGGCGTCCTTCATGATCAACTACCGCGTCGACGACCTCGACGCGTTGCTGCAAGCCCTGCGCGACGAGGGCTGCAACGTGCTGGAAAAGGCGCCCGATTCCGAATATGGCCAGTTCGGCTGGGTCATCGATCCTGAGGGCAACAAGGTGGAGCTGTGGCAGCCGCCGCAGGGGCAGTAGGCGGACCTGCGCGGGAGTCGTCAGCGGCAGGACGGATTTGCGCCTTCCCCCTGCCAGATTCCGCCCGCTCCGGTACAATCCCGCCTTATGTATATCGATTCCCATTGCCATATCAATTTCCCCGAGCTGGCTGCTCGCATGCCCGAGATCCTCGCCAAGATGGCCGAGAACAAGGTGACACACGCCTTGTGCGTGTCCGTCGACTTGCCGGACTTTCCACAGGTGCTGGCCCTGGCCGAGCAGTATCCGCATATCTTTGCTTCCGTCGGCGTGCATCCCGACTACGAGGACACGCCTGAACCGTCCGTGGAAGACCTGGTCCACCTGGCCGACCATCCGAAGATCATCGCCATCGGCGAGACGGGCCTCGACTATTTCCGCCTGACGGGCGACCTCGAGTGGCAGCGCGAGCGTTTCCGCACTCACATCAAAGCTTCAAGAATCACGCGCAAGCCCTTGATTATTCACACAAGAGCGGCCAGTGAAGACACCATACGCATCATGCGCGAAGAGGGCGCGGGCGTGTCCGACGGCGGCGTGGCCGGCGTCATGCATTGCTTTACGGAATCCCTGGAAGTGGCGCGCGCCGCCATCGCCATGGGTTTCTATATTTCCTTTTCCGGCATCGTCACGTTCAAGAGCGCGAAAGACTTGCAGGCCGTGGCCCTGGAAGTGCCGCTCGAGCGCATCCTCATCGAGACGGATTCGCCGTACCTGGCGCCCGTGCCGTTCCGCGGCCGCATGAACGAGCCCGGCTATGTGGCCCACGTGGCGGAATACCTGTCGACCCTGAAAGGCATCCCGCTGGACCAGGTGGCGAAGCAGACGACGGAGAATTTCTTCAAGTTATTCAATCAGTTGCCATAATTTCTTAAGGTCAGTCATGATGAAAAAACTCGCCCTGGCGATGCTGCTGTGCTGCGCCACCGCCAGCCAGGCGGCGCCGGAACCGGACGCCTTCTTCCGCGCCGTGTCCGTGAATAATGCCAGCGGCGTGCGCAGCATGCTGCTTGACGGCATGAATCCGAACCAGCCTGACACGCAGCGGGGCGACATTCCCCTCGTGCTGGCCTTGCGCGACGATGCGGACCGGGTGTTCCAGGTGCTGCTCGATGCTCCCGGCATCGACCTGGAAGCCCGTTCAGCCAATGGCAACACGGCGCTGATGATGGCCGCCTACAAGCACAAGCAGGACGCCGTGAACGCCTTGCTGGCCAAGGGCGCCAAGGTCAACCAGAGCGGCTGGACGGCGCTCCACTATGCGGCCTCGGCAGGCGACCTGCCCATCATGAAGATATTGCTCGACCGCGACGCCGTGGTCGATGCGCTTGCGCCCGCCAACGTCACGCCGCTGATGTTTGCCGCCCGCGAAGGACAGGAGGGCGCCGTCAAGCTGCTGCTGTCCTGGGGCGCGGACGCCAGCCTGAAAAGCGGCCATGGCTGGACGGCCGTGCAGTTTGCCCAGGCGGGCGACAAGCCCGGCGTGGTCGCCATCATCGAAGCGGCACAGAAGGCGCGCGCAGCCCGCAAGTGATGTTTTAACTTCAATATTTTCCATGCCAGCGCTGAAACTGGCATGGAATTGCCTCTCACCTCAGCCCTTTGTTCTCCCTGCCGATTAACGATAATGATCGTGTCGCATTAATCAGGAGATACGTCGCATGGGTCATCACATCACCGTCAGGCGCCGGCTGTATTGTCGCCGCCCCTCGCGCAGCCCGTGCGATATCACTGCTTTCTGGAATGACAAAACCGATCGGCCATCGGAGCCAGACTCCAAGAGGACAGACATGCTGAATGAACGAGAAATCGAGAGTTGTTACCTGGGGCAATTTATCCCCGTCCATTACCACCACAATATGTTGATGGACCAGAACCGCATGCACGGGTTCAAGTCGGCGATCGATTACGCGGTAAAACCCGGCATGAAGGTGCTGGAGCTGGGCGGCGGCACGGGCGTGCTGTCGTGGTTTGCGGCCGCGCGCGCCGACAAGGTGTGGTGCGTGGAGTTCAATCCGGACATGGTCAAGGAAGCGCGCAAGATGCTGGCGCTCAATCCCAATGGTGAAAAAGTCGAAGTCGTCCACGCGGACGCCTTCGAATACCTGCCGCCCGAGCCCGTCGATGTGGTCATCTGCGAAATGATCCATGTCGGCATGCTGCGCGAAAAGCAGGTGGAAGTGATCGAATCGTTCAAGCGCCGCTACCTGGCCCGCTTTGGCGGCCCGCTGCCCATCTTCCTGCCCGAAGCCGTCATCATGGCCGTGCAGCCGATGCAGCAGGAATACGATTTCGAGGGTTTTTATGCGCCTATCGTGCAATTCCAGGAAACCACGGCCATCCATCCTGGCGTGCAGGAGCTGGCGCCGCCTTCCGTCTACAGCATCATCGACTTCAGCCAGCCGACGGACAATGTGTTCGGCTTTGACGGCAAGTTTGTCGTCGAGCGCAGCGGCACCCTGAACGCCTTGCGTTTCGTCACCAAGAACATCCTGGCCGTGGTGCCCGAGCGCTCGACCACCATCGACTGGCTGAACCATTACATGTGCTTGCCGCTGGCCACGCCGGTGGCCGTGAAGGCGGGCGACGTGCTGCAAGTGAGCTTCCAGTACCGCGCCGGCGGCTCGATTCCCTCGCTGGAAGCGTCGATCCGCGCGCAGGTGATCTACGACGTGAATCTTCAGCCCACTACGCAGAACGCCGTCTACGCATAAACATCGTTAATTCCAAGGCAACGCCGCAGCGATTTCATCCTGCGGCGTTTGTCCATTCAGGGTATATTTCGTCTTTTACCCACTGGACAGCTTTACTATCATGGAACAGATCGATCAGCGTTACCTCGTGCAACAGAACAAAATCAGCGATGGCGAGACCAGGCCGCCCGTGTTTGCCAAGGTAATGCGCAGCAAGGAAGGCGTGTTTGAAGGCGTGTCCTTCATCAAGTCGAAGGACAAGGCCACCGTCATGACCATCGAAGATGCCAACCAGGCCATCAAATGGGCCACCAGCAAGAAGCCGAATGCGCATGAATACATCACGAAAGTGATTTGCGTCGGCCAGTAAGTCCCCGTTCATTCCCGTTTTTGCACCGTTCATCCCTGCAGCGCGCAGTTCATCGCATGGCCGTTGCCGCCGCGGCGGCGCTTTCATATAGTGCTGTCACGGTAGCGGGGCAAGCACGGCTTGCTCCGCACATTTCATTCTAGGGGGAACGCGATGCTGGGATTCGTGCTGTGGCTGCTGCTCTTGCTGGTGTGCTGGCCCCTGGCCTTGCTGGCCCTCGTGCTGTATCCGCTGGCCTGGCTGCTGTTGCTGCCATTCCGCCTGATCGGCATCGGCGTGGAAGGCGTGTTCGAATTACTGCGCGCCATCGTCATGCTGCCGGCGCGCGTGCTGGGCGGCGGCCGGCGATAAACCCGATATTTCCCATAAAAAATGGCGCCATTGGCGCCATTTTTGTTTGCGGTACTGCCTGGCTTACAGGTCGACCATGAAACCTGCACCGATCGATTTCTGCGAATAGTTGTAGTCGATCAAGCTCTGGCCATAGCCGGAGAACAGTTGCAGATAGCCTTTCAGGTTGGCCTTCAATGGGAAAGCCCAGCTGGCCTGCATGGAGCCATGCTTCTTGCTGAAATTGCGGCGGGCCGTCACGGCGTACTCGTGGCCCTTGTTGCGGTAGCTCACGCGCAAGTCGCCATGCCCCATGTAATCGGTGATGTCGATATTGTCATTGTCGGTCTTGCCATTGTCGAGGCGGTGCCAGACGCGCGTCGTGACGGCCAGGTTGTCCTTCTCCATGCCCAGCTCGGCATATACACGGTTCCAGCTGCGCGACAGGGTCGACGTCTGTCCGTTGGACTGGTGCACGAGGCCGAAGTTCAGGTAATTGAATTCCACGCCAGCGAAATTCTTGTTAATCGGCAAGATCAGCATCAGCTCAGGCTGGTAATTGGTTTCGCGGAAAGGACTCGATGCCTTGCGGTTATACGCCTGCCAGAAACTTTGTTGCGTGTAGCCGAACCACATGTCGATGGGCGTGCCGGCGATGTCTTCCAGCAGCTTCATCTTGAAGCTGAGCTGGAATGTCAATTCCACATGCTGGCTCTTGATGCCGGCCGGCGTGAAATCCTGGAACGGTTCGTCGTTCGAGGCGTCGCTGTAATTGGCCAGCAGCAGATAGGTGTCGCGGTGCGGGCGGAAGTTGAACAGGCCGCGCTTGGACGCTTCATTCAGTTCCCACGATTGCTGCGTGCGCGAAATCGGCGCTTCCGGTGGCGCCGCGCCAGCCTGCGCGATGGCGGGAATGGCGGCGTTGACGGCGTCCGGCGTGGCCACGCCCGGCGGACTGACTGGCGTGAGGGGCGCGACCTCGGCAGCGGCAGCCAGGGTCACTGCCGCGGTGACGGGATCGCCGCCGGCCGCGATGGTGGCCTTTTCCGCCGCCTTGGCCAGGGTGTCGAAGCAGCCAAGGCGGGCACTGGCGTCACCGAGGACGGCGCAACGTTGCATTTGCTGTTCCAGTTCGCCGGCCATGGCCAGCGCCGGCGATGCCAGCAGGGAGGAAAGGATTATTTTTCTTAGTTGGATAGTCATAAGCTGAGTAGGGCATGTCGTTTGGTGCGCACCTGGGCTGCATGCCGGCGGCGTCGCCTTGCATGGCAGGATGCCATGCGTATTGATTTTTATTAATCTTTGTTGAATTAAAGTTCAAAAATTAACGTCCGGGAAGTATAGCCGAATCCGCAAATAGCTTCCGTGCGCCTGACGTGCGCGCGACCGCCAGTGTTGTACGCGTGGTAAACGGCTTGCTGCCGTGCCGCCCAAATCGATGTCTGCTACACTGGAAAACCGGCGCAAACCCAGTGATGCCGGGGCTAGCCATGGAGATTGTGATGACCCGCAAAACACCTATCGAGCGCTACCGCAACATCGGCATCAGCGCCCATATCGACGCCGGCAAGACCACCACCACCGAGCGCATCCTGTTTTATACGGGCGTCAATCACAAGATCGGCGAAGTGCACAATGGCGCCGCCACCATGGACTGGATGGAGCAGGAGCAGGAACGGGGCATCACCATCACCTCGGCCGCCACCACGGCCTTCTGGAAAGGCATGGCCGGCAATTTCCCCGAACACCGGATCAATATCATCGACACGCCGGGCCACGTGGATTTCACGATCGAGGTCGAGCGCTCGATGCGCGTGCTCGACGGCGCCGTGATGGTCTACGATGCTGTCGGCGGCGTGCAGCCGCAATCGGAAACCGTCTGGCGGCAAGCGAATAAATACCATGTGCCGCGCATCGCCTTCATCAACAAGATGGACCGGGTGGGCGCGGACTTTTTGCGCGTGCGCAAGCAGATCGCCGAGCGCCTGAAGGGCGTGGCCGTGCCCATCCAGCTGCCCATCGGCGCCGAAGACCATTTCACGGGCGTGATCGACCTGCTGAAAATGCGCGCCATCACCTGGGACGACGCCAGCCAGGGCGTGCAGTTCAGCTATGGCGAGATTCCCGCGGAACTACAGGCGCAGGCGCAGGAGTGGCATGACCACATGGTCGAGCACGCGGCCGAAGCCACGCTGGAGATGACGGAACGCTACCTGAATGGCGACACGTTTACGGAAGCCGAGCTCAAGCAAGCTTTGCGCGCGCGCACCATCCGCAACGAGATCGTGCCCATGCTGTGCGGCAGCGCCTTCAAGAACAAGGGCGTGCAGGCGATGCTCGATGCCGTCATCGAATACCTGCCGTCACCGATGGAAGTGCCGCCCATCATGGGCCATGACGAGCACGACAACGAGGTGGAGCGCCATCCGACGGACGACGAGCATTTCTCGGCCCTGGCCTTCAAGATCATGACGGACCCGTTCGTGGGGCAGCTGACCTTCTTCCGCGTGTATTCGGGCGTGGTGAATTCGGGCGACATGGTATACAACCCCACCAAGAGCGCGCGCGAACGGCTGGGGCGCATCCTGCAGATGCACGCGAACGAGCGCAAGGAAATCAAGGAAGTGTATGCGGGCGACATCGCCGCCGCCGTGGGCCTGAAAGCCGTCACCACGGGCGACACCCTGTGCGCCATCGATCACATCATCGTGCTGGAAAAGATGATCTTCCCGGAACCCGTGATTTCCCAGGCTGTCGAACCCAAGACCAAGCCTGACCAGGAAAAGATGGGCATCGCCCTGAACCGCCTGGCGCAGGAAGATCCGTCGTTCAGGGTCCATACGGACGAGGAATCGGGCCAGACCATCATGTCGGGCATGGGCGAATTGCACCTGGAAATCCTGGTCGACCGCATGCGCCGCGAATTCGGCGTGGAAGCCAATGTCGGCAAGCCGCAGGTGGCGTACCGCGAAACCATCACGCGCGCGGTGGAAGACGTGGAGGGCAAGTTCGTCAAGCAATCGGGCGGACGGGGCCAGTACGGCCACGTGGTGCTGAAACTGGAACCCTTGCCGCCAGGCACGGGTTATCAGTTCGTCGACGCCATCAAGGGCGGCGTGGTGCCGCGCGAATTCATCCCGGCCGTCGACAAGGGCATCGCCGAAACCCTGAAATCGGGCGTGCTGGCCGGCTACCCGGTCGTCGACGTGAAGGCCACGTTGACGTTCGGCTCCTACCACGACGTCGATTCGAACGAAAACGCGTTTCGCATGGCCGGCTCCATCGCCTTCAAGGATGGCATGCGCAAAGCGTCGCCCGTGCTGCTGGAACCGATGATGCAGGTGGAGGCGGAAACGCCGGAAGAATTCATGGGCAACGTCATGGGCGACCTGACGGCCCGCCGCGGCATGGTGCAGGGCGTCGACGACATCCCCGGCGGCGCGGGGCGCATCGTCAAGGCCCTGGTGCCGCTGGCCGAGATGTTCGGCTATTCCACCACCTTGCGGTCGCTGACCCAGGGCCGCGCCACCTACACGATGGAATTCAAGCACTATGCGGCCGTGCCCAAGCATATACTCGACCAGGTGGCGGCGGCTGGCAAAGCCAAGTAGGTCGGATTAGCGGGGCAAAGCCTCGCGTAATCCGACAACATTGTTGGCCAAGGCCGTTGGTGGTGTCGGCTTACGCGCGTTGCGCTAACCCGACCTACGCATCAATTCAGAAGATTCTGCGCAATGATCGCATCGGCCATCTTCTCCGCCTCGTCCACGGGCTGTTCCAGCGCCTTGGTCGTGTAGACGGTGGAGGCCACCATCGGCTGGTCCAAAGTAGCGCCTTCACCATGGCTGGTATCGACCGTCACCGTGGTCGACAGGCCGATGCGCAGCGGGTGGGCGGCCAGTTCCCTGGCATCGAGCGTGACGCGCACGGGCACGCGCTGCACCACCTTGATCCAGTTGCCCGTGGCGTTTTGCGCCGGCAACAGGGAAAACGCGCTGCCCGTGCCGGCCGACATGCCCAGTACCTTGCCGTGGTAGACCACCTTGCTGCCATATAAGTCCGTTTCAATGGTGGCCGCCTGGCCCACGCGGATATTGCGCAGTTCGGATTCCTTGAAGTTCGCATCGACCCATAACTGGTCCAGCGGCACGATGGACATCAATGGCGTGCCCGGCGTCACGTGCGTGCCCAGCTGTACGCTGCGCTTGGCGACATAGCCCGAGACGGGTGCGACCACGGCATTGCGGCGCACGGCCAGCCACGCCTGCAGCACGTCGCTCCGGGCCGACAGGACGGCCGGATGGCTGGCCAGGTTCACGCCGGCCACGCCCGATTTGGCGGATTCGGCCTGGCGCTGGGCCACCGTCAAGGCCGCTTTCGCGTCGTCGACGGCCTGTTTCGCATGGGCCAGGTCTTCGCCCGAGATCGTCTGATCCGCCGCCAGCGGCGCGCGGCGCGCCAGGTTGCCCTGAGCCGTGGCCAGCGCCAGGCGGCGCTGCCCGATGACGGCGTCGTATTGCGCCACATTGGCATAGCGCTCGCGCTCCTGGCGCACGACGTTGCCCAGCCGTGCCTCGGCCTGGCTCAGGGCCAGCTCCGCATCGATGGCGTTCAGGGTGATCAGGGGCGCGCCCGCCTTGACCATTTGCGTCTCGTCGGCACGGATGGCGTCGACATTGCCCGTCACTTGCGCGGACAGGGTGACCAGGTTGCCGCCCACATAGGCGTTGTCCGTGACTTCTTCCTTGGCCAGCACCAGCTGGTAATACGCGCCCCAGGCCGCGCCAGCCGCGAGAAAGGCGGCCGTGATGGCGATGAGGACGGCCTTGCGCTTGCCGGGCTGTTCGGTTGGAGTGGTCGTTGCTGTGGTATCGCTGCTCATGATGTATTCCGTAATCGATGGTTATTGTTTGGCCGTGGCGTTGGCGGAAAAGTCGCTGCTGCCCCGGTAGCCGCCGCCCAGGGCCACGGTCAGGTTGATTTCCGCGTTCTGGCGCTGGTTTTGCAGCTGCATGCCCAGGTCGACCTGGCCGCGCACGGTCATTTCCGCATTCAGCTGGGTGGCGCGGTCGGCCAGACCTTGTTTCAGGCGGGCATTCGCATTGCGCAACTGCGCTTCGCTGGCGCGCAGGTTTTCCTGCTGCAGGCGCAGCTGGTTTTCCACGCCCTGCACCCTGGCGCCCGCCTGCGCCACGTCGCGCACGACATTGAAGACGCTCTGGTTGTAGTCGGCGATCAGTTCATTGCGCTGGCTGCGCGCGCCGCCGAGCTGCGCCTGCAAGCGGCCGCTGTCGAACAGCGGCAAGGACAGCGCCGGGCCGATGAACAGGGTGCGGCTGCCGGACTGCAGCAGCTTGCCCAGTGTTATCGCATCCAGGCCAAACGAAGCGCTCAGGTCGATATCGGGGTAGAACGACGCCTGCGTCGCTTCGATATTGCTCATGGCTGCCTGCACCCGCCAGCGCGCCGCCTGCAAGTCGGGCCGGCGCGCCAGCAATTCCATGCCAAGCTTGCCGGGCAGGGCGTGCGGCAGCGCCTGTGCCTCTTTCTGCTGCAGGCTGGCCAGGGCCGAGGCATCCGCACCCAAGGATGTTCCCAACAGCGCGCGCAAGGCTTCCCGTTCCGTGACGACCTGCGTTTCCAGCAGCGCGATCTGCTGCTGCAGCAAGCTCAAACGCGTTTGCGCGGACAAATGGTCGTCGCTGACACCGAGGCCGTTGGCGATGCGCTTTTCCTTGTCCAGCACCAGTTGCTGCTGTAATTTGACCAGTGCATGCAGGTTATCCATGCGGGCCCAGCCATTTTGCATGCTGAAGTAGTGGCGGGCGATCTCGGCGGCCAGCATCTGTTCCGCCATCGCGTATTCGGCACGGCGGGCGTTGACTTCGCCCAGGCTGGCCGCGATCTGCGCCTTGTGCTTGCCCCACCAGTCGAGGTCGTAATGGGCTTGCATGCCCACGGTCACCTCATTGTAGTAATTGCCGCCGATGGGGGCGGGCATCAGGCCGTTGGCGGAATAGCGCTGGCGGCTGGCATTCGCGCTGGCGTCCACCCTGGGGCCGCGCTGCGCATGCTGCGCGTCAAACGCGGACAGGGCCGAGCCGATGCGGGCATTCGCCACGTCCAGGTTCGGGCTGCTGGACAGGGCGCTTTCAATCAGCTGGTCCAGCTGCTCGTCCTGGAACTGGCGCCACCATTGCGCGGCTGGCCAGCCTTCGCTGGCCAGGTGGATGTCGGCCGCCAGCTGTATCGTGGCCAGGTCTTGCTGCGGCAACTGTTGCGTGTCGGGCGGGATGCTGGCGCAGCCGGCCAGCGACAAGCTGAGCGCCAATATGCGCAGGGAGAGTTTCATAGATGTGTGCATGAGGGTTATTCCATGGCCGCGTGATCGACCACGACGGGCGCATTCTTCTTCGGGGGTTTGATCAGGAGCAAGAGCGGCAGCACGAGGATGGTCAGCCACATCATCAGCCAGAAGTCGTCTAGGTAGGCGATCATCGACGCCTGCCGCGTGATTTCGCCATTCAGCGCCGCCATGCCGGAAGCCGTACCCAGGTTGTAGACGCTGGCAATGGCGGGGTCATGCAGGGCCGGGTTGGCGATATTGATGTGTTCCGTCAGGGACGCATGGGCGATCTGCGTATTGCGCACCAACAAGGTCTGCACGAGGGCGATGCCGATGCTGCTGCCGATATTGCGCACCAGGCTGTAAATGGCCGTGCCTTCCGCCCGCATCTGCGGCGACAGGGTGGCAAACGTGGCCGCGCTCAGTGGCACGAAGACGAGGCCCAGGCCGATGCCCTGGATGATGCCGTTCCACACGACGGTCTTCGGCACCAGGTCCAGGGTGAAATTGGCCATCTGCCACAGCGAGAACGCGGTGATCGAAAAGCCCACGCCCAGCAGGATGCGCGTGTCGATCTTGCCCGTCAGTTTGCCGACGATCAACATGGCCAGCATCGTGCCCAGCCCGCTGGGGGCCGTCACCAGGCCGGCAATCGCCGCCGGGTAGTTCATCAAGCCTTGCAGCATCGACGGCGTCAGCGCGCGGGTAGCGAACAGCACCATGCCGACGATGAAGATGAACAGCAAGCCGCTCACATAGTTTGAGTTCTTCAACAGGCGGTAGTCGAGGAAGGACTTGCCGGCCGGGCGCAAGGCCGTATGGGCGATGAAGTAGCACAAGCTCATGGCCAGCACGATGGCTTCGATCCACGTTTCCGTGGAAGAAAACCAGTCGTTCTGCTCGCCCCGGTCCAGCAGCATCTGCAGCGCGCCGATCGACAGGCTCAAGGTGGCAAAACCGAACATGTCAAAGTTCATGCGGCGGTTCGGCGGGTCCTTGCGGATGTAGCGCCAGATGCCATAGAAGGCCATGGCGCCGATGGGGATATTGATGAAGAAGACCCAGCGCCAGCTGTAGCTGTCCGTCAGCCAGCCGCCCAAGGTCGGTCCAAGGATGGGGCCGATCATCACGCCCATGCCCCAGATGGCCATGGCCGAGCCGTGTTTCTCGCGCGGATTGATGTCGAGCAGCACCGCCTGCGACAGCGGCACCAGCGCCGCGCCGAACACGCCTTGCAGCAAACGTGCCGCGACGATCTCGGACAGGGTGGCGGACAAGCCGCACAGCACGGAAGCGAGCGTGAAGCCGGCCACGGAAACGAGAAAGGTGTTCTTCTGGCCGAAACGGTCGCACAGCCAGCCCGTCAGGGGCGTGGCGATGGCGGCGGCAACGATGAAGGAGGTGAGTACCCAGGTGATCTGGTCTTGCGAGGCGGACAGGCTGCCTTGCATGTGGGGCAGGGCGACGTTGGCGATGGTGCCGTCAAGCGCCTGGATGATGGTGGCGAGCATGATCGAAATCGTGATCATGCGCCGGTTCAGGGTGGGGTCTTGTGAAGCGGGCAGCGCCGGTGTGGCGCCGGCTGTGGCCGAACTCATGCGGATTTCTCCGTGGCCGCCTGTAACGCTTCCAGCAGTTCGGTGGCGGCCCGCAGTTGATCGGGATCAATGCCCTGCAGCAGTTCCTTGCGGAAGCCATCCGCTTCCTTGCGCACGGTGTCATACACCTGCAGGCCCGCCTCGGTCAGCACGACGAGTTTGACGCGGCGGTCCGTTTCCGATGGCTGGCGCTGCACGAAGCCCGATTTCACGAGCCGGTCCAGCATCGACACCATGGTGGGGTTTTCCACGCCCAATTGATGGGCCAGCTCGCTTTGCGACGGCGGCTGCGGCGACTTGGCGATCATGGCGATGCACATCCAGCTCGCTTGCCCCAGGTCCAGGTCTTTCAGGCGCCGGTCGATGGCATGGCGCCAGCCGCGCGCCGTCTTGTGGAGGGCGGCGGAAAAGCGCTCTTCGATAGAAGTCATAAGGTAAGTCGTCTAATGGTTAGGTATCTAACTAATATTTTAGCATGCGCGTTTGGCAGGCGTACAGGCCTTCCCGTTTATCGGCGCCGCTGGTACATTAGTGCCAGACCATCATCCTCAGGAGAGCGCCATGACCACCGCAGAACAGAAGCAGGACGGACAGCACCGCGACAGCAGCGACTTTGTCATCACGCAAACTTTCGACGCGCCGCGCGAACTGGTGTTTCAATCGTGGGTGGAGCCGGAGCGCCTGGCCCAATGGTGGGGTCCCGTCGGCTTCGAATTGAGCGTGCTGGCGCTGGATCTCAAACCGGGTGGAGTCTTCCACTACGGCATGCGCGCCGACAATGGCTATGAGATGTGGGGCAAGTTCACTTACCAGTCCATTGAAGCGCCGGAACGCATCGTCTCCATCCTGTCGTTTGCCGACAAGCAGGGCAATGCCGTGCAGCATCCGGTCAGCGCGACTTGGCCTTTGGAATCGTTCAATACCATGACCCTCACCGAGGAAAACGGCAAGACGACGATGACCTTGCGGTCCACGCCGCACAAGGCCACGGATGAGCAGCATGAGACTTTCAAGCAGGGGTTTGAGTCGATGAAGGAGGGGTTCAAGGCGACTTTCGCTCAGCTGGCCCAGTACCTGGCGCGTGTTCAGTAATTTTTAAGAACAGCGGGCCAGAGCCGCGGGCCTGAGAAAATGCCCATGGCTGCGTTGCTTGGGCTCGCCGTACATGCGTACTGTCTTCGCCCGCGCGCCTTGCCCTGGCCATTTTTCAGGCTCGCTGGGCCCGGGGAGCCTTTGCTTGAGGCACGGGTGTGGTCTTGCTGTCGTTGGCAGTTTGCGGTTGAGGAAGGTCTGCTTTCGCCCCGAAGCGGACATTCACGGCCCTCTCCGTGGCTGGTCCGATATGCCGAAGTGGATGGGGCATGAAAGTGTCATGTCTAGTATTTTGAGTATCCTCACGATCGCCGTTACGCGTCCTCATAACTCGCCGCCGGCTGTCCATTTAAAGATAGCATTGGTAAATATTCCCGTTATGAAGGTCCTTACTTCCTACTCCGACATGGCCGGCCAATCCTCCGCCAAAGCGACGAGCCTGCGCAGCGCATGGCTGGACCTTGAGCTTGCCCTGCATAGTAGCGTTATCGCACAAGAGGCTACTCATGGGGCGCGTTGAGTGCGGGAAGCTTTGAAAACGCTTCGGCGATAAAATCCATGAACACGACTGCACGCGTCGGAAGCAGCCTGTTTGCAACGTAGACGATTTGAACCGGGACAGGAGGGGCAGAGTGTCCCATCAACAGTAACTGCAAATTACCATTCTTGAGCCCTTCCTCAAAAAGCCATTCCGGCCCATGTCCGACCCCTAGTCCCGCATTGACCGCTTCGCGTACGGCCTCCGGTGAGTTGATCCGGAGCCTGCCGGATACCGGTACTTCGGTATCCCGGAAGCGCCATGTAGCACCTGACGATAGCAGGGTGTAGATCACGCAATCATGCCCGCGCAGATCATCGGGCGTGACGGGGACGCCGCGTTTGGCGAGATAGTCCTTGCTGGCGACGAACACGCGCTCGAACAGACCGATGCGCCGCGCGCGTAGTGCACTGTCTTCCAGATGGCCGATCCGAATCGCCAGTTCAGCGCCTTCATCGACCAGGCTCACATAGCGATCATTGATCTGGAGATCGAGCGACAACCCAGGATAGCGTTCCAGGAAGGCGGGGACATGCGGCAACACGAATGCATGGGCCAGAGCGGTTGGGCAGGCGACGCGCAGCAATCCGGACGGATCGACATTCGCCCTGAAGGACGATTCTGACTCGTCGACGGCGTCAAGGATGCGCCGCACTTCCGCATAATAGCGCTCCCCCTCTGGCGTGAGGGCCAGCTTGCGCGTTGACCGGTGCAGCAGCCGCGTCTGTAGATGCTCTTCCAGTGCCGCCACATAGCGGCTGACGTTAGGCTGCCCCAAGCCCAAGTCGCGGCCGGCAGCGGAAAAGCTGCCAGTCTCCACCGCCCGCGCGAAGCATGTCATCAAAAGAAACCGGTCCAAAGTTACTCCTCGTTCGATTCATGCAATTGGAGCATGAATCATATGCAAATATACGATCTTATCGGATTTCAAGCATGAGCGCATAGTTCTTCCCACGGCAGGTCGGCCAACGTTGGTTGACCATGAATCACCTACAGGAGAATTTTATGTCCCGTTTACAAGGAAAACGCACGCTTATCACCGGCGGCACCAGCGGCATTGGCCTCGAAACAGCCAAGCAGTTCCTCGCCGAAGGCGCACGCGTCATCGTCACCGGCGTCAATCCGGAATCGATCGAGAAGGCCAGGAAAGAACTTGGCGCCGAGGTTCTCGTGCTGCGCGCCGATTCCGCCAGCGTCGCCGCCCAAAAGGAGTTGGCGCACGCCGTCCAGGCACACTATGGCCAGCTCGATATCGCTTTTCTCAACGCAGGCGTATCCGTCTGGACGCCAATCGAAGCGTGGACAGAGGAAATGTTCGATCGATCGTTCGACATCAACGTCAAGGGGCCCTATTTCCTGATCCAGGCGCTGCTGCCAGTGTTCGCGAACCCCGCATCGGTGGTGCTCAACACATCGGTCAGCGCGCACGTCGGCTCGGCGCATTCCTCGGTATATGCCGCGACCAAGGCTGCATTTCTGAACATGTCGAAGACGCTTTCAGGTGAACTGCTTGGGCGCGGCATTCGCGTCAACGCCGTCAGTCCCGGCCCCGTCGAAACGCCGCTGTACGACAAGCTCGGCATCCCGGATGCCTACCGCGATCAGCTCAACAAGGACATTGCCGCAAGCATCCCGTTCGGTCGCTTCGGCACGCCGGATGAAGTGGCCAAGGCGGTGATGTACCTGGCTTCCGACGAGTCCCGGTGGACGGTTGGCTCCGAAATCATCGTTGACGGCGGCCGCATGCTGAACGGCTGAGTGCCGGAGACAGCGGAATGAGAGTTGTCACGTCGACTCTTTCAGCTTGCTTTTGATGTATCACCCTCGGCAGGATTTCTCAACGCCATAAGGGTAAATCAGCCGCGAGGCGCCCGCCTCACGAAAGTGAAGCGGGCTCCACTTTACAAGGAACACTCCAATGCTACAGACGCATTTGACACTCGTAAGCCACCATTTATGCCCTTTCGTTCAGCGTGTTGCCATCATGTTGCACGAAAAAGAGATTTCATTCGAACGAATCAATGTTGATCTTCGCCACAAGCCAGATTGGTTCCTCGCAATCTCTCCAACAGGTAAGGTTCCGCTACTTAAGGTTTCACACGACGACTGGCATGAGGCTATTCTGTTCGAAAGCGTCGCGATCTGTGAATATATCGAAGATGTGCAGCCCCAGCCAGCACTGCGTCCTTCAGATGCGCTAATACGCGCGCAACACCGTGCATGGATTGAGTTCGCATCCGCCACTCTATCGGACGCATGGGGAATTCTAAACGCCACCGACTTTGAAACGGCAAGTGCCAAAGCTGCTGCAATCAGAAAGAAGCTGGAGCGGTTTGAGGCCGATATGTCTGACGGCCCATATTTCGGCGGAACTGACTTTAGCATGGTGGATGTCGCCATTGCCCCAATTTTTCGTTACTTCGACATACTTGGCTTTGAGTCAACACACCCCATTTTTGATGGACTGGAACGGGTGGCTAACTGGCGCCGCGCACTGGCTCAGCGTCCAAGCGTCAAGGCAGCAGTTTCGCAAGACTATGCTACCCGGTTGCTCCAGCATCTACAGGATCAGAAAGCACTGTTGGCAATAAATATTCCTGCTGGCATCGGCCGAACCTAAGCCTGCACCTGCGAACAACGTCCGCTCCTGGCCGTTAGGGGAATTTTGACTCATAGCTCTCGGGTTCCTTGCCGCTATACTCTTTGAAACGACTCAAAATCTCACCACGGGGTAGAGGTATGCCTTGCGCTAGATTCTCAATGTACGGAATCAGCCATATCGACTTCGTAATTTCAAAGTGTTCGCGCCACTTTTGCTCCAAGGCCTCAGTCGCGGCTACCGTGCAACCGGCCGAGCCAAACCCCACTCCCTCGCTAAACGCAATAGGATGTCGAACCGCCTCGAAACAAACATCAATGTCAAAAGGCCACGGATAATTTTCCGCATGGTCTAGCGGCTTGGCGCCGTGCCCGAGATTAAAATACACTGACATAACTTATCAAAATATTCAAGGTGATGAGGCCATCATACTCCCTCTTTTAGCAAAGATGACGTCGTGGCAATGTCTGCTTCTGGCCGGTTGCCGTCGTTGCAAGGTCCCGCCCCATTGCAGACATTCGCTTCAGGCCGTCGTTGACTGCATTTCCGCCATCGCCTTAACGCGTTCGATAACGCCAAGAAGTTCCGTATCACACGGATCACCTGTGAACTCAGTTAGGCAAAGATGCCGCGTGGGTTGTCGCCGGAGCTTTTCGGGACTGTCATCGATCATGATGATCTCGTCTGCGGCATACCCGTGCTTCAACGCCTTGCGCAGATCTTTTATGTACACATAACCGTTACTTTTCGGATCAACCTTCTGAACACACTTTGATACCGCCCATGAAAATGCTACGGGATAGGAAGTTCCAAACAGCTCCTCGGTGACTATCTCGACATAGCGTTCGCTCGATGAAGACCAGACTGCCATATCGAAGTGCGACGCACAGAACCTGATCAGGTCAGATGCAAACGGTCGTACATAGACAAAATATGGGCCAATGCGAAAGGAGTGAGCACAAGGTAAGGCAACCTCAGTCGCATGCACCAAGGTTTCATCTAAGTCGAAGACAATCAGTCGGACCCGCGCCATGTTCTTGCCTTTCGTTGTCCGCTTTTGGCCGTCTGCTGTCATGTTCGGTCAACCCACGCATCTTCGCAACGAACATAAACCACAATTGGAAGGTGTTCCATCGGTTCCGGTTCCGGTATTACGAGATACTCCTCGTCAACTTCATAGTTTAAGGAAGCTTGAATCTCTGTCGCCGCACAGCTTAATGCTTGCAAAGCAGACTCAGGTAAGGCTCCGTCCGTATAGACTCGGAAGCGAACTTTTTGAAACGACGAGTCAAGGTTCAAAGAGATGCTTCTAACCCTCGGAGTGATATGCGTCGTTAGCGCGATTTGGGCGACTGCTCTGAGCTGCAATATTTCTGACATAGTTTCGATTCTATCCGATTGGCTACGTCCGCTGTTGGCCGCTTGCCGCCCGGGCCAATAGTGTCAGTTGAAATGAGAAACGGATAATCTCAGCCGGCAGGTTCGCGGCCTTCATTGAGCATGCGTTCCCTCGCCAATCCACCAGGTACGCAGACCTGTAAATACAACGCGATCTTGTGGCCCTCGATATCATAAGTATTGATACTGGTGCAGATCGTCGTGTTTCGTGATGCTTAAAGGCGCATCCCCAGCCAGATCACCGATTCCGTGGCGCCGGACACCACAGCGCTCAGCATGCGTCCGAACATCCCGCTGCCTTGCGCGTGGATGGATGCCTGGTCGTGATGTTCCTGCTCGTCCCTGAGGATTGCTTTAATGGCGCCAGCCGCATCATCGTCGTCGCTCAACATAGTGAGTTGGTGCCGCAGGTGCTGCAGGACCACCCGTTCGACGGCCACGGTGGTCAGCGAGATTGCGCGCGCACCGCACAGCCCAGTGGCGATGCCCAGCGCATAGCCACCCGCCGCACACAGGGAATAGCTGCGGCAGCGCGGCAAGCCACGGCGTTCGAGAACGTCATGAAATATCGTCCTGTGCTCCTGCTCATGCGCCCTGAAGGCCCGCAGTTCCGGCACGAGATGGCTTGCGGTCAAACGGGCCACGAAGATCTGGCCGGTATAAATGCTGATGGCACCTTGCTCTCCCGCATGGTTTACCTTCATCGCCCGGTTCGAAAACTGCGTATTCGCATGCATTGATCAATTGCCTTATTGGTTCTGATCGCCCGCCATCCCCAGCATCTGCCGAATCACGGGCAAAATCATCCTCCACGCATTCGACGTCGCCGCAATCTCGTCATAATGACTGGCGCCAGGCAAGATCAGCACTTCCGCATGGTCGCCGGCCAGCTTGGCCCTGGCCGCATAGTCGTGCGCGACTCTGGGCGGGGAGATGGTGTCGAGCTCGCCCGTGGCCAGCACGGTGCGGCTGCCGTTGGGGAGCAGGTCGGCGGCGTTGGTGTCGCTGTAGATGTCGGGGCGCTCAGTGCTGGCGCTGCCTGCCAGTTGCGCGATGTCGCGTTCGCAGCTGCTCTTGATCAAGTCTTTCTCGTGGCGCAGGTCGGCCAGGCCACCCAGGCTGACGATGTTTTTTACCGGCAGGTAGGTGTCGCGGTACAGGGGGCTGGTCTTTGGCAGTTTTTCCCGCCCGGCGATCCACTGCACCAGCTGGCCGCCGGCCGAGTGGCCCATGGCGAGGATGCGGCGCGTGTCGATCTGGTATTCGGGCGCGTGCTGCTGCAGGCTGTCCAGGGCCGCGTGCATGTCTTCGTAGGTGCCCGGATAGCCGCCGCCCGGCTCGTCGACGCGGCGGTACTCGACATTCCACACGGCGACGCCTTGCGCCACGAGGGCGCCGGCCACGTTGCGCATCTGCTGGATGCCGCCGAAGGCCACCGTCCAGCAGCCGCCATGCACGAGCACGACGACGGGGAATGGTCCGCTGCCGTCGGGCCGGAACAGCTGCGCGTATTGCGACGGCGCGGGGCCATAGGCGATCTGCGCCGTGGGCGGAGGGCCGTTCAGGGCCAGGTAGTCGTCCAGGCTCATGGGGGCGGCGACGGCGCCGTGGGCGGAGGCGAGCAGGGCGGTGGCGATCAGGGAGGACGGCAAAGAGGTAGGCATGCTGGGATTCGCTTGAGAAGAGAGCAACACTTTAGCATAGGGCCGCGCGGGTGCAGAGATCAAGCGGTGCGCTGTTTTCCTCCTGCAAGAGGGGTGCCCCATGGTATATTTCGGGCATCAGTTTTCCCCTTATCGACACGGTGCACGCAAACAACATTCTTTCCTTGCTGGACGCCGAGCATACTGCGCTGGGCAGCATCGCGGCAGGCGCCAACCTGGCCCATGCATTGGAGCATTTGTTGCAGGCGCTGCAAGACCTGGCCGACGGCGGCGCGCATGCCTGCCTGGTGCTCATCGACGAAGCCGACCGCTTTTGCGGCTTGTCCGCGCCCAGCCTGCCACAAGACCTGTGCCTGGCCTTGCGCCACGGCGGCGACCAGCCATCCCCGTTCGGCACGGCCGCCTTTTCCGGCGCGCCCGTGTATTGCGGCGACATCACGCGCGACGTGAACTGGAGCGCGGGACGCAAGGAAGCCATGCTGCACGGCTACCGCGCCTGCTGGGTCGCCCCCGTGTTTGGCGCCAAGGGGCATATCCTGGGCGTGCTGGGCCTGTTTTTCCAGGCGCCATGCCATCCCACGCAACCCGAGATCGAATTGCTGGCGCTGGCCGCGCGCGTGGCCGCGCATGTCATCGAACGGGGCCAGCTGGAACAATCGCTGCACGACAGCCGCGAACACTTCCATTACGCCATCGAACTGAACACGCAAGTGCTGTGGACGGCCGACGTCGACGGCAAGCTCGATTATGTGGCGCAGCGCTGGCGCGAATGGACGGGCGGCAACGGCCTGGGCACCAGCTGGCTGGACGCCATCCACCCCGAGGACGTGCCCTATTCCCTGGCGGCCTGGAGCGAAGCGGTGGGCAGTGGTCAACCTTTCGACCAGGAAATGCGCGTGCGCCGGCAGGACGGCCAGTACCGCTGGGTGCATTCGCGCGCCTACTGCCGGCTCGACGAGCGGGGCCAGCCCGTGAAGTGGTATGGCTCGTGCGAGGATATCGACGAGCACTGGCAGGCGCGCAATGCCTTGCTCGACAGCGAAGCGCAGTTCCGTTCGCTCGCGTCCACCATGCCCAACCAGGCCTGGCTGGCGCATGGTAGCGGCGCCACCTACTGGGTCAACGAGCAGGTCTGCGAATATACGGGGCAATCGCTGAAGTCGCTGGTCACCAGCGGTTTTCGCCACTGCGTGCATCCGGATGACATGCTGTCCACCCAGCAGAGCTGGGACCGGGCCGTCGCTACCGCCAGCGCCTATGAACACGAGTTCCGCATGCGCCGCGCCAGCGACGGCGCCTACCGCTGGTTCCTGGCGCGCGCCTTGCCCCTGTTCGACGAGGCGGGCACGGTGCTGCGCTGGGTGGGCACGAATACGGACGTGCAGGAACAGAAGAACGTGCTGGAAAAGATGGCTTACCTGAATTCCTCGCTGGAAGTGGAAATGGCCAACCGCACTGCCGACCGCGACCGCATGTGGCGGCTGTCGACCGACATCATGCTGGTGGCGGACCTGGCCGGCATGATCATCGCCGTCAATCCCGCCTGGAGCCAGATCCTGGACCGGCCGGAAATCGAGTCGCTGGGCATGGATTTCATCAGCCTCGTGCATCCCGACGACCGCATGGCCGCCTTGAAGGACTTGTCGCGCCTGGCCCACGGCGCGCCTACCTTGCGCATGGAAAACCGCTACCGGCGCCGCGATGGCGGCTACCGCTGGATTTCCTGGACGGCCGTGCCGGCGCAAAAGCTGATCCACGCCATCGGCCGCGACGTCACCGATGAAAAAGAGGCGCGGCTGGCGCTGGTGCGCAGCGAGCAAGCCTTATTGCAGGCGCAAAAGCTGGAATCGATCGGCAAGCTGACGGGCGGCGTGGCACACGATTTTAATAATGTGCTGCAAATCATTTCCGGCAATCTGCAGCTGCTGAAACTGACGGTGGCCGACAATCCGCAGGCGGCCAGGCGCCTCGCTTCGGCCGCATCGGCCGTCGAGCGGGGCGCCAAGCTGTCGTCGCAACTGCTGGCCTTTGCGCGGCGTCAACCTTTGCGGCCGCTGGTGACGGACCTGGGGCGCTTGCTGCGCCGCATGCATGAGCTGATCCGGCGCGCGCTGGGCGAAGCGATTGCCGAGGAAACCTTCATCAGCGAAGGCTTGTGGCATACCCTGGTCGACCCGAACCAGATGGAAAACGTGCTGCTGAACATGGCCATCAACGCGCGCGACGCGATGCAGAAGGGCGGGCGCCTGACTTTTACCTTGAGTAATGTCACGCTCGATGCCGCCTACGCCAGCCGGCATGCGGACGTGCTGGAGGGGCAATACGTGCTGCTGACCATCACCGACACGGGCCATGGCATGGCGCGCGACGTGATCGACCAGATATTCGAGCCCTTCTTCACCACCAAGCGCGAAGGCGAGGGCACGGGCCTGGGCCTGTCCATGGCCTACGGCTTCATCCGCCAGAGCGCGGGCCACATCAAGGTGCACAGCGCACCGGGCGCCGGCACGACGTTCAAGATTTACCTGCCCCGTTCGCTGGAAACGCTGGCCGAGCCGCCACCAGGCCTGACGGGCCCCGTGCTGGGCGGCAGCGAGACCATCCTCGTGGTGGAAGACGATGCTCCTGTGCAGCATACCGTGGTCGACATGCTGCGCGGCCTCGGCTACGACGTGCTGCATGCGGACGACGGCGCCTCGGCGCTGGCCCTGCTGGGCACAGGCGTGGCCATCGACCTGTTGTTTACAGACGTGGTGATGCCGGGCCCCGTCAGCAGCAAGGAGCTGGCGCAGCAGGCCAAATTGCTGCTGCCGGAGCTGGCCATCTTGTTTACCTCGGGTTACACGCACAATGCCATCATGCAGGGCGGGCGGCTGGACCCGGGCGTGGAGCTGTTGAGCAAGCCCTACCAGCGCGAAGACCTGGCGCGGCGCATCCGCCATTTGCTGGCCGACCGCCGCCTGGTGGGCGCGCCCGACCCGTCCGGGCGGCGCATCCTGCTGGTGGAAGATAATGACGATGCACGCGAAATGACGACGGAAATGCTCAATATGCTGGGTCACACCGTGCACGGCGTGTCCAGCGCGGAGGAAGCCTTGCCCCTGCTGGCCTTGCCGGGCCTGGACGTGCTGGTGACGGACATCAGCCTGCCCACCATGTCCGGCCTGGAACTGGCGCGCCATGCGCGCGCGCACTGGCCGCAGCTGGAAGTGGTATTTGCTTCCGGGCATGATTGGGGCGCCAGCCTGATGCAGGACGCCAGCGCGCGCTTCCTGCGCAAGCCGTTTGGCCTGGAAGAGCTGGCCGGCGCACTGAAGGCGCGCCGGCTCGACGTTTACTAGATGGTTAGTCCGGCGGCAGCAGGGCTTGCTGCAATTGTTCCATGGTAAATGGTTTCACCAGGAAGCGCGCCTGCGGGTCCAGCACGCCGGAATTGGCTGGCGCATGGCCGGTGGAAAACACCACTTCCAGCCGCGGATGGTCGCGCACCGCGACCTCGGCCAGCTCGACGCCCGACATCTGCGGCAGGCTGATATCGGTCAGCAACAGCTCCAGTCCCGGCGTGCCCAGCAGGGGCAAGGCTTCCTCGGCCGTGCCCACGGCCAGCACCGTGTGTCCCAGCATGTCCAGCAGCTCGCCCGTCATGGCGCGCGCGTCCGCATTGTCTTCCACCAACAGGATATGTCGCGCCTCCGATTGCGCGGGCGTGGGAGACTGCGGCGCCAGCTGCGCGCGGTACTGGTGCAGGGCCGTCACGTGGCGGCCATTGGCCAGCAAGTGGCGGATGCGCCGCGCCAGGTCTTCGCGCCGGTAGGGTTTACTCAACAATTCGACGCCCGGTTCCAGCCGGCCTCCCTGCATCATGGCGTCCTGCGTGTAGCCCGAGGTAAACAGCACGGCCAGCTGCGGCAGCAGCGCGCGGGCCTGGCGCGCCAGTGCCGTGCTGGCCACCTTGCCCGGCATCACCACGTCCGTAAACAGCAGGTCGATGGGGACGCCGCTGCCGATGATGGCCAGCGCGCTTTCGCCATCGCTGGCGCGCAGCACGACATAGCCGAGGCCGCGCAGCATGTCCACCACAGTCGTCTGCACCTGCACGTCGTCTTCCACGACAAGGATGGTTTCCTTGCCGCCCAGCACGGGGCCGCCCAGTTGCAGCGGCAGTTCCGTTTCCGCTTCAAGCGAACGCGGCAGATAGATGCGGAAGGTGCTGCCATGGCCCGGTAAACTGTCCACCGTCAGGTGGCCGCCGCTCTGGCGCAGGAAACCGTAGGCCATGGACAGGCCCAGCCCCGTGCCTTCGCCTTCCTTTTTTGTCGTGAAGAATGGTTCGAAAATCTTGTCCAGCAACTCCGCCGGAATGCCCGTGCCCGTGTCCGAGACGGCCAGCTGCACGTAGTCGCCGGGCGTCACGTCCGCATGGCGGGCCGCGTAGTCGTTGCCCAGCACGCAGTTGCTCAGTTCGATGGTCAGCTGGCCCTGGCCATCCATGGCGTCGCGCGCATTGATGGCCAGGTTGAGGATAACGTTTTCCAGCTGGTGCGGGTCGACCAGGGCGCGCCAGCAATTGTCGGCCAGCAGCAAGCGCGTTTCGATGGTCTCACCGGTGGCGCGCCGCAGCAGCTCTTCCGTTGCGCGCAGCAGTTGCGCCAGGTCCGTCACCAGCGGTTTCAATGGCTGGCGCCGCGCAAAGGCCAGCAACTGGGCCGACAGCTTGGCACCCCGTTCCACGGCGGCAGAGGCGCTGGCGATACGCTTGGCGGCCAGCGGGTCGTCGTCCAGGCCCAGCTGCAGCAGTTGCAGATTGCCGGAGATAATTTGCAGGACGTTATTGAAATCATGGGCCACGCCGCCCGTCAGCTTGCCCAGCGCTTCGAGTTTTTGCGATTGCAGCAGGGCCATTTCGCTGTGGCGCAACGATTCCTGCATGCTGTGCAAGGTGTTTTGTGCCTCTTTTTCCAGGGTGACATGGCGCCCGGTGGCAAACACCAGGTCGCCTTCGGGCGCCGCGACCCACGACAGCCAGCGGTGGCCGCCATCGCGGTGCCGGTAGCGGTTTTCAAAGCTGGGCATGGATTCCTTGCCGACCTGCAGCAAGGCCTGGCGCGTGGCGGCGGCGTCCTCGGGCAGCACGAAATCGAAGATGCTGCGGCCCAGCATTTCCTCGGGCAGCCAGCCCAGGATGGCGCCGGCGGCCGGGTTGACGGCGGCGAAGCAGCCTTCGGCATCGATGGCCACCATCAGGTCTTGCGCGCTGCGCCATAGCCGTTCGCGCTCGCTGTTGCGCGCGGCCAGGTCCGCTTCCAGCTTCTTTTCCACCGTGATGTCGCGCGCGCTGCAATACACCTTGTCGCCCTCGGGCACGGCCACCCACGACAGCCAGTGCCAGCCGCCCAGCTTGTGGCGGTAGCGGTTTTCGAAGCGCAAGGCAGGCTGGCCCTGGTTGGCCGCCTCCCAGGCCGCATGCGTGCGCGGCAAGTCTTCGGGATGGATCAGTTCCAGGAACTTTGTCGTGCGGATTTCCTCTGCCGACCAGCCCAGGGTGGCTTGCCAGGCGGGGTTCGAATGTTCGAAATAGCCGTCGAGGTTGAGCACGCCCAGCAAATCGGGGCTGACGTTCCAGGTGCGGCCGAACTCGCGCGTGCGTTCGGCCACCTGCGTTTCCATGCTGGCACTGAGGGTGCGCAGCCGCGCTTCCGCCTGGGCCCGCAAAATGGTCGACCAGACCCGTTCCGACACTTGCACGGCCAGTTCGATTTCGTCCGCATGCCACAGGCGCGCCGTGCGGCTGTGCACGACGAACAGGGCAGCCAGCTGGCCATCCTTGGCAATGGGAATGTTCAGGAAGGCACGGATGCCCAGCCGCGCAAACGTGGCCAGTGCGGCCGGCATGGCCGTGCGCGGGTCGCTTGCCACATCGCTGACGGCCAGCGCCTGGCCCGCGCCGAGTGCCTCGGCCAGGCCTGCCGCGTAATCGCCGAGGAAATACTCGCCGGCGGCGCCCGGCGCCAGGCCATCGCTCCACGCATGCTGGAGGGTGGGGCACTGCAGTGCCTGGTCGATATCGAAACAGGCCACTTGCTGGGCGCCCAGGCGCTGCCCCAGCAGCTGCGCCGACAGGGAAAGGATCTCGCCCGTGTCTTGCAGCAGGCGCAGCCGGCGCTCCAGTTGCAGCAAAAAGGCGACGCCGCTGGCGCCGGCCTGGCTGCTGGTGGCAGGGGAGCTGGTCATGCGGGCCTCAGCTTCCGGCCAGCGGCAGGGTGACGCTGAACAGGGCGCCATTGCCGGGCTGGCTTTGCAGGGTAATGGCGCCGCCGTGCGCATCGACCAGTTGCTTGGTGATGAACAGGCCCAGGCCCAGGCCGCCAGTGCGGTCCTGGTGGATGACGCGTTCGAAGGCATCGAAAATGCGTTCCTGGTCGCGCGCGTTGATGCCGATGCCATGGTCGCGCACTTCGATGACGGCGCTGTTCTGCGTGTGCGCCAGGCTGATTTCCACAGGCTGGCCCTGGCCGTAGCGCACGGCATTGCTGATCAGGTTGACAACAATTTGCTCGACGCGGAAGGCATCCCAGAAACCCTGGATGGGTTCGAAGGCCATCACTTCCAGCACGCTGCCCGTCGTGGCCGCATACGGCGCCAGGTCGTCCGCCACCCGGCGCACGAGGCTGGTCAGGTCGACGGCTTCGCGGCGGATCGACAGCTTGCCGCTGGTGATGCGCGAGACGTCGAGCATGTCGTCGATCAGGCGCACCATGCTGCGGATTTGCCGCCCGTCGCGCGCCACCATCTTGCCCAGCTTTTCCGGTTCAAAGGCGGCCAAGTTGCCCCGTTCCAGGTTGACGGTGCGCATCTGCGTCTCGAGGAATAACGTATTTAATGGGGTGCGCAGTTCGTGCGCCACCATGGACATGAATTCGTCGCGCAGGCGCAGCGAGCGCTGCAGTTCCGCCTGGGTGGCGCGCAATTCCTTCAGCAGCGCTTCCTGCTGCAGGCGGCTGTGCTCGAGCGCCTGCACCTGGCGCCGCGTTTCGCTGCGCTGCTGGTGCAGGGCAACGAACACATTGACCTTGCTTTGCACGGCATTGATGTCGAGCGGCTTGTGCAGGAAATCGACGGCGCCGCTTTCATAGCCCTGGAAGGAAAAATTCATTTCCTTGCCGGCCGCCGTGACGAAGACGATGGGAATGTGGCGCGTTTTTTCCGTGCCGCGCATCAATTGCGCCAGTTCAAAACCATCCATTTCCGGCATTTGCACGTCGAGGATGGCCAGCGCGAAATCGTGCTCCAGCAGCAGGGCCAGCGCTTCTTCGCCCGAGGATGCCTGGTAGACGCTGCGGTCGCTCTCGCGGATCAGCGCATTGAGCGCGCGCAAGTTTTCCGGCAAATCGTCGACGATCAGCAGTTTGGTGCTTGTTTCATTCATCATGTTTCATTCCTGGCATGGCTTTGCCGTCCAGCGTAGTGGGAAGCAGCGTGCGACGGCGCACGCTTGCGGTAGAGCTTTTCGGGACCCGGCAATGGCTCGAAGTCGGCGGCAAAGCGGGTGAAATGCGTGCTTTCCTTGCTGCCCAGGCCCAGGAAACCCCGGTGGCACAGCGAGTCGTGGAACAGGCCCAGGGCCCGTTCCTGCAAGGTTTTGTTGAAGTAAATCAGCACGTTACGGCAGCAAATCAATTGCGTTTCAATAAAAACACTGTCCGTGGACAGGCTGTGGTCGGCAAAGTTGATCCTGTCGAGCAGGTGCTGCTGGAAACGCGCAGTGACATGCTCGACCGTGTAATAGTCGGCCAGCTGGCCCAGGCCGCCGGCGGCCAGGTAGTTGGCGCCATATTCATCGAGCCGGTGCAGCGGATAGACGCCGCGCGCGGCCGTGGCCAGCGCTTGCGGATTGATGTCGGTGGCGTAAATCGTGCTGCGTTCAAGCAAGCCTTCCTCGTGCAGCACGATGGCCAGAGACAGCGCCTCTTCGCCCGTGCAGCAGCCGGCCACCCAGATCGTCGGCGACGGGTAGGTTTTCAGCACGGGCACCACCTGTTCGCGCAAGGCGAGAAAAAACGCCGGGTCGCGGAACATTTGCGTGACCGGTACAGTCAAAATCTGCAGCAGCTTGCCAAAGGCGGCCGCATCGCCGAGCACCAGTTGCTGCAAGGCGGGCAAGTCGGCGCAATGGAAGCGTTCGAGCGCCTGATTCAGGCGGCGCCGCTGCGAGGGCAGCGAGTAGTCGCGAAAATCATAGCTGTAGCGCTGATAGATCGCTTCCATCAGCGCCTGCAGTTGCGCATCCGTGTAACGCAGCGACATCAGTGACGCTCCAATCGATGGCGCAGCAGAGGCCGGTGGCGCAGGCGATGTTGCATCAGATGCGTTCCATCTTCGGCATCCATACGCGCAGCAGCGAATACAGGCGGTCCAGGTCGATCGGCTTGGCCAGGTAATCGGAGGCGCCCGCCTGCAGGCATTCTTCCTGGTCGTTCTTCATGGCCTTGGCCGTGATTGCGATGATGGGCAGCTTGTTGTAGCGGCCGTCGGCGCGTATCAAGCGCGTCGCTTCCAGGCCATCCATGCCCGGCATCATAACATCCATCAACACGAGGTCGATATCGTCCACACTGTTGAGCTTGCTGATGGCTTCGAAGCCGTTGCGGCCGATTTCCACCACCACGCCTTTCTGTTCCAGCGCATTCGTCAGGGCGAAGATATTGCGCACGTCGTCGTCCACCAGCAAAATCTTGCGCCCTTCAAAGACGCGTTCGCGGCTGCGCACCTGCTGCAGCATGCCCTGGCGCTCGCTCGACAGTTCGGACTCCACCTTGTGCAGGAAGAGGGTGACTTCGTCGAGCAGGCGCTCGGGCGAGCGGGCGCCCTTGATGATGATGGAACGCGAATACTTCATCAGGTCCGCTTCTTCTTCGCGGCTCAGATTGCGGCCCGTGTAGACGATGACGGGCGGGAACGAGCACAGCTCTTCATGTTCCATGCGTTCGAGCAATTCGTTGCCCTGGATATCAGGCAGCTTCAAGTCGATGATCATGCAGTCGAAAATCTGCGTTTTCAGCAATTCCAGCGCTTGCTCGCCCAGGGCCACTGCCGTGATTTCCACGTCGTCGTCGCTGATCAGGTGCACCACGCTTTCACGCTGGCGTTCGTCGTCCTCGACCAGCAGGATGCGTTTCATTTTTTGCGTGAATTTCGATTCAAGCTTGCGGAACACTTCCTTCAACTGCTCGCGCGTGCGCGGCTTGGTGGCGTAGCCGATGGCGCCCAGCTGCATGGCTTCCTGGATCTGGTCGTTGCCGGAGACGATGTGCACGGGAATGTGGCGCGTCAGCGGGTTTTCCTTCAGCTGCTGCAAGACCAGCAAGCCCGGACGGTCCGGCAAGCCCATGTCGAGCAGGATGGCGTCGGGCAGGAATTCTTCCGCCAGGCGCAAGCCTTCGTCGGCGCCATGCGCCACCAGGCAGCGGTATTGCATTTCATGCGCGAGGTCGAACAGGATGCCGGCAAACGACGGCTCATCCTCGATCACTAGCACGGAACGCTGGCCGGTCTTGACAGCAGGCACGCTATTCCTGTCATCCTGGAAGGTGGGCAGCGGCACGGGCTTGGCGGCGGGCGCCGCCTTGGGCGCGGCTGCCGCGGCGGCCGCCGCGGGTGCTTGCGGCGCGGCCGTGGCTACTGCCGCCGCTTCCACCGCGCGTTCCGGCATGGCGGCCGGCAGCACGAGGGTAAACGTGCTGCCCTGGCCTGGCGTGCTGGCCAGCTCGATGCTGCCGCCGAGCAAGGTTGCCAGGTCGCGCGAAATCGACAGGCCCAGGCCCGTGCCGCCATAGCGGCGGCTGGTGGTGCCGTCGGCCTGGTGGAAGGCGTCGAAAATCTTGTGCTGCTGGTCGTCGGCGATGCCGATGCCCGTATCCTGCACCTGGAAGCGCACCTGGCCGGCGGCACCGGTGTTCACGTGCAGCGATACCGTGCCCGCATCGGTGAACTTGATGGCGTTCGACAGCAGGTTTTTCAGGATTTGCTCAAGGCGCTGGCGGTCGCTGACGAATGACGGCGGGGCGTCAGGCGCCACCTTGATGTCAAATACCAGTTTCTTTTGCTGCGCCTGGGCACCGAACAGCATCCTCATGCTGCTGAGCAGTTCGTCGAAGGGAACGGCTTCCGGCGTCAGTTCCAGCTTGCCCGCCTCGACCTTGGAAATGTCGAGGATATCGTTGATAAGGGTGAGTAAGTCGTTGCCGGCCGAATAAATGGTTTGCGCGAAGGTCACTTGCTCCGGCGTCAGGTTGCCGCTGGTATTGTCCGACAGCAGTTTCGACAGGATGAGCGAGCTGTTCAGCGGCGTGCGCAGCTCATGCGACATGTTCGCCAGGAATTCGGATTTGTAACGGCTGGCCCGCTGCAGTTCTTCGGCGCGGGCTTCCAGCTGGGCATGCGCCTCACCGATGGCCATGTTTTTCTGGTCCAGCGACAGCGCCTGCACGGCCAGCTGCTCGTTCGACTGCTCCAGCGCCGCCTTTTGCTCTTCCAGGTGGGCTTGCGACTGTTCCAGCACGCGCGACTGCTCGCCCAGCTCTTCATTGGCCGTGCGCAGTTCTTCCTGCTGCACTTCCAGTTCTTCATTCAGTTGCTGCGTTTCTTCCAGCACATTTTGCAGGCGCTGGCGGTACAGGGCCGCTTCCAGCGAGGTGCCGATATTCGCCGCAATCAGGTTCAGCCATTCCTTGGCGCGGGGACTGACGGGATGCGTAAAGCCCAATTCGATGACGCCGTTGACGGCGCCTTCATTGTTGACTGGCGTCAAGACCAGTTCCAGCGGCGTGCCGCGGCCCAGGCTTGACGTCACGGTCAGGTAATCGTCGGGCACCTGCCGTATATGCTTGAGGCGTTTTTCGCGCGCCGTCTCGCCCACCAGGCCTTCGCCCAGCTTGAAGACTTGCTTGTCCTTCACGCCCTGGTCGTTGAAACCGTACACGGCCGTGCGGCGCAGGCTGCCATCCTCGTCGACGACGTACAGGGTGGCGACGGCTACGTCGAGGCGGTGGGCCAGGAAGTCCAGCACATGCCGTCCCAGCTGCGGCAGGCCCAGCTGGCCGCTCGTGTGCGCCGCCAGTTCCGTCTGCCCCGTGCGCAGCCAGGCTTGCTCCTGCAGAACGTCGTTGTCCTTGCTGCGCTGTTCGAGCGCATCGTTGTAGATATCGGACAGGCGCAGCAGTTCGCGCCGTCCCAGATAGGCCAGCAGGCCCGACAATCCCAGGCTGAGGACGAGGAATACGACCACGGCCAGCATGGTGCGGCTTTCGGCCGTATCGGCCCTTTCCTGGCGCAGCCGCTGTTCCATGGACAGGAAAGTGAGGAATTCGCGGCGGATTTCGTCAAATTCCAGCTTGCCTTCACCCTGGCGCACGCGCGCGAGGAATTCCTGGTTGCTGCGGCGCTGGGCGATCACGCCTTCGGCGTAATCGAGCCATTGGCCTTGCAGCGCGCGGATGCGGCGCAAGCGGTCCACCTGGATGGGACTGTCGGATACCAGTTCCAGCAGGGTGGTCATTTCGACGGCGATCTTCGCCTTGCCCGATTTATATGGCGCCAAAAACGTTTCGTCGCCCGTCAGCAGGTAGCCGCGCATGCCTGTTTCCAGGTCGACCGACAACTTCATGACTTCATTGGCATTGCCGATCACCCGTTCGGAATGCTCGACCGAGCGCAGGGCCGAGAGCAGGTAAGCGATGAGGCCGACAAACACGAGGGCCGTGATGACCCCGATGACCAACGGCAAGGTGACATTGCGGGCGAGGATGCGGCGAAAGCTGAAGGAATCGATCGGGGTCTTGGTATTCATCATGTCCGTATAAGGCTGTCGCGAAAAAATCAATTTTAATTGAAATGCAAGCTTTCTGGTGGTCAAGCATAGCGTGCGCTAGCATAACAGCCTTGGGGACAATTTCCGACTTACAAGACTGTGTAAAGCGTGGTAGCGCACGGATGAAAGTCAAGGAAAAATCAAGTTGGCCACGATTGAGACAGATCAACGAGATTGGCTGTTGCCATCCTAAGATGCAGGAGGTGGTGGCGTTCTTGCGGACGGCCGCCGTGTGCAAGCCAGAGCCCATGCAGGAGGACATCATGGCCAATCATTTGATACAGCGCGATGCGCTCAACCCCTTGGGGCGTTTTGACCCGTTCAGCGACATGGAAGACATGATGCGCGACTTCTTGTTGCCCGCCTTGCGCGCGCGCGACGTGGGCAATGGACGCATGCGTGTCGACATTGCCGAAACCGAGCAAGCTTATCTGGTGCAGGCGGACATTCCAGGCGTCAACAAGGAAGACATCAAGGTCTCCATCGACGGCAACCGCGTCTCCATCAGCGCCGAACTCAAGAATGAAAGGGTGACGCGCGACGGCGGAGGCAAGGTCGTGCGCAGTGAACGCGAGTACGGCCAGCAATACCGTAGCTTCGTGCTGCAGCATGAAGTGGACGAGGCCTGCGCGCAGGCCCGCTATGAAAATGGCGTGTTGCTGCTCGACTTGCCGAAGAAGGAAGGCACGGGCGGGCGGCAGCTGGCGATACAGTGACACGGGCCGGGGCATGAAAAAACGCCGGACGGAGCCGGCGTTTTTTTGGAGGGGGCTGGGTGGCAGCGCGCTGCCACCCGGTTTGCCTCTATATATATATATGTCAGTCGCGGATTTCCAGCGCCCGGTTCAGGCTCAGGGCGGCCAGCGAGGCGACGGCGCCTGACAGCAGGTAGAAGCTGACATAGGCGAGGCCGAAGTTGGCCGACAGGCCCAGCGCCACCAGCGGGGCGAAGCCGGCGCCGACCAGCCAGGCCAGGTCGGACGTCAATGCCGCGCCCGTGTAGCGGAAGCGGGCAGGGAAGTTGGCCGTCACGGCGCCGGCTGCCTGGCCGTAGGACAAGCCCAGCAGGCTGAAGCCGACGAGGATGAAGACATCCTGGCCGAAGTTGCCGCCACCCATCAGGGTCGGCACGAAGGCGCTGAAGATGGCGATCAGCACGGCCAGCACGCCCAGGGTGGTGCGGCGGCCCACCTTATCGGCCAGCAAGCCGGAAATCACCACGCCGATGGCAGCCAGCACGGCGCCCATCATTTGCACTTGCAGGAAGTCCGAAGCGGAACGCGTCTGGTAGACGGAAATCCACGACAGCGGGAACACGGTCACCAGGTGGAACAGGGCGTAGCTGGCCAGCGCGGCGAGGGCGCCGATCAGCACGTTGCGGCCCTGGCCGCGGCTCATTTCAAACACGCTCACGGGCTGCAGTTCGCGTTCGTCCAGCAGGCGCGCATATTCATTCGTCGACACCAGGCGCAAGCGGGCAAACAGGGCCACCACGTTGATGGCGAACGCCACATAGAACGGATAGCGCCAGCCCCAGTCGAGGAAGTCTTCATCCGTCAGGGTGGTCAGCATGAACCAGAACAGGCCGGCGGCGATCAGGAAGCCGGCGGGCGCACCCAGCTGGCCCAGCATGGCGTACCAGCCGCGCTTGTTTTCCGGCGCGTTCAGGGCCAGCAGCGATGGCAGGCCATCCCACGAGCCGCCCAGCGCCACGCCCTGGCCGATGCGCAGCACGGACAGCCAGATGATGGCGGCAAAGCCCAGGTGCGAATAGGTTGGCAGGAAGGCGATGCCGGCCGTCGACACGCCCAGCAGGAAGAGGGCGATCGTCAGCTTGGCGCTGCGTCCCATGCGGCGCTGGATCTCCATGAAGATCACGGTGCCGAAGGGGCGGGCGATGAAGGCGAACGAGAAAATCAGGAACGCATATAAGGTACCTTCCAGGCGTTCTTCAAACGGGAAGAAGACGCGCGGAAACACCAGCACCGAGGCGATGGCGTAGACAAAGAAGTCAAAGTATTCGGAAGCGCGGCCGATGATCACGCCGACGGCGATCTCACCAGGGTCGATATGCGATTCGACCGTGCCGGCCCCGCGTGCGTCGCGCAGGGAGTGGGGGGAAAAGTCGGCGGGTACATCCCCGCTGTGTATGCGCGTGCTGGACATGATGATCGTCTCCAATATAGTTTCGAGTTCGGCCAACGCGTAACTTACTCCGGGTGTCTCACGCCCGGAGTAGGACTATTCATCAGGTAGCCGTAGGAAAACTCCGCGTCTACGCAGTGAAAGTCCGAGCAAGGGGTAGGACAAAACGTCCAATTGCCAACGCGCTCCAGTGAGAATACAGTACCATATCTTCATCCCCTGTACTGGACTTTCCTGTATGTTTTCATTAAAAGTTCGTCGCGGACTGCTTCTTTTACCTCTCGCATTGTTGGCTGGTTGCAATACGGTGGTACTGAATGCGTCTGGTGACATCGCAGTTCAGCAAGGCAATTTGATTGTCATCTCGACATTGCTGATGCTGTTGATTATCGTTCCGGTAATCGCCCTGACCCTGCTTTTCGCATGGCGCTATAGAAAAAACAACACCGCGGCCAAATACGAGCCGGACTGGGACCACTCGACTCGCCTCGAGCTGATCATCTGGGGCGCGCCCCTGCTGATCATCATCGTGCTGGGCCTGCTGACCTGGATCAGCACCCACACCCTCGATCCTTATCGTCCGCTGAGCCGTATCGACGCCAACCGTCCGATTCCTGCCAGCCACAAGCCGATGATCGTCGAAGTCGTGGCCCTGGACTGGAAATGGCTGTTCATCTATCCGGAGCAAGGCATCGCTTCCGTGAATGAACTGTACGCGCCCGTCGATCGTCCGATCCGCTTCAAGATCACCGCGTCGTCCGTCATGAACTCGTTCTTCATCCCCGCACTGGCAGGTCAGATCTACGCCATGCCGGGCATGGAAACGCAGTTGAATGCCGTCATCAACAAGCCTGGCGTCTACAAGGGCTTCTCCGCCAACTACAGCGGTGCCGGTTTCTCGGGCATGCGCTTCAAGTTCCACGGCGTCAATGATGCGGACTTCGATAAATGGGTGGCATCGGCACGTGCCGGTGGCGGCGCGCTGAACCGCGACGACTACCTGTCGCTGGCCCAGCCTAGCGAACGCGACCCGGTCCGCCGCTACAGCGCCGTACCTAGCGATCTGTACAAGGCAATCCTGAACCGCACCATCGTTTCCGACGCCCTGTGCGTGACGCCGGTCGAGCCATACAAATTGACGATGGCAAATAGCCCGGTAGCGGCCGTAACGGCAGTAGTCGCTAGCGATGCAGTAGTTGAAAAGGGCGTTCAAGCCAAGTAACGACTGCATGAATCCCGCAGCGCATTGCGCTGCAGATACTGGCGCCGCTTGCCTGGCGCCTCCCTTTTTTCTCTGAGAGTAACAATGCTAGACCATATTGATCTGACGAAGCTTATATTCGGCCGTCTGACTTGGGATGCAATTCCATTTCACGAACCTATCCTGCTGGTGACCTTTGCCATGGTTGCCCTGGGCGGTATCGCACTCGTTGCGGCACTGACGTATTTCCGCGTCTGGGGTACCCTGTGGCGCGACTGGATCACCAGTATCGACCATAAAAAAATCGGTATCATGTACATGATCCTGGGCCTCGTCATGCTGCTGCGCGGCTTTGCCGACGCGCTCATGATGCGCACCCAGCAGGCTGTCGCCTTTGGCGACAATGCCGGCTTCCTGCCACCGCATCACTACGACCAGATCTTCACCGCCCACGGCGTGATCATGATCTTCTTCGTCGCGATGCCTTTCGTGACGGGTCTGATGAACTACGTGGTGCCGCTGCAAATCGGCGCGCGCGACGTGGCTTTCCCATTCCTTAACAACTTCAGCTTCTGGATGACCACCATGGGCGCCGCCCTGGTCATGGCTTCGCTGTTCGTCGGCGAATTCGCCCGCACGGGCTGGCTGGCCTATCCGCCGCTGTCGGGCATCGTCGGCAGTCCGGACGTGGGGGTAGACTATTACATCTGGTCCTTGCAGATTGCCGGGGTCGGGACGCTATTGTCCGGTGTCAACCTGATCGCCACCATCGTCAAGATGCGCGCGCCAGGCATGACCTGGATGAAAATGCCCGTCTTTACCTGGACCGCACTGTGCACCAACATCCTGATCGTCGCCGCTTTCCCGGTGCTGACGGCTGTGCTGGCCATGCTGTCGCTGGACCGCGTTGCAGGCTTTAACTTCTTCACGACGGAGCTGGGCGGCAACGCCATGATGTACGTCAACCTGATCTGGATCTGGGGTCACCCTGAGGTCTACATCCTGATCCTGCCGCTGTTCGGCGTGTTCTCGGAAGTCGTTGCCACCTTCAGCAGCAAGCGCCTGTTCGGCTACGCCTCGATGGTGTACGCCACCTGCGTCATCATGATCCTGTCGTACCTGGTATGGCTGCATCACTTCTTCACCATGGGTTCGGGCGCCAGCGTCAACTCCTTCTTCGGCATCACGACGATGATCATCTCGATCCCGACGGGCGCGAAGATCTTCAACTGGCTGTTTACCATGTACCGCGGCCGTATCCGCTTCGAACTGCCCATGCTGTGGACGATCGGCTTCATGGTCACCTTCACCATCGGCGGCATGACCGGCGTGCTGCTGGCCGTACCACCAGCTGACTTCGTATTGCACAACAGCCTGTTCCTGATTGCCCACTTCCATAACGTGATTATCGGCGGCGTGGTCTTCGGTGTATTCGCTGCGATCAACTACTGGTACCCGAAAGCCTTCGGCTACAAGCTCGACGCGTTCTGGGGCAAGTGCTCGTTCTGGTTCTGGTTCGTCGGCTTCTACCTGGCCTTCATGCCGCTGTACGTGCTGGGCCTGATGGGCGTGACCCGTCGTGTCAACCACTTTGAAGATCCATCGCTGCAAATCTGGACCATCATCGCCTGGTTTGGCGCCGTCTCGATCGCACTGGGCATCGCTTCCATGCTGATCCAGTTCTATGTCAGCTACCGCAACCGTCACGCCCTGCGCGACGTGACCGGCGACCCATGGGGCGGCCGTACGCTGGAATGGTCGACGTCGTCGCCACCGCCAGACTATAATTTCGCCTTCACGCCACAAGTGCACGAACTCGATGCATGGACTGACATGAAGAAACACGGTTACCAGCGTCCGACGTCCGGTTTCACGAAGATCCACATGCCGAAGAACACCTGGGCTGGTTTCGTGATCGCCGCACTGTCCGCACTGGTCGGTTTTGGCCTGATCTGGCAAATGTGGCTCGTTGCCAGCATTGGCTTCGTGATCATGATGGTCACCATCATCGTCCATACCTTTAACTACAAGCGCGATTACTACATTCCTGCGGAAGAAGTGGTCCGTACCGAAGACGCTTATACTAAATTGCTGAGCAGCCATGTCTGATACCATCGCCCATAACACCGGCGCCGCTGGCGCCGCACCAAGCACGCGCAGCTACTTTGTGCGCGAGCACCACCCGGAAAACGGCAGCCTGCTGGGTTTCTGGCTCTACCTGATGAGCGATTGCCTGATCTTCGCCTGTCTGTTCGCCACGTACGCCGTGGTCGGCCGCAGCTACGCGGACGGCCCGACGGGCGCCGCGCTGTTCGACCTGCCGCTGGTGGCCGTCAACACGGCCATGCTGCTGCTGTCGTCGATCACCTACGGCTTCGCCATGCTGGCCATGCAGCGCAAGCAATTGCGCAGCACCCTGGTCTGGCTGGGCATCACGGGCCTGTTCGGCCTGGCCTTCCTGTCGCTGGAAATGTATGAATTCATTCATCTGATCCACGAAGGCGCCGGTCCGCAGCGCAGCGCGTTCCTATCGTCGTTCTTTGCACTGGTCGGTACCCACGGCTTGCACGTGACGTTCGGCGTGATCTGGCTCGTGACCTTGATGTTCCAGTTGAACAAGCATGGCCTGACCCCGGAAAACGGCCGTCGCATGATGTGCCTGTCGCTGTTCTGGCATTTCCTGGACGTCATCTGGATCGGCGTCTTCACCTTTGTCTACCTGATGGGAGTGCTGCCATGAGCGACCACCACACACACGGCGATAGCCACCACCATGACAATCACGATCATGGCAGCCTGAAAAGCTATGCTATCGGCTTCATCCTGTCGGTGATCCTGACGGCCATTCCGTTCTGGCTGGTGATGACGAAAGCCATCACCAACTCGGGCACCATGGGCCTGGTCCTGCTGGCGTTCGCGGCGGTTCAAGTGGTCGTGCACATGGTGTACTTCCTGCACATGAACACCAAGTCGGAAGGCGGCTGGAACATGATGGCGCTGATCTTCACCATCATGATCGTGGGTATTGCCATGGCCGGTTCCCTGTGGGTCATGTACCACATGAACCACAACATGATGCCGGATCTGATGCCTGAGTACATGCATACGAAAACGGCTCCATGATGAGTCAAACGCGCCCAAGCAACACCGGGCGCGCCCCTGGCGCCGCATCGCAAGATGCCGCGCCAGGCCCACGCGGCATGGTCGTGCGGTATGCACTGGCCTTGCTGGCGGGGATCTTGTTTGCCGGTTTCTGTGCCCTGGGCACCTGGCAAGTCAAGCGCCTCTTCTGGAAGCTTGACCTGATCGAGCGCGTCGAACAACGCGTACATGCGCCCGCAACGGACGCACCTGGACCCGCAGCCTGGGCCAGTGTCACGCAGCAAACGGATGAATACCGCCATGTGCGACTCTCCGGTACCTATCTCCCCATTTTCAATACCCTGGTGCAGGCAACGACGGCACTGGGCAGCGGTTATTGGCTGATCACGCCATTGCGCCTGGCCGATGGCAGCACCGTGCTGGTCAACCGCGGCTTCGTGCCGAAACGCGAAGGCATCGCCGCCAGCACGCCGGCCGGCATCGTGCACGTCGACGGCTTGCTGCGCGTCAGCGAGACGGGCGGCGGTTTCCTGCGCGAAAACAGTCCTGCCACGCAGCACTGGTATTCGCGCGACGTGGCCGCCATCGGCGCCTCGCACATGCTGACCAATGTGGCGCCATATTTTGTCGATGCGAAGGAAAAATCGGAAACGGCCAGCGACGCCCCTGTCGGCGGCCTGACCGTGATTTCCTTCCACAACAACCATCTGGTTTATGCCTTGACGTGGTTTGCGCTGGCCCTGATGGTGGCCGGCATCACGTGGTGGATCGTGCGCGAGGACAAGCGCCGCCGCGCGCGCAAGGCTGGCTTGTCCCAACAGCACCTTGATCAATCGCAAGAAAGCGACCATGCCGGGCAGGATTGAGATCCTGCCCAACCGCGAAGTCTTAGAGCGCGGTGCGGTGGCGGCCGAGATGGAACATCCGGCCGGCCACCAGAACATGAAGCTGCTGATCCAGCTGCGCTGGCTGGCCGTGATCGGCCAGATCAGCACGATCTTCGGCGTGGGCGTGGGACTGGGCATCGCCTTGCCCGTGCCCTACATGCTCGAAGTGCTGTCCTGCCTCATCGCTTTCAACCTGGCCAGCCTCTTGCGCTGGCACGAACGACAGCCCGTCTCCAACACGGCCCTGTTCCTCGCTCTGCTGGTCGACGTTACCGTGCTGACGGCCCAGCTCTACCTGAGCGGCGGCATCAGCAACCCGTTCGCCTTCCTTTACTTACTGCAAGTCATCCTCAGCGCCGTGCTGCTGGAAGTGTGGTCGACGTGGATCATGGTAGCCATTACCAGCCTGTGCCTGGCCGGCCTGGCCTTGCTGCCCGGCCCCTTGATCCTGCCGATCGACCCCGAGCGGGGCTTTTCCAGCCTGTACGTGCAAGGCTTGCTGATCTGCTTCATCTTGAACGCCGCCTTGCTGGTGGTGTTCATCACGCGCATCAACCGCAACCAGCGCGCCGGCGACGCCAAGGTGGCCGACCTGCGCCAGCGCGCGGCGGAAGAGGAGCACATCATCCGCATGGGCCTGCTGGCCTCGGGCGCCGCGCACGAGCTGGGCACGCCGCTGGCGACCCTGTCCGTCATCCTCGGCGACTGGCGCCGCATGCCGGAGCTGAGCAAGAACAGCGAATTGCTGGAAGAAATCACGGAAATGCAGGCGCAGTTGCAGCGCTGCAAGAGCATCGTCAGCGGCATCTTGCTGTCGGCGGGCGAGGCGCGCGGCGAATCGTCCGTCAAGACGACGATCAATACCTTCCTCAACGACCTGGTCGACGAGTGGCGCACCAGCCGCCCGATCCAGGATTTCGAGTACGATAACCGCATCGAGCACGACGTGCCCGTCGTCTTCGATTCTACCCTGAAACAAACCATCTGCAATGTGCTCGACAATGCGCTGGAAGCGTCGCCCGAGTGGCTGCGCTTCGAAGCGACGCGCGAAGCGGACGCCTTGCACCTGGTCATTACCGATGCGGGCCCCGGCTTCGAGCCATCGATGCTGACGCACCTGGGCAAACCGTACCAAAGCAGCAAGGGCAAGCCCGGCGGCGGCCTCGGGCTGTTCCTGGTGGTCAATGTCGCGCGTACCCTGGGCGGCACGGTAACGGCGCGCAACAGGGTGCAGGGCGGGGCGGTGGTGCACCTGGCCTTGCCGCTGGCGGCCATCAAACTGGAAAGAGAAAGCGACCACCATGCAGGATGACCGTCTGTTACTGATCGTGGAAGACGATGCCGCGTTTGCCCGCACCCTGGGCCGCTCGTTCGAGCGGCGCGGCTACCAGGTCATCCTGGCCACCAATTTCGATGAAGCGAGCGCCTTGCTGGAGCAGCATTGCCCCGACTACGCCGTCGTCGATTTGAAGTTGAATGGCAATACCTCGGGCCTGGCCTGCGTGCAGATGCTGCACCAGCACGACCCGGAGATGCTGATCGTCGTGCTGACGGGTTACGCCAGCATCGGCACGGCCGTCGAAGCGATCAAGCTGGGCGCCTGCCAGTACCTGGCGAAACCGTCGAACACGGACGACATCGAAGCGGCCTTCGGCCACGTGGCCGGCAACGCCGATATCGAACTGACGAACCGCGCCACCAACATCAAGACCCTGGAATGGGAACGCATCCACGAAATGCTGGCCGAGACGGATTTCAATATCTCGGAAACGGCCAGACGGCTGGGCATGCACCGGCGCACCCTGGCGCGCAAGCTGGAAAAGCAGCGGGTCAAATAGCCCCAGCGCCGTTTAATCGTTGTCGAATGTCAGTTCGAGCACGCTGTCATCGCTCCAGTCCTGCTCCCGCAGCGGCGGCGTAAACGACGAGCCGCTGAAGGGCACGGGCGCGCTCTTGCCGTTGAAGCTGATCGTCGCCGCCGTGATGCGCCGCGGCTCGGAAAAGCTGTAGGTTCCCTTTTGCGACACGAAATTGCAGGGGCCGCCCAATGCGCCCATCGCCGTGCGCATGGCGAAAGGCAAGGTTTCCTTGTCGATGGCCCAATGCACTTCGCACGCCAGCCGCAAGTCGCCAAGGCGGCGGAGCGTGTCGCTGGTGGCCGCACTCCTGACGTATGGGATCCACCTGACCGACCCCGCCTTGCGGTTCACGGTCAGCTCGGCCTTCTCATACAGCGGACCCGGCTCGACGGGCAAGCTGAAGATATTGCGCTCCCCCAGCGGTATCGCCATGCCAGCCTCGTCGCTTTCCAGCCGCAGCGCGATGGCGTGCATGTCGACATCGGCACGGCGCGGTTCCAGGATGAAGCGCAATTCGGCGCCAGGCGCCAGGCCGTGCTTTTCCTCGAAGCGCTTGACGCCCTTGAGCATGGCACTGTAGGGCTTCCAGTCCGGATCGCGGATGCCTTTGACATTGACGGACGCCGCCTCCTGGCCCGCTTGCTCCACGGTTTGATCCGTATCAGCGTAAGCCTGCACTGCGGCGCCGTATAAACACAGCAGAAGACCAGCTTGTTTGATTGCACGCATACCCTATCTTTCTACTCATCAATGAAAACGTGAGTGTAGAAAAAAACAGAGGTAAGGGCAGATGTTTAAGACAGAATGCAAATTTGGATAAACGGAGTGTATGAAATCGCTGAATTTCCCCCATACGCGCAATAGTATTTACGTCAATGCCATCAACAAGCCGGAAGCAATGACTGTCGCAGCAAACAGCGCGATGGCAAAGTGATTGTGAGGCGTCCCCCTCGCTGGAGGGTAGTGGCCCAGCGTGAGCAGCCGTAGCATTGCCCAGCCCGGCCAATAGAACAGCTTTTCGATGACTGTTCCTAACAGGTTATAGAGCAACAGGCGAACTATCCAAGCGATGGCATCAAAAACCCAGTCAAGCACAGTTCATCCTCGGGCTGTTCCAATTGCTTGAGTTCATGCAGCCGCCAGCCACTCCATCTTCTGCACCTGGATATGCGGGTGGCTTTCCAGCGCTTCCCATTCCGGTAGAAAGACAAACCCCTGTTTCTGGTAAAACGCGGCCGCGCGGGTGTTCTCCGGCGCCACGTCGAGCACCAGCCGCGTGTGGCCGTTGCCGACGGCGCATTGTTTCACGGCCTCGACCAGGCCCTGCGCCACGGCCATGCCCCGATATACCGGATGTACCCACATGGCGATCAGATGGCACTCGCCATTGCCGGCCACGACTTGCGCGGCGAGGCCGATGGGCTGTTCTCCATCGAAGGCGAGGAAAAACGTGCGCTGCGGCGTGCTGACGGCACGCTGCTGCCAGTCGGCATCGGAAAAAGCGGCGGCGCTGGCGTGGCTGGCGCCAAAGGCCGTGGGGGCGTCGAGCAGGGCGGCCAGGCGTGCGGCTTTCAGGGCTGGCCAGTCGCTGGCGATGGTGGGGTGGATGACAATGTTGTTCAATCTTGCAATGCCTTCATTTAGGTTGCACTACGCCGGCTCTTGATGCCAGGGACATTAAGGCGGCTGCTGCTGCCTGTCGTCCGCCTGCACGGTGGGGAACGCGGTCCTCGAGGTAGGTGATTAGCCGTTGATGTTATATCCGGAAACTTTCCAGCTAGAACCTTTTTCGAGTACCGTCGTGATGGTTTCCTGCACGTTGGCCTTGTTTTCGTACTGGCTCACATAATCGATAACGACTTTGTCCGGCCCTGGTTTGCCAGCCGTCGCCTTTTGCAGCGCGGCAGACTTGAGCTTGCGTGACTTGAACTCGCCCAGCGGCCAGTGCACGGCCGTGATGACCATCTTCCAGCTTGATTTCGACATTTCGCTGCGCAGCGATGCGGCGCTGGCGTCCCAGGTGCCAGCCTCGTCGCCCGCATCCATGCGCTTGAGCCAACTTTCCGCAGCAATTTTAGCGGCCGCCACTTCCTGCGCTTCCTGCGCCATGGCAGGCTGCGACGTCAGCAAGGCAACGGTAATACATATGGAGGCGAAGGTTTTCATGGCGGCTCTGAAAAGTAGTGAATAGTCTTCAAGATTATCCTGAAGGCCCGGTCCGGCAAAGCTCTTTTTAACAATACAGGTACACGCGCGTTTTTTATGACTGGTCCCACACTTCGATCGTCAGCAATTGCCCTGGCTCACATGCGGCAATGCGCTGCGGGTGCACGGTAATGCAGCCGGGCCAGCCCGTCAGGCGGTCCTGTGGAAATTCGCCATCCTGCGCTTCGGCGATGCCCGCCTGCAGCAGGGGAACGATGTCGTCTGCCAGGGCTGTGTAGCGGTTGGGAAAGCCGTTGAAGGCCAGCTGAGTCGCCTTGCCTTGTGCGCACAATTGCGCAATCCAGTCGGCGCCGAACAGGCCTGCTTCCCAGGTGGCGAGAAATGCGTCCTTGTTGACTTTCGTCATATCGGCCATCTGCTCCGGCGTTTCTGTCGAGATAATGGTCCACCAGCCTGACATGGGCGTTCCTTGTGAAAAGTAAAATTTAACGGGTCATGGCGCGGCGCAGCAGGTAGCTGAGGCCATCGACGGCGGCCACCATCATCAGCATGGCGACGATGACGGTGGCGGCGTTCTGCATCTGGAACAGCGACAGATGGTACTTCAGCATTTGCCCCAGGCCGCCCGCGCCGACGACGCCGAGGATGGCGGCGGCGCGGATATTGTTTTCCCAGCGGTACAAGGTGTAGGACATCATTTGCGGGCTGCACTGTGGCAAGGTCGCGTACAGGAAGGCCACGGCGGGCCGCGCGCCATTGATGCGCAAGGTGGCGGCCGGCAAGGGCGGGCAATTCTCGAAGGCATCGGCAAACAATCGCCCCAGCACGCCCACCGTGTGCAGGGCCAGCGCCAGGGTGCCGGCGAACGGGCCCAGGCCGGCGGCGATCAGCAGGATCGAAGCCCACACCAGTTCCGGGATCGAACGCAGCACATTCAACACGCCACGCGTCGCGTTGCGCGCCACATTGCCGAAACGCCCGCTGGCGGGCAGGGCCAGCAATGCGCCCAATACTGCCGCGATCACCGTGCCGATGGCCGACATGGCCAGGGTCTCGAACGTGGCAACGCCGACTTTCATCAGAAAGGGGCTGGCCAGCTCGGGCGGGGCGAAGCCGTGCAGGAAGTCGGCGCTCGTGCGCACGGCGTCGGCACTGAAAAACTCGCCCCATTTCAAGGGCAGGGTGGCGAAGCTGGCGATGACCAGCAGCAACAAACCGGCCAGCAAGGCCCAGGTCGACCAGCGCACGGGAGCAGGCGCGGGCATCGAGGCGAAATGCTGATGCTTCATGCCAGCCTCCGGCGCAGCATGGCGGACACGGCGTCGGCGCCGGCCACCAGCAGCACGAAGACCATCAGCATGGTGGCCAGCTCGCTGCCCGCCATCATCTTCATCGATTCATCTATGCGCTGGCCCAGGCCGCCTGCGCCGACAAATCCCATGACGACGGAGCCGCGGATCGCGCATTCCCAGCGGTAAATCGTGTACGACACCAGTTCGGCGGCCGACTCGGGCAAGGCGCCGTACAGCAAGGCCTTCAATCTGCCGCTGCCATTGTGGAGCAGGGCGTTGCAGGCGGACGCATCCGACGATTCAAGGATTTCCGCGTACACCTTGCCCAGCATGCCGCAATAGGTGAGGGCAATGGCGATCACGCCCGCCGTCGGTCCCAGGCCGACTATGCGCACCAGCAATAATGCCCAGACCAGTTCCGGCACGCTGCGCAGCAGCACCAGCAGCGCGCGCACGCCATGGCGCAAGGCGGCGGACAGCGGTGAAACGGTGCCGCTGCCGATGCGCGAAATGGACAGGCGCTCCGTTACCAGCAGGGTCAGCGGGATGGCGCCCAGCATGGCCAGCGCCATGCCGGCCGTGGCCATGGCAATGGTTTCCCAGCTGGACACAGCCACCAGTTGCAGGAATTCCAGCGAGTGGGCCGGCGGCACGAAGCTGGCGATGAATTGCCAGGTGGCTGCCAGGCTTTGCGCATCCCATAAGATCCACGGCTTGAACTCGGCCTGCACCAGCATCGGCCACAGTACGAGCAGCACGATGGCGGCGCCGGTCAGGCGGCCGCGCCAGGCGGGGTCGCGGGGGATGGCAGTGCTCGTCAGCAAAGGGGCCTCGCGGCATCCAGATTCGTTTCCACGGCCTCGAACTGCGGCGCGGGATCGGCCTTGTTGCGGTACAGCTCGGCGATCATGGCGTCGCTGACCTGGGAGCCAGGCAAGTCGAAGACGATCTTGCCATCGCGCAGGGCGACGATGCGCGTAAAGCAGGCGCGGGCGATTTCCACCTGGTGCAGGCTGCAGATCAGCGTGGCGTTGCGCGCCTGCGCTTCGGCTTGTAGCACATGGATCGTCTGCAAGGCGAGTGTGGGGTCGAGCGCGGACAAGGGTTCGTCGACGAGGAACACTTCCGCATCCGACACGAGCGCGCGCGCCATGCCGCAGCGCTGGCGTTCGCCGCCGGACAGGCGGTCGACACGCGCATACAGTTTATCCTGCAGGTTGAACTTGCCCAGGGCTTCCCACGCGGCGCGCGGGTCGACTGGCGCCAGTAGCGAACGGATGGCCGTCCACAAGCTCCATTGCGGCAAGCGTCCCGCCAGCACGGCGTTGACGACCCGCTGGCGCGGCGGCAGCGGCGGCGTTTGCGGCGCCAGGAACAGGCGCGCGCGCAAGGCGTGGCGTTCGGCGCTGCCGAGCTGCCAGGGAGAGCTGCCAAGGATGCGCAAGTTGCCGGACTCGGGGCGCAGCGCGCAAGCGAGCGTGTGCAGCAGGCTGGTCTTGCCGGCGCCGGAAGGGCCGATCAGGGCGATCTGTTCACCTTGGGCCACGTCCAGGTCGAGGTCGCGCAGGGCCAGCGCATTGCCGACGGCGCCCGCGTGTTGGACGCTGACCTTGTGAAGTTGGAATGTCATGCTTGAGAAATCGGTAGGTCGGATTAGGCCGCAGGCCGTAATCCGACAACATTGTTGGCATTATTGCCTGTGTCGGATTACGCGGCTTCGCCGCTAATCCGACCTACGGTAAAAGTTACTTCAACAACTTCGCATCGCGCGCGGCCGCTTCGATATCCTTGTAGTTCTCGGCCTTGGTCGGGATGAATTTGGTGGCGCGCTGCAGCTCGAGGATTTCCTTGCCTTCAGGCGTGGAAGGGTCCAGCGCCAGGAAGGCGTCCGTCAGCTTCTTGCGCACGACGGGGTTCATGTCGGCGCGCACGCTCCAGTTGTAGTCGTAGTAGCCCGGTGTCGTGTAGAACACGCGCACCTTGCTTGGATCGACCTTTTTCGCTTCCACGAGCTTTTCCCATACGGAAATGTTCAAGGTGCCCGCGTCGACCTTGCCGCCGGCCACTGCCGCCACGGTGGCGTCATGCGCGCCGGAAAACGCGATGCGCTTCATGTCCGTGTCCGGATTGATCTTGGCGGCCAGCAAGTAGTAGCGTGGCATCAAGTGACCGGATGTCGACGATTCCGAGCCGAACGTGAAATTCTTGCCTTTCAGGTCGGACAACTGGTTGATGTCCTTGCTGGTGGTCACAAACACGGAGCGGAACTTCGTGTCTTCCTCGCGCTGCACCAGCGGGACGATCTTGCCGCCGCTGCGCACGTTCGCTTGCACGAAGGTAAAACCGCCGAACCAGACCATGTCGAGCTTGTTATTGATCAAGCCTTCCACGGAGGCCGCGTAATCGGTGACAGGCGTGAATTCCACCTTCATGCCCAGCTTTTTCTCCAGATAGCTGCCCAGCGGCTTGAACTTGCGCTGCAATTCCGTCGGCGCTTCATCGGGAATGGCGGACACGCGCAACACTTGCTGCGCCTGCGCCAGGCCGCTGTGGATGGCCAGGGTGGCGGCGACGGTGGCCAGGATGGCGGGGAATTTGTTGGAGAATGTGCTCATGGGACTGCCTTTAAAAAATTGTTCATTAATATACGGAAACCCCGGTACTGCCTTCCTGCATCTCGCCGATGACGACGGCGTCGGCAAAGCCTTCGGCGCGGAAAATCGCCAGCACTTGCTCGACGGCATCCGGCGCGCAGGCCACCAGCAGGGGGCCGGCCGTTTGCGGGTCCGTCAGGATCGCCTTGTCGATGGCGCTCAGGCTGTCGGCCAGCGCCACTTGCGCGCCATAGCCCTGCCAGTTGCGGCTTGATGCGCCCGTGATGTTGCCATTTTGCGCCAGTTGCTGCACTTGCGGCAGCAGCGGCACGGAAGCCATGGCGATGCGCGCCTGCAGCTTGGCGCCGCGCGCCAGTTCCAGCGTGTGGCCCAGCAAGCCGAAGCCCGTCACGTCCGTCAGCGCATGCACGCCGTCCAGCAGGGCCAGCTTCTTGCCCGGGGTATTCAATTTGGTGGTGTTGTCGATCAGGAAAGCGTAGCCGTCCGCGTCGAGCGCATTCTTTTTCAGCGCGGCCGACAAGATGCCCACGCCGATCGGCTTGCCCAGCACCAGTTTGTCGCCGACGCGCGCGCCAGCATTGCGTTTCACCTGCGACGGATGCACGAGGCCCAGCACGACCAGGCCATAGATCGGCTCGACGGAATCGATGGTGTGGCCGCCCGCGATGGGGATGCCGGCCTGTGCGCAGATGGTTTCGCCGCCTTTCAATATGAGGCCGATGGTTTCCACCGGCAGCTTGTTGATCGGCATGCCGACCAGGGCCAGCGCCATGATGGGCGTGCCGCCCATGGCGTACACGTCGGAAATGGCATTGGTGGCGGCGATGCGGCCGAAGTCGAACGGGTCGTCGACGATGGGCATGAAGAAATCCGTCGTGGCGATCAGCGCCTGCTCGTCGTTGAGCTGGTAGACGGCCGCGTCATCCGAGGTTTCTATACCGACCAGCAATTCCTTCGGCAAGGGAAAGCCGCCGCTGCCCTTTAAAATGTCGGCCAGCACGCCCGGCGCAATTTTGCAGCCGCAGCCGCCGCCATGGGCAAATTCGGTCAATCGGACTGGGGTATTTGGTGTTACTGCGCTATCTGACATGGGAGTTCCTGCTGATGTTGTGTACTGCTATGATCATTTTTACCCCAGACGCAAAATCCGGGGTCGGACCCTCAGGGTCCGACCCCGGTATTCTGTCTTTGGGTTCATTGCTTTCCGTCTCCGACGATAGCACATAATGCGCGCGCGGCTTGCTCAAAGGCATGTTCTGAAATATCGGGCAAGACCAGCGGCGTTGCCTGGGCGTAGCGGCTGAAGTTGCGGGCGATCGATTGCCGGTAGACGGGGTCGTAATGCTGCACCAGCAGTTCTTCCACCAGCTCGGCCATGCGGCCAGCCGTGGCCAGCTGCTGCCAGTGGGCAATTTTTTCCTTGCCATGCAGCTGCGTCAACAGGGCCAGCTGCACGTTCAGGCGCGCCGGGTCGCCGACGAAATGCGCATAGTCCTGCATCAGCAATTGCACGCGCTCCCCGATGTCCAGGCGAACGTCCGTGCAATCGGCCGCGCGCATCTTGTCCATCAGCGCGTCGGGCACGCGCAGTCGGCCCACTTTTTTGCTTTCCGATTCGATGAAGACGGGCAGGGCCGGGTCGAACTGGTGCAGTTGCTGCCACAGCGCGCTTTCAAACGCTTTTTGCGATGGCTGGTCTTCCTCGGGCAAGCCGCCCAGTACGGAGCCGCGGTGCGCGGCCAGGTCTTCCAGGTCGATCACTTGCGCGCCTTGCTTGTCCAGTACTTGCAGCAAACGGCTCTTGCCGCTGCCCGTGGGGCCACACAGCACATTGATGAAGTCGAAGCGTTCGGGCAGGGTGGCCAGCTCGGCATTCACGTGGCGGCGGTAATCCTTGTAGCCGCCTTCTAGCTGCGTGACGGGCCAGCCGATGCGCGCCAGGATGTGCGCCATGGCGCCGCTGCGGTTGCCGCCGCGCCAGCAGTACACCAGGGGTTTCCAGTGCTGCGGATGGCCGAGGAAACCGTCTTCGATATGCCGCGCGATATTTTTCGCCACCAGCGCCGCGCCCAGCTTCTTCGCCTCGAAGGCACTGGTCTGCTTATATAAGGTGCCCACGCGCACGCGCTGCTCGTCGTCCAGCACGGGCAGGTTGATGGCGCCCGGCAAGTGGTCTTCCGTGAATTCGGACGGGCTGCGCACGTCGATGATGGCATCGAACTCGCTCAAGCTGGGCAGGATGTCGCTGAAAGGCTGAACTGCAGGGTATTTCATCGTGGCGCGGCTGCTTGGAATGGGGAAAGACGTATTATCCCCGATAAACGCCGCTGGCGTGGGGCTCAGGCGCCGCTGCCTGCACTTCGCGCGCCGGGCCGCTGTCTTGCATGCCGGCAAAGAACCGCACCAGGCTGTGCGGCGCGTCGTCGGCAAAGCACAGGCGAAGGATGCGCTCGGACTCGGCCGCCGCCGCGCTGCTGCGCGCAAACAGCGCCGTTTCATAGGCCAGCAGGGCCGTTTCCATGTCGTCCGGCTGCGCGGCAAGCGCCTGCGCCAGTTCGGCACCATCGAACATGGCGAGATTCGCCCCTTCGCCGGCCGGCGCCATCAGATGGGCCGCGTCGCCCAGCAAGGTCGCGCCCGCCACGCGTTGCCAGCGGTGATTGACGGGCAGCATGTGCACGGGACGGGGCACGGGCGGCGTGTCGGCGTCCGTGATCAGGGCCGTCAGCGCCGGTGCCCAGCCGTCAAATTGCGCGGCGATGCGGGCGCGGGCGGCGGCGGGATCGGCAAAGTCGATGTCAGCCAGCCAGGCTTCCGGTTTGCTCAGGGCCACGTAGGCATGCAGCACGCCATCGGCCTCGCGGTGGGCCTGGATGCCCTTGCCGGGCGCCAACGCGAACAGGGCGCCGGCGCCCACGGCGCGCGCGCTGGCCGGGTGGCGGCGGTCGCTGTCGAGTAGATACGTTTCAATAAAGGCAATGCCGCTATACGCTAGCTGGGCGCTGGAGAGCAGGGGCCGCACCTTCGACCAGGCGCCGTCCGCACCGACCAGCAGGTCGGCGGTGGCCGTGGCGCCATTCGCAAAACCCAGCCTGTGCCGGCCGCCGTCCAGCGTCGCCACGCCTGTCAGCTTATGTCCCCAGCGCACCGTGCCGGCGGGCAGGGACTCGAGCAGGATGCGGCGCAGCTCGCCGCGCGGCACTTCGGGACGGCCACCCGTGCCATCGTCCCCTTCGTCGAGCAAGACCGTCCCGTGCTGGTCGAGCACGCGGCTCGCTTCGCCGCCTGTATGGATGAGGGTGCGGAAGACCTCATGCAGGCCGGCCGCCCGCAGCGCTTGCTGGCCCGTGTCCTCGTGGATGTCGAGCATGCCGCCCTGGCGGCGCGCCTGCGGCGAAGCGTCCGCTTCATAGATGGCGGCGGCGATGCCGTGGACGTGCAGCACGCGGGCGAGCATCAGCCCGCCCAGGCCCGCGCCGATGATGGCGATATGCATGGTGATCCTTGAGTGTGGTTTTCAAAATACTACTGGAACGTCGTTCCATAAGAATTTTGCGGCAAGCCATCATCTGTGTCAAGATAAGCGATGCCCAATACCGTAGCGACCCCACCACGACGCGCAGACTCGCTGACGCGCGACACCATCATCGATGCCGCCATTGCCCTGCTCGATACGGCGGGCGAGGGCGGCCTGACGTTCCGCGCCCTGGCGACTCGCCTGGTCACGGGGGCGGGCGCCATTTACTGGCATGTTGCCGACAAGGATGATTTGTTCACGGCCGCCAGCGACGCCATCGTCGCCCGCGCCATGGATGCCGTCCTGCAGTGCGAGACGCCTCAGGCGGGCATCCGCGCCGTGGCGCTGGCCATGTTCGAGGCGATGGATGCGCATCCCTGGCTGGGCTCGGCCTTGTCGCGCGCGCCGGGCCAGCTGCCTACCGTGCGCATCCTGGAACGCCTGGGGCGGCAGGTGGATGCGCTGGGCGTGCCGCAGGATCAGCAATGGCTGGCGGCATGCACGTTGCTCAATTATCTGCTGGGCGTGAGCGGGCAGAATGCGGCCAATGCCGCCATCGCCCGGGAAAAAGGCCTGGAGCGCGCGCATTTCCTCGACACCATGGCGGGCGCCTGGTCACGCCTCGACGCGCAGGCGTTTCCATTTGCCCGCAAGGTGGCGGGACAGCTGCGCACGCACGACGACCGCGAGGATTTCCTGACAGGAATCGACCTGATCGTGCATGGCATGCAGGCGCTGCAAGCGGGCCGCTAGCCCAGCAGATGCCCCAGCAGCGGCGCCAGCAGCACCGTCACGACGCCCGAGAAAATCATCGTCAGGCTGGCCACGGCGCCTTCTTCCGTGCCGACCCGGCGCGCCACCGACAAGCCAAAGCCGTGCGCGGCCGCGCCATACGGGGCGCCACGGGCGATGCGCATGCGCAAGGGCAGCAGTTTTAAGAGCGGTTTGCCCAGCATCAAGCCGAACAAGCCCGTCATCACCACGAAGATACCCGTCAGCTGGGCCGAGCCGCCCATGTGGCGCGACGCTTCCAACGCGAACGGCGTCGACACGGAGCGCGCCAGCAGGCTGCGCGCCATGTCGCCATGCACGCCCAAAACACTGTCCAGCAGCAGGGTGGCGGCAACCGATGCCACGATGCCGGCGCAGCTGCCCAGGCTCAAGGCCAGCCAGTGCTTGCGGATCAGCTTGCGCTCCTGGAAGATGGGCAGCGCGAAAGCGATGGTGGCGGGACCCAGCAGCCACGGCAGCCAGCGCGTTTCGCCGAAATACGTGGCGAACGGCGTCGAGGTCGCCTGCACGATGACGATGAGTATTGCCGAGGTGCAGATGGCGGGCGTCAGCAGGAAATGCGGATGGCGGCGGTGCAGCGCCTGGTTGGCATAGAACAAGACCAGGGTCAGCAGCAAGAACAGCAGGGACAGGAGCAAGGTGCTCATGCTGCCGCCCTGGCTGTGCGCTGGCGCAGCAGTGTTTGCAGGCGCAGCTTGCGTTCATAGCGGCACACCCATTCCACGGTGAAGGCCGTGGCCAGCATCACGCTGGCAAAGCCCAGGCCGATGTTTACGAACAGCATCAAGCCCTGCGACTTCAACAGCTGCGTAAATTGCACCACGGACACAACCAGCGGAATAAAGAACAGCAGCATGTTGGCCAGCAGCCAGTTCGCGCCCAGTTCGATGGCGGCAGGCCGCACCCAACCCGCCAGCAGCAGAGCCACCAGCACGAACAGGCCCACCACGCCGCCGGAAAACGGCAAGTGCAGTGCGGAAGCGGCCTCGTCGGCCAGCCACCAGGCGGCGATCAGCACGCCCACTTGCCACACGGTCTGCGCGGGCTGGCGCCAGGCGGGGATGGAGGGCAGGGCGGCGGGATAGGGGACGGCTTTCACGGCAGGCTTTCAAACGGCTGGGGGAGGTTTTCATTGTAGTGATCTCACATCAAAAGATAAAATGACTTAAACTCATAATTATCATTCGATATTGGAATGCATTATGGATATCCGCTCCCTGCGCTACTTCGTCGAAGTGGTGGAACAGAACAGTTTTACGCGGGCGGCCGCCAGGCTGCACGTGACGCAGCCCACCGTCAGCAAGATGGTCCAACAGCTGGAACAGTCGCTGGACCTGGCCTTGCTGGACCGTGCCGGTAAACGTTTTACCCTGACGGACGCGGGCAAGGTGGTACTGGCGCGCGCGCATACATTGCTGGCCCTGCACGCGGAACTGAAGGTGGAATTGCGCGACCTGCAAGAGCTGGAGCGGGGCGAGTTGCGGGTGGGCGTGTCGCCGCAGACGCATTCCACCCTGGCGCCGTGGCTGGCCGAGTACCACCAGCGCTATCCGGGCATCGAGCTGAAAATGTATGAAAGCGGCACGCAAGCCATCGAGCGCGACTTGCGCACCGGCATGGTGGAGCTGGGCACCATGCTCGATTACCCGGGCAATGCGGCCACGTGGCAGGATTTCGAGGCATTGCCCCTCGTGCGCTCGCCGCTGTGCCTGCTGGCCGCGCCCGGTTCGCCGTGGCAGGGACGCTCTTCCGTGGCCCTGGCCGAGTTGGCCGACAGTCCCTTCATCTTTTACGGTGCCGCCTTCGCCCTGAACGACATCGTGCTCGATGCCTGCCAGCGGGCCGGTTTTGCGCCGCGCATCACGGGCCGCAGCGGCCAGTGGGATTTCATCGCCTCGCTGGTCCGCCTGGGCGTGGGCATCTGCCTGTTGCCGAAGATGTATTGCGACACGCTCGAGCCAGCGCAGTTTGCCGTGATTCCCTTGGACGGTCCGCCCGTGGAATGGAATCTGATGCTGGCCTGGCGCCGCGGCGGTCGGCTGTCTTTCGCTGCCCGCGCCTGGCTGGAGCTCGTCAGGGCGCGCATGGCGCAGCCCGGGCGATTACAATAGGCGCTCGCCAACCACCGCCAAGAATATGAAGAATATCGGTAAAACAAGTCTGAAACGCACGGCAGGCTCGCTGCTGCTGGGATTGTTATGCACAGTGGGCCTGATGAGCGAGATGGGTTATGCCCAGGCCGCCATTCCTGTGTATGGCTATTTCGTCAAGAATACCTATCCGCACGACCCCAAGGCGTTTACCCAGGGCTTGCTGTTCAAGGATGGCCATCTGTATGAAAGCACGGGCCAGAACGGCCAGTCTTCCTTGCGCAAGGTGGAATTGACGACTGGCAAGGTGCTGCAGAAAAGCATGCTCGATAAAAAAGTATTCGGCGAAGGCATCACGGACGTGGGCGATGACATCCTTGGCCTGACGTGGATTTCGCAGACCGGTTATGTGTTTGACCAGAAAACGTTCAAGCTGAAACGCACCTTCAGCTACCAGGGCGAAGGCTGGGGCCTGGCCAGCGACAGTCAATTTGTCTACATGAGCGACGGCAGCTCCGCCATCCGCGTGCTGAACCCGAAAACCCTGGCCGAGGTGCGCCGTTTCGAGGTGAAGGCGGAAGGCCGCCCCATCGAGCGCCTGAACGAACTGGAAATGGTCGACGGCGAGCTGTACGCCAATGTGTGGGGCGCGGACGTGATCGCCCGCATCGACCCGGCCAGCGGTAAAGTTGTCGGCTGGATTGACCTGACGGGCTTGCTGCCGCCCGCGCAGCGGGGTACGGCCAATCCCGACGCCGTGCTCAACGGCATCGCCTGGGATGCGCGCGGCAAGCGTTTGTTTGTCACGGGCAAGCTGTGGCCCAAGCTGTTCGAGATCGAACTGATCGAAATCCAGCGCCGTTGATGTTTCCTATCGGACAGTGTTGCTGACGAGGAATCGTTTATCATCCTGATTCTTCGCCCCGTGCGACCCTTGCAGGATGCCATGCCGTTCCTACCTCTGTTGCTACCTTTATGCCGCCTGGCGGCCGCCGCCAGCTTGCTTGCCGCCGTCCTGCCTGCCGCGCAGGCGCAAACACCATACGTGCCGGTGATGAAGCAATACGGCGACTTTGTCGTCACGCGCGACCGCCACGACCCGCTCGTCACCTTGTCTTTCCGCAAGCACGGCTATTGGCCAGGCGGCGCGCGCGAAGTGGTGGAAGTGCGCCCCATCAAGGCCAGGCGCGAAGGCCAGCCCATGCTGCTGGCGTTTACCAAGGGCTATACGGGCCAGGGCACCATCCTCATCGGCGTGCAGAATGGCGAACCGCTGATGCGTCCCATCAGCCCCATGCAGCGCGACGACATGGTGCGCACGGAACGCGACCCCGAATGGGGCGTACCGCAGCCGGGCCGTCCCGAGATGCTGCTGTTCGCCCGCGATGGCCGCGCGCTCGATACGGACACGGGCGAGTTGCTGTGGTTTGACGTGCCGGGCATCGTCACGGGCGATTACGCGCCCGCCATGCTGGTCTCCGTCTCGCCCGACGGGCGGCGCGGCGCCTATCTGACGAATGCGCTGACGAAGGTAGGGATTATCGTCGCCACGCGCGACGACGGCGTGGCAGGCATGCTGGCCTTGCCGCCCGACACCTATCAACGGTGGCTGAAGCCCTTGTCGCAGGCTGCTGCCGAGCAGGCGGGCGCCGCCATCAAGGCGCGCCAGGGCCGCACGGATTCGAACCGCATCCGGCGCGAGCTGGAACTGGCCTGGTTCGGCCAGCAATTTCAATGGAAACAGGGCAAGAACGGCTTGCAGGTGACGGGGCTGGGCCTCATTTCTGCGCCGCCGGAAGGAAAACAGCCATGACAATACCCAAACTCCTCGCTGGCTGCCTCGCCGCCTCCCTGCTGGCCGGCTGCGTGCACGGGGAAATGTTCCCCAAGGATTATCTGGCGCAAGATATTGACAAGCAACAAGCCTTGCTGGAACTGGACGTGGTCTTCGGCAAAGAGCCCGATGACAAGCTGACGTCGCGCGTGACGGCCCGCAATACCGTGGAATACACGGGCGCGCCGCATATCGTCGTACCGTTTTACCAGAAGGGCCTCGGCTTCGACCAGGGTTTTGCAGGCACCTACATGTTTGCCGTGCCCTATCCGATCGCCAAGGTCGAAACGGCCACGGCCAGCAGCCGCGTCTTCGGCCAGAAACTCGACGGCCAGCAGCAGGGCAGCCCGCGCTACCGCTTCCGCGTGCCGGGCAAGGCGCAGTGGAACAGCAATGAAACCTTCATGCTGGGCTTTGAGCGCAAGGGCCGCCGCGAAGAAATCACTTTCCGCTTCAGCAACGAGCAAAGCTGCCCGTCCGCCTTCCTGGCCACCACGCCAAAATATGGCTTCCCCATCAAGGTCGTCGCCACCTTCAAGGATGACAAAGGCTGCCTGAAAGTATGCGACAGCCGCGACCAGTGGCCGGGCTTTTGCGCCTTCCAGCCGCCGCCCGGCACCTGACTATCAGCATGCAAGCCACGCGCCGGCGCTTGCCGGTGCGGCGCTTATACACGCGCAGGTTTTGCCGATTCTATTCAATTGTCATCGAATGGCTGCTGAAAACGCCTATTTTTATGGCCCAGGGCTGACTGCCTTACCCCCTCGGCCTGCGCATAAATCTTGCCGCAAAAGTATCTTTCTCAGGCGTATGATTTCCTTGCCGTGAACAGCGCACGCAGATGGCGCGGATCGGCCCGATATCCGAAACGCATCCTTCCTGTGGAGATACAGAATGAAAATGCCCGTTTTAGGAAGCACCCAGGCCCCCATCACCAGGCGCCCGCTCGACATGCTGGACACCGACACGGCTGCCGTGCGCGCCATCGCCCAGGCGGCCGTCAGCGTCGAGCTGTTCACCATTCCCCTGTACATGGCCACCATGTACTCGATCCACGGCACGCACCAGATCAACTCGAAAGGCGTCACCTACTATGAGGGCCGCCAGTGGCCGGGCATGGGCACCACGGCCCGGCCCGAGCTGAAGGAGCAAAAGGCCTTCAACATCATCTTCAGCGTCTTCATCCAGGAAATGCTGCACCTGCAGATGGCGGCCAACCTGGCCACGGCCATCGGCACGGCGCCATGCTTCACGGGTTCGGAGCTGCAATCGCAGGACCATGGCTGGACTTGCTACGGCAAGAGCTGCACGGTGATCCCGCACATCGTCGACTTGCAGGACACGTCCGGCTACCGCCACGTGCGCGTCAACCTGGAAGAGCTGAACAGCAACCAGTGCGACCTGTTCCTCGCCATCGAGCAGCCGGAACAGCAGGCGCGGGCCCAGCTGGCGAAGTTCGACGCGCACGACCACACCAAATATTTCCCCGAGGTGCCGTTCGTGGGCTGGACGCCGGGCAAGCACGTGCATGATCTGCCCCTGTTCGGCACCATCGGCTATATGTATGAGTGCTACGCGCGCTATATCAGCATCGAATACACGGATGGCCAGACCCTGTGGCAAAAGCTGTTCGTCAACGGTTCGGTGCAGCAGGACATGTTCAATAGCCAGGTCCAGGGCCATGCGCGGGCGGAATTTCCCAAATTCGATACCTGCTTCGGCCCGCAGGACCAGGATGGCGGCCAGACGGGCTCGTTCAACAAGGCCATCGACATGATGGCGGCCATCACGGACCAGGGCGAGGGCAGCGAAGCGGCCATCCAGCGCTACCGCCGCGATGCGGCACTGCGCCTGAAGGCCGTGCAGCCCGACTACCGCGAAGACCTGGATGCCTTGAAGTGCGATTATCCGTCCTACGCGAATAATGGCAAGGATGCCGAATCGCGCGACGCGCAGGCGCGCCACGACAGCGCCCCGTTCGACCACTACGAGCGTTTCGGCCAGGTCAAGGCGATGCTGCCCGTGACTACCTGGGCCAGCTGGCACAAGCAGGGCCAGCAGTGGAGCGCGGCCATGCTGACCAACGAACGCTACAACCCGGCCAGCACGCCGCAGAATATCCCGGCGCCGGCGGCCGTGGCGGGTGCCCTGAACCGCCTGAAGGACGCCAGCGGTACCCTGGAGATGCTGAGCACGGTGGCCACGGGCGCCATCTACGGCATCACTTCCGTGCTGGACAAGTACTGGCAGATCCAGCAACTGGACTTTCCGTATCCGTCGATGGTGGGCGCGGGCGACCGCATGGCCATCTGCTGGGCCGTGCTGGGCCAGGCGCCGAACCTGGCGACGGGCGTGCCGCTGGCCGAGAAAAGCGTGCTGTACCACGCCTGCCAGGGCATGCACCTGGAAGGCGAGGCCTCGTCCACCTGCGCCGCGCTGGCCGTCTACCATACCTGCCGCGGCTCCAACGGCTGCCATGCCCAGGGCGGCTGCGGCTTTGCCCAGGCCGACACTGGCGGTTCGTCCTGCGGCCACTCGGTCAAGCTTGCCGCGTCGCCGGGCACGCCGTGCTATGTGCCGCCGCCGCCGCAGCAGCCCGATAAGGTCTACAGCGCGCCCAGCGACAACAAATGCGGCGGCTTCGGCGGCTGCGCCGTGCCGATTTCGGCCTCGCAGCTGTATCCGAACACGACGGGCAAGGAACCGCCCGAGCCTGCCACCATGACTTTGTACGATTTCGGACCCGCGCCCGAGCACCGCAGCATTCCGCTGGGCCAGACCATGAGCTTTGCGCTGGGCGACAATGTCTACGACAAGGCCTGGGAAGCCTACGGCAAGGTGATGGCGGCGCGCGGCACGCCAGTGGGGGCGCCGCCGCCGCCCACCGACCTGCGCCTGGCCTTGCCGCCGTCGACCTGATGCGGCGCGCCATGCACACGGTGGCGCCACGCCTGGGCTTGCCGAACCTGGGCCTGGGCGTGGGGCTGCGCCCGCCGCACTATGCGCACATCCTGCGTCACGGTCCGCAGGTGGACTGGTTCGAGATCATCAGCGAGAACTTCATCGACAACCACGGCTATGCGCGCCATGTGCTGGAGCAAGTGGCGGCGCAGGTGCCCATCGTCATGCATGGCGTCTCGCTGTCGATCGGCAGCAGCGATCCGCTCAATCTCGGTTACCTGCGCAAGCTGCGCCAGCTGGCCGGCGAGATCCGGCCCGCGTGGATTTCCGACCACCTGTGCTGGACGGGCGCCGCCTCGCTCAACAGCCACGACTTGCTGCCGCTGCCGCTGGACGAGGCCAGCCTGCGCCACGTGGCGGGACGCGTGCGGCAGGTGCAGGAATTCCTGGGCCGTCCGCTGGTCCTGGAAAACCCCAGCAGCTACGTGGAATTTGCCCAGTCCAGCATGCAGGAATGGGAATTCCTGGGCCGCCTGGCCGAGGACACGGGCTGCGGACTCTTGCTCGACGTCAACAATGTCCACGTCAGTGCGCATAACCACGGCTATGACGCGGCCCACTACATCCGCCAGTTGCCGCACGCGCACATCGTGCAGATCCACCTGGCCGGCCCCACCGTGTGCGGCGCCGTGCTGATCGATACCCATGACGCCCCCGTGCCGGCCGCCGTGTGGCGCCTGTACGCGCTGGCGCAGCGGCTGACGGGCGGCGTGTCGGCCCTGCTGGAATGGGATGCGGAGATTCCCCCGTACCCGGAGCTGCTGGCCGAGCTCCACAAGGCGCGCGCGGCCGAGCGGGGAGAATTCGCGGATGTGGCACCAGTCACGGCTGCCGCCGCCGTCTCTGCGCCGCTGGGCTTTCACCTGGAGGCGGCCCATGCCCCGTAGCACCGCAGCAGGCGAATCTGGCGAGGCCCGCGCACCGCTGGCGCAATTGCAGGCATGGTTCCTGACGGCGATGACGGCGCCGGGCGGCGCGGCGCGCGGCGTCCAGCTGGCCAGCGAGCGCCATGGCTTGACGCAGGAGCAAGTATTGAAACGGGCCAGGGGCGGGCCGGCGCCGCTGCACATCCATGCGGACGGCTATGTGCAGCGCCTGCTCGAATGCCTGCAAGCTGACTATCCCGTGTTGCGCAAGGTCATGGGTGACGAGCTGTTCGCCTTCTTTGCCCGCGCCTATGTCTGGCGCCACCCGTCCGCATCCGCGACCTTGTATGACCTGGGCGCCGGCTTTGCCGATTTTCTCGCCTCCAGCCAGCATGCCGCCGGCGCGCAGGGCGCCGCCTTGCGCTTTCCCGTCGAACTGGCGCAGCTGGAACGGGCGCGCAGCGAAGCGGGCAGGGCGTCCGGCCTGGAAAAGCTGGCGCCGCCCATGCTGCCGTGCGGATTGGACTTGCTATTGGGAAATGCACCGGCCTGGCGCCTGGCGCCGTGCACGCGGCTGCTGGCCCTGTCGTTCCCCTTGTCCGACTACTGGCAACAGGCGCAGGCCGCGCCGGACGACGCCGTGCCGGCCCAGCCTGGTGCCAGGTCCGCCTTTGTCGCCATTTCGCGCATGCATTACCGGCTTGCCATGCAGGATTTGCAGCCCTGGCAGTTTTATTATCTGCAAGCGTTGGCCGGCGGCGCGCCGCTGGCACAGTGCGCGGGGCAGGCGGCGCGGGCTAGCGGCAGGGCGCCGGACGAGGTACTGGCCGACGCCATGCTGTGGCTGCCGCTGGCGGCCGCGGCCGGTCTGGTCATCTGCGATGCCTGAAAGACAAGCGGCGCACGCAAAAAAGGCCGATGAAAATCGGCCTCGATGACAACTGAATGTGTTGCTTAACGGTAAAACGCTTCGACTTTGCCCTTCAGCTTGATCTGCAGCGGACGGCCGCGGCGGTCGAGGGACTTGGTGGAAGCGACCTTGATCCAGCGTTCGCTGATGCAATATTCTTCCACGTCAAGACGCTCCTTGTCGTTGAAGCGGATGCCGACGTCGTTCTCGAACACGGCTGCAACGTGGTAAGGGCTGCTGGGGTCGATCGACAGGCGATCGGGCAATGGGGGTAAGGTGGTGGTATCGTTCATGGGCGTAATTATCGCCCAGAATGCCGATCCAGACAACGGGGTGCGCATGCTTATCTGGCTGCGCGCGCCACTTGGCTGGCGCGGCAGCGGATTTTCAGGCAAGTCGGACAGTGGCAGCGCACGCTGCCGCCTTACAGCGTTGCCGCACTATCATGTAACTGCTGGAATTGCGACAGCTGCTGCTGCATCAGCCGCGCATACTGGCCGCCCGCGCGCAGCAGCTCGGCGTGCGTGCCTTGCTGGCAAATCCTGCCCTTGTCCATGACGATGATGCGGTCCGCTTTCACGATGGTGGAGAAGCGGTGGGCGATGATGATGGTGGTGCGTCCCTGCATCAGGGTATCGAGGGCGAGCTGCACCTGCTGTTCGCTGGCGGCATCGAGCGCGCTGGTGGCTTCGTCCAGGATGAGGATTTTCGGCGCGCGCAGGATGGCGCGGGCGATCGCGATGCGCTGCTTCTGTCCGCCGGACAATTGCACGCCCCGTTCTCCCACCAGGGTCTCGTAGCCGTCAGGAAAAGCTTGAATAAAATCGTGGGCATGCGCCAGGCGCGCCGCCGCCAGCATTTCTTCGCGCGTCACCTGGCGGTCTGGCACGGCAAAGGCGATATTGTCCGCGATGCTGCCGGAAAACAGGGCAGGTTCCTGTTCCACCACGGCCATCTGGCGCCGCAGCTGCGTTACGCCCAGCACGTGCGCATCGATGCCGTCGAATTGCAGGCTGCCCGCGTCAAGCTGGTAGTGGCCCAGCACCAGGCTGGCGATGGTGGACTTGCCCGCGCCCGAGGCGCCCACCAGGGCGATCTTTTCGCCCGCGCGTATCGACAGGCTGACGCCGTCGAGGGCCGTGACCTGCGTGCGCTCGGGATACGAAAAGCGCGCGTCGCGCAGCGCGATGTGGCCGGCCAGCGGCGGTTGCGGCGTCGCCTCGGGCACGGCGCGGTGGCTGCGCAGGATCTCGAAGATGCGGTCGGTTGAGCCCATGGTGCGCATCCACGTGTTCCAGAATTCGCTGATGGAGCCGGCCGTGTCCGTCACCATGCTGGCATAGATGACAAAAGCCGCCAGCTCTCCCACGCTCAAGCGGCCCTGGCCGATCAGGTGGGCGCCGAAGCACAGGGTGGTCAGCAGGGCAACAAAAGCCAGCAGCCCTTGCGCGCCCTGGAACACGGCCAGCAGCCGCGTGCCGGCCAGGGACACCTCCAGCAGTTGCCGCATGGCTTGCGCATAGCGGGCCATGGCGCCGCCCTGCTGGTTGAATGCCTGCACCAGCCGGGCATGGGCAAAGTATTCCTGCGCCACCTTGCCGCTGGCGGCCAGGGTGGCGGAAATGGCCCGCGAACGCTGCCGGTAATTGCTGCCTGATAACTTGCCGAGATACAGGCTGATGGGAATGAACAGGGCCAGCGGCAGGCTCAGCATGGGTGACAGATGCAGCAGCATGGCGATGCCGCCCAGAAAGACGCATAGCGAGCGCAGGGCATTGGCCGCGCCGATGGTCAGGCTTTCATGCAGGGCCGACACGTCGGATGTCAGCCGGCTGTTCAGCTCGCCGCCATGGTGCTTGTCGAAGAAGGCGATGGGCTGGTTGATCACCACGTCAAACAGGCGCCGGCGCACGCCCATGACGATCATGTGGCCGCTCGACTGCAGCAGATAGAAGCGCGCGGTCGTGATCAGCGCATACAGCAGGCTGACGGCCAGCATGGCGGCCACCATGCCCGGCGTGACGCCGCGCCGGGTCAGTTGCGCCACGTTGTCGATGAAATACGCGATGGCTTGCGGAAAGGCCAGTTGCGCGCCCACGGTAAGGGCCATGCACAGCAGGCCGGCGGTGACGCGCCAGCGCACGGGATACAGCAGGCGCAGGCGTTCAAGATGCGGGCCGACATTCAGATGACTCATGCGGCGCGCTCCTGTGCCGTCTCGTCAGCCAGTTGCTCGACGAGGGCCAGCCAGTCTTCATCGCCGATCAGGCCGGCCGCTTCCACGCTGCCCTGGTGATTGACGAATACATAGGAAGGCGAGCTCATTAGCGGATTCACGCGCCGGTAGTCGCGCAGCGTCAGCCGTGCCGTGGCCGCCCGCAAGGTGTTGCCGGGCAAAAAGGCGCGCAGGCGGCGGACTGGCTCTTCGCTGAGCAGCCACAGGGCCAGGCCCGCCTCCCGCGCCAGCGGCAGCAGCTGTTCGATGCCGGCCAGCTTTTCCCCGCATTTCGGACAGCGGCTGGCCAGGAACAGCAGCACGGCCGCCTGGCCGCCGGCGCCCGGCTGGAAATGCGCGCCGCCAGCCAGCGGACGGGCTTGCACGGCAGGCAGGGGCTGGCCCGGCTCCAGCGCCGTGGGCGTGATGCGTTCGCGGCGGCTGGCGCGCAGCACGGCCAGGCTGAGCCAGATATTGCCGGCGAGGGCAAACGCCAGCGCCGCCAGCACCAGTTGCAAGGTCGTGGAATCCATCAGTCTGCCTTTGCCAAAGTGGCGATCTCGTGCAGGGAAATCGTGGCCACGCACATGATGGCTGCCAGGCCGGCGGCCAATATGGAGGTGGCGACGGGCAAGGCCGTTTCCTGCGCCAGCGCAAAGTAGGCGCCGTTGATGCCGACCGCCAGCATGTTGCGCAGCAGGTCGTACTGCGACACGGGCCGTGCCGCTTCGCCAAAGCAGCTGCAGCGCACCACGCTGTGCGTGAAGTAGCGGTAAGTCAATATGGCGGTGAGCGTGCTGAGCAGCGATAGCGACAGCAGCATCGGTGTGTGGGTACCGCCGGCCAGCAGCCAGCCGGCCAGCAGCAATTCTGTCATCACCAGGGCTGGCGCAGCGAATTGTGCGGCGGCGGGCGGCATGCCGAACGAGGCGGCCAGGTTGGCGCGAAAGTCTCCGTAGCTGCGCAGCTTGCCCACGCTGGCCGCCAGCAGCAGCAAGGCGATACAGTAGCGCGCGGTATCGGCCAATAATGCGGCCAATAACGCTGGCAAGGATGGGGCCAAAAGCGGGGTCAGCATTGCGTGCTCCACACGGGCGCGAAGCCGCCCGGACGCTGGCGCCGCAGCTGCACGCCGTCGCGCGACGCCAGCAGGGCATCGTTCCACGGCTCGTCGGGAGCGCTGCGCAAGGCGCCGCCTATGCTGGCCTGCAATTGCGTCGAAATGGCCCAGCCCAGCCTTTCGGCGTGGATATCGCGCGCCATGTTCAGGCCCAGCTGGGCAAGCTCTTCGCGCGTCAAGGCATAGTTGTGCGAGTGATAACCCGTCACCAGTTGCGCGACGATGGCCCGCCGCGCCTCTTGTGTGGCATCGGGCAATTGCCAGGCCAGCAATTCCTCGCCGATCTGCGCCAGTTCCAGGGTGGTGCGGTAGAAGGCCGTCAGGGAAGGAGGGAAGATGCTGCCGCACAGCAGGGACAGCGATTGCTGGCGCGCCTCGCTGGCATCGACGCCAAACCACTGCTGCGCCATGTCGCCGAACACCTTGATGTCCAGGCTGGACATCGAGCCGCCGTCGGCGCCATCGAGCTGCGGATCGATGGGCGAGAACAGGGCCAGGTCGCCCGCGATGATTTCATCGGCGCCCAGGGCCAGCAGGGTGGCGGCCGACTGGCAGTGGAAGGGCACGATAAAGCTCAGGTGGCGCGCATGCTGGCGCAGCAGGATGGCGATGCGGCGCGCCGCGTTGACGATGCCGCCGCGGCCGTGCAGCACCACGTCGAGGCGCGCCACGGGGCCGATGCCCTGGCACAGCTCGTACAGGGCGGGGAGCAGCTCCATGTCCAGATGCGAGGCGGCCAGGACGATGGCGCGGCTGTCGCGCGCCTGTTCCAGTTCGCGCAGCCGGACGGGGATCTGGTTCAAGTCTGGCTGCGGCATACGGCTCCTTCGATCAGGGCTGCGGCCACGCTTTCCAGCATGGGCAAGGCTGGTACCAGTTGTTGTACATACAAGAATTGACCAACAGGATTGTTTTCCAGGAAAACATACTCGCCCCCGGGCGTGACGATGAGATCGAGCGCGCCATATTCGAGGCCGTAGCTGTGCACGAAAGCGAGGCAGCGCTGCTGTATTTCCGCCGGCAGGGTGCATGCTTCATAGCGGATGGGGGCCGACATGTCGCGCGAGTCGATGGCCGTGCGCGCATCGTCCTGGGAATACAGGCGCGCGGCAAACAGTTGCTTGCCGATCACGGTGATCCGCAGTTCGTATTGCTTGGCAATATATTCCTGGAACTGGCAGCTCAGTTCGCTGACGGCGTCCAGGCTATCGAGCATGGCATCGTCGACGATGGTGGTGCCGATGCCGGCGCTGACCCTGTCAACGTCCTCGACCGCTTCGGCGGCCAGGCTGGGCGTCGACATGCTCTTGAAAATGATAGGCCCTTTGATGGCAGCGCGGAAAGCGCGCACGTCGTCGGGCACGTTGGTGATCACGGTGGCGGGCACGCGAAAGCCCATGCGCGCGGCCCGCGCAAGCTGTTCGCCTTTCCATTGGGCGCCGCGCAGGGCCAGCGGATGGCTGAGCCAGTAGCAATCGAGCCCGTACAGCACGCTGAAGATGGCCTGCTCCGTTTCCAGCTGCGCGTAGGCGCGCTCCTGCAGCGTCAGGTCGGCGCTGGCGTAGGCGTAGTCGGCCGCCTTGCGCAGCCAGACGGCGCCCACTTGCTGCAGGTCAAGCCAGTCGCCATCGGGCAAGTGGCGCAGGCGCGCGCTGGCGCGGCCGTCGTGCAGGCGCTGGCACAGCTGATAATCGCGGGGAAAGGCGTCGAGATCGATACGGAAGGGGGCATGGCCGCGGGCGGCGAGGATGGCTTCGACCAGGTCGGCGTGCAGATCGCCGCTATGGCTGATAATCAAAACCTTTTTGTGCATGTCGTGGGCTTGCGGTAAAGGAAGGTGAAAAAGCCTTGCCGTGGCAAGGCTTTCAGATGGCGAACGTATCAGCAGAACTCGCCGCCGTCACTTGAACCGATACGCGAATAGCGGTATTGCTCCTCGCTGTCGACAGCCGTGCAGCCGGCCACGGCGACGCCATCGCGTACTTTCCAGAGCGCAGGATGCGCTGGCTTTTCTTCTTCCTTTTTTTCCGCCAGTTTGAATGCGAACAGTTTGGTTTCTTTGTGCATGTGATCCTCTATTAATGGTCGTGTTCCGATTTTTACCGATAAATACTTGTTTTAAAAAATGGAATCTACAATTGAAAAGTGTTTGTATATGCATTGCGCGCGGAATAGCCGCGCCGCACGGCGCCAATTTGAATATGGGGGAATATATGAAACCCCCACGCCGGGCGGGGGTTATGGCGTGCCGGGTATCAGCAATACTGGCCGCTGTCGTTGGGCTTGAGGCGCGAAGAGTCGCGATATTGATCATGGGTGCCAACGGCGGTGCAGCCGGCCACGGCGACGCCGTCGCGCACCTTCCAGGCGGTGGCGGGCGCTTCCTGTTTTTGTACCTGTTTTTCAGCCAGTTTGAATGCGAACAATTTGGTTTGGTTTTGCATTGTACTATCCTCTTGTGATGGTTAAGTACTGCTTGCGCTGTATGCCATGGTATATGGCCATTCGATATTAGCGCCTGAATAAATAAGCGTCAACTTGAAAATCAATCGTATCCGCGGTTATATTTTTCAAATACTCACCAAATATCACGCGAGTCATTTATGTTATTGCAGTGCGATAAATAATAAGCGCGGCACTTTAAATAATCGGCACGATGCTCAATTATTGATGGCAAACGGATCGAGCATTCCCGCGGCGACGCACTATAATGGCGCCTGTTGAATGGATAAGGCACGACGTACTCTATGGAAATGGCCATCACAGACAGCCTGCGACAGCTGGCATACGCGCAGGCCGCCGCCTTCGTGCAGACGCTGGACACGCGCGATCCTGTTGCACTGCAGCGCGACTGGGGCTTGTCGCCGGGCGTGGCCGACGAGATCATCGAGATGCTCGACAGTTATTTTGCTGCTAGCCAGACATTGTCCCTGGCGCCGCTGGCGCAAGCCTTCGTGCCGGGCAAGGGTGGCCGTCCCGCCGTCGATGTGTATGCCACCGACGCCGGACCACTGGGCCTGGAATGCCTGCTGCTGGCCGACGGCAAGCCGGGCGAAGCGACCTTGCACCTGGAAATGTCCGGCCACGACGGCGCGCTGCGCCTGCATTACCACTACATCGGATCCTGAAACACCATGACTGAACTGATCAGCGAAACACAACGGCGCATCTGCGACAAATTCGGCTTGCCGGCCCAGGCGCCCGAGCCCATGGTAGCCCTGGCCATCGCCAGCCTGGCGCAGTCGCCCATCTACGGCACGCGCATCGCGCTGCCGGAAAACGGCACCATCAGCTGGTTCATCCATTGCGGTGAGCACGATGATGCCAGCGGCTTTTACCAGCCCCTGCATGCAGAACACCTGCACGAACTGCTGCCGCAGGTGGTCGATTACCTGGCCTTGCCCAGCGGTGCCAAGTTCATTCTCGACCGGGAAGGGTATGAAGACGTGTGGCTGGAAGAGTAACTTTCTGAACGGCAAGATTATCGTTGACGTTGATAAATAGGTATGGGATGCTGCGGTTCCGTTTTCTCCTGTCGAAAGCCACATCTTGAACCCACGCCTCCCGTCTGTCCTGCTCGTCATGGCGCTTGCCGCCGTCCCCGTTGGCGCCGTGGCTGCCACTGCCGCCAGCCAGCCGAAGGTGTCCAACGCGGAACAGGAGATTGCCGCCTTCGTGCGCAGCGAAATGCAGGAGCGCCAGATTCCGGGACTGCAACTGGCCGTGATACAAGGTGGCAAGGTCGTACTGGCGCGCAATTTCGGACTGTCCAGCCTGCAATACCAGGTGCCGGTGACGGACGCCAGCCTGTTTTCCATCAATTCGGCGACGAAAGCGTTTGCCGGCGTGGCCGTCATGCAACTGGTGCAGCAGGGCAAGATCGACCTGGCCGCGACTATCGGCCAGTACCTGACGGGACTGCCGCCAGCCTGGCAAGCCGTGACGGTGACGCAATTGCTCAACCATACCTCGGGTTTGCCCGATGTGCTGGACCAGCGCAGCGGCAAGCTGGTGGGGCCACAGCCGGACGACGCCGATGCGGCGTGGATAGCCGTGCAGGCGCTGCCCGTGGAAGCCAAGCCTGGCCAGCGCTACCGCTACAACCAGACCAATTACGTGTTGCTGGCGCAATTGATCGAGCGGCAAGGCGGCCAGCCTTTTACCGCCTTCGTCCAGCGCGGGCAGTTTGACGTGGCGGGCATGCCGCACAGCGGCTTTGGCGACGCGAAGGACGTGGTCGTCAGCAAGGCCAGTTCCTACGTGCTGGACCGGGGTGGCAAGGGCTACCGCAACGTAATCGAAGACTTTCCCGTGATCATGCGCGCCGGCGCCGGCATCAACAGCAATGCGGGCGAACTGGCGAACTGGCTCATCGCGCTGCAGTCGGGGCGCCTGCTGGCGCCCGCCAGCGTGGAACGGCTGTGGCAGCCGACCAGCTTGAATGACGGCAAGCCGGCGCCGTGGGCGCTGGGCTGGCCCACCATCGGCCGTGATGGACACCGTGCCGTGGCCGGCATCGGCGGCGCCCGTTCAGCCTTTTATGTGTATCCGAACGATGGCCTGGCCGTCGTTATCCTGAGCAACCTGGCCGGCGCCCAGCCGGAACAGCTGATCGATACCGTCGCCGGCTTTTATCTTCCCGCCCTGCGCCAGCAGCGCGGCGGCGCGTATGCCGCGCACCTGCTGCGCAACAAAGCGGCCAGCGCCGGTTTCGATGGACTGGACAAGAAACTGGCGGCCATCCGGCGCCAGCATGGGCTGTCTGCGCCCACCGACGATGACTTGAATGCCTGGGGCTACCGTCTGCTACGGCGGCAGCAGCCGAAACAGGCGGTAGCCGTCTTCCAGCTCGGCGTGCAACTGTACCCGCAAGGGGCAAATGGCCACGACAGCCTGGCCGAAGCATACGAGGCGGACGGCGCCAAGGCGCTGGCCATCACGCATTACCGTCGTTCGCTGGAACTGGATCCGGGCAACACGCACGCCGTGGCGCGCCTGCGCGTGCTGGATGCCAACTAGCGCATTGGCTGGGCTGCCTTGCCGTGCTCGGCGCCGTGCATGGCCAGGTAAGCCGCCAGGTTGTCATCAGCTATGCCCAGGGCGCGCAAGACCTCGGCCGTAAAGCTGACGGGCGCCGTGCCGGGCGCCGTGATGACGCGCTGGTCGGCCACGGCCCACGGCACATCCTGGTACAGGGCGGCGCCCGCATAGCCGGTATCCTTCAGGTTGTCGGCGGAATTGGAGGTGTGGCGCACAGTGTCGAGCACGCCCGCCTGCGCCAGCACGCGCGTGCCGTCGCAAATGCCGGCCAGCACGATATTCCTGTCGCGGGCCGCGCGCAGCAAGGGGGAGAGGTCGGGCGCCTTGCCGCTTTGCCAGTGGCTGCCGCCACATACCATCAGCAAATCGAGTTCATCGAGCACAATATCTTCCAGCGCCAGTTGCGGCGTGACCAGCATGCCGCCGGACGAGGTGACGGGCAAGCCGCCGGGCGTGGCGAACTGCGTGTAAAAGCCGTAGTACAGGCGCGCCGTGGAATTGATCAGGGCGGTTTCCCAATCGGCAAAGTTCTCGGTCAGAATGGTGATGGCACGTGTCATGAAAAGTCCTGTCGCAGGTGGAGATATCGATAGTACAGGCTGGCTAGCCTGCTGGTGCCGAAAGCATAATGAAAAGCACTGACAATTTCTGTCAGGAGCGCGCGTGACTGATGCACCGCCCGCAGGGCGGCGTGTTTATTTTGGCATGCGGCCGAATCCCGATGCGTTTTTACAGGCCATGTTTGCGACAGATCAAGCAAGGTCAAGACCGACCGTGCGGCCTCGCTGCTGTTCGGTCCGGCCATGGACAGGAAGCCTTTACGTCCGTGCAGCGCCTCATGAATGGCTTGCGGTAGCCGCCACCAATGAAAAGGCCCGGCGCCGCCGCAGGAAGCGGCGGGGCCGGGCCCCTGGGGTATTGCGGATGACTTTTGCGGATTACTTTTCGGCGAAAGCGCGCTCGACAACGAAGTCGCCTGGCGTCGAGGTATTGCCTTCCTTGAAGCCACGCGCTTCCAGCATTTCCTTCAGGTCGCGCAGCATGTCCGAGCTGCCGCAGATCATCACGCGGTCTTCGGCAGGGTTCAGCGCCGGCACGCCCAGATCTTCGGCCAGCTTGCCGTTTTCGATCAGTTCGGTGATGCGGCCCATGTTGCGGAAGTCTTCGCGCGTCACGGTAGGGTAGTAGCGCAGCTTGTCGCTGACCATTTCGCCCAGGAACTCATGCTTCGGCAGATGCTCTTCCAGCAAGTCGTGGTAAGCCAATTCATCGACCTGGCGCACGCCGTGCACGAGGATCAGCTGGTCGAAGCGCTCGTAGATGTCCGGATCGCGCACGATGCTGAGGAAAGGCGCCAGGCCCGTGCCCGTCGACAGCATGTACAGGCGCTTGCCTGGCAGCAGGTAGTCGGACACCAGGGTGCCCGTCGGCTTGCGGCCGACGATGACCGTGTCGCCCACTTGCAAGTGCTGCAAGCGCGACGTCAATGGACCGCCCGGCACCTTGATGCTGAAAAATTCCAGGTGGTCTTCATAATTGGCGCTGGCGATACTATAGGCACGCAGTAACGGCTTGCCATCGACGCGCAGGCCGATCATGGTGAAATGGCCATTCGAGAAACGCAGCGACGGGTCGCGCGTGGTGGTAAAGGAGAACAGGGTATCCGTCCAGTGGTGCACGCTTAAAACGCGCTCTTCATTCATCGAACTCATAGTATTTGTTGGCTGGTCAAAAAAAATGGTTAGTTGCTGGCAACTGCTGGCAAAAGTGAAACCCTGTGTAGGCCCAGACGCTATTGTACCGGCCTCCACACGAAATTGTTACCGTCTATCGCCGCCATTGCTGCCGCAAGCGGTGCCAACATTATAGTGCGGTTGGCAAGGTTGGGCTGAAATACCCCTTGAAACAGGCGGGTGACAGGCAGAGTCTTGACCTGGCTCAGTTTTCTGGCACCCAGGCAGAACTCCGCCGCCCATGCCAATCTTGCAAATTTATTGACTTCAGGAAAGATGGTTGCATTATAATATCTAAACGTCAATACACCGCCTAATATTATGACACTGGATGAAGAGAAGCAAATAGCCGAAATTAAAAAGCTCAGGATTGAACGCCTGAAAACCATGAGTGGTTTATGTGCAGGTCTGAGCTCTACTTTTGGCCTGGTTGCCGTCTTTATTTATTGTTTCTTCGTGATTGGTTTTTTTCCATCCGGGTTAAGTGTTGGCGATACATTATTCTTTATTTTTGTAATGCTGGCTTTTTCCTGTATCGGTGCCTTATCGGTCATCATGGGGTTCTTGCCTTTTGTTCCGTGGGCTACACAAAAAATACTCCCATCCGGGAAGTTAAAGAGTGCCGCATACCTGCTTGGTCTTTGGCTGCTTTCCCTGCTGCTGGTTATGGTTTTCTTTGAGGCTTTGAACAACGGCGCCGGCTCCGCCAGTGGATGCCAATTTGTCGTGTTAAGTATCGTAGCAGTGGTTCTCATTGGCGTGTACTGGTACCTGGCTCGCAAATTGACGGAAGATGGCTGGTTCGCCGTCGCCTACGTTATGCCATTGATTGCTTCCACGTCCATGCTGGGATATATTGCCGCCCTAAACAAGCCTGACGCTGGCAGTGGAGTTTTCAGCTTCCTGGCAATACCTTTGGTGATGCTATTTTCAGGAATGTTTTTAAGTCTTGGCGTGGCGATGTTTTCCACATTCGTGCCGCTTCCGCCCCCCATTCCGCCCGTTCCACCCGTTCCGCCCGGCCCCGCCACGGCCAACCTCAGCGCCAGCTCCCGGAGCGCTTTTGCCAGTATTGCAGTGGGAATCCTGTTTGCCTATATTCCATTGCTGGCAGGCCAGCATAGTTTTAATTATGTGATGAGTGGCCTCGGGTTGCGCTCCGATGCCGTATTGATCGTCAATAAAACGAATTTCGCCACGATGCAAGCTGCAGCCGATGCCAAGGGTGTGTTGCTGCATAGTTGCAAAATGGATGGCGACAGCTTTTCGATCAGTAATGTCCGGGTTCTGTGGCATGGGGTTGGCCTGCGCAGCTATATCGAACTGAAAGGGACGGCTGCCGCCGATACAACAGATACGCGGATTGAGTTGGATAGCGCCGGCGTCAAGGTTTCAAGAGGGGGAAAAGAGACAGTTTGCCAGGAGCTGAAAAACGGGATCTATTTCAGCTCTGGAAAAGAGACGTTCGAAGAAGGGCAGTGGGCTATTTCAAAATCGTACGTTGATAAATTCATGCCGCAGGCAAAAAAAGGCGAGGAGAAAAAAGTAGTTATCGTGGGCTTTGCCGACCCGATGCCTCGCGAAAAAGAGGGTAATTTCGTTTTGGCGCACAAAAGAGCATGCACCGTGTTCCATCAACTGGTACGCGACAAATCGATCAGCGAGGCGGATGCACTGATTGACATACGCCTGGATCGCGACGGCATCAGCGGCTGCGGCGAGATGAAGGACTCGCTCAAGCAACGGGCATGTTTTGAGCAAGGCCGCCGTGTCGAACTTCAGGTTCTGACAGGCGTGGAGAAAGTTTCGCGTGCCGGTACTGCCGATGCAAAAACGGCTTGCGGCGCGCCGGCACATTGACGCCTGGCGAGAGGCGTTTTTGTTGCGCATGCCGCTCCCAGATCAACGATTTGAAAGTTAGTTGAAGCAGGCGGCGTGGCGTGGCGGGGCCGCGCCAACCTTGCGTGTATGATATTGCCGAACAGAATTGTTGGGCATCTGTCATCTTGCGGGCGCGCTTCTTGTGCCTACCGGCCCATGAATCTGCGTGCACGATTCCGACCGCGAGGATGCCTGACCCACAGCGAAAGGTAATAAAGATGTATAAAACAGTGCGCGACCTGTTCCTGCATTTCAAGGAAGCCGTCCCATTCCGCCTCGTCCCCGCCCTGATCTGCACAGCCTTGCTGTTGAGCATGCTATTGCTGCCGGCACCCGATGGCTTGACGCCCAAAGCCTGGGGCCTGGTGGCGATTTTCCTCACCACCATCCTGGCGATCATTCTGAAGGTCATGCCGATCGGCGTGATGGCGATGATGGCCATCGTCATCGTTTCCTTGTCGCAAGTGACGTCGACCTCGTCCAAGGGCGCCATCACGGATGCGCTCAGCAGTTTCTCGAATCCATTGATCTGGCTGATCGTCGTGGCGATCCTGATTTCGCGCGGCCTGAAAAAGACGGGGCTGGGCAGCCGCATCGGCCTGCTGTTCATTTCCCTGCTGGGCAAGCGCACCATGGGCATCGGCTACGGCCTGGCGATCTGCGAACTGGTGCTGGCGCCATTTACGCCGAGTAACACGGCGCGCGGCGGCGGCATCGTCCACCCCGTCATGAAATCGATCGCCAATGCCTTCGATTCGGACCCGGCCAAGGGCACGGAAAAGAAAGTCGGCACCTATCTGGCCCTCGTCAACTACCACGCCAATCCGATCACCTCGGCCATGTTCCTGACGGCCACGGCGCCGAACCCGCTGGTGGTCGACTTCGTGGCAAAGGCCAGCGGCCAGAGTTTTCACCTGACGTGGACCACCTGGGCCCTGTGCATGCTGCTGCCGGGCCTGGTCTGCCTGCTGGTCATGCCGCTGATTATTTATTGGCTGTCGCCGCCGGAACTGAAAGCCACACCCGACGCCGTCACCTACGCCAAGGCGGAACTGAAAAGCATGGGCCCGCTGTCGCCGTCGGAAAAAGTCATGCTGGGTACCTTCGCCCTGTTGCTGCTGCTGTGGGCGAACGTGCCCGCCATGCTGTTCGGTCCCGCGTTTTCGCTCGATGCGACGGTGGTCGCCTTTGTCGGTCTGTTTGTACTGATCATTACCGGCACCATCGACTGGGACGACGTGCTGTCGGAAAAGAGCGCCTGGGACACCCTCGTGTGGTTCGGCGCGCTCGTCATGATGGCCGAACAACTGAACAAGACGGGCGTGATCGCCTGGTTTTCGGCCGGCATGAAGGCCGCCATCGTCGCCAGCGGCATGGACTGGCTGCCGATTGCCGCCGTCCTGGTGCTGGTGTTTGTCTTTTCGCATTACTTCTTCGCCAGCACGACGGCCCACATCAGCGCCATGCTGCTGGCCTTCCTGACCGTGGGCCTGCACCTGATCCCGGCCGGGTACCACGTGCCCTTCATGCTGATGATGACGGCCGGCTCGGCCATCATGATGACCCTGACGCACTACGCGACGGGTACCTCGCCCATCATCTTCGGCAGCGGCTTCGTGACGATGGGCAACTGGTGGCGGGTCGGCTTCATCATGTGCGTGGTGGAACTGCTGATCTTTGCCGTTGTCGGCACCACCTGGTGGAAGGTGCTTGGCTACTGGTAACAGGCGTTTGCCCGGCCGCATGCCGGGCGGCGCTCAGCCGTGCATGCGCGGCAGCCACATGCCCATCGCGGCCACGGCGATGCCCGCGCTCATCGCCACCGTCAGCAGTGCCAGCACGGCCGCCATGCCCAGGCGCAGCATCGCGTTGCCGCCGTCGCGGCAGCGCAGATAGGCTTCCAGCACGGCCAGCGGCAGCAGATACTGGGCAAAGGCGAGGAAGCTGAGGAATGGCCCCGTGAAGCTTGCAGGGTCGAAACCCGCCGGGCCGCCATTGACTGCCAGCCAGCACATCAGTCCCACGCGGAAGAACCACACGCCGCTCACGGCCAGGAACAGCCGCAGCGCCCAGCGCCGGTGCGCCGCGATATCGCGCTGCAACGCGTTCTTCAAGGCGAGGCCCGCGAAGACCAGCACCAGCACGGCATTGAGGCTGATGCCCAGATGCTGTGTCGTATCGCCCACGGCGCCGCGCCACCACAGCATATACAGTCCGGACAAGGCAGCCAGCACGGCACCGGCCAGGTAGACTCTGCCGTTCCAGCGGTGCAAGCGGGGCGCGTGGCGGCGCACGTGCGGCACCAGTTGCAGCGCGCCGCCCAGCATGAGGATGGCTGCCAGCAGCAGGTGCACGCCGGTGGCCACATTGCCCACGCCATCGCCGGGCACGTGGCCATGCGTCATGACGGCATTCCAGCCCGGCAAATCGCCGCGCGTCGCGGCGCCGCCATACAGGGCGATGATGTAGGCGGCAAAGAAGAGCTGGCCGGTGACGGTGGCGAGGAACCAGAAGCGGGCAGAGGCGGACAGGGCCGTGGCCGCCCATCGGCGCGATGACGCCAGGCGCGGCGAGGGCAGGGGGCTGGTGGTAGAACTGGCGGATGGCATCGGTATCTCCTGGCGGCATGAACGAAGCATCAAGATAGGCCTCCGCTTCCCGGGCGGCCGGGAACAGGCGGGGACGGTGCGACGAACGGCGGTTTTCAGGGCTTGAACGGCGGCCGCTTCCCGCGTATGGTGACGCCATGATGCCTGCCCCTGTCACCATCCGCCGCGCCCAAGCGTTCTTGCCGACCGCGCGGCAGGCGCTCGTCGTGACGGTCTTCACCTTGCTGCTGTCGTGGCTGCTGCATCTGCTCAGCGGTACGCCGTATCTTGGCGTGTTTGGCCGCATCGGCTTCATTGGCGCAGCGCTGCTGCTGGCGTACTCGGCGGCGGGAGCCTTGCGGCCGCGCTGGCTGTCGCTGGCGGCGGCGCGCCTGGGCACGGTGGTGCTGATGGCGCCCGTGGCCGCCCTGGTCACGGCGCTGGCCACGCAGCGGGGCCAGTTCCTTGCCTATCTCGCGCAAACGCAAACCCTCGTCGGCCATTTCCTGATGGTCGTGCTGGCTGTCGTCTTCGGCGTGCTGTTTTCCCTGTTGGCCATGCGCAGCGAACGGCGCGAGCGCGAACGGGCCGACCGCCTGCAGGCCGAACTGCAGAAAAACACCCTGGAGCGCGAATTGCTGGACGCGCGCCTGCGCCTCTTGCAGGCGCAGATCGAACCGCATTTCCTGTTCAATACCCTGGCCAATGTGGAAGCGCTGGTGGCGTCCGGCTCGCCCAATGCGGGGCCCGTGCTGCGCCACCTGATCGCCTATCTGCGCGCCGCCATGCCGCGCCTGAACGATGAGGCCGCCACCCTGGAGCAGGAATTGCAGCTGGTGCGCGCCTACCTGGAACTGATGCGGGTGCGCATGCCGGACCGCCTGCAATTCGAGGTAGCCCACGTCGCGCAGGCAGCCAGCCTGCGCTTTCCGCCCATGGCGCTGCTGACCCTGGTGGAAAACGCCGTGCGCCACGGCATCGATCCCGGCATGGAAGGCGGGCGCATCACGGTGGGCGCGGCGCTGGATGCGGCCGGCGGCAAGAGCTGCGTCTGGGTCAGCGACACAGGCGTGGGCATGGCCGAGACGGCGCAGCCTGGCACCGGCCTGAACAATGTGCGCAGCCGCCTGCAAGCCGTGTATGGCGCCAGCGCCCGGCTGGAACTGCACGCGCTCGACCCGCATGGCGTGCGTGCCGAGCTGCATTTTTCTGGAGGACAGCCTTGAAAACCATTTCCGCGCTGATTGCCGACGACGAACCGCTGCTGCGCGAACGCCTGCGCAGCCATTTGGCCACCCTGTGGCCGGCCTTGTCTGTGATCGGCGATGCGCGCAACGGCGCCGAAGCGCTTGAATTGTTTGAGCTGCATCAACCCGACATTGTCTTTCTCGACATCCGCATGCCGGGATTGGACGGCATTGCCACGGCGCGCGCGCTGGCCCGCCGCGCGCAAATCGTGTTCGTCACCGCGTATGACCAGTACGCATTGCAGGCGTTCGAGCAGGGCGCCATCGATTACCTGGTGAAACCCGTCGATCCGGCCCGCCTGGCCGACACCGTGCAGCGTTTACAACGCCAGTTGCCCGGCCCACCGGCCGATGGCGGCGCGTTCGATGCCATGCTGGACCAGCTGGCCAGCCGCCTGGGAGGACGCGCCGCGCCGCCGGCCCGGTTGCAATGGATCAAGGCCTCGGTGGGCAGCAGCGTGCGCCTGATTCCCGTCGAGCAAGTGCGTTATCTGCGGGCCGAAGAGAAATACACGCTGGTGGCGTGGGAAGAGGGCGAAGCCCTGATACGCACCAGCATCAAGGAACTGGGCGAACAGCTGGACCCGGCCCGCTTCGTGCAAATACACCGCGCCGTCATCGTCAACCTGGCGTATGTCAGCCAGGTAACGCGGGGCGTGAATGAAACGGCGCAGCTGCACTTGCGCGGCAGCGAGGAAACCTTGCCCGTCAGCCGCAGCTATCTGCAGCATTTCCGGCAGATGTGACTCAAGGCGCGGGAAATTGCACCACCACCTTGCCGCGCGCGCGTCCCTGCGCCAGGTAAGCCAGCGCTTGTTTCGCCTCACGGAAAGGAAACACCTGGTCGATGACGGGACGGATGCTTCCCCCTTCGATCAAGGCGGCGATCTGCGCCAGCTGGCGGCCGTCGGGACGCACGAAGTGGAAGGCATAGCTGGCGCCGCGCCGCTGCGCCAGGCCGATGATCTTGCGGCTGAGCAAACCAAACACCAGTTTCAGCACCACGTTCATGCCGCGCGCGCGGGCAAAGGCAGCATCCGGCGGGCCGACCAGCGAGACGACGCGGCTGCCGGGTTTGACGATGCGCAAGGCCTTTTCCAGCCCGTCGCCGCGCACAGTGCCCAGCACGGCGTCGTAATCGCGCAGCACGTCCTCGAACGGCTGTTTCTTGTAATCGACCACGTCATCGGCGCCCAGGCCGCGCACCAGTTCCACGTTCGCCGTGCTGGTGGTCGTGCCCACGCGGGCGCCCAAATGCCTGGCCAGCTGGATGGCAAACGTGCCGATGCCGCCGGAACCGGCCGGGATGAACACTTTCTGGCCCGGCCGGAGCTGCATGCGCTCATGCATTGCTTGCCACGCCGTCAAGCCCACCATGGGAATCGAGGCCGCCTGCACGAAATCGAGATTGACAGGCTTGAGGGCGGCCGCCTGTTCCGGCACCACGGCAAATTCGGCCAGGCTGCCGTATGGCGTGTCGAAAATACTGGCATACACGGCGTCGCCCACCTTGAAGCGCGTGACGGCGCTGCCGATTGCCACCACCACGCCGGCCAGGTCGCTGCCCAGGGTGGCCGGCAAGCGCAGTTTCAATATCGGCTTGAAGTCGCCCTTGGGAATCAGGTTGTCGATGGGGTTCAAGCCCACGGCGTGCACCTGCACCAGCAGTTCGCCGGGGCCGGGAGTGGGGCGGGGCAGATCGGCAAACGCCACGTGATCAAGGCCGCCGTACTTTTTAAGTTGCAATGCTTGCATGATGTTCTCTCTGAATGCTGAAAAGGCGTCGGTGTTCAAGCCAGGCGCAGGTCCTTGCGCAAGCCGGCGTCCATCAGCGCGGCGGGCAGGAAACGGCGCATCAGGCGCAGGCGTGCCGCCAGCGGCCCGGCCGTGTAGCGCAATTTCGGCTGGCGCGCCTGCGCCGCCGCCAATACCGTGTCGGCCACGACGCCAGGGTCATCGGCGCCGGCCATCAGCGCTTGCAGCCGGCGCGTGACGGCCATGCTCACTTGCCGGTAAGCGGACAGCGGGGTATCGGGCGCCAGCAAATTGGCTTCAAACGTGGTTTTCGTATAGGCCGGCTCGATGACGCTGGCGCGGATGCCCCAGCCGCGCACTTCATGGTCGAACGATTCAGTGTAGCCCTCGATGGCGTGCTTGGTGGCGGAATACAGCGCGCCGTAAGGCATGGGCAAAAAGCCCACGACGGAGCCGATATTGAGGATACGCCCCCCGCCCTGGGCCCGCATGTGCGGCAGCACGGCCAGGGTCATGCGCAGCACGCCATAGAAATTCGTGTCGAAGATCGCTTGCGCCTGCGCCATGCTGCTTTCCTCGGCGCCCGCCGGAGCCACACCGAAACCGGCGTTATTGACGAGCAGGTCGATGCGGCCTTCGCGCTGCATCACCTCGGCCACGGCGGCAGCGACAGACGCATCGCTGGTGACGTCGAGCGCCAGCATCGCATGGCCGACTCCGGCCGTTTGTGCGCCGCGCCGGCTGGTGCCGTACACCGTGTAGCCCGCTTGCGCCAGGCGCTGGGCCGTGGCCGCGCCGATGCCGGACGAGGCGCCGGTGACCAGGGCAATCTTGTGGTTTTTCATGGCAGTTCCTTCAGTGATTGACAGCTTGGGATATGGAATATGACGATCATCATATTGTTGTTGAAAAAAAAGCCCGGGACGGATCAACGCCACGGGCGGTGCGCTTAGCCAGGAGCCTGAATTTGCGCCAGGGTGGCCGCGCACAGCGCGTCCGACAGGGCCGGTTCGTCGACGGCACGGGCGAGGATGGTGGTGCCGATCAGGGCGCACACCGTCGCCATGGCTTGCGCATGCGCTTCGGGCTGGCCCCAGTTCGGCAACTGGCGCGCGAACAGGTCGATCATTTCCTTGATATGGATGGTGGCGGCGCGCCGCACCTCGGGAGCCTGGCGCGGCATTTCCGAGCCCAGCGCCGACACGGGGCAGCCAACCTCGATGGCGGCGATGTGTTCGGGCGACAGATACGCGGCCATCATCGCCTGAAGGGCCTGGCCGGGAGGGGCGGCAGCCGCCACCCTGGCCGCCAGCGCCACCGCTTCGGCTCCCGCGCGGTCGCCTGCTTCGGCCAGCAGCGCGTCGCGCGAGGCGAAGTGGGCATAGAAGCCACCGTGCGTCAGGCCCGCTTCCTTCATGATGTCGGCCACGCCCGTGCCCGCATAGCCGCTGCGGCGAATGGCGCGCGTGGCCACCTCGACGATGCGTTCGTGGGTGGCTTCCTTGCGGCTTTGCGCCGAGGCTTTCTTGCCAGATGAGTTGTTGGATGAATTCTGCATGACGGTCATCATATCGTAATTTTCAAAACCGTGCAGGACCTGTGCCGGCAGGTGGCGCGGCAAGTTGTCTGCCTCCTGGCGCGAACGGCGCTACCATGCACTGACCAGTTGCCCGGCTACCGCCTGGCGCTGCTGGCCATCGACGATGCGCGCGATGCCGCTTCTTGAGCGGCATGACAACAGGTGGATGGTGGGAGGAGAAGTGCAGAAGTACCGGCCCGGGCAGCGTGCCTGGGCCGGCTCTACAAGGTCAAGCCAGCTTGCGCTTGCCTGCGGAAACGCGGTTCCAGCCATAGCCAACGACGATGATGGCCAGGATGGCCGCCTGCGCCAGCAAGGTTTCCAGGGTCGGCAGGATGCCCAGCAGGTCGACGCGGATGAAATCGACGGGGCTCACGCCGACCCAGCCCGCTTCCTGCAGCGCGGCCACGCCTTTGCCCATCAAAATCACGGCCAGCACGGCCACGAAGGCGGACGTCCACGAGAAGAATTTGCCGATCGGCATGCGCGCGCTGGTGCGCAGCAAGGCCCAGGCGATCACGACCAGCAGCACGATGGCCACCAGGAAGCCGCCCAGCAGGGCGCCGCCGTTGCCGTCCGCCGCCAGGGCGGAATAGAACAGCACGGTTTCAAAGACTTCGCGGTATACGGCGATGAAGGCCAGGGCGAACAGGCCCCAGGCGGAACGCCGCGTCATCGCCGCCGTGAGTTTTTCGTGCAGGTATTCCTGCCAGCGCCCGGCGCTGCTCTTCTGGTGCATCCACAAGCCCACGCTGAGCAGGACCAGGGCCGCGAACACGGAACCGAGGCCTTCGCTCACTTCACGGCTGGCGCCGCTGATGGTCACCAGGTAGGTCGCCGCCACCCATGTCAGGCCGCCCGCCACCAGCGCGCTCGCCCAGCCCGCATGCACATAGGGCAGCACATCGTTGCGCTTGGCCTTGCGCAGGAAGGCGATGATGCCGATGACGATCAGCAGCGCTTCCACGCCTTCGCGCAGCAGGATCGTCAGGGCGCCGATAAAGGTCGTCATCGGGTCGGCCTTGGCGTCGCCCAGCTCCGCTTCCACGTGGGTAAACAGTTGCTGCAGCTTTTCGCCGGCCGCGTCGGCGTCGGCCACCGTGCCCTTGGCCACGGCGGAGCGGTAAGCCAGCATGGCGTTTTCCACGGCCAGCAGCAGGGATTTATTGCGCGCGCCGACCATCGGCTCGATCGGCTCGAAACCGTCCAGGTAGGCCGACAGGCCCAGGCGCGTGGCGCCCGCGCGGTCGCCCGCATGCATGGCCTCCAGGCTTTCCGCCAGGCGCAAACGCGACAGGGCCAGGCCGGCCGGCTTGTGCGCCTCGGCCTTGCCAGGGTTGCTGCGCAAGTACGCCGTCAAGGCTTGCGCCTCGTCCGCGCCCAGCTTGGCGGCAACGGCTTCCTGCGTCAGGGTCGTGACGGCAGCCAGGTCAGCGTACAGGTTCTTGCTGCGCGGATCATCCTGCCACAGCTTTTCTCCATGTGCGCTTGCCGCCGCATCGTGCGACATGCCGCCGACATAGAACGCCAGGTCCCAGCGCTCGTTCTCGGATAGCTGGCCAAAACTGGCCATCGAGGTGCCGGTCACGCCTTGCGAAATGACCTGGTAAAGCGCCATCAGGCTGCGCGACTGCGCCCGTTCGCCATCCGTGAAGGCGATCGGCTTCGGTTCCAGGCTGGCCGCCAGCGGACCGTCGCCGCCGCCGGCCACGCCGTGGCAGGACGCGCACTGGGCCGCATACAGGGCGGCGCCGCGCGCCAGGTTGGGCAGCACTTTTGGCGCCACGGGAATCGGGTAGGCGGCAATCAGCAAGCCGTTCGCGTGGTGCGCCAGGCGCTTGACTTCCACGCCGTCCGCCTTGGCGACGACGGCTTTGCGCAGGTCGGCGATGGCGGCGGCGATGGCCGCCTGCGACGCGTGGGCGGGCAGGGCGGCGATCTGCGTCGTCGCGTTGTCCGTAAAATCGAGCATTTCCGCGTATTCCGCTTCGCTCACTACCTTGCCGTGCTCGACGGCGCCGCTGTAATCGACGGCAACATAGTCGATCAATTGCCATAACTGCTTGGCGCCGGCGCCCTGGTCGGCCACTTGCGCTTGCGCGCCTCCGGCCAGTAACAGGCTGAGGCTGGCGGCCACGAGCGGATAGCAGACGAGCCATTTCTTGATAGAACTGAACATGATTCTCATTCTCATTTGTCGTTAACCCGGCGACTATAGGACAGACCGTGCGGGGTGTCAACGGCGCACGGGCGTGCGCATACTGCCCCGGTCATTATTCTTGACCAGGACAACGTGCCGGGAGAATGGAAAGAAGGGGAAAGAAGGCTATTGCGTCGATGCCGGTTTGGCGTACAGGCCCCTGGCCAGGCCATGGTCCGGATCGTCCACTTTCAGGCCACCCTTGACCACGCGCAAGGACAGCTTCTGGAATGCCTGGCCTCTCAACCACTGGGGATCGGTGACGGCGAATGCGGCAATGCGTTCCTGCGCGCGCACGGGCGGCACGGCCAGCCATTGATAGTCGGCTTTTGAACCCTGGCGGCGCAAGCCGGCGCGCACCCAGCTTTCCGACGCCGGCATGCGGACGATGGCGTCGCCGTTCGCCACGCTGACGGCCGTGGCCGTCTTGCCGCTTTGCGCTTCGAACTTTACTTCCACGCCGGCCATCGGTCCCAACCGGGGGAAGCCGACGATGGCCACCCACAGGCCCGCTTCGGCGGGTTTCTGGATGCGCATTTCCGCTTCCTCGAACACGCGAAACTGCGGCTCCTTGCCGCCGTTGCCCGCCACCAGGGTCACCACGTCGCCGGCAACGCGCCACTCGCCGCTGGCTTGCTCGTCGGTATTGCCATAGCTGAGCATCCATTCGAAGGTGCCGTCCTTTTTCAGCAGCAGTTCGGAACCCGTTTCCATGACGCCTTGCAGGTAATAGTGTCCGGGCAGTGAAGCCGCAGCCGGGTCGGCCGCGCTGGCCGCCCCAGCCGAAAAGGACAAGGCGAGGGCGGCGCAGGCCAGCAGGCCGTAGAGGGATTTCTTCATCGGTGTGTCCTCGGTGTTCTGTATGAGATGCCATCATAGCAACGGTAATTAAATTGCCGTCGCACGACACACCGCGCTGCCCGCCTGGCGTTCAGCTGCCGCTGAAATCGAGCACCACGCGCGAGGCAACCTTGCCATGTTCCAGCCGGCTGAAGATCTCATTGATGGCCGACAGCGGCTGCAATTCCACGCCGGCCTTGACCTTGCCCGTGGCGGCAAAGGCGAGCGCCTCGGCCATGTCCTGGCGCGTGCCGACAAAGGAACCGCGTATCGTCACGCAATTGGCGACCACGTCGAACAGCGGCGTCGGGAAGTCGCCCGGCGGCAAGCCGACCAATACGCAGGTGCCGCGCTTGCGCGTCATCGCCACGCCTTGCTGGAAAGCATCGATCGATGGCGCCGTGATCAGCACGCCGTGGGCGCCGCCCCCGGTCGCTTCGCGCAAGGCCGCGACCGGGTCGCCCTGGCGCGCATTGATGGTCACTTCGGCACCGAGGGCGCGCGCATGCTCGAGCTTGCCTTCATCGATGTCGACGGCCGCCACGCGCAAGCCCATGGCCACCGCATATTCGATGGCCAGGTGGCCCAGTCCGCCGATGCCGGATACGGCCAGCCACTGGCCCGGCCGCGCCCCCGTTTCCTTGATGCCCTTGTAACTGGTCACGCCGGCGCAAATGATGGGCGCCGCCTGCACCGCGGACAGACCCGCCGGAATGTGCGCGACGTAGCGCGGGTCGGCCAGAATGTATTCGGCGAAGCCGCCATTCTTCGTGTAGCCGCCAAACTGCGCCTCGGCGCACACGGTTTCCCAGGCCGCCAGGCAATGTTCGCAATGGCCGCAAGCCGAGTACAGCCAGGGCACACCGACCCGTTCGCCCAGCTGCACTTCGGTCACGCCCGTGCCCACGGCCACCACCAGGCCGATGCCTTCGTGGCCGGGAATGAACGGCGGCGTCGGCTTGACGGGCCAGTCTCCGCGCGCCGCATGCAAGTCCGTGTGGCAGACGCCGCAAGCTTCCGTCTTGACGAGGATCTGGCCGGGGCCTGGCACCGGCACGGGAACCTCGCGCAGCACCAGCGGCTGGCCCAGTTGCTCGACGACGGCGGCTTTCATGGTAGGGGGGATCATGGTATTCCTTATGAAGTGGCGAATGCATCGTGCAAGGCACATAACAGATCCTTGCGAATGATCATATTCTGCTGCACACAACAGGAAAATTGATTGATCCACATCAACTTATACTGGGAGGGCGGCTATAAAAAAGCACCCGTCAGGATGCTTGCTGCTCATATAAAAATCATTTGTCTGTAGCCAGGGCTTGTAGCGGCTTCGGGGCATACAGTGCATTCTGGAATTCTGGCACGTATTCATATTTCATCATCTTTCCCAGCTTCAATGACTTGATATACCGGGAAAAGCTGCCGTCGCCCAGTTTCAGACTTGCCGATTCCGCGTTCGTGCTCGATGCATGGCTCAGTTGGCGGGAAACGGAATAGCCGTAAGTCAGCTTGCCGGCGCCATCCTTGTTGGTGAAGCTGTTGGTCACCATCTCTGCCTTGTGCGACAGGTCGCCCAGTTTTTTTCCTGTAAAAACAAAATCCAGCTGTCCCGTTGCGCTGTCCGTGACGGCAAAGGAAATGCTTGCGTCAGTTTCTTTTATGTCGATGCCAGTCAGCCACTTGGGCAGGTTGTAGCCAACGACACCACGCACCCTGGCCAGTTCCGTGTTCACGGGCAGCTTGAGCACATAGCCCCAGAAATCATTGGACAGCGATTGGCCCAGCAACGTGAACGGGCCAAAACTGGAGCTGCCGGGCTTGTTGGTCACGATCGCCAATGAAATTTCATTGTAGCTGTCGTTGTCGCAGTATTCGTAGGCGTAGGCCGTCAACGCCACCGCGCCCCGGCCCGGCCACACTTGCAATGGCTGCACTTCTTTCAGTATGTCTTCCGGCATCAGCTCCTTCAAGCGCGCGATGTCGGCCGTAAATACGGCCGTGATCTTGCGGTTCTTGTAATAGAAGTTCGGTGAGTATGAGTCAAAGCCGATGGCGACCTTTTCTTTTTGAATGCCCTGGAACCAGCTCAGGTCTAGTTGCGGCGCTTCCGACGCGATGACCGATAACGGTGGATTCGAGCGAAAGCGGTCATACAAGCCGCCAGCCGCCACCGGCACGTCATGGCCGGCGATATCAATGATGACCTGCGTGTTTGTCGCAGGAATTTCTGCCCGGGACGGGCTCGCGGCGATACTTAGCATCAATGTTGATACTGCCGCGGCAATTGTCATGTTCATTGCTTGCACCTTCACTGTTTGATTTGGGTAAATTCCATTTACAGGCCGCTTGCCGCGAGCCCGTTCATCCTGCGGCGATACTGCCGGTTCCTGACGGCGGTTTCCCATTGCTGCATCGCTAGCGCCAGGGCGGGCGCCACATTGGGCCTTGTTTGCTTGCCCTGACTCAGGCGCCGCAGCTGATACTTCACCATCGCCATATAGCCGATCGACGACAGCACCTTGTTTTTCCAGGTAATGGCCCTGAGCAAGGGGCTTGCCGATTGATCGGAACGCCATGCTTTCGGCAACTGCGGATCGATGGCCAGCGCCGTTCCCATGCCTGCCATGGCAATGCCGCTGTTCAATACTTGCTCGACCACCGGGTAACGGCGTATGCCGCCCGTCACCATGATGGGCATCCGGGCCACGGTGGCGATGTCCTTCGCGAATTCCAGGAAATAGGCTTCGCGGGCCAAGGTGCGGCCGTCGCGGGTCTGGCCATGCATCGCAGGGGCTTCATAACTGCCGCCGGACAATTCAATCAGGTCCACGCCCAGGGTATTGAGCATGGAAACCACATGCTTGGCATCTTCCGAACTGAAGCCGCCTTTCTGGAAATCCGCCGAGTTGAGCTTCACCGCGACGGCAAAGCCTTGGCCCACAGCTTGCCGCACCCCGTTGACAACATCGACCAGCAGCCGCGCCCGGTTTTCGAGCGAGCCGCCCCACCGGTCCCCGCGTTTATTCGTAATAGGGGAGAGGAACTGGCTGAGCAGGTAGCCGTGCGCGGCATGGATTTGCACGCCCGTAAAGCCGAACTGTGCCGCCAGCTTGGCGGTATGGACAAAGCGCTGCTTCACGTCGGCAATATCGGCTTCCGTCATTTCCCGCGGCGCGGAAAATTGCTTTGAAAAGTTGCCCATATCCATAGGCACAGGTGATGGCGCCATGGTTTCCTGTCCCATGGCGGCAGGCATCTGGCGTCCTGGATGGTTGATCTGCATCCAGACCTGCGCCCCGCGCGAACGGGCGGTGCGCGACCACTGCTCGAAGCGGGCGCCAAATTGCTCGGACTCAAGCACCACCCCGCCTGGGCCCGTCATGGCGCGACGGTCGATCATCACGTTTCCCGTAATCATCAAGCCAACACCACCGTCGGCCCACGACTGGTACAGGCGGATCAGCTCGTCCGAAGGAGCGTGGTCCTTGTCGGCCATATTCTCTTCCATGGCGGCTTTGGCCAGGCGGTTGGGAATGACGGTCCCATTGGGCAATGTCAGTGCGGTAAAGGGGTTCATGCTTATCTCCAGGGTTGCGATGGCCTCACGATAAGCTTTAAGCTAACTTGAAGGTCAAGCCCTGAAATGCACTTTTTTTGCCTGTGTCCCGTTCACGACACGGGCTGCAAGAAATGCAGCACCTTGAGACAAGAAAATTCCTGCCACCACCCATCTGCCGCTTGACATTCAAGTTGGCTTTAAGCTTATAGTGGATCACATGACGCAGGCCACGCACCATCAGGAGGACGATCCCATGTCAGCTTTCAAGCAGCTTTTCCTCGCCTTCATGCCGCTCCTGTTTGCGCAGATGGTCGCTGCGGAACCGGCGTCGCCAAAGCGGGAACCGGGCACAGTACTCGTGGTCATGACCAATCATTCCCAGTATCCGAGCAGAAGCGACCATACGGGGCTCTGGCTCACGGAATTGACGCATGTGTATGACGCGCTGAAGGACGCCGGCTTTGGCGTTGACTTCGTCAGCCCGAACGGCGGCGCCGTGCCGCTCGATGAGCGCAGCCTGGGATGGCTGTATATGGATGCGGCGGCCAAAAACCATTTGAAAGATCCCGCTTTCATGGCGGCGCTGGAATCGACACACGCGCCGGCGGACATCGACCCTGCTGCCTATCAGGCTATTTTCTACACGGGCGGCCATGGCACGATGTGGGATTTCAAGGGCAACCAGGAGCTCAAGCGCATTGCCGAGGCGATCTACCGCAACGGCGGCATCGTTTCTTCCGTCTGCCATGGCGCCGCCGGCCTGCTCGATCTGCAAGACGATAACGGCAAGCCGCTGATACAGGGGCGCCGCGTGACGGGATTTTCAAATACGGAGGAATCGCTGGCCGGCATCAAGGAGCAGGTGCCCTATCTGCTGCAAAGCGAGCTCGAGGGCAGGGGAGCGCTGTATGACAAGGGTTTTATCCCGTTTGGCAGCTTTGTCATGACCGATGGCCGCCTCGTCACGGGCCAGAATCCCGGATCGAGCAAGGAAGTGGCGCAAGCGCTGCTCACGGCCCTGCGGAATAACAAACCATAATAAGGGAGCGGCAAAAACGATGAAAATTGGCGAACTGGCCAAGCGCAGCGGCCTAGCGGCATCCACGATACGCTTCTATGAATCCAAGGGCTTGCTGAAAGCCGTGGACCGGCAATCGAACGGCTACCGCGACTATCCTCTGGAAGCGGTGGCGGTACTGTCCATTATCAGCGACGCCCAGCAGGCGGGCTTTTCCCTGGACGAAATCAAGCAAGTCTTGCCGGAGGATATTTCATCATGGAAACATGATGCGCTGATGGTAGCGCTCAAAAAGAAGATCGTCGATATCGAGTCCCTGGAAGTACGCCTGGCGCAGAACAAGGCGCATCTTTTGTCGCTGATTCAACTGATCGATGCCAGACCCGAGGATATCGATTGCAAGGATAATGCGGCCAGGGTGATGGAAAGCATGGGGATAGTCAGTAAAAAATGAATACAAAACTGGTTTGCATCAGGTAAAACGCGCCGGGGAATGGATGCGCTTGTCCAGCGGCCTCTCGTTGAGCGCATCGGCGGCCCGATCCACGAATTGCCTGACATCCCCCACCTCCGCAAACAAGCCGGCATAGGCCGCCCGGATCAGCACCGTGCACTGCTCGAATTTCGCGAGCTGCGACAAGCCTTCATCCGTGGGCATGAATATCCGTCGCCGGGCATCATTGTCATCGTTCCGATACTGTATGAGGCCCAGGCGGAGCAGCTTTGGTATCTTTTGCATGACTAGCTGGTGCGAATGTCCGAGTTCGCGCGCCAGATCCGCGGCGGAGGCCGTGCCGAGCGTTGCAAGAACAGTCATCAGCGAACACGAACGGACCGGGATGACGATCCCCATCGTATCGAAGACGGCCTTGGATTGCTCAGCGATCAGGACGCTCAGCCGTTCGACCGCGCGGCCGAGAAACACGGCGTCATCGATCGCGGCCGGTTGAGGTGTCTCCTTAGTCAAGGCGCTTGTACCTCTGGATGCTGCCGTCCATGTTCACGCGTTCCAGCGCCGTCACTTTTCCGCGCGAAACATCCAAGCGGTATCGAAAATCCGACACGCCTTCCACCGCGAACAGGTTGGGACCGATCGGCTCGAGCGCGACCCGAAACCGGTCGCGCCAGATATAGTAGAGCGTGCCATTGTCCAGTATGATCTGGCGGCCTTCATATTTTCCAGCCGCTTTCGCCAACATCCCGGCATCGACGTGCGGGCGCTCAATGGCTGCCGTCAAGCTCGGGAGCAGCCAGGCAAGTTCGGTTCGCCTGGCGTCATCGGTCTTCGCCAGATTTTCAAGCGCCAGCTTGTGCGCCAGAGGCAGCGCGCGTATAGAGGGGCTAGGGATATCGGGTTGCACGCCGGCACCTTCGAAATCGCCATGGTCCACGGGGTCCTGGATCTGGCCGATCGGCACTTGCAAGAAAAAATCGTCGTTGAGCGGCTTGCGCGTAACCGGATGCGCACCGCCTGCGGTCCGCTCCCCGATCAGTGTCGCTCGCCCGAGCTTCTTCATCGCATAGGAAAACCATTCTGCGGAGGAAAACGACGTGGAGCCGGTCAGGATATAGAGCGGCTTGTCCACCATGCGCTTGCCAGGCAGGCCCGGCAGCACCCATTGCCCGCGCTGGATACGCTTGCCATCCTCATTATAATAATAGTCGAAGAGCAGCTGGTCTTTCTCGCTGGAGAAGAAATAGCTCGCCAGGAATTGCGCCATTTCCAGATGTCCGCCATTGTTATAGCGCAAATCGATGATGAGGGCATCCGTATTGCCGACGAAGCGCATAGCGGACGCGGCCGTATCATAGGCAAGTTCCGGATCGGCAAAATAGCTGAAGCGTATATAACCGATATTGCCCTTCAGGCGAGCGACCTCATCGAAACCGAAATTGCTCTCCTCCAGCGTGCTCAATTCTTCTTTTCGTATCTTGGCCTTGAGCGCCGGATTGGCCTTCGCCTTGAATTCGGCGATCCATTTTGCGTCGGCACCCACGAAGAAATGCAGGTCGCCGCTGACTTTGAGGAGATCGTCGGTCAGCTTGCTCGCAAACGCTGCCTTCGTGGTCGCCGCGTCATAATCTCCCTTTTTCAACCGCTCCTGAAGCACCGGCGTAATTTTTCTTGCGATGTCCGGAAACGGGTAGTTCGCATTCAAGGTGCTATCGAGGGAGGCGATGATCGCGCCCTTTTCGTCTCGTGAGATGCCCGGCACCTCGGCAAAAGCGCCCGATGCGCAAACGATGGACAGCGCCGACAGCGCTTGAAGCAGACATGAGTGATAGCGCATTCTAATGTTTCTCCTCGGTGAGACTCAAGAATACAATATATTGCGCAATATGTTGTAGAAAAATAGGCATCATCGATTTGCAGAGACCCCGGTGGTACGGCTGCCTGACAACGCATGCCCCAATGCGGCTTGCGAAGTACTGCGGCAAGGAATTGCAGTACAGGGCGCTGGACCAGAAACGCTACTTCCGCTCCAGGGGCATCGTGGTGCCGGAAGTCGATGTATGGCGGGTGCCGTTTTGTACAAACATGCTGCGCGCTGCGCAGGTCGCATTCCAGGCGCTTTCAGGCCATTGCATGGACGGCTTGCAGACCTGGTGCAACAACAATCTAGGTGTCGTGTACTTGGCGACGGCTCCGGGACTGCCACAGGTGGTGGACGATTGTCCATTCTGACAGTTACTCCACCTTGATTGACGGGGAGGAGGGACGTGACATGGCAAATTTTGATGCTAATTCACTGCGGATACTTGAGCAAATTGAGGACGAATTCCGCAATCAGTACTGGATCATTCGTAACTCTAGGCGGACTAACTGGCGAGCGGTCAACCGGACTAGGATGCTTGGCGATTTCATGTATATGCTTGGAGTGCCGAAATGGGCGGTGCACCAAGCACGATATTGCCTACGATTGCGTGTATGTGAACGATGCTTCAAAGATGAGTTTCGATGCCATTCCTTTTGCAGCAGAGCTGTAAGAGGGGATTTTAATTGTTAAATTACCTACTGTGGGTCCAGCATTGTCCGCTGTCCTAGATTATTTTTTTATTCGGGTTAAGATGATATAGAAAATATAGTTTATGAATGCAAAGCTTAGTCAAAAAATTTAATTCTGCATTTAAAATTGTAAAAATTTACTGTAAAGATGAAATAAATGAAAAGAATGAATCGTGATCCGATTAAATTCGGTGCAATTGAATATTTTTCTAATGTGGCTAGGCAAACAGGGTATCAGCTAAACAATCCCAGTGACATTGCGAAGTTTTCTGATCAAATGTTGTCTTCGCTGAAAAAATCCCAAGAAAGTATGACAATGCTTTATGGGAAGCGTACTGAGGCGATGTTTGCGTATGTTGCAGGAGGTTTAGATAATTGTCGGATGATAAAATCTGAGGATGCTGGTGAAGTATTTATACAAGGGCTTCCTGTCCAAGCTCCTGACTATCGACTAATTCTTAAAGATGGAACAAAGATGTTAGTTGAAGTTAAAAATTTCAGATCAAGAAAAGGTGAGCCATTTTTACTTGCGGCGGAATATTATAAAAAAATAGAGCTTTATGCAGAAATGAATGACATTGATCTGAAAATTGCAATTTATTTTTCAGATTTCAAACGGTGGTGCCTATTGTCTCCAAAATCATTTAAAAGAGTGAAAAAGGGATTGGAAATATCTTTTACAAGCGCACTTGCGAAGAATGAAATGAGTATTTTGGGCGATGCTTATATCTCTACGTTGCCAAGTCTGCGTTTGGAATTGATGACGGCGCCGGAAGAAGCCAATACTTTGGACGGGGACGGTAAGGCGATTATAATTTTCAGAAGCAGTAAAATATATTGCGCTGGGACCGAGCTTCATGCTGAGATTGATCAGCGCATTGCATTCTATTTAATGCGATTTGGAAATTGGCCACAACGTGCCGAAGCTGTTGTCTTGGATGGGAAGTTACATGGGGTGGTTTTTAGTTGTACTACTGATGAACTCTTTGAGGGTCAGCCCTTTGGCCTGATAGGCGAGCTTAGTGGCATGATCAGTTGGGCATTTGCAGAACACACAATTCAAGATGGGCAGGTCATTGCATTAGATGTTACCTATGATCCTGATACATTTTCTCCCAAAATCCCGAGAGAGCATAAAAGCGATCAGCTGCCATTGTGGCAATTTATCGTTCAACCTAACTATGAGTTTGTTGATGTGCCAAATTGCAATATGGTCCGGTAGTAGCTATTAGGGCAAGGTGGGACCTTGTCCTGGTTCGATAGCCAAGAAGTATCGCCTGCTTTGATCTTTCATTTGACATAATATAAATTATGCGAAGTTATGGAGAGATTTGAGAAAACCCCCATTTCGCCAACTCCCCAATCGCAAATGCGATTTCCCCCATCTGCGTGCCGCTGTCGTGGTCGCTGGATACCTTCGCTTGAACACGCTACATGAAGTACGGCTTGTCCCCGTCCGTGTTCGGCTTGTTCACGCCCAGGTTGGCGTGCCGGTGCAGGTCTGGCGTTTCGATGATGCTGGCGATCAGGTCCGCTACGCTCCTGCGCGACACCACGGTGCCTTTGAATGGCGCGTGGCGCGTGGTCAGTTCGTAGTCGACTTCGTCTTCGTCCGTCATCCAGGCTGGGCGCACGATGGTGTATGCCAGGCCCGACGCTTCGATGGCGTCGGCGGCGCGGCGGAATGGTTTCAGGTGTTCTGCCAGCCTGGCGTTGTTCCATGCGCCGAATTTTCCGGGAACTTCATCGTAGATGCCCATCGACAGGACGAAAACCAGGCGCCCGACACTGGATGCCCGCATGGCGGCAATGATGCTGTTGGCCTGGGCTTCCATGTCGTCGCCCACCAGATTGGCGTAGACCAGATCGTGACCGGGTATCGTTTGCCACAGCAATGCCTGGTCCAGCACGTCGCCGGCCAGCACGGTGCCGTTGGCCGGGACTGGCGTAGACAGCTTGCCGGGATTGCGCAACAACAGCGTCAAGGCGATGTCTTCACGGCCCGCCAAGGCGCGGATGACCCACTGCGCCACCTGTCCGCCTGCACCCAGTATCAGTATCTTCTTCATTATTTCCGCTTTCGTCATGGCACGCTGCCATGCAGGAAGTTACAGGTTTTCTTTCAGGAGCGGAACATGGAACCCTTGAAAAAGAGACATTGCCTGATGAGGCGCGCGGGCTTAGCGCCTGGCCTGGTGGTAAGTTATTGCCCGTGGCAAGTATTTCCAATGCCAGCAATATCAATGAAATCAGGCATTTGCCGCCCATTTTGCATGAGAAGTCTCAACACTCGCATACCCCACGCTGGACTGCCGTCTGATGCGGCGCCAGACGGTGGCCTTGACGCAAATGCTGCTGGACCTGTCGCGCGCACCGTACGCCGATTTGCGTCAGGAAACCGCGCCGCCAGACCTTGCCCCGCATGCTCCTCCCTTCCCCGCCCTGCTCCCGGCGACATTCCGGACACCATACCAGCGCACTGGAAAACAGGCACTGGTATGGCCAGTATCGCCCTTATGCCGGGGCAAGGCTGCAACTGGTATTGTGATAATGCGCAAAGAATAAAACCAGTTGACTACCACCTGCAATGCTTGCACTCTGAAAAATCGGACGGTGTCCAGCCGCCCGGCCATACTAAAAACACACAAGGAGATGCAAGTGAACCGGACAGTCATGAATACCCTCATCCTTACCCTCTTCGGCGGCACGCTGGCCGCGTGCGGTGGCGGCGGCGATGGATCCAGCGCAGGCGCGAGCCAGCTTTTGGCAGCCTCGACGGAAGCAGTCGCCTGCTACACGCCGTGGAACAGCGGCACCGCCTACAACGGCGGCGGCCAGGCCAGCTACAACAACGTCAATTACACGGCCAACTGGTGGACGCAAGGCAATAATCCTTCGACCAGCAGCGGCGGCGCCGGCAGCGGCCAGCCCTGGACGGCGGTGGGAGACTGCGGCACGCCGACTCCTACCCCGACGCCGACGCCCACGCCTACCCCAACACCTACCCCAACACCTACGCCGACTCCCACCCCGACACCTACTCCAACGCCGACCCCGACCCCGACCCCGACACCAACGCCTACTCCGACGCCTACGCCCACCGGCCTGGCCAGGCACGCGCTGATCGGCTACTGGCACAACTTCACCAACCCCAGCGGTGCCACGTATCCGATCAGCCAGGTCAGCGATGACTGGGACGTGATCGTCGTCTCCTTCGGCGACAACGCGGGCGGCGGCAATGTCAGCCTGACCATCGATCCGGGCGCGGGCACGGAAGCGCAATTCATTGCCGACGTGGCGGCCAAGCGCGCGAAAGGCAAGAAGGTCATCCTGTCGCTGGGCGGGCAAAACGGTTCCGTTTCCGTCGGCAACACGGCTGAAGCCACCAATTTCACCAACAGCCTGTACGCCATCATCACCAAGTATGGCTTCGATGGCATCGACCTGGACCTGGAAAACGGCGTGGCGCAAGGCGCGGCCATCCAGACCTATCTGCCGATCGCCGTGAAAAACCTGAAAACCAAGGTCGGCAGCAGCTTCTACCTGTCGATGGCGCCGGAATGGGTGTATGTGGAAGGGGGCTACACGAGCTATGGCAGCATCTGGGGAGCCTATATTCCCATCATCAACGCCTTGCGCAGCGAGCTGACGGTGCTGCACCCGCAGTACTACAACAATGGCGACATCTATACGCCGTACGCCACGGGCGCCATCAAGGCTGGCTCGGCCGACCAGCTGGTGGCCACGGCGCGCATGCTGATCGAGGGGTTCAATTATGGCGGCAACACCTTCGCCGGCCTGCGCCCGGACCAGGTGGGCTTTGGCGTGCCATCGGGGCGCAGCTCGGCCGGCTCGGGTTTTACGACGAATGCCGACGTCAGCAACGCCCTGAATTGCCTGACGCGCCTGCTCAACTGCGGCACCATCAAGCCGCTGCAGGCGTATCCGGACTTCCGCGGCGTGATGACCTGGTCGATCAACTGGGACCGCCACGACAACTATAATTTCTCCGTGCCGACGAAGAATGTACTGAAAACCCTGCCGTAACAGCCTTTGCCCGACTGCGCATGGGAGCCTTGCTGCTCACATGCGCAGCACATGCCCTGGCGCAGCATCTCCCTCCCCCGCGCGTGCCTGAAGCCATCCATAATCCAGTAAGGACAATTGATATTTCTCAATCCATAGTCTTAATCTATGGATTCAGTTGAAATATTTTACTTCCTTTTGTAAATGAGAATCGTTACTATCTACATCAAGGATAAGCGAATTCAACAGAGAGGAGCATCCCTTGTTTACAGCCATCAAAACATTCAGCCAGGTCTGCACGCATATGTCGATCGCCTTCGGTCTCGCCTACTTGCTGACGGGATCCCTGGCAATCGGTGGCTTGGCCGCAATCATCGAACCGGTCATTAATGTTGCCCTGCTGCCATGGCACGAAAAAGCCTGGCACGCGATCCGTCGCCGCTACGCCGCCAGCCGCCTGGGCTTTGCCGCCCTGGCGGGAGAAAAACTCAGCCAGACAGCACTGCACATGGGCGTGGCCTTCGGCGTCATGTACTGGGCCACGGGTTCCATGGCCTTTGGCGGCTTGCTGGCCGTGGTCGAGCCGATCTGCAACGTGATCGTCCTGCCCTTCCACGACCGGCTGTGGGAAAAAGTCCGCTTTCGCCTGGAAAGCCGCGGTGCGGCCCGCCTCGCCGCCCTGTAGTCCTCCTTCTTTTCCTTCTTAATTCCCCGCCCACACGGGCGGACGCCGCTGCACCCACGGCACCGCCCGCTCCAGTTGCCCTGCCAGGCGCAGCAGCACGCCATCCCTGGCGTAGCCAGCCATGAACTGCATGCCGATCGGCAAGCCCTCATTTGACATGGACAGCGGCACGGACATGGCTGGCAAGCCCGCCACGTTCGCCAGCGGCGTATAGGGCGAATGCTCGAACAGGCGCGCCGTCCAGCCCAGCCCATCAAGCTGTTCCTCCTTTTCGCCATAGTGCCCCAGCTGCCACGGCAAGTCCGGCATGGTGGGCGTCAGCAAGACGTCGTATTGCTCAAACAATGCGCCGGCCTGGCGCGTGACCGTGTTGCGTACGTCGAGGGCCGCCACGAAATCGACGGCAGAGATCGTCTGTCCATGGCGGTAACAGGCCAGGGTCGCCGCTTCGAGGTTGTCCAGCGACACGGCGCGCCCGCTTTCTTGCGCCAGGGCATCGATCCATAGCACCAGGTTGGCGCACCAGATACTGGCATTGGCATGCACGAACGCTTGCCACGACACGCCCAGCGCGGCTTGCACTTCTTCCACGTGATGGCCCAGGCTTTCCAGCAGGCGCACGGTGGCGTCCAGCGCGGCGTCGATGGCGGGCACGGGATGGGCGCCATTGCAGGCGGCGCGCTGCACGCCGATGCGCAGCTTGCCCGGTGCCGCGCTCACCTGCGACAGCCAGCTGTGGCTGGGCGGACTCGTCAGATACGGCTCGCCCGGCAGTACTCCCTGCACGGCGTCAAGCAAGGCGGCGCTGTCGCGCACCGTGCGGCTCACGCCCAGCTGCACGCCCAGGCCGCTGAAGATCTCGTCCATCGCGGGGCCGTTCGAGACGCGGCCACGGCTCGGTTTCAAGCCGAACAGGCCCGTCGAGGCGGCCGGCACGCGGATGGACCCGGCCGCGTCCGTCGCATGGGCCAGCGGCACGATGCCGGCTGCCACGGCCGCCGCCGCGCCGCCGCTGGAGCCGCCCGCGCTCAATGCCAAATTCCAGGGATTGCGCGTGGCGCCGTACAGCACGGGTTCCGTGGTGGTGGCAAAGGCCATTTCCGGCGTGCTCGTGCGGCCGAACGTCGCCAAGCCGGCGGCGCGAAACTGCGTCATCAGGTGGGAATCGAGCGCGGCGACATGGCCGGCGCCCAGGCGGCTGCCCGCTTCGCTGCGCTGGCCGGCCATGGTGACGGCCACGTCCTTGATCAGGAATGGCACGCCGGCGAACGGCGCTGCGCTGTCGATGGCAGTCAAATCCGCCGGCCACAGCTCGACCACGGCGTTGATCTGCGGGTTGACGGCGGCGCAGGCGCGCATGGCAGCGTCGTGCAATTCGGCGGCCGAGACGGCGCCCTCGCGCAGCAGCTGGGCCAGTCCCAGACCATCAAAGCTTGTATATTCATGGAGTTGCATCAGTTTATTCCTGTAATGGATGAGGAGTGGAGATCACAGGAACTACTGTAGGGCTTGCGCTATCATAGTGAAAATGAATAGTTGATATACAAGGTATAGCCATGAACAATTTGCGTAAGATGGATTCGCACAAACTGGACTTGAACCTGCTGCTGACCCTCAACGCGCTGTTGATTGAACGCAACGTCACGCGGGCGGCTGCGCGGCTGCACCTGAGCCAGCCTTCCGTCAGCGTGCAGCTGGGCAAACTGCGTGCCGCTTTCGACGATCCACTGCTCTTGCCCGGCCCGCGCGGCATGCTGCCCACGGCGCGGGCGCTGGCCCTGTTCGCGCCCTTGCAAGCCGTGCTGGCCCAGCTGGAACAAGTCTTGCAGCCGGAACAGGCGTTCGAGCCAGCCACGGCCGAGGTACGCTGGAACCTGGCGGCGGCCGATGCCACCGAGTATGCGATCTTGCTGCCGATGCTGCCCGCCCTGCGCGCGCAGGCGCCGTTGTCGCGCATGGCCGTCTTCGAAGCCGTGCCGGCGCGCATGGCGCAAGACCTGGAAAGCGGCCAGGTCGACCTGGGTTTCCTGGCGCAGGAAGAAGCGCCACCCGGCTTGCGCCATCGCACCCTGTTCACCGAGCACTATGTGCTGGCGGGCCGCCGCGACCACCCGCTGCTGCAAACGCCGCCCGACCTCGAGCAGTTTTGCGCGCTGGAATTCATCGTCGTCTCGCCCAACGGCGGAGGCTTCCGCAGCAACGTCGATACGGCCCTGGAAACGCTGGGGCGCACGCGCAAGGTGGTGCTGTCCGTGCCGCACTTCCTCATCGTGCCACCCCTGCTGGCCGCTTCCGACATGGTGGCCCTGCTGCCGTCGCGCCTGCTGAAAAACGCGCTGGGCGGCCTGCGCACGTGGGAACCGCCCGTCAGCCTGCCCGACTACGAGATGGCCATGGTCTGGCACGAGCGCATGCACCTTGAGCCGGGCCACCGCTGGCTGCGCGAGCGCATCATGGCCAGCTTGTAAGTTGGCCTACACGATTTTCCAGCGTAAAACACTAGGCAAAATTACCTAGTCGATCGAAAGAAACTCCCAATGTTCGCCGTGGTGACGACTGCGTAAGCTTGCGCGTAATAATAAAGGGTCACCATGAACGCCATTTCCATCCTGCATCGCGGGTCGCACCGTCCTCCTGCTTCCTCCCCCCTCGCTGTTTGGCCGGCTTGCCGCCATGCTCCTGGGCATGCTGGCCTTCTGCGCCGGCGCCTGGGCCGCGCCTGCGCCCGCCGCGTCGGCCGAGCTGATCAAGCGCGGCGAGTATGTTGCCCGACTGGGCGACTGCGTGGCCTGCCACACCAGCCCGAACGGCGCCGCCATGGCCGGCGGCCTGGAGCTCAAGACGCCGTTCGGCACCATTTACAGCACGAATATCACGCCGGACGCCAAGACGGGCCTGGGCACGTATACCTTTGCACAATTCGACCGCGCCATGCGCAAGGGCGTGGCGGCGGACGGGCACAACCTGTATCCGGCCATGCCCTACCCTTCCTACGCGAAGATCACGCCCGACGACATGCAAGCCCTGTACGCCTATTTGCAGCGCGGCGTGGCGCCCGTGGCGCAGAAAAACCGCGAAACGGACATGAAATGGCCGTTCAGCATGCGCTGGGGCCTGTCGCTGTGGAACGCCGTCTTCCTCGACGACGCGCCGTTCAAGCCCGACAGCGCCAAGTCGGCCATGTGGAACCGGGGCAGCTATCTGGCCCAGGGTCTCGGCCATTGCGGCTCTTGCCACACGCCGCGCGGCGTGGTCTTCCAGGAAAAGACCATGGGCCAGGATGGCAGCGGCGGCAAGCACTACCTGTCCGGCTTCACCTTCGACGGCTGGCATGCGGTGAACCTGCGCAGCCTGTGGACACCGGGCGACATCGTGCAATTGCTCAAGACGGGCCGCAACAGTTTCGGCACGGCGGCTGGCAGCATGACGGAAGTCATCACGCACAGCACGCAGTACTTCACGGATGGCGACCTCGATGCGCTGGCGCATTACCTGCACAGTTTGCCCGCCAAGAATGGGGCGGCCGCGCCGCCGAAGAAAACGGCGCCCCTCGTGGCGGCCAGCAACGACGCCCTGTACAACACGCGCGGCGGCCTCGGCTACCTGCAGTTTTGCGCCACCTGCCACCGCCGCGACGGCCGCGGCGTGGAAAACATCTTCCCGCCGCTGGCGCAGAACGACTCGGTGCAGTCGAAGGATGCCACCTCCGTCATCCATATCGCGCTGACGGGCTGGCAGTCGGCCGTCACGCAGCATTCGCCCCGCTCCTTCGGCATGCCCGCGTATGACCGCCTGTCGGACACGGAACTGGCGGAAATCCTCACCTTTGTGCGCGGCAAGTGGGGCAATCAAGGCGCGCCCGTCACGCCTGCGCAGATCGCCAAGGTGCGCAAGGAGCTCAAGCTCAAGGCGCCGGACGCGGGCGGCTTCGTCACGCCCCGCTTCGCCGCCCTGACGGCCGATCCGAATGCCAACCAGCTGATCCATGGCATGCAGCTGATGACGGAAACGCGCGCGCGCCTGCCGCAAAACGTGGGCAACGACCTCAATTGCAGCAGCTGCCACCTGAATGGCGGCACGGTGGCCAACGGTTCGCCCTTCCTCGGCATTTCCGCCTTCTTCCCGTCAGAAGCGCCGCGCGCCGGCAAGATCATCAGCCTGGGCGAGCGCATCAATGGCTGCTTCCGCCGCTCGATGCACGGCAAGCCGCTGCCCGTGGACGGCCCCGATCTGCAGGCGATGGTCGCCTATATCGACTGGATGAAGGGCGCCACGCAGGCGAATGACAAGGTGGCGGGACGCGGCGTGGCGAAGATCGACCGCAATCTGCTGCCCGATCCCGTGCATGGCAAAAAAGTATATGCCGAGCAATGCGCCGTCTGCCATGGCGCAAATGGCGAGGGCATCAAGGGCGCCAATGGCGTAGTAGCCTTCCCGCCGCTGTGGGGCGACCGTTCCTTCAATATCGGTGCCGGCATGGCCCGCACCTACACGGCGGCCGGCTTCGTCAAGGCCAACATGGTGATGGGCCACGGCCAGAAATTCCCGCTGGGGCAAGGCAACCTGTCCGACCAGGATGCCGTCGACGTGGCCGAATATTTTACGCACATGCCGCGCCCGGACTTCCCCGACAAGGTCAAGGATTGGCCGAAGGGCGGCAAGCCCAGGGATGCGCGCTACTGAGGCGCCGTCCAGTGCGGAATCTGCTACGCTCATGCCACGACCATCCGAGGAGTCTTGCATGAGCAGCAACATCCATCACGCGGCAGCCGGCGGTTACGCCACGGCGGCCGCCAGCTACGTCAAGGGCCGGCCCGATTACCCGCCGGAAGTGTCGGCCTGGCTGAAGGATAGCCTGGGCCTGGGGCCGGGCACAACCGTACTGGACCTGGGCGCCGGCACGGGCAAGTTCACGCCGCGCCTGCTGGACCTGGGCGCCACGGTCATCGCCGTGGAACCCGTGCCGGCCATGCTGGCGACATTGTCCGCAACCTTGCCGCAAGTCCAGGCCTTGGCAGGTACGGCAACGTCCATTCCCCTGCCCGACGCCTCGGTCGATGCCGTTGTTTGCGCACAAGCCTTCCACTGGTTCGCGACCCCGGCGGCGCTCGACGAGATATTGCGCGTGCTCAAGCCGGGCGGCAGGCTGGGCCTGGTGTGGAATTTGCGCGACGCCAGCGTGCCCTGGGTGGCCAGCCTGGACGCCATCGTCAACCGTGTCGAGGGCGACACGCCCCGCTACTACACGGGCGCCTGGCGCCACGTCTTCCCCCACGCGGGGCTGACGCACTTGCAGGAAACACAATTTTCCCAGGAGCATACGGGCACGGCCGAAGACGTGCTGTTCAACCGCGTGCGCTCCACCAGTTTTATTGCCGCCTTGCCGCCGCAGGAACGCCAGCGCATCGACGACGAGATTCGCCAGATGATCGCCTCGGAGCCGGCATTGCGCGGGCGGGACAGCATCAGCGTGCCCTACCGGACGGCCGCTTTCGTGGCGCAAAAGGCGGCATCGGCAGGTATTTAGGGGCCAGTGTATGCCAGCAAACAGAAGGATGTGGCGTTGGCGGCAATGATGGGGGCACACTCACCCATCACAAGGAAAAGCCATGTTCGCCATTCCACGCCCGCCCCTGCCTTACGAGCCGCGCTACGAGTTTGAAGAGGACGGCGAGCAGGAGACGTGCGCGCAGCTGCTGCAGACCCTGCACGGCATTTCCGCCACTACCTATGCCGACTCGGGCCATGCCACGCGCAGCGTGCATGCGAAAAGCCACGGCTTGCTGCGCGCCCGCCTGCAGGTACTCGATGGCCTGGCGCCCGAGCTGGCGCAAGGCCTGTTTGCCACGCCGGCCAGCTACGATGTGGTCATGCGCATCTCCACCATCCCTGGCGACATGCTTGACGACAAGGTGTCCGTACCGCGTGGCATGGCCATCAAAGTGACCGGCGTACCGGGCACGCAGCTGTCCAGCCTGGAACCGGACGATGGCACGGAGCCCGGCAGCACGCAGGATTTCGTGCTCGTCAACGGTCCCGCCTTCCTCGCACCCAGCGCGAAAAAGTTCCTCGGCAGCCTGAAGCTGCTGGCCAGTACCACGGATAAAGTCCCGCGCCTGAAACAGGCGCTGTCGACCGTACTGCAGGGAGCGGAAAAGGCGCTCGAAGCCGTGGGTGGCGAAAGCGGTACGCTGAAAAGCCTGGGTGGCCATCCGGAAACCCATGTGCTGGGCGAAACCTACTATAGCCAGGCGCCCATTTTATATGGCGTCTACATGGCCAAGGTGGCGCTGGTGCCCGTGTTGCCGGAACTGTCAGCCCTGAAAGGTGCGCCTGTCGACCTGGATGGCAAGCCGAATGGCTTGCGCGACGCCGTCGTGGCCTACTTTGCCCGCCATGCGGCCACCTGGGAAGTGCGTATCCAGCTGTGCCGCGACATCGCCAGCATGCCGCTGGAAGACGCTTCCGTCGCCTGGCCCGAGGCAGACAGCCCGTATCTGCCCGTGGCCCGCATCACGGCCCAGCCGCAGGCGGGCTGGAGCGAAGCCCTTTCGCGTGCCGTCGATGACGGCATGGCCTTCAGTCCCTGGCATGGCTTGCTGGCGCACCGGCCGCTCGGTTCCATCATGCGCGTGCGCAAGGCTGCGTATGCGATGTCTGCGCGTTTCCGCTTCGAACGCACGGGCAAGGTCGCGCGCGAACCGCGCAACCTCGACGACGTTTTTATCAATGCCGCCATCAAATAGGCACCATGCGCAGCGACAAGCCATGCTGACCGCGCCAGCCATGTCCTCCACCATGGCCTTCTGAAGCCTACGCCACCTTCGGCTTGAGCATGCCTTCCACGATCCCCAGCACGGTCTGGCGCGGCAGCAAGCGCGGCAGCAACGCCAGCAGCCGGTTCGGCCTGCCTGCCACATGGCTGCTGCGGCCACGGTCCAGCGCGCGCAGCGCTTCGTCGACGACGGCTTGAGGATCCATGCGCTTGCCCACGGCCGCTTCGGGTGCCGCCACCACGTCGAAAAAGGCCGTTTCCGTGGCGCCCGGGCACAGGGCCAGCACGCGCACGCCGCGGCTGCGGTTTTCGGCCCACAGGGCTTCCGAAAACGACAGCACGAAAGCCTTGCTGGCGCCATACACGGCCATGTAGGGATCGGGCTGCAGCGCGGCCGTGGACGCCACATTGATGATGGCGCCCCGCCCTTTTGCCAGCATGTGCGGCAAGGCGCAGTGCGTCAGTTCCATGAGGGCCGTGCAATTGACGGCCACCTCAAGCCCCTGGCGCGCCAGATCGATGCTTTCGAAGCGGCCGTGCGTGGCGAAACCCGCACTATTGATCAGTACATCGGGCGCCATGCCCAGCGCGCAGGCTTGCGCGTGGGCTTGTGCTGCGGCGCCGGGCAGGCCCAGGTCGGCCACCAGCGCATGCGCGCGGATGCCGTGGCGCTGGGAAAGTTCCCTGGCCAGGCTGTCGAGCACTGCGCCGGAACGGGCCAGCAACAGCAAATGGGCGCCGCGCGCGGCCAGGGTTTCCGCGAAGACGCGGCCGATGCCGGACGAGGCGCCCGTGATCAGCACGGTCTGCTTGGTGTAGTCGTATGGGAGCATGTTAAAAGTGTCGTAGTTGAAAGTGTTTCTACTGTAAACTGCGGTCTTTAGTCCACGGTCAAGGGAAAACGATGCGCATCGGAGAAATTACCCGCCTGACGGGCGTGAGCAAGGACACGGTGCGCTTCTATGAGCGCCAGGGTCTGCTGGACGAAGCGCCGCAGCCGGGCTTGACGAATAACTACAAGGAATATTCGGCGCAGGCGCTGCGGCGCATCGAGCTGATCGGCCACGCCAAGGCGCTGGGCTTTACCTTGAAGGAAATCGCCGAGGTCATTGCTGTATGGCAGGAAAACGCGCTCGATGCGGGCACCAAACGAGCAATGCTGGAAACGAAAATTGCCCAGATAGACGACAAGGCCCGCTCGATGGCCGTGCTGCGCGCCGGCCTCGTCGATGCGCTGGCCAAGGTGGAGACGGGCTGCGAGGACGGCGTGGCGGTCGCAAGAAATTTACAAGGATAATCAATGACTTATTACACGCAATACCGCCACCTGGCGCTCGAGGGCGCCAAGCCTGCCCCCACGGTGCAGCAGATCGCCGCCATCGAAGCCTTGCTGGAAGCACCGTTGCCGCCGGCCTTCCTCGCGTTCTTGCAAGTAGCCAACGGCGCTTATTTTGATTACACCTGCGATGTGCCGGACGGCAATGGCGGCGTGGAAAAAATGGGCTTCAATACCTTCTTCAGCGCCGACGAAGGCGATTTCTGCGATGAAACCCTGGTGGGCGAGATCCGCGCCGCGCGCAAGCATACGGACATGCCGGTGCGCATCCTGCCGTTCGCCCGCGATGGGGGCAATTCCATGGTCTACCTGGACCTGACGGAGGAAGGCGGCGGCCGGGTACTGGCCTATGTGCAGGAGTTGCCGGACTGGACGGGCAAGCGGGCCCACGGAATGATGGAGCTGGCGCCATCCTTCGACGCCTGGCTGGACAGCCTGTACATCGACCGCGACACGGTGCTCGACGAACTCGAACACAGCGTCTCGGAACCCTCCCACCTGGACGCGATGGCAGAATGGCTCGATATCGGCATGCCCGCCTGGCGCCGCGATGCGGGCATTGCCGCCTTGTTTGCGCTGAAACAAGTCGAATTGTGCGCTAACGAACAGGACTAGTCCTACGGGCATGGTCGTGACTGTCCTATGGGTGTGCGCAGGCTGCGGGCTTAACATTGTCATCAGCTTGCAGAAAAAACCACGCATGCGCTCATGATATGAAAGGATTTCCCATGCCTATCTCTACCACCAGTTCGCGTACGCCCTCCCTGAAAAGCGTGGCCATCGGCGCCGCCGTGGCGCTCCTGAGCGGCATCGCCATCAACAGCATCGCCGCTGCCGCGCCAGGCGCGTACGACAAGCAATTCCTCAGCAAGGCTGCCGATGCGGGCAGCACGGAAATTGCTGCCAGCAAAGTGGCGCAAAGCAAGAGCAGCAATCCCGAGGTGAAGAAATTCGCCGACGCCATGGTCACCGATCATACGAAAGTGGCCGACGAGCTGAAACAGCTGGCCAGCAGCAAGCAGATCGAGGTCAGTGACCAGCCCGGCGCCAAACACAAGGCGCAGATCGACAAGCTGAGCCGCCTGGAAGGCCAGCCCTTCGACAAGGAATATGCGGCCAGCATCGGCGTGGCGGCGCACAAGGAAGCCGTGAAACTGTTTACGGACGCCAGCCAGAAAGCCAGCGATCCCGACATCAAGGCCTTTGCCGTCAAAACCTTGCCAGCGCTGCAACATCACCTGGAAATGGCGAACGCCCTGCAGGCGACGTTGGCGAAATAGACGGCCATACGCGGGGAAATACTTGCAGTACGTGCTGTACAGCAAGTATTTCCGCTCTTGACATACAATGCGGCAACTTCGTTTTTGGCCATGCCATGACCTCATGCAGCTACTCAAGAAAACCGGCCTGATCGCCGCCGCCTTCCTGCTCATCATTGTGTTGGCAGGTTGGCTATTCATCAAGGTGAGCGCGGCGCGCAATGCCACCGTCTATGCACAGCAGTGGAACGATCAGGGCACGTGCGTGATCAAGACCTATGTGCCGCACTACGGCAACGGCGTGCCGCAGAACATCGTGCGCGCCCTCAGCACATCCACCTTTTTCCGCGTGTATCACAAGGATGGAACCCTGCTGGAAAGCACGGAATGGGTGCTGGACATGCATGAAGACGGCATTCTCGACCATGCGCGCTGGGGCCAGAACCGCGCCATCTACCCGACGGACATGGGCGACGAAGGCTGGACCTTGCCCGAATGCGCGTAACTCTTTAGCAATCAAACGAAAGACTCCCATGCTGCGCGGCCCCTGGAGCGACGCCCCCTACCTTCCCACCTTGCACCATTTCCTCGGTCCCTTTGACGTGTATGACCGCGAAGAAACCCTGGGCGTGGAGCTGGATGCCTGGGACATGAACGATCCCGCCCAGCGCGCGGCGCTGATACGGCGCGACATCACGTCGCAATACAAGGAACTCGGCTACCGCCACCGCCACGCGCTGGTGGCTGTGCTGGCGCAGGCCTTGCAAGACCCCGCCTACGATTTCCAGGCCATCCTCGAACATGACCCCGAAAGCACGCATGCGCTGCCGGCCCGGTGGGACGAGATGGACGACCCGCGCGCCTTCTTTGCCGATATCTACCGCCTGGTGATGCAGGACTGGCGCGAGGACCTAGCGCGCGCGGCGGCGGAAGACCCGGCCGACTGGTAGCGCGGCGCAGGCACCACACTAGCGTATCGATAGCCTTCAGCACCGTTTCCCCTCTGAAAACAGCGTTTTTGCAAGCTGCACGCAGCGTTGCAAAAACGCCCCACTGAAAAAATATCTGTTGCACCAGCGCATGCTCGCTGGCATCGCGCTACCATGAACCGTCGGCACTTCCATAGGCGCCGCCTTACCGCACCGGTTCCCCCGCCGGCTTTCCCCTGCCGCAATGTGAAGGAGATTCTCATGCCCAAGTTCGCCCCTGCCATGTGCCTGTCGCTCATCCTTGCCGCCGCTGCGCTACCTGGTATCGCCAGCGCTGCCGAAGGCGGCGCCACGCGCGCCGACGCCGAAGCCATGGTCAAGAAAGGCGTGGCCTACATCAAGAGTGCCGGCGATGCCAAGGCGTATGGCGACATCACGGCCAAGTCGCCGCAATTCATCCTGCACGACCTGTACCTGGTCGTCTACAAGCTCGACGGCACGGTGGCCGCGCATGGCGCCAACCCGAAAATGGTCGGCAAGAACCTGATCGAATTGAAGGATATCGATGGCAAGGCTTTCGTCAAGGAAAGAGTCGACCTGGCCAGGAGCAAGGGCACGTTCTGGCAGGAATACAAGTTCACGAATCCGGAAACCAAGAAGATCGAGCCGAAAGTGATGTATTGCGAAAAGCTGGCCGAGACCGTCGTCTGCGGCGGCATCTACCTGTAGCCAGCCGCCGCGCCGCCAGCGCCGCGATGGTTTTCCGCTCTCTTGACGATATGGGTTCCGATGAAAATCGCACAGAAGATGTTGATCGTCCCGGTGGTCGCGCTGGCTTGCCTGCTGGCCATGGGGGCCTTGTCCTACTTCGCCATGCAGCAGAACGAGCAGCGCATGCGCGAACTGAAAGACGTCACCCTCACAGCCGAGCGGCTTGCGAACCAACAAGCCATTGCCCTGGGTCAAGTCCACGCCGACGTGTACGCGAAGATTGCCATCGCGGCCAGCCTGTCGGACGAACAGTTCAAGCAATTCGGTACGCAAACGGATGGCCAGCTGAACGCCATTGCGCAAGGCTTGAAGGAACTGCAGAAATTCTCGGGCGCCGCCACGGAAGCGGGCCAGGCGCTGCCGGGCATCGAGCGCTACCGTGCCAGCGTGGCACAGGCGCTGGACCTGGCGTCCATGGACCCGAATACGGGTGTGGCGGCGATGCAAAATGCCGCCGGACACTACCAGCAAGTGCGCGGGCAGTTGCGCCAGGTGCTGCTCAATCTCGACCACCGCACCGTCTATGCCTTGCAGGATACCAAGAATGCGGGCCAGCGCGCCGGCTGGCTGTCGCTGGGTACCATGGCCATCGGCTTCGCCCTGTTGGCCCTGATCGCCACGTGGGTGGCGCGCTCCGTGGTGCGGCCCATCGATGACGCTTGCCGCGCCGCCGAATCGCTGGCCGCCGGCGACCTGACCACGCGCATCGAGGCGCAGGGCGACGATGAGGTGGGCAAGCTGTCACGCGCCTTGGCCACCGTGCTGAAAAACTGGAACACCTTGTTGGGCGAGATACGCCAGGCGGGTTCCACCATCACGGTGGAAGCGAGTGAAATCGCGCTCGGTAATGCCGATTTGTCGGCCCGCACCGAGTCGCAAGCCCATTCCTTGCAGGAAACGGCATCGTCGATGCACGCCTTGACCGATACCGTGCGCGAGAATGCCAATCACGCGCACCAGGCCAACCAGATGGTGCTGTCGACCTCGAACGTGGCGCTGGAAGGCGGCCGCGTCGTGGGCCAGGTGGTCGAAACGATGGGCTCGATCAAGGCTAGTTCCGGGCGCATTGTCGATATTATCGCCGTCATCGACGGCATCGCGTTCCAGACGAATATCCTCGCCTTGAACGCGGCCGTGGAAGCGGCGCGCGCAGGCGAACAGGGGCGCGGCTTTGCCGTCGTCGCCACCGAAGTGCGGGGCCTGGCGCAGCGTTCGGCCACGGCGGCGCGTGAAATCAAGCAGCTGATCGAGGATTCCGTTGCCAGGATAGAAACGGGCAGCGAACTGGCCGACAGCGCCGGGCGCACCATGGGAGATATCGTCGCCTCCGTCCAGCAAGTGACGGAAATCATGAACGACATCACGGCGGCCAGCCAGCGCCAGAGCAAGGGCATCGAGGAAGTCAACAATGCCATCACGGAAATGGACGAATTGACCCAGCGTAATGCCGCCCTCGTCGAACAGTCGGCCGCGGCCGCGCAAAGCATGCAGGACCAGGCGCACGATTTATTGCGCGTGGTCGACGCATTCCGCCTCGGTGATGGCGGCCCGCCCTTGCTGCCGCGTTAGTGACGTGGCGGCAATGCGGCCTTGGCACAGGCCAGCATTTTATTCCCCGCCGCGGCCAGCGCGGGGTCCGGGTCCGCCTGCAAGACGCTGCCCCGGCTGTTCTGGTCATCGTAACTGCCCAGCATGGCCGCATACAGCGAGGCCTGGTCCTGCAAACGCCAGGCGGCACTGCGGGAATTGCCGGGCGCGGCAGGCATGCTGGCGCTGAAGTAGCTATACAGGCCGCCCACCTGCTTCTTGTGCAGCCATTCCATCAATTGCACGATGCGGTACTGTTCCAGCAGGCTCAGCTCGCTGACGTTGACGCTGGACAAGGTGTAATACAGTGCCAGCCGGGCCATCCAGTTGCCCTTTTCGCCGGCCGCCACCAGCGCATCCCAGGCGGGACCGGAGCGCACCTTGCGCACGTCGCGCGGCGCGCCTATCCAGGCATTCACAGCGGCCTGGTCCGGCACGGAACCGTAGTAGTCGGGCGCGCGGCAGACGAACTGGCGCGCATCCGGCCCGTCCTGCGGGACTTCGTCGGCGATATGCCTGGCGATCTTGTCGCCGATGCCCAGCAGGCGTTTGCCATAGCCTTCCAGGGTCCAGCTCGAAGGCAAACGCCCCAGCCAGGCCAGCGCATCGTCGTTGGCCCTGGCCGCCACCGCATAGGCGGCGATCCTGGCCTGCATCCTGGCTTCCTTTTGCTGCTCCGCCAGCTTGAGCGCATCCTGCTCTTCATCATAACGGCTCGTGGTTTTGGCCAGTTGCATGCATTGCTGGAAGGCGTCAGGGGCGCCCTGCCAGCATTCGGCGGGAACCTTCAGCTGCCAGCGCATGCTGACAGTTTTCAGAATATACGTGTCTTCCCCCTCCTCCCCCTTGACATAGGCACGGCCGTCCGCCTTGGTCACGCCTTTCGTCAGCTGCTTGCCGCCAAGTGTGCTCCAGGTGTACGGATCATCATTTTGCGGCACGCCGGGCACGGCGTACAAAGTCAGGTAATGGCCGACTGCGGCAGGTGCATCGGCGGCATGGCTCAGCGGCGACAGCAGGGATAAGGTCAATAAAGTTTTTTTAGGCAACAGTTTCAACATGCAGCAATCGGTTCAATGAAGTTCGGTATGGCAGGCGCAGTCGTGGCCGCTGGCCGCCTCGGACAGGTTTTGCAAAATCGCGCAGTCTTGCGACGGCTGCGGCTGGTCGCACTGATGGCGCAAGGTCACCAGTTGCTGCTGCAGGGTATGCAGATTCGCCATCTGTTCGGCAATGCGCAGAATATGGTGGTCGAGCAATTCATTGACGCTCTGGCAACCTTCGGCCGGATTGTTCTTAAATTCCAGCAAGGCACGGATATCCGTCAAGCCGATCTGCAGGGAGCGGCAATGGCGGATGAATTGCAGCCGCTCCTGGTGTTCTTCCCGGTACTCGCGGTAGCCGGCGCTGTTGCGGCCCGGTTCCTGCAGCAAGCCCGCCTTTTCATAGTAACGCACGGTTTCCACGTCACAATCTGTCCGTTTGGCCAGTTCTCCGATACGCATGGTATCCCCTTTTCATTCTTTCATGCAAATTCCGCTTGACCCTGTAGCGGCTACAGGGTTTCTAATGGAAGCATACACGAAACCGGAAGGACGATGCGATGCCGCACGATAGCCATAACCATACCCATGCGCACGACCACAAGCATGCGCACGAACCCAGCCCTGCGCCCAAGGCGGCCAGTTGCTGTTCCAGCCAGCATGCGTGCTCGTCCACGCCTGCCGTCCCAACCGGCCCAGTCCTGCCCAGCACGCCCATCGCCGGCGCCAACACGGCCAAATACCGCATTGCCAACATGGATTGCCCCACGGAAGAACGGTTGATCCGCAACAAGCTGGCCAATATGGCCGGCGTCGTGGGCCTCGATTTCAACCTGATGAACCGCGTGCTCGACGTGCACCACACCCTGCCGTCGCTGGCCACGGTGGAAGCGGCGCTGCACGGCATCGGCATGCAGGCGATTCCCATGGAGACGGACGCGGTCGTCGCGCGCGACCCGAACGAAGGCAGCCTGTCCGGCATGCAAAAAGGCTTGCTGGTGGTTTCCGGCCTGGCCGCTGCCGGCGCCGAAGCGCTGGCATGGACCACGCATGAAGACAGTTCGCCCCTCGTCATCGCCCTGGCCCTGCTGTCGATCGCCACGGGCGGCTGGCCGACCCTGAAAAAGGGCTGGATTGCCCTGAAAACGTTCACCCTGAACATCAATTTCCTGATGAGCCTGGCGGTCTTTGGCGCCATCGCCATCGGCCAGTGGCCGGAAGCGGCCATGGTCATCTTCCTGTTCGCCATCGCCGAGCTGATCGAAGGCTTGTCCCTGAACCGCGCGCGCAACGCCGTGCACAGCCTGATGCAACTGGCGCCCGACACGGCGACCGTTGCCGACGCCAGTGGCGCCTGGCAGCAGGTGAACGTCGCCACAGTGGCCATCGGCACGCTGATGCGCGTCAAGCCGGGCGAACGCATCGCCCTCGACGGCATCGTGCAAAGCGGCGAATCGTCCGTCAACCAGGCGCCGATCACCGGTGAAAGCATGCCGGTGGACAAGGCTGTGGGCGACGTCGTGTATGCGGGCACCATCAATGAACGGGGCTTGCTCGACGTTACCGTCACTGCCAACAGCGGCAACAGCACCCTGGCGAAAATCGTCAAGGTGATCGAGGAAACCCAGGGAAAACAGGCGCCCACGCAGCGCTTTGTCGACAATTTCGCCCGCTACTACACGCCGGCCGTGGTCGTGTTCGCCATCCTGGTGGCCGTACTGCCACCTTTGCTTTTTGGCGCGCCCTTCATGGCCTGGGTATATAAGGCGCTGGTGATGCTGGTGATCGCCTGCCCATGCGCGCTCGTCATTTCCACGCCTGTCACCGTCGTCAGCGGCCTGACGGCGGCCGCGCGGCGCGGCATTCTGGTGAAAGGCGGGCAATTCCTGGAAACGGGTTACCGCATCAAGGCCATCGCCGTCGACAAGACGGGCACCTTGACCATGGGCAAACCGGCCGTCACGGACGTGGTGGCATTGGACGGCAGCGACCGCGACGCCATCCTGCTGCTGGCCGCCAGTCTGGACGCCAATTCCGCCCACCCGCTGGCCGCCGCCATCGTCAAGGCGGGCCCGCCCGCCAGCAGCCACTTGCCCGTCACCCAGTTTGCCGCCCTGCATGGGCGCGGCGTGCAAGGCACGATCGATGGCCAGACATACTATCTGGGCAATGCGCGCCTGATGACGGAATTGAATGTCTTGACGCCGGCATTGCAAGCCATCCTGGCGCGGCTGGAACAGCAAGCCTACACGGCCATGGTGCTGGCCACCTCGGCCGGCGCGCTGGGCGTGATCGCCGTGGCCGACGTGCTGCGCCCGACGGCGGCGTCCGCCATTGCCAGATTAAATGCGCTGGGCGTGACCACCGTGATGCTGACGGGAGACAATTTGCTGACGGCCCAGCGCATCGGCGATGAAGTCGGTGTCAGCCTGGTCAAGGCGGAATTGCTGCCGGAGAATAAACTGGATGAAATCAAGGCCTTGCAGCAGCAGTTCGGCGTGGTCGCCATGCTGGGCGACGGCGTCAACGACGCCCCGGCCCTGGCGCAGGCCGACATCGGCTTTGCCATGGGCGCGGCCGGCAGCGACACGGCCATCGAAACGGCGGACGTGGCCCTGATGGACGATGAATTGGGCAAGTTGCCTGAATTCATCAGCCTGAGCCAGCGCACGCGCAGCATCCTCGTGCAAAACATCAGCTTTGCCATCGGCATCAAGGCCGTGTTCTTCGGCCTGGCCCTGGCCGGCATGGCGACCCTGTGGATGGCCGTGTTCGCCGACGTGGGCGCCAGCCTGCTGGTGGTGGCGAACGGCCTCAGGCTGCTGCGCGGCAGTAAAGCCAAATAAATCCACGTGGAAAACTTTCCATCTGGACAATTGCTGTAAAAAACGCTACTTTGGTGGCTGATCTCCACCTCTGCCAAAGTAGCCGATGACCTTCCTGCCCCGCTTGACCCTGCTGGTAGCAACGCTTGCCAGCGCTTCCCTGCATGCCGAACCGATGTTTTTCACGCCCTGTTCCGATACGGCCGCTCCCGGCAGCCTGTGCTCGGGCTTGAACGTGCCTGGCAGCTACGATACCCAGGGCCGCGGCATCGGTGATCCGGACGCCATGCACGTTTTCGTGCGCAAGTTTTCGGCCGATGTGCCTGTCGGCAAGCCCGCCAAGGGCACCCTGTGGCTGGTGGCGGGCGGTCCCGGCGAATCGGGCGCTTCGTTCTACAACTTGCTGCCCACCTTGCGCCGCAGCTTTCCCGGCTTTGAATTCCTCATCCCCGACCACCGCGGCACGGGCAATTCTTCTCGCCTGTGCAAGGTGGAAGAGTCGGAACAAAGTCCCGGCGGCCGCGCCCTGGCTGGCGCCGAATGGGGCAGCTGCTTTGCCGGCCTCAGCCTTGTACCGGAATACGCGGGCCAGTTTTCCATCACGATGGCGGCACGCGACTTGCAAGCCCTGATCGAAGGCGAACGCAAGGCCAAGGGCAAACAGCCGCCCGTGTATGTATACAGTGTGTCGTACGGCACGCAGCTGGTCTTGCGCGCCTTGCAACTGGGGCCGCTGCCCGTCAAGGGCGTCATATTCGACTCGCTGGTGCCGCTGCAAACGGATGCGCGCTGGGACTTGAGCCAGCGTTCGCACGTGGTCAACACGGTCGGCATGCAGGTGTTGGCCCGCTGCGACGCGGACCCGGCTTGCCATGCGGCGATTGCCGAACCGGCCGCAACCCTGTACCGGCGCGTGCTGGACAAGACGCAAGCGGATCCCGCCCTGCTGGTGAAGATTCCTGGCAAGAACCTGAAAAATTTCCTGGGCGGCATGCTCGACGTGCCGGCCGCCCGCGCCCGCATCCCGTATCTGTTGCGCGAGCTGGACCAGGGCAAGGATGGGGAACTGGCGTCCGTGCGCGCCACGTTGACGCAGGCGGCGGCCAGCCTGGGCAGCTATCCCCAGTCGCCGCTGTCGATTCCGCTGGTCAGTATCATCAGCAATTCGGAAAACAATCTGCAGCCTTCGTTGCGCCCCGGCTGGGCCGCCACCGACATCGACCGCGACGAGGCGGACCTGCTGTTTACCAGTCCCCTGCCCCGCATCCTGCTGGGCGGCGGCTTGCCCACCTACCCGCGCGATGCCTTTTTCGGCGCCTTGCCGGCGAAAGTGCCGCCAACTCTGGTTCTGCAGGGAACCCTGGACCCGAAAACGCCGTACGCGGGCGCGCAGGCGCAGGTACAGGCTTTGACGCAGAGCAAGGCCGGCAAGGTGGCCCTGTCCACCGTGCAGAACGCCCCGCATTTCCTGTTGTGGACGGCGCCCGCCTGCTTTGCACAGGCCAGTACCCGCTTTATCGCCGGCAAGCAGGCGCAGGATTGCACGCTGCAGTTCCCCCCAACTATATAAGAGGACGATATGCGCATCACAGGCCTGGCATTGCTGCTGTTATCTTGTTACGGCGTGGCGCAAGCGGCGCCGCCCGCCTCGCCGTCCATCTGCGCCTCGCCCGCGCAGCCCGTCCGCGAACAGGGCTATGTGCCCATCAATGGCATCGAGCAATGGATCACGGTCACGGGCGCCGCCTGCGGCAATCCCGTGATCCTCTTCATCCATGGTGGTCCCGGCAATGCGCTGAGTCCCTACGCGGATGCCATCTACGCCGGCTGGGAACGCCACTACACCCTGGTGCAGTGGGACCAGCGCGGCGCCGGCATGACGTATGCGAAACAGCGGCCAACGGAAGATGTGCCCTTGACGGTGGAACAGATGCGCGACGACGGCATCGCCGTGGCCCGCTATATCGAACAGCATCTGGGCCAGCGGAAAGTCATTTTGATGGGCAGTTCCTGGGGATCGATCCTGGGCGTGCACATGGCCAAGGCACAGCCGGACCTGTTCCACGCGTATATCGGCACGGCGCAGGTGGTCAATGCGCGGGCCAACGAAACCGGCATGTACCGGGAAGTGCTTGCGCTGGCGCAAGCGGCCGGCGACACCACCACGGTAGACAAGCTGGCGGCACTCGGTGCGCCGCCATGGACCGATCCGCGCAACTTCGGCATCCTGCGCCGCTTCGACCGCAAATATGAGGGATTGGCAACGGATGCGCCGCCGAAACACTGGTGGCAGCCGGCACCGTTCTACGCCACGCCGCAAGCCCTGGCAGCGGCCGAGGCAGCCGATGATTATTCGTACATCCAGTTCATCGGCATGCAAGGCGACGGCATGTTCGCCAAGGTCGACCTGCCCGCGCTGGGCACGCGCTTTGACTTGCCCGTGTTTTTCATCATGGGCGAAGCGGATCTGCTGACCTCGCCCGCCATCGCGCGCACCTACTTTGACAGCATCACGGCGCCGGCCAAGGATTTTACCGTGGTGAAACGCGCCGGACACGACCCCAACCAGGCCGTGCACGACGCCCAATGGACGGTCTTGCGCGACAAGGTGGCGCCGCTGCTGGTGCGCTGAACCATCAAATCGCGCAGATCGCGCGGCGCGCCCGCAGATGCAGGTGGCGGATGGTGGCGGCTGCCAGCATCAGGATGGCGGAAGCCGTTGCCAGCACGACAATAAACGCCTTGTCGAAGGCCGAGCGGGCCAGTTCCGACACTTGCAGGCCCAGTTCGGCCGGCAGCTGCTCGGCGGCCAGCAGCGCCGCATCGAGGGTGTCATGGGCATTCGGTAACAGGCCCGCGCTTTCCGGGATCACCAGGGTGGCGCTGTAGACGGCCGACAATATGGTGCCCAGTACCGTGACGCCGATGACGGCGCCCAGCTCATACGACACTTCCTCGATCGAGGCTGCCATGCCGGCTTGCTGAGGCGCCACGTTCAGCATCACGGCGCTGGACGCGGCCGTCATGACGGCGCCCAGGCCCAGGCCCAGGATCACCAGGCTGGCCACTTGGGCCGAAACGGCGGCGTCATGCAGCACCAGATACGATGCCATGCCGATACCGGACAGCAGCAGCGAACCCCACAGTACCTTGGCCTTGTCGGCGCGCGGCAGCATGAAACCCGTCAATGGCCCGGCAAACACGGACGCCAGCGGCAGCGGCAACAGCAGCAAGCCCGCTTCCAGCGGCGACAATTCACGCACCAGCTGCATGTGCTGGCTCAGTGCCAGTTCCATGCCGATCAGGGCGGCGGAGGCCACCATGGCGGCGGCCACGGCGCTGGAAAACGGCAGTTCGCGGAACAGGGCAAAGTCGATCAGCGGCTTGGCCTGGCGCTTCTGGCGGCGCACGAACTTCAGCATGAAGACGGCGCCCACGGCAAACGAGGCGGCGGCCAGCGCATACGAGGGCTGCGACTTGCCCAGCTCCTTGATCGCATATACGCCACCAAGCAGGCCCATCATGATTTGCAGCGAGCCCTTCAGATCCCACGGCTTGTCGCGGTTACCAGCGCGTTTCGGCAGGACGACGGCGGCCAATACCAACGTCAGCAAGACGATGGGCACGTTGATCAGGAAGACGGAACCCCACCAGTAATGTTCCATCAAGAAACCGCCGAGCACGGGCCCGAACGCGGCGCCGCCGGAAGCGATGGCCGCCCACACGCCGATGGCGAACGAGCGCTCGCGGTTGTCCGTAAAGGTCAGGCGGATGATGGACAAGGTGGCCGGCATCATCAAGGCGGCACCGATGGCAAGCAGCACACGGGCAAAGATCAGCCATTCCGGCGCGGGCGAAAATGCGGCGCACAGCGAGGCGATGCCGAACATGGCCAGGCCGGCAAGAAAAACGGGTTTGTGGCTCAAGCGGTCACCGAGGGTGCCGAGGCCGGGCAGCAGACCGGAGACGACCAGCGCGTACACGTTGATGATCCACAGTTTTTGCGAAGAGGATGCCTGCAAGTCGCGCGTCAGCGCGGGCAAGGCGGTGTAGAGCACGGTCATGTCGACCACGATCAGGAACAGGGCGCTGGAGACGATGGCCAGCGTCAGCCATTTTTTCATTGGATGCATAAATAACTCATGGAGTTTGATGTAACTTTTAACAACTATCGGTTTGGATGAATTTGGTGCTGCGCAAATATTTACGTTCCAGGCTGCCACGGGCCTGGGCTTGTCGAGGGCGGCGGGCGTCAGCCACGATCGCCATCCTTGTCATCCACGGCGGCGGTTACCGCTGGCACGTCGAGTTCGCGCAGCATGACGACGGAGACTTGTTTGAAGCCGCGGCCCTGGAAGAATTGTTGCGCCGTCAGGTTGTGCGCGCCGCATTCGAGGAACAGACGGGCGATGCCGTGGCTGCGCAGCTCGTCGGCTACCCACTCCACCAGCTGGCTGCCGATGCCGCTGCCGCGCACGGAGGGCAGCAAGACCAGGTCGTCCAGCGCGGCGAACGATTTCGAGGCGCGCTGGCGCGTGTCTATCGAGACGAGTGCCATGCCGACGATATCGTAGCCGGAAGTGGCGACAGCCAGCAGGGTCGAATCGCCATGCGCCCAGTCATGCGACAGGGCGGCGCGGATTTCGCCACGGATCACCTCAGGCAAGTCCGCGCGCCAGTTGCCGGGCGCATCGGCGCGCTCGCCTTGCAGCTCCGAATGGGAGATATAGTCGGCGCTGACGTTATCAAGGTAGAGCTTGCACAGCGCATCTTCGGCGGTGGCGTCGTGACACCAGCTGAAGCTGATGGCGGGGATATGGGCTTGAGCGTTTTTCATGGCGGATCTCGTGTTGTTGAAAATGTAAATGCATTTTATGTCGCCCCTGAATGGCATTCAAGTTAAAATCCATCTGTAAAACAGATAGGTGGATACCATGCAATGGACTTTGGAACAAATGCGCTACTTCGAGGCGGCCGTCGCGGCCGGCTCTTTCTCGGGCGCTGCGCGCCGGCTGGGCCGCGCGCAATCGGTGGTCAGCACCTCGATCGGCTTGCTGGAAGCGGAATTCGGCGTGGAACTGTTCGACCGTTCGCGCCGCAGCGCCGTGCTGACGGAAGCGGGCAAGGTGATGCACCTGGAAGCGTGCGAATTGCTGCGCCAGGCCGAGCGATTGCAACTGCGGGCGCAGCTCTTGAGCGAGGCGCCCGAAGCCCAGCTGACCCTGGCCCTGGACGAAGCCCTGCCCTACCTGGCCATCGGCACCCTGGTCAAGGAACTGGCAGCGCGCTACCCGGCGCTGGAACTGGTGATGCTCAACGCCACGGCGTCCGAGGTGGCGCAATACGTGGAGCAGCAGCAAGCCGACGTGGCTTTTCACTTCGACCGCGGCCCCATCTCTCCCGTGCTGGAACAGCAGCACATCGGCAGCGTGGCGCAAGGCGTATTCGTGGCCAAAGGCCATGCGATGGCCCACGGCCAGGAAGTGAGCCGCAACGAGCTGACCCGCTACCGCCAGCTGATCATGGATTCCGAGCTGAACCGCGAACACGCCTTCAGCCCCGCCGTCTGGTTCTCCGACAGTTTCTACAGCATCGCGGAAATGGTCGCGGACGAGCTGGGCTGGGCGATTCTGCCTCTGAACATCGCCAACTACGACAATTACAAAGGGTATTTGCAGGAAGTGCCCTGCCCTGCCCTGGCTTTGTCGCGCCTGCCGGTACGGCGACTGTCGATTCATGGCAAAAAACTCAGCGAGACGAGTCTGTGGCTGACGACCAGGCTGGCGGAGTTGCTGGCGGATGGGCCGAGGGGGTAAGGGGTACTGCGCTCGTCCTGGCCATTAAATGAAGGAAAAGCTGGCGCGGGCATTTCGATGGCATGAGAATATAGCCAAAAGATGAAATAAAGGGAACAGCATGGATTTCAATTCCATGGGCGATGTCGCGGATGAATGGATGCGTCGGCATCATCCAGCCGGTGAAGCATAAATAAACAAATATTGATAAGTACTGAAAGCTTTACATGATGCACTCAAACGTCGTCAACAACTGGTTCAGCATGGCAAAAGACGATGCCGTGGAGATTGATCCCGATAATATCAATCACGAAGCCATGAGCAATATGTGGAGCTTTTCGCCCACGGACGAGGAAACGCCGCAGATTCATGCGGCCGATATCGTTGCATTCATCGGAGAATTGATCGCGGCACGCAGCAGCGCGCTCGTTGGCGAGGAGATGCTGTTCTATTGCTGGCACGATGCGCAATGCCGCCAGTTGCGCTTCAGCCTGGTGTCGCGCTCGCATGGGAGGCTGCCGTTTCGCTGCGAGCTGCGCGAAACGCAGGATTTGTCTCTGATCGCCGACCGGGTGGTGAACGGGGATTGGCGCAACGAGGATTTCATGCAGGCCCCGTCGGAGGAAGGCGATGAGCAAGAGCCGCCGCCGTTCATCCTGCCCGTGTTTGTGGCGCCGGTGCCGTAGGAATCAGCACGCCAGAAAGCGCGCGGGCCTGCAAGCTTCCAGGGCCGACGCGGGCTGTCCATCGACGATTTCCTCGCTGGCAAGCTGGCCCACGATGGCCGCCAGCACCACGCCAGGATGCATGGCGCACACGTATGCTCCTTCCACCTGCGACAGGTAACCGATGATGGGCACGCCGTCAAAGGGCATGGGGCGCAGGCCGACGCAGGCGAATTCTTGGGCGATGGAATCGGCGCCCGCAAGTTCACTCCTGATCGCGCTGGCCGTGCGCTGCGCCATGGCGGCGGGCTGGTTTTCCGCCGCCTCGTCCACATAGTCTTCAGCCGCCAGCATGGTCCCGTCCTCGGCTTGCCGCACTTCCATTGCATGGCTGGAGATGATGCCGCGCACAAGGCCCGGCGGCGCCTGGTAGCGCAGGAAGATGGCGGGCGAGGCGTGGATGGGCAGGCTGGCGCCCAGCTGCGCGGCCAGTTGGGCTGTGCCCGTGCCTGCCGCCAGCACGAGCTCGTCCGCATCGATGACGCCCGCAGCCGTTTTCACGCCTGTCACCTTCGCGTCCCGGACCACAAAGCCCAGCACGGGCGTGTGCGTGCGGACTGTCGCGCCAAGTGCCTGGGCCGCTGCCAGCAAAGCATGCGTGGCGGCAACGGCATCGAGGGCGCCCTGCTCCGGCTCATGGACGGCCTGTTCCGGCGGCTGCCTGAGATGTGGCTCAAGCTGGGTGATGCGCGCGCGATCTACCAACATGGATTCGGGCGACACGCGCCCATCCTGCGTGCCATACGACAAGGCGCCATGCCAGCGCACGGTCAAGCCGGGCACCTGCGTTTCCAGCTGGCGCCAGGCGGCGATGGCGCCACCGCGCAGGGCCGCGATGGGGTCCGGTCCGGCGCAGGACGTGTTAATCCAGGCAAACGAGGTGCCCGTCACGCCGGACGCGATGCCGCCCGCCTCGACCACGGTGACTTGTGCGCCCTTGCTGGCCAGGTGATACGCGAGCGAGGCGCCGACGATGCCGGCGCCGATGACGACGATGCGTTTTGGGGTTTTGCGATTCATATTTGGCAACTTTGGTTTTATAGCAGGACAGAGTCTACCCCAGCCGCCCGCAAATCCAGTGCATAGGCATGGCCATCGACAACGTTGCCTTCCACGATGGCAATATCGGGCACGGCCATTCCCTGCACGAAACCGCAGCGTTCCAGCACGCGGATCGATGCCGCATTGCCGTCGATGGCGTAGGCAGACAGGCTGGCCAGCCGCCATTCGTCTTGCGCCAGGGCGATCAGGTGGTGCAGCGCGGCCGTGGCCAGGCCCTTGCCCCCTTGCTGCTCCCCGATGCGGTAGCCGACTTCGGCCACGCCTTGCTGCAGGTCAATGTCCTTGAGGTTGGCGCGGCCGATCAATTGCCCCTGCTCGCCGACGATGACGCACGGGTGCATGCGGCCCTGTGCGTGCTCATCCAGGAATTGCGCGACGTGGGCATGGATGCCGTCAACGCTGTAAAAAGCGTCCGGGCGCCGGTCGATATGGCGCTCGAACCAGGCCCGGTTGGCTTGCTCGAATGCCAGTAACGGGGCGGCGTCGTCCGGACGCAGGGTGCGTATGATAAATGTGCTCATGGATACTCCGGGAAAGGCATGAGTCTAGTGACGCGCCACCCGGGCCGTCAATCTTGATTCCATCAATCAATATAAAGTGACAAACGCTACAATGGCCGCCATGAACAACGATCTGTCCGCTCTTGACGCGGCGCGCCTGCTGGGCGTCAGCCTGCCCACCCTGTATTCCTATGTGAGCCGGGGCTTGCTCGCTTCCGTCAGCAATGGAACGTCGCGCCGCAAGCGCTATCCGCAGGAAGACGTGCTGCGCCTCGCGGCGCGCAAGAATGACGCCAAGCGCGGCGGCCAGACTGCCGTGGCTGCCATGCACTGGGGCTTGCCCGTGCTGGAGACGCAGATTTCCCACATCCTCGATGGCCGATTGCTGTACCGGGGCTGCGATGCGACAGCGCTGGCCCGGCACGCGACCCTGGAAGCGGCCGCAGGGCTGCTGTGGGACGATGGCGCAAGCGATTATTTCCGGCAAGACGCGCCTGCCCTGCCGCAAGGGTTGGCCAGCGCGCCGGATGCCACGCCGCCGGCGCGCGCCATGCTTGCCATGGCCATGCTGGGGGCCAAGCCCGCCCCAGCGGCCATGTTGCAATATGGCCCCGCACTGATGCGCATCCTGGCCGCCGCCCTGCTGCAGACGGTGCCGTCGGCCTTGCCGCTGCACATGCAGCTAGCCCAGGCGTGGAACGCCGACGCGGAGCAGGCTGAATTGCTGCGCGCCGCGCTCGTGCTGCTGGCCGATCATGAATTGAATGCATCGACCTTTGCCGTGCGCTGCGTCGCTTCGACGGGCGCCAGCCTGCCGGCGGCATTGGGCGCGGGATTGGCGGCCTTGTCCGGTGACAAGCACGGCGGTGGCAGTGCGGCCGCAAGGCGCATGTTGACGCAGGCGCTTGCCGCGCCAGACGCCAGGGATGCCAGGGCCGCCATCGGCAAATACTACGCGGCCATCGCGCCGGAATTCGCCGGCTTTGGCCACCCGCTGTATCCGCACGGCGACCCGCGCGCCGCGTATTTGCTGGAGCGCTTGTCGGCGCTGTCGCACGCGCATCCGCAACTGCGCGCCATCCTGGCCGTGTGCGCCACGGCAGGCGAGCTGCTCGATACCAAGCCGAACGCCGACCTGGCGCTGGCCGCGATGGAGCTGGCTTTCGGCTGGCCAGAAGGCGCGGGCATGAGCGTGTTTGCGCTGGCCCGTTCGGCCGGCTGGATCGCGCATGCCGCTGAGCAAGCCGCCAGCGCAGCCCTGATACGGCCGCGAGCCCGGTATGTGGGGCGCCATCATCGCGATTAGAAACCAAAGTTCAGAATGCGTTGTGAATTGCCTCTCAGGTCAGCATGTGACATTATCGGTTTGGTAATTTTCCACTATAGGTAACGCTGGTTTGCCTATCCAGGATTTTTAAAATCACAACTTGAGAAAGTGCCATGCGCAGAAAATTAGTCATATCGCTGATTGCATTACCGTTGTTCGGCTGTGTGAAGCCCGAACCGCAAAATCTGACCGACTGGACGCAACTTGCTTTGGTTGGCAAGACGTTGACATTGATCGACCCGGATCTGCAGCAAATTTTCTCGTTCGACAAGGACGCAATAGTACGCGCGACTTTTGGCCGCAAAGGCGGTCCCGTCTCGGGTCCGATTCTGTACTGGCGGATCACAGACAACATGCTGGTCATTTCGATTTTTCCGGATTCGAACGTTGTAGACACGTTTAGTCACCCCGTAATACAGGGTGCTAATATTATCGCGACCCGTCAGTCAGGGGCAAAGGCAGTCTTCATCCTGGCGAATTCCCCGTAGACCGCCAGTCGATATTTGCCTCCCGCTGGTACTTGAGAATCGATTGCTTGCTTTATTACGCATACGTAGTAGTATACTCCGCATGCGTACCAATACTGACCTCCCCGATACAACCGCCGCCTGCCCGCTGGGCGAGCGTTCGCCGCGCCTGTTCAATCTGCTTAACCTGGCGCGCCAGAACCTGTTTCGCTCGGCCGATGCCGTCTTCAGCAGCGAACTTGGATTTTCCGGCACGCAAGTCGTCGCCTTGTTTGCCCTGAAGGGCGAGGAAGGCTGCCAATTGAAGGATCTGGGGCGGGCGCTGCAACTGAAAAACTCGGCCGTCACGGGCCTGGTGGCGCGCATGGAAGAAAACGGCCTCATCGTGCGCGGCCAGTCGGCGCTCGACGCGCGCGCCGGCACCCTGCACATGTCGCCCAGGGGCGGCGAGGTGCTGGCCGCCGCCCTGCCCCTGCTCGACAGCCTGAATGAACAACTGAAGCAAGGTTTCAGCGAAGAAGAACTGGCCGTCGTGGCCCGCTTCCTGCTGCACGCCTCGCGCCTGCGTTTTGCGCAGGATGTCTGACCCATCCCACATCACCACCACAGGAGTTACCATGCACCCGAACGACATGACCGGCTTGCAACTGATGCAGGCTTTCGCGCAAGGCCTGTTCCCCCGGCCCGGCATTTCCAAGACCATGCCCATGGATGCGCAGACGGTCGAGCATGGCCGTGTCATCTTCACGGCGACGGCAAATGAAACGCACACCAATCCCATGGGCGGCGTGCACGGCGGTTTTGCCGCTACCGTGCTCGACACGGTCACGGGCTGCGCCACGCACACGGTCTTGCCGGCCGGCGAAAGCTACGGCACGACGGACCTCAACATCAAGATGTGCCGTCCCCTGCCCTTCAACGTGACGGTCTACGCTGAAGGCAAGGTCATCAATGCGGGACGCAACCTGGTCATTTCCGAGGGCACGATCCGCGACGAAGCCGGTAAAGTATATGCGCACGCGACAGCCACCTGCATGATCATCCGCCCCCGGGAACAAGCGGCCGCATGATACGGCCCGGCAGCATCGCGGAAGCCTGGCACGTGCTGCAGGCAATACCCGAATTCGACCAGCGGCGCAGCCTGGCGCAGTTGCAGGAGCGGCTGCCCGCCAGTGCGCTGGTGCTCATCGCGGAAGCGGACGGCCAGCCCGTCGGCGGCAAGCTGGGATATGCCGCCGAGGATGGTTCCTTGTATAGCTGGCTCGGCGGCGTGCTGCCCGCGCACCGCAAGACGGGACTGGCGCAGCGGCTGCTGGAAGCCCAGGAAGCCTGGGCAACGCACATGGCTTTGCGGCCGTCACGGTGAAATCGATGAACCGCTATCCCGCCATGCTGCGTTTGCTGATCCGCAATGGATACCAGGTACGGCTGTTGGAGCACTTTGGTGATCCTGCCAGGGAGCGCATTCATTTCGTCAAGCCGCTATCTTCGAGCGTCTCGTAAAACCACTTTCCTGTTTTTTGCTTTTCAAAAAATTAACAATGCCATACATGGCAAACATATTCGGAGAGACTGACGAACTGCGTTGAAATGCTGTCCTGAAGACTTAGGCTGAGTTCCGCCAAAAGCAGAAAAAACAAGGCATATGCGTCACCCACCAACAGCGGCAATCGGCCATTTACAGACGAAGATAAAGCGCGAATTTACATCATATGACCGAGCATACAAATTCTGAAATTCACATAACACTTACTGCTGATGAGGCCCTTGTTTTATTTGAGTTTTTGAGGCGCTACTCTGATTCAGGCCAATTGGACATAATAGACCAAGCAGAACAAAGGGCGCTCTGGAATTTGTGCTGCATTTTTGAGAAGAAATCAGTAGCTCCATTTAATATGGAATATGGTCAAGCGCTGTCAGAAGCTCGGGCGCAATTGCGTGACGAGCAATAATTTCGGATGGTCGCCACCGACCGCAACCGGCCTGAAGCGGCCCCGATGTGGGCATCGAGCAATCACTGAAACTGAATGCAAATGTTGAATAATAAACTTTTTGATGCTATCGCATCTGCGGTGGACTTGGATGACCCAGCAGAACAATTTTTAGCTCAGCAATTCATGATTGAGGCGATAGGAAGCGTGACTTCACAATTGCCTGAGGCTGCCAAGTCAGCCGCAGCTGTGGCGAATCGATTCATCACCGGCGCGGCGACGGCTGAGGAAGTCATTGCGGAGCGAGTGCGCCTCTGGCGAGCAATCGAAGGGCGCGATCAATCGGACGAGCCAGACGTTTTGAAAATAAGAACTGCCATCTGCGTGTTGCATCCTATGGATATGGACGCTTCTGCCGGAACATTGGAGTATTTTTTTGCGTTTTGGCAGCAAGGAGGCTTGCCGCAGGCTGAGCTTAAGGCCGCCGTTCAGAACAAGTATGGCATTTGAGGCGGCTTCAGCCGGCCAGGAGCGGACGTCCGAACCTGACGTGGCAAGAGGTCATGCATTTTAAATTTACACCAGAGGTTGCATGCGCCATTTTCAAAGTGGAAGCTATTTTACGGCTTGTCTGAACATTCGACCAACGCTGTCATTCGAAGCAACTGTTGTCGTTCTGGCCCAGGCACTTGGTCTCAGATTCTCGCCTGACCAGGAAGGGAAATACGAGGAATATCCGGCGTATCGCGCCTTCGCGCTTGGACTGGAAATCGCGCTATTGGCGCCTCCGCCGCTGGATTTAGACACGCGGGAGATACGCGACAACTGTTTTCAGCTAATTATCGATACCTGCGCGGACGTATCCGACGGCGGTGCGGACGTTGATCTGAGCGCTCTCATTGCGGCGCAATTAAGCTCCGCTACCGAGTTGGAAATGGAGCGTAGCGAAGTAGTATCTACGTAATACCGGAGGTTGCCGGGCGCCCTCAGCCCGCCGGCTTCCTCTTCGCCTTCAACAAACTCCCCGCCGCATTTTCCTCGAAGCGCCCCGCCTCTTCTATATAGCCATGCACGGTGCCGTCGTGGCGCCAGCCGCCCTGGCGCTTGATGGCCTGGAAATCGGCGCCTGCCCGATGTGCGCTGGTGGCCATGCCGCGGCGCAGGCTGTGGCTCGACAGTTCCGGCACGTAATCGAGCGCCGCCAGCCTGGCGCAGCCTTCCAGTATCGTGTTGATGCTGCTCGCGTGCAGCGCTTTCACGCTCACATGACCCCACTGATTGACGGTGCGCAATAGCGGCCCCGTGCGGATGTGCGCCGCGGCCAGCCAAGCGCGCAAGGCCGTGGCCGGACAACAGACGCCGTCGCCGAACGGGATCGCCTTGACGATGCCCTCCCCCAGCTGGTCCGTTTTCGAGCGTGGCAGGGTGATCACCATGCCCTGCGGCTCCCAGCTCACGTCTTCCACAGTCAATCCCACCAGTTCGCTGCGGCGAAAACCGCCAAAAAATCCCAGTTGCAGCAAGGCGCTGTCGCGCAAGGCCTTGACGCTGCCCAGCGCGGCCAGCCTGGCGACGATCAGCTCCAGGTCTTCCAGCGGCAGGGCCTTGGCCTTCTTCTTCGGCTTGCCGTGCAGGCGGGCGATGCCGGCCAGGGTCTTGCGCACGGTGGGCGTAGACGCAGGGTCGGCAAAGCCCTGATACACATGCCATTGCGACAGGGCTGTCAGGCGCAGGGCCAGGGTGCGCGCGTTCAGGCTGTCCGCATACGCCAACAGATAGCGGATGACGGTGGATTCGTCGGCGGGCAGCGCCCCGCCCCACGCCTGGAAGTGGCGGATGGCGGAACGGTAGGTGCGGCGCGTGTTGTCCGACGTGGCGGCGGCGAGAAACGCCTGGTGGCGCGCGGCCAGTTCGGCATCGATCAGGGCGCCGTGTAATGGCACAGGAGCCAAGGCGGCGCTTTTGGGCGCGGCGACACGGCGTTTGGAAAGGGGCAAATCGGGCATGGAATCGCTGAAATCGGGCTGGTGTACTGGGAAATACGCAGAATACCATGCAAACCACCCCCATAACCCGCGATAAGCAATCTTATCGCGACTTATATTTTATAAAAATTATGAAAATTTATATCGTAATATTATTCCATATTACGTATCATGTAATACGTTACTAAATTTCGCTCATAGGTGGTTTTATGGCCCGCACCGGCATTCTGTACTCTGATGTTATGAAAGCAGCCCAAATCGTCGCTGCCGATGGGCGCAATCCCACGGTCGACAGCGTGCGCGAAGCGCTGGGCAGCACGGGCAGCAAGAGCACCATCGCTCCCCTGTTGAAGCGCTGGAAGGAAGAGTTCCAGGGCGCGGGCGCCGTGAAAACGGAGGCAGGCTTGCCGGCCGAGCTGATGGAGGCGATGCGCGGCGTGTATGAGAAGCAGCAGCGCGACGTGGCGCAGCAGCTGGAAACGGGCATGCAGCAGAACCGCGCGGAACTCGACGCGGCTTTGGCGCAACTGAAGAAGACGGAAAACGAACGGTTGAAACTGACGGAGGCGCGCGCCGCCCTCACCCAGGAATTGCGCGCCACCCAGCATGCGCTGGCGCAATTGAAGGAAGAACACCATTTTCGCGCCGTTACCCTGGCCACCTTGCACAGCGACAACGCGGGCCTGACGCAGCGCCTGGCCGACCGGGGCGAGGAAATCGCGGCGCTCAATCGCCAACTGGCGCAGGTGCGCTCGCAGTTCGACCATTACCAGGAAGCGGCCGCCGCGCAGCGCAGCGAGGAACGGGCGCAGGCGCAGCAACAAATCAGCCGGCTGGAGCAGGAGAACGCCCAGCTGCAGCAGCGTTTGCAAGGCCAGCAAGCGACCCTGGTGCAGCAAGACATGCGCCTGGCCCAGCTGCAGGCGGAGCAAACTCGGCTGTCCAGCGAAGCGGCCGCCGACCGCGACGCGCTGGCCACCGTACGCCCCGAGCGCGACCAGTTCGAATTTCAGTATCTGCAGGCGGCCGCGTCGGCCGACGCCCTGCTGGCCAAGCTCGATACGGCCCTGCTGGCGCTGAACGACGCCAGGGTGGCGCTGGCTGCGCAAGACCGGCAGCTCGACATGCTGGCGGAAAATGGGCAAGCATCGCAGCAGAAAATGGAAGCATTGGCGCAGGAGAGAGATGGTTTGCTGCGCGACAATGCCGGCATGGCGGCCAGGCTGGCCCTGCTTATGGATAGCAAAGCGTGATGTTTGACCCCGTCCAATAGCCTGGGATCACTATGATGGCCCCAGGCGGGCATCGCCAGCTTTCAAGACCTGCCGCATTATTTCGCCTGTCCCATGACGGCCGACGGCGACGAATATGCGCAGCATTCCTCACTGCCGGTAGCGCACCCGTATCCACGCGCCGATGGCGTCCACGCCGCTGTCTTGCGCATCTTCGATCCAGCCCGCGCGCGCATAAAAGCGCCGCGCGCCCGTATTGGCCAGCTGCGTCTTCAGGCTCAGACGGGGACCGAAGCGCGCCACGACGGCCGCCAGCAGTTGCGCGCCGATGCCCATGCCGCTGTGCGCCGGGTGCACGTACAGGTGGTGCAGGAAGTAATCGGGGGCGTCGCCCGTGTACACGGCGGCAAAACCGGCGACGATGCCGCCGCATTCAGCAACGAGGAGCTCTTCGCCCTGCGTTGCCGTCGTGAAAGTGGCGCTGCCGGCGACAGGACCGAAGGCGTCGCGTCCGGCCAGGGCCAGGATGGCGGTGCAGGGCTGCATGTCCGTGCTGGCGTAGGGACGAATCAGGCACATGGCTGGCGTACTATCCATTCCTTACAGGCGGCGGTTCAGCACGCTGTCGATATCGTGGGTTTTCAGCTCGATCTGGACCACGCCGTCTTGCAGCCAATAAGCGTCGCCTCCCCGTTGCAACGCATCCATATCGAGCGTGCCCAAGGCCGGCGGGATGGCGCCGGCAAGCAAAGCCGCCACCTCGTCCCATGCCGCATACGACAGTTTCAGATACCAGCCGTCGTCGTGGGCAAAGGCGAGAAAGCGGCTGCGCAAGGCTGGCAGCGGTGCGAGCGCGCCACGGTGGTCCAGCATCGCGGCCACGCCTGCATCCGGGGAAGCGGGCGGCATGCCCTGCCAATCGGCCCAGGCATGGCTGCCGCAGGCAGCGATATCTTCCTGCACCAGGGCTGGCAGTTGCTGCCGCGCCAAGGTCTGGTAGCTGGCAGGTTTCCTGGCCGTCCCGGCGCTGCCCTTGCGCAGCACGATGCCGCCAGCCTTGCCGAGGGCAGGAATAAAATCCTTGAATTCGATGCCGGAAGCGACCAGCATGCGCTCGGCCGGGTCGTGCCAGATATACAGATAATGTCTCAAGTAGAATTCCGTTTTGGTTTCGGCGCCGTATTCAGCGCCACGGCGGCGCGTATCAGCGCCTTGAATGCCGCGGTGTCGAGGTGCGCGCCTTCGTGCAGGTCGATGGCCCGGCGCGTGCTGCCGTCCAGGCTGGCATTGAACAGGCCGGCCGGATCGGGCAAGGCGGCGCCCTTGGCGAAGGTGAGTTTTACGGCCAGCTTATACGTTTCGCCCGTGCAAATCATACCCGCGTGCGACCAGACGGGCACGCCGCGCCATTTGACTTCCTCGACCACTTCAGGATCCGCCTGGCGTATCAGCGCGCGCACGCTGGCGAGGGTTTTGCCGCGCCAGTCCGCCAGCGAGGCGATTTTCGCGTCGATCTGGCTGGCGGCCGATGCGGTGTTGGTCGCCTCTTCATGGGGCGGCGTGCCCGGTTCTGCTTTTTTCATGGCTGGCATCTCCTTCAATGCGCACACGCCTTACTGCGCAGGGCTGGCCATGCAGGCGACCAGCGCAGCGATGAACTGGTCGCGCAAGGTCTGGTACTGCGCATCCGTCGCGAATGCCCGCTTGTCTGCCGGCTGATTGAGCAGATAGGCGGTGGCGACCGTCCCGCTGGCGTCATGCAGCAGCGTGTACAGACTGATCACGCCGGACGATCGTGTGATATTCGGGTTATTCAATCCTAGCACTTCCACGCCCTGGCGCGTGTCCGTTTCCAGCGGCACCAGCTGTGGAGGCTTGCTGGTGGCCGACATATGCTGCATTTGCGCCACGATGGTGTCGCGGTCGGCGGCAAACCGGCCTTCCGCGCTGCGTTCGATCTTCAGATTCACGAACGGTAAGCTGCTCTTGTGGAACAACATCAGCCGGTAGCCATCGGCCACCGAGACCTGGCCCTCTCCCGTTGCCAGCTTGACGCTGCGCGTCGTCACGTGCGCGGGCAAGCGGTCCTGCTGCCTGAACTGGAATTGGCTGCGGTTGATGCATTGCGCCAGGGGCCCCAGGGGATCGGCCGTGCGGTCTTGCGCCTGGACGCCCAGTGCGGCGAGCAGCATGGGAATGGCAAGCAATTGGCGGTGATTCATGGGCGCCTCAGTGATTAATCAGGCAAGCAGAATAAAGCCCGTGTCGCCAGCGGGCAATGATTTAGTTGTCATCCTCTAAATGTTGGCCCCGGGTGGGCCGGCATCAGGTTTCTTAATATGAAATTCACCTGGCCCACGTAGCATTCAGATTGGCAAGGCTCTCATTGTGCAGCGCCTGCCATTTTCCGGCTGAACCATGAATGACATCGCTTTACCCCTGCGCCACGGCGCCGCCCTGCCACACCCCGCCAGCGGGCACCGCCTGAAAGCGGCGCTGGGCGCCCTCTTCTTCCCCCGCCAGCGCACGCGCTGGCAAGCCTTCCTGGGCAGCATGCCCGGCTTGAGTTCCCTGGCCCAATTGCATCCTTGTTTGCGCTTCAAGATTTACCGCCCGTACGCATCGCGCCAGCTCGGTTGCACGGATCGCCTGGCCTTGCTGGAAGGGCACTACCGCTTCCTGTGGCAAGCGGGCGCGCGCGCGCTGGTCGAGCGGGCCGCGCGCCAGCCCGTCGTGCTGGCCGCGTTCGAAGGCAAGGATGCAGCGCTGTACCGCCTGCAGCTGACGGCCATCCACGACAGCTACCGCGAAGGCGAACTGTGCCTTCGCCTGACGCGCGATGGCCAACCCTTCTACCTGGCCAGCTTTTTGTTCGTGCCGCGCGCCGATGGCGTGTCCTTGCAGCTGGGCGCGCTGCAAGGCTTGCGCTCGGAAGCGGGCAAGCTGGCCGTCAAGGAAGCCACGCGGGCGCTGCACGGTTGCCGCCCGAAAAACCTGATGGTGACGGCCTTGCGCGATTTCGGCGATTTTTTTGCCTGCAATAACGTGTTTTTGATCAGCAATGACAACCGCATCGCCCTGAATGCCCGGCGCCGGCGCCATATCGCCGCCGACTACGACCTGGCATGGCAGGAATTGCACGCCTTGCGCATGCGCGACGGTAATTATCACCTGCCCTGCGCGGCCTACCGGACGCCGGACCTGGCCGACGTGCCGTCGAAGAAACGCGCCGATGCGCGCCGGCGCGGTGAATTGCTGCAATGCATGTCCGTCGACATGCGCGCGCAACTGGCGTGCTTGCTGGAGGTGCCAATGACTGAAAACTGAGCCAGCGCAAGCCTTGGCGTACTGATAAAAATGCTATAAAACTCAGGCAGTCTTCATGTTGGCGCCGTATCCTTCAGCAGGCATGCCAGAGACCTTATCCAGGCACCGGCGTGCATTCGATTCACCCTGGACAAGGCTTCCCATGACACCCACTTTCGCCCTCCTCCCCCTTTGCCTCGCCGGCAGCGCCGCACTGGCCGCCCCTGCACTGGACAATGCCGTGCGCCAGCGCGCGGAAGAACTGACGCGCACGGGCATGCATTCGAGCATCGTCATCGCCTTGATCGACGGCAGGGACAGTGCCGTCTACGGCTTTGGCAGCATTCATGCCGGCAAGAGCGCCAAGCCGGGCGCCGACACCGTCTACCAGATCGGTTCCGTTACCAAGACCATGACGGGCGCGCTGCTGGCCGATGCCGTCGTCGAAGGCAAGGTGAAGCTCGACGAGCCTGTGGCGGCATTATTGCCGGGCTATACCGTGCCTGCCTTCGACGGCAAGACGATCAGCCTGCTCGACCTGGCCACGCACTATTCCTCGCTGCCGCGCCTGCCCGACAACTTCGTGCCGAAGGACCCGGCCAATCCGTATGCCGATTACACGGCAGAAAAACAGCGGCAGTTTCTTGCCGCCTATCACCTGCCCCATGCGCCGGGCACGGCATTTGACTATTCGAACATCGGCTATGCCGTGCTGGGTACGGCCCTGGCCGCACAGGCCGGCACCAGCTATGAAGCCCTGCTGCACTCGCGCATCGCCGTGCCGCTGGGCATGCGTTCCACCACGAACACGCCCTCGGCCGGCATGCTGGCGCGCCTGGCGCCCGGCCACCTGCTGTCGGGCGAACTCACGCCCGCCTGGGATTTGAATGTGGTGGCGCCGGCCGGCGGCGTGTATTCGAGCGCGCGCGACATGATCGCCTACCTGCAAGCGTACATGCACAGGCCGCTGCGCCCGTATGCGCTGGCGATCAAGCCGCAGCTGCCGCTGGCGCCCGATAGCGAGACGAAAATCGGCCTGGCCTGGCTGCTGGAGCAGCAACAGGAGCATGCCTACGCCTGGCACAGCGGCCAGACGGGCGGCTACGCCAGCTACGCGGCGTTCACGACGGACGGCAAGCGGGGCGTGGTGGTGCTGACGAACACGGCGCGCGACGTCGATGCGCTGGGCTTGTCCGCTTTGCTGCCCGGCACGCCCCTGCCGCCGCTGAAAAAGCCGCAAGCCGCCATCGAAGTGCCGCGCGCAACCTTAGCTGAGTACGTGGCCGAATATGTGCTCGAGCATTCCCCAGGCAAGAATTTTATATTGACGGTGTCGTTGGTCAAGCAAGGCCTGGAAGCGGCCGGCACGGGCGTCGGTTCCGCTCCCCTGTTTGCCAGCGCGAAAGACCAATTTTTCTTCCGCGCCATCGACGCGGACCTGGCGTTTACACGCGATGCCGCGGGCAAGATCGCCAGCGCCGTGCTCAAGCAAGGCGGACAGGACGTCGTCTTGCCGCGCAAGCCGTAAAACTCAGGCTGCCGGGTCTTGCATGAATTGCTCGACCCGGGCGACAAACGCCGCCTTGCTGCGCGTGCGAAACTCGCCCAGGAAGGCGTCGCTGCCCTGCACGATCTTGCCATGGCGGTCGTATGCCACCTTGCCCATCTCCAGCACGAATTCGCCTTGCGGATCGTCCTCAGGTTCAAAATGCGAATTGAAGCAGTAGCCCGTGTCGCGGCAGCTGCCCCACAGCAGCAGCGCGCTGCTGAACCACTGCATGGTATCGGGGCCTGGGTCCACTTCGAACAGGGTATTGACGGTGATGTGCCAGCCGCCCGGTACGCGCAGCGGCTGCAAGGGATAGGGAAAGCGTGGCGGTTTCATGGGGACGGCAGCGCGCGGCGCGTTTGATAAAAGGCGAGGAATTCCGCGGCCGGCAGCGCTTTGGCGAACAGCCAGCCCTGGCCGAATTCAACTTTGCGTTCCAGCAAATAATCGGCTTGCTGCTGCGTTTCGATGCCTTCGGCGACGATCAGCATGTTCAAGGTGCGGGCCATGTCGATGATGTGCGGCGTGACGCTGCTGGTGGCCGCATCCGTGCCGATGGTGTCGACAAACGATTTGTCGATTTTCAAGGCATCGAGCGGCAGGTTTTGCAGGCTCGACAGGCTGGAATAGCCGGTGCCGAAATCGTCGATGGCCACGGCATGGCCGCGGGCTCTGGCCTTTTCGATGGTGGCGCGGGCCGCTTCCACGTTGATGAAGCCCCGCTCCGTCGCTTCCAGCCAGATCTGCTGCGCCTCGATGCCGCTACCGTCCAGCGCGCGTTCCAGCACGTCGAGCACCCGGCCCGTTTCGATATCGCTGGCGCACAGGTTGATGGCGATGTGCAGCTCGCGGTCGGCCAGCAGCGCGGCGCGCATGTCGGCGATGACGCAATCGATGACCTGGTCCGTGATGGGCAGAATCAGCTCGCCTTCCTCGGCCACGGGAATGAACAGGTCGGGCCGTATCATGCTGCCGTCGGGACGGCGCCAGCGTATCAGCGCCTCGGCACCCACGCACACGCCCGTATCGAGCGCGATGATGGGTTGGTAATGGACAAAGAATTCGCGCCGGTCGATGGCGATGCGCAATTCTCCCATCAGCGACAGGCGGCGTCGCGACAGCCACACGACGATGCCGACGATGAAGGCGGCCATCAGCAGGCCCAGCGGCAAGAGCAGCAGCTGTTCGCGCCGCAGCCTGTCGTTCAGCTTGCTACGTGGCTCGATCATGACGGCCGTCAAGCCATCGCGGTACAGCATCGCATGGATGCTGCCATCCGGGGTGGCGCCGTCCGCCGCCGGCAGGCCGGCAAGCAAGGCTTGCACCTGCGCGGGATCCGGATGGTGCAAGGTGTCGAGCACGCCTTCCTTGCCGATGGCCACGGCCATCTGGATGTCGCTGTCGACAATGACGTCGGAAAAACGCACGGGATCGATCAGCACTTTATAGGCGCGGTAAGTCAGTCCCACCATGCGCTTGCCGCCGCTGACGACGGGGCGCAGGTTGAAATCGATGCCCATGCCATTGTCCAGCGTGAAGTCGGCGGGCGTGACGGGGATGCGCGCCTCTTCGATGCCCGTGGACGTGCATTTGAGCAAGCCGTTTTCCACATAGCCGATATCGTCGATGCTGCGCGTGGTGATGGTGATGCGGCGCAATTGCTGGATATGGGCTTCCGAACACGGCGCCAGGTCCAGCGCATCGGCGCTGCGCAGGGCCATGCTGGCCGAGGCGATCGAACGGTGGGCGCGCTCGAGCGCGTAGCCGGCCAGCAGGCGCAGGCGCTCCTGCTCGCCCTGCTCGGCGCGCACGGACGACAGATAGAAGGCCAGGCTCAGGGGAGCGGCCACGCCGATGACGGCCACCAGCACGCTCGTGACGATAATGCGTTTTCTGCGCATGCAATTCCCGCGGTAGTTGTATGATTGCCATGTATTGCTCGATGGCATCATATTACAAGCAGAGGCCGTGTACCTGAATATTGCTGAACAGTTACAATTTTTCCAGTGGCCGCGCCAGCACGAACACCAGCGCCGCCACCGTGGCCGCCAGTCCGCCTGCCAGGTACAGCACGCTGGCAAAACCATCGATGAAGGCGTGCCGCGCCGCTTCCTGCGCCACGGCCTGCATGGCGGGCGGCAGCTGGCCGAAGGCCTCGGCCGCGTTGCCGGCGACGATGCGGCCGATCATCTCGGGCGAGGCCTTCAGGCCGTGCAGCCACGCCAGCTTCTCGAACGAGGCGGCCGTGCGCATGGCCAGCACGGCGCCCAGCGCGCCCACGGCCAGCACGATGCCGACAAAGCGCGTGGTGGTGCTGATGCCGGAACCCATGCCCGTGCGCTCGCGCGGGATGCAGGCCAGGATGGCTTTTTGCGTCGTGCCATTGAGCAATCCCGCACCCGCTCCCGTGACAATCATGCCGGCCGCCACCCAGCCATACTGCAGGCTGGCAGCGGCAAAGGCTGTGGCCACGTTGCCGCCAGCGACGATCAGCAAGCCCGTCACCAGAATGCCGCGGTCGTCCAGATGGCGCATGGCGCGTGGCGCCAGCCGCGACAGCACCACCATGGCGACGGCAAACGGCAGCATGGCGCAGCCGGCCAGCACGGCGGAAAAGCCGAAGGCGTTCTGCAGATACAGCGGTAAAAACGTCATCATCACTTGCGCGGCGATGGCGTAGCCGAACATGCCCAGCACGGCGCCGACGAACACGCGGCGGCCAAACAGGCTCAGATCGACCATCGGGGCGCGCTGGTGCCGCTCCACCAGCACGAACACGGCCAGCAGCGCCGCACCCGCGACAAAGCGCAGCACGGTGGCGCGGCTGGACCAGCCCGCCACGCCGGCGTCGATCAGGCCCCAGATGATGCAGAACAGGCCGGCGGAGAATAGTGCCGCGCCCGCCGGGTCGAAGCTGGCGTTGGACGCATCCTTCGACTCCTCCACATGGCGCTGCACCAGCCACATCAGGATGGCGACGACGGGCAGGTTCAGGTAGAAAATCCAGCGCCAGTTGATGGCGCTCGTGACCAGGCCGCCCAAGAGGGGCGCCACCGTCATGGCCACGCCCATGGCTGCGCCCCACACGGACCAGGCGCGCGCCCTCTCTTTTTCCGCATGAAAGGTGTGGCCGATGACGGCCAGCGCGGACGTCAGCAGCAGTGCCGCGCCGAGGCCCTTGATGGCGCGCGCCACGTTGAGCACGAACGGCGTCCACGCCAGGCCGCACAGCAGGGACGCCAGCGCGAACACGGCCAGGCCGAACAGCATCACCCGGCGCCGTCCCAAACGGTCGGCGATGCTACCGGCGGGCAACAGGAACGAGGCGAACGCCAGCATGTAGGCGCTGACCACCCATTCCACGTCGACGAAGCTGGCGTTCAGCGAGCGGGCGATCGACGGCAAGGAGACGGCCACGACGTTGGTGTCGAGCATGATCAGCGCGCACACGCCCGAGCACGTATATAAGGTCCAGTCGGTATTCTTCATGCCTGTATTTTAAGCAGGCTTATGTTATTTCCTGTTATAAGACAAGCGGCTTATAATTTACCCATGGTGAATACAGACAAAGACATGGAACTGCGGCATTTCCGCTGCGTGCTGGCCGTCGCGCACAGCCTGCACTTCGCGCGGGCCGCCGCAGAACTGGGCATCTCGCCGCCCGCGCTGACCAAGCAGGTGCAGGAAACGGAACAGCTGCTGGGTACGCGGCTGTTCCAGCGCAGCAAGCGCGCCGTGGCGCTGACGGCCGCCGGGGAATTGTTCGTCACCGAGGCCGCGCGCGCGCTGGCGCAGCTGGCGCAGGCGCAGGAAGTGGCGCGGCGCGCGGGACGGGGCGAACTGGGACGCCTGGAAATCGGCTATGTCGCATCAGCAGCTTACTCAGGCGTGCTGCAAGACCAGTTTGCCCGCTTTCGCGCCAGCCACCCGGGCATCCACATCGGTGCGCGCGAATACGCGATGGATGCCCTGCCCGGCTTGCTGGACCAGGGCCGCGTCGACCTGGCCTTCGTGCGCCCGCCCCTGCACTTGCCGGACGGACTGGACAGCGTGGTCTTGCTGCGCGACCGCTTCGTGCTGGCCGTGCAGGCCGACAGCCCATTGGCCCTGTTGGATGTGGCGGTGCCAGCCGCGCTGGCGCAGCAGGCATTCATCGTGCCGGAACAGGAATTGGGAACATTGGAAGCGAGCCGGCGCGGCGGTTTTGCGGCGCAGGTGGTATCGCGCCCCGGCAGTCTGGTGGCCGTGCTGACGGAAGTGTCGCTGGGCGTCGGTTGCGCCATCGTGCCCCACTCGGTGATGGCCAGCGTGCAATTGCCCGGCGTGGTCTTCCGCGAGCTGCAAGGGCCGCAGATCAGCTCGGAAATCGCCGTGGCCTTCCGCCGCCACGAACAGGCGCCCGCCGCGCGCGCCTTCATTGCCCAGCTGCGCGCCGCGGCGCTGGCTTGACTTCAGCTATTCTTCAATACGGCCACGGCATAGGTGCAGGCGGTGGCCGTTTCATTGCTGAACACGCAGTCGGCCGGCGGCCCCAGTTCCAGGCAGTCGCCCTCGTCCAGCACATGGCGGGTCTCCCCTTCGAGGAAGACGAGGCTGCCGCTGAGCGACCAGATCAGCTGGCGCCGCGCCACATAGGCGGCGGCCGGCATGGCCACCACGGCGCCCGGCGGCAAGCTAATGTGCACGAGGTCGAGCGGCATGTCGGACGCGGGCGACACGTGCCGCCGCACATAGCCGCTCTGCGGGTCGATCCACACGGGTTGTTCAGCCTTGCGCAGCAAGCGCCCCGCACGCATCTCGGCGCGGGCGATCAGTTCGGACATGCTCAGCTCGAAGGCGCCCGACAGCCGCGCCAGCAAGGTGGCCGTGGGGCTGCAGTCGCCCCGCTCCACCTTGTGCACCATCGCGCGCGATACGCCCGAGCGGGCCGCCAGTTCCGTCAGCGACCAGCCCAGGTTTTCCCGCTCGAGGCGTACCCTGGCGCCGATGCGCTGGTTCAATTCGTCTGGTTTAGTGGACATAATCAGGATTTATTGGACAAAAGCGTGGGCGGCAATCTATGATTTGTCCATTATAGTAGATGCCTAGCAAGGAGAGCAACATGCAGATACGCGATGCCCATGCGGGCGACATCGAGGCCATCACGGCCATCTACAACGATGCCGTCAGCCATACCCTGGCCATCTGGAATGAACGGACGGTCGATGCGGCCAACCGCGCCGCCTGGCTGGCCGACCGCCAGCGGGCCGGCTATCCGGTGCTCGTCGCCATCGATGCGGAAGGAAATGTCGCTGGCTACGCCGCGTTTGGCGACTGGCGCCCGTTCGAGGGTTTTCGCCATACGGTCGAGCATTCCGTGTATGTGCGCGCCGATCGCCGCGGCGCCGGGGTCGGCAAGGCCTTGATGGTGGAATTGATCGCGCGGGCGCGCGGCCTGGGCAAGCACGTGATGGTGGCGGGCATCGAGGCTGGCAATGCCGGCTCGATCGCCCTGCACAAGCAGCTGGGCTTCGAGGAAGTGGGCTTGATGCGCCAGGTGGGCACCAAGTTCGGCGCCTGGCTGGACTTGGCGTTCCTGCAGCTGCAGCTCGATGCGCGCAGCGATCCGGACGGCATCACGCCGCCCGGTTGAGGTTAAACCGACGTCAGAGATCGCGCATCAAAGATCGATCTCCGGTGGCGGACGGCGCAGCGCCATATGTTCCCACACGGCCACCAATACCAGCACGCAGCTGGTGATGCAGGCCAGGGTCAGGGGCGCATACAGCCGTCCATACGCCATCGGGATCAGCGCCAGGATGATCAAGATGCCCAGCAGATGCGACAGCGGCGGCGCGGCGCGCTCGCTGCTGACCCATTTGAACAGCGCATTGCCCAGCAAATACAGGATCGGGCCGCCCAGCAAGGCGCTGATGCCGGCGAAGCTCGCCTCGTCCGGATGCACGAGGGCCAGCTCATCGGCCACGGCGGAAACGATCACGCCGCCGACGATCAGCACGTGGATATACGTGTAAGCCTTGCGGGCGATGCGGCCAGGGTCTTTCGAGTGGGCGATGCGGTGGTGACCCGCCTCGGCGCCCGTGTCGAAGTAGATCCACCACATGGCGATGCTGCCGACCAGGGCCGACAGGAAGCCCAGCCAATTGCTGGCCGTCCATTCCAGGCCGGCGAAGGTGGCGCCCGTCACCAGCAGCGATTCACCGAGGGCGATGATGACGAACAGGCCGCAGCGTTCGGCCATGTGGCCGCCATCGACATCCCAGTCGGCCGTCGTCGAGCGGCCCAGGCCCGGCAGGCCGAACTGCATCCAGGGGCCGGCCAGGTCGATCGCCAGTGCCAGCACCCACCAGAAGATGCGCTGCTCGGGCGACGCGACGCCGCCGGCGATCCAGAAGATACCGGACAACACGGCCCACAGGGCGATGCGCTGGAAATTGCGGCGGCGCGACAGCGCTTCATGGCGCACGGCCCACCAGGCGAACAGGGGACGCCCCACCTGCATGGCGACGTAGGCGCCCGCGAATGCCAGACCCCGCGTGCCGAACGCCTCGGGGATCGAAGCGGACATGATCAGGCCGCCCAGCATCAGCGCAAACAGGCTGATGCGCACGGGAATGCGCTCGGGGTCGAGCCAGTTGGTGATCCACGACGTGAAAATCCACACCCACCAGACGGCCATCAGCAGCAGTCCCGTCTGCAGCCAGCCCATGGCGCTCAGGTGCGCCAGCAAGCCGTGCGACAGTTGCGTCACGGCAAACACGAACACGAGATCGAAGAACAGCTCGATCATGCCCACCTTGCCGCTGTCCTGCCCGCCGCGCGTGCGCAACAGCGATTTTGTCAATTCCATAGCTACTCTTTCATTCATGCTTGATTAAAACGGTTCATCCCGGGCGTTATCATTTTACTGGCGTCAATAGCGGCAAACCGGCAAAGTGCGCGGCCAGGTTATCGACCACCAGTTGCCCCATCGCATGGCGCGTTTCCACGGTCAGGCTGCCCACGTGCGGCGTCAGCGCCACGTTCGGCAAGGCGCGCAAGGCGGCAGGCACCCTCGGCTCGTCGGCAAATACGTCGAGGCCGGCCGCGCCCAGGTGGCCATCCTGCAAGGCGGCGATCAGGGCTTCTTCATCGATGAGGGCGCCACGGGCGATATTGATCAGGGTGCCTTGCGGTCCCAACGCGTCGAGCACGGCGCGGTCGATGATCTTGCGCGTGGCCGGGGTGCCCGGCGCGCAGACGATCAGGTAATCGCTTTCCTGCGCCAGGGCCAGCAGGGATTGCGCGCGCGGCACACTGGTGCCGGCAATGGCGCGCGGCTGGAAGTAGCGCACGTGGATGCCGAAGGCGGCCAGGCGCAGCGCGATGGCTTGGCCGATCTGGCCGAAACCGAAGATGCCGGCCGTCTTGCCGCGCAGGCTGGACGCGGGGGCGATGGCTTCGCGGCGTTCCCAGCCACCATCGCGCACGAATCGGTCGAGTGCCACGATGTGCCGCGCGCTGGCCAGCAGCAAGGCCAGCGCCACGTCGGCCACGTCATCGGTCAGCACGTTCGGCGTGGTGGTGACGGCGATGCCGCGCTCGCGCGCCAGGTCGAGCGCCACGCCATCGAGGCCGACGCCATTGACGGCGACGATTTCCAGCGTTGGCAGCAAGGCCATGTCGGTGGCGTTCAAGCCCAGCGCGCCCGTCGTGACAACGGCGCGGATGGACGGCGCCCGTTCGGCCAGCCAGGCGTGGCGCTCGTCCGCCGGCACTTGCCAGGCGTGGTGGCAGGTATATTGCTGTTCCAGCTGCGCGTTGACGGCAGCCGAAGGGCTGGGAGCGAGGATGAGGAGTTCGGGGAGCATGGGCGTCCTGGGTCGTGTCACATGAATTGCAGACGCAACTTAGCATATTTGACGCCCTACCGGGGATGACTGCCCCGCAATCGCCGTGATAACCCTGTGCCGAATGCGGTCTTTAGCCTGGGCAAGGCACGCGTTTCACCTTGCCGCCCGTCCTGGCCGGGTCGGCGCCAGAGCCGGGATTCTCGGCCATGCCAAAGCACGTGGCGCCGCCGGCACTGACGACGCGCGTGGCGGGCCGGCCATCGGCCGTGAGGAATTCCTCCACGCGGATGACGGGGCCGCCGCGCCAGGCGGAGGCGACCAGCTTCTGGAAAGTGCTTTCGCTCTTCAGGCCGGCAGAGGCCAGCCATGGCTGGTCTTGCTTGAGCTCGCTACGCAGGGCCTTGTCGGCGGCGCCCGCGGCCAGCCGGGCGCGCGTGCGCAAGTCTGCCGTCGAGGGGGCCGTGGCCGGCACGGCGGGAAGTTCTTCGGCCGGTACGGTGATGGCTTCCACTATGACGGGAGATGGTTCGAGGATGGCGGACGGCGCGGCGGGCGGCGCCGTTGCGCGCGCGCGCGGCACAGGCATGGGCATCGGCACGGCCATCGGCGGCGCCTGCTGCATGGGACGGGGCGGCAGCAAGGTCATGAAAGCCACTTCCGTGTATTGCTTGAGTTGCCGCGGCGGCAGGAGCAGGAAATACAGGCCCAGCACGTGCATGGCCAGGATCAGCGCGACGGCCGCGCCTTTCAGGCTCAAGCCCTGCCGCATGCGCAGGGAGGCGGACTGTAGATGGCGGTGCAATGACATGCGGTTTCCTGTGGGCGCCGGGCGCGATGGCCCATTCTAGCGAAACTTGGATATGCGCATTAATAAATCCACAAGGTATCGCCTGGCGCGCCTTTTTCCGCCAGATTCCAGTGCCCTGGCATGCCGGGTGTTGTACAAATGGCGACATTTTTATCACTTTCTCACACTTTTCCACGCAGCGCGCCACGCTGGAATATAATGATAATCATTCTCATTAATATCCAAACAACACCATGCGCACCTTCCACCTCGTCCCTACCCCGTTCGCCCTGGCCGCTTTCCTGCTGGCCAGCGCCGCCGCCCAAGCCCAAACCGCTCCCGCCACAACGGCCGGCGACGCGCAAAGCATGCCGACGGTGGTGGTCAATGCGTCCGCCGATGCGTCGGCGGAAGGCTTGTCGAAGGCGTATGCGGGCGGCCAGGTGGCGCGCGGCGGGCGCATGGGCATTCTTGGCGCCGTGGACATGATGGATTCGCCATTCGGCAGCACCAGTTACACGCAGCAATTCATTGCCGACCAACAAGCGCGCAGCGTGGGCGATCTGCTGCAGAGCGATCCGGCCGTGCGCATGTCGCGCGGCTATGGCAATTTCCAGGAAGTGTATGTGATCCGCGGCTTCGCCCTCGATTCGGACGATGTGGCGTATAACGGCCTGTACGGCGTTCTGCCCCGTCAATATGTGTCGCCGGAACTGCTCGAGCGCGTGGAAGTGTTCCGCGGCGCCAGCGCCTTCCTGAACGGCGCGGCGCCTGGCGGCAGCGGCATCGGCGGCGCCATCAACCTGATGCCCAAGCGCGCCGGCAACACGCCGCTGACGGAATTGACGGTGGGCGTGGAATCGGGTGGCCACGCCTATGCGGCCATCGACGTGGCGCGCCGCTTTGGCGCGAACCAGGAATTCGGCGTGCGCGTCAACGCCGCCAAGCGCCAGGGCGAGACCAGCATCAAGCGCGAAGACCACGACGTGGGCATGTTCTCGCTGGGCCTCGACTACCGCGGCCGCGGCTATCGCCTGTCGGCCGATGCCGGCTACCAGAACTTCAACCTGACATCGCCGCGCCCGTCCATCGCCATTGGCAGCGTGGCCGTGCTGCCATCCGCACCCGATGCCTCGAAGAACTTTGCCCAGCCATGGAGCTATTCGAAGGAGCACGATGTGTTCGGCACGGCGCGCGCCGAAGTGGACCTGGCCAAGGATGTCGTGGCCTGGGCCGCATTTGGCTCCCGTTCGACCAGGGAAGCCAACAGCCTGGCCGAGCCGTCGTTGACCTCGATCAATGGCGACGCCACGGTGTCGCGCTTCGACAATGCCCGCAAGCAGGAAATCCGCACGGGCGAACTGGGCATTCGCGGCAAGCTCGTTACGGGCGCCGTCAAGCACACCCTGGTGGCCAGCTGGTCCGGGCACTGGAATGAAGCGAAGAACGCCTATGCAATCGGCGACAAGTTTGCCACCAACATTTACGCGCCGGTCAGCGTGACCCCGCCGCCAACGCCCTACACGGGCGGCATCATGAGCGACCCGCGCATCACCCAGAAAACCATCCTCAACAGCTATGCCCTGGCCGACACCATGGCCTTCCTGGACGACAAGCTGCTGCTGACCGTGGGCTTGCGCCGCCAGCAGATCAAGGATGCCGGCTACGACTACAACACCTCGGTGCTGCAAGGCAAGGCCTATGACGAGAGCGCCACGACGCCCGTGGCTGGCATCGTCTTCAAGGCGAACCAGAACGTGTCGCTGTACGCCAACTACATCGAAGCACTGGTCAAGGGCCCGGCGGCCACGGGAACGTACGTGGAAAACGGCCAGCAGCTCAACGTCGACAACATGGGCGACGTGTTTGCGCCGTACAAATCGAAGCAAAAGGAAATCGGCGTCAAGTATGACGGCGGCAAGCTGGGCATGAGCGCCGCCCTGTTCAGCACGGCCAAACCGTTGCTGGCCGTGGTCGGCAAGCGGGCCGAACTCGATGGCGAGCAGCGCAACCGTGGCCTGGAACTGTCGATTTTCGGCACACCGATGCAGGGCGTGCGCCTGCTGGGCGGCTTGACCTGGCTCGATGCAAAGCTCAGCAATACTGACGTGGCCGCGAATAATGGCAAGAAACCCATCGGCGCACCGGAAACGCAGATGAGCGTGGGCGGCGAATGGGACGTGCCGGGCGCGCCAGGCTTGACCCTGAATGCCCGCACCATCTACACCTCGACGCAGTATGCGGACCAGGCCAACACCAAGCAACTGCCATCGTGGACCCGCCTCGACATCGGCGCGCGCTACCTGACCCAGGTGGCGGGCCGTGACGTGACCTTGCGCGCCCGCGTGGACAACGTGACGGACCGCAATTACTGGTCCTCGGCCGTGTCGTCCTTCAACATCGGCTCGCTGGTGCTGGCCGCGCCGCGCACCGTGGTCGTCTCGGCCAGCGTGGCGTTTTAAAGACCGGGCACCTGTCGCACCACGAAAAGCTGCCCTCGGGCAGCTTTTTTTCCGCGTGCGCGCCTGTGCCGCAAGCCGCGTTTCGGCGACAATGCCGCATGAAACGACTCCCTGCCCTGCTGCTTTTGCTTTGCCTGTCCCTGCCTGCCGCGGCCCAGAAGCAAGCCGCCTGTCCATATGCCGCCTGGAAAAGCGGCTTCAAGGGTGATGCGCGGGCGCAAGCCACGTGCTTGCTGCGTCCCGTGAAACTGTATGCGCGCCTGGGCGACAGTGCGCCGCTGCCGGACTTCCTTGCCGATCGCATCGGCCAGCGCACGGGCATCGCCCCGGCCCGGTTGCGCGCCTGGCTGGCCGGGCAAGGCATCGCCGAAGCGGACGTGGGCGGCGCCGTCGACGCGCCATTATCGCGCGCCGTCGGCCGGCTGGCCGCGCCCATGGCCCGCTATTTCGTCATCCACGACACCAGCTACCCGAATTTCCTGGCCGAACCCATTCCCCCGCACATCAACGATGCCGGCTGGGATTTCAACGACTTCAGCTTGCGCAATCCGGCGCTGGGCGGCGGGCCGAAAGGCCATGTCTACGTGAACCGACTCGGCGTTTCCTTGGCCGTGCGCGACTTTGGCACGGCAAGCTACGCCAGCAAGCTGGAAAAGGACAAGCCTTCGCTGACGGGCCTGTTCCTGCACGTGGAACTGGTGCAGCCGCGCAACTCCGTGCCCGGCGGCGGCAAGGGCAACGATGGCCTGGCGCCCGATCCCGGTTTTACGCCGGCGCAATACGAGCGGCTGGCCCTGCTGTATGTCGCCGCCAGCGTGCGCAGGGGCACGTGGCTGATCCCCGCCTTCCACGCCGTGCTCGATACGGGTTTTGCGAACGGTCATGATGATCCGCAGAACTTTTCCCTGGCCGAGTGGTCAGCCTCGCTTTCCCGCCTCGATGCGGCCCTGCGGCCGGCCGATACTGGACAATAAGGCGTTTCCCTGGCGGCTGAATTGGCGCATACTATCGCAAGCATAGTCATTGCCGTCAGGAGTCCAGGTGAGTATTGCCACGGATCATCACGCGGGTCGCCAGACCAGCGCACGCCAGCCGTTGCAGCGCGCGCAGCGCATCTTTGCCATGCGCGACGCCGTCCTCAGCGCCTGGGAACAGCGCGTGCGCGCCAAGGTGCGCGGCGCCGACCAGTTGCTCACGCCCATACTCATCAATACCTTGCCCGCCTTTTTCGACAACCTGGCCGAAGCCCTCACCCCGGGCCACCCGCGCGAAAACGCCGCCAGCAACAGCAACGTGCCCGCCGTGCATGGCAATGAACGGGCGCGCATGACCAATTACGGCCCGGAACAGGTCATCCAGGAATACCAGATCTTCCGCGACTGCTTCGCCGCCACAGCGCATGAGTCCGGCATCACCCTGCGCAGCAAAGATTGGCAGGTGATCAATGTGTCGATCGACTCGGGCATCCGCGAATCGATACGCGAATTTACCAGCATGCATGAAAGTTTCCGGCGCCGCATCGCGGCCGGCCTGTCGCACGACATGCGCAATCCCCTGGCCGTGATCAGCACCAGCGCCCAGCTGCTGCTGCGGCCAGCCGACCCGGAACGGGTGACATTGCTGGCGCACAAGATTGTCGAGCACAGCAAGCGGCTCGACAGCATGATCGAGGAATTGCTCGATGGCCTCAGCTACCACCAGGGCCAGCAGTTGCCACTGGTGCTGAGCCAGTTCGACGTGCTGCCGCTGGTGCACGCCGTGGCCAGCCAGATCAACTTGCAGCGGCCGGGCAAATGCCAGGTCAGCGGGCAATCCGTCATCGGCTGGTGGTGCGAGAACTCGCTGCGGCGCGCACTGGAAAACCTGCTCGGCAATGCGCTCAAGTATGGCGACGACGCGCCTATCAGCGTGCACGTGGAAGCGACCCACGAACGCCTGATCGTCACCGTCCACAATAGCGGGCGGCCCATCGCGCCGGAACAGGCCGAACGCATCTTCGACTACCTGCGCCGCGAGAACGACAGCCCCGCGCCAGGCTGGGGCATCGGCCTGCCCTTCGTGCAGAGCGTGGCGGAAAGCCACGGCGGCAGCATCGCCGTCGACAGCGCGGCCGAAACGGGCACCAGCTTCATCTTCGACGTGCCCGTCGATTGCCGCCCCTTCGTCCAGCCCGCCGACGTCCCCAAGAGTGACGCCTAGCGCACCGAATTGGTGCAAACAATGGCGCGACGCCACAAAAGTGGTCATATTTACACCTGTTCACGTCCGCCTTGTTGGCACGCTTCCTGCTGAGCTATGCGTAGACACGGCTCAAGGGAAATCACAACATGGCAAATTTTTTCAATGAAATGACTGCAAATGAAGTGGGTACGGACAGCAAGGTACGTGAACACTATCGTGAATTCAGCAACTGGCTGGAGCAGCAATCCCCCGAGACCATCGCCCGCAAGCGGGCCGAGGCCGACCTGACGTTCCGCCGGGTCGGCATCACGTTCGCCGTGTACGGCGACGATGCCGGCACGGAACGCCTGATTCCGTTCGACACCATCCCGCGCATCATCCCCGCCGCCGAATGGGCACAGATGCAGACGGGCCTGGTGCAGCGCGTGCAAGCCTTGAACATGTTCATCCATGATATTTATCATGAGCAAAACATCATCAAGGCCGGCATCATTCCCGCCGAGCAAATCTACAAGAATGCCCAGTACCGCCCGGAAATGCAGGGAATTTCTGTCGCCTCCGACATCTACGCCCACATCGCCGGCGTCGACATCGTGCGCGCCGGCCAGGGCGAATTCTATGTGCTGGAAGACAATCTGCGGGTGCCGTCCGGCGTGTCCTACATGCTGGAAGACCGCAAGATGATGATGCGCTTGTTCCCGGAACTGTTCGCCCGCAACCGCATCGCCCCCGTCGACCATTACCCGGACATGCTGCTCGACAACCTGCGTTCCGTCGCGCCGATGGGCGTCGATGACCCGACAGTTGTCGTCATGACGCCCGGCATGTACAACTCCGCCTACTTCGAGCATGCGTTTCTGGCCCAGCAAATGGGCGTGGAGCTGGTCGAGGGCAAGGATCTGTTTGTCAATGACAATTCCGTGTACATGCGCACCACGCGCGGGCCCAAGCGCGTCGACGTGATCTACCGCCGGGTCGACGACGATTTCCTCGATCCGCTGGCCTTCCGCTCCGATTCCTCGCTGGGCGTGCCGGGCCTGCTGTCCGTCTACCGCGCCGGAAGAGTCACGCTGGCGAACGCCATCGGCACGGGCGTGGCCGACGACAAGTCGATCTACCCTTTTGTTCCCGACATGATCAAGTTTTATTTGTCGCAGGAACCGATACTCAACAACGTGCCCACCTACCAGTGCCGCAAGAGCGCCGATTTGTCGTACGTGCTGGCGAACCTGGCGAAACTGGTGGTCAAGGAAGTGCATGGCGCGGGCGGCTACGGCATGCTGGTGGGGCCGGCGTCCAGCCTGGCGCAGATCGAGGATTTCCGCCAGCGCCTGCTGGCCAATCCGGGCGGCTACATCGCCCAGCCCACGCTCGCCCTGTCCGCCTGTCCCACGCATGTCGAGGCCGGCATTGCGCCGCGCCACATCGATTTGCGCCCGTTCGTGCTGTCCGGCAAGACGATTTCCATGGTGCCCGGCGGCCTGACCCGCGTGGCGCTGGGCGAAGGCTCGCTGGTGGTCAACTCCTCGCAAGGGGGCGGCACCAAGGATACCTGGGTACTGGAACCAACATCCGTGTTTACAGGAGAAAAAGCATGCTGAGCCGCACCGCCGATCATTTGTTCTGGATGGCTCGCTACACGGAGCGGGCGGAAAACACGGCGCGCATGCTCGACGTCAACATGCAAACATCGATGCTGCCGCAGTCCGAGCAGGATGCGGAACAGGGCTGGCGCGCCACCCTGGGTATTTCCGAGCTGCAAAGCGCGTACGACCACAAATATGGCCGCTTCCACACGCGCGACGTGCTCGACTTCATGGTGCGCGATCCGAACAACCCGTCGTCCATCCTCGCCTGCCTGACGGGGGCGCGCGAAAACGCCCGCGCCGTGCGGGGCACCCTGACGACGGAAGTGTGGGAAATCCAGAACGCCACCTGGCTCGACATGCAGAAGCGCCTGAAAAGCAATCTGCTGGAAACGGACCCCAGCCAGTTCTTCGAATGGGTCAAATACCGCTCGCACCTGTCGCGCGGCGTGACCCTGGGCACCATGCTCAAGGACGAGGCCATCCATTTCATCCGCCTGGGCACCTTCCTCGAGCGGGCCGACAACACGGCGCGCATCCTCGACGTGAAGTTCCACGGCGCGCGCGACACGTCGAAAGACATCACCCAGCGCGATTTTTACTACTGGGCGGCGCTGCTGCGCTCCGTGTCCGGCTTTGAAATCTACCGCAAGGTCTACCGCGACGTCATCACCCCGGCGCGGGTGGCGGAATTGCTGATGCTGCGCGGCGACATGCCCAGGTCGCTCTTGGCCTGCATGGATGACGTGGTGGAAAATCTCAAGCATATCCGCAACGATGTGTCGGCCGATACGGAGCGTTTCGCTGGCAAACTGCATGCGGAGCTGAAATTCGGCCATATCGACGACATCATGAAGGCGGGCTTGCACCATACATTGACGGAATTTCTGGAAAACATCTATGACCTGGGCAACCGGGTCAGCCGCGACTTCCTCGTTCCCTTGGCGGCCTGATGCAGCTCACCATCCGCCACGAAACCCATTACGCCTACAGTGCGCCGCTGGCCTACACCATCCAGCAGCTGCACCTGACGCCGCGTATCGAGCCGCAGCAGCGGGCCCTGTCCTGGCAAATCACGACGCCAGGCCAGTGCCACGCCTACACGGATGCCTACGGCAATCTGTCGCACATGCTGACGATCAGCGGCAGCCATCATTCCCTGAGCCTGGTGGCGCATGGCGTGGTGGAAACCATCTACCCGCACAAGGGACGGCTGAACCTGGTCGATACCTTGTCGCCGCTGCTGTTTACCATGCCGACACCGCTGACGCAGGCCAATCCCGCCATCCTCGAGCTATGCGCCGCCAGCCTGCCGGACCGGCGCGTGACGGCGGGCACGGGCCACTTGCTGCGCCTGGCCGAGCACATCGTCGGCAAGGTGGCCTATGAAAGCGGCGCCACCATGGTCACCACCACGGCCGGCGACGCGCTGGCGCTGGGACGCGGCGTGTGCCAGGACCACGCCCATCTGTTCCTCGCCTGCTGCCACGCCTGGGGCATCCCGGCCCGCTATGTCTCCGGCTATATCGACCCGGGCACGACGGGCCACGCGGCCAGCCATGCCTGGGTCGACGCCTGGACGGAAGACACGGATTTCGCGGGCTGGGTCAGCATCGATGTCACGCATGCGCGCCTGATGACGGATGCGTATTGCCGCCTGGCCATCGGACGCGACTACGATTCGGCGGCCCCCGTGCGCGGCGTGCGCCAGGGTGGCGGCACAGAAACCTTGCGGGTCGATGTGCACATCGTTCCCGTATAACTGGCAGGAATGAGGCGGGCCGGGCCTTGCCAGCAGGTGGCACGGTCCGGCTGGTGTAAAATACTCCCCCTTTTGACTTGATTTACGACGATGACTTATTGCATAGGCATGCGCCTGAACGAAGGCCTGGTCTTCCTGTCCGACTCCCGCACGAATGCCGGCGTGGACCAGGTGGGCACCTTCCGCAAGATGAGCGTGTTCGAGAACCCGGGCGACCGCATGCTGGTCCTGATGACGGCCGGCAACCTGTCGATCTCGCAGGCGATCCGCCAGATCGTTTCCGAACACGTGGATGCGGATGGACGCAGCATCTGGAACGTGGCCAGCATGTACGATGCGGCGCGCATCGTGGGCGAAGCCGTGCGCACCGTGCACCTGCGCGAAGCGAAGGCCCTGGCCGACTGCGGCATCGATTTCAATGTCAGCATCATTTTAGGCGGCCAGATTCAAGCGGAGCGCTGCCGGCTGTTCCAGGTGTATTCGGCCGGCAATTTCATCGAATCGCACGATGAAAACACGTATTTCCAGATCGGTGAAGCCAAGTATGGCAAGCCCATCATCGACCGGGTCATCAACCCGTTCACGCGCCTGGACGAGGCGGCCAAGTGCGCCCTCATTTCCATGGATTCCACCCTGCGTTCGAACATTTCCGTCGGCTTGCCGCTCGATCTGCTCGTCTACGAGACAGGCAGCCTGGCCGTCACGCGCTTCGTCACCATCGATGAAAAGAACCAGTATTTCCGCATGATCCGCGACACCTGGGGCGAGCAATTGAAACATGTGTTCGAAGGCATCGTCGATCCCGTGTGGAATGCGGCGCCGGAGACCACCACGAATGTGCTGTCGTCCAGCAACATGCACAGCAAGCCCGTGCGCGTGGCCATCCCCGAGCACGTGAGCCGCGGCGGCCTGACGGTGGCGCCCCTGCAATCGCTGGCGCAGCAGTTCAGCGACGACAAGCAGCATTGACCGTAGCCGCGCCCGCTGCATGGGGCGCTGGACAAATCGCTTTTCGCGTGCTTTTATGGCAATATGGATTGACATTCGATCCATATTGAACGAAAGGCAGGTAGCGCATGGACTTGATTACTTCCGCTGTCGTGGCAGCCATCGGGCATGGCGCGCCCGGCCACGCTCCTGAAGCCGTCGCCAGCCACTATGCGCGGCTCAAGCAGGCCATCGCCAAGTTCGACAGCGCCGCCGCCATCCTGGCCGCCATCGCCGCGCTGGAAGCCGACCCTGCCGATGCCCGGCTGCAACTGGCCCTGTCGGCCGCCCTGTCCAGCGCGAAAGTGCCCGATGACATGGAAACCCTGTTTGCCGCGCAAGGCTTGCTCGATGCGCTGCAGCGACCCATTCCCCAGGTCCCCGACGTGGAAGCCGTGCCCGACCCGGCCGATAAAACTGCCGTCATCTCGAATTATGCGGTGCTAAAGGTGTATTTCGCCACGGACCGCCAGCGCGACGTGGGCAAGCCGCCGGCCCAGCGCTTCAGCGGCGAACGCAACATCATGGGCGGCAATGGCCCGCTCAGCTATGGCAGCTGCGACATCAGCATCCCCCGCGACCATCGCATGGGCCAGCTGGAATCGCCGTCGCTGTGGCGCCTGGAGTTTCGCGACGACCCGGCCAAGCACGTGGTGCTGCTGTCGGCCGAGGTGCAAGACCGCGACAACTTCTTTGCCGCCTTGAAGACCCAGATCCGCGCCTCGGCCGGCAAGAGCGCCTTTATCTTCGTGCATGGCTATAACGTGAGTTTCGAGGATGCGGCGCGGCGCACGGGACAGATGGCCTACGACCTGGGCTTTGACGGCGCGCCCGTGTTCTACAGCTGGCCGTCGCGCGGCGAGGTGGCCGGCTACACCATCGATGAAAACAATATCGAGTGGAGCACGCCTCACCTCACCAGCTTCCTGGCCGACTTTCTCGCGAGCACGGAGGCGGCGCAAGTGTATCTGGTCGGACACAGCATGGGCAGCCGCGGCCTGGCGCGTGCCGTGGCCGACTTGCTGGCCGCGCAGCCGCAGCTGGCGCAAAAGATTACGGAAATCATCCTGTCCGCGCCCGATATCGACGCCGCCATCTTCAAGCACGATATCGCGCCGAAACTGGCCGCCGCGCGCAACCCCGTCACCTTGTATGCCTCGTCGCAAGACCTGGCCCTGGCCGCTTCGAAAGCCGTGCACGGCTACCGGCGGGCGGGCGACAGCGGCGCCGGCATGCTGATCGTGGCGGGCGTGGAAACCATCGATGCCAGCGGGGTCGACACGAGCTTCATGAAACACGCGTATTTCGCGGAAAAGCGCTCCGCCCTGTCCGATATGTTCTATCTGATACGCAACCATGCGCGCGCCGACCAGCGCTTTCTCGACCCCGTCGATACGGTGGCCGGCCGCTATTGGACGTTCAAACCATGACGCCGTTCCATCCGGTGCGGCACGCATGCTAAGATACGGCCCAGAGGGTGGCAACGGGCACGGCGATGACGCCGCCAGCCGATCCCCCGCAAGCAGGCCTATCATGTTGACATCATCTTCTACACCGCAAGCCGAATCGCTGATCCGCAACACCAACGCCCGCGTCACCAAGACGCGCGTGAAGGTGCTCGACTTTTTAATGGCGCAAAGCCGTTCGCTGACCCACCATGAAATCCAGCAGGCGCTGTCGCAGGACAGCGATATCGATTCCGTCACCCTGTACCGGGTATTGGAATGGCTGACGGAAAATGAACTGGTGCACCGCATCGCCGGTGCCGACCAGGTGTGGCGCTTCAGCGCGGGCGCAGGCCACCAGGCGCACGAGCACGCGCACTTCCAGTGCACCAAATGCGCGAACGTCACCTGCTTCAATGAAGTCAAGCTGCCCCCGCCCGTGCTGTTGCCGGAAGGTTTCAGCGGCGGCGAAGTCGATTACCTGATCAAGGGGCTGTGCCCGCGCTGCAAGTAATCGGCAGCAGCATTACCTGATCAATAAAGCCAGGTGATGCTCGTCGTAAAACAAGTCGCCCACGCGCATCGAGCGCGGTTCCGTGCCGTACGCGATAAATCCCAGCGATTCATACAGGCGCAAGGCGGCATTGTTTTCCGCATTCACGCTCAAGTGCACTTGCATGACGGCAGGATCCGTCCCGGCCTGCTCGATGCAGGCGTTCACGAGACGCCGCGCCACGCCCTTTCCCCGCTGCGCCACATCGACGAACACGCCCCATAGCAAGGCCTTGTGCGACAGTTGCCGCATGGATTCGCGCCGCAAGCCGGCAAAGCCGACCAGGCGTTCGCCATCGAAGGCGCCAAACGCCCGGTGCAACGGGCCGCCGGCGATGCGCTGCGCGTGTTCTTCCGGCGTGCGCGCCAGTTCATCCTCGCGCGACGAGGAAAACGAGCTGGGCGAATCGAGGATGGCGCGCAGGCGCAGCGCGCAAAAGGCGGCGGTGTCGGCCGGCGTCAGCAGGCGAATGACGATTTCAGGTGCGGGCATGGTGGAATCCGGCAGTTTTTTTCCATTATACCCACGCCCCCGCCTCAGGCACGCACGCGGCGCAAACCCAGCAAGGTCCAGCCGTACAGGGCCGCCATCAGCAATACCATGGCCGCGCCCAGGGCCGCCGTCCAGCTTTCCGGCAGCGACCAGGCGGAATCGAGCTTGCCGGCAACCATGTAGGCGGCCATGGCCACGCAGATGGCGACGATGGGCCAGCCCAGGCGGCGCCGGAAGGCGCGCACGATAGCCGCCTGGCCGGTGCGCATGACTTTTGCCGTGACCCAGCCATCGAAGGTATCCGTCACGCCCATGCCCACGGCAAACACCAGCCCGGTCAGCAAGGCCGGCTGCATGCCGCCCAGCGCGACGGCCGCATAGCCCCAGGCGGCTGCCTGCAGGGCCGTGTCGAAGACCAGCGCGAACAGCATGCCGACGAGGATGGCGGCGAGTGGCCCGGATGCGCCCCGCAGCCAGCGTGGCAGCAGCCGCCCGCGCACCTCGGCCAGTTGCGCGCCGGCCAGCAAGCTGCGCGCATTCATGCCGGCGATGAGCAGCAGCAAGGCGATGGGCAGCCATTCCAGCCAGCCGAACAGGGTTGGCGATGGCGAAAATTGCTGCGATGCCACGGCGGCCACGGCCACGATGGCCAGCACGGTAACGCCATGCCCCAGCGCAAACAGCGCGCCCATCCACGGCGCCCAGCGCGGCGATGCGGCCTGGCTGCGCAGGGTCAGGCCATCGACGGCGGCCAGGTGGTCCGGTTCCAGCCCATGCCGCATGCCGAGCAGAAAGATCAACGCCAGGGCGGGCAAGCCCGCTTCCACGCTCATGCCGCCGCCCCGGCCATCACCTCGGCCATCATGCTGGCCGGGCTGGCGACGCCGGACACGCAACGGTCCAGGCCCCGCGTCAGCATATCCCGCGGCAAGTCGCGGCCGATAAAGATCATCTTGCTGGCGCGCGTCTCGCCGTCGCGCCACGGCGCGCCCAGTTCCGAGCCCATCAGCATGTGCACGCCCTGGAATACGGCCCGGCATGGCATATCGGCAACATACAAGATGCCCTTGTAGCGCATCAGCTGGGTGCCGAACAGCTGCACCACGGCATCAAGAAAATTTTCCACCTGCAGCAGATCCAGGGGCTGGGACTGATGGTAGACGAACGATTGCACGCCGTCGCCATGGCGGTGCCCCAGTTCTCCGAGGAAATCCGGCTCCAGCTCGACGATGGCGTTCAAGTTGAAACCACGGATGTTCAGGATATCGCGCAGCGGCACATTGCCAAAGCGCACTTTCTGGATGCTGGCCCGGCCATTGATGGCGATCAGCCGTTGCCGCAGCGCGGCCAGTGCGTCCTTGCTGACCAGGTCCGTCTTCGACAGCAGGATGCGGTCGGCAAAGCCCACCTGCTCCTGCGCTTCCTTGTGCGCCGTCAATTGCTGCTGCGCGTGGCGCGCGTCGACCACCGTCAATATGGCGTCGAGCATGTAGAATTCGCTGACGGACGGCTCCGCAAAGAAGGTTTGCGCCACGGGGCCGGGCGCGGCCAGGCCCGTCGTTTCGATGATCACGTGGTCGAAGGCGATGGTGCCGGATTCTCGTTTGGCGTGCAATTCCCCCAGGATGCGGATCAGGTCGCCGCGCACGCTGCAGCAGATGCAGCCATTGTTCATTTCCACGATCTGCTCGTCGCTGTCTTGCACCAGCAAGCCATGGTCGATGCTTTCGGCGGCGAATTCGTTTTCGATCACGGCGATGCGCACGCCGTGATCGCCCTGCAATATGCGCTTGAGCAAGGTGGTTTTCCCGCTGCCGAGAAAGCCCGTGATGATGGTAACGGGGATCAGTTCTGTCATATTCTTTCCTATCGATGGTTAATCTTCCAGTTCTTCCATGCGCTGCCATTGGGGAAACGGGTCGGGCAGCTTGCGCCAGGCGGCCATGCCCTGGCGCGTTTCCGTATAGTTGAGTTGACATTTCTTCAAGTCCGCCTCGATGGCGGCCTGGTCCATGTCCTGGCCGATGAAGACGAGCTCCTGGTAGCGGTCGCCATACGTTTCGCTCCAGCCCGCTTTGACTTCCGCCAGGGAGGCGGAGTCCGTGGGCCAGCGCTCCTTCGGCACGGAGGCCCACCACAGGCCCACGGGTTCGATATTCATCAGCTTGCCCGCGCCGGACAGGCTGGCCACCCATTCGGGACGGCTGGCCAGCCAGAAATAACCCTTGCTGCGCACCACGCCCTTGATCGGCTGGGCAATGTAGTCATGCAGGCGCTGCGCGTGGAACGGCTCCTTCGCCCGGTAGACGAAGCTGCTGATGCCATACGTTTCCGTCTCCGGCGTATGGCTGCCGGCCAATTCCTGGGCCCAGCCCGGCATGCTGGCCGCCTGCTCCAGGTCGAACAAGTTCGTGCCCAGGATGGCGTCCAGCGGCACGATGGACTGGTTGGTTTCGATGATGCGCGCGCCGGGATTGAGGGCTTTTAAAATGGCCAGCACGCGCAGGCGTTCGGCCGCATCGACCATGTCGACCTTGTTGAGGACGATGACATTGGCAAATTCGATCTGTTCCGTCAGCAAGTTGGCCAGCTGACGGTCGTCGCCCTCGCCCGCGATCTCGCCACGCTGCTCCAGGCTGTCTTCGCTATGGAAATCCGCCAGCAGGTTGGCGCAGTCCACGACGGTGACCATGCAGTCGATGCGCGCCACGTCATTCAGGCTGTCGCCGTGCTCGTCCTCGAAGTCAAAGGTGGCGGCCACGGGCATCGGCTCGCCCACGCCCGTCGATTCGATCAACAGATAGTCGAAGCGGTCTTCCGCGGCCAGGCGCCGCACTTCCTGCAACAGATCGTCGCGCAGGGTGCAGCAGATGCAGCCGTTGGACATTTCCACGAGTTTTTCTTCCGTGCGCGACAGGGCCGCGCCGGCCGCCGCGGCGCTGTCCTTGACGAGCGAGGCGTCGATATTGACTTCGCTCATGTCGTTGACGATGACGGCCACGCGCTTGCCTTCGCGGTTGCGCAGTATGTGGTTGAGCAAGGTGGTCTTGCCTGCGCCGAGAAAGCCGGACAGGACGGTGACGGGGAGTTTGCGCTGGGGCATGGGATTCCTTCGGATGGAGTCGATTGAGGGAGGCAATGGACGGTCGCATTTTAAATGCAAGTCGATTGCGTTTGAATTATAATGCAGCTCAGTTGCATTTGTGCAGCAATCTTTGCCAGCTAGCCACCCGAAAGAATTCCATGCTCCACCTCGCCTCCCTGACCTATGGCTATGATCCAGCCTGCCCCGTGCTCGATATCGCCGCCTTTCACTTGCCCGCCGGGCGCCACGCGCTGCTGCTGGGGCCGTCCGGCTCCGGCAAATCGACCTTGCTGCATTTGCTGGCCGGCATCCTGGCGCCCCAGGCCGGCCGCCTCGACGTGGCGGGAACGTCCCTGCCCGGCCTGACGCCACGCCAGCGCGACAGCTGGCGCGGCCGCGCCATCGGCTTGCTGCCGCAGCAACTGGCGCTGGTGCCCAGCTTGAACGTGCTCGACAATGTCTTGCTGCCTGCCTACGCCAGCGGCCAGCGGCCCGATCCGGCCCGCGCGGCCAGCTTGCTGGGCCAGCTGGGTCTGGCCAACAAGCTCGATGCCTACCCGCATGCCCTGAGCGGCGGTGAACGGCAACGGGCCGCCATCGCGCGCGCCGTCGTCATGCGCCCACGGCTGATCCTGGCCGACGAGCCGACGGACAACCTCGACGACGCCGCCTGCTCCGCCGTCGTCACCCTGATGGCCTGCCAGGCCGCGCAAGTTGGCGCCTCGCTGGTGATTGCCAGCCACGACGCCAGGGTGCTGGCCGCCCTGCCCGATGCTCTCGTGCTGCGCCTGCCCCGCGCCAGGGGTGCGGCATGAACGCGGCCACTCTGGCCTGGCGCGCCCTGCGCCACAAGCCGCTGGCGTCCAGCCTGAACCTGCTGCTGGTCGCCATCGGCATCGCCATGATGACCTTCATACTCGGCGTATCGAGCCAGCTGGAAGAGCACGCCGAACGCGATGCGCAAGGCATCGACCTGGTGGTGGGCGCGAAAGGCTCGCCCTTGCAGCTGATCCTGTCGTCCGTGTATCACGCCGATATTCCGACCGGTAACATTCCCGACGGCGCGCTGGCGGCGCTGGCCACGCAGCCGCTGGTGAAATCCGCGATCCCGCTCGCGCTGGGAGACAACTTCCACGGTTTCCGCATCGTCGGCAGCACGACGGCGCTGCTGGACCACTATGGCGCGCGCCTGGCGCAAGGAAAACTGTTTACGCAAGCCATGCAAGCCGTGTTCGGCGCCAGCGCCGCCCGCGACACGGGCGCCACCCTCGGCGCCAGCTTTGCCGGCTCGCACGGACTGGCGGCGGGCGGCGAAGTGCACGAACACGCGCCCTACACGGTGACGGGCATCCTGGCGCCCACGGGCACGGTGCTGGACCGGCTGATCCTCACGCCCGTCGCTTCCGTATGGCAAGTGCATGAAACGGACCCCGATGAGCAGCCAGCCGTGCCAGCGGCCGCGCCCGGGCGCGAACTGACTGCCGTGCTGGTGCAATACGCATCTCCCCTGGCCGCCATCAGCCTGCCCCGCTGGGTGAACAGTCAGGCCCGGCTGCAGGCGGCGCAACCCGCTTTCGAGGCGGCACGGCTGTTCAACCTGCTGGGCGTGGGCATCGATGTGCTGCGGGCGATTGCCGCCGGCGTACTGCTGGTGGCGGCCCTGTCGCTGTTCGTGGCGCTGTACGGCGCGCTGGAAGAGCGCAAGACCGACCTGGCCATCCTGCGCACCCTGGGCGCCTCGCCCGCCAAACTGCTGCGCTTGCTGCTGGCGCAAGGCTTGTTGCTGTCATTGACGGGCGCGGCGCTGGGCTGGCTGCTGGGCCATGCGGCCGTCGGCTTGCTGGGCTGGCTGGCATCGATGCAGGACCTGAACCTGCAAGCCTGGCGCATTGTCCCCGGCGAAGCGTGGCTGCCCGTCATCGCCGTGGCAGTGGGTTTGCTGGCCGCCGCCATTCCCGCCGCGCGCGCCTACCGCACCGATATCGCGGCCACCCTGGCGCGTCCCTGAAAGGAAAGACATGCTGAAAATCATGCTATTGGGTGCTGGACTGCTGCTGGCCGGCAGCGCCGCAGCGGCCCCCGCCGACGAGCCGCCGTCGTTCTTCGCCCCCTTGACGGACTTGCCCGGCGTCGTCTCGTGGAAATTGCTGGGTCAGGCCACCACGGTGAAGGCGAAAAAGGGCCGCATGGTGCCGAAATACACGCCGGAAATCAGCGCGCTCGACAATACTGACGTGAAAGTGCAAGGTTTCATGATGCCGCTGGAACCTGGCCAGAAGCAGAAACACTTCCTGCTGACCGTCACCTCGGCCAGCTGTCCCTTTTGCCTGCCGGCCGGCCCGGAAGGCGTGGTGGAAATCAAGAGCCGGACACCCGTGAAATTTAGCTATGCGCCCTTCATCGTGCAAGGCAAGCTGAAGGTACTGGCCAGCGATCCCATGGGCCTGTATTACCGCATGACGGACGCGGCCGTGGTGCCACAATGACACGCTGGCCGGCGTTATTGCTTTTGCTGGCCGGCCATGCAGCTGCCGCACCGCTGTCCTTCGACCTGCCCCGCCTGGATGCCGGTGGCAAGCTGCGCCTTGATCAATTCCACGGCCGGGCCGTGGTGCTGAATTTCTGGGCCAGCAATTGCCTGCCGTGCATCCAGGAGTTGCCGATATTCAACGCCCACGCCGCCAGCCAGCCGACACTCCCCGTCATCGGCATCGCCATCGACACGCGGGCGGCCGCGCAAGCGTTCCTGCGCAGCCACCCGGCCAGCTATCCCCAGGCCCTGGCCGCGCCCGCCTTGCTGCCCATCTTTGACAATCAAATCAATGGCTTGCCGTACACAGTGATTGTAAATTCTGAACATCGGATCTGCATCCGGCGCCTGGGCGCCATCGATGCGGCCTGGCTAGCCAAGGCCGTGGCCGCCTGCGCGCAGCCCTGATTCCATGCGCCTTGCACGGCTGTCATCGCCGCGTCATATGGCGGCGTTACAGTCGCGTCCTTTGAATCTCTCCGAGGGCGGTAATGAAAACAAATTGGGTCATGCTGGCGGCGCTGGCAAGTGTGGGTCTCGTTGCTTGCAACGGCAGTTCAAATACGCCGGCGGCACCGGCCATTCCCGAAGGCACGACGGTCACCGTGGCATTGCTGGAAACCACGGACATCCACTCGAATGTCCTCAGCTATAACTACTATGCGCTGGCGGAAGACACGAGCCTGGGCCTGGAACGCACGTCGACCCTGATCCAGGCGGCGCGCGCGGAAAATCCGAACAATGTGCTGCTCGACGATGGCGACGTCATCCAGGGCACCTTGCTGGCCGACCTGCAGGCCGTGGCGGCGCCCGTGCCTTGCAGCGGCACCTTGGCCGTGCACAAGGCCATGAACGCGCTGAAATACGATGCGGGCGGCATGGGCAACCATGAATTCAACTATGGCTTGCCCTACCTGAGCCAGATCACCAACACGGATTTCGGCATTCCCGGCGTGGCCAAGCCGACGGGCACGTGCGGCGCGCCAGCCTTCCCTTCCGTGCTGAGCAATGTCGTCGGCGTGTCCAGCGGCAAACCCATCTTCCAGCCCTACACCCTGCTGCCCCGCGATTTCGCCGCCACGGCGCCCGATGGCAGCAAGCTGACCGTGAAAATCAATGTGGGCGTGCTGAGCTTTGTTCCGCCGCAAATCCTCGAATGGGATCAAAAAGTGCTCGCTGGCAAAGTCAGCGTGACGGGCGTGCAGGAAGCGGCGAAACAATACGTGCCGGAATTGCGCAACAAGGGCGCCGACCTCGTCGTGGCCCTGTCGCATGGCGGCCTGGACACGAGCGCCTACAGCCCGAAGATGGAAAACGGCAGCTATCACCTGACCAGCACGGGCATCGATGCGCTGATGATCGGCCACTCGCACTTGATCTTCCCGAAAGGCAAGGAAGAAGGCGCGGCCGCCCTGGACGCCTCGTTTGCCGCCTTCCCCGCCAGCGCCAAGATCGACGCCGTCAACGGCTTTGTGAACGGCGTGCCCACCGTCATGGCGCAAAGCTGGGGTCGCCGCTTGGGCATCATCAAGCTGACGATGGCTTATCAGGGCGGCAAGTGGGTGGTGCAGCCGGCCAAGACGACGGTGGAATCGCGCGGCTTCAAGTACACGGATGGCAAGACCCTCGTGAAAGCCGACCCGGCCATCGCTCCTCTCGTGGCCACCGAGCACGCAGCCACCATCGCCTACGCCAAGCAGCCGCTGGGCATCAGCACGGATTTCGAGATGTCCGCCTATTTTGCGCTGGTGGGCGACGTGAGCGCCATCCAGCTGGTGAACCAGGCGCAGCTCGATTACGTGAAAAATTTCATTGCCACCAGCACGGATGCCACCTTGTCCAGCTACAAGAACATCCCCGTCATTTCCTGCAGCGCGCCATTCAAGGCAGGCCGCAACGGGCCGTCGGACTTCACGGACGTGGCCGCGGGCGCGTCCCCTGCCGCGCCGGTCGGCTTGCAAGTGCGCAATCCGGGCGACCTGTATTTGTATAGCAATAACAACCTGCAAGCCGTGAAGATCAAGGGGGCGGACTTGAAGGCGTGGCTGGAAACGTCGGCCAAACAATTCAACCAGATCGACCCAAGCGCCACGGCCGAACAGGACCTGGTGCCGTCGTATGGCACGATCTATAACTATGACGTGTTCTATGCGGAAAACAATGCGCTGACGTACCAGATCGACGTGACGAAAAAGCCGGGCAGCCGCATCGTCAACCTCACGTACAAGGGTGCGCCAGTGGCCGATGGCGATGACTTCATCGTCGCCACCAACGACTACCGCGCCGGTGGCGGCGGCGCCGTGCCTGGCATCGATGGCAGCAAGACCATCATCAAGTCGCCCGATGCGAACCAGGCCGTGGTGAGCAACTACCTGGCGTCGCTCAGTACCAAAGGCGGCAAGGTCACGCTGGCGGCCAATGGCAGCGCGCGCAGCTGGAGCTTCGTCAAGACGGCCACGGCCGGTCCCGTGATCCTGCGCTCGGCGCCGGGCCATCTGGCGCTGGCGCAAGGCAGCGGCATCAGCAACGTGGCGGCCGAAGGCGGCCTCGACGCCAGCGGCTTTGCCAAGTACCGCATCGACCTGAGCAAATAAGGTCCGAGGGCCGGAACAAGCGCAGTTCCGGCCTGTTTTGATGAAAGGTAATCCAGATGAAACACGCACTCTCCCTCCCCGCCGTCGTGCTGGCTGCAGCCCTGGCCGCCTGCCAGGCGTCGCCACCGCCCACGGCGGCGGAAATCGAAGCCGTCGCCATGCATGCGCGCCAGGCGGGCGACCGCCAGGCCGAGCGCAAGGTCCGCGGCTGGGCCGGCAAGGACATGCCAGTCGCCGAGCGCGAACTGGCGCTGATTTACCAGCCCCGTCCCGAACGCCGCGCCGAGGCACTGAGCCTGTTCGAACAGGCAGCCCGCGCGGGCGACACGGAAGCGGCCTTCGAGCTGGGCCAGATGCTGCGCGCCGCCACGCCAGGCCATGCCTGGCTGTGGTACCGGCAAGCGGCACATCAGGGCCACGCGAAGGCGGCCCTGATGCTGGGCTTGCTGGCGGCAAATGGCGAAGGCGTGCCGAAAGATCAAGGTGAAGCGGCGCGCTGGCTGGACAAGTCCAGCGAGCTGGGCAATCCACACGCCATGTTCCTGCTGTACAACGCCTACCGCGAAGGCCGCGGCGTGCCGCGCAACCTGGCCAGGGGCCGCGAATTGCTGGAGGAAGCGACCCACCATGAATACCCGCCCGCCATCCAGGAACTGGCCATGACGGTGCAGGCGGACGACGCCCTGCGCGCCGGCCACCTGATGAAGGAAGCGACGGAACACCGGCATAACAATTGGAACCGTTTTTAAAAAACTGGGTTTTAAAATCTGGACAAAAGGCCAGTGGCGTGAGCTAGGCCTGTCTTTATATACTTGTAACTTGCAAGCGTGCGGGAGCGGCAGCCAATCAGCGCTTATGATACAAGGACGCCGCCTGTGCTTGCATGGGCGGCGTGGCAAGCCGTCTCGCACAAAAAGGTTTACACTGGTTTGCATTTTAGAAATTTTACTCTGGACCAGCCCCGGTGAGTGTTCATTCAACCCAGCCAGTGTTTGAGTAGCGCCGGTGCGTCCATTGCTCTGCCTAGCCATGAAAGAAAGAGTCCAATGAAAAAGCTGACCACCGCCTTTGGCGCGCCTGTAGTCGACAACCAGAACATCCAGACGGCCAGCCCCCGCGGCCCCGCCCTGCTGCAAGATGTGTGGTTCCTGGAAAAGCTGGCCCACTTCGACCGCGAAGTCATTCCCGAGCGCCGCATGCACGCCAAGGGTTCCGGCGCGCACGGCACGTTTACCGTCACGCACGATATCACGCGCTACACGCGCGCGAAAATCTTTGGCGAAGTGGGCAAGAAAACGCCGATGTTCGCGCGCTTTTCCACGGTGGCCGGCGAACGGGGCGCGGCGGACGCGGAACGCGATATCCGCGGCTTCGCCCTGAAGTTCTACACGGAAGAAGGCAACTGGGACCTGGTCGGCAACAATACACCCGTGTTTTTCATGCGCGACCCATTGAAATTTCCCGATTTGAATCACGCCATCAAGCGCGACCCGCGCACGGGCTTGCGCAGCGCCAACAGCAACTGGGACTTCTGGACCTCGCTGCCCGAAGCCCTGCACCAGGTCACGGTGGTGATGAGCGACCGTGGCTTGCCGCGCAGCTTCCGCCACATGCACGGCTTCGGCAGCCATACCTTCAGCTTCCTGAATGCGCAAAACGAGCGTTTCTGGGTCAAGTTCACCTTTAAAACCCAGCAAGGGATTCAAAACCTGACGGATGCCGAAGCAGAGGAACTGGTGGGCAAGGACCGCGAAAGCTCGCACCGCGACCTGTACGAGAGCATCGAAAACAAGGATTTCCCCCGCTGGACCCTGTATGTGCAGATCATGCCGGAAAAAGAGGCAGGCACGTATCACCTCAACCCGTTCGACCTGTCGAAAGTATGGCCGCACGGCGACTATCCGCTGATCGAAGTGGGCGTGCTGGAACTGAACCGCAATGCGGACAATCACTTTGCCGAAGTGGAACAGGCCGCCTTCAACCCGGCCAACGTGGTGCCCGGCATCAGCTTTTCGCCAGACAAGATGCTGCAAGGCCGGCTGTTCTCGTATGGCGACGCGCAGCGCTACCGCCTCGGCGTCAACCACAGCCATATCCCTGTCAACGCGCCGAAATGCCCGTTCCACAGCTATCACCGCGACGGCCAGATGCGGGTCGACGGCAACCAGGGCGGAACCTTGGGCTATGAACCGAACAGCGAGCAGGAATGGGCCGAGCAGCCCGATTTCCGCGAACCGCCGCTGAGCATCGAGGGCGCGGCCGACCACTGGAACCACCGTGTCGACGAGGATTACTATTCGCAGCCGCGCGCCCTGTTCCGCCTGATGACCCCGGCACAGCAGCAAGCCTTGTTCGACAACACGGCGCGCGCCATCTCGGGCGCCTCTGAGCAAGTCAAGCAACGCCACATCGGCAACTGCACCCTGTGCGACCCTGCCTATGGCGCGGGCGTGGCTGAAGCGATCGGCCGCCTGAGCAAATAAGGCGGGCGGATAAGCGAAGCCGAAGGCCTGGCAACAGGTCTTCCTGCGGCTATGCGCAGCCCGGCGGCCTGGCCGTCGGGCTCGCCTACCTACCAGCGCTGGATGTCGATCTGGCCCGTGATGCTCGTCTCCACCGGATAGCCCTCGACCTGCAACGGCACGCGCCGCTTGACGGACGCGTCGCGCAGATACACGACAAGCGCTTCCTTGCCCACGGCCGTCTGCCCCAGGCTGACGCCTTCCACGCCATCGATGGCCATCAGCGCCCGCTCGTTGCGCCGCTTTGCCGCTTCCAGGCGGCCCGGGGGCGCGGCAGGGGCGTAGTATCCCTGGCCCGCGCCGCCCATTCCCTGTCCAGAGGCATCATCCGGCAAATACGGCATGGCGGCGTCCTCGAAGACGGCATACGGCGATTGTGCGAATTTACTGTTTGACATGACACACCCTCCTGATGCATTCCATGATACACCCGGCCATCCGGCGTTGCAGCACGCTTCGCCGGCCAACACCATGCGTGGCTGCTGCCCTTGACTAATATCATCATCGTGCAAAAGACAGCGTTATGCAAGGCGGCGCAACGCCGCCGCGCCATGCCCTTGCAGCGGGCTCAGGTGTACAAATTGATGTCGAGCGCCACCACCACCCTCCGCATCTGGTTGGCAAACGTGATATTGCCGCCACCGGCAAACAGCAGGCCGACGGGATTGCGCTGCTGGTTCCACGTCCAGATGGACGAGCCGGAATCGCCGCCCGCGCTGAACGCCCCGCTGACGCCCGTGATGGCGATCTGGTCCTGGAACAACGCGATCCTGCCGCCGCCGTAATTGACGTTGATGGTGGCGCCCAGGCCCGTGATGCGGCCCTGCGTCAGCTGCGTCGTGCGACCGGACTTGCCAACCATCATGCCCAGCGCGGGCGCCACCAGCGCATTGCTGATGCGGAAGTACGCCGGCACGCCGCCGCTCAGGTAGACCAGTTCGGGTCGCACGCGGTCTGGCCAGGCCCAGCCGGTGGCGCAATCGACGAAATTGACGCCGCCGCTGAAATTGATGGGCACGAAGCGCTCGAGCACGGCCACCTGGTCTTGCGGGCAGCGGCCGCCATCGATGGGGCCCGGCTGCACGATGCAGTCGTTGAACACGCCGCCATTGGAATTGGCCAGCACATGATTATTGCTAAGAATCATCAAACGACTGTTGCGCGGCGCGCTGCGCCCCACGGCCAGGCAGCCGATGGTGCCGGCCGTGATGCGGAAATGCCCGACCGACACACCGCCCGGCGCCGGGCGCAAACGGAAGCGGTGCGGTTGCGCATCGATCACGCCCGTGACGACGATGTTGACGGGCACCCTGTCGCTGGACACGGCGCGCACGCCCATGGCTCCCACGATGGCGGCCTTGGCACGGTCGACGGAAGTGGGCTCGGCCACGTACAGGGTCAGGGCCGGCAAGCCCGGTTCGCCGGACGAACTGTCGCTGGCGCCCTCGCCCAGGCCGATAGACACGCCCTGGATATTGCCGCCGTCGCTGAAGGCGTCGGCCGCGCGCACGCCGCCCGCCTGGGAAATGCTTTGGCGCATGCCGTCTTCGATACTGCGCTTGATTTCCAGCAATTCCATGCTGACGCCGCTCAAGGCGTCGGGCACGTCCGAGACGGACGCGCTCTCGATCGTATTATCGTCTTCGCCAGGGACGGAAAATTGGCCGACGGCCTCTTCATCGTCCGCGCTCTGTCCCCTGCCGCTGGCGCCAGGCGGGGCGCTGAAACCATTCTCGTTGCCTATCATCATGTTCTCCTCGTGGGTCGCCGCAAACCATCAGTCTGGACGGACCGCGCGGGCCGGTATTGATCTGGATTGAACTGCGCTGGCGCATGGCGGCCCTGCCCAACGGGGGCAGCGAGGATAAAAATAGTTCCCTCGTCAAGGTTGAGCGAGATCAGGCGTGCGGCCAGAGGTGGCGCCGTATACTTGGCTGACAGGCTGGAACCGGGCCTGCTCCACGGCAGCAACGGTATGGATGGGGAAACAATGACGAGCCCTGGTATGACACGCCACGACGACGCGCCCGCGGGCGAGCAAGCAGGCCAGCATGCGGGTTTTGTGCACGGCATGGCGGCCTGGGCGGCAAAACACCGCATCCGCCCATGGGGCGGCAGTTTTGCCGACTTCATCGAGCAGATCCTGCCCGGCCGCGCGGCCCTGCTGACGCGCAGCGCGCACCAGTACCTGTGGGACATGATGCGCTGGAACGGCCAGACCGATGACAACGGGCGCTTCCGCTGCCGCCTGTTCGACGACGAGCTGTTCGGCATTGACGAGGCGATCGACCGGGTTGCCGCCTACTTCAAAGCCGCCGCCGCCGGCTCCGAGGTGGGCCGGCGCATGTTGCTATTGCTGGGCCCGCCGTCGGGCGGCAAATCGACCATGGTGATCCTGCTCAAGCGGGGGCTGGAAGAATACAGCCACAGTAGCGAAGGCGCGCTGTACGGCATCGCCGGCTGTCCCGTGCACGAATCGCCGCTGCATCTGGTGCCGCACAGCATGCGCGCCGACTTTCGCGCCAGCTATGATGCCGAGCTGCAGGGCGAACTGTGCCCCCATTGCCGCGCCCGCCTGGAAGAACAGTACGCAGGCGATTTCCTGCGCATGCCCGTCGAGCGCATCCACCTGTCCGAGGCGGGCCGCTGCGGCATCGGCACGTATGCGCCGCACGATCCCACCACGGCCGACCTGGCCGACCTGGTCGGTTCCGTCGATCTGTCGAAAGTGGCACAGTACGGCGACGAAGGCGATCCGCGCGCCTGGTCGTGGTCCGGCGCGGTATACGCGGCCAGCCGCGGCATGCTGGAAATGATCGAGATCCTCAAGGTCAAGCGGGAATTCCTCTATTTACTATTGACCCTGACGCAGGAAAAGAATGTCAAGGTGTCGCGCTTTCCCCTGATCTATCTCGACGAAACCATCCTCGCGCACACGAATCTGGCCGAATTTCGCAAATTCCTGCAAGAAAGCGAAAACGAGGCGCTGCTCGACCGCATGGTCATCGTGCAAGTGCCGTACACGCTCAATTACCGCGAGGAAGCACGCATCTACCGCAAGTTGATCCTGGCGGCCGCGCCCGCCTTCCGCGACGTACACCTCGATCCGCACGTGCTGCATGCGGCGGCCGTGTTTGCCATCCTCAGCCGTCTGCCCGAAGGCGAGGACAAGGAGGCCGAGCTGGTCAAGAAACTGCGCATCTGCGCCGACGAAGACGTGGACGACTTGCAGCCGGCCGACATCCGCCGCATGCGCGAGCGCGACAAGGCGCCCGACGAAGGCCTGTCGGGCGTGTCGCCCCGTTTCGTCATCAATGCCCTGTCGCACGCCATCATTTCCGCCCAGCGCAACAGCCTGTCCACCATGGATGTGCTGCTGGCCCTGAAGGACGGCATCGAAAACGATGCGCGCATCGAACCACGGCGCAAGCGCAAGTGGGTCGATTACCTGGTGCTCACGCGCAAGGATTTCTATAACCGCTGGGTCAAGGCTGACGTGCACAAGGCCCTGTTCGTGTCGTTCGAGCAGGAAGCGCAAGACTTGCTGAACAAATATCTCGATGAAGTCGAAGCCATGCTCGACAACCGCCAGATCCGCGATCCCATCACCAGCGAAGAGCGCCGTCCCGACGAACGGTTCCTGCGCGCCGTGGAAGAAAAAATCCACATCAGCGACTCGGGCAAGCAGTCTTTCCGACAAGAAGTGGTGCGCAAGGCCATGAGCGCCTTCAAGCGGGGCGAGCCATTTGGCCTGGGCAGCCATGCGCAACTGCACGACGCCATCCAGCAATACCTGTTTGAGCAGCGGCGCGACGTGCTGCGCCTGGTCGGCTCGGCCAAGCGCCCCGACGACGACGTGCGGTCCAGGATATCGGCCGTCGAGCAGCGCCTGGTCGACGAATACGGCTATGACGCCCATAGCGCGCGCGAAGCGCTCAACTACGTAACCACCTTGCTGGCGCAGGAATAGCCATGTCCGCCACGACCTCTCCAGGCAACGGCAATCAGCATGGCCCTCCGGCAAGGGATGACCGCGCAGGCTCGCCAGCCACGGCAAGCAAGGTGCATTCCGCCGGCGCGACAGCGCCAACGGGCACCGCGCCTGCCTTGGCCCAGCCGTGGTACGGGCTGTTCTCGCGCGGCGCGCGCGACTGGCTGCGCCACAACCAGAAAGTGCGCGACGCCGTGCAGGCGCACTTGCCCGAGCTGATCGCCACGCCTGACCTGATCGGCGGGCCGCAGCAACGCACGGTGCAAGTGCCCATGCGCCTGCTCGAACATGCGCGCTTCCGCCTGGCGCCCGCGCGCAGCAGCGTGGGCGCGGGCCAGGGTGGCGGCCAGCCCGGCGATCTCCTGCGCGCGGCCCGCCCCGCCGCCACGGGCGGGGCGGGAACGCAAGGCGAAGGCGGCGATGGCGAGGGCGCGGTGCGCCTGCTGCTCGAGTTTCCCATCGACGATATTCTCGACTGGTTGTGGGACGCCTTCGAGCTGCCGCACCTGAAGCCGCGCCACCTGGGCGCCATCGATGAAGTCCGGCTCGTGCGTAGCGGCCTGGACCGTCATGGTGCCCGTTCGGGCCTGGACCGGCGGCGCACTGTCAAGGAAGCCATCAAGCGGCGCGCCTTGCAAACGCAACCCGTGCCCTTCACCAATGACGACTTGCGCTACCGCCAGGTGCTGCCACAGCCCCGCCCCAGCGCGAATGCCGTCGTGTTTTTCGTGCTGGACGTGTCGGCCAGCATGGCGCAGGCCGAGCGCAAGCTGGCCAAATCCTTCTTTTTCTTTGCCTTGCAGGGCTTGCGCCGCAGATATGTGCGCGTGGAAACGCGCTTTATCGCCCATACGACGCGGGCGTGGGAGTTTTCCGAAGCCGAGTTCTTCCAGGTCAACGGCATGGGCGGCACCATGGCTTCCACCGCCTTTCGCCTGAGCCGGGAGCTGCTGCAGGAACACTACGCGCCGGGACGCTACAACGCCTATCTGTTCTATGCTTCCGATGGCGAGAATTTCAGCGAAGACCGGGGAGCGACCAGCCTGGTCCTGGGCGAACTGGGCACCTTGCTCAACTATATGGGCTATGTGGAAACCGTGCCTGGCGTGCCGCGCAGCCTGGAAACGGAAATGCACAGCCTGTGCGCCGAGCAGGAACGGCGCGGCTTGCCCTTGCACAGCAGCATCCTCAGCAAAAATGACGATATCTGGGCGGCCATCCGCACCTTTTTCCAGCACGAGGCGGCAGAAACGGAGGAACCGCCATGACCCGGACGGACGCTCAGCGCCACGGCGACACGGCCAATACGGCAGACATAGCCAGCCTGGACAGCTACGCGGCGCGCATTGAAGCGCTGGCGCGGGAACTGGGGCTGGCATTTGCACCCGTCGAGTTCGAGCTGGTGCCGGACAGCTTCATGGCCGAGATCGCCATCTATGGCTTGCCCGTGCGCATGCGCCACTGGTCGTTCGGCGTGCGCTACATCCACCAGCTCGTGCATCAAAAGATGGGCAACTCGCATATGTTCGAAGTCATGTTCCCCGGCGACCCTTGCCATGCCTACATGGCCGAACACAATTCCGTGGCGGAAAACACCCTCGTCACAGCGCATGTGCTGGGCCACGCCGACTTTGCCAGCCGCAATGCCCTGTTCCTGCGTTTCGGCGCGATGGCGGGCCAGCACATCCTGGAACAAAGCGCGGCACGGGCACAGCGTCTCGAAATGGCGCTGCAACGCCACGGGCAGGAGCAGGTGGAAACCGTGCTCGACGCGGCACTGGCGCTGGAACAGCATGTGGACATCCACGCCGAGCTGCACCGCCCGCCCTATGCGGCATCCGGGCCAGCCTGTGCGGCGGGTACGCGCGACAGGACCAGCGACGACGCTCCTTTTGCACAACGCTACCGGCGCCTGCCCGGCGAAGCGGCCGCGCGGGCGGCCCACGAGGCGGCACGGGCACGCGTGACGCAGCGCCCGCTCCTGCCGCCGCAGCCCGAATACGATTTATTATGGTTCATCGCGCAATATGCGCCGGAGCTGGCCGACTGGGAACGCGATATTTTCCTGGCCGTGCGCGAAGAGTCGTTTTACTTCTATCCCGTGTACGCCTGCCAGATCATGAACGAAGGCTGGGCCTCGTACTGGCATGCGCGGCTACTGCGCGAAGCCGACTTCCTGCCGCCGGCCTTGTATCTGTCCGCCATCAAGTCGCATTCGGACGTGGTGCGTCCTTACGCGGGCGAGCACCAGCAGGCGCTGGCCGTCAATCCCTATCACCTGGGCTTTTGCATGTGGGAACACATCATCGAGCGCAAAGGATTGGCGCGGGCGCGCCAGATTTGCCGCGACGACGATGACTGCAGTTTCATACGCAACTATCTGGACGGCGAACTGGCTGACCGCCTGGGCCTGTTCGTGCATGAAAGCCGCCGCGATGGCGAAACGCGCCTGGCCAGCCGCGACTTGCGGGCCATCCGCGAAGCCATCCTGGCGCCCAAATACAACTATGGCGCACCGTGCATCGCCGTGACCCTGCTCAATGACGACGGCAGCCTGGTGCTGCGCCACGATCACCAGCGCGACGGGCGCGGCCTTGACCTGGAGCGGGCGGAACAGGTGCTGGCCTACATCGCCCGCGTCTGGCGCCGCCCCGTCACCCTGCATACGGCTGATTTCCGCGGCACGCCCCGGGTTCTGCGCAGCAAGACCGACGGCGTACCGGAGCCGCCCGAACCGGCAGCATCATCAACAACGTCAACAACGCCGACAGCGCCGCCCGTGCAACGCTAGACGACAGGAGGCCGAGCGAATATCAAGCATATGTGTCGGGCATGTGTATCGGACGCGTGGATCAGGCCTGGATCGGACACCGGCTACGGAAGCCAGCTGCGCGCCCACCTCAGGTGCGGCCAGCCTGCGCCACATACCAGGCGATGGTGTGCCGCAAGCCTTGCGCCAGGTTGTGCGTGGGTACATAGCCGAGCAAACGGGCCGCCTTGGCGATGTCCGCCTGCGAATGGCGCACGTCGCCGGCGCGAAACTCGCCGTACTGCGGCGCCTGCTGCACGTGCTGCGGGTGGACGGCCAGCAGCATCTGCTGCATGGTGGCATGCAGCTGCGTCAGGCTGGTGCGGGCGTTGACGGCCACGTTGTAGACCTGGTTCACGGCCGCCGGGTCGGTGCCGGTGGCGGCGAGGATATTGGCTTGCACGGCATTGTGCACGAAGCAGAAGTCGCGGCTGGTGGCGCCGTCGCCATGGATGTGCACGGCCTGGTTGTCCAGCATGGCGGCGATCCAGCGGGGAATGACGGCCGCGTAGGCACCCAGCGGATCCTGGCGCGGACCGAAGACATTGAAATAGCGCAGTCCCACCGTCTGCATGGCGTAGCAGCGCGCATACACTTGCGCATACAGTTCGTTGACATATTTACTCAAGGCATACGGCGACAAGGGCGAGCCGATGTGCTGTTCCACTTTCGGCAGGGCCGGATGGTCGCCATACGTGGCGCTGGAAGCCGCGTACACGAAGCGCCGCACGCCTGCGTCGCGGGCGGCGGCCAGCATGTTCAGGAAGCCGCTGACATTGACGGCGTGGCACAGCAGCGGGTCTTCCAGCGAACGCGAGACGGAACCGAGCGCCGCCTGGTGCAGCACATAATCGACGGCGACGGCTGCGCCGGAACCGTCCGGACCGGCACGGCCACGCCCGGCCAAACTGCCGCCGGGACCGCTACCACCATCGGCAGCGCTTGTCTCACCATCGGTCTCACTGCCGCCCAGGCCGATGCCGGCGGCCTGCACCGGCGCACCACACGCGCGCGCGCACGCCTGCGGGTCGCGGATATCGCCTTCGATGAAGGTGAAGCGCCGCCACGCCTGTTCTCCCACGCTGGCGCGCACCAGTTCCAGGTTGTGCCGGTGGCCTGTCATGAAATTGTCGAGCCCGCGCACTTCCTGGCCCAGGTGCAGCAAGGTTTCCAGCAGGTGCGAACCGATGAAGCCGGCCACGCCCGTCACCAGCCAGCGGCGCGGTGCGCTGGCCAGCTGCGCGCACGCTTGCGCGTAGGCGCCGGCAGCCGGGCTGCCAGCAGTGGCGCCTTGCGCCGTGTTTGCAGCCCGGTCGAAGGCATCGGCCGCCATCACAGCCGCCATACGTGCAGGCCGCCATCCTCGAGCGGACGGGGGTCGAAATGCGATTTGATGTCGATGAAGCAGCCATTTTCCTGCACCTTGGCCTGGAAATCGGCCAGCGGGCGGGCCAGCAGGGCCTGGTGCGAAACGGCGCTGATGATGGCCTCGGCCCGCGGCAGCTGCTCCCAGCTTTCCAGCGATAGCCCGTATTCTTCCAGCGCTTCACGGCCATCGGCGACGGGATCGTGCACATGGACCTGCACGCCGTACGATTGCAATTCGTGGATCATGTCGACCACTTTCGAGTTGCGCAGGTCCGGGCAATTTTCCTTGAAGGTCAGGCCCAGCACGTTCACATGCGAGCCCTTCAATTTGAAGCCGGCGCGCACCATCTCCTTGATGGTTTTTTCCGCCACGAACTTGGCCATGCCGTCGTTGATGCGGCGCCCGGCCAGGATCACGTGCGGGTGGTAGCCGAGCATTTCCGCCTTGTGCGTCAAATAGTATGGGTCGACGCCGATGCAGTGGCCGCCCACGAGTCCGGGCCGGAACGGCAGAAAATTCCATTTCGTGCCCGCCGCCTGCAGCACTTCCAGGGTATCGATGCCGATGCGGTCGAAGATGATGGCCAGCTCGTTCATCAGCGCGATATTCAGGTCGCGCTGCGTGTTTTCGATCACCTTGGCCGCCTCGGCCACGCGAATGCTCGAGGCACGGTGCACGCCGGCCTCGACCACGCCTTCGTACAGGGTGGCCACCTTGTCCAGGGTGGCCGCATCGTCGCCCGAGACCACCTTGCGAATGCTGTGCAGGGTATGATCCCTGTCGCCCGGGTTGATGCGCTCGGGTGAAAAGCCCACATGAAAATCCTCCTTCCAGCGCAGGCCCGAATGCTGCTCGAGGATGGGGATGCAGATTTCCTCGGTGGCGCCCGGATACACGGTGGATTCGTAGATGACGATGGCGCCGCGCCGCATGTGGCGGCCGACGGCCGCGCTGGCGCCGGCCAGGGCCGAGAAATCGGGATTGTGCGCGCTGTCGACGGGCGTGGGCACGGCCACGACGATGAAATCGGCCAGTTGCAGCTCGGCTGGATCGCAGCCGACGCTCAGCCATTGCGCGGCCAGCAGCTGTTCATGGCTGACTTCGCCCGTCGGGTCGATGTGGCGCTGGTAGCTTTCCACCTTGCGGACCGACAAGTCAAAGCCGATCGTGCGCTGGCGCATGCCAAACGCCACGGCCAGTTGCAAGCCCACATAACCGAGCCCCACCACCGCCACCACACCCGCATTGCTACCCACATTGCTGTCCATATGCTTGTGCTCCGAATGGTTGCGGCCTGAGCATCGCCGTCCGGGAAATTCTACGGTTGCCGGTCCGGCCATTCTTGAGCGGGAACAAGAAACACGGGCCGGCGGCCAGCAGGCGCGCCGACAATCGGCGGCTTGTTGAGCGCAATCAAGGAGACCGGCGGCCATCTTTTTAAGCTAGGCCATGCCGATTCCTCATGCACACCGTTACCGGAGACTTCCATGGCCCGTTCCCTGCCCCGCCCTTTCCCTGGCCTGCCTGCCGCCGCGCTGTGCTGCACCCTGCTGCTGCCCCTGCTGACGGCGTGCCACGGCACGCAGAGCAGCGAGACCCTGATGGCCGACGCGCAGCAGTACCGCCAGAAAGGCGAAGCACGGGCCGCCATCATCCAGTTGAAGAACCTGCTGCAAAAGGAACCGGACAATGCGGCCGCGCGCTTGCTGCTGGGCAGCATCTATATCGACACGGGAGAAGCGCTGTCGGCCGAGAAAGAATTGCGCAAGGCAAAGTCGCTGGGCCTGGCGTCGCAGCAAGTGATGCCATTGCTGGGCAAGGCCTGGCTGATGCTGGGCCAGTTCGACAAGGTGCTGGCCGAGATCGCCGACGATGCAGCGCAACCCGCCAGCGTGCTGGCCCTGCGCGGCGATGCCTTGCTGGCCCTGGGCCGCCGGGACGAGGCGCGCGCCCTGTACTCGCGCCTGCTCGAAGCCCATCCCGACCACGTCGAGGCCTTGCTGGGCCTGGCACGCCTGGCGGCGCTGGACCAGCAAGTGCCGGCGGCCGAGCTGCTGCTGGCGCAAGCCTTGAAAAGCGCGCCCGCCAACCTGGACGCCTTGCGCCTGCAGGGCGATTTGCTGCGCCTGCAAGGCAGGAACGGCGCGGCGCGGCTCGCCTACATGCGGATACTCAAGATAAAACCGGACAATACCCAGGCGCATATCGACCTGGCCAACCTCGACATCGTGGAAAAGCACTACCTGGAAGCGGCGGCCCAGCTGGCCACGGCGCGCAAGACGGCTCCCAACAGCCTGGGCTTGCTGCAGACGCAGGCGCTGCTCGACTTCCGCCAGGGCAAGAACAAGGCGGCCTTGCAAGCTTTGCAACTGGTGCTCAAGGCGGCGCCCGATCACATGCCGTCCATCCTGCTGGCCGGCGCCGTGCAACTGGCGCTCGGCTCGCCGCCCCAGGCGGAAACCTATCTGCAGCGCTTCCTGGCCGTGTACCCCAGGCATCTGTATGCCGTCAAGATGATGACCTCGATTGAGTTGATGCGCGGCAAGACCGATGCGGCCATCGGCTTGCTGCAACCGATGCTGGCCGCCTTCCCCGACGACGTGGAATTGCTGTCGCTGGCCGGCGAAGCCCACTTGCGCGCGCGCCAGTACGACAAGGCAACAGCGTATTTCGAACAGGCCAGCACCCTGGCGCCGGACACGGCCAGGCTGCACGCGGCGCTGGGTATCAGCCGCCTGGGCATGGGCGAGAACAGCCGCGCCATCAATGAACTGGAACGCGCCAGCATGCTCGACAAGAGCACGCCGCAAGCGGGCACCATGCTGGTGATGACCTTGCTGCGCAACAAGCAGAACGACAAGGCCCTGGCCAGCGTCAAGATGATGGAGCAACAGCAGAAAGGCACGAATCCCTTGCTGCTGAACCTGAAAGGCGGTGTCTACCTGGCCTTGCGCGACTTGCCCGCCGCGCGCGCCAGTTTCGAGCAAGCCCTGGGCATGGATCCCGTGTATTTACCTGCCTTGAACAACCTGGCACAGATCGACCTGGCCGAGAAAAAGCCGGAGCAGGCGAAACAGCGCTTCGAGCGGGCGCTGGCGAAGGCGCCGAAAAATGCCGACCTGTGCGCGGCGCTGGCCAAGCTGGCCGCATCGGAGGGCAAGACGGACGAGGCGCGGCGCTGGCTCGAACGGGCCCACCGCGACAATCCCGACGCCGTCGCGCCGGCTCTGCTGCTGAGTAACTTTTACCTGAAGACGGGCGCGCCCGACAAGGCGCTGGAACTGGCGCGCACCCTGCAGACGGGCCATCCGGGCGATGCCGATGCGCTGGCCCTGCGCGCCCAGGTCGAGTACAGCGCCGGCCAGGCACCGGCCGCGCTCGACAGCTACAGCAAGCTGGCCAGCCTGCAAACCACCTCCGCGCCCTTGCAGATGCGCATCGCCAGCCTGCACCTGGCGCTGGGCGACCATCATCATGCGCTGCAAGCCGTCAAGCGGGCGCAGGCGCTTGACCCGGCCTTGCTGGAAGCGCGCGTGGTGGAAGTGGCGATGCTGCTGAACCTGAACCGCCAGCGCGAGGCGCTGGCCGTGGCGCGCCACGTGCAGGAACAGCAGCCGAAGCTGGCAGCCGGCTACAAGCTCGAGGGCGACGTGCTGATGGAGCAAAAGCTGCCGCAGCAAGCCGTCAAGCTGTACCAGCACGCCTTCGGCATCAGCCCCATCGGCCCCTTGCAGGTGCAGCTCTACCGCGCCTTGCAGGCGTCGGGACAGGACCGCGAAGCCGAGACGCGCATGGCCGCCTGGCTGAAAGCCCATCCGGAAGACTTGCCGACACGCACCTATCTGGCGGGTACCCGGCTGGCAGCGAAGCAATACCGCGCCGCCATCGAGCACTTCCAGTATGTCGTTGCCAAGGACACGGGCAACGTGGTGGCGCTGAACGACCTGGCCTGGGCGTATCAGCAGGAAAAAGATCCGCGCGCGCAAGCCACGGCCGAGCAGGCACTCAAGCTGGCGCCCGACAATCCCGCCGTGCTCGACACCCTGGGCTGGATCGTGCTGGAGCAAGGCGACGTCAAGCGCGCCACGGCCCTGCTGCGCAAGGCGGCGGGCCTCGCGCCGAAATCGCCCGAAGTGCAGTATCACCTGGGCGCGGCACTGGCGAAATCGGGCGACAAGGGCGGTGCGCGCAAGCAACTGGAACAACTGCTGGCCGCCAACAAGGACTTTCCGCAGCGGGCCGCAGCGCAAGCCTTGCTGACCCAGCTGTAGGCCATGGCTGTGCACGCGGCCATGCCCGGCCTGGCGGCGCGGCCGCTGGCCTTGCTGGCGGGCACGGCCTGCGTGCTGGCCTTGCGCCATTATCCGCTGGGCCACGGCTGGCCCGGCCTGCTGTTTGCCGCCCTGCTGCCCGCGTATTTCCTGCTGCTGTGCTGGCGCCCCGCCTGCTGGCTGTTCTGCGTGCCCGCCCTGCTGCCCGTGCTGGACCTGGCGCCGTGGACGGGCTGGTTCTTCCTCGAAGAAATCGACGTGCTGCTGTTGCTGACGGTGGCTTGCGGCTACTGGCGTCTGGGCAGGCCGGCCCGGGGCGCAGCGGCGCGCCTCTCGCCGGCCGCCCGCGCCTGTGTGCTGCTGTGCAGCCTGGCCTGGCTGGCGGCGCTGCTGCGCGGCGTCCTGCCGCTGCCGCAGCTCGAGTTGAATGCCTGGGATAACTACCTGAGTCCCTATAACAGCTTGCGGCTCGGTAAAGCCTGGGCCTGGAGCATGCTGCTGCTGCCGATGCTGCTGCGCGACGCGGACCCTCCCGCCTTGCGCCGCTATGCGCTGCCGGGCATGCTGGCCGGGCTGGCCATGGTATCCCTGTTCGCGCTATGGGAACGGGCAGTGTTTCCCGGCCTGCTGAACCTGTCCAGCGATTACCGCATCACGGCGCCGTTTTCCGCCATGCACACGGGCGGCGCGGCGCTGGACGGCTACCTGGCCCTGAGCTTGCCGTTTGCCGCACTGTGGCTGGCGCGCGCCCGCAGCCGCTGGCAGGCGGCGCTGGCCATGCTGCTGGCCCTGGCCCTGCACGCGGCCTTCACCACCTTTTCACGGGGCCTGTACGCGGCGCTGGCAGCGGCCCTGCTGCTGGCATTCTGGCAAGCCCTGCGGACGGCGCCCGGCGCGGCGCGGCCACCGCAAGGCCAGCCGCCCGTGCGCCAACTCTTGCTGAAGCTGCTGCTGGCCGGCCTGGGCACCGTCCTGCTCGTATACATGTTCAGCCTGGCCGGCTACCGGGGCTTGCTCGCCGCCGCCGTCCTGCTTGCAGCCAGCTTCGTGCTGGCGGCGCGGCCCTTGCCGTGGCGCCTGGCGCCGGCCAGCCTGCTGTGCGCGCTGTGCCTGCAGGGCTTGCTGGCCGCCTGGTGGCCGGAGCCGGCCGTCCAGCAAACGGCCGGCTGGCTGAAAGGCCCGTATTTCCTGTTCCTGCTGGCCGCCGCGCTGCTGGCGGGCGCGTTGTGGCCCAGTGGCGCTGGGGGAAAAGGGCCAGCCAGGCTGGGCCTGGCGATGGTGGCGTGGACCATGCTGGCGTGCAATCTCGCCTGGATAGGCTGGCACTGGGCCGGTGCTTCCGCCCTGGCGCCGGCCGGCCTGGTCGTGCTGCTGGCCATGCTGATGCTGTGCAACGGACGCTTGCGCCCACCGCTGTGGCGGCTGGATCGGGCCAGCCTGAGCATCGCGGGCGCGGCCGGCATCCTGCTGCTGCTGGCCATTCCCGTCTCGGCCAGCTATTACGCCACCGAACGTTTCGCCACCACCGCCTTCGACATGCAAGGCCGCTTGCGCCATTGGCGCCAGGTGCTGGCGATGCAGCCGTCCGCTTGGGACGACCGCCTGTTCGGCATGGGCATGGGCAGCTTTCCCGCCACCTATTACTGGCACAATCCCCAGCGCGAGGTGCCGGCCAGCATCGCCTATGCGGAAGATGGCGGAAGCGAGGAAAACCCGGGTAACCGCTATGTGCGCCTGGCCAGTCCCGGCTACAGCGCCGGCTATGGCGAACTGCTGCGCCTGCTGCAACGCCTGCACGTGCAGCCGGCCACGCGCTACACCCTGGCGCTCGATGCACGCCGGAGCGGGCCCATGCCCGTGCTGCTGGTGCGCCTGTGCCAGCGGCAATTGCTGTATGCGCAAGGCTGCGTGCATGTCCCGCTGCGCCTGCGCGCGCCGCCGGCCAGCACGCCGGCCGACACGTGGCAGCACTACGAGGTGCCGTTCGACAGCGCCTGGCTGGGCGGGGGCGCCTGGCTGCTGCGCCCGCCCGTGCAACTGGAACTGGCGGCCAGCGGCACGGCCACCTCGTCCGTGATCGAAGTCGACAATCTGAGCTTGCGCGCGCCCGGCGGCGAGGAATTGATCGCAAACGGGCGCTTTACGCAGGCCAACAATTACTGGTTTTTCAGCAGCGACCATCATCACTTGCCGTGGCACATCAAGAGCCTGGCGCTGCATGTGCTGGTGGAAACGGGCTGGTGCGGCGCCCTGTCCATGCTGGCCCTGCTGGCCGTGGCCGGCCTGCGCCTGCTGCGCCAGGCCGCGCACGGCGATTCCTGCGCGCTGGCGTGCGCCGCCGCCCTGCTGGGTTTTCTCGTCGTCGGTCTGTTCGACAGCCTGCTCGACGTACCGCGCATCGCCCTGCTGTGCTATCTGATGCTGCTGTGCGCGCTGCTGCAGCCCCCGCCACCTCCGACCGTTGAAAGCGCGCCGCCATGAAATTCCTGTCTTCCGTCCTGTTGTTTTGCCTGGCCCTGGCCAACGTGCCGTGCCGCGCCGATGCGGCGCTGGCGCAAACCATCGCGCGCGTGAAACCGTCCATCGTTGGCGTGGGCAGCCTGCAAAAGACGCGCACGCCGCCCATGAATTTCATCGGCACGGGTTTCGTGACGGGCGACGGCTTGAGCGTGCTCACTTGCGCTCATGTGATCCAGAAACTGCTTGACGCTAACCCGAACGAAATCATCGGCATACTCACGGGCCAGGGCGAGGTGGCGCAATTCCGTCCCGCCAAGGTCCAGGCGCTGGATACGGAACACGACCTGGCCTTGCTGCGCCTGGCGGGCACGCCCCTGCCCGCCCTCGCGCTGGGCGACGCGGCCGCGGTGCGCGAAGGCCAGGCCATGGCGTTTACGGGATTTCCGCTAGGCACCTTGCTTGGTTTGCACCACGTGACGCACCGCGCCACCGTGTCATCGCTGACGCCGGTGGTCATGCCCAGCGAAAACGCGCAGCGCCTCGACGTGCGGCGCCTGGCGCAACTGCAAAAGGCGCCGTACACCGTGTTCCAGCTGGACGCGACGGCGTATCCGGGCAGCAGCGGCAGCCCCCTGTTCGATCCCGAGACCGGTCTCGTCTACGGCATCGTCAACATGGTGTACGTCAAGGGCCTCAAAGAGGCCGCCATCAGCGCGCCCAGCGGCATCACTTACGCGATTCCAGGCAGCTACATGCAGGCGATCTTGCTGAAAAACAAATGAGGTATCAGTTGCGCCCCTGCCTCAGCCGGTCCGTAATGCCAGGCTCATCCCATGTCGGAAAAAAAAAGGGGTAAAACGACCGTTCACCCCCATGCTGTTCCATCAGGCCACCGTATTTGCGGATCTGGGCCCCCATGTAATCGAGGTCCAGCCGTAGCAGCACGGCCGGCGCCCCCACGCGCGTGCACTCGCGCTCGCCGCCGAAGTCCTTGAAACCCAGCATGCGCTTGTAAAACACCACGTGGCGCGGGTTGACTTCGATCACGTAATCTGTAAAGCCGTGAATATTGTGGGCATAGATATAAGAAATATGAATCAGCGCCGCAAACACGCGCTTGCTCACGCCCTTGTCGATGGCCAGGCGTGATGGTTCGCACAGGCGCCGCCCCTCTTCGCGCAGCACGTCGAGCTTGTCGCGGAAGTTTTCATCGGCGGGCAGGCCTGTCTCGTCATTGTCGAGGCACAGTGTCATGGTGCCGACGGTGCTGCCGGCCGTTTCTGCAAACAGCGTGATTTTATTCAGGGCATGCGCGATGCCGGGATCGACGGCATAGCCGCGCCAGCCGTACATCTTGCGGATCAGCAAACTGGCCGCCTCGCGCCGGCCGCGCGAATTGGCCATGCGGATATGAAAGCGCTGCAGGTCGAGCTCATGCTCCATGGCAGGGTCGATCTGCCCCTCGCCCACCACCAGGTCACTGAAGGTGCCTGGCGTGTCGAAGGAAATAATGGGTTCATCTTCAAAGCTCATCTTGTCCTCACGTTCATCGGCCGCCGTCGAGACGGACTGAAGCCAATGCCTTGTGACAAGATAAAAACTGGAGAAGTTCCCACATCCAGCTAAAAAAACAGAAGAAATGTGCTATTCAATAGCAAAATTGCATGCTGAAATTTGCCCGCAAGTACAAAATGACAAATAAAAATGCTGTTTTGATATTGTCGAGCTTGCTATTAAAAGAAGCTTTCCGGTATCAGCAGCACATCGCCCGGCCGCATCATGACATTCGCGGAAATATCGCCTTCTTTCAATAAATCATCGAGGCGCACGCGCAGCTGCTGCTGGTTGCCTTCGCGCATGCGGATGATGCTGGCCTTGTTGCCAGCCGCAAAATCGGTAATGCCGCCCACGGCGATGAGCACGTCCATCAGCGACATGCCCAGCCGGTATGGCAGCGCCTGCGGCTTGGCCGCCTCGCCGATGACGCGGATCTGCTCGCCATACGGGCCCGAAAAATTGGTGACGATGACCGTCACCACGGGCTGCTGGATGAACTTGCTCAACGCTTGCTCGATGTCGCGCGCCAGCTGGGTCGACGTCTTGCCGCTGGCAGGCAAATCCTCGACCAGCGGCGTGGTGATCTTGCCGTCCGGCCGCACGGCCACCGTCAGCGACACTTCCGGGTTGCGCCAGACGATGATGTTGACGGAGTCGCCCGGTCCGATCAGGTAATCGTGCATGGGCGCGCTGTCGTCGGCCGGTGCCAGCGGATGGCGCGTGCGGCAGGCACCGAGCAGGCTGGCAGCGCCCGCCAGAACCAGCGTGTTGCAGACAAATGCACGGCGAAACGGATTCATGCGGAGCCTCTTCGAGTCGATGGCGCATCCATGGCCGGCCCCGCAGAACCAGCCTGGGCCGCGAACTTCCTATGATTATTAAAACTTGGCAAGAGAACCTTGAGGCGTATCAAGAAGCAATCATCTTGGGAAATCTTGCTTCACAGCCGCCCTATACTTTGCTTACCCAACAGGCAAGCATTTCTTGCAAGATGCCGTCGTTGTCCGCGCCGCCACCCCATCTACCGTGCAGCACCGTCACCTGAAGGAAGCGACATGGAAGAATTGATACAGCAACTGCTTTCCAGCCTGAAAGGTATCTGGAAATACCGCTGGCATGCGGTGCTGGTGGCGTGGCTGGTGGCCATCGCCGGCTTCATCAAGGTGATCACCCTGCCCGACGACTTCCAGACGTCGGCGCGCGTGTTTGTCGATACGCAAACCATCCTCAAACCGCTGATGGCCGGCATGACCAGCGTGCCGAACACGGAACAGCAGGTGGCCATCATGAGCCGCACCCTGCTCAGCCGGCCGAACGTGGAGCGCGTAATGCGCATGGTCGACCTCGACCTGGATTCGAAGACCGTGCGCGAGCACGAAGCCCAGCTCGACGACTTGATGAGCCGCATCAAGATCACCGGCACCAATGCCTATGACATCTACACCATCAGCTACAGCGGGCGCGACCCGAAGCTGGTGCGCGACGTGGTGCAAAGCCTGCTGACCATCTTTGTCGAAGGCAGTTTCCAGGGCAAGAAAGGGGATACGCAGAAGGCGGTGCAATTCATCGACGAGCAGATCAAGAATTACGAGGACAAGCTGAGCGCGGCGGAAAACCTGGTGAAGGAATTCAAGATCCGCAACAACCTGCTGCTGCCGCGCCAGGGCATCGATTATGGCAGCCAGCTGCTGATGTCATCCGATAGCCTGAACAATGCCAAGCTGGAACTGGTCGAGGCGGAACAATCGCGCAAGGCCATCCAGAGCCAGATCGAGGGCGACGAGCCCGTGCTCGACCTGGAGCCGAACGCTTCGGCCATCACGAATCCCGAACTCGACGAGCGCATCGCGTCGATCAACAAGAACCTCGACAGCCTGCGCATGCAATTTACGGAATTGCATCCCGACATCATTGCCTCGAAGCGCCTGGTGGCCCAGCTGGAAGAACGCAAGATCGAGGAAAGCAAGCTGAAAACGGCGGCCGGCGACCCGGGCAAGAACTACAGCCCCATGCTGCAGCAGCTGAAGGTGGCGTTGACGGACGCGGATGCCAAGGTGGCCGCCATCAAGGCCCGCGTGCAGGAATACAGCGCGCGCAATGAGCGCCTGCTGGCGCAGAGCAATGCCGTGCCCGAAGTGGAGTCGCAGCTGGCGCAGCTCAACCGCGACTACATCATCAACAAGGAAAACTATGAAAAGCTGATCGGCCGGCGCGAAGCGGCCAAGCTGTCGGGCGAACTCAGTTCCACCACCGAGATGATGGCCTTCAAGATCATCGACCCGCCCACGGTGCAATATGCGCCCGTCGGCCCGAACCGTCCGCTGCTGTTCAGCGCGGCGCTGGGCGCGGCCCTGGTGGCCGGCGTCGCCACGGCCCTGCTGATCAGCCAGGTGCGCCCCACCTTCCTCAGTCCCGCCGAACTGCGCGATGCCACGGGCTTGAACGTGCTGGGCACGGTATCGATGAACTGGACGGCGCTGCAGCAGGTGCGCCGCCGCCGCGCCCGCTATGGCTTTGGCGCCTGCCTGGGCAGCCTGTTCGTGCTGTACGGCGGGGTCATGACGGCCGCGCTGCTGAAATTCTAGATCCAGGGGAGCGACGATGACCAGCAAGGACAGCGGCAAGCAGGAACCCACGATCCTGGGCGTGGCCGAGGCCGGCGTGCCGTATGCTGCGGACGGTGCGCAGGGTGCGGAGGGCGCGGACACGGCCCGCTCGCCCCAGTACCGCCCCCTGAACCTGGCCCGGCTGGCCGAGCAAGGCATGCTCACGCACGATGGTGGGCGCAGCTCGGTGGCCGAGGATTTCCGCATCATCAAGCGCCCGCTGCTGCGCCAGGCGCGCGCCAGCGGCGCCGAGGCCATCCGCCACGGCAACCTGATCGTCGTCACCAGCGCCATGCCGGGCGAAGGCAAGACGTATTGCGCCATCAACCTGGCCATGAGCATCGCCATGGAAATGGATATCACGGTGCTGCTGGTCGATGCCGACGTGGCGCGCCCGTCCGTGCTGAAAGTACTGGGCCTGCCACCGGAACCGGGGCTGATGGACGTGCTGCTCGACCCGCAACTGGCCATGGCCGACGTGATTCTGAAAACCAACGTTGCCAACCTGAGCATCCTGCCCGCCGGGCGCAGCAACAAGCACGCGACGGAATTGCTGGCCAGCCGCGCCATGAGCCGGTTGCTGGCCGAGATCGCCAGCCGCTATGCCGACCGCATCGTCGTCTTCGACTCGCCGCCCCTGCTGATCACCAGCGAGGCGCACGCGCTGGTGGGGCAGATGGGACAAGTGGTGATGGTGGTCGAGGCGGAAACGACGACCCAGCACGCCGTCAAGGAAGCGCTGCGCCAGATCGAGTCGTGCGAACACATTCATTTGATCTACAACAAGACCAAATCGTTCCCCGGCAACGACTACTACGGCTATGGCCATTACGATTAGCCGCGGGGTTTCGCTACCGCCGCCGCTGCTGCTGCCCTTGCTATCCCTGCTGCTGCCCCTGCCGGCCGGCGCCGTCGACTGGCTGGTGAAACCGTCGCTGCGCCAGCGTGTAAGCTATACGGACAACGCCTTGCGCGCACCGCCCGGCCAGGCGCAATCGGACTTCATCACGGAGATCGCACCCGCCATCGCCCTCATCGGCACGGGTCCCCGCCTGCGCCTGCACCTCGATTACAGCTGGCACAAATACCTGTCCGGACAACGTGCCGATACGGACAACCACGAACTGGCCGCCTCGGCGGACGCCGAGCTGGTCAAGGACTGGTTCTTCATCGATGCGAACGCCAGCGTGAGCCGGCGCAACATCTCGCCGTTCGGCCCGCAATTGATAGCCGACCTGCCCGGCACGGACAATGCCAGCACCGTGCGCACCACCGGCATCAGCCCCTACCTGCGCCACCGTTTCCGCGGCCTGGCCACGGCCGAGCTGCGCTACACGCGCAACACGGTCGACAGTGGCGGCGCACTGCTGTCCGTGCACAGCGATGAAATGGAGTTACTGCTCAGCGGCGAGCCGCGCGCCAGCGGCTGGACCTGGAACGCCAGCCACGACGTGCGCCGCACGCAGGACAGCAAGCTGGCCCCCGTGCGCATGCAGCGCAGCAGCGTGGGCCTGCGCTATCCGTTCAGCAGCAAATGGGCGGCCACGGCCAGCGGCGGCATGGAAAAGGAAGGCTATCTGTCAAACACCGGCAAGGCGCCGGCAGGCCGCTTCTGGTCGCTGGGCGGCGTGTGGACGCCGTCGCCGCGCACCAGCGTGGCCTTCAGCACGGGCAAGCGCTTCTTTGGCCACACCTACAGCCTGGACGCCACTTTCCTGCAGCGCCATACCAACTGGCAACTCAATTACAGCGAAAACATCACCACCATGCCCACGCAGTTTTCGCGCCTGGGCGACCGCGACGCAGGCCGGCTGCTCGATCAATTGTGGCGCGGCATCTTTCCCAACGCGCGCGACCGGCGCCTGCGCATCGATGCATTCCTGCGCTACGCCAACAGCCTGGGGCCGGAACGGGGCGCCATCAATTACTTCAGCCACCGCTATTTCCTGCAAAAACAGCTGAAGCTGACGATGGCGCGCGCCACGGCGAAAAGCACGATGATCGCTGGCGTCACGGCTGTCGACCGCACGGCGCAAACGGCCAGCGGCATCGACAGCGGCTTGCTGCCCGGCGTGGAGTTCGGCAGCGAAGACCGCACGCGCCAGATCGGCGGCAACGTGGGCTGGAGCTGGCAAGCCAGCTCGCGCACCAGCGTGAATGTCAATGCCGGCTACGCCAGCGTGCGCTCGCTGAGCGTGCCCCGGCGCGACAACAACATCACCCTGACGGCCGGCTACACGCGCATCCTGCAGCCGGACATGACGGCCAGCATCGACGTGCGGCACACGCGGCACGCCAGCAACCACGGCGGCGACTACCGCGAAAACGGCGTCAGCGCCACGCTTACCATGCAATTCTAAGGAGGCCGCAGCATGTCCGACCCCTCTCTTGTGTCCGCCGCGCCGGCGCACCTGCTGTGCGTGGTGGCCGCGCGCCCCAACCTGATGAAGATGGCGCCCATCCTGGCGGCCCTGGCCCGCCAGGCGCCCGCCGTGCGCGTGACCTTGCTGCATACGGGCCAGCACTACGACACGGCCATGAATGGGCAGCTGTTTATCGACCTCGACATGCGCCCGCCCGATATCGCCCTCGACGTCGGCTCCGGCAACCACGCGCAGCAGACGGCCGAGATCATGCGCCGCTTCGATGCCGTGCTCGATGCGCAGCCGCCGCTGGCGCCCGATGCCGTGCTGGTGGTGGGCGACGTCAATTCCACCCTGGCGTGCGCGCTGGTGGCGGCCAAGCGCGGCACGCCCGTGATCCACGTCGAGGCGGGCCTGCGCAGCGGCGACCGGCGCATGCCTGAGGAAATCAACCGCGTGCTGACGGACCAGTTGTCAAGCCTGCTGCTGACCAGCGAGGAAGGCGCGCGCGCCAACCTGCTGCGCGAAGGTATTGCCCCCGAACGCATCCATTTCACGGGCAACGTCATGATCGACAGCCTGCGGCAACAATTGCCGCGCGCAGTCAAGCCCGCCGCCATCCTGCGCGCCCACGGCCACGCCTGCCCGCCCGCGTATGGCCTGCTGACACTGCACCGGCCGTCGAACGTGGATGAGCCGCAGCAACTGGAAGCGTTGCTGCAGGCGCTGGGGCAACTGTCAACCCGGCTGCCGCTGCTGTTCCCCATCCACCCGCGCACCCTGGCCGGCTTGCGCCTGGCGGGCCTGGAGCCGCTGCTGGCGCGGCAGGCCATCATCTGCCTGCCGCCGCTGGGCTACCTGGAAATGCTGGGCCTGATGCAAGAGGCGCGCCTGGTGCTGACGGATTCGGGCGGCATCCAGGAAGAAAGTACGGCCCTGGGCGTGCCCTGCCTGACCCTGCGCGCCAATACGGAGCGGCCCGTCACTGTCAGCGATGGCACGAATACCCTGGCAGGCACGCAGCCGGCCGCCATCCTGGCGCTGGCGCAAGGCATCCTGGACACGGGCGGCAAGCGCGGCCGCATTCCGCCCCTGTGGGATGGCCACGCGGCCACGCGCATCGCCGCCGTCATCGCGCCCTGGCTGGCGGCGCGCCGGGGGCCGCCATGACGCCGCCGGCTTCCTCTTTGATATTGCACAATGCGCTGACCATCGACGTGGAAGACTATTTCCAGGTCTCCGCCTTTGCGCCGCACATCGCGCGCGCCGACTGGCCGCGCCTGGAATGCCGGGTCGAGGCGAATATCGAGCGCATCCTGCAGTTGCTGGACGCGCGGCGCATCCACGCCACCTTTTTTACCCTGGGCTGGATCGCCGAGCGCTATCCGGCCATGCTGCGCCGCGTGGCCGCCGCCGGGCATGAAGTGGCCAGCCACGGCTATGCGCACCTGCGCGCCTGCGACCAGTCGGCCGCGCAGTTCGCCGAGGATGTGCGCCACAGCAAGACCATCCTCGAGCAATTGACGGGGCTGGCCGTGCACGGCTACCGGGCGCCCAGCTTTTCCATCGGCGCGGCCAACCTGTGGGCCTTCGACGTGCTGCAGGAAGCGGGCTACCGCTACAGTTCCAGCATCTACCCGATCCGCCACGACCATTACGGCATGCCCGATGCTCCCCGCTTCGCCTGGCGCCCGCGCGGGCCGCACGGCATGCTGGAACTGCCCGTCAGCACCGTGCGCCTGCGCGGGCGCAACCTGCCGGCCGGCGGCGGCGGCTACTTTCGATTGATGCCGTATGCACTGTCGCGCTGGCTTTTGCGACGCATCAATTCGCGCGACGGGCAAGCTGGCATATTCTATTTTCATCCTTGGGAACTCGATCCCGGCCAGCCGCGCCCGACGGGCCTGAGTGCCAGGACGCGCTTTCGCCACTACCTGAACCTGGGGCGCATGGAAGCGCGGCTGGAACGCCTGACGCGCGATTTCGCCTGGGACCGCATGGACCGTATTTTTCTGGAAAGCACATGATGCACGAGGCCAGCCTTGCCCCCGACCCGGTACAGTCCAGCACCGCCATCGCCGTGCGCTCCCTGCAGGGACACGAACATGGGCGCTGGGATGCCTTTGTCGACACGTGCCCGGAAGCGACCTTCTTTCACCGCGCCGGCTGGCAAACCATCATGCAGCAAGGGTTTAACCACGACAGCTATTTTTTGTACGCGGAACAGGACGGGCGCATCGCCGCCGTGCTGCCGTTGGCCCATCTGCGCAGCCGGTTGTTCGGCTCCTCGCTCGTCTCGCTGCCGTTTTGCGTGTACGGCGGCATCGCCGGCGGCGGCGCGGCCGTGCGCCGGGCCCTCGACAGCGCCGCGCAGGCGCTGGCCCGGCGCCTCGGCGTGGGGCAGCTGGAATACCGCTGGCGCGAAGTGGAGCAAAACGCGTCGGAAAATGCGGACTCTTCCTGGCTGCAGAAACCCCTGTACGCGACCTTCCGCCGCCCCCTGCATGCCGACGCCGAACAGAACCTGCTGGCCATTCCCCGCAAGCAGCGCGCCGTCGTGCGCAAGGCCATGACGGGCGGGCTGCACAGCGCCATCGACTACGACCTCAACCGTTTCTACCCGCTCTACGCGGCCAGCGTGCACCGGCTGGGCACGCCCGTCTTCGCGCGCCGCCATTTTTCCCTGCTGCGCACGGTGTTTGGCAGCGATTGCGAGGTCCTCACCGTGTACCACGGCCAGCAGGCGCAAGCCAGCGTGCTGCTGTTCTATTTCCGCGATGAAGTGTTGCCCTATTATGGCGGCGGCAGCGTACTGGCGCGCAGCACGGGCGCCAACGACTTCATGTACTGGGAGGCGATGCGCCGCGCCAGCGCGCGTGGCTACCGCCTGTTCGATTTCGGCCGCAGCAAGCTGGGTACCGGAGCATACGACTTCAAGAAGAACTGGGGTTTTACGCCGCAGCCGCTGCCGTATGCCTACAAGCTCGTGCGCGCGAAGTCCTTGCCGGACGTCAATCCCCTGAATCCGAAATACGCGATGTTCATCCGCGCCTGGCGCCGCCTGCCGCTGCCGCTGGCCAACCTACTGGGGCCGCACATCGTGCGGCAACTGGGCTAAGCGACGGGACCCGCCATGCGCGAACTTTTATTCCTCGCCCACCGCCTGCCGTATCCGCCCAACAAGGGCGACAAGATACGTTCGTGGCACATGCTGCAATACCTGAGCCGGCATTTCCGCGTGCACCTGGGCTGCTTCATCGACGATGAAGACGACTGGCAGCATGCGAAAACCGTGGCCGCCCTGTGCGCGAGCACGCGCTTCATCGCCTTACGGCGCGGCACGGCCCGCTGGCGCGCCATGCAGGCGCTGCTGTCGCGCCAGGCCATGAGCGTGCAGTACTACCGCGATGCGCGCCTGCTGCAATGGGTCGATGGCTTGCTGTCGGGCGGCAAGGTGCGCCACGCGCTGGCCTTTTCCGGGCCCATGGCGCAATACATCGACGGCAGCGCGGGCCGCGCCCTGCACCGCGTGATCGATTTCGTCGATGTCGATTCCGACAAATGGCGCCAGTACGGCGACAGCAAGCCCTGGCCCATGTCGCAGCTGTACCGGCGCGAAGCGCATCTGCTGCTGCAGTACGAGCGCCATATCGCCCAGCAATTCACGGCCGCCAGCTTCGTCTCGGCGGCCGAAGCTGCCCTGTTCCGCCAGTGCGCACCGATGGCGCGGCGCAAGACGGGCTATTTCAATAACGGCGTCGACACGGCGTATTTCACGCCCATGCCGGCCCAGCCCGGCGTGTATCCACCGGGGGTGCAGGCGCTGGTGTTTACGGGCGCCATGGATTACTGGCCGAACATCGACGCCGTGCAATGGTTCGTGCGCCACGTCTGGCCCGCCCTGCGGCGCCAGTTCCCCCAGTTGCAGTTCCATATCGTCGGCAGCGCGCCCGTGCCCGCCGTGACGGTGCTGGCAAAGGTAGCTGGCGTAGTGGTGACGGGCAAGGTGCCCGACATCCGGCCCTACCTGGCTGGTGCGGCGCTGGCCGTGGCGCCCCTGCGCATTGCCCGCGGCGTGCAAAACAAGGTACTGGAAGCGATGGCGATGGGCAAGATCGTGCTGGCCACGCCGCAGGCGCTCGAAGGCATCGCCGCCCAGCCGGGCCTGGAACTGCTGCTGGCGCGCGACGATGCCGAATTCATCCACCATGCCGCGCGCGTGCTGCGCCATGCCCAGGATGGCGCGGCCGAAGGCAGCGGCGCGGCCATCGGCGCGGCGGCGCGCCAGCTGGTGTTACAGGATTACGACTGGGAACGCAACCTGCGCGGCCTGGGCGCCATGCTGGGTGTATCGGCCGAGGCCGGTACGGATACGCCTGCCAGCGGCGCCGCCGCGCCTTTGCTGCCTGTGCGGGAGCCATCCACATGAGTCTGCAACTCGACCAGCTGGCCCGCTTGCCGGATGCGGCCGTCTGGCCGCACGGCCAGGACCGGCAGCAAGCGTTGATGCTCCTGCTGCTGGCCCTGGCCGCCGTCGTGCTGCTGTACCACGCCACCTTCTGGTCGATGGTGGAACTGTGGTCCCGCTCGCAAACCTTCGCGCACGGCTTCCTGATCGTGCCCATCAGCTGCTGGCTGGCCTGGCGCCAGCGCGCCCGCCTGGCCGCGCTGGCGCCCCAGCCGTCGCGGCAGGGCTTGCTGTTGCTGGGCGCGCTGGGCCTGGCCTGGCTGCTGGCCGACGCCGCCAACGTGCCCGTGGTGGAACAGTATGCGGCCACCGCCATGCTGCCCGCCTGCGTGCTGGCCATCCTCGGCTGGCCGGCCGTGCGCCTGCTGGCGTTTCCACTCGCGTATCTGTTCCTCGCCGTGCCGTTTGGCGAAGTTTTCCTCGATCCCCTGATCGACTTCACTGCCGCCTTTACCGTCACCGCGCTGCAATGGACGGGCGTGCCCGTGTTTCGCGACGGCAGCAGTTTTTCATTGCCCACAGGGAACTGGTCAGTGGTGGAAGCGTGCAGCGGCTTGCGCTACCTGATCGCCGCGCTGGCCCTGGGCGCCCTGTTCGCGCATGTCCAATTCCGCAGCACGCGGCGGCGCCTGGCCGTCATGGCCGCCGCGCTGCTTGTGCCCATCCTCGCCAATGGCGTGCGCGCCTACCTGATCGTGATGCTGGGCCACCTGAGCAACATGCGCCTGGCCGTGGGCGTCGACCACCTGATCTATGGCTGGCTGTTCTTCGGCCTGGTGGCGTTGCTGCTGTTCTGGCTGGCCGCGCGCTGGCGCGAATTGCCGCCGGCGCGCGCCGTGCCGCCAGCCCGGCCCGGCGCCAACATCGCTGCGGCCAGCCCGCGCGCCGCCGTGCGCGCCAGCATCGCCTGCCTGCTGCTGGCGGCGCTGTGGCCGGCATTGGCGCTGGCCAGCCACCGCCACGACAGCGCCAGGCTGCCCGCCATCGTGCTGGCCTTGCCCGATCCGCCCGCCTGGCGCCGCCTGCACGCTGCGGCAGCGCCGTGGCAAGCGCCATATGCGGGCGCGCCCGCGTTGTTTGCCGCCACGTATGCGCGCCAGGACGGCGACGGCGCGCCCGTGGGGCTGCAACTGCACTGGTATGCGCGCCAGGCGCGCGATGCCGAACTGCTGACGCATCTATCCTCGCCATACGGCGCGCGCTGGACGCCATTGGCGCAGCGCGTGCAGCACATCCACCTGGCCAGCGGTTCCATGGGCGTGCGCGAAAGCGTGCTGGCCCACGGCGGCGAGCGCCTGCTGGTGTGGCGCGTGTACCGCCAGGGCGGCATGATCACGGCCAGGCCGGTGCTGGTAAAACTGCTGCTGGCGCAAGCCAAGCTGCTGGGCAGGCGCCAGGATGGCGCCGACATCATCGTCTTTGCCGTCTACGACGAGCTGGCGCCGCCACCGCGCGCGCACCTGCAAGCCTTCTTGCGGGCAGCCCTGCCCGTCATCGAACAACGCTTGCAGGAGTTGCCGCATGGCCCTTGACCTCACTCGCGGCGGCACGCAGGCGGCCAGCGCCGCCCCCCTGATCGTGCACGTGATCCACCAGCTCGACGTGGGCGGGCTGGAAAACGGCCTCGTCAACCTGATCAACCATTTACCGCCGGAACGCTACCGGCACGCCATCGTCTGCATGAAGAATGCCACCGCGTTTCGCCAGCGCCTGACCACCCCCGGGGTCGATGTCATCAGCCTGGACAAGCGCGAAGGCAAGGACTGGCGCCATTACCTGCACCTGTACCGCGTGCTGAAACAGCTGCGCCCGGCACTCGTGCACACGCGCAACCTGGGCTGCCTCGAAGCGCAATTGCTGGCCTGCCTGGCCGGCGTGCGCCTGCGCGTGCATGGCGAGCACGGGCGCGACATGAGCGACTTGCACGGCACCCGCCGCAAATACCGGCTGCTGCGCAAATGCATGCTGCCGCTGGTGCAGCACTTCATCGCCGTCAGCGCCGACCTGGGGCAATGGCTGGTCGATGCCATCGGCGCGGCGCCCGCGCAGGTGTCGCACATCGGCAATGGCGTCGACAGCGTGCAATTCCATCCGCGCCTGGGCCCGCCGGCCGCCGTGGGCCCGCCCGGCTTCCTGTGCAATGGCGCCTTCGTCATCGGCAGCGTGGGCCGCATGGCGGCCGTCAAGGACCATGCCTCGCTGGTGCACGCCTTCATGCTGTTGCTGGCGCAGCCGGGCGCCCGCGCGCGCCTGCGCCTGATCATCGTCGGCGACGGACCGTGCCGCCAGGCTTGCCTGGATCTGCTGCGGCAGGCCGGCGTGGCCCATCTTGCCTGGCTGCCCGGCGCGCGCGACGACGTGGCGCAACTGCTGCGCGCCATGGACCTGTTCGTGCTGCCATCTCTGGCCGAAGGCAGCTCGAACACCATCCTCGAAGCGATGGCGACGGGGCTGCCCATCGTCGCCACGCAAGTGGGCGGCAATGCGGAACTGGTGCAGTCGGGCTGGAGCGGCACCCTGGTGCCGCCCGGGTCGCCCGAGATGCTGGCCGACGCCATGCTCGACTATTACAGCATGCCCGAACTGGGCCCCCGCCACGGCGCGCGCGGGCGGCGCCAGGTGCTGGCCGAGCACAGCCTGCCCGCCATGGCCGGCGCCTACCTGGCCGTGTACGACCGCCTGACGGGCGCGCGCCAGCCCTCTCCCCTGTCCACCCTTCCCTGAAAGGCCTCCCATGTGCGGCATCAGCGGCATCTTTGATTTGCAGGGCCAGCGCGACATCGACGTGCTGCTGCTGGCGCGCATGAACCACAGCCTGCGCCACCGGGGGCCGGACGAAGGGGGCTTGCACCGCGAGCCGGGACTGGGCCTGGCGCACCGGCGCCTGTCCGTGATCGACCTGGCCAGCGGCCAGCAGCCGCTGTTCAACGCCGACCGCAGCATCGCCATCGTCTTCAATGGCGAAATCTATAACTATCGCAGCCTGATGGCGGAACTGCGCCAGTTCGGCCACCCCTTCCGCACCAGCAGCGACACGGAAGTCATCGTCCACGCCTGGGAGCAATGGGGCGAGCAATGCGTGCAGCGCCTGCGCGGCATGTTCGCCTTCGCCCTGTGGGACCGCCGCCGCCACCTGCTGTTCCTGGCGCGCGACCGCCTGGGCGTCAAACCCCTGTATTACGGCGAGGCGCAGGACGGCACCCTGCTGTTCGGCTCCGAACTGAAAGCCCTGCTCGCGCATCCGGCCATGCCGCGCGCGCTCGACCCGCTGGCCGTGGAAGAATATTTCGCGTACGGCTACGTGCCCGAGCCGCGCAGCATCTTCCAGCACGCGCGCAAGCTGCCGCCCGGGCATACGCTGTCGATTCGCGCCGGCCAGCCGCTGCCCGAACCGCAATCGTACTGGGACATCCCGTTCACGCCGAATCCGCCCGCCAGCGAGGCGCAGGCGGCCGACGAATTGCTGGCGCGCCTGCGCGAAGCCGTGCGCATCCGCATGGTGGCCGAAGTACCGCTGGGGGCCTTCCTGTCCGGCGGCGTCGATTCGAGCGCCGTGGTGGCGCTGATGGCGGGGGCCAGCGCCACGCCCGTCAACACGTGTTCCATCTCGTTCGGCGACCCGGCGTACAACGAAGCGCGCTACGCCGACCTGGTGGCGCGCCGCTACGCCACGGCGCACCACGCGCGCCAGGTCGGGCAGGACGACTTCGAGCTGATCGACCTGCTGGCCAACCTGTACGACGAACCGTTCGCCGACAGTTCCGCCATGCCGACCTACCGCGTCTGCCAACTGGCGCGCCAGCGGGTCACGGTGGCCCTGTCGGGCGACGGCGGCGATGAAAGCCTGGCCGGCTACCGCCGCTACCGCCTGCACACGCGCGAGGAAAAAGTGCGCAAGGCGATGGATCCGCTGCTGCCGGCCGGCCTGCGCCAGTCGCTGTTCGGCACCCTGGGGCGGTGGTACCCGAAGGCCGACTGGGCGCCCCGCTTCCTGCGCGCCAAGACCACCTTCGAAGGCCTGGCGCGCGACACGACGGACGCGTATTTTCACGGCGTCAGCCTGCTGGGCGATGCCATGCGCGCGCGCCTGTTCAGCCCCGAGCTGCGGCGCAGCCTGCACGGCTACCGCGCCGTCGAAGTGCTGCGCCGCCACGCGCTGGCCAGTCCCGCGCAGGATCCGCTGTCGCAGGTGCAGTACCTGGACTTGAAAACCTACCTGCCCGGCGACATCCTCACGAAGGTCGACCGGGCCAGCATGGCGCATGCGCTGGAAGTGCGCTCGCCGCTGCTCGACCATGAACTGGTGGCGTGGATGTCGGGCCTGCCGCCGCAGTTCAAGCTGCGGCGCGGCGAAGGCAAGTACCTGCTGAAAAAAGCCCTGCGCCCGCTGCTGCCGGACAGCCTGCTGTACCGCCAGAAGATGGGCTTTTCCGTGCCGCTGGCCGACTGGCTGCGCGGCCCGTTGCGCCAGCGCCTGCAGCAGCGGCTGCTCGGCCCCACCCTGGCGCAGTGCGGCCTGTTCGACATGGACTACGTGCGCCTGCTGCTGGAACAGCACGCGAGCGGGCGGCGCGACTACAGCGCGCCCCTGTGGTCGCTGCTGATGTTCGAAGCGTTCCTGCGCCAGGTGCTGCCCGTCGATGGCCGCCAGGCGCCGGCGCCCGCGCCGGCCATGGCCATGGAGTGACGCCATGCGCATCCTGCACATCCTCGACCACTCGCTGCCCCTGCACAGCGGCTACACCTTTCGCACGCTGGCCATCCTGCGGCAGCAGCGCGCGCTGGGCTGGCACACCATGCAGCTCACCAGTGCCAAGCAGGGACCGTCGGATGGCGCGCAGCAGCTGGTCGACGGCTGGCATTTCTACCGCACGGCGCCCGATGCACGCTGGTGGGCGCGCCTGCCCGTGCTGCGGCAAGCGGCTGTCATCATCGGCCTGGCCGTGCGCCTGCGCCGGCTGGCGCAGCGGATCAAGCCCGACATCCTGCATGCGCATTCGCCGGCCCTGAACGCCATCGCGGCCCTCAACGCGGGCCGCGCGCTGGGCATCCCCGTCGTGTATGAAGTGCGCGCCTTCTGGGAAGACGCGGCGGCCGACCATGGCAGCAGCCGGCCCGGCGGCCTGCGCTACCGGCTCACGCGCGCGCTGGAAACCTACGCGCTGCGCCGCGCCGATGCCGTCACCACCATCTGCGACGGCTTGCGGCGCGAGCTGCGCGCGCGCGGCGTGCCCGCGCATAAAATCACCGTGATTCCAAACGCAGTCGATGCGGGTGCCTTCAGCGTCACGGCGCCCGGCGACCTGTGGCTGGCGCATAAACTGGGCCTGCATGGCCATCTGGTTCTCGGCTTCATCGGCTCGTTCTATGCCTACGAAGGACTTGCCCTGCTGCTGCGCGCCATGCCGCGCCTGCTGGCGGCGCAGCCGGCATTGCGGCTGCTGCTGGCCGGCGGCGGGCCGCAGGAAGCGGCGCTGCAGGCGCTGGCGGCGCAACTGGGCGTGGCCCACGCGGTGGTCTTCGCGGGCAGAGTACCGCATGCGCAGGTGGCAGCCTATTATCAGCTGGTCGACATCTGCGTGTATCCGCGCCTGCCCATGCGCCTGACGGAGCTGGTGACGCCCTTGAAACCGCTCGAAGCGATGGCCCAGGGCCGCCTGGTGGTGGCGTCCGACGTGGGCGGCCACCGCGAACTGGTCGAGCATGGCAAGACGGGCATGCTGTTTCGCGCCGGCGACGCCGAGGCGCTGGCGCAAGCCATACTGGCTTTGCTGCTGGCGCCCGCCAGCTGGCCCGCGCTGCGGCGCCAGGCGCGCGCCTTCGTCGAGACGGAGCGCAGCTGGGACGCCAGCGTGGGCCGCTATGCGCCCGTGTATGCGCGCGTGGCGGCGGCCCGCATGGCGGTGAATGCGGCCGGAGTCATGCCATGATCTTCACGGGCCTGCGCATCGCGCTGGTTGGCCCGCTGCCGCCGCCGGCCGGCGGCATGGCGAATCAGACGGCGCAACTGGCGCGCAAGCTGCGCGACGATGGCGCGCAAGTGCAGCTGCTGGCTGTCAACGGCCCCGCTCTGCCCCCCTGGCTGGCGCGCATCCGCTACCTGCGCGCCGCGCTGCGCCTGCCCGTGCTGCTGTGGCGCCTGTGGCGCGCGGCCAATACAGTCGACCTGTTCCACATCATGGCCAATTCCGGCTGGTCCTGGCATTTGCAGGCAGCGCCCGCGCTGTGGATCGCCAGCCTGAAAGGCAAGCCGGCCCTGCTCAATTACCGGGGCGGCGAAGCGGCCGCCTTCTTCGCCCGAGCGCCGCGCCTGGTGGCGTTCAGCCTGCGCCGCGCCAGCGCCATCGTCGTGCCCTCGGCCTACCTGGCCGGCATCTTCGAGCAATATGGCCATACGGCCCACATCGTGCCGAACGTGGTGGACTTGCAGCGCTTTGCGCCGGCTGCGCCACGTGCGCCGTCCGGGGACGGCCCGTGCATCCTCGTGGCGCGGCACCTGGAGAGCCTGTACGACAATGCCAGCGCCGTGCGCGCCTTCGCCATCGTGCGCGAGGCTTTTCCCGCGGCGCGCCTGGTATTGGCCGGCGGCGGGCCGCAGCGCGCGGCGCTGGCGCGCCTGGCCAGCTCCCTCGGCGTGAAGGATGCCGTGCGCTTCGCCGGCCACGTCGACAATGCCGCCATGCCCGCGCTGTACCAGGCCAGCGACATCGTCCTCAATCCCAGCCTGGCCGACAACATGCCCAATTCCGTGCTCGAAGCGCTGGCCTGCGGCGTGCCCGTCGTCAGCACCAACGTGGGCGGCATCCCCGCCCTGCTGCACGATGGCGTGACGGCGCTGCTGGTGCCGCCCGCCGATCCGCCCGCCATGGCGCAGGCCATCCTGGCCCTGCTGCGCGACCCGCCGCGCGCGCGGCAGCAGGTACAGGCGGGCCTGGCGCACGCCGCCACCTTCGGCTGGCCCGGCATCGCGCCCAGGCTGGCCGCGCACTACCGCCGCATCCGCGCCGCACCGCGCCCCGGCGCCTACACGCGCTGCGTCGCCCGCTGGCTGTTTCCCCTGCATGAATGGTGCAAGGGCCACCACAGCGCGCGCCTGCTGCATCGGCTGGAACGCTCGCAATGGTGGAGCGCGCAGCAGCTGGAAGCGTGGCAGCTGGCGCGCCTGCGCGCGCTGCTGCGCCACGCGGCCGATCACGTGCCGCATTACCGGGCGCTGTTCGCCCGCAGCGGTTTCGATCCCGGCCAGCTCAGGCAACTGAGCGATCTGTCGCGCCTGCCGCTGCTGCGCAAGGGCGACATCGCCGCCGCGCGCGACAGCTTCAAGTCGGCCCGCGCCGTGGGCTTGCGGCCGTTCGCCACGGGCGGCTCCAGCGGCGAGCCGCTGCAGTTTTTCCTGGGACGGCGCAGGGTCAGCCACGACATCGCCGCCAAGTGGCGCGCCACGCGCTGGTGGGGCGTCGACATCGGCGACCGCGAAGCCGTGTTGTGGGGTTCGCCCATCGAGCTGCATGCGCAAGACCGCGTGCGCCGCCTGCGCGACGCGCTGCTGCGCACCACCCTGCTGCCCGCGTTTGCCATGTCGCCCGCGCGCCTCGATGGCTATGTCAGGCAGTTGCGCCGCTGGCGTCCGCGCATGCTGTTCGGCTATCCGTCGGCCCTGTGCCGCATCGCCAGCCACGCCCGCGCGCGCGACCTGCCGCTCGACGGCCTGGGCGTAAAAGTGGCGTTCGTCACGGCCGAACGCCTGTACGACGAGCAGCGCGCGCAGATCGCCGCCGCCTTCGGCTGCCCCGTGGCGAACGGCTACGGCGGGCGCGACGCGGGCTTCATCGCCCACGAATGCCCGGAAGGCGGCATGCACATCACGGCCGAAGACATCATCGTGGAAATCCTTGATGGCAATGGCCAGCCGCTGCCGCCAGGGGCCACGGGCGACATCGTCGTCACCCACCTGGCCACGCAGGACTACCCGTTCATCCGCTACGCCACCGGCGACGTGGGCGCGCTGGGCACGCAGCCATGCGCCTGCGGCCGCGGACTGCCCCTGCTGCAAAAAATCGAAGGACGCAGCACGGATTTTCTGACCGCCGTGGACGGCACCGTCATGCACGGCCTGGCCCTCGTCTACATCGTGCGCGAACTGCCGCAAGTGCGCAGCTTCAAGATCATCCAGGAATCCCTGCTGCGCACGCGCGTGCTGCTGGTCTGCCTGCCCCGCCTGGACGACGCCACCCGCGCCGCCATCATCACCGGCTTCCAGGCCAGGCTGGGCGCACAGGTGGACATCGCCATCGAGGAAGTCGAAGAAATATCGGCGGAGGCGTCGGGGAAATACCGCTATGTGCTCAGCAAAGTCGCCTAGCACGGCGGCCTGCAGCGATATCATACATTTCCTGTTCACCAGGCGGTCATGCCGGTCCAGTTCTACGGCTTACAGCTCCAGCTCCGTGTTCAAGCGCTTCTCGAACCACAGCGCATCGTCGGCGTGTCTTGGCGCGCCGGGCGTTCAGTCGTCCACCAGATCGAAGTCGGTAAGCAAACCATCCGCGGTCAGGTAAACCAGCAGCGTGCGCGCCGGCTGGACGCCGCTGGCGCGGAAGGCAAGGATGCTGTCCACCTTGCTGCCATGCCGTTCGATCGCTCGGCCGGCAACGGCTTGCTCGTGCAAAAAAGTCAGCGATTTTGCATGGGCCAGTTCGCCTACCGCCTGTGTGCCAAAATTGCGTTTGATGCCAGCTGTGGCGAATGCCGAGTTGGCCAAGGCGCTGCCGCCACGCGCAATGTCGGCAAGCACGGCCTGTATATTCCGGGTACTCGCAGGATTGGGGTCGGTGCGGGCTTTGACCGTGCGCATCAGCGGGCCGATGCGCGGCGCCGTGTTGACCTTGTCTTTGGTCGTCACGACAACGTCAGTCACCTCTCCTTGTGCATCGACGGCAAAAGCCAGTTCGCAATTGCGCGACGTCGAATGGAAGCGCTGTGGGCCGACGGGCACGAACACTTCGTCGGGCAAGCCATCGGAAATGCTGCGCAGCCGGCCACCCTGCATGTCGAAGGTGCCCAGCGTGTTGTTCGCCAGCTCGTAGCGGCCCGTGTAGCGGATGAGTTCCCTGGCATCGATGCTGACGGCGGGGTGCTTGCGCAACACGTCGTGGTCGGCATCCGGCCAGCGATAGGCGCGGCCGATGGCGGCGGTCAGGCGGTCCATCATGCGGGAATTGTCGTTCGCATTAATCATGATCACGGCACCCTGGCCTGTCCTGGAAAAAGCCGTCAGCAAGGTATCGAAGCCTTCGTCGCGCCCGCCGTGCGAAAAGCGTTGCGCGCTGCCGCTGCCGTGCAGGAAGACGCCCAGGCCCGCGTTCTCTATTTGCGGGGTCAGCATCTGTTGCGTCAAGGCTGCCGAGATGACCGGGTTGGACGTGCCGGCCAGGGATTGCTGCACGCCGATGGCGAAGCGCGCCAGGTCCGATGCGTTGGTCCATAGACCGGCCGCCGCCATTTCTGGATACACATGCCAGCGGCCGACCACCATGCTGCGATCGGCAAGGTGGCCGCTGGCATTCAGGCGCGCGCGCTCGGCTGGCGGCGGTTGCAGATAGGAGCTCTCCTGCATGCCCAAGGGCTTGAGGACGGCGTCGCGCATGTAATCGGGAAACGCCTGGCCGCTCACGTCGGCCACCATTTGCTGCATGACGGTATAACCGCCACCGGAGTAACGCACCTTGCTGCCTGGAACAATGTCAACGCGAATGGCTGCGGTATTCGCGGGTTTCTCCCCGTCGAGCACCTGGACCACGCCGGGTAATGGCGCATTGCTGGCGTAGCCGGGGAAGCCGTGCACGGTCAGCCCGGCGTTATGGCTTAGCAACCTGCGCAGGGTCACCTTCTGTTCGGCCGCCAGGGTGCTGTCCGGCAGCTTCCACGTGAGCAGCCTGGTATTGACGTCTTCGTCAAGGGCAAGCTTGCCTTGCTCTACCAGGTGCAGCGCGCCCAGCGCGGCGACCGGTTTGCTGACCGAACCGGCCTGGAACAGTGTGTGCGGGCTGACCGGCGTCTTGCCGCCCTTTTCCGTGACACCGTACCCTTGCGCCCTGACAATCTTGCCGTTCTCGATGATGGCAAGCGATAGGCCGGGAATTTGCCGCATCTTCATTTCGGCTTTGATGATGTCGTCCAATGCGTCCGCCTGGACACCGCTTGCGAACAACAGGGTAACGATGACTGCCAGGGAATGAACTCGCATGAACGCTTCTTTCAATGGTGGTTGACGGATGTCAGGAAGGAAAAGTTGACGATACGTCACCCTGCCCGGCCACCATGCAGGATTGCGACAGGCAGTCGGATATCAGTCATGGGCGGTCATTTTCCCGGATGAGTTGCGGTGCGCATTGGCGGGCGTGAGCGCTTCCGGGCGGGCAGGTTCCGCCCCGAAGACGACGGTGGCCCGCATGAATCGAGTGACGGAGTCGCTGAAAAATGACTGCCGGTCGGCGTCCTCGTCTATTTGCGCAACAAAGCCGGCTGGAATTGTTGCGCAAATCCGGCTTGGCGCGAGTCCGCCCAGAAAGTCAGGACTTTTGCGGTAAAGTCAGGCCGCTTTGAAACGCCAGCTTGATGTCCCTTTCGTGCGAGTAGGCGGAAGATTCCCACACCTCGCCTGCTTGAAGCCGGGTGTATGTCTGAAAGATATTACGCCGCCACGGGGATGGTCTGGAAGCAACGTAGCCAGTGAAAAAACGTTGCGCCTGTTCTTGGGTCCCGAAGCACAACAAGAATGACAAAGGGGTAGGCGTTGAATCGCAAATGGCGGGAAAACCACCTCCATGCGACGCAAGATGTTCCAGCGCCCGCGGACGATCGGCGAACAAAGCGAAAAGCGGCAGGCTGCGTTCGGCGAGCAGCTGGCACATCTCCTCAATCGAGGAGCGCGCCGTCAAACCCGCCACTTGCCAGACAATGGAGCTGGCAGCTTTTTCGGGCCGAAGCAAGCCGCCGAATAGAACGCAACCATCGTAACCGGCTGCGCCGCCCCTCTGCGCAAGCCACTTCTTCAGGGCTTTGCTGGCGATGGAGAGGTCGACCGTCATGCGAACATCGCTGCGGGAATTATAGCGCTCGGACTCGAACGATACCTCGAAAACGGTGTCCTTATCGGCAGCCAGCTTCTTCCAAACGGTTCCTGCCTTGTTGGGTTTAAAACCATGCGGCAAGAGAAATTTCCCGACTTCCTGGCAAGCATGAAGAAACTGGGCTTTTGGATCGCGCTGACGGTTGGCGGGATCGGCCGACCACGCTTGCCATTGGCTGTAGCGCTGGTCGAGCATGGGTTTCAGTTGATCGAATTTCTCCCAGGTATTCTGGACGTGATAGACGCTGGGATACTCAAAGCCATGTGCAGCGGCGTAACGGTTGAATACGTCACAATAGTCTTGCAGAAAGCTGCCATGCTGTCTGGCGAATGTCGACTTTTCATCGTAATAGTCAACGGTGAAAGCATTGCCCTGATCGTTGAGATCGTCTTCCCATAGCTTGCCATCGCAAGCATCGATCAGAAATTGAAGTCCGGTCATTTCCCGACTTGCCAGACGCCTTAGCTCCTCGGAGGAATCTGTGCGGTGGAAATCGCTCGCCATGTCCTGGTTCAGCAACCAGGCCAGGAACATGCCGATATGGATACCGCCATTCTCTTCCGGCAAATCATCGGGAAATTTTCCTCCAGAATGCCAATCAATCCTGTCATACGCCATTGTGCAAACCCATAAAAATATCGAAATAGTCATTGTCCTGTTGCTTCAGCGCACTTGCCAGCGTGCCGGGTAACGCCCTGATCCGGGTAATGGACGTCACTTGTCCTCCTCTGCGTATCCTGATCATCGTTGCTTTTTCCAGTCCGTTACTGGCCGGCTGCTGCCGGCCATGCAGGACCTACCGGGCGGCGGCATACAGCGCGTCAACGTCCCCGCCGCGGATCAGGTCGAGGTGCCGGCCTATCCATTCTGCCGGGCGATCCCACCAGGCGATGTCCAATAGCCGTTGCACAGAAGCGGAATCGAAGCGCTCCCGGACGACACGTGCCGGATTGCCGCCGACGATGGCGTAGGGCGGGATGTCGGCAGTGACAACCGAGCGCGCTGCGATGATAGCGCCATCGCCGATCCGTACCCCAGGCATGATGAGCGTGTCGTAGCCGATCCAAACGTCGCTGCCGATAATCGTATCGCCTTTATATGGCAATTCTCCCTCGACAGGCCGTGCAGTTTCCCATCCATTGCCAAAAATGAAGAATGGATAGCTTGAAATCCCGTTCATTTGATGGTTGGCGCCGTTCATGATGAACTTCACCCCACGCGCGATCGCGCAGAATTTGCCGATTCTTAGGCGATCGCCAATGAACGGGAAATGGTACAGGACATTGTCTTCGAAATGCTCGACGCCGTCCGGATCGTCGTAATAGGTGTAATCGCCGATTTCAATGTTGGGGCGGGTGATGATATTCTTTAGAAAACAGATTTGCGGGAATCCAGGCATTGGATATGTGGTGTTTGGATCAGGACCTTCCATGCTCTCTCCATTTTTAATATTCCGGGTGAAGTACGCCATAGCGGCCCCGGAATCACATTAACTCATGCACTTCACACGGTGCCCGACCATCCGCTCGCGGCCAATAGCGTGCCTCAGCATGAATTTTTATTGCCATCATGACAAAGCGAGGTTTTTCAAGGCGCGGATACATTCAAGGGGACACGGAAACAATTACTGCCCGAACATCTGCTCCAGCCTTTGCTGATCCCCTGCCGCCACAAAACACGCCGCCTGCCAGCGCTGCGTGCGCAATGCCTGGATGGACGCCGGCGCGCACCACGGCGGATACACGCGCAGCGCGCGCTTGCCGCCCTGGCCGGCGCGCGACATCACGCCCCGTTCCAGCAGCACGCTGCGCGGAAAAACGAAAAAGCCGTGTTGCATGCCGTCGCTGACGGCAATGATGACGACATCGACAGGATCCGCTTCGTCCAGCGGGGCGATGTCGGCTTCGGGATGGGGGCGCTTCCAGACGGTGACGAACTGGCCCGTCTTCGTCGGCGTGGTCTTGGCCACGCGCAAGACCAGGCGCTTGCCGTGCAGGTCGGCGCGGCAGGCGCCGTAGTCCGCGCTTTCCGCTTCCGGCACGGGGGCTTGCGGCAAGCCAAGGAAAGCCCAGGGACTGGCCTTCATTGCGCGCTGAACTCGGCTGCGGCCTTGGCCGCCCACAGCGCTTCGGCGTGGCTGGCGAACGGGCTGTCGTAGCCGTCGACCTTGCCATCCTCGTCGACAAAGTACAGCCACCAGCCGTCGGCCTGCTCGCGGATGGCCGTGTGGCCCGGTGCGCAATGGGTTTCGATGGCGTCGCCTGCGGCCAGGGTGGTAATGCTGATGCCGCGGTGAATAATATGTTCGGGTGTCATGGAAAATAGGTCATGCGAAAAAATCAATGGCCGTAGTGTAGCCGCGCCGGCGAATCCTTGCCAGTGCGCTACACTGTTCTTTCACATGGAGGACGACATGGCATCACAGCAAGGCACGGTGGATTTTTTGCTCGACCAGATGGCGGGCGCGGGCAGCCTCAGCGCAAAAAAAATGTTTGGCGAATACGGCCTGTATTGCGACGGCAAGATGTTCGCCATCGTCGCCGACGACCAGCTCTTCATCAAGCCGACGGATGCGGGACGCGCCTGGATCAGCGCGCAAGGCACGCTGCAGGAAGCGCCGCCTTATCCGCAAGCCAAGCCGTATTTCCTCATCGATGGCGGGCTGTGGGATGAGCGCGACTGGCTGAGCCAGCTGGCGCGGCGCACGGCCGATGCCTTGCCGCTGCCGAAACCCAAGCCGCCGCCCAAGCCCAAAAGCGTCAGGTAGTCAGGACACTGTTTTCGCACGCCTGGCCCTGGCGGAAGCACGCCAGGTTGTGATACGTGATGGCGGCGATCTCGCGCAGCGCTTCCATGGTGAAGAAACCCTGGTGGCCCGTCACCAGCACGTTCGGGAACGTCATCAAGCGCTGGAAGATATCGTCGTCGATGATGTCGGACGAGCGGTCCTGGAAGAACAGATTGCTTTCCTGCTCGTACACGTCGATGGCCAGGGAACCCAGCTGGCGCGATTTGAGCGCCTCGATGACGGCGCCCGTATCGATCAGGCCGCCGCGCGAGGTATTCACCAGCATGGCGCCCTTCTTCATCAGCGGCAAGGTTGCCTCGCTGATCATGTGGCGCGTGCTGTCCATCAAGGGGCAATGCAGCGAGACGATGTCGGATTCGGCCAGCAGTTGCGGCAATTCCACCATCGTGCCCAGCTGCGCGAACGCGGGCGCCGGATACGGATCGTGGCCCAGCACCGTGCAACCGAACCCTTTGAAGATGCGCGCCGTCGCCAGGCCGATCTTGCCCGTGCCGACGATGCCGACCGTCTTGCCGTGCAGTGTCGCGCCCAGCAAGCCGTCCAGCGAGAAATTACCTTCGCGCACGCGGGCGTAGGCGCGGTGCGTGTGGCGGTTCAGGGTTTGCACGAGGGCCAGCGTGTATTCGGCCACGGCTTCCGGCGAATACGCGGGTACGCGGGCAACGAACAGGCCCAGCCGCCTTGCCGCTTCGAGGTCGAGGTTGTTGTAGCCGGCGCAGCGCAGCAGGATGGCGCGCACGCCGTAGCCATGCAGGGATTCCAGCACGGGCGCGTCGAGCACGTCGTTGACGAAGACGCAGACGGCGTCGGCGCCTTGCGCCAGGACCACGGTTTCCTGGCTCAGCAAGGCGCTGTGGTAGACCAGTTCGATGCCGGCAGCGTCGGGCTGGGACGGCAAGGCTTCATCGAAGAAACGGCGGTCGTAGGGCTGGCTGGCAAAGAAGGCGATTTTCATGGGGAGTCCTGGAGCTTGCTGGATGGCAAAACATCATCATAGCGCATGCGCCCTGCCCCCCGCTGTACGCCTGGCACCTGCCGCAGGCTATTTGGGTTCGCGGGGCAAGGTCAGCACATGACGCAGGTAGGCCGTTTCCTTGGCGTGCTGCGCGTGGTAGCGCTCGCGCGCGGCGCGCGTGGCCGCCTGGTGGGCCGCGATACCGGACTCAGTCAACTCCGCGCCGAAGTCCGCCGGCGGCTGCAGCGGGCCGCCAAACAGGCGCGCCAGGATGAAACGGCCCACATTCTCGCGATAGTGCGATGCTTCCCAGTAATAGCGCATCTCGCGCGCGCCCGTCACTTGCGGGATCGGTTCGCTGGTGATGCTGTTGAAGCCGGAAAAATCAAGCAGGCGCACGTCGCAGCCCAGGCGCCGGTGGCGTCCGGCCAGCTGCGCCAGGTCGCGCTGCCATGTTTCCATGGCGTCCCACTTGCCGCGCCAGTACAGGGCGTCCAGCGTGAGCGCGTGCGTGGGATTGATGTACAGGCGCAAGCGCGTGCCGCCACGGCACAGTTTCCCCACGCTCGTATCGAAGGCATGCAGGGCCGGTTCGGTCGGTCCCAGGCCGTCGCCGAATTCCTGCAGGCGCGGCGTGAAGGCGCGCGCCGTACCGACCCAGCCATGGTTGCGGGCGGTGATGCAGGACTGGTCGCGCTGGCCGTGCAGGGCCAGGCTGGAGAGGCAGGCGCCGTCATAGCTGCCGCTGAGGATGCGCCAGGTGTCGCGCGTCATGTCCACTGTCAGGCCGCGCTTGATGTTGAGCAAGGCGCGCCGCGCGAAAAAGGCGGGGCCGCCGTCAGTCAAGCCCGGCTCCACGCCGGCCGAGCCCAGCTCCAACGAAAACGAAGGAGCGTCGATGCCCCACACGAGAGTGTCGACATGGCTGACCCTGGCCGCGTGTTCGGCCAGGCGGATGGCGTCGCCGATCGAGGCGCCCGAGACGGCGCTGTTGAAGACGCTCTTGCCATCGAACAAAGTACGCATGCTGTTGGCCGGCAAGCCCATTTCCGTGCGCGAATTGCCGATATACACGACGGCGGGCCGGTAGCGCGCCACGGCATACGTCTTGCCCCACACTGCGAGCTTTTCATACGTGGGACGCAGGCGCTGCACCGCGGGACTGTCCCACTGGTGCAGCAGATACGGGTCCACGCGGTAATTGACGGCGGAAACGAGTGCCAGCGCGGCCAGCACGCAGGCAAAGAAGATGGCGAGGTAGCGGCGGGCGGCGGTATCCATGGTCAGCACCGGAAATAGGGAAACTCGGCGACCCGCCGCATGCGGCAGCTGCCGGCGATGAACAGGGACAGGAATGGGAACGAATGAAACGGCATGACTCCTCCTTGCTTCAACGCCGGATCAGCGGCCCGTCCAGCACCCGCTGCGCATAGGCCGCCTCGCGCGCATGTTCCACGCGATAGCGGTCGCGCGCCGCGCGCGCGGCCGCATGGTGGGCGTCGACGTTGGCCTGCGTCAGCTCCACGCCGAAGTCGGCCGGCGGCGGCGTGTCGCCGCCAAACAGGCGGGCCAGGATCAAGCGGCCCACATTGTCCCGGTAGTGCGACACCTCCCAGTAATAATGCATCTCGGGCTTGCCGCTGACGAGCGGGGTCGCTTCCGTCGTGATGCTGTTAAAGCCGGAAAAATCATACAGGCGCACGTCGCAGCCCTGCTGGCGGTGGCGCCCGGCGAGCTGCACCAGTCCCCGCTGCCAGGCCTGCATGGCATCCCACTTGCCGCGCCAGTGCAGCGCATACAAGGTCAGCGCGTGCGTGGGGTTGATGTACAGGCGCAGGCGCAGGCCACTGCGGCACAACTTGCCGATGCTGGCGTCGAGCGCCAGTGTCGATGGCGGCGTCGGCCCCAGTCCATCGCCGAACTCCTGCAGGCGCACGGGAATGGCGTCCTTCGTGCCGAGCCAGTGCCGCATGCCCTTGCGGGTGCACGTCTCGTCGCGCTGGCCATACAAGGCCAGGTTGGAGCGGCAGACATCGCCGGCCTTGCCGGTGAGGATGCGCACGCTGTCCTCCGTCATGTCCAGGGTCAGGCCGCGCTTCAGGTTGACCAGGGCGCGCCGGGCGAAAAAGCCATGCTCGGCGCCCGTCAGGCTGTCTTCCACCCGCGCCGCCCCCATGTCCAGGGAAAAAGTGGGCGCGTCGATGCCCCACACCATGGTCTCGACGCGACTGACCCTGGCCGCATGCTCGGCCAGGCGGATGGCGTCGCCGATCGAGGCGCCCGACACGGCGCTGTTGAAGACGCTCTTGCCGCCAAACAAGGCGCGCACGCCCGTCGGCAAGCCCAGTTCCGTGCGCGAATTGCCGATGTAGATGATGGCCGGCCGGTAACGCGCCACGGCATAGGTCTTGGCCCAGGCGCCGAGCTTTTCATTGAGCTGGCGCGGGCGCTGCAGCAAGGGGCTGTCCCACTGGTGCAGCAGGTAGGGGTCGACCTGGTAGTTCAGGAGCGAGACGGAACCGAGCACCAGGCAGACGCAGGCGAGGAAGCCGGTCAGGTAGCGGCGGGCGGCGGTATCCATGGTCAGAACTGGAAGTAGAGAAATTCGGTGACCCGGTTCATGCCAAAGACGCAGGCGACGAACAGCGCGGCCAAACCTACGCTCCAGCGGCGCGTGGGCCGCCAGCTGAAGGCCCAGCGTCCTGCCGGTTGAAAGATTCTTTCAATGGCGGGCTCGTAAAGAAAGAATATTTCCTGCGTATTCGGCGCCTTGAAAGCCAGCAGCATGGCGCCCAGCAGCACGGGCAAGCCGGGCCCTGCCAGCTCGATCCAGCGGATGCCGCCAAACGCCGGATGCAGGCCCCACTGCGCCAGGCTGGCCGCGTGGCTGGCCAGGCCGCGCGGCAGGCTCACGCCGTTCGCCCCCACCAGCGCGCCAGCGATATCGCAGGCCGTGGCCACGTCGGGCGCGCGGAAGAAGATCCAGGCCAGCATGACGGCAAGAAAGGTCAGCAAGGTGGACCACCAAGCGGGCCACCAGCGGGACCGGGCCGCGCCGAACGCGCGCTGCCACGCCTGCTGCAGCACCAGGTACAGGCCGTGCAAGCCGCCCCAGATGACGAAGGTCCAGCCGGCGCCATGCCACAGGCCGCCCAGCAGCATGGTCAGCATCAGGTTGCGGTAGCGCATGGCCTCGCCACGCCGGCTGCCGCCCAGGGGAATATACAGATAGTCGCGCAGGAAACGCGACAAGGTCATGTGCCAGCGGCGCCAGAAGTCGGCGATATTGGCCGCCTTGTACGGCGAATTGAAGTTCAGCGGCAATTTCACGCCGAACAGGCGCGACAGGCCGATGGCCATGTCCGAATAGCCGGAAAAGTCGAAATACAGCTGGAAGGTATAGGCCAGCACGCCGATCCACGCCTCGATCAGGGTCGGTGCGGCGCCGGCCGCGAACACGGGCATGGCCAGCGGCGACAGGTTGTCGGCGATCAGCACCTTTTTTGCCAGGCCGATGGTAAAGATCGACAGGCCGACGGCGAAGTTGGCGGCGCGCGGATGGGCATTGGCGGGGTCGGCAAACTGCGGCATCATGTCGCGGTGGTGCAGCACGGGGCCGGCGATCAGGTGCGGGAAATAGCTGACGAACAGCACATAGTGGATAAAACGGTATTCGCGCACCTCGCCCCGGTAGCAATCGACGAGGAAGGCGATCTGCGTAAAGGTAAAGAAGGAGATGCCGATCGGCAAGATGATATCGAGGCCGGACAAAGGCAGGCTTGCAGCGCCAGCACCGGCGGCAATGGCATTCACGCTGTCGATGAAGAAATTCGCATATTTGTAATAGGCCAGCAGCGCCAGGTTCAGCGCCAGCGCCGCGACCAGCACGCGCTTGCGGGCCGCGCCCGCGCTGGCACCGATCAGGCGGCCGGCACCGTAATTGACGCAGATCGACGCCAGCAGCAGCGGCAAATAGCGCACGTCCCACCAGGCATAGAAAAACAATGATGCGCCAGCCAACCAGGTCGCGGGCGCCAGGCGGCGCCAGCTGGCGGACGCGCCGGCGGTGGCCAGGCGGTCCAGCAAAAAATAGCCGGCCAGCACGATGGGCAGATAGCCGAACAGGAAAGCGAAGGAATTAAACAGCATGCTGCCTCCTGGCCGGCAAGGACTGCGCCTGGTAGTAACACTCGGCAATCTGCGCCGCCACCCGTTCCCACGTAAAACGTTCCACCAGGGCTTGCACGCGGGCGCGCTCGGGCGGCAGCGCCAGCAATGCGAGGATGGCCTGGCGCTGCGCGGCGCCATCGTCCCAGGCCACCTTGCGCAGCGCGAACACGGAATCGGGCAAGTCCAGCGCGCTTTGCGCCGTCATGACGACAGGCGTGCCGGCCGCCAGCGCTTCAAGCACGCTCAAGGGAAACACTTCGCCCTGGCTGGGCAAGGCCGCCACGGACGCCGCATGGTAGGCGCTGGCCAGCAGCGGGTCGGCGTGGTCGAGCGCACCGAGCCAGCTGACGTGCGGCAAGTCCAGCAACAGTTGCAGATACGCCTGCTGTTCGCGCGGCGCGGCGCCGATCAGCACCAGGGGCAAGCCGGCGCCCGCCAGCGCCTGGGCCAGTCCCAGCTGGTTTTTATACGGTGAGATGCTGCCCACCATCAACACGAACGGTCCGGCGATGCCCGTTTCGCGCAGGAACAGATCGCCATTGGCCGTGAAGAAATGCGGGTTGATCCCATTCGGCAGGACGCGGATGGCATCGGCTGGCATGCCGAAACCTTGCACCATGGCGTCGCGTTCGGCCTCGCCCAGGGCGATCACCACGTCGGCCAGCTGCAAGGCGCGCCGCGTCTGAGCATAGCTCGTCTGCACCATCCACTCCGTCAGGCGTCCCGCCAGCCGGTCGGCCAGCCGCGCGCGCCAGGCGCTGGCCCGGCCCCAGCCCGGCGACAGCAGCGGCGACAGCACCACCGGTACGCCTTGCTCGCTGGCCATTTCCATGATGCGGTAAGTGCCGTTGCTCGCCGAAAACACGTGCAGCACGTCGAAATCGGCCAGCCGCTCATGGTTGGCGTCCACCAGTTGCACTTCCAGGGGCCGCGTCGGCAACTGGGGCAGCCGGTTCAGCGCGGCAATGGTTTCGCGTACCTGGATCTGCAAGCCGCCGTCGCGCTGGAACAGCATCGGGTAGGACAAGATACCGACACGCATGGTCATCCTTTCGTGCATTTGACTGCCAGCCAACGGCCAGCCAGCTTGCGTTGCAATAACAGAAACTCGCCAGCGAGCTCATGCTTCAACAGGAACAGGCCGGCCAGCCAGCACAGCAAGGTGGCCAGCGCCGTGCCCGTCAGCGCCAGCAGCGCCGGGGTCTCCACAGGCAGCCACAGCAGCGAAGCGACGGGCGCGACGGCGCTGACGCCGCAGAGCAGCAGGCTCTTGCGCAATGCCCGGGCCAGGATGCGCCAGTCCAGCGCGCTCAAGCGCCGCAGGCAGCCGTAATTCAGCCAGCTGCGCAGCACGTTGCTGAGCACCACGGCCCAAGCCACCACCACCAGGCCGAACGGCGCCGCCGCCAACAGCAGCGCCACTTTGATAACGCCCGCGCAGGCATCGAGCCGCACCTGCGCATGCAGCTGGCCCGTCGCCACGAACAGGTAGCGGGCCATGCTGAACATGCTATACACGGCCGAGGACAGGCACATGATGCGGATCAAGGGCACACAGGCCAGCCATTGCGAACCGTACAACACCTTGACCAGCGGCAAAGCCATACAGGCGAGGAAGAGAAAAAACGGCCAGGCCAGCGCCGTCATGTAGCTGATCGTGCGCAGATACACGAGTTCCGCCCCGCCCTGCCCCCCTTCCCCGCGCGCACGGGCTGCGAACAGGGGAAACACCACGGGCGAAATCGCGCTGGTGATCGCCTGGTTGAAGATATTGAGCACGCTTTGCGCCTTGCCGAACAGGGCCAGGCTTTCAATGCCGATCAGCTTGCCGATGATGAGGTCCGGCGCCGCCACGCCCGCCTCGTCGACGAGGCCGCCCCCCGTCGCATATGCGCCAAAGCGGGCGATATCGCCCATGCCGCGCCGTCCCGGCAGCCACGGCAGCTCTGCGGGCCGCACCAGCAGGCTCACCAGCAGCGAAGCGCAGGAGCCGGCCAGCGCGGCCCACACCATGCTCATGTAACTGCAGCCATGCAGCGCCAGCAGCACGGCCACCAGCAGGTTGACGACGCTATTGGCCGCGTTGATGGCGTAGATGGCGCGAAAGCGCAGTTGCCGGCGCAATATAGGCAAGGTCAAGGCGCTGAACGGTATCAGGAGGAAATTGATCGCCAGCAGGCGCAGCACGAGGGTCAGCCGGGGTTCGCCATAGAAATGCGCCAGCGGCGCGCTGGCCAGCAGCACCACGCCCGCCAGCAGCCAGGCGACGAGCAGGCTGGTGGCCAGCGCGGCCCGCAATTTCACCGTGTCGAGCTGCTTTTCCTGGATCAGGTATTGCCCCACGCCAAAATCACGCACCACTTGCGCCAAGGCCACTAGCACGGCGCCCAGCGAATACACGCCCACTTCGGCCGGCGTTAGCAGGCGCGACAGCAACATGGTGGCGGCAATGCCCAGCAGCAGCACCGTGTATTTTTCGGCGAACGAGAAAAAGAAAGAATGGCGGGTGGCGCTCATGCGGGCCGCCCGCGCCTACACCAGGCCCGCATAGAACTGGCGCAGCTGGCGTTCCAGGCGCGGCATCGAGTAGCGCTGCACGGTCTCCTCGCGGGCCAGCCGCCCCATGCGGGCGCGCCGGGGCGCATCGAGCAACAGCGTTGCTACGGCCGCGCAGGCGGCGTGCTCATCGTCCAGCGGCAGCAGCAGTCCGCCTGCGCTGTCGTGCAGGATATCGTGCGTTCCCGGCACATCCGTGCCCACGGCCGGCACGCCGCAGGCCATGGCTTCGATGGTGGCGATGCCGAAACCCTCGTTTTTACTCAGCAACACATGCAGGTCGAAGGCCGGCATCAGCAGCTCGACGCGCTGCCAGAAACCGGCAAACACGATGCGCTCCTGCACGCCCGTCTGCTGCGCCTGCAGCCGCAGCATGGCTTCCAGCGGCCCCGTGCCCACCAGCACTAAATACAAGTTGGGAAACTGCGCGGCCAGGCGGGCGAACATAGCCAATAGCGCTTGCGGGCGCTTTTGCGCGGAGAGTCTCGCCACGCAACCGAGCACGAGCGCGTCCGGCGGCAACCCGAGTTGCTGCCGCGCCAGCATCCGGCGTTCGGGCGAAACAACAAAAGTGTCCGTATCGACGCCATTGGGAATGATGGCCAGCCGCGTCTGCGGCGCCAGCATGTCGCGGTACAGGTCGAGGAAATACCGCATGGCCGACGGCGACACGGCATACACGCCCTTGACGGTGCGGAACGCTTCCTGCAGCCGGGGCCGCTGCCAATCGCTGAAGGCTTCCAGGGGAAACGCATTGTGCACGCTGATCACGGCCGGCAAGCGGCATTGCCGGGCCAGCCACAAGATGGAAGCGCCATAACTGGTCCAGCAAAACGCCACGTGGACGAGATCGGGCCGCAGCCGCCGCAGCCGCCACGCACCCGTCAGCCTGGCGCGCAGCCAATTCCAGCGGCGCCAGGCCCAGTGTTCGAGAAACAAGGGCGGTTCATACACTTGCACCTGCAAGCGCTGCGCGCGCAGGCCCTGTACCCAGTGCGTAAAGCCGGGAAAGCGCCGCAGGGCCAGCACGCTGTCATAGCCGCTCGCGCCCAGCACTTTCGCCTCTTGCGCCATGCGCAGCTCCATGCCGCCCAGCTCGCCCGAATAACTGCTGATGACGATGCGCGGCAGGCGCTTGCGCCGTCCCCGCCACGCTTCATGGAAGAAACCGCGCAGCCAGGCCCGTTCCCACTGGCGCAGGAACAGGTCGGCGTGGTCGTGCCGCAGCCAGGCCCGCACGGCGCCGAGGGTATCGCGCACATATCTGCCCAGCATCCAGCGCGGCACTCCCAGCCACTCCACGCTGGGTTCGAATGTCGCCAACCGGCATTGGCCCCGGCCAAACAGCATGGCGCGGCGCAGTATCCAGGCGCGCTGCACTTGCGGGGCGCGGATGATGTGCGCCACCCTCGCCCGCGGACAGAACCAGGACGGGTTGCCGGCCGCATGCATCTCCAGGTTGAGCCGGGTTTCGCTGCCCATGGCGTAGTTGGCGCCCTGCGGGCCGATGCTTTCGTCATAGCGGGCGCCCGCCTCGAAGATGCGGCGGCGTATCGCCATGTTGGCGCCCCATACCAGGCCCGGATACACGGGCGCGTCGCGCAGGTCGGGGCTGGTAATGCCCCACGTCAAGCCGACAGGGGTCAGGCGCAGCAGCCAGTGCGCCGGTCGCTCGCGCCAGGCGGGCACGATGGCGCCGCCGAACAGCGCGTAGCCAGGATGGCGACGCGCGCTGTCCTGCAAGCGGCACAGCCAGTCGGATGCGGGCATGGCGTCGTCGTCGCCAAAGACGAACAGCTCGCCGCCGTCGCCGCCCAGGCGCAAGGCATATTCGACGGCCCCGTTCAGGGCCGGACTGCGGCCCCGCCGCGCCACGTAGATATAGCTCAAGGGCAAGCGCCCGCGGAAGGCGGCGATCACCCGGGCCGTGGCGTCAGTGCTGCCATTGTCGGCGATGACCAGGCGCCAGCCGCCCGCGGGCGCGCGCAGTCCCATGTAGGCGCGCAATACCTGGGGCAAGGTGCCGGCGCCATTATAGGTCGCCATGAGAACGGTCAACAAGGACATGCCTCCTTGGTCTTACCATGACAAAACTGATTGGCAGTTTCAACAACGCCGAGCGGTATTGATCCAGTGTACTGAGCCTGCCCGCCAGCCCGTTGACAGGCATCAAGACCTTGCCAACCCGGGCAACACCAGGAGCGTCCCCCTTCATGCGCGACATACTGATTACCGTCATCATCCTGGGTTCGCTGCCCTTCATCCTGAAGGCGCCGGCCATCGGCGGCCTGATGTGGGTCTGGGTCAGCGTCATGAACCCGCACACGCAAGGCTGGGGTTTCGCCACCCACATGCCGTTCGCCTTCATCATCGCCATCGCCACCCTGGTCAGCCTCGTGATGACGCGCGAGCCGAAAAACCTGCCCCTGACGCCCATCAGCGTGCTGCTGCTGCTGTTCGTCGCGTGGATGAACCTGACGGCCCCGTTCGCCTTGCTGCCCGAGTCGTCGTGGGTGCAGTGGAACAAGGTCATGAAGATCATGCTGATGAGCTTTGTGGTGATGATGGTGATACGCACGCGGCGCGACATCGTGCGCCTGGTCTGGGTGCTGGTGGTTTCGATCGGCTACTACGGCGTGAAAGGCGGCATCTTCACCATCCGCAGCGGCGGCACGGAGCGGGTCTGGGGGCCGGAAGAAACATTTATTGGCGATAACAATGCGCTGGCCCTGGCCCTGATCATCACCATCCCCCTCATGTATTATCTGCAGCAAAACACGGACAAGCGCTGGCATCGCCACGGCCTGTCGGCGGCCATGCTGCTGTCCGCGCTGTCCGCGCTGGGCTCGTATTCGCGCGGCGCGCTGCTGGCCATCGCCGCCATGGGCCTGTTCATGTGGCTGAAAAGCGAGCGCAAGATGGTGCTGGGCGCGCTGCTCGGCACGATCACGCCGCTGTTGCTGGCCTTCATGCCCGAGCGCTGGGCCGAACGCATGGACACCATCAACACGTATCAGGACGATGTGTCCGCCATGGGCCGCCTGAATGCCTGGCGCATGGCCTGGAACCTGGCGCGCGACCGTTTTCTCGGCGGCGGCTTCGACGTCTCCGACGCCGCCATCTTTGCCCGCTATGCGCCCATTCCCACGGATGTGCATGCGGCGCACAGCATCTATTTCCAGGCGCTGGGCGAACACGGCTTCGTCGGCCTCTTCATTTACCTGGCGCTGGGCATCGCCACCTGGCGCACGGCGGCCGCCATCATCCGCCGCACGCGGGGCAAGCCGGAGTTGCGCTGGGCGCACGGCCTGGCCACCATGAGCCAGGCCAGCCTGATCGGCTTTGCCGTGGGGGGGGCCTTCCTCAGCCTGCTGTACTTCGACATGCCGTATTACCTGATGGCAGCCCTGATCGCCACGCGCATCATCGTCGAACAGCAGGCGCCGGCCCTTGCATCCCGCCCGGCCAAGGCGCGGGCAACGGTGGCGGAGCAGCCATGACGGCGACGCTGTCCATCCTGATCTACCACCGCGTGCTGGCCCGGCCCGATCCGCTGTTTCCCGGCGAAGTGGATGCGGCCCTGTTCGAGCGCCAGCTGCGCCTGTTGCAACGTTTCTATACGCCGCTGCCGCTCAGCGATGCCGTGCGGCGCTTGCAGGATGGCAGCCTGCCGCCGCGCGCCGCCTGCATCACCTTCGACGATGGCTATGCGGACAATGCGCAAGTGGCCCTGCCGCTGCTGCAACGCCATGGCTTGCACGCCACATTCTTTATCGCCACGGGCTATCTGGACGGCGGACAGATGTGGAACGATACGGTGGTCGAGGCCGTGCGCCAGGCGGCCGGCCCCATGCTGGACTTGCGCGTACACGGCCTGGGAACGTTCCCCGTCGCCAGCCTGGCACAGCGGCAGGCGGCCATCGCCACCCTGCTGGGCCAGATCAAATACCAGCCATTTGCCCGCCGCCAGCAGCTGGCCATGCAGATCCGCCGCCAGGCGGGCGCCACGGCAGGCCCGGCGGCGATGCTGAGCACGGCGCAGCTGCGCCAGCTGCAGGCGGCCGGCATGGAACTGGGCGCGCACACGGCCAGCCATCCGATCCTGTCCACCTTGGCGGAGCGGGCGGCGCAGCGCGACATCGCCCATGGCAAGCAGCAGCTGGAAGCGCTGATCCAGGCGCCCGTCTCCCTGTTTGCGTATCCGAATGGCAAGGCCGGACGCGACTACGGCGCGCCGCACGTGGCCATGGTCAAAAACCTCGGTTTCCAGGCGGCCGTCGCCACGGACTGGGGCGTGGCGCGCCCTGGCGCGGGACTCGACCTGCTGCAGTTGCCCCGCTTTACGCCGTGGGATCGAGGACGCCTGGCGTTTCTGTGGCGCATGCGGCAAAACCGCCGGCAAGCGCACCCAGCGCGCCCGGATGCTGGCTGAGCCACTGTTCCAGCATCAGAAGCAGCCACACCATGGTGCCGTGATAGGCAGGGTGTTCCGCCAGCAAGCGCCCTTGCAGATCGTCAATGAAGGCGGGCCGCACGATGCCGCGCCCGCGCAGCTGGGTCAGATTGTCGAAGGCAAACTCGCGCAGCGGCGCGTGGCTGTGCAGCCACTGGCCGAAAGGCAAGCCGAAGCCGTGCTTTTTCTTGCGCACGATGGCCGGCGGCAGGATTTCCGCCAGCGCCCGCTTGAAGAAAGGCCGCAGGCGCATGCCGTCGAGCTTGTCCTGCGGCGCCAGGCGCGCAGCGAACGCCACCATCGCATCGTGCAGGAAGGGAAACGCCGCTTCCACGCCGGCCAGTTCGCACGCCTTGCGCACCTTGAACAGGTCGTTGTCGGCCAGGGTAAACCGCATGTCCAGCGCCAGCAACTCATTGATCTGGCTCAAGCCCTGGCCTTGGCGTTCCCAATACGCGCCATTCACGCAACCGGGCGCCATGCCCGGGTCGATGGTGTCGATAAAACCCGCTTCCAGCACCGTGCGGTAGCCATGGCGCAGCAGCAGGTTGTAGCTGTCGAGGCGGGCCGGCAGCGGCAGGCTCGCCTGCTCGATGTAGCGGCGCGCCTTGTCGCCCAGCCGCCACGGTTTGCCCGCGCGCTCGCGGAACAGCAGCGGCTCGATGATGGTCTGGCGCAACATGACGGGCAAGCGCTCGTACTGCGACAGCAATGCCTGGTGCGCATAGCGCTCATTGCCGCCAAACAATTCATCGCCGCCGTCGCCGCCCAGCAGGCGCGTCACGCCATCCTCGCGCGCCATCTGCGCGCAATAGTAGGCGGGAATGGCCGAGGCATTGCCGAAAGGCTGGTCGAAAATGGCCGCCATGGCGGGAATCGCGGCCAGCACGTCGTTTGGCGTCACATAGCGTTCATGGTGGATGCTGCCCGCATGGCTGGCGGCCAGGCGCGCATACGCCATTTCATCATAGCCGGGCGCGTCGAAACCGATGGAATACGTGCGCGCGGGCCGGCCCGTCACCTGGCCCATGATGGTGGCCAGGGTGGAGCTGTCCGTGCCGCCGCTGAGAAACGCCCCCGTGTCCGCCCCATCCGCACCCAGGCCGCTTTCCACGGCCTGGCGCAGCAGGCGCAGGAATTCCTGCTTGTTGCTGGCAAAGCTGGCCCGCGTGCGCGTGCGCGCAGCCGGCTCCTGGAAGGCCAGTTGCCAGTAGCTGCCCTTGCATTGCTTGCCGCCCCGCACATGCAGGTATTCACCGGGCAACAAGCGCTGCTGGCCAAGATAGGCCGTGGCCGGGCCGGGCACCATGTGGAAGAACAAATAGTGATACAGGGCTTGCGGATCGAGCGCCCCCCGCACGGACGGATGGGCCAGCAAGGCGTCATGCGAGGAAGCAAAGAACAAGCCTTGCGCATTGCTTGCATAGCTGAGCGGGTGCATGCCGGCACGGTCCACGGCCAGCAGGGCCGAGCCGGAAAAGGCGTCGAGAATGGCCAGCGCAAATGGCCCCGACAGGCTGGCGCAAGCCGCCACGCCCCGGCTCAGCCACAGGGAAGCGAGGCGGCATGCCACGTCGTCCGCCGAGCCGTCGAGTTCGGGCCGGCCCCAGATGGCCACCTGCAAGCCATCTTGCTGGTACACATGACGGCTGCCGTCGATGGCGGCCACGGCCACCCCGCCCACTTCGCTCAAGCTGTCGGCCAGGGGCGCGCTATCGAAGCGCGACAAGGGCGCCGCCATGCTTGCCAAGGCGGTCTGGGCTACGCCATCGGCTGCGCTGCCGCCGGCATTTCCCCCGCCAGCCATCGCCAACCAACCGCACAGGCCGCTCATACGAGTACCTCGGCCGGCAGCGGATGGCCGAGAAAGGCCGTCGGACTGGCCGTCAAGCCATACGCGCCCGACTGGAACACCACTACCAGGTCGCCCTCTTCGGCGCGCGCCATCTCCATCTGGTCGGCCAGCAAGTCCAGCGGCGTGCACAACGGTCCCACGACGGACGCCACTTCGCGCGCCCCGCCCTGCAGCCGGTTGCCGATGGCGACCGGGTAATTCTTGCGGATCAACTGGCCAAAATTGCCCGAGGCCGCCAAATGATGGTGCAAGCCGCCATCCGTCACCAGAAACACTTGTCCATGCGACACCTTGCGTTCGAGCACCTTGCACACATACACGCCCGCCTCGGCCACCAGATAACGGCCCAGTTCCAGGTTCAGGCGCGCGCCCGGCGCCGCCTGGGCCAGGAGAGCGAGCTGCCGCTGCAAGCCTGCGGCCACGGGCGCCAGGTCGAGCGCCTGGTCGCCGGGAAAATACGGTACGCCAAAGCCGCCGCCGATATTCAGGGTGCGCAAGGGCGATGGCGCGCTGTCGGCCAGTTGCAGGGCCAGCTGCACGCTCAGGGCCTGCGCTTCGGCCAGGGCCGTCGCCGACAGGCTTTGCGAACCCGCATACAAGTGAAAGCCGTGAAAATCCAGCCCCAGCTGTCCGATGCGGCCCAGCAATGCCGGCACGAGGGCCGCATCGACGCCAAACGGCTGCGCGCCGCCGCCCATGCGCATGCCCGTGCGGCGCAAGGCGAAATCGGGATTCACGCGCACGGCCACCCTGGCCGTCACGCCCAGCCGTTCACTGGCCAGCGCCACCCTTTCCAGCTGGACGCCAGACTCCACGTTGATCAGCACGCCAGCCGCCACGGCCCGCGCCAGTTCGCCATCGCTCTTGCCCGGCCCTGCAAAACTGATGCGCTCGGCCGGCATGGGCGTATCGAGCGCCGTGGCCAGTTCCCCGCCCGACGCCACGTCGATACCATCGACCAGGCCCGCCAGCCACTGCACCACGGCAGGCATGGGGTTGGCCTTCATGGCGTAATGCACGTGCACGCCAGCGGGCAAGGCGGCGCGCAGTTCCGCCACGCGGCGCGTGATGTGCGCCCGGTCATAGGCATAGAACGGCGTGCTGCCCACCCGCTGGGCCAGCCGGCGCAGGGGCATGCCGCCGACCAGCAGCATGTCGTTTTCCACCGCAAACTGGCGCAGCGGTGGGTGCGGCGGCAATTCCGTATTGTTCGAGTGAATCAAGTCCTTCATGCGGCATCTCCTGTTTGGACCGCATACGCGCGTGCCAGTTCCCTGGCCAGCAAGGGACGGTCGATCTTGCCGTTCGGATTGCGCGGCAGCACGCCGTCGCGGATTTCCACCCACAACGGCACCATATAGCTGGGCAAGCGGGCGCGGCAGGCCGCCAGCACGCTGTCGCGCAGCAATTCCACACCGGGCGCGGGCGTGATGAGCAAGGCGATGGCCTGGCCCAGCACGGCGTGGGGCAAGCCCAGCGCCGCGGCCTCGCCCACCAGCCCGCTTGCATACGCCACTTCCTCGATCTCGGCCGGGCTGACCCGGTAGCCGGACGTCTTGATCATGTCATCGCTGCGGCCCACGAAATACAGATAGCCATCCGCATCGCGGCGCACCGTGTCGCCCGACCAGACGGCCAGTTCCGGCAGCACCAGGCCGCTGGCCTGCGGCGGCAGCGGCTTGAAGCGCTCGGCCGTGCGCGCGGCATCGTTCCAGTAGCCGAGCGCCACCAGCGCGCCGCGGTGCACCAGCTCGCCCGGCTCGTCCGCGTCGCACACGCTGCCATCCGGGCGCAGCACCAGCACTTCCGCGTTGGGAATCGCTTGCCCGATGGAATCGGGACGCCGCTCCAGCTGTTCCGGCGCCAGGTAGGTGGAACGGAACGCTTCCGTCAAGCCATACATCAGGTAGACCTGCGTGCGCGGCAACGACTGGCGCAGCTTGTCGAGCGTGGAGCGTTGCATCACGCCGCCCGAATTGGTGATGTAGCGCAAGGGCGTAGACAATGGCCAGCTCAGCTGCGACAGCTGCACCCACAGGGGCGGCACGGCGGCCAGGCCCGTGATGGCTTCCTGCTCCACGGCTTCGACGATATCGCGCAGCAGCAGATAATTCATCAGCACGGCGCAGGCGCCGCTGGCAAACGCCGTCGTCAGCTGACTCAAGCCATAGTCAAAACTGAGCGGCAGGACGCATAAAATGCGGTCCTCCGGCGTGTTGCGCAGGTAGCCCGACACGCTGAGCGCGCCCGTCAGCATGTTGCGGTGCGATAGCACCACGCCTTTCGGCCGCCCCGTGCTGCCGGAGGTATATAAAATGGCGGCCATATCGATGTCGATCGCCGCATGCGGCTTGGGTACGGGCGCACCAAAGGCGGGCACATTGGTGGGCACCGCAGTCCACGGCAGCACGCGGACCTTGTCCAGGCTGAACTCCGCATGCCCTTCGCCCGTCAGCAGCACCGTCCGCAAGTCCGGACAGGCGGCCAGCGCCGGACCCAGCTGCGCCAGGCGTTCGCGCGACGTGACGAGGATGGTCACATTGCAATCGGCCAGGATGTAGGCCACCTGGTCCGGCTTGAGCAGCGGATTGACGGGCACGAACACGCCGCCCGCGGCCGCCGTACCGAACATGGCGCTGACGTTTTCCGGGCGTTTTTCCAGGTACACGGCCACGCGCGCGCCACGCTGCAAGCCCAGGGTCAGCAGGGTACCGGCCGCCTCGCGCACCGACTGCGCCAGCGCGCAATAGCTCACTTCCTCGCCCTGCCACGACAGGGCCGGCGCGTGGGGGGCGCGCTGCGCCGTTTCGAAGATCAGATCGTGTATCAGTGTCGCCATCGTTTCGCCCCTCTGCTCGGCATGCCAGGTCATGCATCCCCTATGATTGGGACAAACGGGCGCGGCAGTGTTGATTTTTATCAAGTAAGCGCCTCTCGCAGCGGCCGGCCGCCGATCCGGCGCAATGCTTGAGGCCGCGCAACATCGGCCCCGGGCCGCTGCGCTCTAATGGACAGCGTTGGCTGCATAGCCGCCCCATCCTCGACCGCCATGGCCCTGTCCCTGCGATTTCCCCTGCTGCAACGGCTAGCCGACAGCCTTCGCCAGCTGGGCTGGCGCGACAGCGCCTGGCTGGCCGTGGCGCGGCTGCTGGCCCGCATGCCGGGCGGGCGCTGCGCGCTATATCGTTATCAATTCGTCGCGCAAGCCGTGGCGCCCGGTTCGCTGTGCGGCGGGCGCGGCCAGTCGATCACGGTGACGCCCTGCCTGGCGGAAGCGGACTTGCCCCCCGGTCCCGAGCGCCGGCCCGGCGCGCTGGGCGAACGCTATCGCCAGGGCGCGCAATGCCTGGTGGCGCGGAACAAGACCGGCATGGCCGGCTGGATCTGGCTGCTGCGCCACGGCTGCCAGGAAGACGAGGTGCGCGCCCGCTATGCGCTGGCGTCGCAGCAGTCGTCGTGGGACCTGGACGTGTGGGTGCATCCGGAACAACGGGGCGGCCTGGTCTTCGCGCGCCTGTGGGAAGAAGCCAACGCCGTGCTGTACGCGCAGGGCGTGCGCTGGTCGTGCAGCCGCATTTCGCGCTTCAACCGCGCCTCGCTGGGCGCCCATGCGCGCCTGGGCACGCACGCGCTGGGCACGGCCACGTTTATCCGCTGCGGGCGCTGGCAAGCCATGGCCGCCAGCCTGCCGCCGTACCTGCACCTGTCGCGCCGCCCCGGCGATATCCCCTGCCTGGCCTTCGATACGTCGTCCCTGCCGCACTACCCTTCCCTGGAGCTGACATGCCGCATCTTGAAGCAGTAAAGCACATCCTCGACACCACCCTGGGCTTGAACGGGCGCGTGCTGGAGGCCCACACGCCGCTCCTGGGCAGCGTGCCGGAACTCGACTCGATGGCCGTGATCGGCGTGATCGCCGCGCTGGAAGACCATTTCGGCATCAGCGTCGCCGACGACGATATCCACGCGCGCCACTTCGCCACCGTGGGCACCCTGCACGATTTCGTGTTTGCAAAGCTGCGACCATGAACCGCGCCGCCCTCGACGCCTTGCCGCTGCTGCCCTTCTTCCTGCCCGCCAGCGGCGGCCAGCGCTACTGCCTGCTGCACCTGCCGCCGCCGGGCCAGGCCGCGCGCGGCGGCATCCTCTACGTCCATCCATTTGCCGAAGAGCTCAATAAAAGCCGCCACGTGGCCGCCGCGCAGGCGCGCGCCTTTGCCGCCGCCGGCTACAGCGTGCTGCAGATCGACCTGTTCGGCTGCGGCGACAGCAGCGGCGACTTTGGCGAAGCCCGCTGGGACATCTGGCACAACGACCTGCACCTGGCTTGCGCATGGATGGCGCAGCGGGTCGACGGCCCCTTGACCGTGTGGGGCTTGCGCCTGGGCGCCCTGCTGGCCCTCGATTTCGCCAGCCGCCCGCCGCTGCCCCTGGCGCGCCTGCTGCTGTGGCAACCGGAACTCGACGGGCGGCGCAGCATCGACCGCTTCCTGCGCCTGCGCCTGGCGACCCGCATGCTGGCCGGGACTACACAGGAAGCGCCCGGCCAGGCGCGCGCCGCGCTGGCGAACGGTGAAGCTGTGGAAGTGGCCGGCTACTTGCTGGCGCCAGAACTGGCGCAGGCCATCGATGACGTCAGCGTAGCCGCGCTGCTGCCCGCCATGCCTGTCTACTGGCTCGATTACCACGCGGCGGACCAAACGGGCCCGTGGTCGCCGCCGCTGTTGGCCCGGCAATGGCGCGAACGCGGCGCCGCCGTGCATGTGGCCAGCTTCGATGACGGCCCGTTCTGGCACAGCGGCGAACTGCTGGCTTGTCCGCAACTGCTGTACGCCACGCGGAAACTGTGCCGCGACTGGCTCGACGAGGAAAGGCCCCCGCCATGAAGCGCGACGACGGCCTGCAGCGCCCCGCGGCGCACGCCGTGCGCGAGCTGGCCCTGCGCTTTCGCAGCACAGCTGAAGACAGCGAGGCGCAGGCGCGCCTGGCCGGCATCCTCAGCCTGCCAGGCGTGCCGGGCCAGCGCGGCGTATTGATCGTCACGGGCGGGCCGCAGTACCGCGCCGGCAGCCACCGCCAGTTCGTCTTGCTGGCCCGCGCCCTGGCAGCGCAAGGCTGGCCCGTGCTGCGTTTCGACTTGCGCGGCATGGGCGACAGCGAGGGCAGCGCGCGCGATTACCGCGCCGCCGGTCCCGACATCGCCGGTGCACTGGCACAATTCTTCGATGCCGTGCCGGCCTTGCGCGAAGTGGCGCTGTGGGGCTTGTGCGACGGCGCCACGGCCGCCGCCTGCCATGCGCCACATGACGCGCGCGTCAAAGCGCTGGTCCTGCTCAACCCGTGGGTGCGCAGCAGCGCCGGCCTGGCGCGCGCCACCCTGCGCCACTATTATCTGCCACGCCTGCTGCAAGGCGGTTTCTGGCGCAAGCTGGCCAGCGGCGGACTGCGACTGGGCGCCAGCCTGGCCTCGCTGCGGCAGGTGGCCGCCGCCATGCAAGAACCGGCAACGCCGGAAGACGACGCGCCCGCGCCAGCCCTGCTGCGGGCGCTGGCGCAATTCCAGGGCAAGGTACTGCTGATCCTCAGCGGCGACGACCTGGGCGCGCGCGAGTGGCAAGCCCTGCTCGATGGCGATCCTGCCTGGCGCGCCGTGGCCGCCCGCCCGCAATGGACGCAGGCGCAGGTCGATGGCGCCAACCATACGTTCGCCAGCGCCGCCTGGCGCGGCGAAGTGGAGCAGCTGTGCGCGCGGTGGCTGCAGTCATGCTAGCGCTCAAGCCGAGCGCGGCCCGACCGAACGCAGCCCGACCAAAACGGGTGCTGATGGTCGCCTACCATTTTCCGCCGCTGGCCGGCGGCAGCGGCATCCTGCGCACCCTGGGCTTTGCGCGCCATCTGCCCGACTGCGGCTGGCAGCCGCTCGTGCTCAGTCCCGCGCCGTTCGCGTATACGCAGCGGGGCGACTCGCAGCTGGCGCAGATCGGCGCGCAAGCCACCGTGCGGCGCACCCTGGCGCTGGACGCGGCGCGCCACTTGGCCATCGCCGGGCGCTACCCGCGCTGCCTGGCGCTGCCCGACCGCTGGAGTTCCTGGTGGCTGAGCGCCGTGCCGGCCGGCCTGCGCATGATCCGCGAGTACCGCCCCGATGCCATCTGGTCGACGTATCCGATCGCCACGGCGCACCTGATCGCGCTGACCCTGCAAAAACTCAGCGGCCTGCCATGGATCGCCGACCAGCGCGACCCGATGCTCGATGACAGCGACCCGCTGGCGCCGTATCCGCCCGAACCGCGCCTGCACCGCATGCATGCGTGGATCGAACAGCGCATCGCGGCGCGCAGCGCGGCCATCGTCTGCACCACGCCGGGCGCCATCGCGGCGCACCAGCGGCGCCTGGCACAGGTGGGGCGCGAGCGCTTCTGCCTGATCGAAAATGGCCACGACGATGACGATGACGAGGGCGCCGCGCCGCCGGACGGGCCGCGCGGCCACCGCAGCCGCTTCCTGCTGCTGCACAGCGGCGTGATCTACCCGTCCGAGCGCGATCCGCAAGCGCTGTTCGAAGCCCTGGCGCGGCTGCGGCGCGACGGCGTGCTGCATGCCCGCAATTTCCAGCTGGTGCTGCGCGCCACGGGCCACGATGCGTGGCTGGCCAGCCTGCTGGCGAAATACGGCATCCTCGACCTGGTCAGCCTGGAACCGTTGCAGCCGCATGGCGCGGCGCTGCAGGAAATGCTGGCCGCCGACGGCCTGCTGCTGCTGCAGGCAGCCAACTGCAACGCGCAGATTCCCGCCAAGCTGTATGAGTACCTGCGCTGTCGCCGGCCCATCCTGGCGCTGACCGACCTGGCGGGCGACAGCGCGGCCAAGCTGCGCCACTGCGGCATCGACACCATCGGCCAGCTGGCGTCGGGCAGCGACTGCGCGCGCGCCCTGCTGCGCTTCCTGGAACTGGCGCGCCAGGGGCGCGCGCCGCTGGCCAGCCCCGCCGCCATCGCCCTGCAATCGCGGCAAGCCCGCAGCAACGCCCTGGCCGATGTGCTGGACCAGGTCAGTCACAGGAGCCCGACATGAAGCATTGCTTGTTAGCCTGCGTCCTCGCCGCCTGCTGCGCCAGCGCCGGCGCCGCCGATTGCCCGCCCTACGTCAAGCACACGCCGGGCGGCGACTACACGAGCGCGGACGACCGCGCCGGCCTGAGCGTGGTCGAGAAATTCCATTTTTCGCGCGCCGTGGAAACGCTCACGCAAGGCATGACGGGCAGCCTGGGCGCCGACATCAGCTACACATTGGAGCACTTCCCGAACCACCACAGGGCGCTGGCGTCGATGGCCAAGCTGGGACTGCGCCTGAAAAGCGCGCAGCCGCCCGGCGCCCGCTACACGGTCAGCTGCTATTTTGAGCGGGCGATCGCCTTCGCGCCGCACGACGTGACGGCGCGCATGGTGTATGGCAGCTACTTGCTCTCCACGGGCCAGGACGCGACGGCGCTGGAACAGCTGGACGCGGCCAGCCGCCTGGCGCCCGAGCAGGCCACCATCCAGTACAACCTGGGCCTGATGTATGTGAAGAAGAAGGAATACGAGAAGGCCAGCGCGCACGCGCAAAAAGCCTATGCCCTGGGTTTTCCCCTGCCGGGCCTGAAGAACAAGCTGAAGGCGGCGGGCAAGTGGCGTGAGCCGCCGCCGGCCGTCATGGAAGCGAAGGAAACACCACCAGAACCGGCCGTGCCGCCCGTCGAACAGCCTAGCGGGGAATGACGGCCGGCCGCCTGGCCACGCTCAGATGGCCCGTCGGCGACACGGCCAGCGCGGCGGCCAGGTCGCGCCGCGATCGGGCCTTGTCGTCCGCTTCGCTGATGTACGCCAGTTCGGCCGGCTGCAGCACGGTAAGCGTCAGCAGCAGCACTTCGCCATACGGCGTGTCGAAGGATGGGGGAATGCTGCTTGCGCCCTGGGCCAGCAGCACAGCCACCTGTTCGTTTTCGTCTTCCAGTCCCTCCGGTGCCTGCTGCAAGTCCAGCGCCATCGACACGCTGCCGTGGCGCTGCACCAGCAAATCGATGGAGCCGTGGTCCGCCACGTTCTGGCTGACCTGGTAGATCACGTCGAAGAGCCAGGAATGCGCCACTTCCTTGCCCTCGAAGGCGGACAGCGGCGCCTCGATGCACACTTCCAGCAGGTGACCGCGCGGGACAAACACGTCGTCGTCATCCTCGAACGGATCGCTCAAGCCATCGCTGGCGATGAGGATGGAATCACTCCGTCGGATCACCCTCCAGGCCTGGCGCAACGATGGCCAGCGCGGGCCGCCCATGAAGGCGGGGTTGACCAGCGGCGCCAGCACGTCGGCGTCCATGGCGCCCAGGGTGGCATAAAAGGCGTCGCGCGCGGCGCAAGCCGCGGCCAGCATCTGCGCGCCCGCTTCCTTGCCGACGACGGCGTCGTCCGGTTGCGGTACTTGGGGGATAGCGTTTTCAGGCATGAGAGTAGTCTTTGAATTAGTCGGTGGGTGGAAAGTCGTGATAGTTGCGGGGCAAATAGCCCCAGATGCGCACCACCCGGTCGCGCACCTCGAAATCGAAGCCGATGCGTTCGAGCTCCGGCACGATCCACACGCCGTGGTCGATGATCTTCTTGGGCAGCAGCATGGCCACGTGTTCTTCCGAATACAGGCTGATGTCCAGCCATTCCACGCCCATGAACGGGAACGGCGGGTGGTAATCCCATTCAGTATCCCAGCGCGACACATAGCCGGTGACGGAGCCGTAACGGTACGACGGCACCCAATCGGGCTGCCCGCGCATGAAGGCCAACAGTTCGTTCCACTTGCAGTCGTTGGCGGCGCCGGCCAGGTTGCGCCGCGCGATGTGGCCGCGCAGCTTGCGCTTGATGTCGTCGCCGCCGGCGTCGGCCTGCGGCAGGCTGGTCTCTGCCATCAGCGGGCGACCGGTTTCACTTTGGAAGCGGCCAGCACGGCGCGCGCGCGCGCCGTGTCGATATCGTCGGCCGTGGCCAGCGCCACGCCCATGCGGCGGCGGGCGAACGATTCCGGCTTGCCGAACAGACGCAAGTCCGCGCCCGGCACGCTCAAGGCATCGGCCACGCCTTCGAAGGCGATGCCTTTCGCTTCCAGCTGGCCGTAGATGACGGCCGAGGCGCCGGGCGAGCGCAGCGCCACATTGACGGGCAAGCCGAGGATGGCTTTCGCGTGCAGCTCGAATTCGCTCTGCACCTGGCTGGCCATGGTGACCATGCCCGTGTCGTGCGGACGGGGGCTCACTTCCGAGAACCACACCATGTCGTCCTTGACGAACAGCTCCACGCCGAACAGGCCCAGGCCGCCCAGGTTGTCCGTCACCTTGCGGGCGATGTCGCGCGAACGCTCGAGGGCCAGCGGCGCCATGCGGGCCGGCTGCCACGATTCCACGTAGTCGCCATGCACCTGCAAGTGGCCGATCGGCTCGCAGAACTGCGTCTCGACCTGTCCCGAGGCGCCGACGGCGCGCACCGTCAGCAGGGTGATCTCGTAATCGAAGTCGATGAAACCCTCGACGATGACACGGCCCGTATCGACACGGCTGCCGCTGGCCGCATACGCCCATGCCGTTTCCACGTCTTGCGCGCTATCGAGCTTGGACTGGCCCTTGCCCGACGAGGACATCACGGGTTTCACGACGCACGGAAAGCCGATTTCCTGGCAAGCGGCCTGCAACTCCTGCAGGCTGCTGGCGAAGCGGTACGGCGACGTCGCCACGCCCAGGGTTTCCGCCGCCAGGGTGCGGATGCCTTCGCGGTTCATCGTCAGCACGGCCGCCCGCGCATTCGGGATGCACGTGATTTGCCCCGCTGCTTCCAGCGCCGCCAGGGTGTCGGTGGCGATGGCTTCGATTTCCGGCACGATCAAGTCCGGCTTTTCCAGGGCTATCAGGGCTGCCAGCGCCACGCCGTCGCTCATGTCGATCACGTGCGAGCGGTGCGCCACCGGATGGCCCGGCGCGTTCGGATAGCGGTCGACGGCGATCACTTCCACGCCCAGTCGCTGCAGTGAAATGATCACTTCCTTGCCCAGTTCGCCGGAACCCAGCAGCATGACCTTGATGGCGGTGGAAGACAGGGGCGTGCCGAAGGTGCGGGGCGCGATGGTGCTGCTGGTGCTTGTGGTCATGGCAGGGTCAGTAAGCGGATGGAAAGATGGCTGGGACTATAGCAAATGCCGGCCATCTTGGACAGGGCGCGCCGCTGGCGTGCGCCCCGCTCCACCCGCCCGATCGGCCAGCCTAGCCCGCGTACGCCCGCTTGATCTCGTCAATGTTGATCTTTTTCATGCCCATCATGGCTTTCATCACGCGCTGGGCCTTGACGGGGTCGGGGTCCGTCAATAGCTTGATCATGATGGTGGGCACGATTTGCCAGGACACGCCGAACTGGTCCTTGAGCCAGCTGCACTGCTGGGCTTCCGGCGGCCCGCCTTCGGACAGCTGGTTCCAGTAGTGGTCGACCTCGTCCTGGGTCTCGCAATTGACCTGGAACGAGATCGCTTCGGAAAACTGGAACAGGGGGCCGCCGTTCAGGCCCGTAAACGTCTGGCCATCGAGTTCGAACGCTACCGTCAAGACGCTGCCAGGCTCCTGGCCGTGGATTTCCTTGCCTTCCTCGCCATAGCGCAGGATCTGGCCGATCTTCGAATTGGGGAAAATCCCCGTATAAAACAGGGCCGCCGCCTCGGCGTGGCCGTTGAACCATAAACACGGGGTAATCTTTTGTACGCTGAGCATGATGTCTCCCTTGGCACATGTATGGATTAGCTGCTCTAATATAGTCATAATTGCGCCGGCATGGCGCGCGGATAGCGCCTATTACCGTGCCGCAATGGCCTCCCGCCCCAGCACGCCGGCGCTGGCCAGCAGCCGCAGCCGGGCCGAACGCCATTCCGTTTGGCAACGGATACGCTCCTGCTGCGCTTCGAGCAGCGCCGACTGGGTGTTCAGCATTTCCAGGATATCGGCCGCGCCCAGGCCAAACTTGCGCTGCACGCTGGCCAGGGCATCGCGCGCCGCGTCCAGCCACGCCTGCGAGGCGGCCAGGTTGGACAGCGCCGTGCTCGCCTCCGCATGCGTTTTCACGAGTGTCATCAGGGTCTGCTGCCGCACGTCCTCGGCCTCGGCTTCCCTTTGCCCGGCCTGCGCCAATGCGCCGCGCACCTTGTATTGGCGCGCAAAACCGTCGAACAGGGGGATGTTCAATGAGATGCCCACCAGGGTTTCGCGCGTGGAAGCGGCGGACAAGCCCTGGTTGGGCCGGCCGTTCTGGTAGAGATTGGCCGTCAGGTCGATGCTGGGACGGCCCTCCGACCGGGTTACGTCCACCCTTTCGCGCGCCGCCGCCAGCTGCGCCTGCGCGGCCAGGATGGCCGGATGTTGCGCCTGGGCCAGCGCCAGCCAGGCTTGCAACTCATCTTGCAAACCCTCGCGCAAGCCCGCCGCCGCGCCATCCGCATCGTCGTCCAGGATCACGCCCGCGTCGGCCGGCAAGCCCAGGGTATATACCAGCACGGCGCGGGCCTTCTGGAACTCGCCGTCGGCGCGGCTGGCGCCCAGGGCCGCCTTGGCCAGGGCGCTCGTCGCCTGCAGGGTGTCGCTGTGAGAGCCGAGTCCCCGCTGCGCGCGGCGCTGCGTGGCCAGCACCGTTTCATTGGCCAGCGCCTGGTATTCCTGCCGCATCCGCACGCTGGCACGCGCCGTCTGCGCCTCGAAATACGCGCTGACGGTGGCTGCCAGGGTCTTTTGCAGCACGGCGTCACGGTTCGCCAGGGCCGCGTCAAGCAAGGCCTGTGCCGAACGCTGGCCCGCCGCGCGCCCGCCAAAGTCGAACAGGCGCCAGGACAGATTCAGCGAGGCCGTACTGCTGTTCAAGCTGCCGGAAGCAGTGCTGGAGCCCGGATAGGGCGTGCGGTCGTGCACCCGGCTCACGCCCGCATTCAGGGTCGGCAGATAGGCGGCTTTGGCCTCGCCCAGCCCGGCCGCCTGCAGCCGGATGCCGGCCCAGGCGCCGTGCACTTGCGCGTTATGGCACAGGGCCAGGTCGACGGCCGCCGACAGGGTCAAAGGCACGGTCAGCAGCACACCAGCATCATGCGTGGATGGGCATGGCGCGGCGTCCAGTGGCTGGGCCCGGACTGGCGCGGCGGCCACGCACAGGCCAGCGGCGAGCAGGGCGGCGCGGCATCTAGCGTTCATGCAGCGCCTCCTTCTGGTGCTGCACCAGCGGCGAGAGCACATATTCGATCACCCTTCTCGTCCCCGTGCGGATTTCCGCGCGCACCGCCATGCCGGCCGACAGCGGCACCAATCTGCCGTCGATGACCATGGCCGGCTGCTGCAGCGTGATCTTCACGGCATACACGAGACCCTTCTTCTCGTCTTCGATGGCGTCGCGCGAGACGCTGCGGACGACGGCGGGCACGGTGCCATACTTTGTATAGTCGAAGGCGTCGACCTTGACGGCCACCGCCTGCCCTTCCTGGACGAAGCCGACGTCGCGGTTTTCCAGCACGGCGTCGATTTCCAGCCTGCCCTGGCGCGGCACGATCTGCATCAGCGCCTGCGCGGCCGGCACCACGCCGCCCACCGTATGCAGCTTCAGCTGCTGCACCGTGCCGTCGACGGGCGCCGTCAGGCGCAGCAGGCTGCCGCGGGCGCCGGCGCGGCGCGCATCCTGGCCGCTGGCCGCCGCTACTCTGGCCCCTTCCGTCAGCGCGTCGTAGGCGTCCTTGCGCGTCTGCGCCACCAGGGCCGCGCGCTCGCTGCGGGCCGACGCCAGCTGGCCGGCCAGGTCGATGCGCGCCTGCTCCTTTTCCAGCCACGCGTGTTCGGCCACGTCGCGCGTGGCCAGCAGGGCCCGGTAATCGCCGGCGCGCCGCGCCGCCAGCGGCAGCGCCTGGGCATAGCGGGCGATTTCCCCGTCGAAATGCGCCAGCCTGGCGCGGAAACTGGCGTACTGGCCATCGAGGTGGCCCTGCGCTTCCTCGCGCTGGGCGGTGGAAACGCCATCGGGCGCCGCCAGCTTCGGCGTATTCAAGGTGTCGATGGCGACGATCAGCGCGCGCGAACGGGCCATCTGCAGCGCGGCCGCCACCGCGTCGCCGGCGGCCTTGTCGCGCTCGGCGTCCGGGCCGCGGCTGTCGAGTTCCACCAGCAGCTGGCCCGCCTGCACGGCCTGCCCCTCGCGCACATGCAGGGCGCGCACGGCCGCCACGTCGACGGAGGCGATGGTCTTGGTATTACCGGACGGAATGATCTTGCCGGCCGCATTGACGATGATGTCGACCTGGCCAAAGACAGCCCACAGCACCACGCAGCCGACCAGCAGCATCAGCACCCTGGCCGTGACGCGTAAGGTGGGCGACACGGGCCGCTCCTGCAGCGCCAGCGCGGCCGGCAGGAAGGCCGCCTCGTCTTCGCTGAGCACGGGACCGCGCAATGCGGCGCGGTCGCGCCAGCTATGCCGCAGCACCTGGCCGTAGCGTTTGAACAGCTCGCCATACGCGGCCAGACGGTGGCCGGCGCTCATGCGGCGCTCCCGCTCGTTCCCTGCTGCAGGCTGTACAGATGGGCGTAGATGCCGCCCGGGTTCGCCAGCAGCGCCGCATGCGTGCCCAGTTCGGCCACTTGCCCCCGCTCCATGACCACGATGCGGTTCGCTTCGCGCACGGCCGACAGGCGGTGGGCGATGATCAGCACGGTGCGACCCGCGCAAATGCCGCGCATATTGTCCTGGATGATTTTTTCCGATTCATAGTCGAGCGCGCTTGTCGCTTCATCGAAAATCAGGATGCGCGGATTGCCGATGAGGGCGCGGGCGATGGCGATGCGCTGGCGCTGGCCGCCCGACAGGCCCGTGCCATGCTCGCCTACCATGGTGTCGTAGCCTTCTGGCAACTCGCAAATGAAATCGTGGGCACCGGCCAGTTTCGCCACGGCGATAACGGCATCGATGGGCAGCGCCGGGTCGCTCAGGGCGATGTTGTCGCGCACAGAGCGGTTGAAGAGGATGTTTTCCTGCAGCACCACACCGATCTGGCGCCGCAGCGACGCCGTGTCGATGACGGCGATATCCTGCCCGTCGATCAGTACCTTGCCCCGCTCGGGAATATACAGGCGCTGCGCCAGCCGCGTCAGGGTGCTCTTGCCGGAACCGGAACGCCCGACGATGCCGATCACTTCGCCAGGCGCAATGGCAATCGACACATTGCGCAGCACCTCGGCCGCATCGGGCCGGTAGCGGAAGCCCACTTGCTGGAAATCGATGGCGCCGGCGATGCGCGGCAGGCGCGCCTTCTGGCTGCCCGCTTCCGTGCGGGCGTTAAGGATATCGCCCAGCCGGCTCATGGAAATGCCCACTTGCTGGAAATCGTTCCACAGCTGCGCCAGGCGCAGGATGGGCGAGGCCACCTGCCCTGCCAGCATGTTGAAGGCGACCAGTTCGCCCACCGTCATCCTGCCGTCGATGACGAGGGTGGCGCCCCACCACATGATGGCCGCCGTCACCAGCTTGCTGACCAGGGTGACGCCGCCGCTGGCCAGCATGCCGATGTTATTCGCCGACAAGCCCGCCGAGACGTAGCCGGCCAGCTGCTTTTCCCACTGCTGCTGCCAGCGCGGTTCCACGGCCATGGCCTTGAGCGTGTCGACGCCGCTGATCGTCTCGACGAGGAAGGACTGGTTTTCCGCGCTGCGGTTGAATTTCTCGTTCAGGCGGCCCCGCAGCACGGGCGTGAGCAGCATCGACAGGGCCGCGTAGACGGGAATGGAAACGAGCACGACCACGCTCAGCGCGACGCTGTACCACAGCATGGCGGCGATGAAGATGAAGGAAAACAGCAAGTCCAGCACCAGGGTCATCGCGTTGCCGGTAAGAAAAGAACGGATGTTTTCCAGTTCATGGATGCGCGCCACGGAATCGCCCACGCGGCGCGCCTGGAAGTAGGCGATCGGCAAGGCCAGCAAGTGGCGGAACAGGCGCGCGCCCAGCTCCACGTCGATCTTGCTGCTGGTGCGCGCGAATACATAGGTACGGATGAGACTGAGCACGGCTTCGAAGACGATGGCGCAGACCAGGCCGATGGCGACGACGTTCAAGGTCTGCATGGCGTGGTTGACCAGCACCTTGTCCATCACCACCTGGAAAAACAGGGGCGTGGCCAGGCCGATCAGTTGCAGCACGAAGGAAATCAGCAGCACTTCGCCCAGCAGCCTGCGGTACTTGACGATGGCGGGGATGAACCAGCTGAAGTCGAAGCGGGCCGTTTCGCCCGCAAAGCTGGCCTTGCTGGTGAAAAAGATCAGTTCGCCCGTCCAGGCGGCAAGGAACGCTTCGCGGCCAAGGATTTGCGGCGGCTGGCCCGGATGCTGGATCAGCACCTTGCTCACGCCGTCATCGTCCGTTTCGACCTTGCCGAGAATAAAGAAACGGCCTGCGCTATCGATGGCGATGGCCGGCAGCGGCGATTGCGCCAGCCGTGCCGGCGCCTGGCGCACCAGCTTGGCCGTCAAGCCCAGCTGTTGCGCGGCCAGCAGGACGGTTTGCCGCGTGAACACGGCCTGGCCGAACGCATGCTTGAGCTGGGCGCCGTCGGCGGCGATGCCGTGCAGGCTGGCCATCAGCAGCAGCGACAGCAAGCCCGTGTCGGGCGCAGGTTGTATGGGTGGCGGATCGTTGCGGTATGAGAGGACTGTCATCGGGCAATATCAGAGATTCAATGGCGCAGCCAGGCCGTGGCGGGTCACCCCGGCCCGGCTGCGTGATGATAAGGCTAACTAGCTAACAACGCGGGCGATCAATGCGCTGCCGCCAGCTGGATCTGCGCCGACGCAGCGCCTTGCGCCGACCAGGGCGCCGATGCGGCCGCCGGCACGGCAAAGCCGGCCATCGCTTGCACCAGCTGCGCCGGATCCGCTTGCCAACCGCCGAAGCCGCCCTGGCTGGCGCCAGCCGCTGGTGGCGCTGCGCGCCAGTTCTGCGCCAGCACCGGTGCCAGGATGGCGGCCGTACCGGCCGGCAAGGTCAGCTGGCCCGCTGGTGGCGGCGTCAAGCCCGCCATCGCCTGCACGAGGTTTTGCACATCGCTGCCCAGCAAGACCTTGCCATCGGCCATGCGGAATTCCTCGATGCGCACGGGCATGTCCGCGTACCAGTTATTGACGGTGATCTTGTCCGTGGTGCCGATGGTGCTCACTTCCAGGTGCGCGCCCGCCTGGCGGAACCACAGCTGGTCAGCGCTGACGCCGGCCAGGAAGGAAACGACATCGTGGCTGCCCGCTTCCACGCCCTCGGCGATGATGTCGGCGCCGTCGCCGCGGCCGAAGAGATAAGTATCGTTGCCCTGCGCGCCAGCCAGGGTATCGTCGCCCTTGCCGCCATGGAACGTGTCGTTGCCGAGGCCACCGAAGAGGATATTCTTGACCTCATTGCCGGTCAGCACGTCATCGAACTTGCTGCCGATGACAATGTTGAAATTGGCCAGCACGTCGGCGCCCGGACGCCCAATCATGGGGCCGCCGACCGGTGCGAAGGTGGCCGTCACGCCTGCCGTGGCGCTGGCGTAGTTGAGCGTGTTGCCGGTCCCGCCGCCGTCGAGCACGTTGCCGCCAGGCGTATCGACATAAAAGACATTGTTGTTGTAGGCGCTGCCCGTGACCGTCAGGCCCGAGCCGATGAGGCGCACATTCTCGACGTTGTCGGCCACCTTGTAGTCGACGCTGGTGTACACCGTATCGCTGCCGCCGTTGCCCCGCTCGACGATGAAATCGCCCCCGTGGTTGACGTAATAGGTGTCGTCGCCGCCCAGGCCTTCCAGCAAGTCGGCGCCGGCGCTGCCGTTGATGACGTCGGCGCCCGCCGTGCCGACAAAGTGCTGCCCCGTGGGCTGCGTGGGACCGTTGAAGTGCCAGGCCTGGGCCAGCACGGGCGCCAGGGCGGCAGCCGTGCCGGCCGGCAGGGTCAGCTGGCCCAGCGGCGGCGGCGTCAATCCCGCCATTGCCTGCACCAGCAGCTGCACGTCGGCACCGCGCATGACGTGGCCGGCGGCCGTGCGGAATTCCTCGATGTTCGGCTTGGCAATGCTCCAGCCGCGGATGGTGATCTTGTCCGTGGTGCCGATGGTGCTCACTTCCAGGTCCGCGCCCACCTGGCGGAACCACAGCTGGTCGATATTGACACCGGCCAGGAAGGCGATGCTGTCGTATTTCGCATCGGCGGAAGGCTCGCCGATGATGTCCGCGCCGTCGCCACGCGCAAAGACATAGGTATCGTCACCCAGCCCGCCGACGAGGAAGTCGTCGCCCTTGCCGCCTTGCAAGGTATCGTTACCGAGGCCGCCGGACAGGGTGTTGGCCAGTTCGTTGCCCGACAACACGTCGTCATAGGCGCTGCCAGTCACGCTGGAAATATTGACCAGCACATCGCTGCCCGGACGCGCCACGGGGGTGCCGCTGATGGAGGCGATGGCCGCCGTGGCGCCCGCCCTGGAACCCGCATAGGTGGCTGAATTATTGCTGCCGATGCCTTGCACCAGGTGACCGCCGGCCACATCGATGTGGAAGACATTGCCGCTGCCGTTGCCCCTTACGCCCAGGCCGGCCGCACTCAAGTGCAGCTCTTCGACGTTGGCGCCCATGGTGTAGCTGACCGTCGTGTAGACGGTGTCGCGGCCGCCGCCAGGCTGTTCAATCACCACGTCGTTGCCATGGTTGACGTAATAAATGTCGTCTCCGGCCCCGCCGGCCATCACGTCGGCGCCCGCCGTGCCCTTGATGATGTCAGGGTTCACCGTGCCTGCTCCCTCGGTGCGCCAGTTCTGCGCCAGTGCCGGGGCCAGGATGCCGGCGATGTTCGGCGGCAGGGTCAGCTGGCCGGCCGGCGGCGGCACCAGGCCCGCCATCGCCTGCACCAGGTTTTGCACGTCGCTGCCCAGCAGCACGCGGCCGTCAGCCGTACGGAATTCCTGGATGCGGGGTACGATGCCCGCGCTGAACCAGCCATTGATGGTGATCTTGTCGGTCGTGCCGATGGTGCTCACTTCCAGGTTCACGCCCACCTGGCGGAACCACAGCTGGTCGGCGCTGACGCCGGCCAGGAAGGAAACGACATTGTGGCCGCCGCCCTCGACCACCTCGACGATGATATCGGCGCCGTCACCGCGGGCAAAAATATAGGTGTCGTCGCCCACCGCGCCGAGCAGCGTATCATCGCCCTTGCCACCCCGCAAGGTGTCGTTGCCGATGCCGCCAACCAGGAGGTTCTTGAGTTCATTGCCGGTCAGGACGTCGTCGAACTTGCTGCCCACGATGCTGGCGAAATTGACCAGCACATCGCTGCCCGGCGCTGCCGCCACCGGACCACTCGCCCCGGACAGGGTGGCCGTCACGCCCGCGCTGGAGCCAAGGTAATTGACCGAGTTGCCCGTGCCGCCACCGTCGAGCACATTGCCGCCGGCCACGCTGACATGAAAGATATTGTTGGTGTTGGCGCTCCCCGTCACCGTCAGACCGCTGGCGGCGAGGCGCACGTTCTCGACGTTGTCGGCCACCGTGTAGTTGACGCTGGTATACACGGTATCGGTGCCGCCATTGGCTAGCTCGACGATCACGTCGCCGCTGTCGTTGACATAATACGTATCGTCGCCGGCCAGGCCTTCGAGCACGTCGGCGCCCGTGGTACCGTTGAGCACATCGGCATCCGGCGTGCCGGTGAAGCGCTGCAGCGCTACGGCGGCGGCACTGTTCAGGTATGCCTCGATGGCGGAAATGCCATCGTCAGCGGAGGTGGAAGTTTGCGATGCAAATTTTTCAGTCATGTTGCAGTTTCCTGTCGTTAAACGTCAAAACCAAGATTGAATATGTCGGCGCAAGCTGACATGCAAGGCAAAAGTCCCGGCCGCATCCACTTGCAGTTCAGCATGCACCTTCAACGGTCCGGCACTTTCGGTGCATGGACGGCGCGCGGTTGGTGGTCGCCACGCATGCACCCCCTACTGACGTTCAAGGGGACGGAGCACTGTTGTTTGTCATGCAAATGTCACACTGCATGGAGGAAAGAAAAGGAAAAGCGGAATGGCGGAGTGGCGGAAAGGAGGAAAAAAGCGCGCGGCTGGCGCAGGGCAGCACAATTTCTTTCACTGCTGCACCCATTGTGCGAGAATGCCCCTCCCCCCTTGGATGGATGGTGCGCATGATAAGCAAACTCACCGCAAGCATCACTGTAATGACACTCGTGCTGGCAGCTTGCAAGCCCGCAGCCACGGCACCTGCGCATGACATTCCTGCGGCCATGCGCCAGACCGCGACCACCCTGCTGCAGTCAAAATTCCTGCACGCGACCTCGATTGCCGTCGTTTATCGGGGCAAGGAATTCATTCTGCATCAAGGCGAGCTGGAGACCGGCAAAGGCAATCCGCCGAACGATGCAACGCTGTATGAAATCGGCTCAATCAGCAAGACTTTTGCTGGCCTGCTGCTGGCGAACGCTGTGCTGGATGGGAAGGCGGCGCTCGACGATCCCATACAAAAGTACCTGCCGGCCGCCTACCCGAACCTGCAGTCACAGGGACAGCCAGTTCGCTTGCGCCATTTGATCACGCACACCAGCACCATGCCGGGCATGCTGCCATTGCAGGTGGACACCATATTGAAGGATTTCACCGCACACGCCACGCCGGCAAAGCTCAATGCAGCCTACGCCAGCTACGGCCAGCAGCAATTCTGGCAGGACTTGCACACGGTCAGCATCCAGGGTCCGCTTGGCAAGGACTACGCCTATTCAAGCGCCGGTACCGAACTCATTGCGCACACGCTTGAAACAATCTACGGACTACCCTACGAAGTCCTGCTCACGCAATTCGTCGCGCGCGCAGCCGGCATGCACGATACCAGGCTGAGACTCACAGCCACGGATGCCGGCCGGCTGGCACCCGGCTACCACAGCGACAATCCGGTCATGACGACACCGATGCCGCAACTGCCTTGGGGCGCAGCCGGCAACCTGAAGTCGAGCATGCCGGATATGACGAAATACCTGCGCCTGCAATTGGGTGCCGATCCCGCGGTCGTCGAATCGCACAAGCCGCTGGTACGCTTTCAGGACGACTTCAGCATTGGCTATTTCTGGAATATCGGCAGCAATCGCCAGTTGGGCACGCATTATGTACACCATGGCGGCGTGCCGCGTGCGCAAAGCTACGCCTACGTCATTCCAAAATACCAGCTTGGGGTCTTCATCATCACCAACCAGAGCGGCGACGCAACGGCCGGCGCCATGGAAGGTGCGCTGGCGCATCTTTTCGACACCGTCGAATCCATGGAAAGCGCGCAGTAGGCCGCCAACAATACCAACGGCGCCGAAGTTTGAGGGGGATCGCGCCTATTTGCCAGGTGCTGCGGCCTGCAAGGCGCGCAAGGTGGCCATGCGGCCAGTCCATGCGGCGAGCGCTTCATCCAGCGCCAGGCCCGGCCGGCTGGCGGCAAAATCGGCCCAGGCTGGCGCATGGCGCGCCGCCTCATCCCGGCCCTGCTGGCCATCCAGGTAGGCAATGGCCGCCATGGCTTGCTCCTGATCAAAGTGCAGCTGCGGCTGGCGCAAATAATGTTCAAGATAGCGGTGCAGATAGTCGCGGCTGCCGGGCGTGTCGAAGGCGGCCAGCGCCAGACAATACGCGCTGCCCGCGTAGCAGACTTCACTGGCCAGCAGCAGGCCGCCCAGCTGGTCCGTGAAGCCGGGACGATGCATCAATGCGGCCAGATAGGCGCCCGCCGTGCGGCTGCGCCAGTCGAATTGCCCCAGCAGGCGGGCGATGACGGTATCGTCGGCCTGCGCCAGCCGGGCCAGGCACGCCTGCGCCTGGGGCTGGTGCAAGCCCATATACAATGGCCGTACCCAACCGTCGCGCAGGGCCGCCGTCAGCGGTTCCTGCGGGGTCAGCTGCGGCATGGGAAACGGATGCGCGTGGCGCACGGTGGCGCCAGCCACATGCAACTGCAAGGGCGTCAGGGAAACATCCTGCGTCATGGCAAAGCTCCAAAAGTTTGATCCTGTAACTGCTCCACCAGGAAATCGATGAAGACGCGCAAGCGCGGCGGCAGGTGGCGGCTGGCCGGCCACAGCAGCCAGAATGCCGTGCGCGCCTGCGTATGCTCGTCCAGCAGCGAGACCAATTGCCCCGCCGCCAGTTCGCGCTGCACGGCAAATGCGGGCAGGTAGGCGATGCCCTGCCCCTGCACGGCCAGGAAGATGCGCATTTCCAGGCTGTTGCAGACCATGCCGGGCGCCGGCTGGCTTGCCTCGTCCATCAGCGGCCACTGTTCCAGGCGGCCCGTGGCGGGAAAGCGGTAGTCCAGGCGCGCGTGCCGCAGCAGCCCGGCGCCATCGGCGGGCCGGCCATGGCGCGCCAGGTAGGCGGGCGACGCCACCAGCAGGCGGCGGAATGTACACAGTTTGCGCCGCATCAAGCCCGAATCGGCCAGCTCGCCCGTGCGCACGGCCGCGTCAAAACCGTCGCTGACGATGTTGGCCATGGCGTCGGAAAAATCGAGGTCGAGGTCGATGGCCGGATAGGCTTGCATGAAGGCGCCGATGGCCGGCTCGAACAGGCCGCTGTAGCGTGGCAGGCTGATGCGAAGGCGGCCGCTCGGCGCGCCGCCCGATTCGCCCAGCTCGCGCTCGGCCGCTTCCACTTCGGCCAGGATGCGCTTGCAGCGCTGCAGGAATTTCTCCCCTTCCGCCGTCAATGCCAGGTGCCGCGTGCTGCGCTGGAACAGGCGCGCACCCAGCCGCGCCTCCATGCGCGCCACGCTCTTGCCGACCGCCGACGAAGATAGCCCCAGCAGCCGGCCCGTGGCTGAAAAACTGCCGCTGTCGGCCACCTGCACGAACATGGCGATGCCGCCCAAGCTATCCATTCATTCCCCATTCAAGACATTTGTGTCCGATATGTTGATCAGTTTAGCCCATTTTTCTTCAATGACGGGCGCGCCATACTCGCTCCTCCTTCTTTCCTATCCGACGCCCATGCCCCATTCCTCACGTCTTTCACTCCCCCTGCAAGTGCTGGCCGCTTGCCTGACGGGCTTGCTGATTCCCCTGTGTTTCACGGGTCCGGCCGTGGCCTTGCCCGCCCTCGGCGCCGAATTGCACGGCAGCGCTGCCGCCCTGAACTGGGTCATCAATGCGTATATCCTCAGCTATGGCAGCGCCATGATGGTGGCCGGCAGCCTGACGGACGTGCTGGGACGGCGCCGCGTCTGGCTGGCGGGGCTGGCGCTGTTTTGCGTGGCGACCCTGGCCATTGCCCACGCGCCATCGGTGGCATGGATCGCCGCGCTGCGCTTCGTGCAAGGCCTGGGCGGCGCGGCCGCATTCGCCGCCGCCATGTCTTCGCTGGCGCCCCTGTTCCACGGCGCGGCGCGCAGCCGCGTGATGAGCGTGCTGGGCACGACATTCGGCCTGGGCCTGGCCTTCGGTCCGCTGGCGGCCGGCGCCATGCTGGCACTGGCCCGCTGGCCCGCCATCTTTTATGCCACGGCCGCGCTGGGCGCCATCGGCATGCTGCTGGTATGGAGCAGCGTGCCGGCCGATCCGGCGCGCGGCAAGGGCCGGCTGGACTGGCCCGGCGCCCTCAGCTTCACTGCCGCGCTGGGCCTGTTGACCCTGGGCATGCTGCTGGCGCCCGAACACGGCTGGCGCAACGGCGCCGTGCTGCTGTCCGTCGCCTCGTCCATGCTGCTGTTTCTCGCCTTTGGCGCGATCGAGCGCAGGACGGCGCGGCCCATGCTGGATTTGTCGCTGTTCCGCCAGCGTCGCTTTGTCGCCGTGCAAGTGCTGGCCGCTTCGCCCGCCTTCCTGTTCATCGTGCTGATCGTCATGCTGCCGGGGCGCTTCATCGGCATCGACAGCATGTCCGCGCTGGCCGCAGGCCGTTTGATGATCGCCCTGGCCGCGCCATTGCTGCTCGTGCCCATGCTGGCGGCGCTGCTGTCGCGCTGGGTGGGGACCGGCGCCCTGTGCGCAGCGGGATTGCTGCTGGCCGCGGCGGGCCTGGCCTGGCTGGCGCAGGTGCTGGGCGGCGGCGACGCTGGCGAACTGACCGGCCCCCTGCTGCTGATCGGCGTGGGCATCGGCTTGCCGTGGGGCTTGATGGATGGCATGGCCCTGAGCGTGGTGGAAACAGAGCGGGCCGGCATGGCGACGGGTATCTTCAATACCGTGCGCGTCAGCGCCGATGGCGTGGCGCTGGCCCTGGCGGGCGCCGTGCTGGCCGGCCTGATCGGTGCAGCGCTGGCGCGGCAACTGCCCGCCGATCTACCGCTATTGGCGGCCGCCAGCCGCGCCGCGCTCGGCGATCTCCAACAGGCGACACAGCTGCTGGACGGCCACGAATCGCTGCTGCGCGCCAGCTATGACGCCGCCTTCCGCCAGCTGCTGCACGGCCTGGCGGTACTGGCCGTGGCGCTGGCGGCGCTGGTGCCGTATTTGCTCAGGAAGGAAGAAAAGCGCCTAACAAAACCGTAGCGAGCGGAAGGTAGAGGTGGTCGAGAAGCGTAACCGTACTAGAGTACGGTGAGCATCGCAGGCCGCCTATACCGACGCGCAGTAGGTTTTGGAAGGTGCTTTAGGCATCGAGGCCGTAGAACACGGCCACCAGGATGGCGATATTGTTGCAGGCGCGCGCAAACGTCGTTGTCGCGTAGGCAACGGCGACACTGGGGCCGCGGTAGCGCAGATAGACAAAGCTGAACATGGCGCCCGACCCCAGCGCGACGATGGCATGCAGCAAGCCGCCGCTGATGAAATGCACGATGGCCCACAGGATGGTGGCGATAAAAATACTCAGCTGGCGGCTGGCGCCCAGGCGCCGGAGGATTTCCAGCGGCAGCAGCTGGCCAAGGAAGGTTTCCAGGATGGGTGAATAGATGACGACCCAGAACACCAGCAGGGGCAGCGACATTTCGCGCTTGAACTTGGACAGGCCCGTGTGTGCGCCCCAGTATTCGGGCGGCAACAGCCATTTGGTCATAAACAGGATGGCAAAGCACAGCATGCAGGTGAGCAAACCCCAGCCGAGGCCGGCCAGGGCCAGCTGCAGCACGGGCGGCGCCGGTTTGTCGTCGTCCGGGCTGGATAGATCATGGCTGCGGCGCACTTGCATGAGAAGTCCTGGCGTTGATCCAGCTCTCATTGTAGCGCGGAATACGACTATTGGCGCATGGCGCGCCGTGCTGCCGCGCTCTCGGCATCAAGCTGCCAGGCGCAGCGGTCCGTTGGCCGGCTTGGCCAGTTTGAAGATGCCCACTTCCTGTTCCAGCTGCGCCGCCTGCTGCTGCAATTCCTGCGCGGCGGCGGCCGCCTGCTCGACCAGGGCCGCGTTTTGCTGGGTCACGCGGTCCATGTCGACGATGGCGCGGTTGACTTGCTCGATGCCGGCGCCCTGCTCCTGCGTAGCGTGGCTGATCTCGGCCATGATGCCCGTCACCCTGCCGATGCCGGCCACCACGTTGTGCATGGTGACGCCGGCCTGCTCGACGAGCAAGGTTCCGGTACCCACCTTGCTGACGGAATCGTCGATCAAGGCCTTGATTTCGCGCGCGGCGGCGCTAGAGCGTTGCGCCAGGCTGCGCACTTCCGTGGCGACAACGGCGAAGCCGCGTCCCTGCTCGCCGGCGCGCGCCGCTTCCACTGCCGCGTTCAAGGCCAGGATATTCGTCTGGAAGGCGATGCTGTCGATCACGCCGATGATGTCGACGATCTTGTTCGACGAGGCATTGATCAGGCCCATCGTATGCACCACTTCGGCCACCGCCTTGCCGCCCTGCTCCGACACCTTCGACGCTTCGCGCGCCAGGCGGTTCGCCTGCTGGGCGTTGTCCGCATTCTGGCGCACGGTGGAAATCAGTTCCTCCATCGATGACGCCACTTCTTCCAGCGAGCCGGCCTGCTGCTCCGTGCGCTGCGACAGATCGCGGTTGCCCGTAGCGATCTCGGTCGAAGCCATGGCGATGCTTTCCGTGCCGTGGCGCACCTTGCCGACGATGGCGGCCAGGTTGTCGCGCATGGTCTTGATGGCAAACAGCAGGCTGCTGTCGTCGCCGTGGCGCGTATGCACGTCGATGGCCAGTTCACCGAGCGCGATGCGCCCGGCAATCGAGGCCGCATACGCCGGTTCGCCGCCCAGCTGGCGCAGCAGGCCGCGCGTGATGACGGTGGCGACCGCAATGCAAATGAGCACGCTGAGCGCGGCCAGCACGCCGATCCAGCGCAGCGACTGGCCGTAGATGGCGCGCGCGGCCACGCTGGCCTGCTCCGATTCGCGCTGCACGTTTTTCAGCACCGTATCGATATCGGCGACGATCTGGCGCCGCAAAGGGCTGCACTCCTCGACGAGGAAGGTGCCATACTGCTCCATCTGTCCTGTGGCGCGGAACTGGCGCGGACGCTGCAATTCCCGCGCCATGGTTTTGAGGCCCGTGCTGACCTTCTCGAATTGCGCATCGCCGGCGAACTGCGGCGCCAGGCGGGCCAGCGCTTCCAGGTACAGCGCCTTCTGGCTGTCGAGGATGGCCAGCTCTTTTTCGGCGGCCGCCTGGTCATGGAAGATATACGCGTTGCGGGCGGCCAGGCCCGTCTGGTCGAGCGCTTCGCGCGCCACGTACAGGGGTTCGAGTTTTTCCAGTTGTACTTTTTCTTGCGCGTCCATGGCGCCGGAGATGGCGCCGATGCGCAGCAGTGCGAAGGCAGCCAGCACCAGCATGAGTAGCACCAGCAGCCCGAAGCCTGCGCTCAGGCGCGCGCCTATCGTCAAACGATTGAATGACATCATTGTTGTTATTGCCCTGTAATAAAGTTGATTGTTGCTGGTTATCTAAAAACCAGCGATCTGCTCGCCGTCGTGTTGCCGTTCCTGCATGGCGCAGGATGGGTCTCTAACTGGCGTTTTTTGGGCAGTCAGCTTCTAATTTCGGGCAATGCAGGCGCGCGGGACATACCCTCACGCCCTACAACAGCACACTGAATTATAAGCGAACAGCGTTATTTATGATTCCACGCGCTCGCTTTTAATGCCTTGACGCAAGTCAAGATGGGACGTATCAGCCCGCGCCCGGGGCATCGATGACAGCCATGGTGATGCGCGAAATGCAGCATAGTTTGCCGTCATCATCGGTGATGCGGATTTCCCAGACCTGGCTGGTGCGACCCCGGTGGATCGGCGTGGCGCGCCCCGTCACATGGCCGCCACGCACGCCGCGCACGTGGTTGGCATTGATTTCCTGGCCCACGCTCACCTGCCGGCTGGAATCGAGGCAGGCATTCGCGGCCATGCTGCCCAGGGTTTCGGCCAGCAGCACGGAAGCGCCGCCATGCAGCAGCTTGAATGGCTGCATGGTGCGGTGGTCAACGGGCATGGTCGCTTCGATCCAGTCGGGGCCGAAGGCCGTGAATTCGATGCCCAGGTGGCGCATGGCCGTGCCTTCGCTGGCGGCGTTGAGGGTGGCCAGGTCGAGCGGTGCGTGCCAGATTTCCATTATTACCTCGTATCAGTGTGGAGAACAGCCATTGTAGGACAGAGCTCCCCCGTGCGCCGCTTCATCTTTCCTTCACCGTGGCCCGGGGTGGCGATGGCATTAACTGGTTATAATTGCCCCATTCTTAAAAAACGAGGTTGTGTATGAAGTGGGCCTTGCTGGGCATTTTTGTGTTTTCCGTTTTACATATTCATTTTCGTGGCAAGGTGCGCCTGCCGTTTCGCCGCCAGATCTTCGATCATTCCTCGTTCATGGCGCCGCTGAACCTGTTCATGCACACCTTTTCCAAGGTGCCGGCCACGCCATACCTTTCCGTCGATCAATTCCCGGAACTGGCGCCGCTGCAGCAGAACTGGCAAATCATCCGCGATGAAGCGCTGCGCATGCAGGAAATGAAAAAGATCAAGGCCGCGGAAAAGAACAATGACGTGGGTTTCAATTCCTTCTTCAAGTATGGCTGGAAGCGTTTCTACCTGAAATGGTATGACGCGAACCACCCGTCGGCGCAACAGATGTGCCCGCAAACCTATGCGCTGCTGCAATCGATTCCCTCGATCAAGGCGGCCATGTTCGCGGAACTGCCGCAAGGCGGCAAGCTCAACCCGCACCGCGACCCGTTCGCCGGCTCCCTGCGCTACCACCTGGGCTTGCAGACGCCAAACGACGACCGCTGCTTCATCGACGTCGATGGCGAGCGCCACAGCTGGCGCGACGGCCAGGCCGTGATGTTCGATGAAACGTATATCCACTGGGCCCGCAACGACGCCGACAGCGACCGCATCATCCTGTTCTGCGACATCGAGCGTCCGATGCGCTACCGCTGGGCGCAAGGCTTGAACCGCTGGCTGGGCCGCACCCTGATGACGGCCGCCGCCTCGCCGAACGAACTGGGCGACCAGGTGGGCGGCGTGAGCAAGCTGTTCCAGATTTCCTGGACCATGGGCCAGTACCGCCGCCGCTTCAAGGCGTGGAACAAGACGGCCTACCAGGTCACCCGCGTGGCGCTGGTGGTCGGCATCATCGCGCTGATCTATTTCATTTAAGCACTGGCTTCACCCAAAAAAACCGCCTTCGGGCGGTTTTTGCATTTCCGGCCGCCTGGAAAAATGCATAGCCTGCTATGTTCATCGAAATTATGATAGCATACTATATTCTTTTCACCGGGGATGTTCGTGATCGACTTCCAGAAAGAGCAGTCCGCAGGCCACATGACGAGCCGGGCTGCACGCCTGTTTGCCAGGGTCATCGAGCGCAAGCTCAAGCTGATCGGCATGGCGCCGGGCCAGTTGCCCGTGTTTTACGAACTGGCAAATGGCGCGCAGCTGACGCAGAAAGCACTGACCGTGGCCGCTGCCGTCGAGCAGCCGACCATGGCGGCCACGCTGGCGCGCATGGAACGTGACGGCCTGGTCAGCCGCCAACCCGATCCCAGCGATGGACGCAGCAGCCTGTTCGGCCTTACCCCGGCCGCATTACAGCAATCGCCCCTGATCAAGGAAGCGATTCATGCCAGCAACCGCGAAGCCCTCGCCGGTTTCAGCGCCGAGGAAGAACACGCCTTGCTGGACATGCTCAGCCGCATCATCGCCAATCTCGACAGCAAATCCACCACGCCAAACCCGGGCTGAGCATCCCGCCAGCGGGCGGACGCTCACCCCTCGCGCAATGGGGGAACCGAGTCTTGGTTATTCAGCATCACCGGGCGGCGCCTGGCCGCCCGGTCAACAATAAAAGGAATCATCGTGAACCCTTCCAGTTCATCCACACCCGCAACGCGGGGTCAAGCAGCGTCGCCGCTGCGCTACCTGCCAGCCGCGCTGCTCATCTTGTCCGGCCTCTTCCTCGCTATCGGCGGAGCGTACCTCGCGTACCTGGGCGGCAGCTGGTTTTACCTGCCGATGGGCATTGCCACGTGCGCCTCGGGCGTGCTCGTCTGGCGGAGCAAGCCGGCCGGCGCCCTGCTGTTCGGTGCCGCCTTTATCGTTGCCCTGATCTGGGCCCCCATCGACGCGGGCTGGAACTTCTGGCCCCTGGTGTCGCGCCTGTTCGTCTTCGGCGTGCTGGCATGCCTGGTAGCCCTCGCCTATCCCGGCTTGCGCCGCACCACCGGCGTGCCGGCTGGCAAAGGCGCCTTCGCGCTGGCGGGCCTGATCGCCATCTGCCTGGCCATCACGGGCGTCAATTTCTTCCTGCCCAAGTCCGTCATCGAAGCCGATGTCGTGGCGAACGTGACGCCGGTCGCCCCCGGCGCGCAGCAGAAAAACTGGCTGCACTGGGGTAACACCACGGCCGGCAACCGCTTCGCCGCGCTGGACCAGATCAACAAGGGCAACGTCGGCCAGCTGAAACTGGCCTGGACGGCGCACACGGGCGACATCCCGCAAAGCAATGGTTCTGGCGCGGAAGACCAGAACACGCCGCTGCAAGTGGGCGATACCCTGTACGTCTGCACGGCCTACGGCAAGGTCGTGGCGCTGGACGCCGATACGGGCGCCGAGCGCTGGAAATACGACCCGCAAGGTTCCGCGCCAAACTGGCAGCGCTGCCGCGGCCTGGGCTACCATGAAGCGCCCGCCGCGCAGCCGCTGCCGGCCAGCGCCCCCAGCGACGCCGCCCCGGCCGCCTGCCGCAAGCGCATCTTGCTGCCGACCATCGATGCGCGCCTGATCGCGCTCGACGCGGGTACCGGTGAGCCTTGCGCCGATTTTGGCGAGCACGGCACCGTCGACTTGAAGGTGGGCATGGGCGAAGTCAAGCCCGGCTACTACCAGCAAACATCGACGCCGCTGATCGCGGGCGACCTGGTCGTCGTCGGCGGCCGCGTGGCCGACAATTTCTCCACCGGCGAGCCGCCCGGCGTGGTGCGCGCGTTTGACGTGCGCAGCGGCGAACTGGCGTGGGCCTGGGACCCGGGCAACCCTGCCATCACGAAACTGCCGCCGCAAGGCCAGACCTACACGCGCGGCACGCCGAACGTCTGGTCGGCCATGTCGTACGACGCCCAGCTGGACACCATCTACCTGCCGACCGGCAATGCCACGCCCGACTTCTTCGGCGGCACGCGCACGGCGCTGGACGACAAGTACAGCTCGTCCATCGTTGCCGTCAACGCGAAAACGGGCAAGGTGCGCTGGACCTTCCAGACCACCCACCACGACCTGTGGGACTTCGACTTGCCGGCCCAGCCGCTGCTGTACGACATTCCCGACGGCAAAGGCGGCACCCTGCCCGCGCTGGCGCAAGTGACGAAACAAGGCGAAATCTTCCTCCTCAACCGCGTGACGGGCGAGCCCATCGCGGCCGTGGAAGAGCGTCCCGTACCGCAAGGCAAGGTGCCTGGCGAGCGCTATTCGCCCACGCAGCCGTTTTCCGTCGGCATGCCGTCGATCGGCAACGCCACCTTGCACGAGTCCGACATGTGGGGCGGCACCGTGTTTGACCAGTTGCTGTGCCGCATCGAATTCAAGGGCATGCGCCACGAAGGCGTCTACACGCCGCCAGGCCTCGACCGTTCGCTGCAGTTCCCAGGCTCGCTGGGCGGCATGAACTGGGGCAGCGTCTCCGTCGACCCGACCACCAACTACATGTTCGTCAACGACATGCGCCTGGGCCTGGCCAACTACATGATTCCGCGCGCCGCCATTCCGAAGGGTGCCAGCGGCATCGAGATGGGCGTCGTGCCGCAGGAAGGCACGCCATTCGGCGCCATGCGCGAACGTTTCCTGTCGAAAGCGGGCATTCCCTGCCAGAAGCCGCCGTTCGGCACCATGTCGGCCATCGACCTGAAAACCCGCAAGCTCGTGTGGCAGGTACCGGTCGGCACGGTGCAGGATACGGGTCCGATGGGCATCCGCATGAAAATGCCGATTCCGATCGGCATGCCGACCCTGGGCGCGTCGATGTCGACGCAGTCCGGCTTGCTGTTCTTTGCCGGCACGCAGGATTTCTACCTGCGCGCCTTTGACAGCGCCACCGGCAAGGAAATCTGGAAACAGCGCCTGCCCGTGGGCAGCCAGTCCGGCCCGATGACGTATGTCTCGCCGAAAACGGGCAAGCAATACATCGTCGTCAGCGCCGGCGGCGCACGCCAGTCGCCGGACCGTGGCGACTACGTGCTGGCATACGCCTTGCCTGACAAGAAGTAAGCCGCCACGCAGGGCACACGCAAAACCGCCTTCGGGCGGTTTTTTCATGTCTTGCTGCATGGTGTGCCAGTTACCGCCGCGCTTGCGGTACGATGGCGCCTCTATCAGACAGTCACCGCGCATGCGGGAAAGCAAACATGACGGAACGCGACCATCAATACGATATCCAGATTGCCGAAGACGCATGGATCGAGTACATCGATATCGGGGAGCGCTATGCGCAAGCCGTCGGCATCGACGAGCACCTGGAGGGACTATGGCCACTGATCTGCCGCCTGGAAACCCATTGCGCCGCCGGCTGCTGCGGCATCGATGCCTTCGATTTCACGCGTGCAGGCATCGCTGCGGCGCTGCCTGAGCTTGACCGCGCGCAACTGCATGCCGCCTGTGCGCAGGCCCGCAGTGCCGTGGCAGCGGCCGCCAGCGACGTCTTCATGAGCAACACGATGAATCACATTGCCGATAAACGCGTGTTCCTGCAATTGATCGAGCATATCGACCGCTGCATTACGGGCCCTCAAAGGGGCCAGCCGGCAAGCCAGCCGCGCTGACATCGGCGATAATACGGGCTCACACCACTCTCTTCTTTTATTTATGCGCGACATCATTGCCGGATTTCTACGTTTCCAGAAGGAAGTCTTTCCTGAACGCCGAGAGTTGTTCAAGACACTGGCCACGGGACAGACGCCCAAGGCCCTGTTCATTTCCTGTTCCGACAGCCGCATGGTGCCGGAACTGGTGACGCAGCGCGAACCTGGCGAACTGTTCGTGATTCGCAACGCGGGCAACATCGTGCCCTCGTTTGGCCCGGAACCGGGCGGCGTGAGCGCGTCCGTCGAATTTGCCGTTGCGGCCCTGAATGTGACGGACATCGTCATTTGCGGCCATTCCGATTGCGGCGCGATGAAGGCCATCGCCACCTGCACCTGTCTCGATCACATGCCGGCGGTCAAGAACTGGCTGCGGCACGCGGATGCGGCGCGCATGATCAATGAATCGATCGAGCATGCCACGGAACAGGACCGCATCGACGGCATGGTACGCGCCAATGTCGTGGCGCAACTCAACAACATCCGCACGCACCCCTCGGTAGCGCTGGGCATCACGCAAAAGCGCCTGACCCTGCATGGCTGGGTGTATGACATCGAAAATGGCTCACTGGACGCGCTCGACGAGGCTACCGGCCAGTTTGTCCCGCTGGCGGAACATCCGGCATCGAAGATGTAAGCGCAGAAAGCCCCTGTTCAGGCGCAACATTGCGCTTGACCTTATCAAGGCGGGAAGGTTCAAGGTAGCGGTATTCAAGCGACATCAAGGAGAATCCCGCATGCCAAAAATTACCGTCCTGCCCCATCCCGAGCTGGCCCCCGACGGCGCCGTGTTTGACGCGCCGCAGAACATGAGCATTTGCGACGCATTGCTGCTCAACCAGATCGACATGGAACACGCGTGCGGCCAGGTGGGCGCCTGTTCCACCTGCCACGTGGTCGTGGTGCGGGGTTTCGATACGCTCAACGAACTGGGCGACAATGAGGAAGACATGCTCGACCAGGCCTGGGGTTTGCAGCCCCATTCGCGCCTGTCCTGCCAGGCCCGCCTCGCCCAGGAAGACCTGACGGTGGAGCTGCCCAGGTACACGCTCAACCACGCCAAGGAATAGTTCCCGGCGCGGTGCGCGACTGCCCTACGGGCTTACCACATGATTTACCACATGATCACGCGCTGCTCGGGCGGCAGGTACATCGGGTCGCCTGGCTTGATGCCGAACGCTTCATAGAAACCGGGCTGGTTCTTGACCGTGCCCTTGGCGCGGAATTCGCCCGGCGAATGGGGGTCGCTCTTGATCTGCGCGATGGCCGCTTCGGGACGCAATTTCGCGCGCCATTTCTGCGCAAAGCCGATGTACAGGCGCTGCTCGCCCGTCAAGCCATCGATGACTGGCGAAGGCTTGCCGTTCAAGGACCGCTGGTACGCCTTGTAGGTGATCGACAGGCCGGAATTGTCGCCGATGTTTTCGCCCAGGGTCAGTTCGCCATTGATGTGGTAGCCCGGCACGGGGCTGTAGGCGCCATACTGCTTGACGAGGCCGGCGGCCAGGGCCTTGAACGCCGTGCGGTCCTCTGCCGTCCACCAGTTGCGCAGACGGCCTTTGGCGTCGTACTGGCTACCGGAATCGTCGAAGGCATGGCTGATTTCATGGCCGAAGGTGATGCCCAGCAAGCCGTAGTTGACGGCATCTTCCGCCTTCACGTTGAAGAATGGCGGCTGCAAAATGGCGGCCGGAATCGTGATGGCGTTGAGCGACGGGCTGTAGCTGGCGTTCACGGTTTGCGGCGTCATCGACCATTCGTCGCGGTCGACCGGCTTGCCCAGCTTGGCCAGGTTTTGCTGGCGGCTCCAGGCGCGCGCGGCGCGCACGTTGGCGATCAGGTCATTCGGCTGCGTCTGCATGCTGCTGTAGTCGCGCCAGGTATCGGGATACGCGATCTTCGGCTTCAAGGCTGCCAGCTTGAGCTGGGCTTCCTTCTTGGTTTCCGGGCCCATCCAGTCGAGCTGCTCGATGCCATCCTTGAACGAGGCGACGAAATTGTCGAACATGGCCATCACGCGGGGCCGGGTTTCCGGCGGCAGATACATTTCCACGTAACGCTTGCCGACGGCGTCGCTGATGGCGCCATCCGTGAAGCGCAGCGCCAGTTGCCACTGCGGTTCGCTTTGCGGCACGCCGCGCAGCACCGTGCCGTCGAAGGCGAAACGCTCCTTGACCGTAGCGCTGTCCAGGAAGGAGGCATAGCTTTCGATGATGCGCCAGTTCAGATAGCTCTTCCAGGATTCCAGCGGCACGGCGGCCACGGTCTCGGAAAAGCCGGTCATGAAGCTGGGCTGGCGCACCACGGCCGAAGAGGCCTTCGGCGCCAGGCCGGCGGCAGTAAAGTAGGCGTTCCAGTCGAAGGCCGGCGCCAGTGCCGCGAATTTGTCGAAATCGACGCGGTTGTACGATTTGACGGGGTCGCGCATCTGCACGCGCGTCCACTGCACCGCCGCCAGGCGCGTTTCGAGGTCGAGGATTTGCGCCGCGTGTGCGGCAGCGGCCTTGTCGCCGCTCATGGCCAGCATGGTTTCGATATGCTTGAGGTATTTGGCGCGCACGGCTTGCAGCTTGGCGTCGTCCTCCTTCAGGTAGTAATCGCGGTCAGGCAAGCCCAGGCCGGACTGGCTGATGTTGACCGTGTAGCGCTCGGGGTCTTGCGCATCGGGTGCCACATAGGCGGAAAACGGCGTGGCAACGCCATTGCCTTGCAGGTAGGCCAGCAGCGCCGGCAAGTCTTTCTTGTCCTTGACGGCGGCGACGCGGGCCAGTTCGGCGCGCAGGGGCTTGAAGCCGGCCGCATTGCGCGCCTTGTCGTTCATGAAGCTCGTGTACAGGTCGGCGATCTTGTGCGCTTCGCTGCCGGGCTTGCCGGGGTTCTTGACGGTGGCATCGATCAGGCCGCGCAACTGGCCCTGGGCGATTTCACGCAATTCGATATACGTGCCCCAGACGGATTTGTCGGCCGGGATGTCCGTATTGCGCGTCCAGACGCCGTTGACGTAGCCGTAGAAATCATCCCTGGGGCTGACCGCAGGGTCCAGGGTTTTCAGGTCGATGCCGGAGACGGGCGCGGCGGCGGTAGCGCCTTGCTGGGCGTACAGCGCGGGCGAGGAGAAGGCGAACAAGGCGCAGCAGGCGGCGCTGATGAGTGAGCGTTTCACGAAGATTCCTTTAATTGTTTTAACTTCATGTTGGGGAACATGCTGTGTCCAGGCATGAGAGGCAGGATTATAGTCGGCCTGCTTGCGGGGCAACAATGGCGGTTGAACAACTCCTGTGATCCGATGTTCGCTGAAGCACGCCTCAAGCCCGCGCCGATGATCAGCAAATGTTACCATCTAGCAATAGCCATACCTGTCGCTCGCCACATCTTTTTGCCTGGCTCTTTAACTGGAGAAGTTTGATGCAGGAATTCAGATTCAATGTTTTCGGCACGCTGATTGGTGTCCGGGAGAGTCAGGGCGCCTGGCGCGCCTTCTATCTCGGTGCGGAAGGCAAGCGCAGGCCCGCCGATTTCATTATTCCGGACGATATTCAAGCAGATGCGCTATGCGAGTACCTGGCTGACCTGTTCCATGAAGAGGCGACGCCGCGCAATAACACGGCCACGCAAATCGGCGCGCCCGCGTTCGAGGCCTAAGCTACTTCACCACTACTTCACCGGCTCGAACGTCACGGTCAACCCATTGCCCGTGGTCCTGATCTGCGTGGGCACGAATTGCACGCCCGCATAGCGCAATTCGTCGGGTTTGAACGTATAGATCGGCGTTTCGTGCATGAGCTGGTCGGCCACCAGGCTGGCCACCTTGGCGAACTGGCGCTGCTGCGACTCGTCCATGCCATCGATGGTGACCTTGTCCACGCTCGCTTCGCTCAGGTAGACGGCGTTGCGCTGGGCGTCGAGCACGAGGCGGCCCGACATGGCCAGGCTGCCGCGCCAGCTCTGGCGGATAAAGGGCGGCAAGACGCTGGCGTCCACGCTGAGGGCAACCCGTTCGCGCTCGGGCTGTAGCGACAGTTGCGGGTGGGTCAGTTTGACATCCAGCACGGACAGCACGCGCTTGTCGATGGGAAAGCGACGCTCCAGGCCTTGCTGCATCTTGCTCAGCGACACATTCACGTCGCGCGGGCCGATCAGGGTGGAACACGAGGCCAGCACGCTGCAGGCAAAGGCAGCAATGGCGGCGGTTTTCAGCAAGGGACGCAGGGCGGTCAAGGTCATGGATAGTCTCGGTGGAAAGATCGCGCCATCTTACACATGGACCCGCTTCAACACAAACGGCGCCCGGCTTGCGGCGGGCGCCGTTTTTTACGTCAACGTCTTATTAATTATTAATGCACGAACAGGGCGATCAGTATGACGATGGGCAATGGAATGCCCAGCAGCAGCAAGAGGATGGAACGCATGGCAGTCTCCTAGATTAAATCGGTGAATTAAATGGTCACATGGCGCAGCACGCGCTCATGGTCGCGCTGGCGGCCGCCAAACGTTGCCGCCAGGCTGGCAACGAAAGCGCCCAGCAACAAGGCGACGAACATCCACAGCGCCGTGTGGGCACCGGCCTTGCGGGCCGTTTCAGCCGCTTGCTGAGCGGCAGCCTTGGCATCGGCGGCAGCCTTGGCGGCGCGGGCGTAGACGGCGTCGACGCGCGCTTCCGCTTCCGCCTGCGTCAAGCCCGTGCGGCTGGCCACGACCTGGCCCAGGTAGGCTCGGTCATCTGCGGCCAGGCTGCCCGTGGACAGGCCGGTGGCGAAGATCTTGCCGATTTCCACGCGCTGCTCGGCGGTGCTGGCATTGGCCGCAGGCGCCGCCAGGGTGCCGGTGGCGGTGGTAGCCGGTGCGGCAGGCGCGGCGCGCAGCAGCATGTCCGAGAAATAGTCGAGCGGATTGGCGCCGCTGCCCTCGCCTTGCTTGGCGCCAGCAGCACCTGCGCCCGCTGCCGCTGCGGGGGCTATGGCGGCCGCCACGCCGCTGCCCGCGTCGATGGCGCCGCTCAGCACGGCACGCGTGCCGCCGGCCAGCACAGCCACGGTGATCAGGGTGGCCACGGCCCAGGCCAGCAAGCCGTGGGCCGTATCGCGGAAATGCACCTCATCCGTGTGGATGGAACTCCATTTCACGCGCAGCCGGCCCGCCATGTAGCCGCCGATGCCGGACGCGGCCAGTTGCATGAAGGCCAGCCAGGCGATGGTCGACACGCCGATGGCCGTCGCGTTGAACGACCACGGCGACACGGACGACAGGCCCAGGCCCACGCCGAGAATCAGCAAAATGAAGGACAAGGCGGCCGCGGCGGCTGCACCCGCCAGCACGGCACCCCAGGATACGCCCGGATTGTTCAGGTCCGACACGGACAATTGTGTAGCTTGCATGGAATACTCCCTTGGTTGTTGATTTTTTAAGCCGCTCAGGCGGCGACGCCCGTCAGCTGTTCCTTGCGCGCGGCCATTTCCTTGCCCAGCGCGTCGAGGTCGACGGCCGTATGGCGCACTTTGGGAAACATGTCGCCCTCTTCTTCCTTGACGTGGTGCTCGATCTGCTCCGACAGCACCTTGACCTTGGCGTCGTACAGGTCGTCGGCGGGATCCATCGCGGTAATCTGCGCGATGAGCTCCTTGGCGCTCGCGTGCTCGACGACGGCTTCATCCATCAGGTCGCCGTCATGGATCGGGCGGCGCACGGCCGGGTAGAAGATTTCTTCTTCCAGCTGCGTGTGCACGGTCAATTCCTGGCAGATCTGGTCGGCCAGTTTTTTCTTGGTGGCAAAGGAGCGGTCGCTCAGGTTCTCATACTGCGCAAACAGGGCCTTGACGGCCTTGTGGTCCTTCATCAATAAATTGATCGCGTTCATAACCCCTCCTTGTTGTTGATGAGGCTAGGATGCGCCGTGACGGCGCCAGCGTATGTGCGACGCCATACACAATCTTGATATTTAATCCATATCAGTAAGACGGCTTACTTGATGCCGTGGTGCCCCATCAAGTCATACAGGGTGGGCCGGCTCACGCCCAGCAGTTCGGCCGCCTTGGCGATATTGCCGTCGGCGCGGGCCAGCGCGCGCACCATGACCTTGTACTCGGCCGCTTCGCGGGCCTGACGCAGATTGATGGATTCATCGGCGGGAGCGGCCTGGGCGCTGGCGGGCAAGCCCAGGTCATCGGCCGCGATCTGCGGCCCGTCGCTCATGATGACGGCCCGCTTGATGCAGTTTTCCACTTCGCGCACATTGCCGGGCCAGCCATAGCTTTCGATCAGCTGCAGCGCGCCGGCGCTGAAATGCAGGTTGCTGCGGCCTTCGCTGGCGCAGAACTTGTGCTTGAAATGCTGCGCCAGCAAGGTGCAATCGCCGGCCCGCTCGCGCAGCGGCGGGATGCGCAAGACAATTTCGCTGAGCCGGTAAAACAGGTCTTCGCGGAAACGCCCCTGTTCCGCCAGCACTTTCAGATCCTGGTGCGTGGCACAGACGATGCGCACGTCGATGGCGATCTCGGCACGGCCGCCCACCCTTTCGATCACTCTTTCCTGCAAGAAGCGCAGCAATTTCGCCTGCAACGCCATCGGCATGTCGCCGATTTCGTCGAGAAAGAAGGTGCCGCCATGGGCCAGTTCGATCTTGCCCAGGGTTTGCCGGGCCGCGCCCGTAAACGCCCCCCGCTCATAGCCGAACAGCTCGCTTTCCAGCAGGTTCTCCGGGATGGCCGCGCAATTGATGGCCACGAAACGTTGCGCATGTCGGCTCGACAGCGCATGCAAGCCCCGCGCAATCAATTCCTTGCCGCTGCCCGAGTCGCCCAGCAGCATCACGCTGGCCGACGAGGGCGCCACTTTTTCCACGCTGCGGCACAGTTTCAGCATGCCCGGATCGCGGCTGACGATGCCGGCCAGCGGAGAATCCGCCTGCGTCTGCAGCATGCGGCGGTTTTCCTGCTGCATCGCGTGCAGATAAAACGCGCGGGCGATGACCAGGCCCAGCATGTCGGCCTCGAACGGTTTCTGGTGGAAATCGTAAGCGCCCAGCGCGATGGCTTTCAAGGCATGCGCGCGCTCCTGGTTGCCCGACAGGATGATGACTTTCGTGTCCGGCGCCAGCGCAAGGATTTGCTGCAAGGTGGCGAGGCCTTCCGTGGCACCGTCCGGATCGGGCGGCAAGCCCAGGTCCATCGTCACGACGGCCGGCTGGTGGCGCCGCACCAGCGCCAGCGCCGCCTCGCGCTCGCCCGCCAGCAAGACTTCGTAGCCGTCAAAGCTCCAGTGCAACTGTTTTTGCAGGCCGGGATCGTCTTCGATGACCAGCAGTTTTTGCTTGCCCATGGCACCCCACTCCTTTGCTATGCCGCATGCAGCGGCAGGATCACGCGAAACGTCGTGCCCACCTGCGGCTCGCTGCGCACTTCCAGGCTGCCGCCCACTTCGCGCAGGTATTCGCGGCTTTCGAACACGCCGATGCCCATGCCCGCCGTCTTGGTCGTGTCGAACGGTTTGAACAGGCGCTCGCGGATGAATTGCTCGCTCATGCCCTGCCCCGTATCGTCGAGCTCGACAACGGCCGTGTGCTGTACGCGCCGCAGCCGCACGGCCACCTTGCCATCGCTGGCCGTGGCCTCGATGGCGTTCTGGATCAAATGTCCCAGCACCCGCTCCAGCCGCGCGCGGTTGGCCAGCACCGTCAGTTCGCCATCGACGATTTCCAGCCGGGGCGCCGGCGCCAGGCTGGCCTTGGCCGCCACGGCTTGGCGCAGCAAGCCGTCGAGCTGCAGCGGCGCCGGTGCTTCCGGCGCCTCGCCGCGCGCCAGTTTTTGCAGCAAGGTCTTCATTTTCTGCACGGAATGGTCGAGGGTGCCCAGCATGTCTTCCTGGAAGGCGGGATTGGCGCGGTGCTTTTCCGCATTGCTCAGTAGCAGCGACAACTGGAACACCAAATTCTTGAGATCGTGCACGATGAAAGTGGACATGCGGTTGAACGAGTCGAACTGGCGCGCCACCGTCAGGGTATCGAGCGACTCGCGGTGCGCCAGGTAGCTGGCGGCCTGGCTGCCGGCAATTTTCAGCACGTCGCGGATTTCCCAGTTCAAGACTATGCGCGTGCGGGGCCGCGCCAGCGCCACAAAGGCGAACAGCTGGCCATGCAGCATCAGGGGCACCAGCAGCCACACGTCGGGCAGCGCCAGCAGCGCGGGCGGCAAGCGCAAGCCGCCGTACTGGCGCGGGTTTTGCTGGCAATCGGGCACGTCGATCACCCAGAGTCTTGCCTCCAGAAACTGGCACAGGGGACCGGACGCCGGCTCGCTCCACGTGCCCGGCGGCCAGTTCCAGCTGGCGGCCGGGGCAAATTGCCCTTGCTCGCGCAAGATCCACAGCGCGCCGGCGCGGCTTTCCACCAGCTGCGCCATGGCCTGTATCGTGCGTTCACCCAGCGCCGGGCCATCCTCGGACAGCGCGCGCGTAAATCGCAGCCATTCCTCGCGGTAATCGAAGATGGCATTGTAAAAATGTTTATTGATCGTCACCTTGAGCTTGGCGCGCAGGCTGCCGGAAAACAGCACGCCCGCCAGCAGCAGGGCCGCGCCGCCCAGGTAAGCCATCTGCATCAGGGAACCCCAGGTGCCGCCGAAATAGCGCAAGTAATAGGCGCTGGCCGCCATGGCCAGCAGGTAGATGGCCGAGCCCAGCAAGGCAGCCGAGCGGTACAGCATCTGGCGCGAGACGGACAGGCCCAGTGCCCAGCCCGGATTGCGCGCGGCAGAGACGGCCAGCAGCGGCGCGCACAAGGCGTCGACGATGCCGCGCGCCGCCCAGATGTCATCGTTGACCGTGCGAAACAGCAAGGCGTCGCTGTACAGATAGAAATCATAGGCGAACAGCCCGCCCACGCCCAGGCAGGCAAACTTGATGCCCCAGCGTTTCAACGGTGGCGTGTTGCGGTACCACTGTTCCACCAGCAACATGCCCAGCACGGCCAGCAGCAAACGGCAGACACTGGCAATGATGCGCGCAGGCAATGGCAATGCCAGCCAGGATGAAGCCAGGGAGAACAGCCAGGGCGCCAGCGCCGTGAGGGCGATGCCGGCCAGCACGAGGCGCAAACGGGGCCGCGACGGTTCGATCAGCAGCAGCAAAAACACCAGCCAGGCCAGGGTGCGCAGCAGTTCCAGCGCATCGCCGGCCAAGGCGGTGCGCTGTCCCAGCAGCACCAGCACCACCGCGCCCGTGGCCCAGCCGCCCGTCGCCAGGCAAGCGACCAGCAAGGCGCGCACGTTTTGCCGCGCGCGCCAGTTGCTGATGAGCAGCAGCGCCAGCACGAAGAAAGCCAGCGACGCCAGGCCATGGCTGAGGGCCGCTGCGTCGGCCGCTGCCAGCCAGTCCGACTGCGCCCGTATCATCGGCTGCCCTTGCCAAACAGCACTACCTGCACCGTGTCGAGCAGGATCAACAAGTCGAGGAACAGGCTATTGTTCTTCACATAATACAAATCGTATTGCAGTTTGTTCACCGCATCGTCGACGGAAGCGCCATATTGATAGCGTACTTGCGCCAGGCCCGTGATGCCCGGCTTGATGCTGTGACGAATGTTGTAGTACGGCACCTGCTCCTTCAGTTGCTCGACAAAGTAGGCGCGCTCTGGGCGCGGTCCCACGAAACTCATCTCGCCGCGAAACACATTGAGCATTTGCGGCAGCTCGTCGATCCGCAGCTTGCGGATCAGCTTGCCCACGCGCGTAATGCGCGCATCGTTGTCCAGTGCCCAGATGGGCTTGCCATCGCGCTCCGCGTCGCAGCGCATGCTGCGAAATTTCAGCACATTGAAGGGCAAGCCGTCGCGCCCTACCCGCTCTTGCTGGTAAAACACGGGGCCGCCATCTTCCAGGCGGATGCACAGGGCCGTCGCCAGCATCACGGGCAGCGCGGCCAGGCAGATGACCCCGCTGGCGGCCAGGTCGAACAGCCGCTTCGATGCGGCGCGGAAAAAGCTCTGGTCGAAGCCGCCGCCATAGATCAGATAGCTCGGTTGCAGGGAATCGATGCGGATCTGGCACGCTTCGCGCTCGAAGAACGTGGCCGCATCGATCACCTTGACGCCGCCCAGCGCGCATTCCAGCAGTTGCTTGGCAGGAAACGCCCCATTGCGCCGGTCGCTGACGGACACGACGATCTCATGCGCGGCATGGCGCTGGGCCATGGCCAGCAGCGACGGCTCGGCCGGCAACAAGGCCGAGGCCGGCACGCAGCAGCGCTCGCCCGCCACATCGATGCAGCCGACCACCGTAAACTGGTGGAAACCGATCTTGCTCGCCGCCAGCTCCATGCATTCGCGCGCCAGCGCCCCGCCGCCCACCAGGATCAGCCGGCCTTCCATCAGCGCCGATTGCGAGGATTTGAACACCACCAGGCGCGCCAGCAGCACGCCGATGGCGCCCAGGCCGAAGATCAGCACGCTGCCGCGTCCGAAATGCAAGGAAGGAATAAAACGGATCAGCACGCTCAGCACGGCAAAACCCAAGGCGAACGACGGCAGGATGCGCAATAAGGTGTTGCGGATATCTTCGCGCGAGCGGTGCTGGTACATGCCCAGCGCGCTCATGCTGAAAACGATGACCAGGGCAAAGATCGAGGAAGACAGGTAAACCTCGCTCACCCGCAGCACGCGGCTGCCATCCGCCAGCCACAGCAGCGACGTCAGGGTGGCCGACAGCAGCAGGATCATGATTTCCAGCAACAGCAAGATAAACGCTGTTTTCGAGACGTAATGGCTGAAGATGCGGATCATGGGGCCTCCTGCGGCAAAGGCGGCACGCCGCGCACAGGGCGGCTTGCCACCGGTCTTGCCATCATGGCGAACTGTTCCACGAAGACATTGATACGCCACAAGCTACGGCCCCAGCTATCTTTCACTGGCAGAATTTATCTCAACACATTACCGATTGATGTGAAATGGACTATAGTATGCTTCCCCTGAAAAAAGATAAATGTCATGAAATTTGATGTAGCGATTGTCGGCAGTGGCCTGGCGGGTTTATCGGTTGCACTGCATTTAGCTGAGACGCGCACCGTCGCGATCATTTCCAAACGTGCGCTGCTCGATGGCGCCAGCAACTGGGCGCAAGGCGGGATCGCGGCCGTGCTGGACTCGGGCGACAGCCACCAGCAGCACATCGAAGACACCCTGATCGCCGGCGGCGGCCTGTGCGACGAGAGCGCCACGCGCTACATCGTCGAGCACGGCCGCGAAGCCATCGAATGGCTGATCGAGCAAGGCGTGCCGTTTACGCGCGATGCCACGGCCGAGCTGGGTTTCCACCTGACCCGTGAAGGCGGACACAGCCAGCGCCGCATCATCCACGCGGCCGACGCCACCGGGCATGCCGTGCAAGTAACCCTGGAAGAAAAGGTGCGCGCCCACCCGAACATCAGCCTGTTCGAACACCATTGCGCGATCGACCTGATCACCTCCGACAAGCTGGGCATGAAGCCCACGCAGCGCAATGCCCAGCCCCATTGCCATGGCCTGTACGTGCAGGATGAGCAAACGGGTAAAGTGCTGACGTTTGCCGCCGAGCACACCGTGCTGGCCACGGGCGGCGCCGGCAAGGTGTATTTATATACAACGAATCCCGACACGGCCAGCGGCGACGGCATCGCCATGGCCTGGCGCGCCGGCTGCCGCGTGTCAAACATGGAATTCATCCAGTTCCACCCCACGTGCTTGTACCACCCGTATGCGAAATCGTTTTTGATCACCGAAGCCATCCGTGGCGAAGGCGGCCTGCTGAAACTGCCGCCCGAAGCGGGCGCTGCGGCCGGCCAGCGCTTCATGCTGGCCCACGACGAACGGGCCGAACTGGCGCCGCGCGACGTGGTGGCGCGCGCCATCGACTTCGAGATCAAGAAACGGGGTCTCGATTACGTGCACCTGGACATCAGCCACAAGCCGGCCGAATTCCTCATCGAACACTTCCCGACCATCTACGCGCGCTGCCTGGAACTGGGCATCGACATAACCAAGCAGCCTATCCCCATCGTGCCCGCCGCCCACTATACGTGCGGCGGCGTCGTGACGGATCTGGCGGGCCGGGCCGACTTGCCGGGCCTGTATGCGGTCGGCGAGACAGCCTGCACGGGCCTGCATGGGGCGAACCGACTGGCCTCGAATTCCTTGCTGGAATGCATCGTCATCGGCCGCGCCTGCGCGCAGGACATCGAAAGCAAGGAAAAGCTGGGCACGCCATACCTGCCCGACTGGGATGAAAGCCGCGTCACGGATGCGGATGAGGAAGTGGTGATTTCCCACAACTGGGACGAGCTGCGCCGCTTCATGTGGAATTACGTGGGCATCGTACGCACGACCAAGCGCCTGGAACGGGCCCAGCACCGCATCGCGCTCTTGAAGGAAGAGATCGACGAGTACTACCGCAACTTCCGCATCACGCACGACTTATTGGAACTGCGCAACCTCGTCGACGTGGCCTCGATGATCGTCAACAGCGCCCTGTCCCGCCGCGAAAGCCGCGGCCTGCACTTCAGCCGCGATTATCCGGAAACCTTGCCGAAGGCGATCGCCAGCGTGCTGACGCCGCCGCATCGGTAGACGACAAACACAAGCGCCTTCCAATTCTGAATGCATCACATCGCGCGATGAGTCATTGCGGTATTCCGCTATGTGCCGGAAGCGGTCCCGCTGCAGGCATCGAACAAGCAGGGAAATTTGACGTAAATGTTGAGTAAGAGACTTTTTGATGCTATTGCATCTGCGGTGGACCTGGACGACCCTGCAGAGCAATCTTTAGCTCAGCGATTCATGATTGAGGCTATCGGAAGTGTGACTGAGCAATTGCCTGCGGTTGCCAAGTCAGCAGCAGCTGTGGCGAATCGATACATCACCGGTGCGGCGACGGCTGAGGAAGTCATCGGTGAGCGTGTACGTCTCTGGCGAGCAATTGAAGGCCGAGACCAATCGGACGCGCCAGACGTTTTGAAAATAAGAACGGCCATATGCGTCTTGCATCCTATGGATATCGGCAATTCTGCTGAAACATTGGAGTATTTTTTTGCATTTTGGCAACAGGCAGGCTTGGCGCAAGCTGAGCTTGAGGCCGCCGTTCAGAACAAGTATGGAATTTGAGGTGGCTTCATCCGGCCAGGAGAGGACGCAGCGTTAGAGCTACACCCGGCCATGATTGACTCGACAGATATGTGCAACAAGCAAGTAACGATAGATCTTACCTACGCGAAGAATGCATTGTTCGTTCGTCAATCCGTTGCGGTCGCTTTTGGCGTGCCAATAGATAGGGAAATAACTTGGGTCTTCCTTCAAGATCTGCTCTGTAATTCCAGCGAGTTTGCATTACCTGCGCGGGTGTTAGTCTGTGGCCTGCCAAGTGCTAGCGGCACGATTGGAGATGAGATTCGAATGTTCCGCACCTTTCTCCGCGCGCTTGCGACAACGCGAAGCATCGAAGTTCAGATTGTTTTGCACGATTAAACATGTAGCGCTCTCCCCCTACTTTGGGGGCGACAGTTGACGTACACTGTATGGCTGAGATCGGCCAGCAGCAGACCTTCCAAGCGGAGTGCAAACAATGAAAACAAAGATATGAAATTAGACGAATTTGCTGGTATTACACAAAAAATAATCCGTGAACAAGGTTTCGATGATTTTATTCCCATCGCATGTTTTCCTGAGCGTCGAGAACTTCGAGCCCTCGCCGATATTGAACCTGGTGAAGAAACTGAGGCAACTGTGGTTGAGTGGGCAAAGTCTTTAACGGAGTCAGTAGAAGAGTTGCTGGTTGCTTTCAAATTTTCCGTGTCTCAGTTCAAGGTCATCCGCATCAGGGGACCTGAGGAAGAGTCTGCGATTTATGAAGTTCCGTGTGATTGAACTGACCGTAGCCGGCCAAAAGCTGCCGGTCGACATCGGCGCTTTTATTTGAATTTGTAGGAAAAATATGAAGCAAGTCTTGCCCCATATTCAAATTGGATTGCACAATGATGAGCATGTCATCGTCGTTGTGGGCGACTATGAGCTTGCTGACTTCATCGAAGACTACCTCGGAGATGATTGCGATCTACCTTGCGATTACCGAACTACCGTCGAACGGCCAGGCGGTGAAATTGTCACCTTACATTTTCCAGCATCTGCACTGTTGCAAGTAATAGAAGGTAGCCTTACAAAGCTGTCCTTAGACGAAGTTAAGCGCATCTATCGCCTCAACAACTAGAACATGACTCGTACCGGCCATAAGCGGAAGTTCACGACGTTATTGAAGTGTAGTTTAAGGTTGTCCTATGATTAGTAAAGAAAACGCTCCGGCAGCATGGGCCACACTGATGTACGAGCTTGAAGATGCGCAAGAACACTTGACCACGCTCATATCGGAGATGAGTAGCGAGGCTAACTACGATGAGGTAAATCTTCGCATTGACCTCGGCCATGTGTTTGCTCACTTGAACAGGGCTTGGCAGCTGCGTGACTTGACGGAAGACCTCGATCAAGAGCAGTGGCAGCGCGCCGGCCAATTTCCCAAGGACTTAGACCCGATATAGTTCGTGGACGATTGGCTGGATTCGGCCAGAAGCAGACTCTGGTGACGTGAGAAGAAAAACATTCAGGGACAGCGGACAGCCGCTCATTAAGCCGGACAAAAAGGCCAAATCATGAACACGGTAACACTTGAGGAACAGCTTCAAGACATTGACATCGGCCTGTCAACTGCTGACGCTGAGAGCGTTCATCTGCTTTACCAATTTGGCGATCTACTGCTTCGCTACACGGATTGGAAGGAGCAGGAGTGCGAAAAGAAGTTCATTGACGTTCTTGCATTTCGTTGGGAAGAGTTTACGGACCACGCTCCCCGCGACGACTGCTCTTTCGAGATTGTCAATTCTGCATGGCTAGTTGCCCAGGCAAGGGCACAAGAGGTCGATCCTTGCAATTACATCCATTATCGTATCTGCTTCAATTGCAATGGCGTCCTCGACGTGATTACGTTGAGATGTTAATGCTTCCAGCCACGTTCGGCTTGAATTACAGCTTGCCTGCCAGATCGATGACAGCTTCGCGTACCCAGCGTTGTCCGCTGTGGCCATGGTTGCGCTCGTGCCACAGCATGCTCACGGCGAAGCCCTGCACAGGGAAAGGACATTCGACCACCTTGAGCACTTCGCCGCGATCATGCACCAGCCGTGCCGGCACCAGGGCGACAAAATCAGAATGCGCGACGATTTCAGGTACGAGCAGGAACGACGCCGCAGAAAGCACAACATTACGCTGATAACCCAGCGCTGCGAGTCCGTCGTCCACAGGCGTCGTGAAGTCGCCACCACGCAGCGAGACGATTACGTGGTCCAACCCTGCGAACTGTTCAACAGAAAGTCCTCGTTGCAGTTCGGGATGCCCATGTCTGCCGATAAGCACATAGTGCTCGTCAAACAAATGCCGGCTGCGTAAGCTGACTGGGCCATGCTCGGGTGTCATCAGCGCCAGGTCCACTTCGCCGCTAGCCATCTGCGCTTCCAACTGTAGCGGATCAAGATGGCGCAAAGCAAATCGCACACCGGGACCACGCTTCCGTAGCGCAACTACCAATGGCTGGATCACCGTCTTCTGCAGGTAGTCTGTACAGGCGATGGTAACGGTAAGTCGAGCCTTTATCGGATCGAAGTGGCGGTGTCCAGTCAATGTGGCGCGCACCTGATCTAACGCGTGGCGAAGCGGATCAAGCAGTTCGAGAGCCTTGGCAGTTGGCAGCATGCCACGTTGCACCGGTATCAGTAAAGGGTCATCGAACAGTTCGCGCAGGCGGCTCAATTGTGCGCTAACTGCTGGCTGGCTAAGGTACAGGCGCTCAGCCGCCCGGGTCACGTTCTGCTCCACCAAAAGAGTTTCCAATGTGACCAGGAGATTGAGGTCCAAGCGCTTTTTGCTATCCATGCAATGGATAGTAGCAGAAAGTTTTTTTGATTTCACAAATACCTAGAGGCAATGCAAACTGCCTCCACTCTCAATACTTTGTGAAAGCCAGGCCATGCAGTCAAACAATAGAAAAATTCTTATCGTCCATGCTCATCCCGAACAGACATCCGTGACGCGTCAACTTGCCGAAATATCTGCCGAGGTATTGAAGGCTCAGGGCCACGAAGTCATGCAATCCGACCTATATGCCATGGGATGGAAGGCGGTGTTTGACGGCCAGGATTTTCCCAATCGAGCCAACCAGGAGCGCCTGTCTTTCATTGAGGAATCTGGATACGCCTTTTCCAACGGTTGCCAGACTCCCGACGTCGAAGAGGAGCAACGAAAGATTCTGGCGGCGGATGCGGTGATCCTGCTGTTCCCGCTATGGTGGTTCAGCATGCCCGCAATCATGAAGGGGTGGATAGACCGCGTGTGGGCCTTTGGTTTGGCCTACGGCTACAAAGGGGCCGGCAATGCCTATCGCTACGGCGAGGGGGGCTTTGCGGGAAAGCGCGCACTGCTGGGGGTGTCGGTCGGAGGGCCAGCAGACGACTATTCCTCGCGTGGCATCAATGGGCCGCTAGAGCAACTACTCTTCCCCATCACGCACGGCACTTTGTTCTTTCCTGGCATGCAGGTGCTACCCACATTCGCGGTATATGGGACTGCTCGAATCGATGGCAACGGTATTGCTGAAGCAACCTTGGCCTGGCGCATCCGAGTGAAGCGACTGTTCGACGACGCACCGATTGCTTTCCGTCAACAGAGCAGCGGCGACTATCCAGACCACCACGTGCTGGCCGACCACATCGCACCAGCTCAGACTGGTTTGGCGGCTCACATCGCCGCGTCCGAGGAACTCAGCGCCCTTGTCCCAACCGCCTTTGGAGGGCTAAAGTAAAGACGATTGTCTAGCCACAGTCCAGTCCAGGCTGGCAACGGTGTTTATATACGAAAAATGACGCCACAGCACGCTGCTGGGAGCGAACAAACTCTGGACGCCATCCAGTGCCATTTTCAGTACATGGCTGGCAAAAAGGCCGGCCGTGCGTCAATGATCGAATGGCAACAACCTCCCCGGCTCACGGTTCCGGCATCTCAAACTCGATCCCATCCTCCGTGTACGACATCTTGGCTGACTCGCCCGTACACGCCCCCTGCGGCTCGTCCGCCACATAGCGGCACTCGCTTTCCACACTGCCATCTTCCCGCCAGTGCCGCGTCCAGCCCTGGCGTTCGCCATCCACGTACTCGATCAGCTGCCTCGGCTTGCCATTCGCATACCAGGAACGCAGCGCGCCCTCCTCGCGGCCGCCCTCGTTCCACAGCTTGTGCACGATCAATACGCCCGTCCGGCTGAAACGCTGTGTGCTGCGCAAGACAAAGTGGCCGCTGTGCGTGCGCTTGATGGCGACTTTACCGTCCGGATAGTATTCGACGCTCTCGCCGACTGGCTTGCCGTCAACGTAATTGGCGGTGCGCTGCACCTTGCCATCCGGGAAATAGCGGGTGCTGGGCCCCGTCATGATGCCGTTGTCATGCCGGCTGCGGCTTTCCACGGCGCCATCCGGATAGAACAGCAGCATTTCGCCATCCGTCCGGCCCTTGACCTGGGTCGTGCGCGTGCGCAGCTTGCCGTCCTTGTCGAACGTTTCCACCACACCATCGGCGCGGGCGCCGTTGCGGTAGGTGCGCGACTCGATCAGCTTGCCATTCTGGTGGTAAGTCTGCTCCTCCCCCTCCTGCACGCCATTGCACCAGGTAGTCCGCATGGACAGCTGACCGTCCGGATAATAGCGGATCTGCACGCCCTCCTGCACGCCGCGCCCATCCTGCTCCACCTGCATTTCCAGCTGGCCATGCGGGTAATACATGCTGTAGTTGCCCACCAGCTTGCCGCGCAGATAATCGGGATCGTTGACCTGGCCAATCAGCCGCTTCGGCTCGCCTTCGCGCACATGATAGATCTCGACTTGCCAGGTGCCCGGTGTCTTGCCGGGCGGCAGCGGCAGCACGAGTGCATAGCGCGCCTGTTCCATCACCTCGCCGCGCGACAGGTTGTGGTTCAAATATAAACGGGCCTTGCCATCGGCACATTGCGCATCGCAGCCGCGCAGCATGTGGATGACGGGAATGGCCTCGGCCTTGGCCTCGGCCCCAGTCCGGCCGGACGCCGGGCAGGCGCGCAGGCGCACGAGCAAGGGATTCTTGTCGCGTATCATGTTGGCCAGCTCGGCCTTCATGACGCCATACTGCTCCTCGTTCAGTCCGACTGACGCCGCATCCATGCGCAGCTGCCGTCCGCCGCAGCCCGTGTCCTCGTCCACGGTCAGGATATCGCCGCTGCCAGGCGCAGCCGTGATCGCCGTGATCACTTGCCGCTGCACGATCTCGGCATGGGCCAGCGCCGGCAACAGCAGCATGGCGCCAAACAGATGCTTCACAGTGCGCGCCATGCCTGCTCCTTGCGCTGCAATTCCGGCGCTGGTGGCGCGTCACCGCATGCGCCCTGGGGCTTGCCTGCCACATACCGGCATTCGCTTTTCAAGCTGCCATCCTCGTGCCAGCTGCGGCTCCAACCCTCGCGCCGGTCGTTCACGTACTCGATGGCTTGCTCGGGCTTGCCGTTCTCGTGCCACGAGCGCGACGTGCCTTGCTCGCGCCATTGCGCATCCCAGCGTCTTTCCAGCACCAGCACGCCTTGGGGACTATAACGCTGGATACTCAGCAGTCCGCCTGCGTCGCCATATTGCTGGCGGCTTTGCACCTTGCCGTCAGGATAAAATTCCAGCGCCTCGCCCGTGGGTAAATCGTTGACCTGCGTCATCCTGGCGTGCACGGCGCCATCGGGGTAGTAATTCGTCGTCACGCCATTGGACTTGCCATTTTGCATTTCCGAGCGGCTGGAGACTTTTCCATCCGGGAAATACGTGAGCATCTCGCCTTCCATCTTGCCGTCGCGCAAAGTGTAGCTGGTGCTCGGCTTGCCATTTTCATCGAAGGTTTGCACGGGCCCGTCCAGGCGCTGGCCGTCGCGGTAGCTGCTCGTCTCGCTCAGCTTGCCCGTCGCGTGATAGCGCTGGTGTTCGCCCTCGGGCATGCCATGGCGCCAGTTGCCGCGCAGCTCCAGGGTGCCGTCCGGATAATACTTGCTGCCGATGCCGTGCTGGCGGCCTTGCCCATCCTGCGCCACCTGCTTCTCGATCTTGCCATTGGGATAATACGCGACATAGCCGTCCACCAGCTCGCCCTGCGCATAGTCGGCGCGGTTGACCTGGCCCGACAGACGCAGCTTGTGTCCCGCCACGCTATAAATCTCCACCTTCCACGTGCCCGGCAGTTTGCCTTTCGGCAAGGGCAACAACAGCACGTTGGGTGCGTTTTCCTGCTCGATGGGGTAGAAACGTTCGTGCAGGTACAGCCGCGCCCGGCCATCGGCGCAGGCGGCTGGCGTGCAGGCGGCGATCTGGCGCACGATGGGCACGCTCGCATCCTCCGGGCATTTTTTCAGGGTGACGAGCATGGGCGTCTTGTCCCGGATGCGCCGGGCCAGTTCGGCTTTCAGCGCTTCGTACGGCGCCTCGTCCAGGTTCACCGAGCGGGCATCCATGCGTATCTGCTTGCCGCCGCAGGCCGTCGTGCCGGCAATCGTGAACACGTCGCCGCCTTCGCTGTCCTGCTCGGCGGCGATGGCTGTCAGCACCTGGCGCTGCACGATTTCCGCCTGCGACAGCGCGGGCCACAGCAAGGAAGCGCCAAACAACGCGCAGAGGGTCTTGATTTTCATGTCATTCCTTTAATCGTCCGGCGAGACACGCGGCTCGGCCGGCACAAAGCTGACCCGGCCATTGCGGTAGCGCACCAGCACCTCCGCCTTGGCATCCCGCAACTGGCCATGCTTGACGGCCGGCAAATAGGTCCAGCGCTTCACGCTGTCCTGCATGACCTTGTTCAACTGGGGTTCCATCGGCATTTCCGCCACCGCATGCGTCAGGGTGCCGTCGGCGGCAATCGACAGGGTCAAGCGGTTTTCGCCAGTCGCATTCTGCTTGTCGAGCACGCCGTAATCAACCGTCGTCATCGTCTCGCGCAGCACGCCCGCAGGCTGGTCCGGCAAGGGCGGCAAGGCCTTGAGTTTTGCCGCCAGCAGCGCGCCATCGGCAAGCGCCTTGTCCCAGCGCTTTTGGTAGGCCCCCCCCTGAGCCAGGCGCAGCACCTTGGCGGCCCGGTCCATGCGTTTTTCCGTGGCGGCGACACCATTGTCGGACGGCTCGCCCGGTTCCGTCGGCATGGCGTTTTCTACCGCGTAACGGTAAGACGTCAGCTGCGCCAGCGCCACCATATTGACGGCATCGTGCTCATCGCCGCCACGCAGCAGGGCCGTGGCCGCGATGCCGAGCCAGGACACGCCATCGGTGGGACGGCCCCACACGGCTTGTTCGAAGTACTGACGCGCCGCCTGCGGTTCGTTCAGGCTCAGGTGCATGCGGCCCATGGCCGCCGCTGCCAGGTGGTCGCGCGGGTCGGCTTGCAACTGGTCAAGATAGGTCTTCGCCAATTCCGGGGCATAGCCGGGCATCGCGCCCAGGCCTTCCATCAAGGTGGTACGCAGGCGCGCGCGCACCTTGTCGCCCTCGTAGCGCGACGACTTGTCCTCGCCGGCCCGGTACAGCAGCTGCAAGCCGCGCGTGACGGCGCCATCGTCGCCCCTGGTCATCGCTTGCGACAGGCTGTGCACGGCCTTGCGCGCGTCGGACTGCTGGAAGCCGGCAGCCTTGCGCTGGCGCCAGCGAAATACTTCCAGGCCAGCCGCCTGGTCCGCTTGCGCCTGCAAGCTGGCCTTGTTGTTGACTTCGTCTGGCGACGAGGTCCAGGCCGTAAAGCCGATCAGGAACAGCACGATCAGCAGCACCACCACGGCCCAGCCCTTGCCGGAAATGCCGCCCGCATTGGCCTGCGCGGTGCCCGCAGCCAGCCGCACGGGCGCCTGACCCGGCGCCGTGCGGCGCGCGCTGCGCTGCTGCGGCGGCTGTTGCACCTGCATCTGCTGCGCCTGCACCGAGGCTTGCGCGGCCGCGACGATGACCTTGTCGCGCGCGCAGGCGGCGCAACCCTGGCCCGCAAAATGCTGGTGTTCGGGATTCGCGGTACACACGACGAGCTTGCCGCCGCTGCGCTGTGCATAGCCGCGAAGCAACTGTGCCCAGTCGGCCGCCGATGGCCGCTGCGGTTTGGGGGATGGGGAAAACGCGCGGTCGAACATGGCGCGCAGCTCGGGCGGCATCAGCGCGTGGCCGCTGGTGGCGTTCGGCGCCAGTTGCTTGTGGCGTTTGATGCCGTACGCATAGCAGCCGTCGCGGATGCGCCCTGGAATGTCGGTCGCCACTTGCGCATTGCCGGGCCGCCCGCTGTACGGGTGGATGCCAAAGTTGAGCAACTGAAAGATGACGACGGCCAGTGCAAAACGGTCTTGCGCCATTTCCGTGCCAGCCGGCATGCCCTTGCGCTGGAATTCCGGCGCCAGGTAGTCGGCCGTGAATTGCTCGGCAGGAAAACGCTCGGCATGGCCCTGGATGCTGAAACCGTCGCAGTCGAGCATGGCGATGTACAGCGAATCGCGGTAAAAGCGCAGATTTACGGGTTTTAAATCGACCACGTAATGCTGCTGCTGGTGCAGCGCATCGATGACGGCGGCCAGGTTGGCGGCCAGGGTCAGCTTGGGACCGAGTCCCGTGGGCAATCCTGCCGCACGCGCCTGGCGCTCCTGCATGATCTGTTCCAGCTCGGCCGTCTGCGCCATGTCCAACAAGGGCATGACGAAACCGGCGAAGCCGCCCTGGCCGTCGAACACGGCCGCCTGCGGCCAGGCGATCTGGACGTAGCGCTTGCCGTTTTCCAGTTGGTCGGGCAACTCGGGCGACAGTTCCAGCATCGCTTCAAGCTTGCGCCGGTTGGCGGCCCGGTCCAGGTGCGGGTGGTACAGCTTGGCGACCTGCGCGGGCGCGCCCGGCAACAGATACACGCTGCCCGCGCCGCCGCTCTTGACGAGTTTGCCCAAGATCAAACTGCGGACTTTATCCAGCCAAATTTTTCCACCGGGACTCAGGCCCGGTGTCACACCTTGCTTCCGGCTCATGCGCGCAAGGCCAGCAGCAGGGTCTTGTCATCGCCCGTGATCTGGTGCGTGCGCGGGTCGGCCAGGGTGGATGCCAGCGCCGCATTACCCAGCTCCACGCTGTCGACCGTGCGCAGATAGCCTTGCACGGCATCCATGAATGGCGCGTACAGCGCCCCATTGTTCTTGCTCATGGCAAAGGGCATGCAGCCGTCGGACATCAGCACGACGCCGCGCACGGGCCGGGAAATCGGCAGCAGGCGCAGCTGTTCGCGCCAGCGCTCGCCGCTGATGAAATAGGTTTCGTTGGCGTATTCACCGTTGGCGGGCAGCGAGATCAGTTCGCCGCCATCGATCAGCTGCGCCACGCCCAGGCCATCGCCCAGGTGGAAAAAGAAACCGTTGTCGCGGCCCATGACCACGCCCACCACGGTGCTGGCGTAGTCATCCAGGGTGGCGTTGGCGGCGCGGGCGATGTCGTCCAGCGCGGCGCGGATCTGCGCCAGGGTGGCCGCCAGCGCACCGTCATGTAAATCCTGCACGGTGACGCCCTGCTCCAGCCGCCCGGCCAGCGCCTGCACGGTGTGCGCGGCAACAAACTGCGCGCCCTGTTCGCTGAGGCGGGCAGAACCGGCGCCATCGCAGACGATGGCCAGCAAAACGTCGTTCACGACGGCGTGCGCGTGCGCATCCTGGCAAGGGATGTCTTTATCCAGGTGCGCCTTGCCCGTGACGGAGGCGCCGAACACGCGCCAATGCTGATTTACTATCGTCATGGATCAGCGGGCTTTCACGTACTCACGACGGACCAGCCGTCCGTCGAGGCCAGCTGAGCCTGCGCGCCGGGACGCGATTGCGACACCACCTGCATGCTGGCGCTCAGCCACAGGAACAGTTCGCGGAACTGCAAGCCTTTCAGCTGCTTCACGCCGCGCTCGCCGCGGCTGGAGAATTCGCCCAGGGTATCGATGTTTGCGTGGTCGCCCACGGCGATGGGGAAGATCGCCACTTTATTGGCCTGCTCGGCTGCGCGCGCCTGTTCGGCACCGTGCTGCCAGCGGTCCGTCGGCTCGCCGTCGGACATCAAAAACAGCCACGGCCGCGTATACGCCACGCCTGCTGCGCGGAAGCGCTGCTTTTCCTGCTCGATCTCGGCCAGGGCCAGTTCGACGGCCGCGCCGGTCGGCGTCGTGCCGTTCGCTTCCAGACGTGGCGCCGTGAAATCCATGGCATCGCACCAGTTGCTGGCCACCACGGCTTCATCGTGGGCGCCATATTGAATCACGAGGATGCGCACGCGCTTGGCGGCGATGACATCGGACTTGAGTTCCTGTTCCAGCAAGGCCAGGCCTTCGTTCAGCAGCGAGACAGGCTCGCCATCCATGCTGCCGGAGCAGTCCAGCACGAGCACGAGCGGCGTGCGTTGTTCGGTATTGTCGACCAGGGCGACGTCGGGGATCATTATGGAGGTCATGTAATTTTGATAGAGTTGCGAAATAGCTTAGCCCCGAAGCTTACCCTATGGATATGTTTTCCATGTGTCCGATTGCTTCGGATGCTATAGCACGCGGTCAAAATCGCCATTTTTCCGGGATTTTTTGTCCCTGGCCCGTGCCGCCTGCCAGTTTCCTTGTCCTCGCCCATCGGGCGCATGATAAAACCGCCAACTTGCCCTGAAAGCAACAACCTCGTACACTAAACTATTCCGGCCATCCAGTAGCGGCCGGAAACGGATAGATAGCAACTAAATTTAAGGTTAGTAATGAAGAAAATCGTTGCGGCACTTCTGTTGTCTGTTTCCCCTTTCGCCGCTTGCGCTTCTCCTAAAGCGTCCGAATTGGCTACCGCGCAGGTCGTTGACCAGTTCGTTCAAGGCTGTTTTATGAACTTCCCCTATCCCGAAAAATTCCAGGCTTGGTTAGCACGGCCGGGCTTTCAAAGGCTATCAAGCATCGATGCGGCAGCATATCTGGGGGCTTACTCTGGTAATGCCTGGAACGTGCAACTCGACAACTCTCGCTTCGTCCTGACGAGTATCGGCGAGAGCGCATGCAATGTCTTTGCAAATGACCTGGACGCGTCGATGACCAGGAATCTGGTGGTCGGCTTCCTGGATTATTTGAAGACCCAGGGGGCCACCTACCAATCGAAGATGGTCACGCCGGCCAGTGCGACTGCAGGCCTATCGAGCACGAGCTATGCGGTATCGATGAACGGCCAAGTCATCATGCATTTGACTTTGACCATTGCCGCCCCTGGCGCCGGTTCATTCCAGGTTGCACTGACTGCTGCCAGAGCGGAAACTTGATCTTTGCACGCGAACGTCACAGGCGCGCTCGGCCCAAAAGAGCTTGGTGACCTTGTGTTCATGCCATGGATGCAAAATCCCGCATGCTCGTGGAACGCCTGGTTGCCGAAAGTACGTAGCGGATATCCGCAATCCGCTACAGCGCCGCATTGCAGCGGTGCCATATTTATACTATCTTGAAAGATGCCCAGGCCAGATGGCAGCGTCCAGCCCTTCCTTACAAAGGTGGGGCCAAGTGCTGCACCACACTGCCCTTACCCAGTTCCGCACCTGTACGCCCGCGGCACACTGATGTAGTCAGGATTGGGGGCAAGCATGGACACAGGTACAGTAAGGGCGGATGTGGGCAAACTGATCGGCGCCATGTACGACTCGGCCTGCGGCACGGGCGACTGGCCGCAGCTCGACAGCGCAGCCCTGAGCGGCCAGCAATGGCAGGAGCTCTTGCCGCATCTGCAACGCGCCCTGTGCCTGCAGCAGCGCCTGCGCGAAGCGCAACTGGCCAGCCACTGCGCGCTGGCGGCGCTCGACGCCATGGGCGCCGCCGTGCTGGTACTCGACACCAACCTCGGACTGCGTTTCGCCACTCCCGCCGGCCACGCCCTGCATGCGGCTCAGCTGGAACACGCTGCCCCGCCCGCCCTGATGCGCGCCGTGCGCCTGGTGATCGCCAGCGCCGGTGGCGCAGCGCAATGCCAGTCGCTGCGCCTGCCGCGCAAGCAGCAAGCGCCGTTGGCCCTGACTGTCACCCCGCTTGCCGATTGCCAGCCCACCTGCGCCCTGCTGATCGCGCGCGACCCCACAAAAACGTGCACGTCCGTCCCTGCCTTGCGCCAGCTGTTTGACTTGACGCAAGCGGAGGCGCAAGTGGGCAAGGCGCTGGCGCAAGGGGCCACCATCGAAGAAATCGCCGCGCAGGGCGGCATCAGCGTCAACACAGTCAAGACGCATCTGCACCATACCTATTTAAAGACGGATACGCGGCGCCAGGGCGAGCTGATCGCCCTGATCCACGGTGCCACAGCGCACCTGGCCGTGCTCGATGCATGAGGCCGTGTCATCCGATCGGATGATGCGCGTTGCATCTTGCCTATCTACACTGGCAACACCGGCAGTCCGCGCCTTGCCAGTGTGACAGCAGAGCTTGCGGACCAGCCGGTTCGGTTTCCCTGTCACCCGCATCAACATCGCCGCGCCGGCAGCGGACGGCACCACAGTTCAAGGATGGGTAAAAAAATGAAAACATGGATCTTGGCCGGCACCCTGGGCGTCTGCGCCCTGCTGGCAAATGCGCAAACGCTGCCCGACAGCCAGACCGTCGTCGTTCCCGGCGGACGCCTGCACACGATCGAATTGCCGGCACACAAACATTTCATGAGTGCGGAAAGGTTTGCCCCGTTCCGCGGCGGCTATGAGCTGTCGAACGGGCAAGTGCTCTATCTGCGCAACGCGGGAACTATCGGCGCCATGATGTATGCGCGCATCAATGACCAGGACGAACACCGCATCATCGCCACCGGCAGCGACAGCTTCGTGGCGCTCGACCGGCAACTGGCCATGCGCATCGACCTGCGCGACGATGGCAGCGTGGGCGGCGAAGTGCTGATGCAAATGCCGGCCGAAAAACTGGCCAGCGGCGCCATCGTGCCAGCCCATGTTCAAAGCATGGGCCTGGCATCGCGCTAGGGCGGCAAGCCGCATGCCGCATGGGTGGCAGCCATGAGCAAGCAGTATTCCGTGCAACAGCAAAACGCGCTGACCCAGGCCACCATCAAGCAGACGGCGGCCTGGTGGCGCGCCCGTCCCCTGCCCGACGCCTTGCGCCAGTGCGCGGCCAGCCATGGCGTGGCGCTCGATGCGGCCCTCATGCTGGACCTGCAACTGGCCTGGCCCGGCATGCCCGCCGTGTATGGCAAGCTGCTGAGCGCTGACGGCCACTTCATTCATTTCGAGATGGACCTGGACGACAACTTGCGCCCCTTGCCCGGCAGCGTGACGTGGGACGACATCAGCGCCGGCTACGACCTGGCCGCACACAAACGGGGCACGGGGGTCGGTTATGGGATGCTGTGCAAGAAAGTGCTGCAGGAATTGAATCGCGGCGCGTGCTAGCGGAACCGCTGCCTTCACATGCTATCATCGGCGCCCCGTTCATGAGACAAATGGCAACGCCACATGCAGCATCCATCCGGCAGTCAATCCCGATCCATGCTGCGCCGCGGCCTGCGCCTGCTGGCCTGGCCCTTGCTGGCCCTGGTCAGCGCCGCCTGCACCAGCACCACGCGCCATCCTGCCAGCGAGCCCACGCAAGTGACCCTGCGCTTTACCTATGACGATGGCAAGCCGATGCGGCATGACAATTACCTGGCCAATGCGCGCCAGCAAACGTACATCAAGCGCTGCAGCAAGATCGGCAGTACCACTGTCTGCGACATCGGCTCGGATCCACTGTTCATGGGCGGCGACGCCCCGCTGGACGCCAACGGCGAAGTGCGCGTCACCCTGCACTCGACCGGCCCCATCGGCAACAATCCGACCAGTCTTTGCATCAAGGGCAAAGGCTACGTCTTTGATTCCGGCGACTGGAAGCGCGGTCCCTTCAGCCCCGGCCAGGTGATCGAGATCCGCTACAGGATACGCGAAGTGGACATGGCGTGCCCCTGGTCGTCGGGCACGCCGCCGTGGTGGGACAAGAGTTAAGCCAGCCGGGGCCGGCTGGCCTGGCTTTACTGCAACTCGAACTCCGCCGGAGTCAAGCCCAGCTCGCGCGCGATCTTGCTGGCCACGCGCTGCTCGTTGGCATCGAAATTGCCGTCCGACGAAGCGACGGCGATGATCATGCGCACCAGCAAGCGCGACGCCTCCACATTCGACTTCATCTTGCCCAGCGCCTGATAGGCCTTGGCTTCGCCGATATCCTTGTCGAACTCCAGCTGGCCCACATATTCCTGGAAAGCTTTGATCACGTCCGTGGTGGTAAACACGGATAGCGCATCATTGCTTTCAATAAACTTCACCATCTTCTGCTTCTCTTCCGCACTGACGCTGCCGTCGGCCATGGCGATCAAGGCAGACCCCGCCATCGCGGCGTTGAGGAAATCCTTGTTCTTGTACTTCAAGGCCTCGGTTTTCAACTCGCTTGCCTTGGACTTCAGCTTGGACAAAAAGGAATCGAAACTCATGGTGTACCTCCGGGTTGTTCATTGATCAATGCGGCAAGACACGCCGCCATGCTCGGTAGTTGAGGGTGCAAGCTTGAAATACAAGCAAGGGACGAGCAACAAGCACGCAACTGAGCGCGCCGCCTTCGTCCATCGCCCTGCTTTGCTCTCAAAAACAACTGCAACGCCACGCCAATTGAGCCACACGCAACGTTAAATAATTTGCAGTTGAAAAATAAGTAACTTCATGGCAGCATGGAATTACATTTTCTTTACTGCAAGGTTGTGATGGACAAGCAATTGCTGTTGATTTGCGCACTGACGTTCATCATCCACATCATCGGCACCCTCGCCTACTCCGTGCGCATCGCCGGCATCCGCACGCGACGCATCGCCGTCTCGCTTGCCTTGTTCAGCATTCTGATGCTGCTGTCGCGCACCTCGAATTCCTTCCTCGGGCCATTTCTCGCTAAGCGCGTGGAAACGAGCATCGACCAGCAGGTGGCCGCAGATGGCCTACTGATTAAAATCCGCTGGTTTCTCCTGCCGCCGGCTGGCCTGATCCACCAGCATCACTGGCATATTCCGGCAATAGTAGTCCTCCACGACAGCCAAGAATGGCCTCACCGCGCACTGCGTGAGGTGCTAACCATGAAGTGAACACTTTCTGATTCTCGATGAAATATTTCAGAAAATAAAGTTTCACGTGAATTTAAAGAAATTTCACCAATAATATATATTACATTACATCGGAAATTTAAAATTCATGAAATTTTAAAAAAATACCAATTCACACAAAAGAAAACACAAAATGCGAGGAATAATTGGCTGATCAAACACTTAGTTTATTGCGAAGCGCGAAGCCGAGCAATGCAAGATTTTTCTCGACAATAGACCAGTTAAGACAAAAAAGTGTGATAAGTAATTATCGCACCTTACTCTCAAAAATTAGGCGAGTAAAACCTTTTGGAAGAAACACTATTATTCCAATAAAAACAGAGAATTTGAGCAAAATCTCCGGAGTAATTCCTTTAAAGTCCCTTCCTTTTGAAAAAGAGGTGGCCTGGACGGGATTCCAAATTTTTGACAATCTAAAAAAGCTAATTTTTCACATTGAATGCACTGGAAAATTAGCCAGATTCACTAACAATGGAGAGTTTGATAATGCAATCGATATTATTGATCAGCATATTAAACAATATGGTGAAACACTATGGGGAATAGAAGCAAAAATTGGCATTTTAAGTAGAAAAGATTTTTCTTCAGAAGAGGTTAATAAATACTTAGATTCTCGCTTTGAAATTTACGGATCTATCGCGGACTATCTTTCGTATTTGTTTCTAGATTTATATGATGAGGATACTACATTAGGTGGTTTTCAGAGAAGAATGAATCTTCGATTAAAAACATTTACACGATCCGATCTTAAAAATTTCATCAATGTGAAAGCGATGAGCTTTGAAGAAACCAGTAGCGAGTCCCTAAGTGATTTCATTAGAATAAATTCAAGTTTCAGCTTAGTAGATGCTTATGAAGCTTTACTAATTTCTGTCCCCCAACATTTATTCTGTGCTTTAGACTTCCAGAAGAATGGTGTACTTCTCACTGTACTAGCACCTTTAAGCCAATTAGGAGATCCACGACTTGTACAGATATGCAATACATTAAGCTACTCTGCGCATTTTGAGAAAAATACGAGCATTGATTTATTGCATAAAATAAGTTCGATAAATGAATTTCCAGATTTTAGAAAAATTTCAATTATTTCACTATGTTCCAAAGAACAAGCGGAATCGGTTGGAGTAAGCTCAGAAAATTTTTCAAATATAGAGCGTCAATTTTCAGACATATTACTGTCTTTTAAAGATAAAAATATTGAATTAATATCAACCTACGAACAATTACAAACATTTGCCTCTAAGTATTATTTTCTCCCATGGTTTTTATCTGCCAAATCTTGGATAGAGGGTATTTTTTTGCCATTCTCGGGAGAGCTAAGATTTCTATTGTATCGAGCTAGCACCTGCTTTCAAGATATATCCTACGTAAATCTAGAATCGTTAACACAATCTCTCCCTTGGTCTACGATCTATGAGTCGTCACCGGAGGAAAGAAATATATATTTACAAAATTCATTTAGCTTATTAACCGAAAATGAAAACCATTGTGTAGATATTCCACTATCGAGCAATGAATCATTGAAATATGGCAATCAGTTGCTTGGTCTAGCTGTAGCCTTGAATTTCAGAGATGAAAATAAAACACTGAAGATTTGCGTTAAAATTGCTATTACTAATATTGGTAGCTCGACCTTTTTACCCTTTGCGTATATATTTGAAGGAAAAGAGACTTGGGCCGATTTAGTAGAGCTAGATATCTTAGACGTAATAATAGGACTATATTTTACATCTCTTGGCGATCGCGAATCCAGAAATAGATTTTTACTTGAATTCGCTTGCAAAAAAATTCTATCCGATTTTCGTGATGGGTCGCCGTCAAAAATACTAGACATATTAGACAAAAGCGACGCTAGAGTATTATTTATTTTGAGAGAGATATTTGTACCTAAAAATTTGCGATTAGTTGGAGGATTACACACAGTTGAAGACATTGAAAAATTCCGCATTGATGTTTGCGCCGCAATGCTAGATATAGATAAGGAATATAGCGATAGGTATGTCGCAGAAACCATGGAGATTCTACAGTCGCAAGATTTAAGAAAAGCAGAAAAGGAAGTGGAGAGTGCCCGCATCAACGTTGACAGAGAAGGTATCAAACAATGGGCCGAAAAAACCTATCGCGAAGAATTCCTTCGAGCCAAGAAGGCGCGCACTACGAAAATGGCACCGTCTATTGAGGAAATAGAAAAGAATTTTTCAGAAAATGTATATTCTAGCGAAAATAAAGAAAATACTAGCTTAGCTCAAAATCTTAAGGACCCTATATTTTTAATTGCTTCTGAAATATTTAGTAAATGCTTTTGGAAAGAGGATGATGGGCTAGACCATTTTTTAAGCCTTAGAATTAGGCACGGATCCTTCGCTGGCTATTTACGGGCGCCACTTGAACAAGTCAATCTTGTGGGTGCTGGATCCCCCACGATAGGGCTAACCAAAAAATTCTGGTCTACAAGCCTATCTCGCTCCTCCGCACGTTCCTTAGAATTATTATTAACTGCATTGGATAGTTTTCAAATATCATTTGATGCCATAGTTGAACATTTTAGAAGCGACTTACTTCAAATATCCACCGCCACAAAACCACATGGACTTTTTATTCCAGGTCTGCATAGAGCATTATGGGATGCTTATCATTTAGATTGGGAAGGCGCTAAGAATTTTGATGTTTTTTTTGATTATATTTGGAATGCATTTCAAGAGGCATTGAATTCATCACTAAAAATTGTTATAGGATCAATTGATGAGAAAATATTTTCAGGAAGTGAACAATTATTAAGCAATCTCCGTAGAACTGTAAACGAATGTGGTTTAGATGATGTTGATAGGGCAAGTGTGATTTCAGCTCTCAATGAAGGCGTTAGATCATTACAGGAAGCTGTTAAATCGGTTAAGAAATGGTTCGAAGTAAAACGCGACCCAACAAGCGATATAACATTAAATTCGAAACAGGTTCTTGAACTAGCATTGAAGCTGTTTAAAAAAATACGGCCTAATTTCACGTTGGATTTTCAGCCAAAAATAGAGTCAGGAAATGTTGTATTTTCAGGAACAAATATTTCTCGCGTCACGGATGCATTATTTATAATATTTGACAACATCTACAAACATTCTGGACTGCATGAAGTAGCAAAAATACGCTTAAATTTCAAATGGGAAGAAGATTCAGATAAAACCGGCTTCTTTTACATTTCTATCATTAGCCCTATTAGCAAGGATAAAAATATAGAAAATATTAAAAGGCGAATTTATGATGTAAAAAACATTATGAACTCCGGAAATAATCGAATTGCATTAGTAAACGAGGGCCTTAGTGGGCTCATAAAATTATCATGGCTTGCGTCAAAGGGACAACATGGTGGAAAAATTGATTTCTCAGTATCGGAAAATTTGGAATTCAGTGTATCCATTTGGATGGGATTTAGTTTTCAATCTCTATCTTAAGAGAGAAAATTATGAAATATAAAATCTTACTTGTCGAAGATGATGAATTTAAAAGAAAGAAAATACAAGATTTTTTACTAAATGAATCTTGGTGTGGAGAACTATCTACAGCGGTATCTGTATCAGGTGCAATACGTGAACTAGATGATAATATTTTTGACATTTTGCTTCTCGATATGGCAATTCCTAATCATGACGATGGGGCTGATGGTGCACAAGGACTAGGGGGGCTGGCGGTTTTTAGATACCTTCAGATTATTTCCAAAAAAACAAATGTAATCGTCGTCACTCAATTTGAAGCATTGAATGAAGGCTCAACAGTTGTAGATATAGGGACGCTACAAAACTTGCTCGTAAACGAATTTAATTCTCAATTTTTGGGATTAATTCAATATTTAACAGATACCGACACATGGAAAGAGCGTGTGACAAAAATGATAAATATAAAGGGGTGACGAAGTTGGATATATTAATTGTTGAAGATGACCATGAGAAATTCGATAGAATATGCCAAGTCATTAAAAGTTGTCAAGATGAAAGCCAAAACAAATCGGAGAATATTATTAGGGCAACTACGGTTGCCGACTCCCGTCAGCATTTGTCAGAAAAGCACTTTGATCTGATGATCTTAGATGTACGCATGCCGATTCGAGAAATGGAGTGTCCGGACGACACGGCTGGGATCCAACTTCTTGAGCAACTATTTTTAGATGATGAGTATAATCGCCCTCGATATGTTGTAGGCCTATCAGGTATTGAGGGCTTATATTCAAGCGCATCCAAAAAATTTCATCGACATGGATGGATATTGCTGCAATACTCTCCAACCGATCAATCTTGGTGCGATGCATTGTGTTATTTCGTTAAGCACATTAATACCGTTGCATCTTCGAGCACTAAACATCTGCAAGCCGATGTGGTTATTCTTGCTGCGCTTGAAGATCCCGAATTCACGTCTGTTAGGGAAGTATTTCCTGAACTTAAAGGTCCTCGGACACTTGATGGAAAAACACTTTATTGGGAGGGGAATCTTGTTACGAAAAAAGGCATTACCCGGATAGTAGCTGGCTATTCTTGGCAGATGGGCCTAACGGCGGCGGCGGTATTAACTGGGAAATTTATAAATGAATTTTCGCCAAAACTAATTGCAATGACTGGAATATGCGCTGGATTTGAAGATAGTATTAACCTAGGAGATGTAATTGTGGCCACTCAAAGTTGGGAGTGGCAAGGAGGAAAAATAAAAGATGGACCTGAAGGGCCGACGTTATTTGCGGCTCCCGAACCTTATCGCGCGTCGCAATCAATAATTACAAACCTGCGCTCCCTTAGCTCTGATAAAAATTTTTCTTCGAAAATTACACGTGAAGTATACCCACAAGATGTTGGTGAAACTTGGGCTGTACATTATGGACCTATAGTTTCTGGTTTAAGCGTAGTGGCATCATCAACGGTCATGACAGAGGCGCAACAACAACATCGTAAAATGCTTGGCTTAGAGATGGAGGCATATGCAATCTATGCTGCTGCTGATTTGAATGCCCATGAGTGCAAAAGAGTCGTATTAAAAGGAGTCTGCGATTTTGGCACCTCTGAAAAAGCTGATAATTTTCAGAAAAAGGCGGCTATGCGGTCTGCGATATGTTTGCGCGCCTTAATAACAGAAAAAGATATTGACTGAAGGTATTCATATTTAAAAAAAGCCGCTGTCTCCCGACAGCGGCTTTCTCATTCCTACCCCAGCAGCAGCGCCTTGAACTCTAGCACTGCCCTGCACGTGAACTAATTACCCCACAAACTTCCGCGCATTCCTGAACATGCGCATCCAAGGTGAATCCTCGCCCCACGCTTCAGGGTGGTAGGACTGCTGCACCGAACGGAACACGCGCTCCGCGTGCGGCATCAGCACGGTGAAGCGGCCGTCTGGCGTGGTGACTGAGGTGATGCCTTCCGGCGAGCCGTTCGGGTTGTACGGATACGCTTCGGTAGCGGCGCCCTTGTTGTCGACGAAGCGCATGGCTTTGGTGACCTGGGTGATGTCGCCCGTTTGCGAAAAGTCGGCGTAGCCTTCGCCGTGGGCGATGGCGATGCCGGCTTGGGTGCCGGCCATGCCGTTGAAGAAGATCGATGGGGAATCCATGACTTCGACCATGGCAAAGCGGCCTTCGAATTTCTCCGACTTATTGCGCGTGAATTTAGGCCAGGCGTGGGCGCCGGGGATGATGGATTTCAAGTTGCTCATCATCTGGCAGCCGTTGCAGATACCGAGGCCGAAGCTGTCCGTGCGGTTAAAGAAGCGCGCGAACTGTTCCGCCAGGCTGGCGTTGAACAGGATGGTTTTCGCCCAGCCTTCGCCCGCGCCCAGTACGTCGCCGTACGAGAAGCCGCCCACGGCGATGACGCCCTGGAAGTCGTCCAGTTTGACGCGGCCCGCGATCAGGTCGCTCATGTGCACGTCGACAGCCGTGAAGCCTGCCTGGTGCATCACGTAGGCCGTCTCGATGTGCGAGTTGACGCCCTGCTCGCGCAGGATGGCGACACGGGGACGCACGCCGGTGGCGATGAATGGCGCGGCGATGTTGTCGTTCTGGTCGAAGGTGACGATAGGCGACATGCCCGGATCCTGCGCATCCAGCAGGCGGTCGTATTCGGCGTCCGCGCAGGCCGGATTGTCGCGCAGGCGGGCGATGCGCCAGCTCGTTTCGCTCCACAGGCGGTGCAGTTCCGCGCGCGGCTGGGTGTAAATCAGCTTGGCGTCGCGCGTGAATTCGATCACGTCGCGGTCGTTCAATTTGCCGATGATATGGCTGCAGGCGCCCAGGTTGAAGGTGCGCAGCACGTCCATGACGAGCGACTTTTCTTCCGCGCGCACCTGGATGACGGCGCCCAGCTCTTCGCTGAACAAGGCGCGCAGCGTCAGTTCGTTGCGGCGTTCCGCCACCTGGCCCGTCCAGTTCTTGGCGTCGCCCCAGTCGCTCGAGTGCTCGCCTTCCATGGTCAGCATGTCGAGGTTGACGGACATGCCCGTGTGGCCGGCGAAGGCCATTTCCGTCAGGGTGGCGTACAGGCCGCCGTCCGAACGGTCATGGTAGGCCAGCAGCTTGTCGTCGCTGTTCAGCTTCTGGATGGCGGCGAAGAAGCCTTTCAAGTCTTCCGCGCTGTCCACGTCCGGCGTTTCATTGCCCAGCTGGCCCATGACTTGCGCCAGCGCCGAAGCGCCCAGGCGGTTCTTGCCGCGGCCCAGATCGATCAGGATCAAGGACGTATCGCCCTTGTCCGTCTTCAGCTGCGGCGTGAGCGACTTGCGCACGTCCGTCACTGGCGCGAACGAGGACACGATCAGCGACACCGGCGACGTGACGGATTTCGCCGCGCCCGTGCCCTCGTCTTTCCACGTCGTGCGCATCGACAGCGAATCCTTGCCGACGGGGATACTGATGCCCAGTGCCGGGCACAGGTCCATGCCGACAGCCTTGACGGTGTCGTACAGGGCTGCGTCCTGGCCAGGCTGGCCGCAGGCGGCCATCCAGTTGGCGGACAATTTGATGTCGGAGATGTCTGCAATCGCCGCGGCGGCGATGTTGGTGACGGCTTCGCCCACGGCCATGCGGCCGGAAGCTGCTGCGTCGATGACGGCCAGCGGCGTGCGTTCGCCCATGGCCATCGCTTCGCCCAGGTAGCCCTCGAAGCTCATGGTGGTGACGGCGCAATCGGCCACCGGCACTTGCCATGGTCCCACCATCTGGTCGCGCACGGTCATGCCGCCCACGCTGCGGTCGCCGATGGTGATCAGGAAGGATTTGTCGGCCACGGTCGGCAGCAGCAGCACTTTTTGCGCGACATCAACCAGGTCCATGCCGGTGAGATCAATGGCAGGGAAATCGTTGGCCACGTGGACCACGTCGCGCTGCATCTTCGGCGGTTTGCCCAGCAAGACGTCCATCGGCATGTCGACCGGCTCGTTGCCCAGTTCCGGGTCGATCAGCTTCAATTGACGCTCTTCGGTGGCCACGCCCACGGCGGCGAACAGGCAGCGTTCGCGTTCGCACATGGCTTTGAACAGCGGCAGGCTTTCCGGCGCGATGGCCAGGACGTAGCGTTCCTGCGACTCATTGCTCCAGATTTCCTTCGGCGCCATGCCCGATTCTTCCAGCGGCACCTTGCGCAGGTCGAAAATCGCGCCGCGCTTGGCGTCGTTGGTGATTTCCGGGAACGCGTTCGACAAGCCGCCCGCACCCACGTCGTGGATGGAGATGATCGGATTGTCCGCGCCCATTTGCCAGCAGGCGTTGATGACTTCCTGGGCGCGGCGTTCCATTTCCGGATTGCCGCGCTGGACGGAATCGAAGTCCAGGTCGGCCGTGTTGCTGCCGGTGGTCATCGACGAAGCGGCGCTGCCGCCCATGCCGATGCGCATGCCCGGGCCACCCAGCTGCACCAGCAGGCTGCCGACGGGGATGTCGTTCTTGTGCGTGTGCTGCGCCGAGATATTGCCGATGCCGCCAGCGATCATGATCGGCTTGTGGTAGCCGAAGACGGCGTCTTTATCCGTGCCGACGTTCTGCTCATACGTGCGGAAGTAGCCGCCCAGGACCGGGCGGCCGAACTCGTTCGAGAACGCGGCGCCGCCCAATGGGCCTTCGATCATGATTTGCAGGGGCGACGCGATGCGTTCCGGTTTGCCGTATTGGTCCGCATCCGTGCGGGAGGCCAGCGGCGCCGTCACGGAAGCGGCCGTTTCCCAACTGCGCACGGCGTCCGGCAGCGACAGATTCGAGACCGTGAAGCCCGTCAAACCGGCTTTTGGCTTGGCGCCGCGGCCCGTCGCGCCTTCGTCGCGGATCTCGCCGCCCGCGCCCGTGGAGGCGCCAGGGAATGGGGAGATGGCCGTCGGGTGGTTATGCGTTTCCACCTTCATCAGGGTGTGCGTCAGTTCCGTCGATGCAGCGTATTCGTGCTTGTCGCCGCGCGGGTAGAAGCGCGACACGGTGGCGCCTTCCATGATGGACGAGTTGTCGCTGTAGGCGACGACGGTGCCCTTCGGCTGCAGTTCGTGCGTGTTCTTGATCATGCCGAACAGCGACTTGGGCTGCGCCACACCGTCGATGGTCCAGTCGGCGTTGAAGATCTTGTGGCGGCAATGCTCGCTGTTCGCCTGCGCGAACATCATCAGTTCCACGTCCGTCGGGTTGCGGCCGGCCTTGGTGAAGGCGGCGTCCAGGTAGTCGATTTCGTCTTCCGACATCGCCAGGCCCAGTTCCGTGTTCGCCGTTTCCAGTGCGCGCTTGCCCTGCCCCAGCAAGTCGATCGATTCCAGAGGACGCGCTTCCAGGGTGCGGAACAGGTCCTTGGCGTCGTCCGCGCTGCGCAGCACGGATTCCGTCATGCGGTCGTGCAGCAGGTCGGCCACAGCTTGCACCTGCTCGTCCGTCAATTTGCCGGCGCCAATGGCGCTGCCCAGGATGCCCGATTTCAGGTTGATGCGGAAAGCGATGCCGCGTTCGACGCGCTTGATGTGCGCCATGCCGCAGTTGTGCGCGATGTCCGTGGCTTTCGAGGCCCACGGCGAAATCGTGCCGAAACGGGGGATGACGAAGAATTCTTCGGCAGCGCCTTCCGTATTGTCAGCGTGGGCCGGCTCGCCGTACGTCAGCAAGGCGCCAAGGCGCGTGCTGTCGTCGTTGGTGAGAGGCGCGCTGGCATCGATGAAATGGACATAGCGTGCTTGTACGGCAACAATCGCAGGCGAGACGGCTTGCAGTTGGCTTAACAGACGGTGGCTACGGAAATGAGACAGGGCATTGGAACCCGGCAGTATCAACATGATTGGAAGGTGGTTGATGCAGCGTGGCTGCGGGTTAAAGGTAGGTATGACAATATCTTTCGTACGGCAAATTTCCTTTGCGCGCATTATACCCGTTTTACCCCTGCTTTATTACCGGAACTTATGGCTTTGCGGCCATTTTGCCCCTGAAACCGGCAGTTTTTGCCAACTTGCAACAACGGAGCCAGGCATTCACCAGACAGCCGCATCAGGCAGCCGTCAGGCGATCACGTAGCGGTTCTTGCCCTGGCGCTTGGCCAGGTACAGCGCCTCGTCGGCCAGCCGGTAGCTGTGGCCCAGGTCCTTGCCCCGGTCCAGTTCGGCCACGCCCACGCTGATCGACACGAACTGTGCGGCATGAAACGCCTGGCTGACGGCAGCGACCAGGGCGCCGGCAAAGGCGCGCACGGCCTCGCGGTCGCCCGCGTAGACGACGCCGAATTCCTCGCCGCCCAGGCGCCCGCACAGATGGCCCTGCGCCTTGTCGGCGATGATGGCGGCCGTGCGCACGAGCACCTCGTCGCCCGCATCGTGGCCCTGCTGGTCGTTGATGATCTTGAAATCGTCGATATCGATCATCAGGAAATGCAGCATGCCGCCATGCGGCGCGCCATGCATCTGCTGGGCGCGCTGCGTAAACATGCGGCGGTTGTTCAGGCCCGTCAGGCTGTCCTGGAAGGCCAGCCGCGTCAATTCCAGCTTGGAGTGATAGTTACGCAAGCGCAACAAACTGAAGCTGACATTCAGCGCCAGCCCGAACAGGATGCTGACGGCGATCATCAACGGCGCCCAGGATTGATCGGGCAAGCCCGCGTTGACGGGATACAGGCCATGGCCCACGTTCCACCACACGCCGGCCACCACGGCCAGGTAGCTGAGGCCGCCATTGAAGATGGAGGCGATGGCCAGGGTCATGAAGACGCCCACGGGCAAGACCCAGAAGCTGGCGTGATGGACGGCGTCGGCCATGGTGCGCAAACCAAAAGTCAGGGTCAGCACGGCGCAGGCGCCCGTGATGGTCAGCACGGGCAAGGTGGTGCAGCGGTAGCGCACGATCAGGCTGGTCAACATGCCCAGCAACGCCAGCACGGCGTGCGAGAAGTTCGGATGATACGGCTCCGGCATCATCAGCCAGGTCAGGCTGTAGGCAATGATGCCCAGCAGCTGCGTGACCATGCCGACCCGGTGCAGCTCCGCAAAATAGGTGTGCTGCTGTTCGCTATTGCCGCCAAATGCGAGGGGGACAGCAATGCGCCGCAGGGAAGAAAGGTCAGGAACACGCATACGGGTATCGACACCAGAAAGAAGAAAAGCGCCCGGTACAGCCTTGCGCATGCCTGGCCGCAAGATTGCGCGGCATCCAACATTAGTTGTAATTAGGATACTATCATGCTAGTCAACTATTTGCTGGGATATGCGTCGCCGGCACCCGCGCACAGGGCAACGGCGCCATGAAATACAACGCCGCACGCCACCGGATGCACCCGGTACCCTGCCCCGCACCCGATTGCATGCATTTTGCTGGCAGTGTCGCCCGGCTTTGCAGTATGCTGATAAAAAGTAATACTGCCAGGCAGATACATATAAGAAGAGTTCCCGCAAATGACCGAACAGATGAACGAGAGCTGAACCATGCCAGAAACTAGCGACTTATCTGTCCTGATCGTCGACCCGAACCCCAGCATGCGGGGCAATCTGCACAATATGCTGAACCAGGCGGCCATCACCAAGGTGGAATATGCCGTCAATTCCGGCACGGCCATCCGCTTGCTGACGAAGAAACCGTTCGACATCATCCTGTGCGAATACGATCTTGGTAGCGGCACGGACGGCCAGGATGGCCAGCAATTGCTGGAAGACTTGCGCCACCATAAGCTGATCGGGCTGTGGACGATCTTCATCATGCTGACCTCGGAAGCCATCCACAGCAAGGTGATCAGCGCGGCCGAGCTGACCCCGTCGGACTACATCTTGAAACCGTTCACCGTCGATGTGCTGAGCGGGCGCATCGCGCGCGCCATCGAACGGCGCGCCATGTTCCTGCCCACGTATCAGCTGATCGACAAGGGCGACTTGCGCGAAGCCGTGAAAAGCTGCCGCGCGGCCGAGCTGCAGCACCCGCGCCTGGCGGCCGATTTCGCGCGCCTGCGCGCCGAACTGCACATCGCGCTCGATGAATGGAAGGAAGCGGAACAGCTGTATGGCGACATGCTGGCCACGCGGCCCATGGCCTGGGCCCATCTGGGACTGGCGCGCACCCTGTTCGAGCAGCAGCGCCACGAAGAGGCGCAGGATGCGCTGCTGGAACTGGTGGAAGTCTATCCCCGCTTCATGGCCGCCTATGATTTGCTGGCGCAAAACCATGAAGCCATGGGCCAGCAGCTGCAGGCGAAGAAAATCCTCGAGGACGCGGTGGCCATTTCGCCGCACATGGTGCGCCGCTTGCGCCACCTGGGCGGCATCGCCTATGACACGGGAGACATCGGCGCGGCCGAACGGGCATATAAACAGGTGGTGACGAAAGCGAAGTACTCCGAATTCCGCGACCCGGAAGACCATGTCAACCTGGTCAAGACGCTGGTCAAGAAAGGTGATGCGCCGCAGGCGAGCGGCGTGCTGCGCGACATGGAACGCTCGCTGCGTGGCGGCGCCAACGTGGAAGCGTGCCGCGCCATCTCGGCGGCCATGCTGCATGAACTGTCGGGCAACGACATCGCCGCCGCCAGCGAACTGCAGCTGGCCGCCGCCGCCCTGGACACGGCGCGGGGCCTGTCGACGCAGCTGAAGGTGGGCCTCGTGCAAAGCTGCCTGAAAAACAATCTGGAACAGGCGGCGTCCGACGTCATGATGAAACTCGTCAACGAAGCCGACAGCGACGTGACGATGGAAGCGGCCGTCGATGTCTTTGAAAAGGCGGGCCGCCACGACCTGGCGCAAGGCATGGGCCAGCAGATCAGCAACCAGGTGCAGGAACTGATGCAGGATGCGGCCAGCAAATCGGAAAGCGGAGAGCTCAAGGGCGCCGTCTTCGTGCTGCGCCAGGCCCTGCGCAAGACGCCGGGCAACCTGCCGGTGCTGTTCGCTTCCGTCGACGCCATCCTGCGCCAACTCAACATGCTGGGCTGGGAAGCCCCGCTGGCCGAACAGGCGCAGCACCAGATGCAGGTGATCAGCAAGATCGATCCCAAGCATCCGAAACTGGAGTCGCTGAAGCAGCAATACGCTGCCACGCAACACAAGTATGGTATTGCTACCTGATCCTGTCGCAACCGTGTGACCATGAGAATCTGCGGCGAGAGTGCATGCGTCAAGGCGGCAATTTGACGTCCAGTTGACGTTAGGCACCCAGGAGGCAAGATGACAGTCAAGCGTATGGACAATGTCGGCATCGTGGTAGAAGACATCGATGCCGCCATCGAGTTCTTCACCGAACTGGGACTCGCTCTCGAAGGGCGCGCCCCGGTTGAAGGAGACTGGGCGGATGGCGTCACGGGACTGCTTGGCATGCGCGTCGAGATTGCCATGATGCGTACGCCGGACGGCCACAGCCGTCTCGAGTTATCGCGCTTCCTCGCGCCGCCCGTGGCCGCCGATCACCGCAACGCCCCAGTGAACGCTCTCGGTTACTTGCGTGTCATGTTTACCGTCGACGATATCGACGATACGCTCGTCCGGCTCGTCAAACGCGGCGCGAAGCTGGCCGGCGAAGTCGTCCAGTACGAAAACATGTATCGGCTCTGCTACATCCGTGGCCCTGAAGGCATCCTCATCGGGCTTGCCGAACAGCTCCCGCAGAAGAAGCCCTGATGAATGGCTGGCGCATCAAGGGAGGGTCATGTCCAGACCAACCATCCTGACAATGACGAAGGTGACGAGTCCCAGGCCCATGAGCAATAGCACGAAGCCTGCGACCACCTTGCCGCTCGCGCGCAGCACCGCGCGATTCTGCTTCGCCTTATCCTTATCCTTCTTCCCTTGATCGTAATGCCACTTGATGGCGAAGAACATGCCCGTGCCGAGCACGAGAGCCTTGAACGTAACGAAGACTATAGGGGTCCAATCCATCATTTTGCGTATTTCCAGTCTATTACTTGACACTATCTATCATGGGGAGCGCCACCTCAAAACGCTGCTTCAGCAGCGCCTGTTCAAGGTTGGTATTGCTGCACGCTCTGATGCATACTACTTTAAAACAATTTCCATACATTGAGACAAAATGTCCCAGTTACAAACAATGCAAGATGAAAACCGGATGGCTCGGGATAGTCTGGCGGGACGGCACAGCGGCGCGGCAGACGGCCTGCATGTATGGCGCGAGTTGCCGGCATATTGGAACTCCTCGCGGCTTGCGCGCGCCGGCGGAGGCCATCGCAACCGGCAGCGTATCCGTGCATGCGATTCGCGAGATCACGCCAGCCGGATTGCAACCCTTCCGGGCCTAATCCGGGCTACGCTCCACCCGCGCCACCACCAGCTCGATCAGCTCCGCGATCAAGGGCCGGAACGTGGCCGCATCGCCGCCCTGCCCCAGCATGACGGTACGCGTGGTGAGGTGCGAGAAGACGGCATCGAACAGGATTTGCGGCAAATTGGAAAACGAGGTGTCGGGTGCGATGCGGCCCCGGGTGCGCTGTTGTTCCAGCAGGCGCAGGATCAGCGCGTGCCACACTTGCGGGCCGTGTTCGTACCAGGTCAGGCCGACGGCCGGCACGGCGGCCGCGCCCGTGACGACGAGGCGGTAGAAATCCACGTGGCGGGGACTGGTGACGACGGCCACCAGTTCATCGAGGATCAGCTGCAAGCCCTGTTCCAGGCCCGCTTGCGAGGTATCGAGACGGCGCAAGTCGATGATGAAGTCGGCGCACAAGTATTCCACCACCGCCACCAGCAGCTCCTGCTTGCTGCCGAAGTAGCGGTAGGCGGTGGCCTTCGAGCCGCCCGCCTCGGCCACGATGGCGTCCATGCTGACGCCGTCGTAGCCTGAGGCGAGGAAGAGGTACGCTGCCGCCACCAGCAGCTTGCGCCGCCGCTCCTCGCTTCGGGTAGTCGGGGAAGCTGAAACGGTGCGCAACTGGGGCATGAAGCTGACTCTTACTGTGTCTTGGGAAGCGCGTATGCTATCACGTAATCCCCCCGGTCCGGACTCTGGCGGGCGCCGCCCGCGACCACCACGACATACTGGCGGCCCGACCTGGGCGACACATACGTCATCGGCGTGCCTTGCGAGCCGACCGGCATGCGCGCCTTCCACACTTCGCGGCCGGTGGCGATATCCATGGCGCGCAAATAATAATCCTGCGTGCCCGCATAAAACACCAGGCCGGACGCCGTGCTCATGCCGCCGCCCAGGGTCGGCATGCCCAGCGGGACAGGCAGCCGGGCGCGCACGCCGTTGATGACGGCATCCTGCACCGTGCCGGCCGGACGCTCCCACACTTTCGTGCGCGTCTTGAGATCGATGGCGGCAAACACGCCCCACGGCGGACTTTGGCAGGGAATGCCCAGCGGAGAGTTAAACGCCTTGTGGTCGATGACGAACGGCGTGCCATCCATCGGATAGGTGCTGCCCACGCCGTGGCCCGAGGTCAGCTTGGCCACGTCCACCGTTTCGCGCGGCACCAGCCTGACCACTTGCGGCATGCGGATATCGTTGACGAACATATAGCCATTGCTTTCATCGACGGCCGCGCCGCCCCAGTTGAAGCCGCCGTAGTAGCCCGGGTAGATCAGCGTCTCCCTGGTACTTGGCGCCGTGAACTCGCCCTGGTAATTGAGCTTGCGGAAGCTGATGCGGCACGCCAGCTGGTCGAAGAAGGTGGCGCCCCACATGTCGCGCTCCGTCAGCGCTTCCGCACCCAGGGCCGGCATGCCGGTGGAATATGGCTGCGTCTTTGCCACCCAGTCGCCGGCTGCGTGCTCCTGCGGCACGGCTTTTTCGATGACTTCGGCGATCGGCTTGCCCGTGCGGCGGTCCAGCATGAATATCTGTCCCCGCTTGGTCAGCTGCACCAGCGCGGGAATCTTGCCACCCTTGCCGTCCGGGACGTCGTACAGGGCCGGCTGTGCGGCCACGTCGTAGTCCCAGATATCGTGGTGGACGGTTTGATACGTCCAGCGCTCGCGGCCCGTGGCCATGTCGAGGGCGACGATGGCCGACGCGTATTTTTCCGTCAGCGGCGGGCGCTTGCCGCCCCAGAAGTCGGGCTGCTCGTTCCCGGTCGGCAGGTACACCAGGCCCAATTCGTCGTCGAAGGCCGGGGTCGACCACATGTTGGGCGTACTGCGCGTGTAGGTCTGCCCTTGCGGCGGCAGTTTGGTGATGGCCGGATTGCCCAGGTCCCAGGCCCACACCAGTTCCCCCGTGTCGGCGCTGTAGGCGCGCACGACGCCCGACGGTTCATCCGTGGAGCGGCCATCGAAGACCCAGCCGCCTAGGATGATCAGGTTGCGCGCCACCGTGGGCGCGGACGTGTAGGCGTAGTACGGCACGTTCATCTTGACCTTGCCCAGGCCGACGGTCAGGTCGACGGAGCCCTTGTCGCCGAAGCCCTCGCACTGCTTGCCCGTCTGCGCGTCGATCTCGATCAAGCGCGCATCCATGGTCACTTGCACGATGCGCCTGGCGCACGCGCCCGCCACCGGCGCGCTGGCCGGCTGCATGCCCTCGAACTGGAACGGTTTTGTCACTGCGGCCGGCTCGTAGTAGCCGACGCCGCGGCAGCGGTTCCACGTCTTCGTGTTGGCTGGCTTCGGATCGAAGGTCCAGCGCTCCTTGCCCGTGTCCGCGTCCAGCGCGATGACCTTGCTCGTCGGCGTACACGTATAGATGGTGTCGCCGATCTGCAGCGGCGTATTCTGCGATTCGGACGCGCCTTCGGCCAGTTCACCCGAGCGGTAGGTCCACGCCACCTGCAACTGATCGACGTTAGCCTTGTCGATCTGCGTGTACGGCGCGAAGCGCGTGCCCTGCGGTCTATAGCCATAATGCGCCCAGTTGGCGCTGCCGTCATTGATGGCCTTCACGGCATCCTGCTGCGGCTGCGCGGTGGCTTCCAGCACGCCCTGCGGCTTGAACATGGCAGCGAAACCGGCTACCAGCACGACGGCAAACAGGGCCGCGAAGCCGCGCGACTGCCCATTGTGCTTGCGGCCCGCCAGCCACGGATGCAGCAAGGCGGCCACCAGGCCGATGACGAGGAACGGCGCCAGGCGCGGCACCATGGGCCAGAAGGCGAAGCCGATTTCCCATACGGCCCAGACCACGGTGGCGACGACCAGCACGGCGACGATGCTGCTGGCCAGCGGCTTGCGGCGCAAATACAGCACGCCGGCGAGGAGCAGGCCCAGACCGGCCGGCAGGTAATACCAGGAACCGCCGAGGGTAATCAGTTCGATGCCGCCCGCCGCCAGGGCCAGGCCGGAAAATCCGAGAAAAATGCCAAAAACCGTCAGGGCAAGCCGCTTGCCCCTGAAGACCGCCGGGATCGCCGGCGCCCCTTTATTTACTGAAGTGTCCATTTTTTATCCATGACGCCTCCCCTGCCCAGGCCAACACGCCGGGGATGGCTGATTTTTAAATCTACGTAGTGAAACTGTACTGTACGGTTTCATTTTATGCCGATTTTTGACGCAAGGAAAGAAAAATTGACAAGGGAGCTTGATTTTTGGCGGGGATGGGATGATTTGGTGGGGATGTCGGATTACGCTCTGCGAGCTAATCCGACCTACCGGAACGCTGGATATGCGCAGGTTGGATTAGCGCAAAGCGCGTAATCCAACAAACACAAGCGCGCCGGGTGTTACAGCGACGCCATGTCAATCACAAAACGATATCTGACATCGCTTTTGACCACGCGCTCGAACGCCTCATTGATATCCTGGATGCGGATGATCTCGATGTCCGACACAATATTGTGCTTGCCGCAGAAATCCAGCATTTCCTGGGTTTCCTTGATCGAACCGATCATGGAGCCGGACAGGCTGCGGCGCGCGCCCACCAGGCCGAAGGCGCTGATCGGCGGCACGGCGCCGTCCGGGATGCCGACGATGACCATGCTGCCATCGACCTTCAGCAGGTTGATGTACTGGTTCCAGTCGATGGACGCGCCCACCGTGCAGATGATGAGGTCAAACGTGCCGGCCAGTTTGCTGAACGTTTCCGCATCGTTGGTGGCATAGTAATGATTGGCGCCCAGGCGCAGGCCGTCTTCGCGCTTCGACAGGGTCTGGCTCAGCACCGTCACTTCGGCGCCCATGGCGTGGGCGATTTTCACGCCCATGTGGCCCAGGCCACCCATGCCGAGGATGGCGACCTGCTTGCCAGGGCCCGCCTTCCAGTGGTTCAACGGCGAATACAGGGTGATGCCGGCGCACAGCAGCGGTGCGGCCGCGTCCAGCGGCAGGTTGTCGGGAATCGACAGCACATAGCCCTCCTTGACGACGATGCTGTCCGAGTAACCGCCCTGCGTGGCCGTCTTGCCGTCCGCTTCCAGGCCGTTGTAGGTCTGGATCAGGCCAGGCATGTACTGCTCCAGGTCCACGTTGCGCGTCTTGCAGGTGGTGCAGGAATCGACGAAGCAGCCCACGCCCACGTGGTCGCCCACCTTGAACTTGCTGACGTTGGCGCCAACGGCCGTGACGACGCCGGCGATTTCATGGCCGGGCACCATCGGGAAGGCGGCGCCGCCCCATTCGTCGCGCGCCTGGTGGATGTCGGAATGGCACACGCCACAATATTTGATCGAGATGGCCACGTCGTCTTCGCGCGGGGCGCGGCGCTCGAACGTGAACGGTTGCAGTGCGGAAGTCGGGCCCAGTGCGGCGTAGCCTTTGGCGATGGTGGTCATGAAAACTCCTGTATCTATATATGTGTGACGAGGGGGTGACGCGTGCCGTGCATGCGATTGCACAAGTGTGCCCGAGATACCCGGCCGCCGTTATCGCGATCCTGCAAGACCTTTGCACGATCCTCCAAATCTGCGTAAGATCAGCCCCTGCCCTTTCCTACCTGACGCATACTGGCCCACATGTCCACCCTGCCCACACCACTCCCGCCGCAAGATGAAATCGCCGCCCTGATCAGCCGCCACGCGCCGCGCACGGGCGACTACACGACGGCCATCGGCAACCTCACCTTCCACCGCCAGTCGTCCGTCACGGAATCGCTGTTCCATGCGGCGCGCCCCAGCGTGGCCATCATTGCGCAAGGGGCGAAGGACGTCACCCTGGGCAGCGAAACCTTCCACTACAGCCGCATGCAGTATCTGCTGACCTCCGTCGACCTGCCGGTGCAGGTGCGCGTGGTGGAAGCGAGCGTGGACAAACCGCATCTGTGCGTGGTGCTGGGCATCGACATCGCCGACGTGGCCGCGCTGCTCGACAGCGAAAGCAGCAGCGCAAGCGCGGCGCAGCAGAAAATCCTGCCCGCCACGCGCGGCATTTCCGTCAGCGACGTGTCGGCCGAGCTGCTTGACGCCATGCTGCGCCTCGTGCGCCTGCTCGACAAGCCGGGAGAAATCGCCGCGCTGGCGCCATTGATCCGCCGCGAGCTGACCTACCGCCTGCTCAATGGTCCTGTCGGCGCGCGCCTGCGCCACATGGCGCTGGCCAGCAGCCAGTCGCACCAGGTGGGGCAAGCCATCGACTGGATCAAGCACAATTATTGCGAACCGCTGCGCATCGAGCACCTGGCCGGCATGGCGAACATGAGCATGTCGTCGCTGCACCACCACTTCAAGGCGATCACGGCCATGACGCCGATGCAGTACCAGAAGCTGCTGCGCCTGCAGGAAGCGCGGCGCTTGATGCTGGTCGAGCAGATCGACGCGGGCACGGCCGGCTACCGCGTCGGCTACGCCAGCGAATCGCAGTTCAGCCGCGAATACAGCCGCCAGTTCGGCCGCGCGCCCATGCGCGACGTGGGCCAGGTGCGCGCGCAGCTCAGCGGTGCCAGTGCCGACATGGCCTATTCCGTCTTGCCGTAACCGCCGCCGCCCGGCGTCTCGATGACGAACACGTCGCCCGCCAGCATGCCGGTCTTGCCGATATGCGCCAGGTGCTCCACCGTGCCGTCCGCCCGCTCCACGTAATTGCGTCCCAGCGCGCCCGCCTCGCCGCCGTCCATGCCGAAAGGCGGAATAATCCGGTTGTTCGACAGGATCGCCGCCGTCATCGGCTCCAAAAAGCGCACCCGGCGCACGCCGCCATTGCCGCCGTGCCAGCGCCCCGCCCCGCCCGACCCGGCGCGGATGCTGTAGCTGTCCAGGCGCACGGGGAAGCGCCACTCGAGGATTTCCGGGTCCGTCAGGCGCGAATTGGTCATGTTCGTCTGCACCACGTCCGTGCCGTCAAAACCGGGGCCGGCGCCCGAGCCGCCCGATATCGTCTCGTAATACTGGTATTTGGCGCTGCCGAACGTGAAATTGTTCATCGTCCCCTGCGAGGCGGCCATCGCCCCCAGCGCGCCATACAGGGCGTTCGTGATGCAGGTCGAGGTTTCCACGTTGCCCGAGACGACGGAGGCCGGATACTGCGGGTTGAGCATGGAGCCGGGCGGGATGATCACGGTCAAAGGTTTCAGGCAGCCCGCGTTCAAGGGAATCTCGTCGTCGACCAGGGTACGGAACACGTACAGCACGGCTGCCATGCAGACGGCGGACGGCGCATTGAAATTGTTCGGCAGCTGGCTTGAGGTCCCCGTAAAGTCGATGACGGCGCTGCGCCGCGCCACGTCGACCCTGATCGCCACCTTGATCTGCGCGCCGTTGTCCAGGTCCAGCGCATAGCTGCCATCCTTCAAGGTCGTGATGACCCGGCGCACGGCTTCCTCGGCATTGTCCTGCACGTGGCCCATGTAGGCTTGCACGACGGCGTGGCCGAAATGCGCGACCATCTTGTGCAGTTCCTCGGCCCCCTTCTGATTGGCCGCCACCTGGGCGCGCAGGTCGGCCAGGTTTTGCCGGGGATTGCGGGCCGGCCAGCTGGCGCCCGCCAGCAGGGACAGTGTTTCCGCCTCGCGCAACAAACCCGTGGCGCCGTCGACCAGCTTGAAATTGTCGATCAACACGCCCTCTTCCTCGATGCGCCTGGAATCGGGCGGCATGGAACCGGGCGTGGTGCCGCCGATATCGGCATGGTGGCCGCGCGAGCCCACGTAGAACAGGATGGATTCTCCCTTTTCATCGAAGACGGGCGAGATCACCGTCACGTCGGGCAAGTGCGTGCCGCCGTGGTACGGGTCGTTCAGCATGAAGACGTCGCCCGGCCGCATGGTTCCCGCATTGCGCGTCATGACGGTGCGGATGCTCTCGCCCATGGACCCCAGGTGCACGGGCATGTGCGGCGCATTGGCAATCAAATGGCCTTGCGCATCGAAGATGGCGCAGCTGAAATCGAGCCGCTCCTTGATGTTGACGGAATGGGCCGTATTCTGCAGGCGCAGCCCCATCTGCTCGGCAATCGACATGAACAGGTTGTTGAAAATTTCCAGCATCACGGGGTCGGCATTCGTCCCGATGGCGCGCCGCTCGGGCAAGGCCACCACTCTGCGCAAGATCAAATGGCCATGCGCCGTCACGTCCGCGCGCCAGCCCGGTTCGATGACGGTGGTGGCGTTGGCGTCGCTGACGATGGCCGGGCCATCGATGGCGTCGCCGGGACGCAGGCTGTCTGCCGCATACAGGCCGCTTGGCCGCCACGCGCCGGCGCAGTACATGTCCACCGTCTGCACGGGCGCCAGCGCGCCCGCGCGCGCCGCATACGCCGGCGTGGCCGGCTGCGGCGCATCGGACGCGCCGATGGCTTCCACGGAAATGGCTTCGACGATCAATGCGCGCGCCGGCATCAAAAAGGAAAAGCGTTTTTTATACGCCGCTTCGAACTGCGCCTGCATGCCGGCGGCCGTATCGAACAGCACGACGAGGGCCGAATCCGTGCCTTCGTAACGCAGGTGCACGCGCGACACCAGCGCGATGCGCCCCCCTGCCACGCCCTGGCGCAGCAAGTCGCCCCGCGCCAGTTCGCCCAGTTGCGCGAAATCGCCGGCAAGATCCACGCCCAATACCACCTCGATGGCCTGTTCGCGCATGGCGCTCTGGTCGGCCAGGCCCATGCCGTAGGCCGACATCACGCCCGCCAGGCTGTGGATGAACACCGTGCGCATGCCCAGCGCGTCGGCCACCAGGCAGGCGTGTTGGCCACCCGCGCCGCCAAAGCTGGTCAGAGTGTATTCGGTGACGTCGTGGCCGCGCTGCACGGAAATCTGCTTGATGGCGTTGGCCATGTTCCCGACTGCGATGGCGATATAGCCTTCGGCCACCTGCTCCGGGGTGGAGCTCACCGTGCGCGCCAGCGCTTCGAACTGGGCGCGCACCGTGGCCACGTCCAGCGCTTCATTCGCGTCGGGGCCGAAAACGCGGGGGAAGAACGCGGGCTGCAGCTTGCCCAGCATGACGTTGCAGTCGGTGACGGCCAGCGGGCCGCCGCGCCGGTAGCTGGCGGGCCCCGGGTTGGCGCCCGCGCTGTCCGGCCCCACCTTGTAGCGGGCGCCGTCGAAATGCAGGATGGAGCCGCCGCCCGCGGCCACCGTGTGGATGCTCATCATGGGTGCGCGCATGCGCACGCCGGCGATCTGCGTCTCGAACACGCGCTCGAATTCGCCCGCGTAATGCGACACGTCGGTGGACGTGCCGCCCATGTCGAAGCCGATGACTCTATCGAAACCGGCCAGCGCGCTGGCGCGCACCATGCCGACGATGCCGCCCGCGGGACCGGACAGAATGCTGTCCTTGCCCTGGAAGGCGCGCGCATCCGTCAAGCCGCCGTTCGACTGCATGAATTGCAGGTGCACGCCGGGCAGCTCCATCGCCAGCTGGTCGACGTAGCGGCGCAGGATAGGCGACAGATAGGCATCGACCACCGTGGTGTCGCCGCGCGCCACCAGTTTCATCATGGGGCTGACCTCGTGCGACACGGACACCTGCGTGAAACCGGCCTCGCGCGCCAGCTGCGCCACCCGCGCCTCGTGCGCGTGATAGCGGTAGCCGTGCATCAGCACGATCGCAATGGCGCGCACGCCGCGCGCATAGGCCTGGTCCAGCGCGGCCTGCGCGGCCGCCTCGTCGAGCGGCATCACGACGTCGCCATGGGCGCCCACCCTTTCATCGATCTCGATCACGTCGCCGTACAGCAGTTCGGGCAGGATGATCTGGCGGGCGAACAGCTGCGGGCGGTTCTGGTAGGCGATGCGCAAGGCGTCGCGAAAACCGCGCGTGATGGCCAGCACGGTGGGCTCGCCCTTGCGTTCGAGCAGCGCGTTGGTGGCGACCGTCGTGCCCATCTTGATGGCGCCCACCTGTTCCACGGGCAGCGGCGCGCCAGGCGCAAGGCCCATCAACTGGCGCATGCCGGCCAGCGCCGCGTCGCGGTACTGGCCCGGGTTTTCCGACAGCAGCTTATGGGTGGCCAGGCTGCCGTCAGGACGGCGCGCCACGATGTCCGTAAAGGTGCCGCCCCGGTCGATCCAGAATTGCCAGTCCATCGCCTTGCCCCCGCGCTTATGTGAGATGGCTATTGTAGCCGCCAAACAGGGACGCGTTTCAGGCGTGCGCGCCTTGCCTTTCGACCGCTTCGGCCTTATGTTGAAGACATGCTGACTAACGGAACACGCTCCATGCCCCTGATCGACTCTGCAACACCGCTGTACTCCATCGCCGAACTGCGCGCCATCGAACAAGCGGCCATGCAAGACCTGCCGCAAGGGCTGCTGATGCAGCGCGCGGGCCAGGCTGCCGCCAGTACCGCCCTGAAGCTGCTGCACGCCCAGGAAGATGGCGACGGCGCGGGCCACCGGCGCGTACTGGTGCTGGCCGGCCCCGGCGACAACGGCGGCGACGCGCTGGAAGCGGCCGCGCACCTGGCCGGCAGCGGCACCGAGGTGCTCGTCTGGCTGGCGCCCGAGGCACAAGCCACGTCGCCCGAGCGCGAACAGGCGCTGAGCCGCGCGCGCAACAGCGCCGCCCGCTTCATGGAAGCGGCAACTTCGATGGCGTCTGCGGCAGTGGGCGCCGCGCCCTGGCACCTCGTCATCGATGGCCTGTTCGGCATCGGCGCGTCGCGTCCCCTGGACGGCGAATGCCGCGACATGGCGCAGCTGGTCAACAATCTCGATTGCCCCGTGCTGGCGCTCGATGTGCCCAGCGGCCTGCACGCGGACACGGGCGCCATCGATGGCGTCGCCATCCGCGCCACGCATACGCTCACCTTCATCGGCGACAAGCCAGGCCTGCACACGGCGAATGGCCGCGACCATGCGGGGGAAGTGGAAGTGGCTGCGCTGGCCATAGCCCCTGCCCTGCTGCCCGCGGCGAAGGCGCAGCTGGGCGGCCTGCACCTGTTCGCCCGCCAGCTGCAGCCACGGCGCCAGAATACCCACAAGGGCAGCTACGGCAGCGTGGCCGTCATCGGCGGCGCGCAAGGCATGGCCGGCGCGCCCATCCTGGCCGCCCGCACGGCCCTGCATGCGGGCGCGGGAAGAGTGTATATCGCGTTTCCCGACGCACCGCCCGCCTTCGACAGCGGCCAGCCGGAACTGATGTGCCGGCACGCCAGGGACGTGGATTTCTCGGGCCTGCACTTCGCGGCCCTGGTGGCTGGCCCCGGCCTCGGCGACAAGGCCGATACGGTGGAACTGCTGCAGCGCGCCATTGACAGCGACAGCCCCCTGCTGCTGGATGCGGACGCGCTGAACCTGATGGCGGCCGAACCGGAGCTGCAATCGGCGCTGGCCGTGCGCACGGGTGCCGGAGCGACGATATTGACGCCGCATCCGCTGGAAGCGGCACGCCTGCTCGACATGACGGTGGCCGAAGTGCAGGCTGACCGCCTGGGCGCGGCGCGCCAGCTGGCCACGCAGCTGGGCGCAATCGTGGTATTAAAAGGTTCGGGCACGGTGATCGCCGCGCCCGACGGCCAGGTCGTCGTCAACAACACGGGCGGCCCCGCGCTGGCGACGGCCGGCACGGGCGACGTGTTGTCCGGCCTGTGCGGCAGCCTGCTGGCGCAAGGCTGGCCGGAATGGGAAGCGGCGCTGGGCGCCGTGTGGCTGCACGGCGCCGCCGCCGATGCGCTGGTGGCGGCAGGCAGCGGCCCCATCGGGTTGACGGCGGGGGAATTGATCCCGGCGATACGCAGGTTGATCAATGCCTTGTCGGCATAGGCATGCGGTGCGTGTTTGTCGGATTACGCGTTCCGCTAATCCGACCTACCCGACGTCCGACATCCTCAAGCCGTAGGTTGGATTAGCGCAGCGTAATCCAACACCACCGCGCCGCAATTACACCAACCTGCCCGCCGCAATCGTGATGGTGCGCCCGCAGCGGGCCGCAATCGAGCTGTCGTGCGTGACCAGCACCAGGGTCGAGCCGCGTTCGCGGTTCAGCTCGAACATCAGCTGGATCACGGCCTCGCCGGTGGCCGCATCGAGGCTGCCCGTCGGCTCGTCGGCGAACAGCAGCGGCGGTTCCGTCACGAACGCGCGGGCCAGGGCCACGCGCTGCTGCTCCCCGCCGGACAGGTATTTCGGATAGTGCTTCAGGCGGCTGCCCAGGTTGACTCTGCCCAGCATGGCTTGCGCCTTTTCCTTCGCGTCCGGGTCGCCGCGCAATTCCAGCGGCAGCATGACGTTTTCCAGCGCCGTCAAATGGGCCAGCAGCTGGAAGGACTGAAACACGAAACCGAGCTTTTCCTTGCGAAAACCGGCGCGGCCGTCTTCGTCGAGGGCGAAGATATCCGTGCCATCGAGGATCACCTTGCCCTCGCTAGGCGTGTCCAGGCCCGCCAGCAAGCCCAGCAAAGTCGACTTGCCGGAACCGGAGGCGCCGACGATGGCCAGCGTCTCCGCCGTTTGCACGGTAAAATCGACTTGATGCAGGATGGTCAGCTCACCATCGGCATCGGGTACGCGCTTGGCCAGCTGGACCACTTCGATGGCCGGCTGGGCATTTTGGCTGTGGGGTGCGGCGGGCCGCTGGGCCGCTGCTTCTGACGGGAGAAAACTGGTGGAAGTCGCTTTAGGGAATTCGGGCATGCTGATCTATCTTAAAAAATTTCGTGAACAAATAAGTGTCAAGGGCAGCAGCCGCATGCGGCGGCGCACGCTGTCCCTGCTTCCTGCGGCAGCCCTGCTGCTGGTATCGAGCATGACGAACGCCTATTCTGCACCAAAAACGCTGCTGGTGCTCGGCGACAGCCTCTCGGCCGAGTATGGGCTGGCGCGGGGCACGGGCTGGGTGGCGCTGCTGGAACAGCGGCTGCAGGCGCAAAAGAACGATACGCGCATCGTCAATGCCAGCATCAGCGGCGAGACCACCAGCGGCGGCCGCGCGCGCCTGCCCGCCCTGCTGTCCAAGCACCAGCCCGATGTCGTGCTGATCGAACTGGGCGCCAATGACGGCTTGCGCGGCTTGCCCGTGGCGGCCGCCGAAGCGAATCTGCGCGCCATGGGCGACGCCGTGAAAAAGACGGGGGCGCAGGTGGTGCTGGTGGGCATGCGCATGCCGCCCAACTATGGCCGCGCCTACGGCGAACAGTTTTACGGCGTATACGGCAAGCTGGCCAGGGAATGGAAGGCGCCGCTGGTGCCCTTCATGTTCGAAGGCATCGCCGACCAGCCGCAGCTGTTCCAGGCCGACCGCATGCACCCGAATGCGCTAGCCCATCCAACCATCCTGAAAAATATCTGGCCACAGCTGGCGCCGTTGCTGAAAGCTAAGTAAACCAGTGTACCGAACACCTGATAAAACTGTAGCGAGCGGAAGTGAATTGTGGATGAGAAGCGGAACTGTGCTTTAGCACAGTGAGCATCGCAAGACGCAAGTCACGACGCGCAGTAAGTTTTAGCAGGTGTTCAAAAAAATAGCCGCTTGAGAGCGGCTATTTTTATGCGTGGAAACTAAATCTTACGGTGCTTCCGGCGCTGGGGTGGCTGGGGCGGTGACCGGCTTGACGATCTTCACCTTGGCCTTGGCTTTCAGGTACTCGACATAATCGAACATTTCCTGTTGCGCCAGGATGCCGCCGATCTGGTCTTTCTCTTGCTGGCGGCGCGCCGCGTCCACTTGCTCCGGCTGCTGCACCTTGGCAATGCGGTAGATGCCGTAGCCCAGGGCTGGCAGGTCCACGCCCACATAGGCTGGCAGCTTGCTCGTGTCCGCTTTCATGACTTGCGCGATGGCGGCACGGTTGATGCCGTCCAGCTTGCTGCGCGATACCCATTGCGCCGCGCCGAAACCCGTCGCATCGCCGGATGCCTTCAAGGCTGCCAGCTTGGTCTCGCCCGCTTTCTTGGCCAGCTTTTCCGCTTCTTCCAGGGTCACGCGCTGACGGATCATCGTTTCGACTTCGGCCAGCGGACGCTTGGTCGCCGGCTTGAATTCCACCACGCGGCCGGCGATCAGCACGTTCGGCGCAACGGTCACGGCTTCCGTGTTGCGCTTGTCTTTCAGCGAATCGTTCGAGAAGATGGCCGACAGGAACTTGGCATTGTTGAACGGCGCCTTGCCCAGTGCTGGCGACGGCGTGCGCGACAGGTTGGCGACGGTTTCCACTTTCAATTTCAGCTTGTCGGCCACCGGCTTCAGGCTGTCCGATTGCTCGTAGACCGTGTTGGTGAACGTTTCCGCCATTTCCGAGTATTTCTTGGCGGCAAATTGCTTGCGCAGATCCGCCGTGATTTCGCCGCGCACTTCATCCAGCGCACGCACGTGCTGTGGCTTGAGCGAGGTGACGGTCAGGATGTGGAAGCCGAAATCGGAAGCGACGACGTCGCTGATCTCGCCTTGCTTGAGTTTCGCGACAGCGCTCAGCAGCGGTGCCGGCAAGCCATCCTTGCCAATCACGCCCAGGTCGCCGCCCTGCTCTGCGGACGCCGGATCTTCCGACTTGGCTTTCGCCACGGCGGCAAAGCTGGCAGGCGTCTTGCGCACGTCGGCCAGGATGGCTTCGGCCTTGGCCTTGGCGGCTGCCTTGTCGGCGGCCGAGGCGTCTTTCTTGACGGCTACGAGGATGTGGCTGGCCTGGCGCGCTTCTTCCGTCGTGTAGGCTTTCTGGTTCTTCGCGTAGTAGCCGGTCACGTCGGCGTCGGTGACGTCGACTTGCTCGCCGGCGGCGCTGTCGTCCAGCACGACGTATTCGACCTTGGCTTGTTCCGGGATTTCGAAGAACTTGCTGTTCTTGTCATAGAAAGCCTTGATCATGGCGTCCGTCACTTTGACTTCCGGCACGTACTGGGCGATCGGCAGCAGCAGTTCCTGCACTTCGCGCTCTTCCGAAGTGATGTCGGACAAACGCTTGGAGACGGTGCTCGGCGCGAAGGCGGTGCCTTGCACGGCGCCGGCCAGTTGCTGCAGGGCCAGGTCGCTGCGGCGGCGCGCATCGTACATCTGCGGCGTCATGCCTTGGGCTGCCAGCATGGCCTTGTAGCGTTCCAGGTCGAATTTACCGTCCGGCAAGGTCAAGCCCGGGATTTCCAGCACTTCCTTTTGCAGCACGGCATCGCTGATGACCAGGTGGCTACGGCCCACTTCGGCGGCCACGGCGCGCTCGGCGATCAGGTTGTCGAGGATGCTCTGGCGTGCTTCCGGCGTGTCAAACATTTTCTGGTCGAACTGCTCGCCCATCATCTGGCGGTAGCGGTCGATCTGCTGGCGTTGCGCTTCTTCATATTGCTGCTGCGTAACGACCTGGTCGCCGACCTTGGCGATGGTGTTCGCGCCATCGCCGAAGCTTTGGTAGCCGCTGATACCGACCAGTGCAAAAGACGGGACGATGACCAGCATCAAGAGAAACTGCATCAAGCGTCGATGGGTACGAATAAATTCAAACATGGTCAGCCAATTCGGGATGAGTGGATCACTATAAAAAAAGGCGAACATGCGTTCGCCTTGATTTCTTCGGCGGAATGGACGGGACAGATGTCCACTTCCCCTTTAGATTCAACAACTTGGCGCTGGAACTAAAGCAGGATTCTGACGCCCAAGCCATTATCTCCTGATTCTACAATGCCCATAGCGCTATAGCAAGAGTAAATCAGGGCGCCCGCCCTGCCCTGGCGGCGCATGGCCGGCCAGGCGGCAGCCTGGACATTAAACCTGGCAAAGCTTAAAGCGGATTTAAATGCGCGCGCGGGCCATTCGGAAAAAGCATGGCGGCAGAATTAAAACGAGGGGGGGGCAAAGATAATCGGGCGCATAAAAGAAAAACCCGCGCTACTTATTCAGCAGCGCGGGCTTCTATATTCTGGCGGAGCGGACGGGACTCGAACCCGCGACCCCCGACGTGACAGGCCGGTATTCTAACCAACTGAACTACCACTCCTTGAGAGCGTATTTTTTTGGCGGAGCGGACGGGACTCGAACCCGCGACCTCCGACGTGACAGGCCGGCATTCTAACCAACTGAACTACCACTCCGAAAAATACACAGTACTACTTGCATTTGTATCCAGGGTTGCGATTCAAAGAACTTCAACCCTGAAATCGCGGCACCCGAAGGCGCCGCCAAATGTTTCCGGTGATTGTCACCTCACCGAAGTCCGTTAGTTTACAGCATCCTTCAAAGCTTTACCAGCTTTAAATTTTGGAACTTTTGCAGCTTCGATCGTGATCGCTTCTTTGGTACGCGGATTGCGGCCGGTACGCTCAGCGCGTTCGCTGACCGAGAAAGTGCCAAAACCAACCAGCGTCACGCTGTCGTTGTTTTTCAAAGTTTCCGTCACGCCGCCGATAACAGCGTCGAGTGCGCGCGCAGCGGCGGCTTTGGAAATGTCAGCTTTTTCAGCAATGTGGTCGATCAATTCAGTCTTGTTCACTAGCATCCCCAATTACAAAGGTATAAAACGTTTACCGTATCGTTGCGGCACTTTTGGCACCACAGCTGTCCGGCGAAAAAAATGTGCAGGCGTATTAAACAAGCCACACTGTATATGTGTCAAGCGCTTTGGGGGCGCAATTCACGTTTCAATATAAAACAAGCGCTCTAAAAGCGCTTGTTTGGGGAAAACAGGGGTAAAACGTTAGTGTTTTACTACCTCGCCGGCCGCGTCAGGCTTGGCCGCGGCAGCCGTGACAGCCTCCACCGCAGCGACGTCCGCCAACGCTTCAGGCATGCGTTCGAGGGCGATTTCCAGCACTTTGTCGATCCAGCGCACGGGAACGATCTCCAGTTTGTTCTTGACGTTGTCCGGAATATCGGCCAGGTCTTTCACATTCTGCTCTGGAATCAGGACCGTCTTGATGCCGCCGCGATGCGCTGCCAGCAGCTTTTCTTTCAGGCCGCCGATCGGCAATACTTCGCCGCGCAAGGTGATCTCGCCCGTCATCGCCACGTCGGCGCGCACGGGGATGCCCGTGAAGACCGACACCATCGCCACCGTCATGGCCGCGCCAGCCGAAGGACCGTCCTTCGGTGTCGCGCCTTCCGGCACGTGGATGTGGATGTCGCTCTTCTCGAACACGTCCGCCTTGATGCCCAGGCGCTGTGCCCGGCTGCGCACCACCGTGCGGGCTGCCTCGATCGACTCTTTCATGACGTCGCCCAGCGTACCCGTGCGGATGATGCCGCCCTTGCCCGGCATCGACACGGCTTCGATAGTCAGCAGATCGCCGCCCACTTCCGTCCATGCCAGACCGACCACCTGGCCTACCTGGTTTTCTTTCTCTGCGACACCAAAATCATAACGGCGCACGCCAAGGAATTTATCCAGGTTCTTCGAGTTGACGATGACCTTCTTGTCGGATTTCTTCAGCAGCAGCATCTTGACCACCTTGCGGCAGATCTTCGACACTTCACGCTCGAGCGAACGCACACCGGCTTCCCGCGTGTAGTAGCGGATGATGTCGCGCAAGGCCGACTCGGCCACCGAGATTTCCTCTTCCTTCAAGCCATTGTTCTTGATCTGCTTCGGCAGCAGATAACGCTGCGCGATGCTGGTCTTTTCGTCTTCCGTGTAACCGGACAGACGGATCACTTCCATGCGGTCGAGCAAGGCTGGCGGAATATTGTACGAGTTCGACGTGGCCACGAACATCACGTCGGACAAGTCGAAATCGACTTCGATGTAATGGTCGGAGAACGTGTGGTTCTGTTCCGGATCGAGCACTTCCAGCAGGGCCGACGATGGATCGCCACGGAAATCGGCGCCCATCTTGTCGACTTCATCGAGCAGGAACAAAGGATTGCGCACGCCGACTTTCGACAGCGATTGCAATATCTTGCCCGGCATCGAGCCGATGTAGGTGCGGCGGTGGCCGCGGATCTCGGCTTCGTCGCGCACGCCGCCCAGGGCCATGCGCACGAACTTGCGGTTCGTCGCGCGGGCGATGGACTGGCCCAGCGAAGTCTTGCCGACGCCCGGAGGACCGACGAAGCACAGGATAGGCGCTTTCAGCTTGTCGACGCGCTGTTGCACCGCGAGGTATTCCAGGATGCGTTCCTTGACCTTGTCGAGGCCGTAGTGGTCGCCCTCGAGCACTTTTTCCGCATTCGCCAGGTCGTTATTGACCTTGGATTTCTTTTTCCAAGGCAAATTGACCAGGGTGTCGATGTAGTTGCGCACGACGGTGGCTTCGGCCGACATCGGCGACATCAGCTTGAGTTTTTTCAGCTCGTTGGTGGCCTTGTCGAGCGCTTCCTTCGGCATCTTTGCCGAAGCGACTTTTTTCTCCAGCTCGTCGAGGTCGGCGCCATCTTCGCCCTCGCCCAGTTCCTTCTGGATCGCCTTGACTTGCTCGTTCAGGTAGTACTCGCGCTGCGACTTTTCCATCTGGCGCTTGACGCGGCCGCGGATGCGCTTTTCCACCTGCAGGATGTCGAGCTCGCCTTCGAGCTGGCCCAGCAGGTGCTCGAGGCGCTTGGCCACGCTGAAAATTTCCAGGATGACTTGTTTTTGCTCAAGCTTCAGCGGCAGATGCGCGGCAACCGTGTCGGCCAGGCGGCCGGCATCGTCGATGCCCGACAGCGAAGCGAGGATTTCCGGTGGAATCTTTTTGTTCAGTTTGACGTACTGGTCGAACTGCTGCACGATCGCGCGGCGCATGGCTTCGACTTCCGACTCGTCGCCCGGCTCGGACTCGAGCGGCGTCAGGTCGGCGATGAAGTGCGTCGGCGCATCGCTGATGTGGTTGATACGGGCACGCTGCGCGCCTTCGACCAGCACCTTGACGGTGCCATCGGGCAGCTTCAGCATTTGCAGAATATTGGCGACGCAGCCAATTTCATAGATATCCGAAGGAGACGGCTCGTCCTTCGCGGCTGCTTTTTGAGCGGCAAGCATGATGCTCTTGCCCTGCTCCATCGCAGCTTCCAGCGCCTTGATCGACTTTGGACGGCCAACGAACAGCGGTATCACCATATGCGGGAAAACGACGACATCCCGCAACGGCAATAACGGCAGTTGAGTTTGCTCAGTTAATTTGGAAGTTGTCATGGCGTACCTTATAGAAAGCGTGTTTACGATGTTGGCGCTCGCTGCCAAAACACAAGACCGGCGAGAATAAATAATTCTGTGAAACAAACATTTTTCTGTCTATTTCGCAAAACACACCCGCATGACGGTAATAAATGCAGTTTTCACAGTAAAAAAGCCACGCGCAGCTAAGCGCCGCGAGTGGCTTTCCGATTGAAGCCTGCACTCATTGATTTAAATTGTACTGCCATGCATTAAGGAATCAAAACCCTTTTTATGCATTTGTCTCGGCAGTAATCAATTTTCTCCGGAGGCCTTGGCAGTCTCTTGATAAATCAACAAAGGTTTGGCGCCGCTGGTGATGGTATTTTCGTCGATGACGACTTTCACCACATTTTGTTCGCTCGGCAGTTCGTACATGACGTCCAGCAAAGCATGTTCCAGGATGGAACGCAGGCCACGGGCACCGGTCTTGCGCGCCAGCGCCTTCTTGGCGATCGCATGCAAGGCGGCCGGACGAATCTCCAGTTCCGCGCCTTCCATCTCGAGCAGCTTCGAATACTGCTTGATCAGCGCATTCTTCGGCTCGACCAGGATCTGGATCAGCGCTTCTTCCGTCAATTCAGCCAGGGTGGCGATGACGGGCAGACGGCCCACCAGTTCCGGGATCAGGCCGAACTTGACCAGATCTTCCGGTTCCGCTTGCAACATCAGTTCGCTGGCCGTGCTTTGCGACTTGCTGCGCACCGTGGCCGAGAAGCCGATGCCGCTCTTTTCGGAACGGTTGGCGATCACTTTCGACAAGCCGTCAAAGGCGCCACCGCAGATGAACATGATGTTGGTCGTGTCGATCTGCACGAAATCCTGGTTCGGGTGCTTGCGGCCGCCTTGTGGCGGCACGGAAGCCATCGTGCCTTCGATGAGTTTGAGCAAGGCTTGCTGCACGCCCTCGCCCGACACGTCGCGCGTGATGGACGGATTGTCGGACTTGCGCGAAATCTTGTCGATCTCATCGATATAGACGATGCCGCGCTGGGCTTTCTCGACGTCATAGTTGCAGCTTTGCAGCAGCTTCTGGATGATGTTTTCCACGTCTTCACCCACGTAACCGGCTTCGGTCAGGGTGGTGGCATCGGCGATCACGAACGGCACGTTGAGCATGCGCGCCAGGGTCTGTGCCAGCAGGGTCTTGCCCGAACCGGTAGGACCGACCAGCAAGATGTTGCTCTTGGCCAGTTCGATGTCGTCTTTCTTGCCCAGGTGCTTGAGGCGCTTGTAATGGTTGTACACCGCCACCGACAGGATGCGCTTGGCAGTCTGCTGGCCGATCACGTACTGATCGAGCAAGGCGGCAATTTCTTGCGGTGTCGGCAGGTCCGATTTGGTACCGGTCACCGTCTCGATGCTCGACGTTTCATCACGGATGATGTCGTTGCACAAGTCGATGCACTCGTCGCAAATGAACACGGACGGGCCGGCGATGAGTTTCTTCACCTCGTGCTGGCTTTTGCCGCAGAACGAGCAATACAGTAATTTTTCGCCGCTAGAGGATTTTTTGTCTGACATAAGGCATTTTGGTTGGAACTGCATTAACAATATTGCAAAATCGCAAGCCGGATGATGGTTGCTGCCCGTAAAGGCCGCTAGCCATGGCGCAAGTCAACAACGCGCACAAGCTCCATGCTACCCGAAATAAAAGCGAAACGCCCGAACGTTTGAGCGCCCGGGCGTTAACTTACGTACTTAGCAATACCGGTAGGGGCTCATCAAGCGCGGCTGGTCAACACTTTGTCGATCAAACCATACTCAACGGCCTCGTCGGCGGACATGAAACGGTCGCGGTCGGTGTCCTTGGCGATCTGTTCGATCGTCTGGCCCGTGCGCTCGGCCATGATGCCGTTCAAGCGGGTGCGCAGGTAAAGGATTTCCTTCGCCTGGATCTCGATATCGGACGCCATGCCTTGCGAACCACCGGACGGCTGGTGAATCATGATGCGCGAGTTCGGCAGCGAGAAACGCTTGCCCTTGGCGCCAGCGGCCAGCAGGAAAGCGCCCATCGAAGCAGCCATGCCCGTGCACAGGGTCGAGACGTCCGGCTTGATGAACTGCATGGTGTCGTAGATGGCCATGCCGGCCGAGACCGAACCACCTGGCGAGTTGATGTAGAGCGAGATTTCCTTTTCCGGATTTTCGCTTTCCAGGAACAGCAGCTGGGCGACAACCAGGTTGGCCATCTGGTCATTGACCGGGCCGACCATGAAAATCAAGCGTTCTTTCAGCAGGCGCGAGTAAATATCATACGAGCGCTCGCCGCGACCGCTTTGTTCCACCACCATCGGCACCAGGCCGAGCATCTCTGTGTCCAGCGCCGGATTACGGTTCATACCTGTCATTTCATTTCCTTGTGAAGCAGTTAGGGGATGCCGCCACTACCTTGCGGCAAGAGCCGGCACCCGGATACCAACTGGTTTACGCTTGTGCGTTGCTTCCCATCAGTTCGTCGAAAGCAACTGCTTTCGTCGTGACTTTCGACAGGCCCAACACGTAGGTGACGACGTTTTCTTCCAATACAAGGGCTTCGATCTCACCCAGACGACGACGGTCGCTGTAGTAGTACTTCAGCACTTCGCGTGGATCTTCGTAGCTTTGGGCGAAATCTTCGATTTGCGCCTTGACTTGCTCAGGCGTAGCCTGCAGCTTGTTGTCGCCAACCAGTTGCGACAGGATCAGGCCCAGGCGTACGCGACGCTCGGCTTTTTCTGCGAACAGTTCTGCTGGGAAAGGCACGTCCTTGACGTTCATGCCGCGCTGCGCCATGTCCTGGCGGGTCATTTCGGCCAGGCGCTCGGAATCCTGAGCGATCAGCGTTTTTGGCACTTCCAGCTCAGCAACTTTGATCAGCGCGTCCATGACGGCTTCCTTGTTGCGTGCTTTTACGCGGCCAGCGACTTCACGTTGCAGGTTGACTTTGATGTCTTCGCGCATTTTGGCCAGGTCGCCATCGGCAACGCCCAGGGACTTTGCGAATTCGGCATCGACTTCCGGCAGGTGCGCCCATTCCAGCTTTTGCAGGGTGATGGTGAACGAAGCGGTTTTGCCGGCAACGTCTTTACCGTGGTAGTCCTCTGGGAACGACAGTGGGAAAGTCTTCGACTCGCCTACTTTCAGGCCCAGGGTCGCTGCTTCGAATTCTGGCAGCATGCGGCCTTCGCCCAGCACGAAAGCGTAGCCTTCAGCTTTGCCGCCTGGGAATTCAACGCCGTCGATCGAACCGACGAAGTCGACGGTCACGCGGTCGCCGTTGGCAGCGATCGGCTCACCGCCGTCGCCGTGTTCGCCAGCTTCGCCCTTGGTGTGGAAGTGCACGCGCTGCTTGCGCAGGATGTCGATGGTCTTGTCGATTTCGGCTTCCGACACGTCGGCTTGCACGGTTTCGATTTCAACGGCCGTCAGGTCGCCGATGGCGACTTCCGGATACACTTCGAACGTTGCGTCGAAAGCCAGCTGGCCTTCGGCTGCTTCTTCTTTCGGCACGATGTTCGGGAAACCGGCCACGCGCAGATTGTTTTCGTTGGCGGCGTCGTTGAACGCGCGGCCGACTTTGTCGTTCAGCACTTCGGATTCAATTTGGTAGCCGTATTGTGCTGCGACCATTTTCAACGGCACTTTGCCCGGACGGAAGCCCGGTGCCTTAGCCGTACGGGCTTGCACTTTCAGGCGCTTCTCAACTTCCGTGCGGACGTCCGTCAGCGGGAAGGAGATCGTGATACGACGTTCGAGTTTGCCCAAGGTTTCGACTGCAGTTGCCATGTAAAAAATCGTCCAAAAAATAAACACTGTTGGTGCGAGAAAAGAAGACCCGACCCCTTGCGCCATCACTGGCAACAAGACATGGGTCCAGCTTCACTCGCTCGCATATTCATCTGTAAAAGTACTGCAAGCAGGACAATGGACCTGGTCTACCCGGCTGAGGGAAAAACCCGCACCAGGCACCAAACAATCCGCCGCTTCCAGTACTGCGACAGGGCTCCGAGCGTCCAGCCTTGCTTCTAAGTAAATGCAGGGCCGGCCATCATTCGGTAAAGCGTGGCATTATAACAAAGGACTTCGGGAAAGTGGCTGGCTTTGCAGCCCGGCCACAGAGGATACCAGCGGCGGCGAATGAATCGCCACAGCCTGGGGGTGCCCTGTCTTTACTCTTGCCCCGGCATTCTTTATTTCGCCAGAGACAGGCTTTCCAGCCTGCTTCGTTCATTAGTATATGCGAACTGGCGCCCCGTCCGAAACAAAGAAATGCGCCCAGAGCGAAGATTTCGGGCAAAAAACCTTTGATTTACCTCAATTTGGCCATTTTTCAGGCAAATCTCCGCCCGGGCTCTTCCCTGCCGCCCGATCTCTGGCGAAAAATGGCGCAAGCAAAGGCAGCCGGGATGACGGAAATACAGGAAAGGCAGCAAGAAAAACAGGAAAGACGCCTGCAACGAGGCTGAAGAACAACTTGATGGTGCTGCACGTCCGGGCTGGAACAACCCGGATTGGTGCGGATGGGGAGACTCGAACTCCCAAGCCGAAGCACTGGCTTCTAAGACCAGCGTGTCTACCAATTCCACCACATCCGCATTTTGTACTACTTTGCACTGCTTGCCACAGGCGACTTCCCTGATTTTAACAACTCGGGAGCGATCTGGCTACCGTGGACTCAACGGGCAAGCCCTCGGTAAAGCAAAGGCGGCATTCTACTGGATTTCCCAGAGGAATGCCGCCTTTTTTATGCCCGCGCCCTGGCGCTGGCTGCTAGCCTTCTTTTGCGGTCGCCGGCTCCGGCTTCTTGACCCGGAACCAGGCCGCATACAGGGCCGGCAAGAACAGCAAGGTCAAGGCCGTCGCCAGGATCAGGCCGCCCATGATGGCGACTGCCATCGGCCCCCAGAACACGGAACGCGACAACGGGATCATGGCCAGCGCCGCGGCGGCGGCCGTCAGCACGATGGGACGGCAGCGGCGCACGGCCGAGTCGATGATGGCGTCCCATGGGGCCGAACCATCGCGGATGTCTTGCTCGATCTGGTCGACGAGGATCACCGAGTTGCGGATGATCATGCCGAACAGCGCAATGACGCCCAGGTTGGCCACGAAACCCAGCGGGCGGTGCAGCAGCAGCAAGGCAAACGCGGCACCGGCCACGCCCAGCGGCCCCGTCAGGAATACCAGCAGGGAACGCGAGAAACTGTGCAACTGCAGCATCAGCAAGGTGAAGATGATGAAGATAGCCAGCGGCAAGTTCGCCGAGATCGACGCTTCCGCCTCGCCGCTGTCGGCCGCCACGCCTTTCACATTGATGCGATAGCCGGCCGGCAACTTGGCCCGCAAGGCGTCCAGCTGCGGCGCCAGCTGCGTCGACACCGTCGCGCCCTGGATACCATCGATCACGTCCGATTGCACGGTAATGGCCCATTCGCGCTTGTCGCGCCAGACGACACCCGGCTCCCACACGAAATGCGCGCGGGCCAGCTGCGAAATGGGCACGGACTTGCCCGTTGCCGTCGGGATATTCGTGTCATTCAGCACGGAAATCGTCGCCCGCTCTTCCAGCGGCTGGCGCACCTGGATGTCGATCAGCTTATTGTCTTCACGGAATTGGCCGATGACGGTACCCGACAGAATCGTATTGGCCGCCTGCATCACCGTTTTCGAGGTGACGCCCAGCGCGCGCATCTTGTCCTGGTCCAGGTCCAGGCGCAGCACTTTCACCGATTCATTCCAGTTGTCGTTCACGCCCAGGGTGTTCGGATTGGCGCGCATGATGTCCTTGACCTGGTCAGCGATGGCCCGCACACCGGCCACTTCCGGTCCAGTGACGCGAAACTGCACCGGATACGGCACCGGCGGCCCATTCGGCAACAGTTTTACACGGCCCCGCACTTCCGGAAAATCCTTCTTGAAGACATCGACGATTTGCTGGCGCAGGCGTTCGCGGTCGGCCAGGCTCTTCGGCAAGACCACCACTTGCGACACATTGGTCTGCGGGAATATCTGGTCCAGCGGCAGGTAAAAACGGGGGCTGCCCGTACCGACATAGCTGGTCACACTTTCCACGCCGTCGAGCTTGCCGACGAACGCCTCGAATTTCTTGACCTGCTTTTCATTCGCAGCAAAGGTCGTGCCTTCGGGCGACCACAGTTCCACCATCAGCTCAGGACGGCTGGAATCGGGGAAGAATTGCTTTTCGATAAAGTTAAAGCCATAGATGCCCAGCGCAAAGATGGCCAGGGTGGCGGCGATCGTCGTCTTGCGCCATTCCACGCACCAGGTGACGGCGCGGCGGAAGCGGCGGAAGTTCGGCGTATCGAACAATTCATGGTCGTTGTGCGCGTGCGGTTTGACTTTCAGCAAGACATAACCGATGTAGGGCGTGAATACGACCGCCACCACCCACGAGATGATCAAGGCCAACGCATTGACGGAGAACAAGGAGAACGTGTATTCACCGGCGGCCGACTTGGCCAGGCCGATGGGCAAGAAGCCCGCCACTGTGATCAGGGTGCCCGTCAACATGGGCATGGCCGTCGATGTGTAGGCGAAGGTGGCCGCGTCGAAACGCGACATGCCCTCTTCCATCTTGCGCACCATCATCTCGACGGCAATGATGGCGTCATCGACCAGCAAGCCCAGCGCGATGATCAGGGCGCCCAGGGAAATCTTGTGCAAGTCGATGTCGAGCAGGCGCATGAACAGGAAGGTGACGGCCAGCACCAGCGGGATGGTCAGCGCCACCACCAGGCCGGGCCGCACGTCGATGCGCAGCGGCTTGGTGTGCAAGCCCAGCGCGACGAAGCTGACGGCCAGCACGATCAAGATGGCTTCGATCAGGGTATGCACGAATTCACCCACGGAGGCGGACACGGCTTCCGGCTGGTTCGACACGCGCTGCAGCTCTATGCCGACCGGCAATTCGCCCTTCATGCGCGTCACCGTCGCCTGCAAGGCCTTGCCCATGTCGATGATATTGCCGCCCTTTTCCATCGACACGCCCAGGCCGATCACTTCCTTGCCATTGAAACGCATCTTGTCCTTGGGAGGATCGACGAGTTCACGTTTTACTGTGGCAAAATCACCAAGGCGGAAAGTCGTGCCGTTGGCGCGCAGTTCCAGGTTTTCCAGGTCCTTGACGGTCACCATGGCGCCCGTCACGCGCACTTGCAGATTGTCCGTCGGCGTCACCAGCACGCCGGTGGCGTTGATGCTGTTTTGCGCGGACAGTTGCTGCACGATGGCGTCGAACGGAATGCCCAGCTGGGCAAATTTCTTGTGCGAAAAGATGATATTGATCTTTTCATCCTGCACGCCGAACAGCTCCACCTTCGATACCTGCCCCACGGCCAGCAGTTCCTGGCGCACCTTGTCCGCGTAATCCTTCATTTCCGCGTACGTAAAACCATCGCCGGACAGGGCGAAGATGGAGCCGTACGTGTCGCCGAACTCGTCATTGAAGAACGGGCCCACGACGCCGGCCGGCAAGGTGCCCTGGATGTCGCCGATCTTCTTGCGCACCTGGTACCAGGCGGCGGCCGTTTCCTTGGGCGGCGCCGATTCGCGCAGCTCCAGCAGGATCAAGGTTTCTCCCGGCTTCGAATAGCTGGTGATCTCGTCGATGTACGGCGTTTCCTGCAGTTTCTTTTCCAGCTTGTCCGTCACCTGCTCGGCCATCTGCAAGGCCGTGGCGCCGGGCCAGTAGGCTTGCAAGACCATGGCGCGGAAGGTGAACGGGGGATCTTCATCCTGGCCCAGGCTGGCGTAGCTGAGCATGCCGCCAATCAGCAGCACGGCCATCAGGTAGCGCGTCAGCGGGATGTGTTCGAGCGCCCAGCGCGACAGATTGAAGCCGCCCTTCATTTGGCCGCACCCACGCTGACGGGGGCAGCGGCCACTTCAGGCTTGCTGGCCAGTTCGGCGCCGAGAATGGTCACTTTCTGGCCCGGCTTGAGCAGGTTGACGCCGGCCGTGACGACCGTCTGGCCTTCCTTCACGCCCGAGGTCAGCAGCAACTCATTGCCCGCGACGCCGCCCACCGTCACCGGCACGAGCTTCACGGCGCCGTTTTCCACCACCCACACGGAACTTTGCGACTTTTCATTGAACAGGGCCGTCAACGGCACCTTGATCTGCGGCGTGGCCGTCTGCGAGGCGAACTGCACCACGGCCGTCATGCCCAGGCGTGCCTGCGGCGCGTCCGGGATGCTGACTTTCGCCAGATAGGTGCGCGTGGCGGCATCGGCCACGGGCGATACTTCGCGGATCTTGCCCGGCAGCGCCTGCTTCGGGTCGGCCCACAGGCGCACCACCACATCCTTGACGCCGCGCAAGGTTTCCACCTTATCTTCGGGAATGCCGATCACGACTTCCTTCTCGCCGCTCCTGGCCACTTGCACCACGGGCGCGCCGGGCGCCACCACCTGCCCCACTTCAGCCTCGATGCGCGTGACGACGCCATCGACGTCAGCCAGCAAGCTGGCATAGCCGGACTGGTTCGCCTGACCACGGTACAGGGCCTGGGCCGCTTCCACGTTCGCCTGCGCCGCCTTGTAGGTGGCATCCTTGCCGTCGAGCACGGCCTGGCTGACGAAGTTCTTCTCACGCAAATCCTGGTAGCGCTTCAATTCCGCGCGCGCCAGGTCGCGGCTCGTCTCCGCGCTGACCAGCGAGGCCTTGGCCTGCGCCTGCGACAGCTGCAAGTCGACAGGATCGAGCTGCATCAGCACTTGCCCCTTCTTCACGCTGGCGCCCACGTCGACCTTGCGCGCCACAATCTTGCCCCCCACGCGGAAGCCCAGCTGCGATACGACACGGGGCACGACCTCGCCCGACAGCTCGGCACTCACGTCAACATTACTACTAGACAACACAATCGCGCGCACGGGGCGCACGTCTTCCACTTTGACGGCAGGCTTGGAACAGGCCGCCAATGTCATCGCCAGGGCGGCGGCGGCGATCAGCCGCAGGGCAGGAAGTGCGGAAGCGCCGGTCTCGCGGCGCAGGGTTTTCAGGGCAAACAAGGTATTTTCCTTTACTATGCGGGCTGTAATATTTTTATGCGGAGAAACTTTTTGCCTGTCCTTTGGGCCAGGCCAAACTTTTTCGCACGCGATATCCTTAAATTTGTGACAATATCAGTTTGGTCATGGCGGAAGTACTCTTCGCCTAATGACTTTCTGGTTATTAATTATAATCGTGCGTAAAAGTTTTTAGTGACTTATGCGTCATTAATCTTGAGACGTACAACGCCCGGCCACATTCCAGCGTTTGAGGGTGCCGGACAAACGCAAGACTAGAGAAGTGTGTTCATGCCTGTAGACCATTACGAAAATTTTCCTGTTGCATCATTTTTACTGCCGCGCCGCCTGGTGCCCGCCGTCGAAGCCATCTATGCCTTCGCCCGCAGCGCCGACGACCTGGCCGACGAAGGCGACGCCACGCCGGCCGAGCGCCTGGCGGCCCTGCACGCCTACGAAGAGGCGCTGGGCCGCATCGCGCGCCACGAAGGCCATGGGGGCGAGAACGCCGCCATGTTCGAACGCCTGGCCGCCGTCATTGCCAAACACCAGTTGCCGCTGAAGCCATTCCACGATTTATTGTCCGCCTTCAAGCAGGATGTGGAAACGACGCGCTACGCCAGCTATGACGACGTGCTCGATTACTGCGCCCGCTCGGCCAACCCCGTGGGGCTGCTGATGCTGCACCTGTATGGCGCGGCCGATGAACAGAATGTACGCGATTCCGATGCCATATGTTCAGCTTTGCAACTAATTAATTTCTTGCAAGACGTCGCCATCGACCAGCAAAAAGAGCGCATCTACCTGCCGATGGAAGACCTGACCCGCTTTGCCGTCTCCGCCGCCGCCTTCGAGCGGCCCGAGGCGCACGGCAAGTGGAGCGCCCTGATGCGCTTTGAAGTGGCCCGCACGCGCGCCCTGATGCTGTCCGGCGCGCCGCTGGCCCTGCGTTTGCGCGGGCGCATCGGCTGGGAGTTGCGCCTGGTGGTGCAAGGGGGATTGCGCATCCTGGAAGCCATCGAAGCCGTCAATTACGACGTGTTCCGGCGCCGTCCCAAGCTGGAGAAACGCGACTGGCTGATCATTTTCTGGCGCGCCCTGCGCATGTCGCGCAAAAGCTTGCATCAAGAGACACAAGTAAAAACGGCTTTTCCCCCGTCGCCCACTCTGTAAGACGATAGAATAGCGGCTTCGATCTGCAACCCTTGCTCTTTTGACTATGTCTCCCGACGAATACTGCCAACAAAAGGCCGCCCAGAGCGGCTCCAGCTTCTACTACAGCTTCCTGTTCCTGCCCGCCGAACGCCGCAAGGCCATCACGGCCCTGTACGCCTTCTGCCGCGAAGTCGATGACACGGTCGACGAATGCACGGACGAAGCCGTGGCACGCACCAAGCTGGTCTGGTGGCGCAAGGAAGTCAAGGCCATGTACGAGGGCAATCCCACGCATCCCGTGATGCGCGCGCTGCAGCCGCACCTGGACGTATATCAACTGGAAGAAAAGCATTTGCAGGCCATCATCGACGGCATGGAAATGGACTTGAACCAGACCCGCTACCTCGACTACCAGGCCATGAGCCGCTACTGCTGGCACGTGGCCAGCGTGGTGGGAATCTTGTCGGCCAGCATCTTCGGCGCGACCCGCCCGGAAACCCTGCTGTATGCGGAAAAGCTGGGCCATGCCTTCCAGCTCACCAATATCATCCGCGACGTGGGCGAAGACGCGCGCAAGGGGCGCATCTATCTGCCGATCAGCGAATTGCAGCAATTCAATGTGACGGCGGCCGACTTGCTGAATGCGCGCCACAGCGAAAACTTTGAAAACCTCATGCGTTTCCAGGTGGCGCGCGCGCAAAAGGCGTATGACGAAGCCTTCGCGCTCTTGCCGGCAGAAGACCGCCGCGCCCAGCGCCCGGGCCTGATCATGGCCGCCATCTACCGCACCCTGCTCAATGAAGTCGAGCGCGACGGCTACCACGTGCTGAAACAGCGCATCTCGCTCACGCCGATCCGCAAACTGTGGCTGGCCTGGAAGACCTGGGTTCGTGGCTGACAAGGCCGTGAAGCAGCGCTACGCCGTCATCGGCGCCGGCTGGGCTGGCTGCGCGGCGGCCATGGAACTGGCGCGCGCCGGTCACGCAGTGAGCGTATTCGAGGCGGCGCGCACCCTGGGCGGACGGGCGCGCCGGGTCGAACGCGAAAGCACTGTGCTCGACAACGGCCAGCACATCCTGCTGGGCGCTTACACGGAAACCTTGCGCCTGATCAAGCTGGCGGGGCAAGACCCGGACGAGCTGATCCTCACCCTGCCCCTGCAGATGCGCTATCCGGCCGGCTCGGGCGGCATGGATTTCATCGCGCCGCGCCTGCCCGCGCCACTGCACCTGGCATGGGCCCTGCTGCGCGCCCAGGGATTATTGCGCGCCGACAAGCTGGCCCTGATGCGCTTTTCCACCGCCATGCGGACGATGGGCTGGCAGCTGTATAACGATTGCTCGGTCAGCGAATTGCTGCAGCGCTTCGACCAGACGGACCGCCTGAACCGGCTGATGTGGCACCCGCTGTGCCTGGCCGCATTGAATACCCCGCCCGAGCGTGCCTCGGCCCGCGTCTTCCTCAACGTGCTGCGCGACAGCCTGGGCGCGAGCCGTCGCCGCGCCTCCGACATGCTGATCCCGAAGGCGGACCTGAGTGCCCTGTTACCCGACGCGGCAAGCCGCTACGTGGTGCAGCATGGCGGTGAAGTCCGCACGGGCGCCAAGGTGACCGCTTTGCAGGCGCTGCCCGATGGCCGCTGGGGGCTTGATGACGGCGTCGATGACGGCGAGCACTATGATGGCGTGATCGTGGCCACCTCGTCCGTGCAGGCGGCCAGCCTGCTGCAAGGCTTGCACGACGCCCACCTTGACGAAGCGGTGAACCGCATGCAAGCGTTCACGCCGGAAGCCATCAGCACCTGCTACCTGCAGTACGATGCCTCGGTGCACCTGGACTTGCCGTTCTACGCCCTCGTCGATGCGCCGGAGCAACAGCACTGGGGCCAGTTCGTCTTCGATCGGGGCCAGCTCGACAGCAACCAGGCGGGCTTGCTGGCCGTCGTCATCAGCGCCTCCAGCTATGCCGCCGAGCAAGGCCATGGACCGCTGGCGCAAGCCATCGCGGCGCAGCTGGCCCAGGTGTTGCAGCGCCCTGCCCTGGCGCAGCCCCTGTGGACCCAGCTGATCACGGAAAAGCGCGCCACCTTTGCCTGCACGCCCGACCTGGCTCGCCCCGGCAACGCCAGCGGCATGCCTGGCTTGCTGCTGGCAGGCGACTACACGGCCAATGATGACCGGACGCAAGACTATCCGGCCACCATCGAGGCCGCCGTGCGCAGCGGCGTGGCGGCGGCAAAGGCCATTACCACGGGCAAGGTGGCAAAGTAGACTTGACGGTGCATCCTCCCCTGGTGTCGCTCGCCCCCGCGAAATTGCATTCTGTCGCACCGCGCTGGTGCGCCCGCGTGCGCTTGGGTACAGTCTGATCATCGACAACGGCCATGCCACGGGGAATACCATGCACACCACCTTGCACTTGAAAAACAGCTTGAAAGCCCTGGCGCTGCTGGCTGGTGTGGTGCTGGCCACATTCATCGTCATTCACGCACAGCAGGCGCCACAGGCACCATTGCTGCTGAGCCAGGCAAGCATGCTGCTGCCGGCCATGGGCTGAAGCGGCGGACAGGAAGAATATGATGAACAAACAAGATTATCTCGACGCACTGCGGCGCGCGCTGGCAGGCTTGCCACCGGACCTGGTCGCCAAAACGCTCGACTATTACGAACAGACCTTCATCGAAGGCGCTGCGGCCGGCCGCAGCGAGCACGAGATCGCAGAAGACCTGGGCGACCCGAAAAAAATCGCCCTTACCTTGCGCAACAGCACGCACCGCCAGGCTTTCGAGCAAAAGAAAACCCCCGTCAACCTGCTGCGCCTGCTCGTCTCGCTGGTGGGCCTGGCCATCTTCAACCTGTTCATGGTCGTGCCTGCCGCCGTGTACGCGGCCCTGCTGGCCACCCTGTACGCCGTCGGCCTGAGCTTTTACCTGGCCGGCATCGCCATCACGGCCAGCGGTTTGTCCGGCGCCAACGAACTGGTGCTCGACGGTCCTCTGCGCCACGTCTTCATCCACGACGATGACGGCGGCGAAAATGGCGAACGGCGCGAAACGCGCATCACCATCGGCGACACGGGCATCGAAGTCGATCACCTGCCCGGCCGCTTGCAGCATGACCCGGCCGAGTCCGAGCCCGGGGCGCCCGGCGCCTCCTCGCGCATGATGGAGCGGGCCGAAGCGCTGGCCGGCGGGGGCATCCGCATCTCCACCGACATGGACCGCGATGCGCGCACCACGCAAACCGTCTTTGGCGTGGGTATGCTGCTCGGCGGCATCGCCATCTTCCTGCTCAGTCTGGTCGTAACGCGCTATACCTTGATCGGCATCAAGCGCTACGTTGCCATGAATGTTTCCCTGCTCAAAGGTCACTAGAAAGGCTGCCATGAAACGCTTGCTCAAAGTTGGCCTGTCCATGCTCTTGCTGGCACTGGTCCTGATCGCCATGTCGTATGCCGCGCTGCGCGCCAAGGGAATCAGCAATCCCAGCAGCGCCGCCGGCCGTGCCGTGCGCAGCGAAACGCGCCCGGTTTCCCCCAATATCAACAGCATCGACCTGGCCGGCCCCATCGACCTGGTGCTGCGCCGCGGCGCTACGCCCTCGCTGAAGGTCAGCGGCGAGCAGCGTCTGCTGTCGAACGTCGACACCACGCAGGATGGCACGACCCTGCATATCGGCCCGAAAGGCATGCTGTTCCACCACCGCCAGCCCCTGCAGGTGGAACTGGTGCTGCCCACCCTCGTCCGCGTGGAAGTGCACGGCAATGGCGACAGCAAGATCACGGGATTTTCCGGCGACAGTTTCATCCTGGAATTGACGGGTTCGGGCGATGTCAGTTTCACGGGACGCTACAAGCAGGTTGCCGCCACCGTCAACGGTAGCGGCGACCTCGACATCAATGGCGGCAACAGCGACAGCGTGGTGCTGGAAATGGTGGGCTCCGGACGCATCGCCGCCAGCGGCAATACCAAGTTCCTGCGTGCCGATCTGAGCGGTTCAGGCGATATCGATGCCGAGCACCTGGCCGCCGACAAGGCCAGCGTCAGCCTGCAAGGCTCCGGCACGAGCACCGTCTTCGTGCGCGACGCCAGCAACCTGACCCTGCGCGGCAGCGGCGACATCCACGTCCACGGCAACCCGCGCCAGCGCGAAACCCAGAAAAGCGGCTCGGGCGAAATTACCTGGCACTAACGTTCTCTTCCAGCCAACTGACCGCCTGCTCGCCGGCCGCCTTGCCTTGCGCCAGGCAGGCCGTCAGCAGGTAACCGCCCGTCGGCGCTTCCCAGTCCAGCATTTCCCCCGCCAGGAACACGCCCGGCATGGCGCGCAGCATGCTGCCTTTGACACCGTCGAATTCCACGCCGCCGGCGCTGCTGATGGCTTCATCGATGGGGCGCGGACGCACGAGTCGGACGGGCAGCAGCTTGATGGCGTCCGCCAGCCTGGCTTCATCGGCGAAGTCGGCCGCGCTCAGGCATTCGCGCAGCAAGCCCGATTTCACGCCCTTGATGCCCAGACGGCTATTCAGGTGGCTGGACATGGAGCGGGAACCGCGCGGGCGCGTCACTTCCTCGAACACGCGTTCATGACTGTGGTCGGGCGCCAGGTCGAGCCAGATGGTGGTGCTGCCCTCGGCGGCGATCTGCTCGCGCAGCGCGGCCGACAGCGCGTAGATCAGGCTGCCCTCGACGCCGCCCGCCGTGATGACGAACTGGCCCTGGCGCTTGATGAGCAAGCCATCGATATCGCGCGCCGTGATGGCCACCGTCGCCAGCGGTTCGCCGGCATGGAGACTGCTGAAATGCCCGCTCCAGTCTATGTCGAAGCCGCAATTGGCCGGCACGAGGGGCGTCACGGCCACGCCGCGCTCTTGCAGCAGCGGCACCCAGGCGCCGTCCGATCCGAGCCGCGCCCAGCTGCCGCCACCGAGCGCCAGGATCACGGCGTCGAAGCCGCGCAGGCGTTCGCCGTCCGGCGTGGCAAAGGCCAGCTGGCCGTCGCGCCAGCCCGTCCAGCGGTGGCGCATGTGAAATTGCACGCCCGCCTCGCGCAGGCGGTGCAGCCAGGCGCGCAGCAAGGGCGCCGCCTTCATGTCCGTCGGGAAGACGCGGTTCGAGGAGCCGACGAAAGTATCCACGCCCAGGCCGTGCACCCAGTCGCGCACCTTTTGCGGGCCGAACTGGTCCAGCGCCGGCTTGAGCCAGCGGGCCTGCCTGCCGTAGCGCGAGACGAAGGACTGGTAGTCTTCCGCATGCGTGATATTCATGCCGCCGCGTCCCGCCAGCAGGAATTTGCGGCCGACGGACGGCATGGCGTCGAACAGCTCCACCCTGGCTCCCTGGTCGGTGGCAGCCTGGGCGGCCATCAGGCCGGCAGGGCCGCCGCCGATGACGGCGATGTGAAAGGGAGGAAGGCTGGAATGGGTCATGGCAGGCAGGAAAGACGGTGAAAACCCCGGCATTTTAGTCGAGATAAGGCGCGGGGATGGCAAGAATGCCGAAAAATGATGCATACTGCGCCAACATGCTGCAGCGATCGGCACTTTGACTTCACGAGACAACGAGACGACAAGAGGAGAAACACATGGGTGCAGGATTCTGGATTTCCCGTTATTTGCTGGCCAGTTCGATCTTATTCATCATCCTGACGGTGGTCGAGTACAGCAAGGGCACCACCAGCCAGGCCGACATCCTCAGCGCGCTGGCCTGGTCGCTGGTGGCGTCGGCCATCTTCATCGGTTCGAAATACTGGCGCTACAAGAAAGCCATCGCCTGCGCCACGTGCAGCGGGGACAAACCGAAAACCAAGTCTTCATGAAAAAACGGCCACTTCGATGAAGTGGCCGTCTCACTGGGAAGCGGGATCAGCCGCCCGTCACGGGTGGAAAGAACGCCACCTCGTCGCCGTCGCCTACCACGGTAGCGGCATCGCACATCACCTGATTATGCGCCATGCGCAGCGCACGGCCCTGCGCCAGCGCGTATTCCCAGTTGCCGCCGCGGGCGATCAGGAGATTGCGCACCTCGCCCACCGTCAGCCGTGACGCGGCCTCCGCGCTCACTTCCAGCACTTCATGGCCGGTTCCCACCAGCTCGCGCACGCTGGCAAAAAATCGCAGATTGATCTTCATCGCTACTTCCTTAGTACAGCAATTCGTTAAACGGAATAAACCGCAGCATGTCGCCGCGCGCAATCGACAGCCCCGGCGGGCAATCGATCAAGCCGTCGCCCCACACGGTGGACGTCAGCACGCCCGAACTCTGGTTGGCGAACAGTTCCAGCTCGCCCTCCTCATTGACCTTGGCGCGCAAGAACTCGTTGCGCTTGTCCGCCTTCAGGCGCTCGAACGCGGCCGGCAGCTTGTAGCTGCGCGGCGCCAGATTCCCCGCCACGCCTTGCAGGCGCAGGATGAAGGGGCGCACGAACAGCAGGAACGTGACGAAGCTGGAGACGGGATTGCCAGGCAAGCCGATAAAGAAGGCATCCTGCACTTCGCCAAACGCCAGCGGCTTGCCCGGCTTGACGGCGATCTGCCACATGTTCAGCCGCCCTTCCGCTTCCACGGCCGGCTTGATATGGTCTTCCTCGCCCACGGACACGCCGCCCGAGGTGATGATCAGATCATTGCCCTGGGCCGCCTGGCGCAGCACGGCCTTGGTCGCTTCCAGGCTGTCGGGCACGATGCCCAGGTCCGTGATCTCACAGCCCAAATTCTCCAGCAGGCCGCGCAAGGTAAAACGGTTCGAATTGTAGACGGCGCCCGGCGCCAGGGCCTCACCGGGCATGGCCAGCTCGTCGCCCGTGAAGAAGACGGCGACGCGCAGCTTGCGCAGCACCGGCAGCTGCGCCAGGCCCACCGAGGCGGCCAGGCCCATTTCCTGGCTGCGCAGGCGGCGGCCGGCACCGAGGATCTCGCCGCCGGCGCGGATATCCTCGCCCTGGCGGCGCACCCATTCACCGGCCTGCGGCACGTGATTGACCGTCACTACGCCATCAAGCAAGGTGCACTGCTCCTGCATCACGACGCAATCGGCGCCGTCCGGGATCAGGGCGCCCGTGAAGATGCGCGCCGCCGTCCCCGGCTGCAAGGGCTGGCCCACGTGGCCGGCCGCGATGCGCTGCGACACGGGCAAGCTGGCCGCGCCGCTGGCGCAATCCTGCGCGCGCACGGCATAGCCATCCATCTGCGTGTTGTCGCGCTCGGGGACGTTCAGGGTCGACGTTTGCGCGGCCGCCAGCACGCGGCCGTTGGCGCGCATGGTGTCGACCAGCTCCACCTCGGCCACCGGGCGCGCCGCGCCCTGCATGAAGGCTTGCGCCTCGGCCACGGACAGCATCGGCTTGCGTTGTGCGCTCGGATCGTTCATCACAGGCCCGCTCATCACAAGCCCGTGTTGGCGGCGATATACGCCTTCATCTTTTCCACGTCCGCATCCATCACGACGAACTTTTGCGGCAAGTCTTCGATGTTCTCGAAGCCCTTTGGCCGTTCCGCGTCCACGCCCAGCGCTTCGAGGATGGTTTCGTTGAACTTGGCCGCCAGCGCCGTTTCCAGCACGATCATCGGCACGTTGGGCTCCAGGTGCTCGCGCGCCACCTTGATGCCGTCGGCCGTGTGCGTGTCGATGGTGATGCCGTAGTCGTCGGCCACGTCGCGGATGGTATCGAGGCGGTCCTGGTGCGTGGACTTGCCCGACTTGAAGCCGTACTTGGCCACCAGCTTGAATTCGTCGCCGTCGCTGCCAGGCTTGCCGGACAAGTCGAAGCCGCCATGCGTTTCCACTTTCGTGAACAGGGCGCGCACGCGGTCGCTGTCGCGGCCCACCAGGTCGTAGACGAAGCGCTCGAAGTTCGACGCTTTCGAGATATCCATCGACGGGCTGCTCGTATGGTAGGTCTCGGCGGACTTGCGCACGCGGTAGACGCCCGTGCGGAAGAATTCGTCAAGCACGTCGTTTTCATTCGTCGCCGCCACCAGTTTCGAGATGGGCAGCCCCATCATGCGGGCGATATGGCCGGCGCAGATATTGCCGAAGTTGCCCGACGGCACCGTGAACGACACTTTTTGCTCGTTGCTGGTGGTGGCCGCCAGGTAGCCGCGGAAGTAGTACACGACCTGCGCCACGACGCGCGCCCAGTTGATAGAGTTGACGGTGCCGATCTTCTGTTTCGCCTTGAACGGCAAGTCGTTCGAGACGGCCTTGACCATGTCCTGGCAATCGTCAAACACGCCTTCGACGGCGATGTTGTAGATATTCGGGTCTTGCAGGCTGAACATCTGCGCCGTCTGGAAGGCGCTCATTTTCTTGTGCGGCGACAGCATGAAGACGCGGATGCCCTTCTTGCCGCGCATCGCGTATTCGGCCGCGCTGCCCGTGTCGCCCGACGTGGCGCCGAAGATATTGAGTTCGGCATCGTGCTTGGCCAAGGTGTATTCGAACAGGTTGCCCAGCAGCTGCATAGCCATGTCCTTGAAGGCCAGGGTCGGGCCGTTCGACAGCGCCTGCAGCATCAGGGTGGTCTGACCGCCCTTGACGACGTTTTCTTCGAGCACGCGCAGCGGCGTGATGTCGGCCGCGTTTTCGCCGGCGCGGGCGTTCTTGTAGACTGCCTTGGTATAGGTTTTCGCCGTCAGTGCCTTCAGGTCCGCGGCCGGGATATCGGTGGCGAACTTCTTCAGGATTTCGTAGGCCAGGTCGGCATACGACAATGTGCGCCAGGCGTTCAGCTCGGCACCAGTGACTTGCGGGTAGTGTTCAGGGAGATACAGTCCGCCATCGGGGGCGAGGCCGCCCAGGAGGATGTCGGAAAATTGCTGCAAAGATGACTGTTGCGACTGCAATGGCGCTTTATCAGCGCGGGTAGACACGTAATGCATAGATTTGAAGAGTCCAGTTGAGCTGAGAGCGGTTAATCATGAATGGCAGCGGATATTATAGTGCCAGCCGCCGTCCAAGGCGAATCGCGTGGCGCCAGCCAGGTCAGGATGTGACAATTGGAGAGCCTGGATATTGTCAATGCAGCCATAATGGCATGAGATCAAGCCAGGCAAACATGGCCGGCGTGCGTACTGGCGTGCGCCGCCGATTTGCGCCACACTGTGCTTTCTGCCCTGTAAAGTGCCAATCATGGAGTCGAAAACCGGCCATGCCGATCAGTAAAAAACCGTATTTGCAAAGCGCCGCGCTGCGCCCCGACGCTGTCGTCGACATGGACCACTATCCGTTCACCATCCCCGCCATCCGCGACTTCGTGCACATGGACTTCCACCGCGACGTGACGTTTTTCGTGGGCGAGAATGGCAGCGGCAAGTCGACCATGCTCGAAGCGCTGGCCGTGGCGCTGGGCTTCGGCAAGGATGGCGGCACGCGCAACGTGCGCATCGCCCTGCCGTCGGACGAGGAATCGGGCTTGCACGCGCACTTGCGCCTGAGCAAGAGCTACAAGAAGCCCGAGGACAGCTATTTCCTGCGCGCCGAAAGCTTTTTCAACGTCGCCACCTACATGGACGACATGCCCGAATACCTGGCCAGCTATGGCGGCAAGTCGCTGCACGCGCAATCGCACGGCGAAGCGTTCATGGCGACCCTGATCAACAAGCTGCGGGGCAAGGGCTTGTATCTGCTGGACGAGCCCGAGGCGGCCCTGTCGCCGAGCCGCCAGATGGCGGCGCTATCGGTGATCCACCAGCTGGTGCAGGACGACTCGCAACTGATCATCGCCACCCATTCGCCCATCCTGCTAGCCTACCCGAACGCGAAAATCCTGATGTTTACGGGCGGCGGCATCCACGAGGTGGCATATGAAGACACAGAACACTTCGCCGTGACGCGCGATTTTTTGAATAACTACCCCAGGAGGCTGGAGCAATTGTTTGAGGAGGAGTGAAGTTGCTGGCTAGCGTGGCAATGTCGGCTTACGCGCTTTGCGCTAAGCCGACCTACGCCGACCGTGGCGTATCGTAGGTCGGATTAGCGCTCCGCGCGTAATCCGACACTACCAGCAACACATCAGCAAGCGGCGTGGTTGACGGTGATTACATGCACGGCCAGGCCGCCCAGCGACGTTTCCTTGTACTTGTCCTGCATGTCCGCGCCCGTCTGGCGCATGGTTTCGATGACTTCGTCGAGGCTGACGAAATGCGTGCCATCGCCCTTCAGCGCCAGCGAGGCGGCCGTGATGGCTTTCACGGCGCCCATGCCATTGCGTTCGATGCAGGGGATCTGCACCAGGCCGCCGATGGGGTCGCACGTCATGCCCAGGTGGTGTTCGATGCCGATTTCGGCCGCGTTTTCGATCTGCTCATTGGTACCGCCCAATGCCGCCACCAGGCCGGCGGCCGCCATGGCGCACGCCACGCCCACTTCGCCCTGGCAGCCCACTTCGGCGCCCGAGATCGAGGCATTGCGCTTGCACAGCATGCCGATGGCGGCTGCCGTCAGCATGAAGCGGCGCACGCCGCCGACCGGATCGCTGGGGCGGCAATCCTGCGCGTAGTAGCGCAGCACGGCCGGGATGATGCCGGCGGCGCCGTTGGTCGGGGCCGTCACCACGCGGCCGCCGGCCGCGTTTTCCTCGTTGACGGCCATCGCGTACAGGCTGACCAGGTGCACGGCGTCGTGCGGCAAGTCGTTGGCGCGGTTGTCGGATGCCTTCGCTTCCTGCGCCAGGCGCCACAATTTCGCGGCGCGGCGCTTCACGTTCAAGCCGCCCGGCAGGTTGCCCGTCGTTTCCAGGCCGTGCGCGATGCAGTCGCGCATGACGTGCCAGATGCGGTCCAGTCCTTCATTGAGTTCCGCGTCGCTGCGCTTGACGCATTCGTTCGCGCGCAGCATCTCAGGGATCGACAGGCCGCTTTCCACGCCGTGCGCCAGCAACTGCTCCATGGTGTCGAAAGGGAAGACAACCCGCGCGCTGGCGGCCGACTCCACGGCCGCTTCGGCTTGCGCCTCGCCCGCTTCGCGGATAAAACCGCCGCCGATCGAGTAATACACCTTGTCGACCCGGCTGCCGTCCGCCAGTTTCAGGGTAAAACGCATGCCGTTCGGATGCTCGGGCAGGGATTCGCTCTTGTGCCAGATCAAGCCCGTGGCGGCCGTGAACGGCACCACGTGCGTACCCAGCAAGGCGATCTCGCCGGCCGCCTCGATGGCGACCAGCTTGGTGTCGACGGCATCGGGCGCCACGTCCTGCGGCGTTTCGCCCATCAGACCAAGAATGACGGCCTTGTCCGTGGCATGGCCCACGCCCGTCAGCGCCAGCGAGCCATACAGGGCCGCTTCGACGCCCACCACCTGGTCCAGCGGACCGTATTCGACCAGGAACCGCCGCGCCGCCACCATCGGCCCCACAGTATGGGAACTAGACGGCCCGATGCCGATCTTGAACAGGTCAAATACGCTCATATCCATAGAATGTCTCTTTTTTATAGTGGTGCTGTTTTAGAACGCCTGGCAAACCTACTGCGCGTCGCGATTTGCGGCCTGCGATGCTCACTGTGCATCCGCACAGCTGCGCTTCTCTGCCACAACTCCCATCCGCTCGCTACGGTTTTGCCAGGCGTGCGATTTTGCCGGACTCAGGCAGCCTTGGCGGCGTGACCCACGTCGACATTGGCCAGCATGTCCGTGACCATCTGCTCGACGCCGATCTGCGCCTTCCAGCCCCAGTCGGCGCTGGCCTTGCTGTCGTCCAGGCTTTGCGGCCAGCTGTCGGCGATGGCCTGGCGGCTGTCCGGCTTGTAGCTGATCTTGAAGTCCGGCACCATGCGCACGATGGCCTTGGCCAACTGCTCGGGGTTGAACGACACGCCGGCCACATTGTAGGACGAACGGATCTTGATCTGCGACACAGGAGCGTCCATCAGTTCGATGGTGGCGCGGATGGCGTCGGGCATGTAAATCATCGGCAAGGTGGTGTTCGCATCGAGGAAGCAGTCATAGCGCTCGCCGCGCAAGGCCGCATGGAAGATGGCGATGGCGTAATCGGTGGTGCCGCCGCCCGGAGGCGATTTGTAGCTGATGATGCCAGGATAGCGGATGCTGCGCACGTCCACGCCGTACTTGTTGAAGTAGTACTCGCACAGGCGCTCGCCGGCCAGCTTGCTGATGCCGTACATCGAGGTCGGGTCCATCACCGTCATTTGCGGCGTATTGACTTGCGGCGTGTTCGGACCGAAGGCGGCGATCGACGATGGCCAGAAGATGCGCAGCGGCTTGCCTGCCTCGCCGCGTTCGCGCGCCAGTTCCAGGATATTCAGCAAGCCATCCATGTTCAGGCTCCACGCCTTCAGCGGCGCCGCTTCGCCCGTGGCCGACAGCATGGCCGCCAGCTGGTACACCTGGGTGATGCCTTCATCGGCGATGATCTTCGCCAGGCCTTCCTTGTCCAGCACATTCAATTGCGCATAACGCTTGGCCTGGTACAGGTTGTTCGTGCCGATGTCGCTGGCGATGACATTGTCCGCGCCGTGCTGCTGCGCCAGCGCGCCCACCAACTCACTACCGATTTGGCCGTTTGCGCCAATGACTAAAATACGTTCCATCTTCTTATCCTGATTTCTTGTTAATTGGTAGTGGTCAGCAGACCGAGTTCCTTGCCAGCCTGCTCGAAGGCGGCCAGCACTTGCACCAGCTGTTCGCGGGTGTGGGCAGCCGACAGCTGCACGCGCACGCGGGCCTGGCCCATCGGCACGACCGGGTAGAAGAAGCCCGTCACCAGCACGCCCAGTTCATACAGGCGGGCGGCGAATTTCTGCGCCACGGGAGCGTCGAACAGCATCACGGGAACGACCGGATGGGTGCCCGGCTTGATGGTAAAGCCGATGCGTTCGATCTCGCTGCGGAAGAAGGCCGTGTTGTCATGCAGGCGGTCGCGCAGTTCCGTCGACTTGGCCAGGCGCTCCAGTACCGACAGCGAGGCGCCGGCGATCGATGGCGCCAGCGTGTTCGAGAACAGGTAGGGACGCGATTTCTGGCGCAGGGTGTCGATGACTTCCTTGCGCGCCGACGTGAAGCCGCCCATGGCGCCGCCCAGGGCCTTGCCCAGGGTGCCCGTGATGATGTCGATTCGGCCCATCACATTGTGGTGCTCGTGCGTGCCGCGGCCCGTCGCGCCCATGAAGCCGGAAGCGTGGCATTCGTCGATCATCACCAGCGCGCCGTATTGGTCGGCCAGGTCGCAGATCTTGTCGAGCTGCGCAATCGTGCCGTCCATCGAGAACACGCCGTCCGTGACGATGACCTTATGGCGCTTGCCGGCGGCAATCGCCGCTTTCAGCTGCACTTCCAGGTCGGCCATATCGTTATGCAGGTAGCGGTAGCGGCCAGCCTTGCACAGGCGGATGCCGTCGATGATGGACGCGTGGTTCAGCGCATCCGAGATGATGGCGTCGTTTTCATCGAACAGGGGCTCGAACACGCCGCCGTTGGCGTCAAAAGCCGCCGCGTACAAAATCGTGTCCTCGGTCCCCAGGAACGCGGAAATCGCCTGTTCCAGTTCCTTGTGCACGGTTTGCGTGCCGCAGATGAAACGCACGGACGACAGGCCGTAGCCGTACTTTTGCGTGGCGGCAATAGACGCTTCCTGCGTCTGCAGGTCGCCGGACAGGCCCAGGTAGTTATTCGCACACATATTGATCAGGGTACGGCCATCGTCGCACACCACTTCGGCGCCCTGGCGCGAGGCGATCACGCGCTCGGGCTTGTACAAGCCCTGCTGGCGCAGTTGATCGAGATTCTGTTGCAGACCGCTGAAAAAGGTGTTCTTCGCTTGCTCGCTCATGATGATCCTTGTGTGTCCCTGTTGTATGTGTGGTATCCGGGTGACCTCAGCCGCCATAGGGAAAAGCGGCCGCTTGACCGGTGCGCGCAGTATGCTGTACCGTGAAGCGCTGTTTGAAGTCTACACGTTTCCGTGTTTTTCCTCAAAATCCACTATTTCGAACTGAAATTCAATATAGTGGATATTACCCAAGCCTTTTGAACTTTGCAAGCCACCTGCCGATGAAAACCAGCGTTTCGACCAATTCTCCCCCTGAAGTAGGTGCCACCCTGCAACGGCTGCGCCTGGCGCGCGGCCTGACACTGGAGGATTTGTCGCGCATCGCGGGCGTCTCGAAGTCCATGCTGTCGCAGATCGAGCGCGAAAAAGCCAATCCCACCATCGCCATCACGTGGCGCCTGGCCAACGCCCTGGGCGTGCAGATCGGCGAATTGCTGTCCAGCGCGGAAAAAACCGTGGAAACCATCCGCATCACGGACGCCCACGAAACCCCCACCCTGCCCGGCGACCACGCGGGCTACGTGCTGCGCATCCTCGGGCCGATGGAACTGGCCGGCAAATACGAATGGTATGAAGTGACGCTGGCGCCGGGCGGCGAACTGGCGTCGCAACCGCACGATCCGGGCACCACCGAGCATTTGACGGTGATCCACGGCAACCTGGAGCTGGAAGTGGGCGCGGCGAAGAAAAAGGTCAAGAATGGCGGCACGGCACGCTATCCGGCGGACCAGCCGCATACCATCCGCAACCTGGGCAAGACGGAAGGCAAGGCCTTATTGGTGGTAATCCATAGATAGTTGCTTTTCAGCGGTGTGCAATAAGCTCTTTCGCCCATGCTAAGATTTTGGATTAGACAAGATTTTCACTGTCTTTCATGGAGCCTTAGCAATGACGATTTCCGAAAGCACCACCCTCTTCCACCAAAAAAAGGTCGTCCAGTACGATCCTGATATTGCGCTGCAATCCGGGCAGGATATCGTCTACCGCCTCTCGCTCGAGTATGACGACAAGCGCAAGATGCCGGACCTGATCGCCGGCTTCCTGGAAAAAACCGACAAGCATGCGCTTGAGGCACTGATCATCGGCATGTGGGGCGACCCGTACGAGGCAGGCGCCGACGAGGTGATCGCCGCGCTGGCCAGCCACGCGCCGCAGTTGCCGAACTTGCGCGCCCTGTTCATTGGCGACATGACGTACGAGGAATGCGAAATCTCGTGGATCGTGCAAGGCAGCTACAAGCCGCTGCTGGACGCTTTCCCGCAGCTGGAAGAACTGCGCATCCGTGGCGGCAATGAATTGATCATCGAACCGTTCGCGCACCAGAACCTGCGCAAGTTCACCATCGAGTCCGGCGGCCTCGATCAGAAGATCGCGCAGGCGCTGGCACAGTCGAGCATGCCCAAGCTGGAATACCTGGAACTGTGGCTGGGCACGGAGGACTACGGCTTCTCGGGCGACGTGGCGCTGTACCAGAAAGTACTGGCGCAACTGGCCACGCCAACCCTGCGTTACCTGGGCTTGCGCGATGCGCAGATCGCCGACGAGCTGGCCGTCTGGCTGGCCAACGAGCCGCTGCTGGCCACGGTCGAGACCCTGGATCTGTCGCTGGGCACCCTGGGCGACGTCGGCGCCGAAGCACTGCTGCACGGCACGCAATTGGGCAATCTGAAGCGCATGGACCTGTCGCACCACTATATCTCGGAAGCGAACCAGGAAAAACTCAAGGCCCTGCCCTTCCCGGTCAGGCTCGATGATCCGCAGGAAGACGACGAGGACGACGACGAAGTCTATCGCTATGTCGCTGTCGGCGAATAAATAAGGATGCTTTTGCTGGCCACCAGCGGCAGCAAACGCGTGCGCCTGATGCAGGCGGCGCGCGCGCAACTGCGCCTGCCGCCCGCACAGGTGCTGGAATGGCGCGACTGGCTGGCGCGGCCGGCGCTGCTGGAGGAAGCCCTGCGCCAGCCCCGCCTGTTCAAGATCGAGCCGCCCGGCGACGATCCGGCCGCCCACCTGCGGTTGCTGCATGACGGTTGCCGGCGGCTGGGCCGGCCGCCGGTCGATGCGCCCGCGCATGGCGAGCTGCTGGCGATGGATGCCTGGTTTGCGGGCTTTGCCTCTGCCATGGCCTCGCTGGCGGCGCAACTGGCCGAGCTGCCGCAGGCGCGCGTCTTCAATGCACCGGCCGATATCACCCTCATGACGGACAAGCTGGCTTGCCAGCGCCATTTGGCCGCGCACGGCATCGCCATTCCCGCCCTGCTCGGCCCCGTGCACGACTATGACCATCTCCAGTCGCTGCTGCACGAACACCAGCTTGACCGCGTGTACCTGAAACCGCGCTACGGTTCGTCCGCGTCGGGCGTCGTTGCCTACCGCAGGAACAGAGCTGGCCGCCAGCAAGCCACCACCTCTGCAACCTTATCGCGGGCGGACGGCCAGATACGCTTGTTCAACGTCAAGCGCATGGCCCGCTACGAGACGCAGCACGACATCGCCGCCCTCGTCGACGCGCTGGCCGCGCAACAGCTGTATGCGGAGGCATGGCTGAACAAGCCGCGCTGCGGCGACAGCCACTACGACCTGAGAGTCGTGACCCTGGCGGGCCAGCCCGCGCACCGGGTGGCGCGCATCGGCGACCGGATGATGACGAATCTGCACCTCGACAACCGGCGCGGCGACGCGGCCGGCCTGTTGAACGCGGCCGACCTGGCGGCGCTGGAAGCGGCCAGCGCCCTGGCCGCGCGCGCCTTCCCCGAGAGCCACGTGACGGGCTACGACCTCGTGGTGCGCCAGGGCCAGGCTCATGTGCTCGAAGCGAATGCCTTCGGCGACCTGCTGCCAGGCCTGCTGTGGCAAGGCGCGGACACTTACAAAGCGCAACTGACACATGTTTAAAGACACACCAGCCATCCCCGACATGCGCGCCGTCGTGGGCAGCCACGACATCGTCTTCATCACGCTCGACACCCTGCGCTTTGACGTGGCGCAAGCGCTGCATGAAGCGGGCGAACTGCCCGTGCTGGGACGTTTTTTACCACCTGGCGGCTGGGAACGGCGCCACTCGCCCGCCACGTTCACGTATGCGGCGCACCAGGCCTTTTTTGCCGGCTTTTTGCCCACGCCAGCGGCACCGGGCCGCCATCCGCGCCTGTTCGCCAGCGCTTTTGCCGGCAGCGAAACCACTTCGCCGCACACGTTTGCGTTCGAGGAAGCGGACCTTCCCGCCGCCCTGGCCGCGCGCGGCTACCGCACGATCTGCATCGGCGGCGTGGGTTTTTTCAATAAACAGACGGCGCTAGGCACGGTGCTGCCGTCGCTGTTCCAGGAAAGCCACTGGAGCGCCGGCATGGGCGTGGCCAGCCGCCATTCGACGCAAAAGCAGGTGGCCCTGGCCATAGCCCGCCTGGCCGCCAGCGACGAGCGCACTTTTTTGTTCATCAATGTGGCCGCCCTGCACACGCCGAACCGCGCCTACCTGCCCGGCTGCCGTGCCGACTGCCTGGAAAGCCATGCGGCGGCCCTGCGCTATGTGGATGGCGCGCTGGCGCCCCTGTTTACCGCGTGCGCCGCGCGCGCGCCCACGTTTGCCATCGTCTGTTCGGACCATGGCAGCGCGTATGGCGAAGACGGCTACCGGGGCCACAGGGTCGCCCACGACAGCGTGTGGCAGGTACCGTACGCGCACTTTTTTATCGTCCCCGAGACCGATACCGATACACCTCCCAAGGAATCCCCACCGTGAACCCAGCCGAACAACCTGGCACCCTGGCGCAGCGCATGCGCCACACGCCCTACCAGGCGTATTCATATTCGTATCCGCACAAGGCAGCCTATCGCACCTTGCCACAGGCGGCGCCGCTTGCGCCCCTGTGGGCGCGGCAAGACCGCTCCGCCCTCTTCGCCTACATCCACATCCCGTTTTGCGAGATGCGCTGCGGCTTTTGCAACCTGTTCGCCATGGCACGCCCCGGTGCAGACATGGTCGAGCGCTACGTGCAGCAAGTGCTGGTGCAGATGCGCGCCCTGGCCGGCGCGCTGGGCGAACGGCGCTTTGCCCGCTTCGCGCTGGGCGGCGGGACCCCTACCTATCTGTCGCCGGCGCAGCTGGACACCTTGCTGTGCGGCGCGCGCGACATCCTCGGCATCGACCTGCAGCACACGCCGGCCGGCATCGAGGCGTCGCCGGAAACCATCACGACCGAGCGCCTGGCCGTGTGCCGCGCGCACGGCATTGACCGGGTCAGCCTGGGCATCCAGAGCTTTGCCGCCGGCGAGATGCGCGCGCTGGCGCGCCCCCAGCAAAACGCCACCGTGCACCACGCCATCGGCCTGATACGCGCGGCCGGCTTTCCCACGCTGAACCTGGATCTGATCTACGGCATCGCCGGGCAAACCGTGGCCAGCCTGCTCGCGTCCATCGACAGCGCGCTGGCCTTCCAGCCGGAAGAAATCTACCTGTATCCGCTGTACGTGCGCGAACAGACGGGCCTTGGCAAGATCGCGCGGCGCAAAGGCGCCGATACGCTGAACCCCATCATGCTGGCCCGCGACGGCGACAGCCGCCTGGCCCTGTACGCGGCCGCGCGCGACCATTTGCGCGCCCAGGGCTATGAGCAGGTATCGATGCGCATGTTCCGCGCCCCGCATGCACCGGAACAGAACGGTCCCTCGTACTGCTGCCAGAACGATGGCATGGTGGGGCTGGGCGCGGGCGCCCGCTCCTACACGGCCAGCCTCCATTATTCGAGCGAATACGCGGTGGCGCGCACGCAGACCATCGGCATCATCGAACAATACCTGGCGCTGGACGAAGCGCGCTTCGCGCAGGCCGAACACGGTTACCAGCTCGATGACGAAGAACAGCGCCGCCGCTACGTGATCCAGTCGCTGCTGACGGAACCAGGCCTGGACCGCGACGCCTACACGGCGCGCTTCGGCAGCCGCTGCGAAGCAGACCTGCCGCAGCTGGCAGAACTGCACGCGCTGGAACTGGTGGAAGAGAGCGGCCCCCTGCTGCGCCTGAACGACCGGGGCTACAGCTACGCCGACACCATCGGCCCGTGGCTGGCATCCGATACGGTGCGCGCGCTGATGGCGCAAGAGGGCCAGGCGTGCTGACACCGCCGCCGGGCACGTTGTCCCTGCTGTACCGGGGTACTCTGGCGAGCTGCAACTACGCCTGCGGCTACTGCCCGTTTGCCAAGAAGCGCGACAGCCGCGCCACCTTGGCACGCGATGCGCGCGAAGTGGCGCGTTTTACCAGCTGGGTGGCGGCACAAAAGCGGGACATCGGCATCCTGTTTACGCCGTGGGGCGAAGCCCTGGTGCGGCGCCACTACCGCGCAGCCATGCAGACGCTGGCGGCTTTACCCCACGTGCGCCAGGTGGCGCTGCAGACGAATCTGTCCGGCCCCCTGAACTGGCTGCAAGGGATGGACGGGCTGGAAAAAATCGGCCTGTGGTGCACCTACCACCCGGACCAGACGACACTGGCCCGTTTTCTCGAACGCTGCGCGCGCCTGGACACGATGGGCGTGCGCTATTCCGTCGGCGTCGTGGCGATGAACGAGCACCTGGACGCCATCCGCGCCCTGCGCGCGGCTCTGCCCAAGCACGTCTACCTGTGGCTGAACGCGTATGACCGGCGTGGCCCCCACTACTACAGCGAGGAAGACCTGGCCTGGCTAGACGCCGTCGACCCGTGGTTCGCGCACAACCGCCGCCCCTCTTCCTCGCGCGGCAAACCGTGCCTGGCGGGCGAAACGTCGCTATCCGTCGATGGCGACGGCGAACTGGCGCGCTGCCACTTCGTGCCGGAGCGGCTGGGGAATTTATATGAGGATGACCTGGCGGACATGCTGCAAGAAAAATCCTGCCCGCGCTTCAAGTGCGATTGCTATATCGGCTATGCGCAGCGCAAGGATTTGCCGTTCCAGGCCGTGTTTGGGGAGGGGGTACTGGCGAGGATTACGGAGGCAGGTCAGAGTAGGTCGGATTAGCGGCGGCAGGCCGCGTAATCCGACACATTGTTGGCGCTGGTGGTGTCGGATTACGCCCTGCGGGCTAATCCGACCTACCGCTACCGACTTACTGCGCCGCCACCTTGGCCGGCTCCGCCACCACTGGCGTCATCTTCAGCGAACGGCTGAGGAAGCCCCAGCGATCCGCCACTTCTTCGATCTGCTTGGTCGTCGGCTTGCCGGCGCCATGGCCCGCCTTGCTGTCGATGCGGATCAGCACAGGCGCCGCGCCGCCTTGCGCTGCCTGGGCAGCGGCAGCGAACTTGAAGCTGTGGGCAGGCACGACGCGGTCGTCATGGTCGGCCGTCGTGATCATGGTGGCTGGATAGCAGCCGCCCGCCTTCAGGTTGTGCAGCGGCGAGTATTTCACCAGCGCCTTGAACTGCTCGGCATCGTCCGACGAACCGTAGTCAGGCACCCAGCCCCAGCCCACGGTGAACTTATGGAAGCGCAACATGTCGAGCACACCCACTTGCGGAATCGCCGCGGCGAACAGGTCGGGACGCTGCGTCATGGCTGCGCCCACCAGCAGGCCGCCATTGCTGCCGCCGCCGATCGCCAGCTTGGATGGCGAGGTGACCTTGTTGTCCACCAGCCATTGCGCGGCGCCGATAAAATCGTCGAACACGTTTTGCTTGTTCAGCTTGGTGCCAGCCTGGTGCCAGGCTTCGCCGTATTCGCCGCCGCCACGCAGGTTGGCCATCACGTAGACGCCGCCCATTTCCACCCAGGCAAGATTCGCCACGGAGAAGCTCGGTGTCAGTGAAATATTGAAGCCGCCATAGCCGTACAGATAGGTCGGGTTCGTGCCGTCCAGTTTCATGCCTTTTTTCGAGACGATGAACATCGGCACCTTGGTGCCGTCGCGGCTGGTGAAGAATTGCTGGCGCGTTTCAAAGGCGTTCGGGTCGAAATCGACCTTCGGCTGGCGATACACCGTGCTCTTGCCCGATTTCATGTCGTAGCGGTAGATGGTCGCTGGCGTCGTGAAGCTGGTAAACGAGTAGAACGTTTCCGTATCGCCACGCTTGCCCGCAAAGCCGCCCGCCGAACCGATGCCCGGCAGGGCCACTTCGCGCACCAGCTTGCCATTCAGGTCGACGATCTTGATCTGCGTTTGCGCATCTTTCAAGTAATCGAGCACCAGCTGGTTGTTGATCAGGTTGACGGCCACCAGGGTTTCCGCGCTTTGCGGCACGATTTCCTTCCAGTCGGAGGGCAGCGGTTTACGCGTATCGATGGCGATCACGCGCGATTTTGGCGCCTTGTTGTCCGTCTTGAAGAAGAATACGGGGCCGTCATTGTCGATGAAGGAGTACGACGCGTCGAACGCTTCCAGCAAGCCGACGACCTTGGCGTTCTTCTGGCGCAAGTCCTTGTAGAAGATGCGGTTCTTGCGTTCCGTGCCTTGCGTGGCCGTGATGATCAGGTAATTGCCGTCGTCGCTGACGGTGCTGCCGCCAAACGCCCATTCCTTCTGGTCGGGACGGTCGAAGACCAGCACGTCGTCGCTTTGCGGCGTGCCGATCTTGTGGAAATACAATTTCTGGAAGTAATTGATATCGGCCAGCTTGGTTGCTTCGTTCGGCGCGTCATAGCGGCTGTAGAAGAAACCGGTGTTGTCCTTGGTCCACGAAGCGCCGGAGAACTTGGCCCACTTGATGTGGTCCGTCAAATCCTTGCCCGATTCGATGTCGCGCACTTTCCACTCATTCCAGTCGGAACCGGAAGCGGACGTGGCATACGCCAAATACTTGCCGTTCGGGCTGATCGAGGTGCCGGCCAGCGCCACCGTGCCATCCGTGGACAGGGTATTCGGATCGAGCAGCAGACGGGGCTCGTCCGTCAGTTTTTTTACCGTGTACAGCACGGCCTGGTTCTGCAAGCCGTCATTGCGGCTGTAGAAGTAACGGCCGCCCTGCTTCGTTGGCGTAGAGAAACGCTCATAGTTCCACAGCGTGGTCAGGCGCTGCTTGATCGCGGCGCGCTCCGGGATGGTGCCCAGGTACGACTGCGTCAGCTTGTTTTGCGCCGTCACCCACTCGCCCGTTTCCGCGCTGTTGGCGTCTTCCAGCCAGCGGTACGGATCGGCGATGGTGGTGCCGAAATAGCTGTCTTGCTGGTCGACTTTTTTGCTGACAGGATACGTCACGGCAGCGCCGTCGCCGGCCGGGCACGATGGCATCGCGGCGCTTTGCGCCAGGGCATTACCACCGAAGGCGGCCATCAAGCTGAATATGAGGGTTGCACTACGTAATTGCATGGGTTGTCGTCTCATTGTTGGATGTCGGGGAAAGCATACCGCTCAAGCACGGCTGCCTATGTTGACTTTCGCCAAGAGAAATCATAGCGCGGATTGCCACTTTTAAAGCACAGTTATCGGATGGATTTGCCGTCTTTTGTTTGGGCAATTTACATGAATGACCATGATAAATCTGGCTTTCGCCGGAATCGGCAAACTGACGTTCATGCAAGAAACATTATCAAAAACAAAGTCGTTTCATCAAGTTGTCATAAATCTTCTTTACTATCGGCAACATGTTCATGGCCCGTCCAGAGGCCGTGCCGCCACATCCGCCTATGCACACTCTCGCCCTCCCTGCCACCACCGCCGCGCCGCCCGGCCCGACGCCATCGAATGTGGCTTACCTGAAGCCGCCATCGGCCACCATGAGCATCGAAGGGACGGATGCCTTGCACGAGATCCTGGCAGGCCGCAAGCTCAACGCGCTGTTCCAGCCCATCATCCACATGCACAGCGGCGACATCATCGGCTACGAAGGCTTGATACGGGGACCGTCCGACAGCCCCCTGCACGCGCCGATGAATCTGTTCAAGGTGGCGCGCGCGCATGACCTGACCCTGGAAGTGGAGCACCTGTGCCGGCAAGTGGTGCTCGAGCGCTTTGCCGAACTGCAGCTGCCGGGCAAGCTGTTTCTCAATGTCAGCCCCGAATGCCTGCTGCTGCGCAATGCCCGCCATGGCGAAACCCTGGAATACATCGAGCATATCGGCATCAATCCGGACCGTGTCATCATCGAGCTGACGGAAAACCAGCCCACCTACGATTACGAACTGATGCGCGAAGCGGTACTACATTACCGCAACATGGGTTTCCAGATCGCTATCGACGACCTGGGCGAAGGCTTTTCCAGCCTGCGCCTGTGGTCCGAACTGCGCCCGGAATACGTGAAAATCGACATGCATTTCATCCAGGGCATCAATAATGACCCCGTGAAACTGCAATTCGTGCGCTCGATCCAGGAAATCGCGGAGAAATCGGGCACGCTGGTGATCGCCGAAGGCATCGAAGCGCAGACGGAATTGCTGGTCTTGCGCGACCTGGGCGTGGCGTTCGGACAAGGCTATCACCTGGGCCGGCCCAATGCGGTGCCGGCACGGGCCCTGCCGGCGGAAGTGGTGCAGGCGCTGGGGCGCAATGGCGTGGCCGTGTATCCGCAGCGCAGCAGCCTGGAAAAGAATGGCGCCAGCATCCGCAAGCTGCTGCACCGGGTGATCGCCGTTTCGCCTGAGAAAAACAATAACGAGGTGTACGACATCTTCCTGAAGGACCCGAAGCTGATGATCATTCCCGTCGTCGACGACGGCGTGCCGCTGGGCTTGATCAGCCGCTTCGAAATGATCGACCACTTCGCCCGCCCCTACCAGCGTGAACTGTATGGCAAGAAATCATGCAGCCTGTTCATGGATGCCACGCCCCTGATCGCCGACCACGAGACGAGCTTGCAGGAACTCAGCTACACCATGGTGCAGTCGGATGCCCACCACCTGTTCAACGGCTTCATCATTACCGAACACGGCCGCTACCTGGGCATGGGCACGGGACACGACCTGATGCGCGAAATCACGCAGATGCAGATCAACGCGGCCCGCTATGCCAACCCGCTGACGCAACTGCCCGGCAACGTGCCCATCAACGAGCATATCGACCGCTTATTGCACAGCGGTAGCCGCTTCTGGGTCTGCTATTGCGACCTCGACCACTTCAAGCCCTTCAACGATGTGTACGGCTACCGCAAGGGCGACGACGTGATCCAGCTGACGGGAGAAATCCTCAGCAGCCATTGCGACCCGAACCGCGACTTCATCGGCCACATCGGCGGCGACGATTTCATGATTTTGTTCCAGAGCGAAGACTGGGAAACGCGCTGCCAGGCCATGCTGGACGACTTCGCGGCCGCCATCCTCGCCTACTACAGCACCAGCGATTGCGAACGGGGCGGCTACATCAGCGAAGACCGGCAAGGCAAGAAAGTGTTTTACTCATTGATCAGCCTATCGCTGGGCGTCATCAAGGTGGAGGCGCACCAGTACTACACGCACCATCAGATCGCCACGCAAGCGGCCGAAGCAAAGAAGCAGGCAAAGAAAATCCACGGCAACAGCCTGTTCCTGGACCGGCGGCAAGGTGGGGGCGTGGCGCGCATGGATGCGTAGCCAGGGCCAAGAATCAGAAGCTGAACGGGAATCGGAGACGCATGATCAAATACGCACGAGGTCGCCAAACGCATTGCTGCCGCAGGCATCGGGCACGAATGCCAGGCTGATGTGCGCGCCATCGCGGCGCGCCTGCACGCGGTAGCTGCCCACGGGCGCGTCCACGAAGAGGCCGCCGTATACCGTGTCCGGTTCAAGGCCGCCACCCGTGACATCCTCCCCGGCACCGATGAAGACGCGGCCCGAGACGACAGCCAGATGCACTTCCACATGCGGTTTGGCAAGTTCGGCGTGCAAGACAAGTTCATACGCGCCGTCGCCGCCCACGTTGAAAAATGCCACCTGCCCCGCATTCACGGCCGCCAATTCCGCACTGGGAAGGCTCCACCAGTCGCAGTCCTCTTCCAGCTTGTGACGCAAGAGCGCCGGGTCGAACACGCACACGGTCGCCGTGCCGGTCACAATGCTGACGGCGGGGCCTGCCGTCATGCGGCCAGCGGCGCCGGCCCCAGCAAGGGCTGGCTCTCCACATACTGCGCACTGGCTTGCGCCTGCCACGGAAAATGGCCATCGCGCGACGGCCAGACGATCTGGTACAGCGTAAAATCATCGCCCTGGTAATACCAGCGCGCATAGCCGACATAGTTGCGGTATTGCTCTACGGGCACGCGCACGAAGGCGCACTGATGGCCTTCCAGCAAGACATCCGTGGTAGCCGTGAAATCCGTGATGGCGCCGCTGCGCGCGGCGTCCAGCGCCACATCGAGTATCTGGTGGGCCATGGCGCGCGGCAAGCCCATGATGAGGAACTCGGGCTGGCCGAAACTGTGGCAAGCACCTATCGTGAAGGCATAGCCGGGACCTTCTTCATCCGCACCGATATGCACGCCATGCCAGCCGTGCGTGGCGATGTCGTCGATGACTTTTTGCTCGGATGCATCCTCGCCTGCCTGCCTTACCATGGTTCACCTTTCACTGTGCCAAAAACCTTGCCGCCTTCGCGACATGCTTACCGGCAATTATCGCATGCAGCACGCGTCCGCGCGCGCACGGTGCCTGTGCTTCAGTCGCGCGGAGGCCGCGCAGGGAAGCGCACCTGGTGCCATTGCCGCATGCGCTGCTGCGCCTCTTGCAGCTGGGCCGGCTCCAGCCTGGCGCCAGCCGCCTCCCTGGCCCTGGCAGCCCCGCTGTCGCCGCCCTCGGCCGCCAGTGCCAGCCACATGTAGCCACAGACGGGATCCTTCTCCACGCCGCGCCCGCTGTTATACATGCCGCCCAGGTTGTATTGCGCCAGAGCATGGCCCTGGCCGGCCGCGCGCGCATACCATTGCACGGCCAGGCCATCGTCTTGCGGCACGCCATGGCCGTTCGCATACATGACGCCCAGGTTGTTCTGCGCGCTCGCATCGCCCTGCTCGGCGGCCGTGCGATACCAGCGCACGGCGCACGCCTCGTCGCGCTCCACACCCTGGCCATTGGCATACATCACGCCCAGGTTGAACTGCGCATTCGACGCGCCCTGGTCCGCCGCCCTGGCGTACCAGTCCAGTGCCTGGCGCAAGTCGCGGCCCACGCCGCGTCCGCCCGCAAACATGCCACCCAGATTGTATTGCGCCATGCAATGGCCTTGCATGGCGGCACGCCGGTACCAGACGACGGCACGCGCCTCGTCCTTGTCCACGCCCTGGCCGCGCGCCAGCATCAGGCCCAGGTTGAACTGGGCGTCGGCGTCGTCCTGCTCGGCCGCCCGCTGCAACCAGGCATACGCGCGCAGCTGGTCGGGCGCCACCCCCAGGCCTTCCGCATACGCCACGCCGAGTTGCCGCTGCGCCACCGCCAGGCCCTGGGCAGCGGCCTGGCGGAACCAGGCCAGCGCCTGCGCATCGCTCTGCACCACGCCCTGGCCCCGCTTGTAGACGAGCCCCAGGTTCAGCTGCGCCTGCGCATCGCCCTGCAAGGCGGCCTTGCGGAACCAGGCCAGGGCCAGCGCATCGTTCTTTTTCGCCCCCAGCCCCTGCGCATAGGCTTCGCCCAGCAGCGATTGCGCGCTGGCCACACCCTGTTCGGAGGCGCGGTAAAACCACGCCAGGGCCAGCTCGTCGCTCTGCAGCACGCCCCGTCCCTTGCGGTACATCTGCCCCAGGTTTTGCTGGGCCGAGGCATCGCCCTGGGCGGCCGCGCGGCGAAACCACAGCACGGCGTCCTCGTCGCTCTGCGCCACGCCGCGGCCGTGGTAATACAGGGCGCCCAGGTGGTTCTGCGCGAAGGCCAGCCCTTGCAACGCGGCCAGGCGTAGCCAGACAAAGGCGCGCGCATCGTCCTGCGCCACGCCTTCGCCCTTCTTGTACATCAATCCCAGGTTGAACTGGGCGTAGGCATTGCCCTGCTCGGCCGCCGTGCGGAACCAGATATACGCCTGATGGCTATCTCTGGCAGTATGGTGCTTGTCCATGTGCGCCCCCATCCACATTGCGCTTGCCGGCAGCACGCGCAAAACGGCGGCCCAGGGCGGCGAAATCGTGTGTTGCTTAAATTTTAAATTCGATGCGGGGGAAGGACTTGAGCAGGCTCAAACGAAATAACAAAATTATATCGTTTTGATGAGCCTGCTTAGAGGGGAATGGCGCTCAGCGGCGCGACGGGTGCTTTTGCAGGAATTGCGGTACTTTCGCGGCGGCCAGCTTGTTCAGCGACACCAGCAAGTCCGCGTCGACATCGGCGATGCCATAGCTGCTGCGCAAATGGCGGCCGATATGGATCAGCACTTGCGCCGCCACTTCCGCATCGGACTCGGCCCTGTGGGCGGCGCTCTTGAAGGCGATGCCCAACTGGCTGGACAACAAGCCCAGCTTGTAGCTGGCCATGCCGGGAAACACGCGGCGCGACAGTTTCAGGGAACACACGAGCGACTGGTGCGCCGGTGTCAGGTTCAGCCTGGCGCTTTCCGCGCGCAGGAATTTCTCATCGAAGCTGGCATTGTGCGCCGACAAGGCATCGCTGCCAATAAAATCCAGCAGCTGCGGCACCACCTCGGCCACGGGCGGCGCCTTGTCCACCATCGCCTGCGTGATGCCCGTCAAGCCCGTGATGAACGAGGGAATGCGCGCATTGCAGTTGATCAGGGTTACATAGCGGTCCGTGATCCGCCCGCCCTCGATGCGAAGCGCCGCCACTTCCGTGACGCGGTCGCCCATGTCGGGAGATAAACCGGTCGTCTCGAAGTCGATCATGACGATCGGTTTGTCAAACACATTCATGGGGCGCTCTTTCGTGGGTGCAACAGTGGGGGTATCGATAAAATGCGCAGGGCAAGGCGCCGCGTCGCAGACAGTACACTAGTACGGCAAGACGCGGCAACGCCGCCATGCACATTTTATCAGCCGAACTTGCGCACGGCGTCCAGCGCCAATCCCGCGCCAATACTGCCGAACAGATCGCCCTCGACCTTGCGCGCGGCCGGCACCAGGGCGGCGATCTTTTCACGCAGCAAGCGCACGCCGCTGGAGCCGCCCGTGAAGAACACGGTATCGACGGCTTCCGGCGCCACGCCCGCGTCGCGCAGCAGACGCAGCACGGTTTCTTCCACGGAACCGCACAGGTGGCCGATGGCTTCGTCGAATTGCGTGCGTTTGAGCAACAGGCTTTGCGCGGGCGACAAGCGGTCCAGCTCCAGCTGCACTTCGGCCGCGTCGGACAGGGCAATCTTGCCCTCTTCTACTTTCATGGCCAGCCAGTGGCCGGCGCGCTCGTCGATCAGCTTTTGCAAACGGCCCATCTTGTCTTGCTCACGCGCATCGCGGCACACGTCGGCCAGCTGCACCCAGATCTTCTTGGTGTACGCCAGGTTGATCGTGTGCCAGGTCGCCAGGTTGAAATAATAGCTGGAAGGTACTTCGCTATTGTTATGCAGGCGGCTGCCGTAGCCGAGCAAGGGCATGACGGATGACAGGCTCAGGTATTTATCGAAGTCCGTGCCACCGATGTGCACGCCGCCGGTGGCGAGGATGTCGTCGCGCCGCTCGGTCTTTTTCGCCCGTTCCGGCGACAGCCGCACCAGCGAAAAGTCGGAGGTACCGCCGCCGATGTCGGCGATCAGCACCAGCTCTTCCTTGTCGATTTGCGACTCGTAGTCGAACGCGGCGGCAATCGGCTCGAACTGGAACGCGACGTCCTTGAAGCCGACGGAGCGGGCCACTTCGGCCAGCGTGTCTTGCGCCAGCTGGTCGGCTTGCGCATTGTCGTCGATAAAGAAGACGGGACGGCCGAACACGGCGGACGAGAATTCGCGGCCGGCGGACTGCTCGGCGCGGCGTTTCACTTCGCCAATGAATTGCGCCAGTAACATGCGAAATGGCAAGGCGCGGCCACCCACTTCCGTCTGGCCATCGATGAGGCTGGTACCCAGCAAGCTTTTCAGCGAGCGCATCAAGCGCCCCTCGTAACCGGCCAGATAGCCGGCCAGCGCCGCGCGGCCAAAACTGACTTCCTCGTCTTCCGCATTGAAGAAGACGACGGACGGTAAGGTCGTCTTGCCATCTTCCAGGCCGAGCATGGTGCTCTGCCCGGGACGTGCCCAGCCTACCGTGGAATTTGACGTGCCGAAATCGACGCCGCAAGCATTGGCCATGTCGACCCTTCCCTGAATAAAGGGGCGTTATGTTATCAGAAGGCAGGCCATTGCACCAGCAAAACCCGTTCGACGGGGTCAACAGCATAAACTTGCTTTGCATCAAGTAGCGGCCGCGCGCAAAAGCTACTCTTGAGAAATTAATGCCGAGCAACTCGGCCAGCTCCCGGAGACCCATCGTGCCCCTCGCCCGCCTGCGCCACCTGCCCGCTGCCTTGCTGGCGGCCTTCCTCGTTTCCCTGGCCGGCTGCGGCGGCGGTTCCGCCGATACCCAGGCCGGCGCCGGCTGCGCGCTGCACAGCACGGCAGGCTGCGGCGGCAGCCCGCCGCCCACCGTGCCGCCCGTGAAGCCGCCAGTCACCCCGCCCGTGACGCCACCCGTGATTCCGCCCATCACGCCACCCGAGCCGGCCAGCCTGGCCAGCGCCGTCAACCTGGTCTTTTCCAGCACGGAACTGGCCTCGGCGGGATTGGCCGGCAGCGAAGTGGCCGTCACGGCCCTCGTCAAGGATGGCGCCAACCTGGCCTTGCCAAACGCAAAGATTTCTTTTGCCGCCGATTCCGGCATCCTCGGCAACGTCGACGCCGTAACGGACAAGAACGGCCAGGCGCGCGCCTTGCTGGGGACCGGCGGCGCCAACAGCAACCGCAGCATCACCGTGACGGCGCATGTCGGCACGCGCAGCGGCAAGGGCACGGTGGCCGTCACGGGCAGCAGCGTGGAAGTGCTGGGGCCGGCCGCCCTGATGCTGGGCCAGGGCGCCGACCTCACCGTCACCGTACGCGACTCGGCGCGCAAGCCCGTGGCCGGCGCCGCCATCGCCTACAGCACGGGCGCCGGCAACGGCGTGCGCGTCAAGGATGGCGGCGCGGCGCTCAGCAATGCGCAAGGCCAGCTGGTGCTGCGCCTGACGGCGGGCAGCCTGGGCAAGGATGCCGTGTCCGTCAGCGCACTGGGCGCCGCCACCACGCAGGCATATGCCGTGGCCGGCAGCGACTTGCGCCTGAGTCCGGCCGTGGGCCAGGACGCCAGCGGTGCGGACGTGCTGCCCGAGATCGCCACCCTGGCGTGCCAGCCCATCGACGCGCGCTATGACAGGGCGGGCGTGGCGCAAGCGGGCAGCGCCAGCCTGGCGACCTCGCGCGGCAGCCTGTTTGCGGACAGCGCATGCAGCCAGGCCTTGCCTGCCAGCCTGATTTTCAGCAATGGCAACTTGCCGCGCAGCTACGTGCAATCGGCCAACGCGGGCGTGGCCACCATCACGGCCGCCGTGGCAGGCGGGCCCACGGCGCAGACGCGGCTGGAATTCATCGCGCCATTGAGTCCTGCCAGCAAGCTGGCCGTGCAAGCGGACCCGGCCGTGCTGCGGGCCAATCCCGGCAATGGCGTGCCCGCCGACAACGTCAGCACAAGTATCAGCACAATCAGCGCCGTCGTGCGCGATGGCGCCGTCAACAACCTGGTCAAGAACGCGCCTGTGCTGTTCAGTATCTTGAGCGACCCCAGCGGCGGCTATCTACGGCAGGCGGGCCGGGTGCTGACGGGCAGCGACGGCCTGGCGCGCGCCGTGTATGTGGCGGGGCCGGCAGACAGCGGCCGCGACGGCGTGTTGATCCAGGCCCGCATCGAGGGTGCGCCGCAGGCGGCGGCCACGGCCCTCGTGCGCCTGACGGTGGCCCGGCAAGCGCTGTCGATCAAGCTGGGCACGGGCAGCCTGCTGCGCGAGCATTCGGCCAGCGTGCTGCAGAAGGACTTTGCCGTATTCGTGTCCGACAGCGCCGGCAATGCCGTGCCCGGCGTCGCCATCACGGCCGCCGCCTGGCCCAGCCGCTACGCCAAGGGATCTTACGTGTGGCAGGCGGACAAGCCCGAATTCCCCGACACGGGCATCTGGCGCCTGGCCCTGCCCCTCTACAGCTGCGCCAACGAAGACGTCTTGCGCAACGGCATATTTGACGCCGCCTACGACCGCAACGGCAATGGCGTGCTCGATCCGGGCATCCCCCTGACCGTCAGCGCCAGCGGCTTGAGCGACGCGCTGGGCATGGCCACCGTCACCGTCAGCTATCCGCGCAACTACGGTTCCTGGGTGGACGTCGTCCTGACTGTGCGGGGCACCGTCAGCGGCACGGAAGCGAGCGCCACGGCGGAATGGCCATTGCCTACCCTGGCCAGCGATTTCAGCGCCCGCCGCGTGGATCCGCCGGGACGCCTCAGCCCCTATGGCAGCGGGCCGTGCGACAGCAGCGATTGAGAGGCTGCCCGAGCACTTGCCATTCAGTCATATTTTTTTGCAACATGAACAATAAGCGTGAATAAGCATGCAGTCTTGCCATAAGGCAATCTTTTGCGCTATGCTCATTCTGCCCGCCCAGGCCGCCACAAGCGGCCGGGCCTGCAGGAATACTTTGAGACAGGTTGCTTGCCAGACCAATATGCGAAAAAAGAATACTGTAGCCCGGACACCCATCACCACCACCCGCGCCATACCCGGCGCCGGACGACGCGTGACCTCGTATGACGTGGCCCTGCTGGCCGGCGTGTCGCAATCGGCCGTGTCACGCTGCTTCAAGCCGGGCGCCAGCATCTCGCCCGCCACCCATGCCAAGGTCATGCAGGCGGCCATCACCCTCGACTACATCCCGAACGCGGCCGCGCGCAGCCTGATCACGCGCCGCTCGAACCTGGTGGCCGTCATCATTTCCAACCTGGCCAATCTGTACTATCCGCAAGTGTTGTCCGACCTGAGCCAGCAAATCGCCCGCCTGGGCAAGCGTCTCTTATTGTTTACCCTGGAGCGCGAAGCAGACATCGGCAAGGTCTTGTGCGATGTGTGGCAATACCAGGTCGACGGCGCTGTCGTGGCCACCTGCCTGTCGGACGAGCAGATGGCTGAATTCGGCCGGCGCGACGTGCCGCTGGTGCTGTTCAACCGCAGCCCGCGCGAGCACGCCGTGCACGCCGTACTGTGCGACCAGGCCGAAGCGGCGCGCCTGCTCGTCTCGCGCCTGGCCGAAGCGGGCCACCGCCAGTTTGCCATCATCGACGGCCCCGGCGACTCGGCCGTCGCGCAGGAACGCAAGGCTGGCATGCTGGACCGGCTGCTGACCCTGGGCTTGCCCGCGCCCATCGTCGTCAGCGGCAACTACGACTATGCCAGCGGCGGACGCGGCTTGCGCAAGGTCATCGACCGCCTGGGCCGCGTGCCGGATGCCGTCATTTGCGGCAACGACATCATGGCCATCGGTTGCCTGGACACGGCGCGCCACCAGATGGGTATCCAGGTGCCGCTGCAGATGTCGGTGGCCGGCTTCGATGCGCTGGAAGCGTCCGGCTGGCTCAGCTACGACATCACCACCCTGCGCCAGCCCGTGCAAAAGATGGCCACCGATGCCGTCGCCATGCTGGGTGAACTGATGGAGCGGCGCGGCGGCATCGCCGAGCGGAGACGGTATTGCTCGTATCTGGTCGAGGGGAGTACGGCGCGGCTGACTGCTGAGCAGCCCCACTTCGGCATGATGGCCGCCGCCTGAAAACAAAAAAACCCCGCATCGCTGCGAGGTTTTTTGTTGCCGCATCGGTTGATCAGCCGAAGATCTTGCCCTTGAGCATATTCAAGCCCTGGCTGACGAGGTCATTGCCTTCCGGCACCTGACCATCGGGCGTCAGCTTGTCGATCAGCTGGGGCAGCAAGGCTGCCAGGCCGCCCGAGGCCGCGTCCGGTGCGACGCCCGCTTTTTCAGCGATCTGGGTGATGGTGTCGCTGCCGAGCGCATCCTTGATCTGTTCGCCGGAGACGGGCGCATTGGCGCCGGTGCCGATCCAGCTGGCCACCTGGTCGCCCAGGCCGCTTTCCTGGAACTTCTGCAGCAGGCCGGGCAAGCCGCCATGCTGGTTGACCAGGTCCATCACGCTGGCCATCAATCCCGATGGGGCTTCCCCGTCAGCACTTTTATTGCCCAAAGCGCTCATCGCCTGTCCTGCAAGTTGGTCTAGCAAACTCATCGTATTCTCCTGAACGCTATCGATTAGTGCCGCGTGACTGCGGCGTCGGTATGGCGCAGACCATTCTCCGCCACGGAAATCATTATACTATGAATAATAACAGTGACATAATTACAATCCCAAGGCGAACGCACAGACGGCCTCACTGTCGAGGCGCCCACCTCCATCATATTTAGTTCGGCACAACTTGCAAGCGTAAATTGATCGTGCGCAAAAACGTGTAGAATTAATTTTCCTACTTACTGAGGAGTATCAACATATGAACATCAATAAAGCGGTAGACAAGGCTTACGAAAAAAAGACGTTCAAGGAAATCGCTGATGCCCCCGTCGACGCGCTGCAAGGCGTGAGCGAGAAGGATGCGGAGCTGCTCAAGCAGGCATTCAATATCAAGACCGTGCGCGATCTGGCGAACCTGAAATACTCGAAATGGGCGCGCGCCATCGTCACCCTGGCCGATACGGAAGAATAGACCGGGCCATGCTTTTGGCATCCCCGTCAGCACAGCCCGCCCGAATCGGCGGGCTTTTTCATTCCAGACAGCCAGCGGCTGGCAAGGCGATAGCCGCCGGGAGGCGCCCTTGGCAACGCCGCTGACCCTGCCCGGCATCTGCTGGCCCCTGCAAGCGAGCACAGGCCATCTTGCCGTCACCACATCCCACATCACGGGCCACTTTCGCGCCGGTGCGGGGCTGGACGCCATCGTCCTGTGCGATCTGCTGCCCGCTGGAAAATTTCGCAACGGCGCGGCGCGCCACTGGTGCCGCACGCACCAGTGCTACTGGGGCACGCAAGCCGATCTGGTCGGCTGGCAAGCAACACAGCCCATGCGTTGCCGCCAGCACGCCAGCCCCATGGGCTATGTGCTGTATCCGGAATTGTTCGACCCCACGCAATTTCACGCCAGCATCCTGCGCCTGGGCAATGATGGCCTGCTGCAACTGCGCGCCCGGGCCAATGACGGCGGCGCCCTGCTTGCGCGCGACGCGGCCGCGCTGGCCATCGACTGCCGCGCCCTGCCCGGCCTGTTTCCTCCCGACATAGTGCAACTGAATATCACGCCGCCCGCCGCGCAGGCGTTCGCCGCCGCGCTGCAGGCTGGCGTGCCGCTCGCTTGCAGCGACTGCGCCCGCTGCAGCCACCCGCACCTGGACCTGGGCGACTTCGCGCTGGCACCGCACCGTCGCCACAGTTGCGGCCATTGCGGCCACGACGCCTCGCACAGCGCCACGGCCATCGTCTCGACACCGCTGTGGCGGCTGCGCGAATACGCCGCCCGCCTGCCTGGGCGCGGCATGCAATGCTTCTGAAGGTGCGCCCGCCCACAGTCGGGCAAGGCACTGCCGGGTAGACTGGTTCCATTACCATCACGAGGACGGTCCCATGCCAACAGCGCAACACCAGGATGAAAATGACCAGCCAGGCGATGCAGGTGACTTGTCCGACCTGCTCAGCGAATTGCGCATCCTCTTGCCGGGCGCGCAGATGCTGACGGCCTTCCTCATCATCCTGCCCTTCAACGGCGGCTTCGCGAAGATCGTGCAGGCGGAAAAAATCGTCTTCCTGCTGACGTTTTTCCTGTCCATGACCAGCCTGGTACTGCTCAGCGCGCCAGCCATCCAGCACCGCGTGATGCGCCCCCTGCAAGACCGCGAGCGTTTCAAGCGCGTGGCCGACCGCATCATGATGTGCGGCGCCTTTTCCCTGGCGCTGGCGTTTATCTTAGGCACCAACCTGGTGATGTCGGAAGTGTTCGGCCACGTCGCCGGCATCATCGCCTGCGTGCTGATGGGAGCGCTCATCATTTGCATGTGGTGGTGGTTGCCTTTGCACTTGAAACACGCGAGGAAAATCTAGGCGGCTACGCTCGCCTGCTGCAGCAAGGTTTCCCGGAAAATCCCCACCAGCGGACGCAAATTGACCTTGTGCCAGGCCAGCCACAGGGGCGTGCGGTAGCTGAACCACGGCAATTCCCTTACGACGACGCCGGCCGGCGCGTGCTGGCGCAGGCTGTGCTGGATCATGGCCATGCCCAGCCCGGCCGCCACCAGGCCCAGCGCCGTCAGCGGCTCTGTTGCTTCCATGCGGATATCGGGCGTAAAACCGGCGCGCGCGCAGGCGGCGATGAAATTATCGTGTTTCAGCACGCTTTCCTTGTGCAGCACGGCAATCCATTCCTCGCCTGCCAGATCGTCCGGGGTCAGCTCGGCCTTGTGCGCCAGCGGGTGCGTTTCCGGCAAGGCCAGCAGCATGGGGTCGCTCAGCACTTGCGCGCAATCGAGGTCCGGGTCGTTCGGCAGCGGCGGCTCGCACAGCAGCGCGATATCGAGGCTGCGCTGGCGCAAGCCTTCGATCTGCTCGGCCGAATGCAGGTTGTACAGGGCGATGTGCACTTGCGGCCGCGTGGCTCGCAAGGCGCGCAAGCCGTCCGGCAACACGCCCGCATGCATGGCGTTTTCGATGTAGCCTATGCACAGGCCACCCTCGTCGCCGCGTCCCAGCCGTTTCGCCAGTGCTTCCAGGCGGTTCCCGTGGGTGATAAACGCGCGCGCTTCGGCCAGGAAGGTATGGCCGTCGCGCGTCAGGCGGATGCGCTGGGCGCTGCGCTCGAATAGGGTCAGGCCCAGCCTGTCTTCGAGCTGGGCGATTTGCCGGCTCAGCGGCGACTGGGAAATATGCAGGCGCTCGGCGGCCCGTCCCACGTGTTCTTCCTCGGCGACGGCGATGAAGTATTGCAATTGGCGTATGTCCAGCACGTCAGACCTTTCAGGACTCAAGTTACGCCAATTATGTCTTGGACAGGCTTAACTTGTCCAGCTATTCTGTCTTCACTGATCCACACATTGAAGGAAAACATCATGACAATCAAACACTTACTGACAGGCAAACTGGGTTTCGGCACGGCGCCGCTGGGCAATATGTTCCGCAACATTCCGGAACAGGAAGCGCTGGCGACCGTCGACGCGGCGTGGGAATCGGGCATCCGCTACTTCGACACGGCCCCGTTCTACGGCGCCGGCCTGGCCGAGCTGCGCCTGGGTGCCGCCCTGAAGCAGCGCCGCCGCGACGATTACGTGCTCAGCACCAAGGTCGGCCGGCTGATCCTCGATGAACTGGAAGACCCCGCCGCCCGCGAACTGGGCGAAAAAGGCGGCCTGTTCGAATTTGGCCGCAAGAACAAGATTGTCGATGACTACTCGGCCGACGCCACCCTGCGTTCGATCGAAGACAGTTTGAAACGCCTGGATACGGACCACCTCGATATCGTCTGGGTCCACGACATCGCCCAGGATTTTCATGGCGACAACTGGCTGGCGCAATTCGAGATTGCCCGCACGGGCGCCTTCCGCGTGCTGACCCGCTTGCGCGAAGAAGGCGTCATCAAGGCCTGGGGCGTGGGCGTGAACAAGGTGGAACCGCTGGAACTGACCCTGGACCTGGCCGAAGCCCAGCCGGACGCCTTCCTGCTGGCCGGCCGCTACACCCTGCTCGACCATGAACGGGCGCTGCAACGGCTGATGCCGGCCGCGGCAAAACAGAACGTCGACATCGTCGTGGGCGGCCCCTACAGTTCAGGCATCCTGGCTGGTGGCGCGCACTTCGAATACCAGAAAGCCTCGCCCGAGATCATTGCCAAAGTCGAACGCATCAAGTCCATTGCCGCACGCCACGGCGTCAGCGTGAAGGCGGCCGCCCTGCAATTTTCCCTGGCCAATCCGGCCGTGGCCGCCGTGATCCCCGGCGCCAGCCGTCCGGAACGCCTGGCCGAAGACCTGGCAGCCTTGAACAGCGTCATCCCCGCCACATTCTGGCAAGACATGCGCGCCGAGCAGCTGGTGTCGGCTTTCGCGCCCCTGCCCGGTAGCCCTCTCTGATATAGACAAGGAATTCATCATGGCACACACGACTACTTCGATCGACATCGCCGCCACACCGGCACAAGTGTGGCAACTGATCGGCGGCTTCAATTCGCTGCCCGACTGGCTGCCCTATATTCCCAGCAGCACGTTAAGCGACGGGGGCCGCATCCGCCACCTGGCCAACCCGGCCGGCGACGTCATCGTCGAGCGGCTGGAAGCGTACGACAATGCAGCGCGCAGCTACAGCTATTCCATCCTGCAGGCGCCGTTTCCCGCCACCGATTACCTGTCGACCCTGCAAGTGAGCGCGATTGCCGGCAGCGACGGCGCGCGGGTCACCTGGTCGGGCCGCTTCACGCCCGTTGGCGTGAGCGAGCAGGAAGTGACGGAGCTGTTCCACGGCATTTATGTGGCGGGACTGGAAGCGCTGCAGCAATCGTTAGCGAAGTAATACGCAAGGAAGACCATTTCCGCCACAGCCAGGCTTTCTTCGCTCTCCCTGTGGCGGAATCGCGCAGATTCCGTGTTATCGTTAACAACAAGAGCAAACGCTGTTGTGTGCAGTGCAGCAGATTTTAGCCAGCGCCCTGCAGAGCTTGCCCGAATCTCTTACAATGTTGTCTTTGGGCAGCTCTTCTAACCCGAAAATACCGGCCATCCGTCGATTCTGGTGGCGCATTGCCACTTCCGGCTGGGCCACTGCGCGCCCCTCCGCCCTGTCATTCTTTACCCAACTAACAAGAACATGCACGCCTCCGTAGATCCCCTGATTCCGCGCGTCACCGCGCCTTTTGGCGCTGGCTATGCCGACCTGGCCCTGGCCATCGGCGGCCTCGCCATCGGCACGGGCGAATTCGCTTCCATGAGTATCCTGCCCGTGGTGGCCGACGACCTGGGCACGACCTTGCCGCAGATGAGCCACATGATCAGCGCCTACGCGCTGGGCGTGGTCATCGGCGCGCCCCTGATCACGATCTTCCTGGCGCGCATGCCGCGCCGTTTGATGCTGATCTGTCTGATGCTGATGTTCGCTGGCGGCAACTTGCTCAGCGCTATCGCCCCTAACTATGGCTTGCTGGTCGTCGCCCGCTTCGTGGCCGGCATCCCGCACGGCGCGTACTTTGGCGTAGCGGCGCTGGTGGCGGCCGCCCTGGCCGAACCGGACCGGCGTGGCCAGGCCGTGGCCCGCGTCCTGATGGGCTTGACCGTGGCAAATATCTTTGGCGTGCCGCTGGCCACGTATATCGGCCAGACCCTGGGCTGGCGCTCGGCCTTTTTGCTGGTCGCCGCGCTGGGCTTGCTGACCATGCTGATGGTGCGCATCTTCGTGCCCATGGTCGCTGCCGGCGATTCGAGCCCGCGCCGCGAACTGGGCGTCTTCCGCCGCCTGCAAGTGTGGCTGACCCTGCTGATGGTGGCGATCGGCTTCGGCGGCATGTTCGCCGTCTACACGTTTATCACGCCAACCCTGCTGGAAGTGACAAAAGTGTCGCCCCTGGTCATTTCCATCTTGCTGGCCATTATCGGTATCGGCATGACCGTGGGTAATCTGATCGGCGGCTGGCTGGCCGACCGCTCGCGCCTGTGGACCATCTTCGGCGTGCTGCTGTGGAACGTGGCCGCCCTGGCCGCCTTTACCTATACCAGCAGCAATGTCTGGTTGACGGCGATCAACCTGTTCGCCATCGGCGCCGGCATCGCCGTCGCCCCGGCCGTGCAGACGCGCTTGATGGACGTGGCCGGCGACGCGCAAACCGTGGCCGCCGCCCTCAACCATTCCGCCTTCAACATCGCCAACGCGCTGGGCGCCTGGGCCGGCGGCATCGCCATCGCCATGGGCATGGGCCTGCGCTCGACGGGCTGGGTCGGCGCCATGCTGGCCTGCGGCGGCATCGTCGTGCTCGGCATTTCCGTGCTGGTGGAAAATCGCAGCCGCAATGTGAGCGGCGCGCAGCCGGCTTGATGGTGAATGAGCGGCCCCCCTTGCGGGCGCCGCTCATGTGCGAGCATCTAGTCTTCGTTGGCAAACGCCACTGCCGCCTCGCAATGAATCGCCGTGGTATTAAATAGCGGCAAATCGACATCGCCGGGCTTGACCAGCAATGGAATCTCCGTACAGCCCAGAATCACGCCCTGCACGCCTTGCAGCCGCAGTTTCTCGATGATCTCAAGGAAAATGTTCCGGCTGGCGTCGGTAACAATATTCTGCACCAGTTGCTTGTAGATAATGTCGTGCAAGATTTCCTGGTCGGCCTCATCGGGCGTCACGGTCGTGATGCCCAACTTCTCCAGCGCATCGTGATAAAAGCGCCCCGTCATGGTCTGTTTAACGCCCAGCAAGCCGACCTTGCGCACACCCGACTGCTGCACCCGCTTCGCAGTTTCCTCGACGATACTGATAAAAGGCAAGCCGATCCGCGGCACGACGGCCGGCGCGAAGCGGTGCGCGCCATTCGCGCACAGCAGGAAGAAGTCCGCGCCCATGTCTCGCAGGCGCAGCCCTTCGCCGATCAGAAATTGTTCGATGGCATGCGAATCGGGCTGCGCCGCGTGCGCAACGAAATCGGCCTGGTCCATGCTGACCAGCATGATGCGCGCGCTGTGCGCGGGTCCGATGCGCGCCACCAGCATTTCATTGATGAGCCGATAGTATTCCAGGGTCGAGGCCCAGCCGATGCCGCCAAGTAAACCGATAGTCTTGTTTTGCACATTATTCCCAGCGAAAAGAATTGCGCAAATTATACGTTGAGATATATCAATTTATCTGCAGCGATGCAAGCGGACAGGACTGTCAGAAGTGAAGCATATCAACGATGGCGCACCAGTCCCCTTAATGGTCCATGCAGCTCGCGCCAAAGCCTGCACGCCATTGCTTGTAGCCCGTTCCCGCGTTAGCCGCCGCCAGCAAACGCTGTATCGCATGGAAGCCGAACAGGCTGGCGCAGGCGCACAGCGCGGCGTCATCCACCTCATCCTCGTATGCATTAAGAAATAGTTCTGCCAGTAAGCCTTGCAGCGATACATAGCTGCACCACACCTCGTCAATATTTTCCAGGCTGCAGCGCTCGAAGCGGCCATTGGCAGGATTGAAGTAATCGAGCACCATGCCGCATTCCCACAGGGGTACGATGCCACGCCCGGCAATGGGCGAGGATCGCCACGCGCGCGCCGCCTGGCAACGGTAATCCATTGGCGGCGCAACGCTGTCACCATCCAGATGACGCAGCATGGCTTCGCTGAGTCCCAGCGCGCACAGCGATTCCCTATGACTCATCGCCCTGCCCTGATGTGGCGGCAGCGAGCCATCAGACATCCGCCACAATGCCGCCGCACCTTACGCATCTACCCACGCAAACAACGCCTTGTCCGGCGTGGCAGACCGATGCCAGTTCGATTTCAATTCCAGGAGAAATCCGGCCAGGTCGAATGGCTGAACATCGATACCCGCCCATGGCGCCGTTCTGGACCATGCCACGGCAAGCTCCAGCAGATCGTCATCCGCCATCCGGCCGATCGCCTGCGCAATCGCATCATTGAATACATAAATGTCACGCCCCTCGGTCCGCAGGGGCCGCAGCGCATGTTCTGCCGACTGGGTCAGCAATTGCGCCAGTGACGCAAAGTCGAGTTCCCCTGGCAAGGTGATGCCGGTGACGGGAAACGCATTGAAGGCATCCTGCCAGCTGGCACATGCGCGCATCTCGGCCTCGGAACAGACAAAAATATCGATTTTCTTCATGTATTCAATCATGTATCAGCACAGTTGCTTGTTGATGAGTTCAAGCAATTGCGCATGGACGTTTTCCGCCTCCAGCACAATCGCCCGCAAGTCCTCCAGTGCATAGCGTACTTCGTCCTGATGGCCGCCAGGATAGCCGCTCACGTGCACCACTTGCTGCGTGTAAGGCAGGATGGCCCAGCGGCCATGGGCAAAACGGTTCCGCTTGAGGCTGATTGACTTCGCTGCCGCATGCCATGCATGGCATGCCCGCAGAAAATCGGTGCGCTCCTGATGCAATACATCGACGAAGCACAGGAAAAAATCCAGCTTTCCGGCAAAGTGGCAGTTCGACAATGCCGCTTCCGATGCGCCCATCCTGGCGGTGGCAGACATGGCCACAAGATGGAGCGTCAGATTTAATTCGATGCGGGAGAAAACAAATAAAAGCTTGCCCAGGCAACAACTGGCAAACTCTTCCATGTCTTCAGCGTTCAACTCCCCTTCGGGTATCGGCAACAAGGCGACTCTCCTTCCGTTCAGCAGGGCACGCCCTGCCGGTTCGACCTCTCGCGGTCATACCGCCGTTCAAAGGCGCCGACGTCGGCGGCTTCTGCCCACAAGCTTGCAATGTAGTCGAATTCCAGCTCGAATGGCTGCTCGAAATCGGATACGTCTATTGCGTATTCGCAATTGCGGCTCAGCATGACCAGCCAGTCGGGATAGCCTAGCGCCGGATACAAGCGCGTCAGTTTGGCGTCGAGCGACTGCACGCTTTCGCGGCCTGCCAGGTAGGCGGCGCGCAGTTCGACGATGTATTTGCCAGCGAGGAATTCCTCCTCCACGCGCGCGTCGCCACGGTAGCGTCCGATGATGGCCTCGGCCAGCGGCAGCACCTCGTCGCGGCTGCGGGCGCTGGCCAGCAGCACGATATTCAGGTCGTCGCCCTCCTGGTCCAGGCGCAAGCGCTCCACGGCCCAGTCTACGCAGCTGTCGGCATGGCCAAATCCCATGCGCAGCTGGAATACAGCGATTTCAAGTTCTGTCAGTTGTTCCATGTCTTTCCATCTATTACCGGTAACGGTCACACCAAGCATATTTCAGTTGCATCCCGCCCCCCATGTCTCAAGCTCTTTTTGCGCGCATGCCACTATCGCGCACGAATGACAGCCAGCGCGACCATCTCCCCGGCAGGCCATCGTTATCCGCAGATTCGCGCCAACAGTCGTCATAGGGCCACAGATCATCATGCGCTTTCGTGCTGCTGACCAAGCATCGCTGCGTCAGCAGCTCAACTCTTTCCACCAAGGTCAACTCCGAGGAGCACCCTGCATCTGCCGTTTTTACCGTCAGATCGTGCTTGCCGTCGACATTGTAAAATCGCGTGTCGTCCACGATATAGTCCCGGCGGAAAGACGTGCGCCATTGCGAATTGCCACCCCACCCATGCGACAGGTCGTTGACAGGTCGCCCCTTGCGTCGGTCAGCCCAGTACAGCGTCGATGCATCGGCGATACCTGGCTTGAAAACTGTCTTGCCGGCGCAGACATCCACGCCGCCACGCGAAAACAGCATGTTGCCAAGCATGACGCACGGCCATCTCCACGCCATGATCGCGGCAGGCGCACGCGCAGACTCAGCAGGCTTGAGTTCCACTATCTCAGGATAAAAAGGCGAAAATTGTGCCGGCCGTAGTACCGTCATCCCCAATGCCTCGACAAACGCCTCATACTCAGCGAGCGACAGCGGCGGTCCGGCCCAGCCTTCCCCATTGCCGCGCCCCTGTTGCAGGGGCAAGACCAGCACCTGGCATATGCGGCTGAACGCATGCAGTGCCCACAACTCCTCTTTGCTCGCCGGCGGAACAGGGTTTCCTTGCCTTTACGCAAATGAACGCAGCCAGGCCAACGCATGCGGATGATCGTGCAACCAGGGAATGAGCAGGTCTGCATACACGCCATCGCCTTCATAATCGAGCAAGGCATCGTGTAGCGCGCGGGCGCCATCGGACAAGTCAAGGATATCCCATTTTTCCTGGATCACGCTCTGGAACAATTGCTGTTTTATGCTGCATGTATCGCTTACCCCACCTGCAGCATCTTTTGCAGCACCGCATCAAGCTCATAAAAATCCACGGGCTTGGTCAGGTGCAAATCAAAGCCCGCATCGGACGCCATCTGGCGGTCCTTGTCCTGGCCCCAGCCCGTGACGGCCACGAGGATGGCGTGCTGGCCGCAGGGCTCGCTGCGCAGCAGCCGCGCCACGTCGTAGCCATTCATGTGCGGCAAGCCGATGTCGAGCAATATCACTTGCGGCATGAAGCTGTGCGCCGCCTCCATGCCGGCCGTGCCGTCGTAGGCCGTGCGCACTTCGTAGCCGAGGATATCGAGCGCCAGCGCCAGGCTTTCGGCCGCGTCGGCGCTGTCATCGATCACCAGCACCTTGCCTTCGCGCGTGCCGGCCAGCAAGCGACGGTTGGGCTCGGGCGGCGCCAGCAAAGGCACGGCGGGCAGCGGCAGGCGCAGTTCGAACGTGCTGCCCTGCCCCACGCCATCGCTATGCGCGCTGATGCTGCCGCCATGCAACTCGGCCAGGCCCCGCACGAGAGACAGGCCGATGCCCAGGCCGCCCTGGGCCCGCGACAGGGCCGGCTCCAGCTGCGAAAACAGCTCGAACACCTTGTCCAGGTGCCCGGGCGCGATGCCGATGCCCGAATCGCGCACGGTAATGTGTACTTCGTTAGCCGTGCAGGCCACCTCCAGCCCGATGACACCATTAGCGGGCGTATACTTGACGGCATTGGTCAGCAGGTTGGCGATCATCTGCCCCAGGCGCGTGGCATCGGCGTCGAGCCAGATAGGCTGCGGCCATTGCTCCACGAGCACCTTGTGGCCAGATTGCGCGGCCAGCTCCGCCACGCTGTGCAGGGCCGCTTCGACCACGGGCGCCAGTTCCACGCTGGCGCGGCGCAGTTCCAGACGGCCCTGCGTGATGCGCGACACTTCCATCAAATCGTCGACCAGGTGCGTCATGTGCCCCACTTGCCGGCCCAGCACGTCCCGCGCCCAGCACAGTTGCGGGTCGTCCAGCTGCGCCAGGCGCAGCACTTCCAGCACATTGCGCATGGGCGCCAGCGGGTTGCGCAGCTCGTGCGCCAGGGTGGCCAGGAACTCGTCCTTGCGCCGGTCGGCGGCCGCCAGCTGCTCGTTGAGCTCGCCGGCCTCCTTGCGCGCCAGCTGCAGCTGCTGTTCATATTTGCGCCGGTCACTGGCGACAAAGACGGCGATCTCGTCATAGCGCACGCCCTCGTGCACGCGGCGCACGGCGTTGAACAGCATGGGGATGGAATGCCCCTGGCGCTGGCGCATGTCGAGCAAGATTTCAGACACGCTGCCCTGCACCTGCATCAGGGGCAGCCAGTGCGTCTGGTGGAATACGCGCCCGCCGATGGTCAGCAAATCCTGTAATTTCTTTTTCCCGAGCAACTCCCCGGCGCCATAGCCGAGCCAGCCACAGAAGGTGGCGTTCGCCTGCACGATGGTGCCATCGGCCATGCACAGCAGCAAGCCGCAGGCCGCGTGCTGGAACAGGGTACCGGTATCAGGAAGGGAAGGCATCGTGTCGCGCATTACAGGTGCAGGCCATCGAGAAAATGACGGATGGTGCGGTAGCTGGCGTCGGGCACGCTCATGTGCGGACAATGGCCGACATTCTCGATCACGTGCAGGCTGCTGTGCGGCAGCATTTCACGCAAGTACTCGCCCACGGGCAGCGGCGCGATGAAATCGTCGCTGCATTGCACGATCAGGGCAGGTGTGCTGTTGTGCGGCAAGATGGCGCGGTGGTCGGACAAAAAAGTGGTTTGCGCGAAATGCCGGGCGATGGCCGGATCCGTGCGGCAAAAACTGTTCACCAGGTCTTGCCCCAGCGCCGGCTGGCCGGGCGCGCCCATGATGGCGGGCGCCATGCCGGCGGACCAGCCCAGGTAATTGCTCTCCATGGCATCGAGCAAGTCATCGATATCGGCACGGCTGAAGCCGCCCCGGTAGCCGGCCGCCGCATCGTCGACATAGCACGGCGACGGCGCCAGCATGACTTGCGCGGCGAACAGATCCGGCTCGGCGATCGTCGCCAGCAAGGCGCTCATGGCGCTGACCGAATGGCCGATGCAAATGACGGGGCCGCCGCCGACCGCATGGATGACTTGGCGCAAATCGGCCCCATGCGCGTCGAGCCGCGCATAGGTATCGAAATCATAGGCGGCCAGGTCCGAAGCGCCGCTGCCGACCAGGTCGAACAGCACGGTGCGGTAGCGCGCACGAAACAGCGGTTCCAGGTAGCGCCACATGGTTTGATCACAGCCAAAGCCGTGCATGAACACCATGGTAGCTGCCGCGCCCGCCTGCGGTGCACCGCTGCGTTCGCTAATGCGGACATTGTTCCTATCTTCTATGCGCATGCCGCTTCAGCCTTGAATATTTCCACATGGAATGTAAATTAACTTCTTGCTAGCATCTTAGCATGCGCTATTTAACATTGGGCAACACCATTGGCGCTGGACAAACGCTGCGCCACGGCGGATAATGAGAACGATTCCCATTATCAAAAATGTCAGGCCTGCACTCGGCCCATATTTGGCTTTTCCCTGTGCGCCCCGGTGGCGCCCGCTGGCGGCAACAAGCCGGTTTTATGTTGAAGGTTTGTACCGCATGCGCGCTTTCTGGACTGTCATACACCGCTGGGCCGGTCTTACCATCGCCCTCTTCCTCATCGTTGCCGGCCTCACGGGCGCCGTCACGTCGTGGGACCATGAACTGGATGAATGGCTCAACGCCGACATCATGGACACGCCGGGCCGCGGCCCCCTGCAGCAACCATTTGCGCTGGCGCAAAAAGTCGCTGCCGCCGATCCGCGCGTGGAAGTCAATTACATGACCCTGGGCCTGGAAGAAGGCCACGCGGCCGCCTTCATGGTGCGCCCGCTAACCGATCCGACGACGAACAAGCCGTTCGTGCTCGACTACAACACCGTCTACATCGACCCCGTGACGGCGCAGATCACGGGCACGCGCGATTCGACGGCCATTTCGCTGTCGCGCCGCAGCCTGATGCCGTTCTTGCGCCATCTGCACTACAGCCTGCACGTGCCCGCCTTCTGGGGCACGGACCGCTGGGGCTATTGGCTGATGGGGAGCGTCGCCCTGATCTGGCTGCTCGACAGCATGGTGGCGTTCTACCTGACCACGCCGCGCCGCTTGCGCCCGCGCGCGCAAGACGAAACTCCGCGCCACCGCGACGCCGCCAGCTGGTGGCAACGGTGGAAACCGTCGTGGGTGGTGCGCTGGGCGGCTGGCGGCTACAAGCTCAATTTCGATCTGCACCGGGCGGGCGGCCTGTGGGTGTGGATAATCATTATTGTCGTCGCATTTACATCGTTCTCGCTGAACCTGTACCGTGAAGTGTTTTATCCCGTCATGTCGCTGGTCTCCACCACCACGCCGGGGCCGTACGAAACGCAGACGCCGGCGCCCTACGGCACGTATATCACGCCCGTGATCGGTTTCGAGCAGGCGGTGGAGATCGCCAAAAAGCAGGCCGCGCAGCGCGGCATCACCTCGCCCATCGGCGGCATTTATTATGGCGGCAACTATTCGTTCTACAACGTCTCCTTCTTCGACCCCGCCGACGAATTCGGCGCGGCCGGCATGGGCCTGTCGAACCTGTACGTAGACGGCATGGATGGCAGCATCATCGGCCAGCACAAGCCGTGGGAAGGTACGGCCGCCGACGTCTTCGTGCAACTGCAGTTCCCCCTGCATTCGGGCCGCATCCTCGGCTTGCCCGGGCGCATCATGATGTCCTTCATGGGCGTGATGGTGGCCATGCTTTCCGTGACGGGCATCGTCATCTGGGAGAGGAAACGGCGCGCGCGCCGGCTGCAGGCGAGGAGCCGTTGACAGTCACCTGAAGCCGCGACTCCATAACGGCGCAGGCGGACTCATCCAGCCTGCGCCGCACGCGCGCAACGCGCAACGCGTAACGCCTTCGCACCTCCGCACTTTGCTCCACAGTAGCCGGCACATGCCGGCTGTCTGCGCTGCGCGCTTTCCGTGCGCCAGCCAGGCAACGTCCCCTTCCTTGCTTCCATCGCCCTTAAATGCAGTTTACTTGCAATAGCATTACGCGCAAGTTATTATTGCAACTCAATTGCATTTACCATTTGCACGGCGCCTGCGTCCAGCGCCAGCCCCACCTTCCGCCTTTTTTAGAGAGTCATATGCGCCATCACGTACTTGCAGCCGCCATCCTGTCCAGTATCCAGAACGCTTACGCGGCAGAGGACGTTACCTTGCAGACCATCAAGGTCCGGGCAGACCGGCCTTCCACCATCGACAGCGTCGTCCTCGTCGAGAATACGCAAGCCCAGAACCGGACCCTGGGCGGCATGCTCGAACATGTCTCGGGCGTGCAAAGCAGCGCCTTCGGGCCGAATGCGGGCGCGCCGGTGATACGCAGCCTGAGCGGCAGCCGCGTGCAGATCCTCGAGGATGGCCAGTCCATCCTCGGCATGAATGCGCTCAGCGGCGACATCAACATCCCGTTCGATCCGCTGTTTGCGCGCAGCGCGACCGTCAACAAATCGTCGGACGCCGTGCGTTTCGGCGGCAATGCGATTGGCGGCAGCGTCGACGTGGATTCCGGCCTCATTTCCAGGAAGATGGAAAGCAAGGAAAAGGACCTGGAATTTGTCCTGCGCAAGGGTTTCAACGATGCCAATGCCCAGGGCTTGCGCATGAACTTCAACGATGGCAAGCACTTCTCGACGAATCTGCAACTGTCCTTCCAGAAGATCGGGCATTACGATATTCCCGGCAACAGCAAGGCCAGCGTGTGCAACAGCCAGCTGTTTCCCTTGAAGGGCGGCGTGAATACCTTCCTGGCCGACAGTTGCCAGAAGGAAGCGCGCATTCAGCAAATCTACAACAAGGCTTCAGAACCGTTTATCGACCAGTTCATGACGGAAAATCCGGACTGGGCAGATGGAGACTTTTCCTTCTATACCAATCAGCCGACGTCCGTCTGGCAGCGCAAGACCTACGTCAATCCGGCCAACCCCGCTTACGTGCCCGGTACGCCGTCGACGACCCAGAACAAGATCAACAAGGACGTGACCCCCGACTACCACGGCACCCTGGGCAACAGCTATGCCAGCAATTCCCACTTTGCCGTCGGCAGCACCTACTTTTTCAACCGTGGCTACGTGGCCGTCAGCATCGATACCAAGAATAGCGAGTATGGCGTGCCGGGTTTTTCCATGGAAAACAAGTCTTTCGGCGCGAACTATGACGAAGGACTGCCCGTAGGCGTGGTGATACAGCAAGATAAATATGCGCTGGAAGCCAATCTGCTCGACCCCGTCGCGTACATTGAAAGCGCGCAACTACGCGTGTCCCGCCTGAACAATGCCTCGGGAGAACGCCTCGGTGCGGCCAAGGCGAATGACTACCAGTTCGACACCAATCAGGCCGAGCTCCTGCTGGCGCACCGGCGCGCAGGCCCCTTGAGCGGCTTGCTTGGCCTCAGCCATAAAGCCAGGGATATCGCCGGCAGCGGCCCGCAGCTTTACCTGCCCGATGCGAGCACGGCCAGCCGCGCGCTGTTCGTCAAGGAAAGCCTCGATGTCGACTGGGCCACCTTCGACGCGGGCTTCCGCCATGAAAGAGTGGACCACGAGCTCCGCAAGAGCGGATTCAAGACATCGAGGAATGCAAAAAATGCCAAACTCGAGGACAGGTCGTTCAGCCTGAACAGCTATAGCCTGGGGGCCTCGGCCAAGCTGGGCCAGCTGTTCGGCGCGAAGCTGCGCTATGCCTCTTCGGAAAGAGCACCCGACGTCAATGAGTTGTATGCAAGCAACCGTCACTATTCGATCATGACCCAGGAAGAAGGCAACCAGGACTTGAAGGCGGAGCGCGCTCGAAGTACCGAACTCACTGCCCTGTTCGGCAATCGCGGCTTTGCCATGTCGGCAACGGGCTATGTCATGAAGTACGAGAACTATCTCTACCTTGGCCACTCGGGAGCCCAGATGGCCAATCGCCTGCCTTTGAAATATTGGAAGCAGACCGATACGACGGTCAAGGGATTCGAGATCGACGCCTCCCAGGTCATACAGCTTGGCAGCTACGGAAAACTGAACCTGTCCGCATTTGCCGACCTGGTCAAGAACAAGGCGGACAACCCCGACAAGCTGCGCGCGCACAACGATGGCGCGTATCTGTCCAACATGCCCACCAACCGCTATGGCGCGAATCTGCTGTGGGAAAACATGGGGTGGAAGGCCAGGCTGTCCGGCACCCGGTATGACAAGCAAAAGTACCTGGGCAAGAGCGTCAGCGAGGAAGTGCCGCTCGACGGCTACACCATGGTGAACTTCCAGGTGAGCCGCGCGCTGCAGGTGCCGAACTCGCCGTTTGCAGGCATCGACGTGTTCATCAGCGGCACCAATCTGCTCGATGACGATGCCCGGCCGCACAATTCTCCACTGAAATACATCGCGCCCTTGCCGGGCCGTGGATTCCAGATTGGATTGAGCGCCAGGCTTTAAGGCACGGCGCCGTTGCGCTCCCGCTGTACCAGCGCCAGCAGGCTGTCGCCCCGGTTGCCGTCGCAGCAGATGGCCACGCCGTCCGTGAAGTCGGGCGCCGTCAGCCGCGTAAGGACGCTGCCGGGCGGCATTTCCAGCGCCAGCCGGGCACCCCGCTCCCACGCCAGGCGCACGGTACTGCTCCACTGTACGCGCTGGGCCATGTTTGCCGCCAGGCTGTCGCGGATGCGGGCCGGGTCGAACAGCGCGCGCGCCGCGCTGCTGCTCAGATAGACGAGCGATGGCCGGCGCAGGGCCACGCCCTCGAAGGCGGCGGCCATGTCGCCCGCGGCGGCCTCCATCAACGGGCAATGCGACGGCACGCCGACGGCCAAGCGCTTGGCCTTGCTGGCGCCGTGCGCCAGGGCCAGCGCCATCACGGCTTGCAAGGCGGCTTCGCTGCCGGCAATGGCGATCTGGCGCGGCGCATTCAGGTTGGCGACATACACGGGCGTAGCGGCGCCGTGCACCTCGGCCAGCACGGGTTCGAGTTGCGCCAGATCAAGCCCGATGATGGCCGCCATGCCGTAGCCGTTGGGATATGCCTGCTCCATCAGCTCCCCGCGCCGCGCCACGAGGCGCAAGGCATCCGCATAATCGAGCGCGCCGGCGACGACGGCCGCCGCATACTCGCCGATGGAAAAACCGGCCAGCATGTCAGGCCGCGCGCCGCGCGCCGCCAGGGAACGCGCCATGGCCACGCCCGCGATCAGCAAACACAGTTGCACCGCCCGCGTCGACGCCAGCGCGACAACCGTGTCCAGCGCCAGGGAATCGTGGCCCAGCACGTCCGCCGCTTCGGCCAAAGCCCCAGCCACAGCCAGGTCGTCGGGGAGCGCATGCAGCATGCCCGGATACTGGGCGCCCTGGCCGGGAAAGGTAAATAGCACGCTCATGCCATCTCCCATGGCGTGGCCGTCAGCACGGGACCGTGATCCGTTTTCAGCAAGACCTTGCCCCGGCCCGCCGCCCACTCGGCATACGCAAAGCCGCCATGGCCCGTGTCGATCTGCAGATCCAGCCGGCACGCCGTGACAGTCGCCGCGATGGCGCGCAAGGCGCCGGCCTGCGCGGCGTCCGGCGGCGCGGCGATGCGCAGCACGAGATCGAGGTCGCTGTCGGCGCGCAGCACGGGCAAGCTGCTCGCCAGGGCGAATCCCACGCCGCCCGTTGGCCCCCAGGCCCAGCCCGTGGCGTCGAGCAGCGGCGCCACTTCCCGCAGCGCATCGAGCGCAGTACAGTCAAAACCGGACGACGGGGTGTGCGCCAGCCGCGCCAGCATTTCCGGCGTGACGCTACGCACGACGTCGGCCGCGTCCACTTCGCACGCATGCCGCTCGCTGCGCAGCATACCGCGCATGCCCACGGGAATGCGCCCGGGCGCCGTGCTGGCGCGCCGCACCACCAGCGGCGCGGCCCGCAGCCAGGCCGCGTCCAGCCAGGCGGGCAAGGATGCGCCTTCCGGCACGCCGTCCAGCCACAGCAAATCATGCGCGCGCCAGGCTTCCATCAGGCCACCACCGCCTTGACGGCAAAGAACAGCAAGGACGGTCCCAGCAAGCAGCCCAGGCCCGTGTGAAACGTGGCCACCAGCGCGCCATACGGCACCAGCTTGCGGTCCGTGGCGGCCAGGCCGGCCGACACGCCGCTGACGGTGCCGGCCAGGCCGCCGAACACCATCGCCGAGCGCGGCGTTTTCAGGCGCAAAAAGCGCGCCGCGGCGGGCGTGCCCACCATCACCAGGATGGCCTTGATCAGGCCCGCCGCAATGCTCAATGCCATGACGTCGGAACTGGCGCCGATGGCCGCGCCCGTGACGGGGCCGACGATGTACGTGACAGCGCCGGCGCCGATGGTGGTCATGCTGACGGCGTCCGAATAGCCAAAGGCATAGGCGACACCGGCGCCAACGAGGAAGGGCAGCACCACGCCCAGCACCAGCGCCACCAAGCCGATCAGGCCAGCCTTGCGCGCTTCCGTCGCCTGCACTTCGAAGGCCGTGGCGACGATGGCAAAGTCGCGCAGCATGGCGCCACCCATCAGGCCGATGCCGCCGAACAGCGACAAATCGGCCAGGCCCTTGTGGCCGCCGCTATGCACGCCGCCCCAGTAAGCGAGGCCCAGGCCGATCACGATGGCGATGGCCGAGCCGTGCACGCGGCCGAAGGTCAGGTACTTCGACAGGGCGATCGACAGCAGCATGATCAGGCCGACAAAGGCGAAGGCCGTCACCAGGCCATTGTGGATGGCGGCTTTTTCAAAGATTTCAAGCATGACGGTGCTCCTTCATCAACATGGAGTCGGCTTGCACGCGGTCGACTTCAGCAGCAGCGATGGCGGCAGGGCTTTCCGAACGGTTAATCAGCGAAATCACGGCGCCGCAAACGAGCACGGAACCGATGGCGGCCAGCACGGCCACCGGCCCGCCGCGCAGGGCCGCCACCACATCCTGCTGCGCCGCCATGGCCACCACCACGGGAATATACATGGCGCCCCAGTATTCGACGCCCCGCTCCGTCATCTGCGGCAGCCATGCGCGGCGCTGCATGTAAAGCCGGGCGCAGATCAACAGCAGCATGGCGATGCCCACGCCGCCCACGTTGGTCTTGACGCCCATCAGCTGCCCGAGCAGGTCGCCCAGGAAGATGCCGAGCAAATGGCACAGTGCCAGCAATGCGGTTCCGTAAATGATCATGATTGTCTCCGTTATAGGAATAGGAATGACTTGGTGTCTTCTCTGTTGTTTCACCTACCACTGCTGCTGCAATACCTCCCTGACTCTTGCCGATGCCTGGCGGTGCGGCGCGCCCAGGCGGCTGGAAAGATCCCGCTGCGGGTCGGCGCGGATATCGCAGAGAGCCGCCTGCAGGCAGGCGTCGACGGCGGCCGTATCCTGCGCCGACGGATCATCGGGCTGCGCCACCAGCAATGTTTGCCACAGCAGTCCCAGGCTGGCGTAGTTCCTGATGTCGTAGGCCATCGGCGCGATGGTCGCGGCCAGCGCTTCGAGCGCTGCCACGGTGCGCAGGGTGATGCGCGCCGCCGACGCCTTGCCCATCGCGTGCACCATCACTTGCGGATCGTCGAGCGCGATCAGGCGGTTGGCCTGGTAGCCGTGGGCGAGGAAGGCGCCCGACATGGCCTTGCCGACGATCAGGCCGATCACGGGATGGCCCGCCAGGCGCGCCTCGGCGTAAGCCCCCGCCGCGCCGGCCAGCGCCTGGTGGATGCCGTACGCTTCCTCGCGCCGGCCATAGGCCTGACTGGCCACGTCGATGACGGCGACGATGGGCCGTTTCACGGCCAGCGCGCGGTCCTCATCAACAACCTGCTGCACGGCGCGCGCCAGCTGCCACGCCTCGGCCAGGCCGATTTCTCCCGTGCGGGCACGCGCAAAACGGTTGTCCGGGTCGGGCAGCACGGCGAGGTAGCGCGCCGGCGCGCCCGCCAGCGGCGCGTCGACCACGCGCACGGAAAGCGGGTAGCCGTCCAGCGGCGCAGCGTTGTTCGTGAGTGCCGCCAGCCAGACGGCGCCGCGGCTCGTATCGGTGATGGCGTTCATGCTGCTGCTCCTTTGCTGTAGATCAAACGCACGGCTTCCGGCGTGGCTTGCGGGCCAGCGTCGACTTGCGCCAGGCGGGCCAGGAAGACGTCGGCCTGGTCGCTGCGGTGCTGCACCGGCACGCCGCGTGCGAACAATGCGGCCACGGTGGCGCGCATCTGCGCCGTGTCGTCTTCCACATAGGCGTCGGCCAGGCCGCTGTGGAAGCGCTGCTCGCCGCCCGTCAAGCTCCAGATGAAGGGCTTGTTGCGCGAGTCGAATTCGTCCACGCCCGCCTCCTGCTCGATCACGGCCGGACCGTTGAGACCCAGGCGCGCCTCGCGCGTGACGACCAGATAGCTGCACAAGCCCGCCGCGATCGACATGCCGCCGTAGCAGCCCACGGTGCCGGCACTAATCCCGATCACGGGCTGGTAGCGGCGCAGGTCGACGATGGCGGCATGGATGTCGGCAATCGCAGCGAGACCCAGGTTGGCTTCCTGCAGGCGCACGCCGCCCGTCTCGAACAGGATCACGGCGCGCGTCGGCACGCCATTGCGGTTGTCGCGCGCCGCCAGTTCCAGCGCGCCGGCGATCTTTGCGCCGCCCACCTCGCCCATGCTGCCGCCCTGGTAGGCGCCTTCGATGGCCAGCACCACGGCCGGCTGGCCGTCGAACAGGCCCTTGGCCACCACCACGCCGTCGTCCGCCTGCGCCGTGACGCCTTGCTGCGGCAGCCAGGGCGAAGCCATGCCGCAGAACGGGTCGAGCAGTTCGCGCATGCTGCCAGAGTCCAGCAAGGCCCTGGCCCGGCTGCGCGCACCCCGTTCGATGAAGCTGTCGCGCTCCAGCAGTTGTTGCAATGTGCTCATGCCGCCCTCCCCGCTTGCAATTCTTCGTAAGCCTGCTCGATGCGCATGCGCACCACGCCCGGCGTGGCGCCGCAATCGTTGATGACGATGACCGCCGCCGGCAGCGGCTCGCCGCCGAAGACGCGCAGCAACAGCGCATCCCACACGGCACCCTTGCCGTCGACGGAGGTGTTGACGACGATGCGGGTCACGCCATCGTCGCCAGGCTGCAGCAACACTTCCAGGTCGCCCGAACCGACGACGCCGGCCAGGGCCCGCCCTGCCGCCGGCCGTCCTGCCGGGAATGTATACTCACGCGTTTCCATGCGCTTCTCCTTCTGTCAATCGGTCGAGGAACAGGGTCGCCGCCAGCAAGTCGGCCGCGCCGCCCGGCGACACGCCGCGATCCAGCGCCACCGCTTCCAGCGCCAGCAGCGCCTCGGTACCGGCGGCAGTGGCCGCGCCGCCGGCGGCCAGCACCCGCGCCGCTCCCGATTGCAGTGCCAGCAAGGCCGGCTCGCCGCCGCGCGACAGCACGCAGGTGTCGTCCAGCTGGCCGAGAATGGCCAGCAAGGCGTTCAGCCGCGCCGTCGTTTCATTGTCGCCGCGCAGCCGCGAGGCGTGCAAGGCGGGCAACCCGGCGCCCGTCACCAGGGGAAAACCGGCGCGGGCCTGGCCTCGAGCGCCATCGACCCGATACTGGCGGCATGCCAGCTCGCCCTTGTTGCCGGTAACGCCAGGCGCGCCGCGGTCATGCAAACGGGCCAGCGCGCCGGCCCGCGCCGCCACGGCCTGCGGTGCCAGCGATGCGCCCCTAGCCCCCTGCTGCGCCGCCGCCGTCACCAAGAGGCCCAGCGCCCAGATGGCGCCCCTGTGCGTGTTCACGCCGCCCGTGGCTGCCAGCATCAGCGCCTCGCCATCGCGGCCGATGGCGCCGATGCGCTCGCGCAGCAGGTCGTCGTCTTCACTCTGTGCGCCAGCGTCGGCCATGGCTTGAAACACGGGCTCCAGCACGCAGGCCGAATGGCACATCAGGGCCCAGTTCAGGTCCGCATGGGCGCCACGGCTGCGCAAATCGACGAGGCCCGGTTTCGGCGTCAGGGTCACTTCATCGAGCAGCGCCTGCAGCACCTGCCGCGCCAGCGCCGCAGGGAGTACCTGCACCGGCACTGTCGTCGTCATTGTGGTCATCATTGTCATCATTACCAGCTCCTGAATTTGGCGGGTGGTTGATACAGTCCGTCGGACCATTCGACCAGGTCGGCGATGCTTTTTGCGGCCAGCAGCGAGCGGCTGGCTGCGCCGCGCTGCACGCCGATATCCTCGGGCAGCGCGATCAAACCGTCGGCGCGCAGTTTGGCCGTCGTCTTCGGGTCGTGGCGCAGGCCGATGGGCGTCACGCCGGCCACGGCCGCCAGCATGGCCTTGCGCTCGTCGAGCGAACGGGCCTTGTACAGGTAGGCGATGCCCTCTTCCGTCAGCACGTGGGTGACGTCGTCGCCATAGATCATCACGGGCGCCAGCGGCATCCCGCTGGCCTGGCCCACGGCCACGGCGTCGAGCGATTCGACGATGGTCGGCTGGCCGCCGTCCTGGAACGTTTCGACCATCTGCACCACCAGCTTCTTGCCGCGCGCGAGAGGATCGTCCGTCTCGATCAGGTCCAGCCAGGCCGGCGTCGGGTGGCGCCGGCCATGCGGATCGTGGCCCATATTGGGCGCGCCGCCGAAGCCGGCCAGGCGGCCATTCGTCACGGTCGACGAATTGCCCAGACCATCCATCTGCAGGGTGGCGCCGATGAACAGGTCGACCGCGTACTGGCCGGCCAGCTGGCACAGGGCGCGGTTCGAGCGCATCGAGCCGTCGCGGCCCGTGAAAAACACGTCGGGCCGCGCGGCCGCATAGCCTTCCATGCCCAGCTCCGCGCCGAAACAGTGCACGCTCTCGACCCAGCCCGTCTCGATGGCCGGGATCAGGGTCGGATGGGGGTTGAGCACCCAGTTGCGGCAAATCTTGCCCTTCAAGCCCAGCTGCTCACCATACGTGGGCAAGATCAGCTCGATGGCGGCCGTATTGAAGCCGATGCCGTGATTGAGCGACTGCACCTGGTGTTTTTCATACACGCCGCGGATCGCCATCATGGCCATCAGCACGTGCACGGGCTTGATCACGCGCGGGTCGCGGGTAAACAGGGGCTCGATGAAAAACGGCTTGTCGGACTGCACCACGAAATCGATCCACGAGCCGGGCACGTCGACCCGCGGCAAGTCGCTGACATCGTCGACGATCTGGTTGACCTGGGCGATGACGATGCCGTCGCGGAAGGCGGCCGATTCCACCAGGGTGGGCGTGTCTTCCGTGCTGGGGCCTGTGTACAGATTGCCCTGGCGGTCGGCCATGTAGCCGGCCACCATGACGACGTTGGGCGTCAGGTCGACGAACAGGCGCGCATACAGCTCGATGTAGGTGTGGATGGCGCCCACTTCCAGCAAGCCATCCTGCAGGAACTGGGCGATGCGCAGGCTTTGCGTGCCGGCAAACGAGAAATCGAGCTTGCGGGCGATGCCCCGCTCGAACAAGTCCAGATGCTCGGGCAGGCTGACGCTGGGCATGATCAGGTGCAGATGGTGGATCTTGTCGGGATTGACCTGGGTCAGCATGCGGGCGAGGAAATCGGCCTGCTTCTGGTTGTTGCCTTCGAGGACGACGCGGTCGCCCGGCGCGAGCAGCGCTTCGAGCACGGCGACCATGTCGCCCTGTTGCAGCACGGGGCCGCTCGCGTACTGGCGCACGGCCTCCAGGCGGCGGCGCTTCTCGGTGCGCCGCGTGTCCCATTGTTTTTGCCGCTGCCCTGGCGCTGCTGTGGCGGTTGACATCTTGCCTCCGGAATGAGCTATCGAACCCCGACGATAGAACGAAAGCGTCACCGCGACAATCAACCTGCTACCATGTTCATTACCCTGAAGTTAATGAACTCACGATAATCACGGTGATCATGGCCATCAATGAAGAAATTACCCTGAAAAAGCTGGAAGTGTTTCTCAGCTTCATGGAATTGAACAACCTGGCCCGCGTGGCCGATGCGCTGGGCCAGAGCACGGTCAGCGTGCACCGCGCCCTGCATTCGCTGGAAGACGGCTTGCGCTGTCCCCTGTTCAAGCGCGAGGGCCGCAGCCTGATCCCGCTGCATGCGGCCTACACCTTTGCCGAATCGGCGCGGCGCGCGCTGGCAGAGTGCGAGGAAGGCGTGCGCAAGGTGCGCGAAATGTCGGGCATCAATCCCGTGCGCCTGAAGATCGGCTCCCTCTATTCATTGACCCTGCACTGCATCCCGCAACTGGTGATCGCCCTGAAGCTGCGCCGGCCGGGCCTGGACATCGACCTGACCCTGGGGTCGAACCGCGAACTGCTGCAAAGCCTGGCCGACGGCAGGCTGGACGCCATCATCGTCGGCGTGCAGGAAGACGAACAGCATGCCGGGCTGGTGGCCGTGCCCCTGTTCCAGGACGACATCTTCCTGGCCGCGCCGCTGGCCTCGCCCTATGCGGGCGCCGCCTCGGTGGACTTGCAGGCGCTGCGCGACGACAAATTCGTCACGCTCAACGAGGGTTTCGTGACCTCGCAAAGCTTCAACCACGCATTCGAGCTGGCGGGATTCGTGCCCGACACGGCCATGCGCGTGGGCGACATCTTCTCGCTGATCAACCTGGTGAGCGGCGGCATCGGCTATAGCCTGCTGCCCGGCCGCGTGCGCGCCTTCAGCTCGCGCATCGAACTGATTCCGCTGGACGCCCGCTACGGCTCGCACCAGCAAATCACCCTGCTGATGCTGAGCAGCCGCGAGCGCGACCCGAACTTGCTGGCGCTGGCGGCGGAGTGCAGGTTGTATGGGCGGCGCGAGCCTGCTGGCGCGTGATTACCCCGAGCAGTGAAAAAGCTGGGGTCGGACCCTGAGGGTCCGACCCCGGAAATTGCCTTGGGGGTGAACTTAAATCGCACTATCCCAAGGCGCCGACAACCGCACCGCGCAGTTGATCAGTCCCACCATCGAGTAAGTCTGCGGGAAGTTCCCCCACATCTCCCCCGTCACCGGGTGCGTATCTTCCGACAGCAAGCCCAGGTGGTTGCGCGCCATTAACATTGTTTCAAAGATCTTGCGTGCCTCATCCTTCCTGCCGATGCGCGCCAGGGCGTCGATGCGCCAGAAGGTGCAGATGTTGAAGGCCGTTTCCGGTTTGCCGAAATCGTCGGGCGCCTCGTAGCGGCGCATGTAGGGGCCGTCGCACAGCGATGCTTCGAGCGCGTCGACGGTGGCGATGAAACGGGGGTCCATGGGGTCGATGAAGTTGACTTCCGCCATCAGCAGCACGGACGCGTCCAGGTCGCGTCCGCCCAGGCTTTCCGCGAAGGCCTGGCGCTCTTCGCTCCACGCTTCGCGCAGCAGGCGTTCGCGGATCAGCACGGCGCGGCTGTTCCAGTGGTCGGCCCGGTCGTCCAGGCCCAGCTTGTGCGCGACCTTGGCCAGGCGGTCGCAGGCGGCCCAGCTCATCAGCATGGACGAGGTGTGGACCCTCGCCCGCGTGCGCAGCTCCCACATGCCCGCGTCCGGTTCCGCATGCAATTTGAAGGCCTGGTCGCCCACGGCTTCCAGCGCGGCAAACTCGGCTTTTCCCGCCCGGTGGAACAACCGGTGGTCGAGGAAAGCCTGGGCCGCACCGAGCACGATGTTGCCGTACACATCGTGCTGGAAGTGTTCCTGCGCCTGGTTGCCGACGCGCACGGGACCATTGCCCCGGTAGCCGGGCAAATGGTCGAGCATGGATTCGGGCAATTGCTCTTCCAGCCCGATGCCGTACAGAGGCTGGATGTGGCCGCCTTTCGAGCGGGCGACGATATTCGTCAGCCAGCGCAAATACTCTTCCATCGTGCCCACTTCCGACAGGCTGTTCAATGCACGCACGACAAAGAAGGCATCGCGCAGCCAGCAATAGCGGTAGTCCCAGTTGCGGCTGCTGCCGGGCGCTTCCGGGATGCTGGTGGTCATGGCGGCGATGATGGCGCCCGTGTCTTCATATAAAGACAATTTCAAGGTGATGGCGGCGCGGATGACCACGTCCTGCCATTCCAGCGGCACGGCCAGACGCCGCGTGTAGGTGCGCCAATAGTTGATGGTTTCCTTTTCGAAGATGCGCGCCGTCTCGTCGATGCCGCCGGCCAGGGTTTCATCGGGGCCCAGCAGGAAGTTGGCGGTGCCGCCCAGCACGAAATACGTTTCGCTCAGCACATAATTGAGCGACACATCCGTATTCAGGCGCAAGGTCTGTTCCGGCCCCACGTAGCGGATATGGTGGCTGCCCTGCGTGATTTGCGGCGCCAGGCGGCCCCAGTCGTAGCGGGGGCGCAGGCGCACGCGGATGCGCACGGCGTGATCGAGCGGCCGCACCCGGCGGATCAGCATCAGCGGGCGGAACATGCGGTCGCGGCTGAGGAATCGGGGCGCGAAATCCGTGATTTCCACGCCCCGCCCATCCGTATCGTACAGCCGCGTGCGCAGCACAGCCGTGTTCGGCTCATAAAACTGTTCGCTGCGGGCAAAGTTTTCAATGTCGATGGCCCACACGCTGCCGTTTTCCGTGGCGTCCAGCAAGCCGTTGAAGACGGGATCGCCATCGAAACGGGGCAGGCAGGACCAGACGACCTGCCCCGCCTGGTCGATCAGGGCGCTGAAGGCGCAATTGCCCACCACGCCGCAGTTGAGGGATGCTTGCGCGGACGCGCCGCCGGGGGTGTCATCAGCTTGTTCAGTGGATATGGTCATCGGCTACTCCTTGAAAGGCGATACGGACGCGGCCAGCAGCGCGGCGCGCAAAGCGCCCGGGCTGGCCAGGCGCAGGGTGGCGGCGCTGGGGCCCTTGCCCACTTTCACGCCCTGCCCGCCTGCTAGTTGAACATAGGCAAAGCCTGCCTCGTCGGTGGTATCGTCGCCCGCGAACACGGGCCGGCGGCCGGCGAATGGGATTTCCTGCATGAAGGCGGCGATGGCGCCGCCCTTGTCGGTGGCGGCCGGCTTGGCTTCCAGGACCATTTTGCCATGCAACAGCAGTACCCCGGGGCACGCTTGCACGGCTGCGGTCATTTCCTGCCAGCATAACTGCTCAAGTTCGGGCGCCAGCCGGTAATGCAGGGCCACGGCACCGCGCTTCTGCTCCACCAGCAAACCGGGGTACCTCGCCGCCAACGCCTGCGCACACGCCAGCACGGGCGAGACATCGGGCGTGGCCGCCACATGCAGCACGCCATCGGCGCCGCGCCGCTCCACGCCATGCACGCCGGCAACCGGCAGGGTCAAGGGCGCCAGCATGGCATCGAGCTGGACTATGGGACGCCCGGAAATGAGGGCCAGCGCGCCGCCGTGGCGCTCGGCCAGCAGCGCCAGCGCTTCAACCACGCCCGCTTCCAGGCGCACGCCATCGGGCGTGGACGCCAGGTCGACCAGGGTGCCGTCGAAGTCGAGGAAGACGGCTGTGCCAGGCGTACCCAGCAGTTGCAGCAAGGCCGCGCTATCGTCAGGGGTATCGTCCATCAGATCCCCTTGCGCCGCTTGATGCGGCTGTGGGCGTCGATCTTGGTCATGACCTTATCGCGCTGGCGCAAGCGGGCCGCGTCCAGCAGCATGCGCCCGGCCCAGCGGTAGACATTGAAATGTTTCACACGGGCCCGCATGCTCTTCATGCGCTCGCGCTGCTCCACGGGCGGCATCACGAGGGCGCGGTACAGGGCATCGGCGCCCTGCTCGATGTGATACGGGTTGATGATCAGCGCTTCATGCAGCTCGCGCGCGGCGCCCGTGAATTGCGACAGCACCAGCACGCCCAGCTCGTCGTCGCGCGCGGCGATGAATTCCTTGGCCACCAGATTCATGCCGTCATGCAAGCTTGTCACCATGCACACTTCGGAAGCGCGGAAATAGCGCTGCAAATCGTCCTGGCCGTGGTGCTCCGCTTTCAGCAGGATGGGCACATAGTCTCCGCTGCCGAAGCGGCGGTTGATGCGCTCGACCATCTTGCGCACGCGGGCGTCGAAGCTTTGATATTCATCGAGCGAAGCACGGCTGGGGGCGGCGATTTGCACAAAGGTAAAATTGCCCACCATGCCAGGCTGCTGTTCCAGCATGCGCTCGACGGCCTGGAAGCGCTCGACGATGCCCTTCGTGTAATCGAGGCGGTCCACGCCGATGCCCAGCAAGTGGTCGGACGCCACGCCCAGCTCGCTGCGGATCTGCGCGCGGCAGGTGGCTACGTCGGGCTGCGCCGGATTGTCTTCCGGCCAGGCGATGGAAATCGGGTAATCCTCGACCTGCGTCATTTCGCCGCCATAGGAAATGGTCGACGCTTCCGGCTCGATGCGCGTTTCCAGGTAGCGGTCCACCGTTTCCAGGAAATTCTTGCGGTGGAATGGCGTATGGAAACCGAGGATGGTGCTGCCCAGCAAACCGTCGAGGATTTCTTCGCGCCAAGGGCAAATGCCGAACGATTCCGAGTTCGGCCAGGGGATATGCCAGAAAGTGATGATCGTCGCTTTCGGCAAGGCTTCGCGCACCATGCGCGGCAACAAGGCAAAGTGGTAATCCTGCACCAGCACGACGGGGTTGTCCGTCTTCGCCTCCGCGATCACGGCGTCGGCGAAGCGGCGGTTGACCTTCACGTACTGCTCCCAGTCGGACGAGCGGAACACGGGGCGCACGTGGGCGATATGGCACAGCGGCCACATGCCTTCATTGGCGAAACCATAATAGTAGCCCTGCTCTTCCTCTTCCGTCAGCCACACGCGGCGCAAGGTATAGCTGGGATTGTCGGGCGGCACGGGCACGTGGTCGAGCTTATCGACCGTCTCGCGGTCGGCGGAACCGGCGCCATGCGCGATCCACGTGCCGGAGCAGGCCCGCATCACGGCTTCCACGGCCGTCACCAGGCCGCTGGCAGGACGCTGCACGGTGATGCCGGCATCTGTTTTCGTGTGGATATACGGTTCCCGGTTCGACACGACGAGCACCTGGTCGCCCTGCAAGTCCGCTTCCAGCAAGGCGCGCAGCTTGTCCGGCGTCCAGTCGGACGACCAGCCGTTGTCGCCCTGGCGTTCCAGGTGGTATTCCTGCAGCAATTCGCGCAAGTCGCCGATCAGCGGCTGCATTTCCGGCGGCGGCGCGGGCGCGGCGGCGGGCGCCGTCGCGGCGGCCACTGCGCCATTACTTTTCGGCAGCAATTCGCCCCGTAGAATATCCTTCACGGCCGACAGCCAGCCGCGCCAGCTCAGGTGCGCCACGAACACGGTCATCAGGGAAATCAATACGGCCAGCACGGCCAGGAAAGCAAAGATGAAGCGCTTGGTATCCGTATTGCGGCGCTCGACAAAACTCATGTCCTGCACCAGCACCAGACGTCCCAGCTGGGATGCATCCTGCATGACGGGCGTTTCGCTGATGTGGACTTGCCCTTGCGGCAATTGCGCCAGGGATTTGTACAGGCCGCCAGTGGAAGGCGTGCTCCAGCAGCCGATGGAAGCGGGGTATTGCGCGGACTGGTAAACCAGGTGGCCCGCGTTGTCGCAAAAGCCGATGGCGATCAGGCGTTCGTCGCGCGTGGCGCCCTGGAACAGTTCGCCGATGCGGGTGGCATCTTGCGCGGGCAGGTATTCGGTGAGCGAGGGCCGGAGGGTTCCGGCGAGCAATTCTGCCCGGCTGTCGAGGTCGCGCACATACCAGCGCAGGGTGATATTGTCGAGCAGGGGTACCACAATATAAGCAAACAATCCCAGCACCAGAGCCAGTGGCAGGATGAAGCGCAAGGACATTCGGAGTGATCGTACTATCATCGTTTTCCTTTGCAAAAACAAAAAGCATGGCAAGTATGACTATGTTTCCACTGCGGCGACGCCCGTTTGCTTTCCGTATTGAAACGTCAACATGGCATGGCGCAGCGCAGCAATTTCTTCCAGTATCCACGTTGACGCAGGTCTTATCCGTACGGCAACGCACGCCCCCGTTACGCCATCTGCCCGTAAAATACCCGCTTCCGACATCCCCCCCACCAATTTCAAGGAGTTTTCGCCTATGGATCTCAGCACGTTCCACTCGCTGATGGGAGGCCCGCTGCGCTCGGCACTGACCGTGTTCGTTTCCGCCCTGCTCGTCACCGTGGTCGCCATCGGCGTGCACCGAGCCGGCATCAGCCTGCTGAAAAGACTGGCCAATGGCCGCCCGTTCACCACCAATGCCACGCGCGTGGCCTTCCGCGCCAGCCAGCTGTGCGTGATCGTCTTCGGCCTGCGCATGGTGCTGGCCGGCGCGCCCGACGACACGCCGGGGCTGGTCGCCATGTCGCATATCACCAGCGTGGCGCTGATCATCGCGCTGACCTGGCTGGCCATGCAGTGCATCCAGGCCCTCTCCATCACGATTTCCGAAGTCAATCCCGTCGACGTGGCTGACAACCTGCGCGCGCGCCGCCTGATCACCCAGGCCCGCGTGCTCACGCGCAGCGCGCACGCCATCGTCGTGATCCTGGGCCTGGCCTTCGTGCTGCTGACCTTGCCCGGCGCGCGGCAGATCGGCGCCAGCCTGCTGGCCTCGGCCGGCGTGGCGGGCCTGGTGGCCGGTATCGCCGCCCGTCCCGTGCTCGGTAATTTCATTGCTGGGTTGCAAATTGCGTTTTCGCAACCGATTCGCATCGATGACGTGCTGATCGTCAACGGCGAATGGGGCAAGGTCGAGGAAATCAAGGGTACGTATGTCGTCGTGCGCGTGTGGGACGAGCGCCGCCTGATCGTGCCGCTGCAATGGTTCATAGAAAATCCGTTCGAGAACTGGACGCACAGCTCGTCCACCCTGCTGGGCACGGTGTTCCTGTGGCTCGATTTCAGCATCCCGCTCGAACCGCTGCGCACGGAACTGACGCGCATCTGCGCATCCGCCACGCAATGGGATGGCCGGGTCTGCACGGTGCAGGCGACAGATTCGAACGAGCGGGCCGTGCGCGTGCGCTTTCTGATCAGCGCGGCAGATTCAGGCCTGGCCTTCGAGCTGCGCTGTATCGTGCGCGAGCAGATGCTGGCATTTATTACGGCACACTACCCGCACGGCCTGCCCCGTTTGCGCTCCACGCACGACCCCATCGAGCTGCACGCCATGCAGGCGCAGAACGACAGCGTGTCACTGCACAAGGCTTGAAAAACCTGCGGCGCGCTGCCCTTGCCCGCGCGCCGCTACAATGGTTCGCATGAGCACCACCGCCTGGTTCATCCTGATCGGCTGCCTGATGCTGGCGCGTGGCCTGGGCGCCGACGGCATCGCGCGTCTGCCCTTGACCTCGGCCATGGCTTACCTGGGCGTGGGCCTGCTGCTGGGCCCCATGTTCCTCGGCCTGTTTGCGTTCGACCTGGTGCAGCAAGCGCCCCTGCTGGAAACCCTGACGGAAATCGCCGTCCTCATCTCCCTGTTTTCCGCCGGCGTCAAGATGCCCGTGCCATTCAGCCTGGCGCGCTGGCTGCCGTCGCTGCGCCTGGCGTGGCTGTCGATGGCTATTTCCGTGGCCCTGGTGGCCGCGTTCGCCTACTGGGTGCTGGGCCTGCCATGGGGCGCCGGCGTGCTGCTGGGCGCCATCCTCGCACCCACCGACCCCGTGCTGGCCACCGACGTGCAGCTGCGCCATGCGGGCGACAGCGAGCAATTGCGCTTCATCCTGACCAGCGAGGCGGGCATGAACGATGGCAGCGGATTTCCTTTCGTCATGCTGGGCCTGGGCTTGCTGGGCCTGCATGAACTGGGGCCGCACGGCGCCACCTGGCTGTGGCGCGATTTGGTCTGGGCCAGCGCAGGCGCCATGGCCCTGGGCGCGGCCGGCGGCGCGCTGCTGGCCTGGCTGGGCTGGCAGGTGCGCGCCAAGGAACCGAAACACGCGATGCTGGACGATCTGGCGGCCCTGGGCTTGATCGCCCTCGTCTACGGCCTGACTACCTGGCTGCACGCGTGGGGCTTCCTGGCCGTCTTTTTTGCCGGCGTGGCATTGCGCCAGACGGAACTGCGGCTGGCCGGCGCGCCGAAAGACCGGCAAGGCTTGCTGCAGGCGGAAGAAACCCATGCCGTGTCCGCCACCAAGCCGCACGGCAGCGACGTGCCGCTGACCGTCAGCGGCGAATCCCTTGTCTTCAAGGAACACCTGGAACGCCTGTCCGAACTGACCCTGGTGCTGTTGCTGGGCGGCGCTGTCACGGCCGCCGCCTGGAACTGGCAAGCGTGGAGCGTAGCGCTGTTCCTGCTGCTGGTGGCGCGCCCGGCCAGCGTGATGCTTGGCTTGCTGGCGTCGGGCACCGGCATGCGCCTGCGCGGGCTGGCCGCGTGGTTCGGCGTGCGCGGCATCGGCTCGCTGTACTACCTCAGCTATGCCATCGCGCATGGCTTGCCGCGCGGCCTGGCGCGCGAACTGGCCGACATCACCCTGGTCGTCGTCATCCTGTCCATCGTCGCGCACGGCCTGACGGTCAAACCCCTGCTGGAGCGCTACTGGCGCAAATAGGCGCCGGCGCCCCATTACCATTGCTGTGTAGCAATGTTTTTGTCAATTGCCCCTATGGCTGGCAGAAATATTGTTAAGATCATTCAAAATGGCAAAAGAGAGAAGCAATGAAACGAAGAAGCGTGCTGGGACTGGGCGTCTCACTAGCCCTGCTGCAAACGGGCTGCGCCACCGATCCGGCCAGGCTGGCGTGGGAAACGGCATTTGACGGCTTCATGCGCGATGGCCTGGCCCGCACGGAAACGCCAGGCATGAGCGTGGCCGTGGTGCGCGGCGAGCGCACCATATTCGCGCGCGGCTATGGCTGGGCCGACATCCAGGCCGGCAAGAAAGCCGATGCCAACACGGTGTTCCATGTCGCCTCCGTCAGCAAACTCGTGACGGCCACGGCCATCATGATGCTGCTGGAACAAGGCGCCTTCCAGCTGGACGACAAGGTGGCGGCCCACCTGGACTTCCCGCTCATGCATCCGAAGTTTCCCGATGTGCCCATCACCTTCCGGCATTTGCTCAGCCACACCTCGGGCATTTCCGACGCCGTGTACGAAAAGACGACGGCGTTTGCCGTGCAGGGCGACCCGCGACTGCCCCTGCGCGACTTCGTCAAAGGCTATCTGTCGCGCGGCGGCGCCTGGTATGACGCGGATGTGTCGTTTGCCGCCCGGCCCGGCACGGAATGGCGCTACAGCAATGTCGGCATCGCCCTGCTCGGCTATCTGGTGGGCCGCTTGAACCCCGATGGCCTGGACGCCTTTGCGCACGAGCACCTGTTCGAACCGCTGGGCATGGACAGCACGGCCTGGAACCTGGCCGGCTTGCCGCGGCGCGCCGTCGTCGCTCAGCCGTATGCGCACAAGGAACCTGGCCTGCAAGTGCTGCCACCCGTCGGCTATCCGGACTGGCCGGCCGGCTTGCTGCGCAGCTCGGTGCATGACTTTGCCCGTTTCCTGGCCATCTTCAGCAATGGCGGCCGGGTCGATGGCCACCGCTACCTGCAAGATTCCACCCTGCAATTGTTTTTCGCCCCGCAAGCGGCCCCCGTCGTGCCTGCCGATGCGTCCGTACGCCAGGCTTTGGTGTGGCAGCTGCGCGACGTCGACGGCAAGCCGCTGGCCACGCACAGCGGCGGCGACCCGGGCGCCGCGTCCGTCGTCTGCGTCGACCGGGCCAGCAAGACTGCCGTGCTGGCCTTCGCCAACGTCAGCGCCGACAAGGAGTTTCGCTCATTCCAGAAAGAAGTCGTGCTGCGCCTGCTGGCGCATGGCGGCAGCGGCGCGCCAGCGAGGTAGGCATGCCGCTTGTGTGAGCGGACGCACGGTGGCGCGCGGGCAAGAAAGTATGCTGTGCTGGTCAGACTTGACACTCAACGAGGAGACCAGCATGACTAACCGTATCGGCAACAAGGACGTGGCGCAGCAGCGCAGCAAGAGTGAAAAAGCCCGCATCAGGGCGCAGAACATCGCCAGCGAAGCGGGCAAGAGGGCCGAGGCCAGGGCCCGCTACCGCAATGCCGTCAAGGGCCAACCGGGCCAGCCCGCTCCCGGTGCCTAGACGCCGAACCAGCCGCGCAATTTCTCGGCGGCCCGTTCCTTGACCTCGGCCGTGATGTAGGTGGCGACCGTGGCGACGGCCGCCGCCAGCACGGCCAGGTCGTCCGCATAGCCGACGACGGGCGTGATGTCGGGAATCGCGTCGATCGGCGAAATGAAATAGCCGAGCGCGCCATAAATGGCCGTCTTGGCCCACAGCGGGGTGTTCGGCTGCTGCGCCGCGTAGTACAGCCACAGGGCTTTCTCGATGACTTCGCGTCCCGCCGTCTTGGCGAACTTGACGACCTTGTCCCAGAAGCTGTCATCCGTGTATTTCTTTTCATACTGTTTGTCGGCCTGGGGGGCGTGGTCTTCTTCCAGATTCTTTTTTCTGCCAAACATCTGCTGCTCCTGTCTGCCGCGCACGGCGTTACGAATGCGCACCTTAGCATAACGGCGCGGCGGGTGCGCGGCCTGCAAGGTAAGCTATCGTCATGGAAATATCTGCCACCACCACGGCCCGCGCCGCCGGCCTGCGCTACACGGGCGACCACCAGGGCGGCATCGCCCGCCTGGGCAAGCCCGGCAAGTTCCGCTACCGCGACGCGGACGGGTCGATCCTGCGCGATGCCGCCATCTTGACGCGCATCAAGGCACTGGCCATTCCACCGGCCTGGACGGGCGTGTGGATCTGCCCGCACGCCAACGGCCACCTGCAGGCGACGGGACGCGACGCGCGCGGACGAAAACAGTACCGCTACCATGCGCGCTGGCGCCAGGTGCGCGACGAAGCGAAATATGAGCGCATGCTCAGCTTTGGCCGCGCCCTGCCCGCCATCCGCGCCGCCGTCGCGCGCGGCATGCAGTTGCCAGGCTTGCCCCGTGAAAAAGTGCTGGCCACCATCGTGCACCTGCTGGAATTGACGATGATGCGCATCGGCAACGAAGAATATGCGCGCACAAATAAATCGTTCGGCCTGACCACGCTGCGCACGCGCCACGTGCAGGTCGACGGCAGCGCCGTAGCCTTCCATTTCAAGGGCAAGAGCGGCGTGCGCCACGATATCCGCCTGAGCGACCGGCGCCTGGCCAGGGTGCTGCAGCGCATGCGCGAACTGCCGGGTCAGGAACTGTTTCAATATGTGGATGCGGAGGGCGAGCGCCACGGCATCGACTCGGGCGACGTCAACGATTACCTGCGCGAGGTGACGGGCGAAGATTACACGGCCAAGGATTTCCGCACCTGGTCCGGCACCTTGCTGGCCGCGCTGGCCCTGCAAGCGTTCGAACAGGTCGACTCCGATACGCAAGCCAAGAAAAACATCGTGCAGGCGATCGAGTCCGTGGCTAAAAAGCTGGGCAACACGCCGACGATCTGCCGCAAGTGCTATGTGCACCCGGCCGTGCTGGAATCGTATCTGGATGGCAGCTTATTGGAAGGCATGCGCGCGCGGGCGCGGCAGCAAATGCAGGACGACCTACAGGCTCTGGCGCCGGAAGAAGCAGCCGTGCTGGCCTTGCTGCAGCAGCGCCTGCAGGCGCAGGCCGTCAACCAAGGGGCGCTCAAGCCTGGCGCGCGGGCTGCGGCTGGCACTGGGCCGACAGTGTGAGGGCATCGCTGCTGCAGATGGGCAAGGTGCCATGGCCAGCCTCGCGCGCCACGGGCGCCGGCACGGCATCACTGGCCGGCGCCTCGCCCGTATTGGTCAAGGTGGCCGCCAGGGTCGAGAAAGTAAACAGGCAGATCAGCAGGAACGGCTTGTTCACGTGAATGGACTGGTCTGGCTTTTGCATCGCATACTCCGTCGGAATGGTTGGCTGTTGCAGCATGAACACGATCATCGCGTGTTTCCGCAAGGCATACAATCAGACAGTTTCGACAAGACGGGTAGGACAGCGCTGACAGCGCTCAGCCATAACGTCCCGTGTCGGCAGATTTGACACCCGCTCCGGTCCGCCTCGACCAAGCCCTTGTTTTTACAGAAAAAATTGTTCGGGAATGCTTCCTGCTTGACCTCCTGCCTGGGCACGCTTGGCGCCAGTCAATGGGGGAACGATCATGAGCTTTATCAAAAAGGCACTGCTGGCGCTGCTGCTATGCGCAATGTCTGCCGCGCACGCCGCCAGCATCGGCTACACGGCAACATCGCTGGGTGGCACGCAGTGGCGCTACGACTATACGGTCAGCAATACCACCCTGTCCGTGCCCATCGAGGAATTCACCTTGTTCTTCAGCGTGGACCAGTATGCCAACCTGCACAGCATCTCCACGCTGCCAGACTGGGACGTACTGCTGGTGCAGCCCGACCCCGCCATCCCCGCCAGCGGCTACCTCGACGCGCTGGCGCTGGCGGGCGGCATCGCGCCCGGCGCCACGGCCACGGGATTTTCCGTCACCTTCGATTACCTGGGCGCGGGCAGCCCCGGCGCCCAGCCGTTTTCCATCCTCGACCCCGTCTCCTTCATCGAGCTCGAAGCGGGCGCCACGCAGCCGGCGGCCGTCGCCCTGCCGTCCACGCCATGGCTGCTGCTGGCCGGCGTGCTGGCCGTGGCCTGCCTGCGGCACAGGCGGCTGGCGGGCGCCGCACTGGCCCCCTTGCTGGCCCTGAGCCTGTGCGCCTGCGGCGGACCGGACGATCCCACGCAGCCGCCCGCGCCGAAGGTCATGCTGACCGCCGCCGCGACTGCCAGCACCTTCACTGCCCAGGCCGCCGGAGACCTCGAAGTCACCTTGCTGGAAAAAGTGGCGGAACAGCGCGTCAGCCGCACGGCCTGGGACTACACCTACCGTGTGCACATCCGCAACAATGGCAGCGAGGCGGCCAGCAATGTGCAAGCCGTGCTGGCCAGCGCGCCTGCGGGCACCGCCATCATCGATGGCGACGTACTTGCCGGCAACATCGGCGCAGGCGCCACCGTCGCGCCCGCGGACACCATCACCTTGCGCATCGAGCGCAGCATCGCCTTCCAGAGCGCCGGTCTGACATGGACCTTCAGCACCAGCGCCGGCATCTTCCTCGACCCCGTGCGGCCCGCGCAAGTGGTCGTGCTGCCGCTGGCCGGGCTGGGCTTTCCCGACGGCGCCGACAGCGTCAAGGCCAGCGGCGCCGTCACGGACGTGCTGCTGCAGGACGGCAGCCTGCGCTTTTCCACGCCCGGCGACACGGGCGTGGACCAGCACGCGCAATTTTCCCTCAGCAAGGGCGGCAAGATCACCATCCTGGACCTGCTGATCCAGACGGAACTGCCCACGGCCGTGGAAACCTATGTGGAGCCGGATGACAATGGCAACCTCCCCTCCACGGTGCCCGTGCTGGCCATCACGGGACTGGGGCCGAACAACCGCCTGCAGCCGGGCACCCTGGGATTGCGCCTGGTGGGCGCGGCCCCCATGGTCCTGCAGGACGACAGCGATGGCCTGCTGTCCACCCCGAATGGCGTGGCCATCAGCCTGAAGACCTACTGGACGTTCGATGCGGCCAGTGGCACCTTCAGCATCAGCGCCACGGCCATGCAGCAGTTGCTGGCATCCTTGCCCAACGGCAGCTACGACCTGAACCTCAATTTCGTCTCGCAGGATGGTGAATTCACGGCCAGCTATGCCTTGATCGTCATCAAGTCCGGCATCGTGCTGCAAGGACAGCTGCGCACGCCGGCGGGCGGCAATGCCACAGGACTGGCCGGCAAGAAAATGCTATTGACCGGCTATAACAACCATCAGCGCCAGGTGGCCGTGATCGACGCCACGGGCGCCTTCCACTTCGATGGCGTGCTGCCCGATACCTACCAGCTGACCTTGAACGACCTCGTCCACCCGAACGTGGTCAGCGTCAGCGCCGTCGCCTTCGACAGCAGCAGCACCGTCAACGTCGGCATCGTCTATCCGTACGGAGCCGGCCGGGCCCTGCGCGCCGGGGCGAAGACCTATGTGGCAGGCAGCGTCGCGCAGGATGGCGCCGGGCCGCCCGCGCGCGCGGTATCCGCCAGCCCCCGTGCCGCGGGCGACGTCACGCCGCAGGATGACGAAGGCAGCAAGACCTTCACGGCCACGGCGGCCGCGCAAAACCAGACCATCACTTCACCCGTCGCCTTTACGGTGCCCAAGGGCACGAAAAACGTGGGCGTGAAAATCACCGTCAGCACGGCCGAGTATCCCACCTACACGACGGCGCAAAGCCAGTATAACGATACCTGGTCGTACGCCGTGACCGGGTTGCCCGGGGTCAACCTGGCCGCCACGGGCGCCGTCAACCAGACGCACTTCACGCAGGGCACCATCGTCAGGACGGAGTGCGTCGACGTCAGCAAGCAAAGCGAGGCCGGGGCTTTGAGCCTGGGCGGCAATGTCAGCGCCACGAATATCGGCGACAGCGCCCTGGCCACCGTGACGACGGTGGAACTGAGCCTCGTGTGCAAGGGATTGAAGGTGACGCAGGCAAAATTCCTCTCGCCCAATAAGGCCGCCCATCCCGTGTTGCAGCCGATCAAGCTGACGGGCAATTTGGCGGGACCGTATGTATCCGTCTCGCAAGGAGCAGCCACGGCCACGCACACCTTGCCGCTGGAATTGCATTACACGCCGGCGGCGGCGACGATTACGGAAGTCAACATCGGCATTTCGTCCGGCGGCGACGATCCCGCCTTCAGCACGGAGAATTTATTGTCCCAGACCAATACCAAGACTGCCGGCACAGTGAAATTCCCCAGCCTGGTGCTGCCCGCCTTTGCCGGCGCCAAGCTCGACAAGAAGGCCGTCGTCACGCTGCGCCTGAAGGGCCGCATCGACAATGTCGATGCCAGCTCCGACCCGGCCGAAGGGGGACAAGTGGAGTTCAAGGGAGGCACGGCCTACATCCCCCTGTACCTGGCCAACAACGAGGCGGCGCTGGCGGCGCGGCGCTACGGCACGCGCGACGACGGCGGCGATTCGTGGGCCACGCGCCTGGCCATCACCTGGCTGGCGGGCAAGCCCTACCGCTTCGACGACATCAGCGGCCAGCATGTGACGCAGACGGCAACGGGCCGTTCCATCCTCGGCCATAGCGGCCACAGCGACGGCCAGCAGATCGACTTGCGCTACGCGGACGGCGCGGGCGGCTACACGGACGCGCTGGGCGGCCAGAACGATGGCGCCGCCATCCACCAGTTGATCCTCGACGCGAAGGCGGAAGTGGCGGCCAACCCCGCGCAAAAGCCGAAACTGGCAGCCCTGCTGGCGTGGATCGCGGCGAACCGCGCCATGCTGGACCAGGAAGCGGCGCCGGCCAGCACGCGCGTCATCTACATCGGCCCCAGCTTCATCAAGCTGGCCCTCGTCGACGGGCGTTTTTCCGCCGCCCCGGCCGACAATATCCCCGGCGCGGGTACCTGGACCAAGCCGGCAAAAGTGCACATTGAAACCGGACACCTGAGCCACTGGCACATCAGCATCACGGCCCATCCTTAAGCGGGGTCAGGCGGGCAAATCGGACAGTTCCAGCTCCGAAAACCCCGCCCGGCGCCGCGCTTCCAGGTTGAACGGGCCGCGCAGGGTCGGGGCTTCGTAGTGCAGCGCCAGCTCGGCATACGTGGCGCGCAGCTCCAGGCCCCGCTGCTGGCACAGGTAGCCGTACCAGCGGTTGCCGATTTCCACGTGACCCACCTCATCGCGCAGGATGATGTCGAGGATGGCGGCGGCCGCCATGTCGCCCGCCTGCGCCAGCTTGGCGCGCAGCGGCGGAATCGCGTCCAGCCCCCGCGCTTCCAGGGTGCGCGGCACCAGCGCCATGCGCGCCAGCACGTCGCCACGCGTCTTGTCGACCATTTCCCACAGGCTGTCGTGGCCGGGGAAGTCGCCATACGTGTGGCCCAGCACCTGCAGGTGCGCCTGCAGCATGGCGAAGTGCGTGGCTTCCTCTTTCGCCACGCGCAGCCAGTCCGTGTAGTACTCGGCCGGCAAGTCCGGGAAGCGCCACAGGGCGTCGAGGGCCAGGTTCATGGCGTTGAATTCGATATGCGCAAGCGCATGCACGAGCATGGCGCGCCCTTCCGGCGTGATCATCGAACGCCGCCCCACCAGGCGCGGCGGCACCAGCTCCGGACGCTCGGGACGGCCAGGCACGGGGCCGGTGGGTGCCAGCGGCGCCTGCGCATCAAGCGCCAGCTGCGCTTCGGCCATGGCCGCCACCATCGCCACCTTGGTCGCCGGGTCCGGTTCGAGCAGGCAGGCCAGCGCATACGTGCGCAGTTCCTGTGGCGGCGTGGGGGTCAATGGAGATGATGCGTGCATGGTGCTTCCTTCGTGCGCGTTCTTGAACAAGGCGCGCAGTGTATCAAATTGCCTGCCCCAGCAGCCAGTCGAACAGGGCCTGCACGCGTGCCGGCAGCGCGGCGCGCCCGCTGTGCACGAGGTAATACGCCTGCGGGCTGGCCAAGGCAAACTCGCCAAACGGCAAGACCAGCTGGCCGCTGTCCAGCCACGGCTGCACCAGCCGGCGCCGGCCCATGGCCACGCCCGCGTGGTGGATGGCCGCCTGCGCGCACAGGTCGGCACGGTCAAAGCGCAGGCTGCGCGCAGGCAAACGCACGTCTGGCGCCTGCCTGTCCAGCCACAGGCGCCACTCGGCATCGGGCGCGCAGGCGGGCCAGGCCAGCGTATCGTGCAGCACCGTCGCGCCGGACAAGTGATGTGGCGTCTCCAGCAGGCCGTGGTCGCGCGCGTAGGCGGGACTGCAGACGGGCGCCAGCCATTCGTCCATCAGCTTGCGCGAGGCCAGGCCGGGAAAGCTGCCATCGCCATAGTGCAAGGCCAGGTCAACCTGGCCGGCGCGAAAGTCCACGCTGTCATTACCCACGCGCAAATCGATCGACACGTCAGGATACTGCGCAGCGAACCCTGCCAGGCGCGGCACCAGCCAGCATTGCGCCACCGAGGGACGCGCATGCACGGTGACGCTGCCCGCCAGCGTGTCGCTGCCGGCAATGGCCGCCTGCAGGCCGTCCCAGCCCGTTTGCAGGGCGGCAAAGATGCGCTCGCCGTCCTGCGTCAGCTTGACTTGCCGCGTCAGCCGTTCGAACAGCCGCAGGCCCAGGCTGCTTTCCAGCCGCGCGATGCGGTGGCTGACGGCGCTGGGCGTGAGCGCCAGTTCCTGCGCCGCCAGCGCGAAGCTGGCATGGCGCGCCGCCACGAGAAAGGTGTGCAGGTTGGCGAACTGGCTGGCCGTGAGCGCCGCGCCGGCCGGCATCAGGCGGCTCCGGCCGCCAGCAAGGCGCGGCCCCGCGCCACGTAGGCGGCCATTTCCGCCTCGGGAACCATGCTGCCGCCCGTGCCCCACACCAGATGCGTGGCCTGCGTCAGATTCTGCTGATATTGCGGCGCGGCCAGCACGAAAGGAATACCCGCGAAACCGGCCACGGCCGACGGTTCCAGGCGCAGCTGCTCCGTTTGCTCCAGCGTCGCCAGCAAGCGGTACAGTTCTTCATCCGTGACGGTGGCGTAGCCGTCGATCAGCCGCTGCATGGCCCGTCCGACGAAGCCGGACGGACGTCCCACGGCCAGGCCATCGGCGGCCGTGACATTGTCGATGCCGATCTCCTGCACGCTGATCCGATCGTGCAAGCCCGTGTGCACGCCCAGCAGCATGCACGGCGAATGGGTCGGCTCGACAAACACGCAGTGGACATGGTCGCCAAAGGCCAGCTTCAAGCCGAATGCCACGCCGCCGGGGCCGCCGCCCACACCGCACGGCAAGTACACGAACAGCGGGTGCGCGGCATCGACCGTGACGCCGCTTGCCGCGAATTGCTCTTTCAGGCGCTGGCCCGCCACCGCGTAGCCGAGAAACAGATCGTGCGAGTTTTCATCGTCGACAAAGTGGCAAGCCGGATCATTCTCCGCCTGCCTGCGGCCCGCTTCCACGGCCACGCTATAGTCAGTCGCGTACTCGACGACAGTGACGCCGTGGCTGCGCAATTTGTCCTTCTTCCACTGGCGCGCATCGGCCGACATGTGCACGGTGGCGCGAAAGCCCAGGCGCGCGCTCATGATGCCAATCGACAAGCCCAGATTGCCCGTGGAACCGACGGCGATCGCATACTGGCCAAAGAAGGCCCGCACGGCGTCGCTGGCCAGCAAGCTGTAATCGTCGCCCTCCTTCAGCAAACCCGCGTCCAGCGCCAGCATTTCCGCATGTTTCAGCACTTCATAGATGCCGCCACGGGCCTTGATGGAGCCGGAAATGGGTAAATGGCTATCCTGCTTGAGCCACAGCCGACCGCCAGGCATGCCAAGCGCCGCCTGCATGGCTGGCAGCGGCACGACGGGCGACTCGATGATGCCGCCGCTGGCCTGCGTTTCCGGAAACGCCTTCGCCAGGTAGGGCGCAAAACGCGCCAGGCGCGCGCTGGCGTCGGCCACGTCGGCCGCCGTCAAGCCCACGTCGTGCAAGGCCTCGGTCGCCGGCGCGATGGCGGGATTGAACCAGCTCAAGGGCTGCAAGGCCATCAATTTTGTAATCAGGGGAAATTTTTCGCGCAGCGCGGCGATGGCGGAAGTGGGCAGCATGGCAACCTCGTGAAGGAACAAGCCATGATTAGACCGCATCCGGGCGCCGCTGGCAAAGGATGGTTGATCAGGCAATGGGTGACGAAGAATCACCTGTGAGGGGATTGGTGGGGGCGATAGCATACCCAGGGACACCTATCCGGCCGGTTCACCGGGCACACTTGCGGCCTCGCCGCGCAAAACCCGGGCTCCGGCCTTTTGAATCAGCTGTCATCATCAGACGAGATATCGCTGGCAGTATCCATCCCGGCATCGGCGATCACGCCTTGTTTTATATTGCTACCAGCCAGTTAGCAGACAAATGTCACCTTATCTTTGGCATCATACAAATTCAGTGCATTGCGCATACGGTTTTCGAATGCCTTGTACTTGCTGTTATTCGTCCCCCCATCCTGAGCGAAAACATTTTTGGGATCCATTCCATTGCCACCATTTTGAGTTGGCTGTGCGACTTGATGGCTGCTGTACGCCAGCGTATGAAAATCCATCGATTGCATCGGTTGATGGTAGCTACTGCCTGCCTCTTGCGTGTGAGTCGGTTCGCGCGCAAGCGATTTGCCTGCCTGATCTTGTGTCTTGTGAGCGTGCGTATGCATATTTCCCTTTTCAGATCTTATTTTATTTCTCTAAAATTGACCTGAAGACTGAAATGCTCATTATTTCAGGCTGCACATTAAACGTCGTCAAGACACTATAAAAGGTCTGTGGTACAGGCACAAGCTGACGTCGTGGCGAACGGAGGCGGCATCAGCTTAGCCACCACCCTCCTCTGCACTCCAGATATCGCTCTTGGCGGGCGTCACTGTCACTTCGATAGCTTGCGCGCCAGACTTCATCGCCAGCAAGCGCTCCCGATACAAATAGAATGCCGCCTTACATACTTTATCCGTGTAATAGGCATTGAATCCGCCACTGATTGCGGCGCCGGCAACGGGAATGACATTCGCTAATTTGGCTTTTGTCAGATTGATGCTGAGGGCTTTCGCGATGGACAAGACTGCCTGAACAAACACGCTTTTTTCCAGCTGCTCCCACGTCTTCTTCTTCGCCACTTCCTGTGCAATTTTCACCAGATGCGACAAGGCGGCTTGCTTCCCGCCATCTGTAGTGCTCGATGCAAGCGCCAGGATATTCAACGAAAAAAGTCGCTCTTCCTGGGATGACATGTCAAAGCCGCAGTAGGTGCCGTATTCTCCAATTGCACGCAGATTCATTGCCAGCAGCGCTACCATGTCTGCCGGAATGGCGGCCAAGGCAACCAGTGGACTAATGACTGCCGTCCCTCCCGCAGCGGCGCCCTCCACCAGGGCGATACCCTCATATTTCGTATCAAGCCAGCCAATTGCCCTATCAATTGTTTGCAGATCGAGCAACTGCACTTGATCCAGCTGTGTAATTTCCTGCTTGGAGATTTCGGATAGCTCCTTGAGAATGGCAGGTGGCCTGACGGACCATTGCGAAGCATCATTCACCAAGCCCACGACACCATTCATCGCCTTGGCACAGGTTTCTGTGAAACCAGGAATTTTATCGGCTGCAGCCCCCGCAATTGCAAAGGGTTTGTTGACGTAACCCATGGCCGTGTCAAACCAGGTTTGACGTGGATTTTTCCACGCATGAATCTGCACAAGAGCGCGTTTTTCATATTCTGACAGCAAAAAAAATCTCCTGAAATAGTGGCAAATGTGGCGGGATCGCAAAACATAAAATCGGGCATCCCGCTGCGCTACCCGATAACTTGAATCAAGTGAAATCTGCTACGCTTTCAACACAGCAGAACCGGCTTCATACCACACCCTAATACCGCATTCAACCTTGGCTATCGCCATCCAACCCCTGGTTTCCATGATGGTTTCCATATTGACGGGGCGAACGCCGGTTTTCTCCAGCCATGCGTTGGCCAATACCAGCGACCTGTCCATGCCATCAGAAAGTGGGCTGCCCGAAGTGGAGGAACGAAAATCTTTAAATGCGATCATGTACACCCTTGTTGTGAGCCCGCATCATTGCAGCAGATAAGGCCAGCATCGCATCCATGTGCGCAACGCCTGATGCAGGCGCCGTAAAGGATAACAAATTAATGAAAAGAAACATGCACACATTCTCACAAACACCCGGCCAGCGCCGATGCGGTGCATTCGGCAGGCGCCTTCCACCTGCCGCAGCGGCAACTGGAAGGCGCCCGCGGATTGCCAGCCTTAGAACTTCAGCTGCAGCCCCAGATCAATCGACCTGCCCTCGGCCGGCAAGGCTTGCAGCGCCCCGCCGTTCGTTTTCAAGCCCGACAGGTACACGCCGCCCAGCGGGTCCGCGTAGGCGCGGTTGAACAGGTTGCTCACGCCCGCGCTCAGGCTGGCCATCTTGCCCAGAGACACGCTGCTGCGCAGGTTGACGAGCGCATAACCGCCCGTCTCGGGTTCGAAACGGCGCGCGTCGACCTTCTCCTTGCGCGCCACGATCTTCGTCTCGATGCGGTTGCTCCAGGCGCCCAGCTTGTGCTCGACGGCCAGCAAGGCGTTGAACGGCATCATGCGGTACAGGTCGCCGCCATCGCTGCGCTTGCCCCGCGTGTAAGCGGCGTTGCCGCTGGCCATGAAACTGCCCCAGCGCGTGCTGCTGGCCAGCGGCAGCTGCCATGCCACATTGGCGCCGTACAGTTTGGCGTCGTGGTTGGCAAAGCGCAGCAAATTACCGTTCGCGCCCATTTTCATGTACGGGTGGAAAGATGCCAGCACATCGACGTCAATGTAATTGTCGACTTTGCTGTAGTACGGGTTGACGCGCACAAACCAGCCCTCCTCGCCGCCGCCATGCCAGTCGGCCGTGAACGCCGCCGTGTAAGCCGTCTCGGGCTTGAGATCGATACTGCCCACATAGCCATTGCCATCGCCAAACCAGTTGGTCATGGTCATCGCCATCGAGCCGCGGCCCCACGAGTAGCGCTCGTACAGGTTGGGCGAGCGCACCTTGCGCGCCAGCGCGAATTCATAGCTGCTGGCCGCATCGGGCGTGAAGGTGGCTTGCGCGGAGGCATCGATATTCGTGTCGCGCTGGCTGCGGCTGCGCGCATTGAAAGCCCTGGCTGCCATCACGTCCGGCATGTTCATCATGTTGGTGCCGTACGATTGCACGTCGCCCGTGTCCATGCGCACGGATTCGCCGCGCAAGCCCAGCACGCTCGTCCAGCGCGCATCCTGGCCATGGCGCGTCTCCAGCTCGCCAAACAGCACGGTACGGTCGCGCTTGCCGTCGTTGATGTTCAGATAGGTGCGCGGCCCCATCATCATGGAACCGGGCACGGCCGGCCAATAGTCGTCGAGGCGAAAACCGTGCCACTCCTGGCCCAGGCGCAACTCGCCCGCAGCGGTCGGCAAGCTGGCCATCAGCGCATAGCCCGTGTTGCGTCCATGCGTGATCATCGGCATCGTGCCCGTGCGCTCGGGCGTGAAAAAGCCCATTTCGTGGTCCGTCTGCTGCCAGTAGGCACGCGCGTCCAGCACGCCCCAGGCAAATGTGCCCTGGTAAGCCAGGTTGGCGAACTGGCCGTGGTTATCCGTCATGTCCATGTACTGGTTGGGAAAACCCTGGTACGGGATGTGCTGCACGCCGGCGCGCAGGGTCAGCTGCTGGCCCTCGCGTTTCGCCGCCAGCACGATGGACTGGTTGATGCTTTCAACCATGCTGGCCAGCACGGTGTTGCCATGCCCATCTTCATAGCTGTGGCCGCGCGTGTAGGCGCCGCTGTAGCCGATGCTGAGCATATCATTGGCTGCCGAGGCATTCACGCTGGTCGCCACGCTGTTGTTGACGCTGCGGCCGGACACGGCAAAGCTGCCTTGCGTGAGCAGCCCTGCGCCGGGCTGGGCGAACACGGGGGCGTTCGACTGCACCTCGATGGTGCCGCCGATGCTGTCGCCGCCCGCGCTGACGGGCGTCACTCCGGCAATCAGCTTGATGCGCTGCACCTGCTGCGGGTCGATATAGGACAGTGGCGCATTCATGTGGTTGGCGCAGGCCGACGTCAGTTCCATGCCGTCGATGCGAATCTTGATGCGATCATCGGCAAAACCATTGACGACTGGCAAGCCGGACACGCCGCCGCCAGCCGCCACGCTGTAACCGGGTGTGCTGCTGAGCATCAGCGCCGTGTCGGCCGCGGGACGGTAGCCTTCCTTGACGCCCGCGACGATGACTTTCATCTCGGGCAAGACCTCTTCAGTGCGGGTTTGCGCCACGGCGGGCATGGCGATGGCGAGGGAAATCAATAACGGTAAATGTTTCATGGTGCTGCTTTCAGATTCTGTATAGGTAAAACGAACACACGCAAGCGCACGACACGCGCGGCGCAAGGCAGTTCAGGGAAAGGGACAGATCAGAAAGCGGCGGGCGGCCCGCGGGGCTGGACGGGCGTCCAAGCGAACAGGGGCGTGGCGGATCGGTAGAACAGCAGGGGCAGCAAGCCCGTGAGGATTTCTCCGGAAGCGAGCACGAGGGTTGCTGGGGGAATATCGAGGGTGGCCGCATGCATGCTGCAGCACGGGCAATCGCCCATGCGCATGCCGCCCTTGGAGGTATCGGGCGCGTCCGTGGAGAATGCTGCGGGCAGCATGTTCATGCCGCCCGCCACCGAGCAGATTTCCAGGCTGGGCACGGCCAGGCCGCTGGCGACCGTCAGCGCGCGCGACACCGTAGGGGCGAGCGTGGCCAGGAAGATGGCGATACACGCGATCCACAGGACGATGCTTGCCTTGCCTTTGCTGATGAACATGGCAACATTGTATCAGCGCAAGCACCCTGCGCACAGGGCGCAGGTCAAACCGTCCTACAAATCCACCTTCATGCTCAGCTTGATGGCACGAGGCGCACCGGACGCCAGGCGCGTGCCGGCGCCGGCCCAGTAGCGCTTGTCGGCCGCATTTTCCACGTTGAGCTGCCACACGACGGCCTTGTCCATCACGCGGCTCGCATAGCGGGCGCCCGCGCTGAACAGGCTCACGCCGCCGAGGAAAGCCTGGTTCAGGTCGTTGACGGGACGGGCGCTGTAGTAATACGCGCCGCCGTTGACGGAAAGGCCCGGCACGGCGTCAAACGCGTAGGCAAGGAAGGCGCTGGCCGTGCGTTTCGACGCGTTTTCCGGCGCCTTGCCGTTGTAGTCGGCGTTGATGTGCGCAAACCTGGGGTCGAGCAGCTGGGCCGACGTCTGCCACGACAGCTGGCGCGTCAGCTTGCCCTGGGTCGACAGCTCCAGGCCACGGTAGCGCTGTTCGCCATCGGACGTGAATACATTGCTGGCGTTGGTGTAGTAGCCGGGGCGCGTGATGTCGAACAACGCGGCGGAGAGCAAGGTGCCGCTTGGGGTCAGCCAGCGCGCGCCCAGCTCTTTCTGTTTGCTGACTCCGGGCGCCATCTTGACGCCCTGGTTGGCGGTGCCCGTCGGCCCCGTCTCCCCCTCCTCCAGCCCGCGCGCCGTGGACACGTAAAACGACAGCTCGGGCGTGGCCTTGTAAATCACTGACGCCATCGGCGTCGTCTTGCTGACGTCGTAGTGGCTGGCGCCCTGGTCGCTTTGATAGCTGCTGCGGCGCACGCCGATGACGCTTTGCCATTGCGGGCTGAAGACCATGCGGTCAAGCGCGTACAAGCCCGTGTCGCGCGTGTCGAGCGCGGCCGTCGTCGGCGAGGTCGGCTTGGGGCCGAACACGACATTCGTCACGGGCACGGGGTTGTACAGGTTTTGCGAGGCGATCGTGTAGTTGCTCTGGAAAATCGGGTCTTGCGATTTGTCCGTGCGCGACGCGCCCAGGGTCAGTTCGTGGGCGATGAAACCCGTGTGGAAATTGCCGGCCAGTTCAAAGCGCAGCAAGTCCGACGCCGTCACGCTGTGCTGAATATTGCCCGTGATGCGGCCCGCGCCCGTGGCCAGCGCGGCCGCGTTGTTCAGGCGGAAGATGGCCAGGCGGCGGTCGCGCGCCGTTTCCGAGTGGCCCGCTTCCACCGTCAAGGCCCAGCCATCCGTGATGGCATAGTCGGCGCGCAATTGCGCGTTTTTCGTCTGCGCCTCGAAATTTGACCAGTCGGGGCCGATCAGCTGGCGCGGGTCGACGGCGCGCGGCAAGCTGATCACGCCTTTCACGGCCGTGGGCAAGGCCACGCCCGCCTGCTCCGTCACCCTGCGGCGCTCGTATTCCAGGTCCGCCTTCAGCAGCAGTCTGTTCGTTACTCTCCAGTCGAGCGCCGTGGAAATGAAACGGCGGTTGCCGTTGCCGACATGATCCAGCCAGGAACCCAAGGTGCCGCCGGCCGCGTTGATGCGCACGCCGAATTCCTGCTGCGCGCCAAAGCGGCGGCCCGCGTCGACATGCGCCACGGCACTGCCGCGGTCGTCGACGCTCAAGCCCATGCTCGTGACGGGCTTGCTGCCGGCCCGCTTGGTGACGAAGTTGACGACGCCGGCCGGCGAGGTAAACCCGTAATACAGGGCCGAGGCGCCCTTCAGCACTTCCACCCGCTCCTTGTTCTCCATGGGCACTTGCGAAAAGTTCATGATGGGCATGGAACCGTTCAGGCGGTAATTCGTGCGGTTTTCCACGGCGATGCCGCGTATCACCAATTGATCCCAGGTCTCGCCGCCGTTTTGCTGGCGCGTCACGCCCGCCGTATTGCGCACGGCGTCGTACAGGCCGGACACGGCTTGCTGCTCCAGCAATTCGCGCGTGATCACGTTGACGGTCGACGGCACGTCCATGATGCTGGCGCCACGAAAGCTGCCCGCCTCCGTGGTGAGCGGCACCAGGCCCTGCGCGCGGGTGCCCGTCACCTGCACCGCTTGCATGACTTTCTCATCGCCAGCCGTCAGGTCGTCCTGGCCGCTGGCCCCATTGGCCGCCAACACGGCGTGGGAAGCGAAGGCCAGCGACAGGGCTGCGGCGACTGGAAGTAAACGGGTGCGGGGACAGGCGACAGGCATGACATCGGGCTTTCAATGAGAAAATATGTACAAATGGAAACTTACGGTTAGTGGCCATGATACCGGTAATGGGAATCATTATCAATAAAAGGTGAGTTTGTGTGAGTTTTACAGAAGAAACAAGATCACCGGAGCACCTGTTATCACTTGAACACGTTTGGATTTTGCAGACGAGGCCGCAAAGAGGCATACTGACAGTCACGGCGCGCAGATTGCGCCGCCTAACAAGAATATTAAAGGTAAGTTCGTGAACACAATCGACAACAAAAGCGTGCAGACGAAAACATTTCGCTGGAAACGCTGGCAGCGCTGGGCCGTCGGCACAGGCTGCGCCCTGGCCGCCTACAGCGCGGCCGGCTTCTGGCTGGTGCCCTACGTCATCAAAAACCAGTTACCCAAATTTGCCGAGAAAGAACTCGCGCGCCAGGCCAGCATCGCTGACGTGCGCTTCAACCCGTTTACCTTGCGCCTGGAAGCGGACCAGATCGCTTTCAAGGAAGCGCCCGGCGCGGATGGCAAGAGCGGCGCGCCGCTGCTGTCCATCGGTGCCCTGGCCGTGCAGCTGGAATGGAAATCCATCATGCGCCGCGCCTGGAGCCTGGCGGAAATCCGCATCACGGCGCCGCAAGCGCAGCTGACGATCACGCCGGACGGCAAGTTCAACCTGGCCGAAGTGCTGGCCACCTGGCAACGCAAGCATCCGGAAAAGAGCGACGGCGGCATGCCGCGCCTCGTCATCGCCCACTTTGCGCTGGAACAAGGCAAAGTGGATTGGCAAGACCAGAAGGCCGGCTATGCGGACAACTTTACGCCGATCAACTTTACGCTCGATAATATCTCGACCCTGCCCGATGCCAACGGCAGCTACAGCCTCAGCGCCGATGCGGCGCGCGGCGGCAAGCTGCACTGGCGCGGAACGGCGTCGCTGAGCCCCATCCGTGGCGAAGGCGAACTGATACTGAACGACGCTTCCCTGCCCGGCCTGGCCGCCTATCTGAGAGCCTATGCGCGCGCCACAGTCACGAGCGGCCAATTGTCGGCGCGCCTGCCCTACGCCTTTTCCTATGCGGACGGCAAGCTGGAAGCCACCGTCAAAGGCGCGGGCCTGGCCTTGCGCGACCTGGCGCTGGTGCAAGATGGCAAGGGCGCGCCATTCACATCGCTGGATACCCTGGGCATCGCCGGCGTGAACGTGGACCTGGCGCGCCAGAACGTCACGGTGAATAAAATCAATCTGTACGGCGGCAAGGTGGCCGTGCGGCGCGACAGCAAGGGCGAGATCGACGTGGCGAACCTGATGCTGCCGGGCAATCCTGCACCGGCGGCCTCCGCCGCGTCGTCCCCACCATCCAAGCCGGGCAAGTGGAAGGTGGACTTGCATCAGCTGGCGCTGGCCAATGTGGACGTGTCCGCCATCGATGAAACCGTCTCGCCGGCTTTGCAGCTGAACGCGAAACAATTGCAACTGCAGCTGCAACTGGGCTTGCAACAAGGTCCAGCGGGCATGGCCACCGTGATCGACGGCGCGAGCTTCAGCCTGGCCGACCTCGCCATGCAGCGGGGCGCGCAAACACCGTTCAAGCTGGCCCAATTGGGCTTTACAGAGGGCAAGATCGACCTGGCGGCACATACCGTGCACCTGGGCGCCGTGACGGCCAGCGGCGCGCAGATCGACCTGGCGCGCAACCGCCAGGGCGAATTTGCGATTGCGCAAAAGCTGCCCGTGTTTGCCTCCGGCAAAGCCGATGCAGACAAGGAAACCTCGTCCGCGCCCTGGTCCACCAAGGTAGACAAGGTGGAGCTGAGCAAGTTCGGCGCCCGTTTCGACGATGCGGGCACTGGCATCAAGGGCAACCTGCAGGATGCCAGATTGTCCCTGCAAAACGTCAGCAACGACATGCAACAGGCGCTGCCGTTCGAGCTGGGCGTGGGCCTGCGCGAAGGCGGCTTGCTCACGGCCAATGGCAAGTTCGTGCCGGGCACGGGCGCCGTCGATGCGCAATTGAATTTGAAACAGCTGACCCTGGCGCCCGTGCAACCGTTGCTGGCGCAGCATGTGAAACTGAAGCTGGCGGGCGGCTCGCTCTCCGGCAGCGGCCGCCTGACGACGGGCGGCGGCGTGCCGAAAGCGCCGAAAGTACGCTATGTGGGCGGCGTGGATATCGCCGGCCTCGTGCTCAATGAAACGGATGGCAAGCGCTTTGCCTCGTGGAAGAGCGTGCGCGCCGACAAGCTGACAGCCAGCGTGGGGCCCGATTTTGTCGACATCCCCGAACTGCGCGTGGTGGAACCGAACGCCCAGCTGATCATCGAAAACGACCGCAGCCTGAACGCGCAGCGCCTGCTGGTGAAAGCGCCGGAACCGGCCGCGCCAGCGCCAGCGCCGTCGGCCACCGCCACGCCGGCAGCGGACGCCGCCTTCCCCGTGCGCGTGCGCCGCGTGCGCCTGCAAAACGCCAAGCTGGACTTTGCCGACCTCAGCTTGCGGCCCCAGTTCGCCGCCAAGATCTATGAACTCAATGGCGTCGTCACGGGCCTGTCGACGAAGCGCGATGCGCGCAGCCAGATTGAACTTGACGGCCGCATCGACGAATTCGGCCTGGCCCGCGTGCGTGGCCAACTCAATCCGTTTGCGCCCACCGACAATACGGACTTGAACGTGGTCTTCAAGAATGTCGATATGGTGTCCGCCTCGCCGTACACGATGAAATTCGCCGGCTACAAGGTGGCTGAAGGCAAGATTTCGCTGGACTTGCAATACAAGGTGCGCAACCGCCAGCTCGACGGCACCAACCAGATCGTGCTCGACAAGCTGACCCTGGGCGAGCGCATCGACAGTCCGGACGCATTGAAACTGCCGTTGGAACTGGCGCTGGCCATCCTCAAGGATTCGGACGGACGCATCGACCTCGGTTTGCCCGTGTCGGGCGACATGAACGACCCGCAATTCAGCTATGGCGCCCTGATCTGGAAAGCCGTGGGCAATGTGCTGACGAAAATCGTCACGGCGCCGTTCCGCGCGCTGGGCAATTTGCTGGGCATCAGCGCCGACAAGCTCGAATCCATCGACTTCGATGCGGGCAGCGCCGTGCTGCTGCCGCCGGAACGGGAAAAACTCAAGCAGGTGGCGCAAATCCTGGCCAAGCGCGAACAGCTGAAGCTGGCCGTGCCGGGTCAGTACAGCGACACGGACGCGGCCGCCCTGCGCGCCCAGGCCGTGCGCCGCGCCGTCGCCGCCAAGGCCGGCATCAAGCTGGAAGCGGGCGAGGAACCGGGACCGCTGAACCTGGGCGAGCGCAAGATACGCGGCGCCCTGCGCGACCTGTACGGCGAACGCTTCGGCAAGGCCGAGCTGGACAAGCAGAAAAAGGCGGCGGAATCGGCCGTACCAGCCACAGCGGCCGCAGCGGCGGCATCCGCCAGCGCCTCCGCCCCGGCGGCGGCCAAGATCCCCGTCCTGCAACGCCTGGGCAAACTGATCGAGGGAGAGCCGCAAGTGGCCGACACGGGCGCTTTCTACAACGGCTTGCGCGAGCAGCTGGAAGCGAGGCAGCACCTGCCTGCCGACGCCTTGAGCAAGCTGGGCACCCAGCGCAGCGCGGCCATCCTGGCAGCCCTGCAGCAGGATGGCACGCCGGCTGCCAGGGTCAGCGCGGGCGCGCCGGAAAAAACGGAGGCTGCGCCGGGCAAGCTGGTGGGCTTGAAGCTGGGATTGGCAGCACAATAAGACACGGAGATTCGCTGGCGCATGAAAAACCTCGACAAGGTACCACCCTATACATCGTCCATTACCCAGGGCGACTGGGGCACCATGACAACGTTGTTAACCGAAGTCGGCGTATCGACAAAAGACAGCATTGCATTTGGTGAAAAGACACTGCTGGCGAACTATGTGTACGACAAAAATGGCACGTATAAGCTGATTTATACGACTGTCGAGATTGATGGAAGTATCGACAACTACGTCGAGGATGATGGCATCTTGCCGACACTGTTCCTGAGTCCGGATCAGGAAAACTATGTCTCCGTCATCCCCTATCATCCTGACAAAGAACTGGAAATCAGCATTCCCATCTTTCATCGTGAGGATGTGGAATTACCAAAGGGGAATCGACCATACACAGGAAACTTCATTGGAACAACGGAGGCCTATTCGATATTTCACGATGTGGATTTCTACGCCAACAAACCTGACAAAATATTGGCCATCGAATTTATCAATGGAAAACTGAAGAAGAAACACAATGTCAAGATTCCATTACCCGCAAATAATCGAATTGTCATTTGCGACAAGACGATTGATTTGCTGGCCAATGACGGCAGCATTCTCCTGCACCGGGAGATCGATGAAAAAGGCAACGTCCTGCGCTCGCGGGAAATCGACGCGAAGGATTTCGATGTTTTGCAGATCCTAAGCTCATCGTTCGACCATGATTCTTATCTGCTGGCGCAAGACAACGATAAAATCATTATCGAAAAAATAGATGCGGCTGGGGCAAGCGAAATCATTGAATTGGTAGACTTTGCCGATCCACTGTTCAATACATGGCTGCCAGTCAAAATCGCTGACGACACTTTCGTCACCCGTTTCAATAGCGAGTTTGGAAACGGCTGGTTGACCACGAAAAATGATGAGTTATTGGAAATTTTCTATAGCAAAGGTGAACAGGGCTACAGGAATTTGCTGACAAACGAGCTTTTGTCCATTCAGCGTGACAATTTGATCATTTCCAGCATCAACAAGACCACGGAGCATGGTTATGCGGTCGTGCTCTACCCGATGGCAGACGATGGCGCGCAGAATACCGAACTCATCGTCTTGAATCGCCGCTTGCAGTAGCGTCGGGTGCCAACATGGCCACTGGCCATGTTGGCACTGATCCGCGGCATTGCCAGTCCATGCCGCGGATAACCATCGCTACTTCGCTTTCCCCGCCTCCTTCACCGCCTCGTCCGGCAAGGCAAACGCCACCAGGCTATCGCCCATCTTCGTGCCCAATGATCCATGGCCGCCGGCCATCACCACCACGTATTGCTTGCCCGTCTTGTCGGAGACATAGCTCATCGGCGTGGCCTGGCCGCCGGCCGGCAGACGGGCTTTCCACACGGTTTTACCGTTGCGCACGTCGTAGCCGCGGATGTAGTAGTCGAGCGTGCTGCTGAGGAATGCCACGCCGCCGCCCGTGGTGCTGATGCCGCCCAGGCTGGGCACGCCCAGCGGCAAGGCGATGGGGACTGGGGCGCTGTCGCGCGTGGTGCCGTTCTTGTGCATCCACACTTTTTTCATGGTGCGCAAGTCAACGGCGGCGATATAGCCCCACGGCGGCGCCTGGCACGGGAAGCCCAGCGGCGACAGGAAGGGCTTGATTTCCACGGCGAATGGCACGCCTGTCTGCGGCTGCAAGCCCATTTCCGAACCCGTGCCGCCCTTCGCATTGGCTTGCGCGCGCGGCACCAGGCGTTCCAGGAAGCCCATGTAGTCGGGGTTCACCAGCAGCAATTGACGCACGGGATCGACAGCCGCCCCGCCCCACTCGAAGATGCCGAGCGGGCCCGGCGAGATGATGGCGCCCTTGATCTTGCCTTCGGCCACCGTCTGCGGCGTGAACGGGCCTTCGTAGCGGTGCTGGCGGAAGATGATGCGGCACGCCAGCTGGTCGAACGGCGTCGTGCCCCACATATCCGTTTCGCTGATGTTTTTCTCGGGCAAGAAAGTGAGAGCCGAGAATGGCTGCGTGGGCGACAAGCGGTCGCCGGGAGCCGGGTTATTCGTCGGCACGGGTTTTTCCGGCGCCGGCACGACCAGGCTGCCATCGCGCCGGTCGATCACGTAGATATCGCCCCGTTTCGTCGTGGCCACCACGGACGGCACTTTACCTTTCGGCGTGTCGATGTCGACCAGGGTGGGCTGGCCGCCGATGTCCATGTCCCAGATATCGTGATGCACGGTCTGGTAGACCCAGCGTACCTTGCCCGTCGCCAGGTCCAGCGCGACGATGGCGCTATTGTATTTCTCGCCATGGGGATTGCGGTTGCCGCCCCACGTGTCGGGCGTTTCATTGCCCATCGGAATATAGACCATGCCCAGCTTTTCATCGACGCTGGACACGCCCCAGGAATTGGGCGAGTTGTTCGTGTAGGTCTTGCCATCGGCAATCGGCGCCGTGTCGTCCGGGTTCGAGGCATCCCAGTTCCACATCAACTTGCCGGTGACGGGATCGTAGCCACGGATCACGCCCGACGGCTCTTCCGTGGAAAAGTTATCGGTGACGCTGGCCGCCATCACCACCACGTTCTGCGCCACGGCCGGCGGCGACGTCGGCATCAAAAAGCCCCGCTTCTTCATGCCCATGCCGTGGTACAGGCCGATCACCCCGTTTTCGCCAAAGCTTTTGCACGCTTCGCCCGTATCGGCATTCACGGCGATCAGGGTCGCATCCATGGTGGGCGCCAGGATGCGGCGCGGGCATTCCATGGCGGCAGCCTCGGGCGCAGGGTCGCCCTTGGCGCGGCCCGCGTTGACGTCCCAATAGGCCACGCCACGGCAGATCATGTGCTGGTAGCTCGATGCGTCGCGGTTGATCTTCGGATCGTGGCGCCAGATCTCCTTGCCCGTGTCCGGGTCCAGCGCGATGACGATGTTATGCGGCGTGCACAGGTACAGCATGCCGTTCACCTTCAGGGGCGTGACTTCGTTGGCGATCTCGCCCGGATCGTTCGGCCCCTTGAAGTCGCCCGTGTTGTACACCCACGCCTGTTTCAGCTGCGCAGCGTTGGCCGGCGTGATCTGCGCGGCCGGCGCGTAGCGGTCGCCATAGCCGGAGCGGCCATACGCGGCCCAGTCGTTGGGTGCCACGCCGGGCGCGAAATCGCCTTGCGGCGTGGCCGCCATGTTCTCGGCCGGCACTTCGCCATGCAAGGTGTAGTAATCCTGGAACAGCGAGAACACGCCCACGGCGGCCGTCAGCACCACGGCGGCGGCCAGGGCGCTCTTGCCCGCGTCGCGCGGTTTCGCCCCGGCCGTCAACGGCGGATCGAGGCGGCGGTCGATGAACGGCAGCAGCAGCCAGACGGCGGCGGCAAACCAGATATCGAGGCGCGGCAGCAATTGCCACCAGTCGAACTTCACTTCGATCACGGACCAGATCAAGGTGGCGAACAGCAGCAGCGCGAGAAACAGCTGGGCGCTGCGCCGCCTTTTCCACACGAGCGCACCGGCAACTATCATGCCGATACCTGCCACGACGTAATACCAGGAACCGCCGAGGCTGACGAGCCAGGCGCCGCCGCCGGCAAGCGCCAGGCCCAGCAAGATGAAGATGACTGCGGTGATGACAAGCAAGGGTCCAGGCCGGGCAGAGGCAGTCATGATGCTCCTTTACAAGAGTCAGTCGGCGGCACGCGCCTGCGCACCGTATTTGATGGCGATCAAGGAAATTGCATTTTTTCACTAATTGGCAAAGCGTGCCACACGCCACAGCGTCCGATGCATGCCGTGTGGCTTTTTATACACGAGCTGAGCGTACAGCCCGCCACAACCATATGATTTTTTATGAAAAAAATGAATAAACTAAATAAACAACAAATTTCTCGAATAAAACGATTTTTTATCGTAAAATGAAAACATCCAAGCCAAGCATTTCAGGTCAGTCATCACGCAGGATCACTTGCATAGACCGCACTGGAGCACTGCCATGAACGCATTCCTTGCCATTCACCCCTTCCTTCGCTGCGAAGACCTGTCGCTGATGCGTCCGGCGCTGGCGCTGGCAGGCCTGCTGTTGCTGCTGGCCGCCCTGCTCTGGCGCCGCACCCGCTGGCGCCAGGCTGGCCGCGCGCCGGGCGCTGGCGGCACGCCGGCCGATCTGCATGCGCTGCTGCAAACGCGCAAGGCGGCGGCGCCGGCCAAAGTGGCTGACAGCGCACCGCCGCCGCAAGCGCCCAAGGCGCCGGATACGCCGCCATTCGAGGCAGCCCGCCTGGACGCCATGTTCGGCCACGACCGGCGCCTGCAGGGCGAGATTCTGGCGCTGTTCGTGGCCGAGTCGCGCGACCGCCTGGCAGGCATCGCCCATGCGCTGCGCTGCGAGCGGACGGCCCCGGCAAGAGTGCTGGCGCAGGAAATTCTCGACGGCAGCCACGCCATGGGCTTGCTCCCATTGCAGGCGCTGGCGCGCCAGGCCGTGCATGCGGGCTTTTCCAACGATATCGGCGCGCTGCGCCGCCTGCACGCGGAACTGCTGGTGGCGCTCGATGCGCTGTCGCAAGCCGTCACGGCCCTGCAAACGGCGGGCGCGGCGCAGGCCGATGACTGCGGCGGCGTAGCAAGCCGGCCATGAGCGTGCATCAGGCCGCGGTCCCCGGCATGCAAGGTTTTTAGTGAATTCATCTAATTCGTTAAAATTGATTTCTTCAGCGCGATTGCGTATCATTCCCTTTAACTTCATCCGCGACCATAGAACCCATCATGCACACTGCAGACGTTTGCACTACCCAAAAGGCCGCCGAAATCCTCGGCATCTCGGTCACATCGGTGCAGCAACTGGTCGAGGCCGGCGTTATCGAAGCCTGGAAGACCAAGGGTGGCCACCGGCGCATTCCCCTCGCGGCGGTCGAGGCTTACAAGGGCAATCCCGGCCAGCCGGGCCAGGACCAGCGCGCGGCACGGGCCAGCCGCCCCGCCCCATCGGGCCGCCCGCCCTCGATTTTGGTGATCGAAGACAATCCGATCGAACGCGCGCTGTATGAAAAGCAGATCGGCGCATGGGGTTTGCAGGCAAGCTTGCGCTTTTGCGAAAACGGCTACCAGGCGCTGATGGAAATCGCCCGCGACCAGCCCGACATCCTGCTGGCCGACATCATCATGGAAGGCATCGACGGCTACGAGGTGATCCGCACCATCCTGGGCGACCCGCTGCTGGCGGACATGCACATCGCCATGCTGTCGAGCCTGACGCCGGAGGAACTGGAGGAACGGGGCGGCGTACCGCCCGGCGTGGTGTTCTTTGCCAAGCCCGTCAATTACGACGAACTGCGCGGCTATCTGCGCGCCTGCTGCGCCGGCCATGCGCGGCGCAACAGCCTGGCCGCCTAGCCCGCCACCGCCTCCCCTCTCTTGCCGGAGCCGCCATGCCAGCCTATCGCCACATCGATCCTGCCGTGCTGTTCCAGGCCACCGGCCGCGACCTGGAGATGTTCCGCGCCCTGTCGCAGACCTACCTCGATACGTCGCCAGCCATGTTTGCCCGCGTGGAGCAGGCCGTGCGCGGCGGCGCGGCGCAAGCCATCGTGCTTAGCTGCCATACCTTGCGCGGCACCGTGGTCCTGCTGGGCGCCAGTACCCTGGTGGCGCGGCTGGCGGAACTGGAGCACCTGGTGCGCCACCAGGGTGTGGCGGCGCCGGGCTGGCTCGCTGAAACAGCAGCGCTGGTCGGCGCAGTGGAGCAGGAGGTACGCCGCAGCATGCTTGAATACACGGGCGCGCAGGCATGAACGCGCGCCAGGCCCTGCTGCGTCTGGCGCACCGCTACCGGCCACGCACCACGGCGGCCGTCGCGGGCCTGGTGCTGGTGGGCCTGCTGGCGCTGAGCATCGTCGTCTCCGGCGTGCTGCTGCACCGCGAAGCCGTCGATGACTGGAAACAGGACCTGTCCAAGCTGTCGCTGCTGCTGGCGGAAAACACGGCACAGAGCATGACGGCGGCCAGCCTGGTGCTCGACAGCGTCAGCAACGAAATCGACGCCGGCGCCTCCGCGGACGCCGCCGCGTTGGCCGCCGCCGCCGGCACCCCGGCCATGCACCAGATGCTGTTGCACAAGATCGGCGGCGTGCCGCAAGTGGACGTGGTGTCCATCGTCGGCAGCGATGCCAGCCTGCTGGCCTTCAGCCGCGCCTTTCCCGCGCCGCCCATCCGCCTCGACGAGCGCGACTACTTCGAGTATCACCGGCGCCACCCGGACGGCGGCATGCATGTCAGCGCGCCCGTGCAAAACAAGGGCAATGGCGCCTGGACCTTTTATATCAGCCGGCGCATCAGCGGGCCGGACGGCCGCTTCCTGGGCGTGGTGCTGGTCGGCCTGTCGTGCGACTTCTTCAGCAAATTCTTCCAGAGCACCAGCATCGGCGAACACACGGCCTTTTCCCTGTACCGCAGCGACTACACGCTGCTGGCCCGCTGGCCGGCCGTGCCCGCCATGATGGGCAAGCGCAACCTGACGGGCAGCACCTACCGCCTGCTGGAACAGGGCAAGACCGATGGCGTGCTGCAAGTGGACTCGCCGCGCGCGGCCGACCAGGGACGCGCGGTCAACCGCCTGGCCGGCATACGGCTGGTACGCGACTATCCGCTGGCCATCAACGTGACGGTGACGGACGAGGTCTACCTGGCGGGCTGGCGGCGCATGCTGCGCACCATGGGCGGGGCGGCCGTGGTCAGCCTGCTCGTGCTGGCCGCTGCCATCGCCCTGATCATGTCCCTGCTGCGGCGCCAGGAGCGCGACGCGGCCATGGCGCCCGCGACAGCGCCGCCATCCGCATCCGAAGCTGCACCGGCACCGGCGCCGGGCGCGCGCATCCTGCTGGTCGAGGATACGGCGCTGAACCGCCAGCTCGTATGCCTGCAGCTGGGCACCTGCGGCTACAGCATCGACACGGCGGAGAACGGCGCGCTGGGCCTGCAGGCGCTGGCAGAACAACAGTACGACCTGGTCCTGATGGATGGCATGATGCCCGTCATGGACGGCTACGAGGCGTGCCAGGCCCTGCGCGCCCGCGAAGCGGCCAGCGGCGCACCACGCCTGCCCGTCATCGCCCTCACGGCCGGCGTCACCGCAGACGACCGGCAGCGCTGCGTGGCGGCCGGCATGGACGATTATCTGGCCAAGCCCTTCACGGCCGCCCAGCTGCGCGCAATGGTCGAGCGCTGGCTGGCGCGCTAGCCGGCGGCTGCCGCCTGGCGGCAAATTGGCCACACTATCACCTGCGTAGTCATGCGTAAAAGTTGTTCTCCGTGCATATCAGGTATAGCATCGCCACATGAGCTATCACACAGATGCGGCGGCGTTGCGCAGGCGATTGATCGAATGGCTGTTCTTGCTCCTCGGGCTGCTGATCGTCGCTGCCGCCCTCGCCTACGCGCACCTGGCCGAGGCGTCACGGCACGATGCGGCCGAGCGTGAACGGCTGAGCGTGCTGACGGCCCTGCTGGCGAAAAATATCGAAGTCGACCTGGCGGCGACGAATCAGGTGCTCGACGGCGTGATCCGTGATTATCTTGCCGCCGGCACCGCACCCGACGCGGGGCAAGCCCTGCCACGGCGCCTGGCCGCGCTGGTCGACGCCATGCCGGGCGTGCGCACCATGCTGGTCATCGATGCCAGCGGCAAGCCGGTCGCCACCAACATGCCGGAGCTGGCCGGCCAGGATTTTTCGCGCCGCGGCTACTTCCAGACGGCGCGCGACGCGCCCGATGCGCGCATGCTGTACATCTCGGCCCCTTTCCTGTCCTTCAGGCGGGACCTGGTCATCACGGCGTCGCGCATGGTGCAGGACCGGCAAGGCCGCTTTGCCGGCGTCGTGGTGGCCACCTTCGACCGCGAATACTTCACGGCCAAGTTCCGCACCGCGATGTATGCGGCCGATGTCTGGGCCGTGGTGGTGCATGGCGACGGCCGGCAATTCCTGAACTATCCGGCCAAAAGCGCCAATGGCGGCAATGTGGACCTGCCCGGCAGCTTCCTGCGGCGCTTCCGCGACAGCGGCTACCAGGCGGGCGTGCTGAGCGGCGTCGAGATTGCCGGGGCCGGGGCCGGTGCCTCCGCCGCCCCCCGCGTCATGGCCATGGCGACCATCGCCCCGCCTGAGCTGCACATGGACCGCGCCCTGATCATCGGCCTGAGCCGCGAAGAAGCGGCCATCGCCGCCCCGCTGCGGCGGCAGGCGCTGGGCTACACCCTCTGCTTTGCCATGCTGGCCCTGGCTGCGGCCAGCCTGCTGTTCTGGAGCCAGCGGCGGCGGCGGCAGCAAGCCGCCTGGCAGGTGGAGCAGGAAAGGGAACGCCAGGCCATGCAAGCCGTGTCCGACAGCGAAACGCGCTTTCGCACCTTGATCGAAGATGCGCCCGTGGCGATCGCCATCCTGCGCCATGGGCGCTTCGTGTATTCCAATCCCCGCTACCGCCACCTGCACGGCTACGCGCTCGAGGATGACCTGAGCGGCCTGCCCTGGCGCGCCATGCTCACGCCCGCCTCGCAAGTGGCGCTGGCAAGCAACGAGGCGCTGATCGAGGCCGATTCGGCCAGCGAACAGATGTTTGAAGCCGTCGGCGTGGACAAACAGGGCCGGCCCGTGCCCATCCTCAAGACCAGCACGCGCGTGATGCTCAAGGATGGGCCGGCCACGCTGATCTTTGCCCAGGATATTTCCGCGCAAAAGCAGGCCGAGGCGGCCATGCTGCTGGCGCGCGATGGCGCCGAGGCGGCCAACCGCAGCAAGGCGGAATTCCTCGCCAACATGAGCCATGAAATCCGCTCGCCGCTCAACGCCATCCTCGGCATGGCCTGGCTGCTGGAAAGGGGCAGCCAGGATGAAGAAGGACTGCTGATGACGCGCAAGATCCGCGCCGCCGGCCAGTCGCTGCTGGGCATCATCAACGACGTGCTGGACGTCTCGAAAATCGAAGCGGGCCACATGACCATCGAGCAGGCGCCGTTCCGCCTGGCCGAAGTGATCGAGAAGATTGCCGCCAGCATGGGCGTGGCCGCGCATGACAAGCCGGTTGAGGTGCGGATCGGGCCGCTGCCCGATGGCATCGACCACGTGCTGGGCGACGCGCTGCGGCTGGAACAGGTGCTGGTCAACCTGACCAGCAATGCCATCAAGTTCACCGCGCAAGGCACGGTCGAGCTGACGAGTGCGCTGGAGAGCCGGGACGGCGACGCCGCCGTGCTGCGCTTTTGCGTGCGCGACACGGGCATCGGCATCGCCCCCGAAGTGCAGGAAGCGATCTTTTCCGCCTTCGCCCAGGCCGACACTTCCACCACGCGCCGCTTCGGCGGCACGGGCCTGGGCCTGACCATCTGCCGCCAGCTGGTGCGCCTGATGGGCGGCGCCCTGCACCTGAAAAGCGCATTGGGCCAGGGCAGCGCATTCAGTTTCACGGTGCCGCTGCAACTGCTGCCCGCCGGCGCCCTGTCAACGCCCGACATGCAGGGCATGCAGGACCTGCGCGTCTTGCTGGCCGATGGCAACGCTGGCACGCGCGAGGCGGTGGGCGCCGTGGCGCGCGGCCTGGGCTGGCACGTGCATGCCGTGTCCGGCGGCCAGGCGGCACTCGATTATGCGCTGGCCTGCGCCGGGGATGCGCGGCCCGGCGTAGTGCTGCTGGCCGCGCGCATGCAGGGGCTCGATGGCGAAGCCACGGCGCGCGCGCTGCGCGAATACTTGCCGCCGCAGGACTGCCCCGTCGTCATCCTGGCAGCCAGCGGCGCGCCGGCGACAGCACCAACGCGACGGTGCACCGACCCGGCGAATGCCGCCGATGCCATCCTCAACGAACCGGTGACCGCTTCCAGCCTGTACAACGCGACGATGGAGGCGCGCCAGCAGCGCGCCAGGGCCGCCGGCCTGGACGCCAGTCTCGTTCCGCTGGAAGAGCGCCAGCTGGCCGGCGTGCGCGTGCTGGTGGTCGACGACAGCGAGATCAACCGCGACGTGGTCAAGCATATCCTGTGCGACCAGGGAGCCGTGCCCTCTTTCGCCTGCGATGGCCGGCAGGCGCTGGACTGGCTGCTGGCGCACCCCGCCGACGTCGACATCGTGCTGATGGATGTGCAGATGCCCGTCATGGATGGCTTGCAGGCGACGCGCGCGCTGCGCCAGCTGCCGCAATTCCAGGACCTGCCCGTAGTGGCACTGACGGCTGGGGCGTTCCAGACACAGCGCGCGGCGGCGCTGGAAGCGGGCGTGAACCATTTCATCAGCAAACCGTTCGACGTGCCGCAGACCATAGCCCTGATCGCGCGCGCGCACCGGCGCCATGCGCAAGGGCTGCCGTCCCTGCCGCCGTCCATGGCCGAAATGGCGATGCCCGTGCCGCCAAACGGCGCGGCGCCCGCGATCGACCTGGCGCAGGGGATGGCGCAGTGGCTCGATGCAGCGCCCTACCGCCAGCACCTGTCGCGCTTTGGCAGCACTTATCGCAACACGGTGGACGCCATGCGCGCCTTGCTGGCGGCCAATGCCCGCAGCGACGCCGCCGCGCTGGCGCACAAGCTGGCGGGCGTGGCCGGCAGCCTGGCCCTGCCTGCCACCCTGCATGCGGCCCGGCATGCGGAACAGCTGCTGCACGCCGGCGACGATGCGGCCGCCGCCCTCGATGCACTGGAACAGGCGCTGGCGCAGGCCATCGAGGCCGCCGCCGCCTTCACGGCACAGACGCCGTCCGGCCAGACGCCCGCGCCAATGACAGGCTTGCCGGCCTAGCCTTCGCGGCCATCCACCCTGGCGCGCCACAGGTACGGCGCATACACGCACGCATACAGGCCAAAGGCCAGCGACCAGCAAGCGCCGGCCGCCAGCAGCAGCGGCATGGAGAGCGAAACGGGACCGACGGCGGCCAGCAGGCGCGCCAGCGCGCCCAGCTGGATCAGCCAGTACATCGCCGCTTCCGCCCTGCCGCCTTTCAACGGGCGGCCCGTGTGACCCAGGGTCGTGCGCGTCATCATGCCGATGATCAGGCCCGCCATCGACCCCACCGTCAGCGCGTGAAACGCGGCGCTGGCCGGCAGCAGGTGCAGGCTGGCCAGCGCCAGCAGCGCAAAGCCGATGCCGATCCACGCATACGACAGGTGCAGGATCCACAGCAGCGGCACGCGCAAGGTGCGCTGTGGCTGCCATGCCAGCAGGTTGGCCAGCGAGACGCCGGCGGCACAGAAGGCCAGCGCCGCCGTCAGCCAGGCCGGCGCACCAGCCAGCCACGCGATCGCAGCCGCCGCCATGCAGGCCACGGCGATCAAGGCCCGTTTCGGACTGGCCACGGGCGTACTGCCTGGCGCGCCATTGCGGGTGAACATGGGAATCACGCGCGCGCCGATCACCGATTCGATCAGCACGATGATGAAGATGGCCGCCTGCACGGGCACAAACAGCGACAGCGGCAGCCAGCCCAGTACGGACGCGTGGAACAGGCCATTGGCCAGCGCCAGCAAGGCCAGCAAGCCGACGAGGAACAGGTTGCGCGTATTGCCCGAGCGGCGCAGCACCCGATACAGGGGCCAGGCGGCCAGCGGCAGGAACAGCCAGTCGACCAGCGCTGCCACCAGGCCGGCGCCGCACAGCATGGCCACGCGCCCCGCCAGCCACAACGCCGCCAGCGCCATCAGCTGGGCGCCGTGCGGCGTGGGCAAGCCCGTCCAGTTGCGCCCCGCCGTGTATAAAAATCCAACGACGACGGCCAGCGCGAAGCCGAACACCATTTCATGCATATGCCAGCCCAGCCCTACGTGCAGGCCGCCCGCAAGCACGCCGAAATAGCTGGCCAGCCACAGGGGAATGCTGATGGCCGCAAACACGGCCGCCAGCAGGTAGAACGGGCGGAAACCCAGTTGCCAGACGGCGTGGCCGGCATGCCAGGGCGCCGCGCCAGCGGCGGCGGCAGAAGGAGATGGTTCGCTGATCGGGGTGATGGCCATGATGGGTTCGCTTTTAAAGATACATTCAATATACTACTTTAAAAACACAAGGACGGCTATCGGCAAAAAGAACTAGCGAAATAGATGGCAGTGGGCCTGGGTCCGACCCGGCGGGCCAGACCCTTCTACCGGGCTACTTGCCCTGGCGGTGCTCGACCGCATACACGGCAGCCTGCACGCGGCTGGTGAGGTTGAGTTTTTTCAGCACGTTCTGCACGTGGATCTTGACCGTGCTTTCGGCCAGGTCGAGGGTGCGGGCGATGCCCTTGTTGCTCTCGCCGCGCGACAGGCAGTCGATGATTTCCTTTTCGCGCGGAGTGAGCTTGTCGAGTTCCGACACGGGTTCCTCGCGCCGCGTGCCCGCCTGCAGCTGCGCCACCAGCTTGCCCGTCATGGCTTCGGCAATGACGACTTCGCCGGCGGCCGCGCGGCGGATGGCGCGCACCAGGTAGTCGGCATCGATATTCTTGATCAGGTAACCGCAGGCGCCCGCGCGCAGGGCCGTCGCCAGGTCTTCCGCGTCTTCCGACACGGTCAGCATGACGATGGCCGTGTCGGGGCAGTCATGCTGCATCAGTTGCAGCGCTTCCACGCCGGACATGCCGGCCATGTTCAGGTCCAGCAGTACCACGTCGGGCTGCAGCTGGATGGCGCGCTTGATGCCTTCCACGCCATCGGCCGCCTCGCCCACGACGGAAAAGTCCGTATGCCGCTGCAGCAGCGAGCGTATGCCGCTGCGGAACAGCGCGTGGTCATCCACCAGCATGACGGTGATCGGTTTATCGGGAGTCTCCATTTTTTGTACTTTCAGGTAGTTACTTAGGCGGCGCGGCGCTGTTCGCGCGACAGGTGCAGTTCGACGGTCGTGCCGCCGCCGGGACAGGCATGCACGTCGAACGTGGCGTCGATGCGCTGTGCGCGCTCGCGCATGATATGGATGCCGACATGGCTGTCGCCCTTTTCCAGCACGGCGGCAGCATCGAAGCCGACGCCATTATCGCTGATCGTCAAGGTAAAGTCCTGGTGATCGGCGAGGCGCACCTCGACGTGGCTGGCCTGGGCGTGCTTGCGGATGTTCGACAGCGCTTCCTGCACGATGAATAATAACTGCAATTGCTGCTCGCGGGGGAATGGCGCGCCGTCGACGTCGGCCAGCAGATCGGCCTCGATGCCCGTCTGGCGGCGGAATTTGTCCACCGCCGCGCGCAGGGAGCCAATCAGGTCATCCTCCATCAGGCGGCTGCGGAAGTTCGCCAGCAGCTCGCGCACGTCCTCGTAGCTTTCCTTCACGCCCGCATGCAGGGCCGGCACGATGCCCGCCACCTCGTCGAAACGGGCGTTGCGCACGGAGTCGTCGAGCATCTGCACTTGCAGGTTGAGGAAATTGAGGCTTTGCGCGATGCTGTCATGCAGGCCTTGCGCCACCAGGTTGCGCTCTTCGGAAATGGCCATTTCGCGCTCGCGCGCGGCCAGGCGCAGGTTTTCCAGCGCGATGCCCAGCAGCTGGCCCAGGGTTTCCAGCAAGGCCAGCTCGCGCGCGGAAAACACGCGCGCATGGCGGAAATGCAGGTTGAAAAAGCCCAGGTGCTGTTCGTGCGCGTGGATATGGAAGACGGAGACGGTGGCAAAGCCTTCGCGGTGGCAGCGCAGCTCGTGCGCCTTGTCGATGCGGCGCATGTCGTGCACCTTCGCCACCTTCATCTCGACGGCCGTGCCGCACAGGCAGTCGCCCACCTTCAGGCAATGCTCGGACGCCACCAGCTCCTCGGACAGGCCGTGGTGCACCACCATGTGCAGGTTGCCCCGCTCGGCGTCGAGCACGCGCACGGTGGAGCCGTCGGCTTCGAAATAGTCGACGATGCGCTGCATGAAGCCGCCGCAAATGTCTTCCAGGGGCTGCGGGCACTGCAAAAAGGCGGCGCTTTCGTACAGCAGCGCCAATTCGCGGTTGCGGTATTCGAGGGTGGCCGTCTTGCTGCGCACGCCCTCTTCCAGGTTGCCGTACAGCGCCTGCAGGCGGTCGGCCATCTGGTTGAAGCCGCTGGCCAGCTGGCCGAATTCGTCATTGCTTTCCACTGCCAGGCGCACGCTGAAATCGCGCTCCTTCATGCGCTGCATGCCCAGGCGCAGCCGCGTCACCGGTTCGATGATCAGCATGAACATCAGGTAAATCATGCTAACCGTGCCGATGACGGCCATGCCGACGAGGATCAGCTGCGAGGCGCGCAGCCAGAAGGTGCGCTGTTCGCTATCGTGCTCGATCAGGCGCACCAATTGGTCCACCTGCCCCACGAAGGTATCGGCGTCATGCTCGAACTGGCGCGCGCGCGCGGTGGAATCGGCTGCCAGCGCAGCCGGACGCAGGGCGCCGCGCCAGGCAACGCCGATGCGCTCGAATTCCGACTTGATGGCCGTGCTGGGAGGCAGGAACAAGGGGCGCTGCGGGTCGCCGTGGCCTATCTTGGCCAGGGTCTCGTCGATCAGCATCACTTGCTGGCGCGCCTGTTCGCGGGCGTCGCTGGCAAGCAGCAGGGTCAGGCGGTAGGTCTGCATGCGCAGCCGGCCCGTCTCGTTGATGGCGGCCGAACTGCCTTCCAGCTGCCACGACAAAAACAGGGTGCAACCGATGGCGCTCAGGGCCAGCACCAGCATGAGCAGCAGCGCGCCGACGATCTTGGTCGACAGCTTCTGCCAGGAGGAAAACATCGCCTTGAATTTCATACCGCCCTTGAATGTAAATGCAAACTGCCTCAGCCGCCCGTCTGTGCCATGAACCGGATGATTTTATCGGGCTGCGTATTGAAATCATGCTGCTGCGGCTTGAGTTCGATGGCGGCGCGGATCGCCGCTTCGATCTCCGCATCCGTGGCCCCGCCGCGCAGCATGGGGCCGAAGGCGAATTTCTCTTCCTGGCCCAGGCACAGATACAGGGTACCATCGACGGACAGGCGCACGCGGTTGCAGGTGGCGCAAAAATGCTGCGACATGGGCGTGATGAAGCCGATGTTCGAGCGCCCGTCGGCTGTCGCCAGGTAGCGCGCCGGCCCGCCACCGAGCTCCATCGCCTGCGGCACCAGGCCAAAGCGGGCCGCCAGGCGCTCGCGCACGGGGCCCAGCGGCATGTAGCAGGCATTGCGGCCCGTGCTGCCCATGGGCATGGCTTCGATCAGGCGCAGGATGAACTGCTGCTCGATGCAGAACGCCGCCATGGCCTCGATCTGGCCGTCATTGACGCCGCGCATGGCCACCATATTGATCTTGATCGGGTCGAAACCGGCCGCCTTGCCCGCCATCAAGCCATCCAGAATCGGTTGCAGGCTGTCGCGCCCCGTGATCTGCTGCATGCAGGCGCGGTCCAGCGAATCCAGGCTGACGTTGATGCGGTCCACGCCCGCCGCGCGCAAGGCCACGGCATGTTTGCCCAGTTGGGTGGCATTCGTCGACAGCGACAGGTCCTGCAGGCCAGGCAGCGCCGTCAGCCGCTGCGCCAGTTGCGGCAGGTTGCGCCGCAACAGGGGCTCGCCGCCCGTCAGGCGCACGCGGCGCGTGCCGAGGCGAACGAAGATGCCCAGCAGGCGCTCGATCTCGTCGAACGTCAGCCAGTCCTTCGGTTCCTCGAAGCCGCGAAAGCCCTTGGGCATGCAGTAACTGCAGCGCAAATCGCAACGGTCGGTAACGGACAGCCGCACATAATCGATCGAACGGCCAAAACGGTCCTGCAACTTGACGCTACCCATGACGCTACTCCTGTTTCTTTCTTGATTGTAAAGGCTGGGGCACGATCTGGCTGTGCCCCAGAAGGCCTAGCGGCCTACGCCTTTCGGACTACGCCTTTCAGCTTACTGAACCAGCGGACTGGCTGTGCCTTCCAGCTCGACACCGGCGATCTCGGCGCGCCCCACCAGCAAGTGCAGGTACTGGTGCACGGCGCGCTGCCACGCGGCGCGCGACAGGCGGTCGGCGATCTGCGCCTGCACCGCCTCATAGGCGATGGCCTGGCCTTCGACCCGGCGCAACACTTGCACGATGTGGTAGCCGAAGCGCGTTTCCAGCAAATGGCCGGCCAGCGCGCCCTCTTCCAGGCGGAACAGCAGCGCGTCGAATTCCGGCACGCTCTGGCCCGGCGACAGCTGGCCCAGGTTGCCCCCCAGGGCGCCCGACGGGCAGTTCGAATACTGCGCCGCCAGTTCGCCGAAGCGCTCGGGCGCCAGTTTGAGGGCGTCGAGCACGGCTTGCGCCGTCGTGCGCAGCAGCTCCAGCGGCGCCTCGGGCGTCACCTGGAACAGGATATGGCGCGCCTCGACCAGCGCCCCGCTGCTGAACAACTGCGGGCGCTGCGCATAAAAGGTGCGGCAAGCCGCATCGTCGGCGGGCGGCACGCGCACTTCCTGCGCAAACAGCGCTTCGATGCGGTCGTCAGTACTGCCCCCCTGCACGCCGAGGCGTTCGGCCTCGTCGAGCAGGAGCCGGCGCAGCACCAGTTCATGCACGGCCTGTTTCAGCGGATTGCCGGCGCCGTCGTGATGCGGCAGCTCCTGCGCGATGTCGGCATCGTCGATATCGATGCCATTGACGGAGATTCCCATGATGTAGCTCCTTTCTTAGCGGCGGCGCACCAGTTGATAGGCGCGGCCCAGATATCCAATGGCGCCAAAGCCGCTCCACACGTGCACCAGGCGGGTGAACGGGAAGATGACGAACAGCGACATGCCCATGAACAGGTGCAGCTTGAACACCAGCGGCGCATCGACGATGAAGCTGGCCGCGTCGCCGCGGAAGGTCACGATGTGCTGCGCCCAGTTCATCAGCAAGACCATCATGTGGCCATCCATGTGCGAAGCCGAGACGAAGATCGACGACAGGCCCAGCAGCAAGGTCAGCAATATCCACACCATCACCAGCTTGTCGCCGGCCGTGGTGACGGCGCGCAGCCGTTCATTGCCGAAGCGGCGCGCCAGCAGGATCAGGATGCCGACCAGGCACAGGCCGCCCATCACGCCGCCGGCCGCCATGGCCACGCCCTGCTTCAGGCTATGCGACACGCCCAGGGTATCCCATACCCAGACGGGGGTCAGCAAGCCGGCCGCATGGCCGAACAGCAGGCCGATGATGCCGATGTGGAACAGGATATTGCCCAGGCGCAGGCTGCCGCGGTGCAGCAGCTGGCTGGAATCGGACTTCCACGTATATTGCTCGCGGTCGAAACGGATCAGGCTACCCAGGAAAAAGATGGCCAGCGCGATGTATGGATAAATGCCATACACAAATTGATGCAAGTAATTACTCATGATGTACTCTCCTCATGCGGACGCGATTCAAGCGGCGCGCCGCAGCTGCGGGTGAAAATGCACGGGATGGACGCCGCCCGGCGCTTGGCGCAGCAACGGCTCGACGCCGTCCGCACCGGGACCGAAGGTTTCCAGCGCTTCGTCCATGTCGCGCACCGGCGGTTCGGCCAGCATTTCTGCCGCCACGGGGCTCAGGCGTTCGAGCAGCGTGAAGACGGGCGCGTACGGGCTGCCGTTGGCCGTCAGCTTGCGGCCGATGTGCGCCAGCACGTGGACGGCATCGCCCAGCAGCGGTGCCGAGACTTCCTCGTCGAGCTGTGCCAGAAACTCCAGGAACAGGGGCACGAAGTCGGGCAAGTCGTCGCCCACCATTTGCAGGCCGTGGCGCTTGTATTCCTCCATCAGGTCGACCATGGCCTGGCCCCGGTCGCGCGATTCGCCGTGGATATGCTCGAACAGGTGCAGCGAGTGCGACGGATTGCGGTCGAAGGTGGCCACGTACTGCTGCTGCAGGTCGATCAGGCTGCTGCTTTCCAGGTGCGCCAGCAAGGGCCGCAGCAGCGCGTGCTGCTCCGGCACGGCCGCCAGCGCGGCGCCGAGCTGCGGCAGGTGCGCGATCAGCTCTGGCTCGGGATACAGCAGCAGGCGAGAAAGGACTTGGTAGTGATGCATAGCGTGTTCCATATGAGCTCCTTAAGCGCCTGGCGCCGTTTTGCGCGACTTCGGCATCTGCATGAAGATGGCCGAACCGTGCTTTTTCTTGCCGAACAAGGTCGGCTCGCTGGTGCCGTCCGAGCAGCCATTGCCGAAGCTGAAGCCGCACGAACCCTTCTCGTTGAAACTGTCCTCGGCCATTTCCTTGTGGCTGCTGGGGATGACGAAGCGGTCTTCGTAATTGGCGATGGCCATGATGTGGTACATGTCCTCCACCTGCGCCTTGGTCAAGCCCACCTGTTTCAGAACCGTGAGGTTCTCCACCTTCTCGACGGTCTTGCTGCGCATGTAGGCACGCATGGCCAGCATGCGGTCCAGTGCCGTGACGATGGGCGGCTGGTCGCCGGCCGTCAGCAGATTGGCCAGGTACTGCACGGGAATGCGCAGGCTTTGCGTGTCCGGCAGCATGCCGTTCACGCCCAGCTTGCCCGATTCGGCGGCCGCCTGGATCGGCGACAGGGGCGGCACGTACCACACCATCGGCAAGGTGCGGTACTCGGGATGCAGCGGGAACGCCACTTTCCACTCGACGGCCATCTTGTAGACGGGCGACTTGACGGCCGCTTCCAGCCAAAGGTCCGGGATGCCCTGGCGGCGCGCCTCGGCGATGATGGCCGGGTCGTGCGGGTCGAGGAACAGATCGAGCTGCGCCTGGTACAGGTCCTGCTCTTGCGGCACGGAGGCGGCAGCCTCGATCTTGTCGGCGTCGTACAGCAGCACGCCCAGGTAGCGGATGCGGCCCACGCACGTTTCCGAGCACACGGTCGGCTGGCCCGCTTCGATGCGCGGGAAGCAGAAGGTGCACTTCTCCGCCTTGCCGGACGACCAATTGTAGTAAATCTTCTTGTACGGGCAACCGGAGATGCACATGCGCCAGCCGCGGCACTTGTCCTGGTCGATCAGCACGATGCCGTCGTCTTCGCGCTTGTACACGGAGCCGGAGGGGCAAGACGCCACGCACGTCGGGTTCAGGCAATGCTCGCACAGGCGCGGCAAGTACATCATGAAGGTGTTTTCGAACGTGCCGTACATCTCCTTCTGCATGTTGTCGAACAGTTTATCTTTGCTGCGCTGGGCAAACTCGCCGCCCAGGTCATCTTCCCAATTCGGACCCCACTCGATTTTTTCCATCTTTTTCCCCGTCAGCACGGAGATCGGACGGGCCGTCGGCGGCGTCTGCGACAGCGGCGCGCTTTGCAGGTGCTCGTAGTCGTAGGTGAACGGCTCGTAATACTCGTCGATGGCCGGCAGGTTCGGGTTGGCGAAGATGTTGGCCAGGATTTTCAGACGGCTGCCCTGACGCGGCTCGATCTTGCCCGCGTCCGTGCGGCGCCAGCCGCCATTCCACTTGTCCTGGTTTTCCCACTGCTTCGGATAGCCGATGCCCGGCTTGGTTTCCACGTTGTTGAACCATGCGTACTCGACGCCGTCGCGGCTGGTCCATACGTTCTTGCAGGTGACGGAACAGGTGTGGCAGCCGATGCACTTGTCCAGGTTCAGCACCATGCCGATTTGCGCTCTGATTTTCATACTATGCTCCTTCTTCCTGCAACGGGCCTTCGAGCCAGTCGACCTTGTTCATCTTGCGCACCAATACGAATTCATCGCGGTTGGAGCCCACCGTGCCGTAGTAATTGAAGCCGTACGCCAACTGGGCGTAGCCGCCGATCATGTGCGTCGGCTTGGGCACCGCCCGCGTCACCGAGTTATGGATGCCGCCCCGCTTGCCCGTCATCTCCGCGCCAGGCACGTTGATGATCTTTTCCTGGGCGTGGTACATCATCGTCATGCCGGCCGGGATGCGCTGGCTGACGATGGCGCGCGCCGTCAGGCTGCCGTTCACGTTGAACACTTCGATCCAGTCGTTGTCGACGATGCCGGCCGTCTTCGCGTCGGTCTCCGACAGCCACACGTGCGGTCCGCCGCGCGACAGGGTCAGCATGCGCAGGTTGTCCGAATACGTGGAGTGGATGCCCCACTTCTGGTGCGGCGTCAAAAAGTTCAGCGCCAGTTCCTTGTTGCCGTTCGGCTTGGTGCCCAGCAGCGCTTCCGTCGTCTTCGTGTTGATGGCCGGCTTGTACACGCACAGTCCCTCGCCGAAATCGCGCATCCACAAATGATCCTGGTAAAACTGCTGGCGGCCCGTCAGGGTGCGCCAAGGGATCAGTTCATGCACGTTGGTATAGCCGGCCGTGTAGCTGACTTCCTCGCTTTCCAGGCCCGACCAGGTGGGCGAGGAAATGATCTTGCGCGGCTGCGCCTGCACGTCGCGGAAGCGGATGCTGTCATGCTCGCGCGGCAGCGCCAGGTGCGTATGCTCGCGTCCCGTGATGGCGGACAGCGCGGCCCAGGCCTTGACGGCCACGTGGCCATTCGTTTCCGGCGCCAGCGACAAAATCATCTCGGCCGCGTCGATGGCCGTATCGAGGCGCGGCTGGCCCTTGGAGACGCCTTCTTCGAGCACCGTGCGGTTGACGCCGCGCAGGACCTCGACTTCATGCCCCGTTTTCCAGGAAATGCCCTTGCCGCCGTTGCCGATGGTTTCCAGCAGCGGGCCGATCGAGGTGAACTTCTTGTACACGTCGCGGTAATTGCGCTCGACCACCGTCATGTTCGGCATGGTCTTGCCGGGAATGGCGTCGCATTCGCCGGCGCGCCAATCCTTGGGATCGAAAGGCTGGCCCAGTTCGCCCGGGGTGTCGTGCATCAGCGGCGTGAGGATGATGTCTTGCTGGGTGCCCAGCAGCTCGCCGCCGATTTCCGAGAATTTCTCGGCGATGCCCTTGTAGATTTCCCAGTCCGACTTCGATTGCCACAAGGGCTGCACGGCTTCCGACAGCGGGTGGATGAACGGATGCATGTCCGAGGTATTCAGATCATCCTTTTCGTACCAGGTGGCCGTCGGCAGCACCACGTCGCCATACAGGCACGTGGTCGACATGCGGAAGTCCAGCACCACCAGCAGATCGAGCTTGCCTTCGGCGGCCGGGCGCACTTTCACCTGCTTCGGCGTGATGCAGTCGTCTTCGTCGCTGAGCAAGCCGTTCTGCGTGCCGAGCAGGTATTTCAGGAAGTACTCGTGGCCCTTGCCGGAGCTGCCCAGAATATTCGAACGCCAGACAAACATATTGCGCGGGAAGTTGGCCGGGTTGTCCGGGTCGTCGCACGAGAACTGCAGCTGGCCCGCCTTGATCTGGTCGAGCGCATATGCGGCCGGCGCCTGCCCCGCCGCCTTGGCGGCCTTGGCCACTTCCAGCGGATTGGTCTGCAACTGCGGAGCCGATGGCAGCCAGCCCATGCGCTCGGCCTTGGCGTTGTAGTCGAGCAGGGTCAGGTCGCCCGTGCCGCCGGCCGCCGATGGCGAGGCGATGTCGCCCGTTTCCAGCTTTTCATGGCGCCACTGGCTCGTGTGGGCATAGAAGAACGAGGTGCCGTTCATCTGGCGCATCGGACGCACCCAGTCCTGGGCGAAAGCCAAAGGCGTCCAGCCCGTTTGCGGACGCAGTTTTTCCTGGCCCACGTAATGGGCCCAGCCGCCGCCCGACTGGCCGATACAGCCGCACATCATCAGCATGTTGATGATGCCGCGGTACGTCATGTCCATGTGGTACCAGTGATTCAGGCCGGCGCCCACGATGACCATGCTCTTGCCGCGCGTCTGGTCCGCGTTTTCCGCGAACTGGCGCGCCACGGTGATGACGTCGGCACGTTTCACGCCCGTGTGCTTCTCCTGCCATGCCGGGGTGTACGGCACGTCGTCGTCATAGCTTTCCGCCACGTTTTCGCCGCCGAGGCCACGATCGATGCCGTAGTTGGCCAGCGTCAGGTCGAACACGGTGGTGACCAGGCCCGTCGTGCCGTCGGCCAGGCGGATGGTTTTCACCGGTACCTTGCGCAGCAACATGTCCGACGCATCCTTGCCGCCGAAGTAGGCAAAGCCCACTTCCGTGACGGCGTCGCTGTCGTTGATCATGGAGAGCATCGGCACGATAGGTTCGCCGCTGCCGCCCGCTTTTTGCTCCAGGTTCCACTTGCCCGATTCGCCCCAGCGGAAGCCGATGGAGCCTGCCGGCGCCGTGATGGCGCCCGTGGTTTCATCGATGACGAGGGTTTTCCATTCCGGATTGTTGGTTTCGTCGAGGTTGTTGTCCAGGTGCGAAGCGCGCAGGAAGTAGTCGGGCACCAGGGTGCCGTTATGCTCCTTGAGCAGCACCAGCATGGGGAAGTCCGTGTACTGGCGCGCATAGTCGCGGAAGTAGGCGCTCTGCCCTTCCGAGTGGAATTCCTTGAGGATGACGTGGCCCATGGCCAGCGCCAGCGCGGCATCCGTGCCCTGCTTCGGCGCCAGCCAGATGTCGCCGAACTTCACCATTTCGCCGTAATCGGGCGAGATGGCCACGGTTTTCGTGCCCTTGTAGCGCACTTCCGTGTAGAAGTGGGCGTCGGGCGTGCGCGTCATCGGCACGTTCGAGCCCCACACCATCAGATAGGTCGAGTTGTACCAGTCGGCCGATTCCGGCACGTCCGTCTGCTCGCCCCACACTTGCGGACTGGCCGGCGGCAAGTCGCAGTACCAGTCATAGAAACTCAGGGCCACGCCGCCGATCAGCGACAGGTAGCGCGTGCCGGAAGCATAGCTGACCATGGACATGGCGGGAATCGGCGAAAAGCCGACGACGCGGTCCGGGCCGTATTTCTTGATCGTCAGCGCATTCGCGGCGGCGATGATTTCATTCGATTCGTCCCAGGTGGCGCGCACGAAGCCGCCCAGGCCGCGGATGGACTTGTACTGCTGCGAGCGCACGGGATCCTGGCTGATCCAGTCCCAGGCCGTGACGGGGTCCATGGTCTTGCGCGCTTCGCGCCACATTTCCATCAGGCGGCCGCGCACCATCGGGTATTTCACGCGCTGCGCCGAATACACGTACCAGGAATAGCTGGCGCCGCGCGGGCAGCCGCGCGGTTCGTGGTTCGGCAAGTCAGGCCGCGTGCGCGGATAATCGGTTTGCTGGGTTTCCCAGGTGATCAGGCCATTCTTGACGTATACCTTCCAGCTGCATGAACCGGTGCAGTTCACGCCATGCGTGGAGCGCACGATCTTGTCGTGCTGCCAGCGCTGGCGGTAGGCGTTTTCCCAAGTACGGTCTTCATCGACCACGGTGCCGTGGCCGTTTGAAAACGGCTCGGCGGGCTTGCTAAAAAATTTCAGGCGGTCCAGAAAGTGACTCATGCTACCTCCACATTGCGCCGCGGACAGCGGCGCCAGGTCTTAAAAAACGCTGCAAGCAGGATGGCTCAAGCGTCGATACAAACAGTCTATCGATGTGCCGTGCCCGGCGGTATTGGCAAGAAGTCGGTTTCCGGCACCAGGAATGCATAGGCGCGTAGTCACCCGGATAGTCACTATTGCCTATGGGCGGCAAGGCGGCGCTGCGGTATACCTGTCGTCATCGTTCAACCCAGAGAAAGAGCACCATGCCGATTACCGATTACGCCAGCCTGCTGCGCAGCGCCCGCAACCAGGAGCAGCCGCAACGCCTGCTGTTCACCTTTACCCAGGCGCAGGCCCAGCCTGGCGGCCAGGGCAAGTCCCTCACGCCCGTGATGTGCGCCGACAAGCTGCCCGAGGAACTGGACAGCTTCGAGACATTGAAAGAGGAGTCGAAACAGATGCAGACGCACTGGGACGTGGTCTTCGTGGCGGGACTGGCGGGCCAGGACGGCCAGCCGCCCGCGGCGCAGGAATGCGAGGCGCCCCTGCGCGCCATGGTGACGGCCATCGAGCAAGGCCGCATCGACAGCCTGCTGGCGTTTGACCGCAGCGGGGATTTGTTACGTTTTAGCTGAATCCGGCCAAGGGCGCTCGTGCAAATGACGCGCCCGTTCGATCGGGCAGACCAGCGGCAAAAACTGCTGCTGGCGCGCCGAATATGCCATCAGGGCCCCGCTGTCGATGTCGAAATACCATCCATGCAGTTTCAACACCCCCTGCTCCACCCGCCGCTTCAGCCACGGGTAGGTGAGCAGGTTGTCCAGCGACTGCAGGATGCTGGCCAGCTCGCACGCATGGTGCTGTTCCGACGACGAGCGGTGCGCCAGCTCGCGCCGCACCCTTTGCGCCACCGGTTCGGCGATGCGCATCCACTGTCCCACGAAGTCCGTTTCCTGACCTTCCGCGCGCGGCTGCGGTTCCAGCAGCGCGCGGATGCCGCCGCAGCGCGCATGTCCGAGCACGATGACCCTGGCCACTTCCAGCTTGCAGACGGCGAACTCGATGGCCGAGCTGACGCCGGGCGGCGCGTCGGGCGTACACGGTGGCACCAGGTTGGCGATATTACGCACGACGAACATGTCGCCCGGGTCGCTGCCCGTCAGCAGCATGGGATCGACGCGCGAATCGCAGCAGCCGATCAGCAAGGTCGAGGGCCGCTGCCCGTCGCGCAGGCTGTCGTACAAGGTTTGCGGCTCGCTGAAATACTGCTGCTGAAACAGGCTGAAGCCGTTGACAAATTTTTCCAGTTCTTCCATGACTACCTCGAATACTTTATACAGCGCCCGGCAAGCAGGACTTGCCAGGCGTTCTGACGCCAACTAGCAAGGCATCGGCGCATTCTTGCGCGCATAGCACCACCAGGTGATCGCGATGCAACTCACATAAAAGCCGATGAAGCACCACAAGGCCGCGTCGGGGCTGCCCGTCAGCGCAATCGAGGTGCCATAGCTTTTCGGGATGAAGAAGGCGCCATACGCGGCCACGGCCGACGTAAAGCCCAGGACGGCCGCGCCTTCCTTGTTGGCGTCGACGATGGCTTGCTCCTGCTCCGCCTTGCCCTTGCCGGCGGCCGCGCGCTGGTGCTCCGTCAGGAAGATCACGGGGATCATGCGGAAGGTCGACGCATTGCCAACGCCCGTGCCGGCGAACAGCAGCATGAACATCCAGAAGAAACCATTGAAGCTGCCACCCACGCCCGCTTGCGGCATGAAGTACAGCACGCCCAGCACGGCGCCGATCATCAGCAGGAACGACCACAGAGTGACGCGGGCGCCGCCCAATTTATCGGAAATCACGCCGCCGGCCACGCGCGCCAGCGCACCGACCAGGGGGCCGAGGAAGGCATAATCGAGCGGATTCACGTCGGGGAACTGGATCTTGATCAGCAGCGGAAAGGCGGCCGAATAACCGATGAAGGAGCCGAAGGTGCCCGTGTACAGCCAGCACATGAGCCAGTTGTGCTTGCGCTTGAAGATCACGGCCTGTTCGGAAAACGAAGCCTTCGCCGACGCCAGGTCATTCATGCCGAACCAGGCCAGCAAGGTGCTCAAGGCGATGAACGGCACCCAGATGAAGCCCGCGTTCTGCAGCCACATGTCCTTGCTCACGCCATTCTTGACCCAGGTGAGCGAATCGCCGCCCCAGGCGCCGAAGACGGCGAAGGTGATCACCAGCGGCACGACGAACTGCACCACCGACACGCCCAGGTTGCCCAGGCCCGCATTCATGCCCAGCGCGAAGCCCTTGCTGGCCTTGGGATAGAAAAAGCTGATGTTGGCCATCGACGAGGCGAAATTGCCGCCGCCGAAGCCGCACAGCAGCGCCAGGATCAGCATGGTCGGATAGCCCGTGTTCACATCCTGCACGGCCAGGCCGATACCGATGGCGGGAATCAGGAGCGAGCCAGTGGAAATGGCCGTCCAGCGGCGGCCGCCGAAGATCGGCACCATGAACGAATAAAAGATGCGCAAGGTGGCGCCGGACAGGCCCGGCAAGGCCGTCAGCCAGAACAGCTGGTTGTTACTGTAGGTGAAGCCGATGTTGGGCAGGTTGACCACCACCACGCTCCACACCATCCACACGGCGAATGCCAGCAGCAGCGCGGGAATCGAGATCCACAGATTGCGCGCGGCCGTGGCCTTGCCCGTGTTTTGCCAGAAGCTCGGGGTTTCCGGCTCCCACGTATTGATCATGTAGCGGCTCATGCTTTAGCTCCTGCAGGTTGATTGATAGTCGCCGCGCGCAGCGGCTTGAACGAGAAATGCATCCAGATGAGGGAAACGCAGACGGTGCCGTACAGGAGCATGAAGGAGCTCGAACGCACGCCGGTAAAGTCCACCAGGGCGCCGAACATCACGGGCAGGATGAAGCCACCCAGGCCGCCGGCCAGGCCGACCACGCCCGAGACGGCGCCGATGTTGTCGGAAAAATCATCGCCGATGAACTTGAAGACGGACGCCTTGCCCACGGCCATGGCGATGCCGACGATGAACAGCAGCACGGTGAACCACAGCGGCGACAGGCCGATATGGAAAGCCAGCGGCCCCGTGACGGTTTCCACGACCATCTGCGTTTGCGGATACGACAGCAGGAAAAAACACACCCAGCACACCCACATCACGGCCCAGGTGACTTTCGCCGCACCGTATTTGTCGGAGATCCAGCCGCCCACGGCGCGCAGCACGCCGCCCGGCAGCGAGAAGCACGCGGCCAGCAGCGCCGCGTGCTTCAGGTCGAAGCCGTATTCGGCCACGTAGTACTTGGTCATCCACAGGGCCAGCGCCACATAGCCACCAAACACCACCGAGTAGTACTGGCAGTAGCGCCACACGCGGGGATCCTTCAGCACCTTCATCTGCGCCGAAAAGCTCTCGCCCGATGGCGCCAGATGCGATTTGTCCGTGTACGAAAACAGCCAGAAGATGATGGCCGTGGCCAGCATGGCCACCGCATACACCTTGGGCAGCATTTGCCAGCCGAAGGCGGCGACGATGCCGGGCGCGACGAACTTGGTCAGCGCGGAACCGGAGTTGCCGGCGCCGAAGATGCCCATCGCCAGGCCGCGGCGCTCCTTTTCATACCAGCGCGCCACGTACGGCGTGCCGACGGAAAACGAGCCGCCCGCCAGGCCGACGAACATGCCCAGCACGAGGAAATGCCAGTAGGCGGTGGCGTAGGAGATCAGGTAGATCGGCACCACGCTGGCCAGCATCAGCCAGAAGAAGACGCGGCGTCCGCCGTATTTGTCCGTCCAGATGCCCAGCGGCACGCGCACGAGGGAGCCCGTCAGCACGGGCATGGCGGCCAGCAGGCCGAATTGTGTTTCAGTCAAACCCAGGCTGGTCTTGATGGGGATGCCCAGTACGGCAAACATCATCCAGACTGCAAAGCAGATGGTAAACGCGAAGGTGCTGCTGATCAGCACGGACGCCTGCTTGCGCCGCATGCCGGGTTCGACTGCCTTGTTACTACTGTTGTTCTTAGTGCCATCTAGGGTAGCCACGATGTTTCTCCATGAATGCACTGGCCGTCTGGCCAGCCGTCCCGACCAGCTTACGTGGCAGAGGGGAAAGGCACTATCGGCCACAGGGTGATTCTGGAAAGGCAATCTGGATAGCCGTATCGGCAAAAGTGACTAGATGGCGGAGGATGGACCTAGCCTGGATGGCGGGTGTTTTACAAACGCAGCTATTTTTGGCACACTCGGCGCCTGGAGAAAAAGGAGCGGCATGCAGAACAAACACGACAGGCACGAAACAGAGCCGGTCATCACCCGCGCGGCCCTGGCCGGCGATGTGGCAGCCATGCTGGCCTGCGATGCATATGCGCAGGCCCACGCCAGCCGGGGCGATGCCGTGCGTGCCGCCGTAGGCAAGGGGCACTGCCAGGTGGCCATGCGGGCGGGCCAGGTCGCCGGCTATGTCCTCACGCACGACGACTTCTTCGGCTACGGCTTCGTCTCGCTGGTGATAGTCGCTCCCGGACAGCAGCGGCGCGGCGTGGGCTTGCGCCTGCTGGCCGCCGCCGAAGCCGCGTGCCAGACAGGCAAGCTGTTCACCTCGACGAACCAGTCCAACCTGGCCGCGCATCGGCTGTTCGCCAGAGCGGGCTTCGTGCGCAGCGGCCAGATCGACCATCTCGACGAGGGAGACCCGGAGCTGGTGTACGTGAAATGGTGCCGCTGATCGCGCCTCATCCCGACGGCGTATGGCGCGGCGCGCCAAAGGCGGCTATGCTGGCGCCACCATCAATCAACGCCCACCACATCACGCATGGATTATCTGAGCCTCAAGCATTTCCACATGGGATGCGCCGCCGCCAGCGGCTTTCTTTTCCTCTTGCGCGGCGCCTGGATGCTGCGCGCCTCGCCCGCCTTGCAGCAACGCTGGGTAAAAATCCTACCGCACCTGGTCGACACGGCCTTGCTAGTCAGCGCCATCACGCTGGCCGTGTGGAGCGGCCAGTCGCCGGGCAGCCACCCCTGGCTGGCTGCCAAGCTGTGTGCGCTGGTGGCTTACATCGTGCTGGGCACCATCGCGCTAAAACGCGGCAAGACGCCGGCCGTGCGCGGCGCCGCCTTCGCGCTCGCCGTGCTGGTATTCGCCTACATCGTCGCGGTGGCCGTCACCAAGCAGGCCTGGCCGCTCTGATGCATCAGAACATGTAGCGCAGGGTGACGCTGGCGTTGCGCGGCGCGCCCCAGTAAGCCTGGTTATACATGCCAAGCTGGCTGTAGTAACGCTTGTCGAACAGGTTGTTGACGTTCGCCTGCAGCGACAACTGGCGCGACAGCGCGTACTTCGCCATCAGGCTGGCCACGGCATAGCCGCCCTGCTCCACGCGCTGCGTGCCTGTCGGCCCGGTGGCGTCGCGGTAGGCGCCGCTCTGCCAGTTCACGCCGCCGCCCACCGATAACGCCCGCAAGCCGCCAGGCAGCTGGTATGTGGAAAACACGCGCGCCAGCGTCTGCGGCACATAGCTGTTCAGGCGCGCGCCCTTGTTGTCCTCGGCCGCCGCGTGCGACACGCTGGCCGAGACGTTCCAGCCCTGCGCCAGCTCGCCGGACACATCCAGCTCCACGCCCTTGCTGGTGGTGCCCGATGCCGCGAAATACGCCTGCGTCAGCGAATTGCCGACAAAATGGCCCGTATCTTCCTGCGCCAGGCCATCTTGCGCGATGCGGAACACGGCCAGCGCCGCGTTCAATCGGCCGCCGAAATACTCGCCCTTCACGCCCGCTTCCAGATTCTTTCCCTGTACGGGATCCAGATAGCGGCCGAACCGGTCCTGGTAGCCCTGCGGCTTGAAGATCTTGCTATAGCTGGTGTACAGCGCATGCTGCGCATCGATATCCCACACCAGGCCCGCATACGGCGTGACGGCATGCTTGGCATAGGCGTAGCTGCCGCCCCAGTCATCGACATGGTCCGCCTTGTAGCGGCTGTAGCGCGCGCCGACGATCAGTTTCAAGGGATCGGCCAGCGAAAAGCGCGCCGTGCCGTAGATGCCGCGCTGCTGCACCGTATCGAGCAGCTGCCAGCGCGAGAAATTCGGGTCATTCCAGTCCGGCTCCGGCGTCACGCCCTGCCATCGATGGAAATTGCCGTAATCGACGCTGCCACCCGAGATGCCCGGGTTGCTGGAGAACTGGTTGCTGCCGGAGACGCCGAACGCCAGATCGTGCGTGCGCCCCAGCAGCTGCACCGGCCCCTGCACATAGGCGTCGACGCTGTCCTGGCGCCGCGTGCCCGAGTAAAATCCGGTGTAGCCCGTCACGCCCTGGCCCGTGGCCTTGTCCGGCCAGGTATTGGCGAAAAGCTCGGCCGCCGAATAATTGCCCCAGCCGTGATTCAGCATGGCCGTCAGGTTCCAGCCCTTGCCCAGGTCCTGCTCCAGGCGCAAGAACGCCGTCTGGCTGGTGCTGAACCAGCGGCTCCAGGTGGTCGCCGTCGTGGCGGAACGGGACAAGGTGGCGCGTTCGCCATCCGCATACCACAGCGGCAAGCCGCCGTACATGCCGCCGCGCGGGCGGTTGTCCTGGTATTCATAGCCGGCGATCAGCACGCTGCCGGGCGCCAGGTCCGCTTCCACGGTGGCGTAGGCCATGGCTTTCCTGCCGTGATACAGGTGCACATACGATTCGCTGTCCTGGTAGCTGGCCACCACTCTGCCGCGCACCTTGCCATCGCTGCTCAAGGGCGTGGACAGGTCCGCGCTGGCGCGCACATTGTTCCAGGAACCGAGGCTCAGGGCGGCATTCCCGGCCATCTGCTTCGATGACGCGCGCTTGCGCACCAGGTTGATGGTGGCCGACGGCTCCCCGGCGCCAGTGAGCAAGCCCGTGGCGCCGCGCACGATCTCGACCCTGTCGTAGGCCGTCATGTCCAGGGTGCTGTCACCCACGTTGTAGGCATTGTCGACCGTGGTGGGAATGCCGTCGTACTGGTAGCTGGCGATGGAAAAGCCGCGCGCGAAGAACGAGGTACGGTCGCTGTCGTAGCGGTTGATGGCCACGCCGGCCGCGTTTTGCAGCACCTCTTCCACCGTTTGCAGGTTCTGGTCATCCATCTGCTGGCGCGTGACCACGCTGACGGCTTGCGGCGTCTCGCGCACGGACAGGCCCAGGCGCGTGGCCGAACGCATGGTCTGCGTCGTATACAAGCCGCTGCCTTCCGTCGCGCCATTCGCATCAAAGCTGGCGCTGACCTTCATCTCCGGCATGGTCTGGGCGCCCTCGGCCGCTGCCACGTCGAGCACATAGCCGCCATTCGCCTGCGGCACGGCGCGCAAGCCCGAGCCGGCGACGATGGCGCCCAGCGCCTCGGGCACGCTGTAGCTGCCCGTCAGTCCGGCGCTGCGCTTGCCGGCCACGGTGGCGGCCTGGTAGGAGATCATGGTGCCCGTCTCCTGGCCGAAGCGCACCAGCACCTGTTCCAGGGTGCCGCCGGGTATCGCCAGCTCGATGCGCGCCCCATTGGCTGCCTGGGCAATAGGTGCGGCGGCCAATGCGCCGCCGGCGGCGAGCAGCCACAGGGCGTGGCTGACGGCCAGCGCCGCCACGCTGCGGCGGCATGTGCGGGAAGCGAAAGATGGGTAAGTAGGTGTTGTGCTGGGCATGCGGACTGTTTTCCTGAAAGTGAATGAGGGGTTCACCCGCTATGTCACGCGAAAATCGAAAAACCCTCACATTTTCAGAAAATAATCATGGATGCTTCCGATGCGGCACCACGCTCACCCAGAAGCGCGTGCTCTGGCGCACGTCGACGGGCAAGGTACGCGTCAGCATGTCCAGCACTTGCGTCGTGTCGGCCAGCGGATAGATGCCCGATACGCGCAGGTGGGCGACGGCCGGATCGCAGGCCAGGCGGCCATGCCGGTAGCGTGCCAGCTCGCCGACAAAATCGGCCAGCGGCATGTCGTGTGCCACCAGCATGCCGGCCGTCCACGCATCGGCGCCGGCAGGCAGAAGCTCGATGGAGCCAACGCTGCCCGCCGTGAAAGTCGCTTGTTCACCCGCCTGCAGCCTGCGCGCCGCATCGGGCGCTTGTTCCGGCAGCATGTCGACGGCGCCCGCAAATACGCCCAGGCGCGTGGCTTCGCTGCCGGCTCGCACGGCAAAGCGCGTGCCCACGGGTTGCAAGCGGCCCTGGCCCGTGCGCACGAAAAAAGGCCGGCCCGCCACGTCGCGTGCCGTGGAGACCATGATCTCGCCTTTTAACAGGGTCACCAGGCGCTGGCCCGCATCGAAACGCACGTCAATGGAGGTGGCCGTGTTGAGGGCGATGCGCGTGCCGTCTGCCAGCACGATGTGGCGCAATTCGCCCGTGCCAGTGCGGTAATCGGCCAGCCAGAAGCGCGCCTGCTCATCGCCGCCCGCCAGCCAGGCGCCGCCGCCCACGGCCAGCAGCGCCAGCAGCTTGAGCGACTGACGCCGCGCCGCATTCGCTTGCGCGTGCCGCGGCTTGCGGGCCAGCGTGCCGTGCGCCAGCGGCGCGGGCAAGGCACGCATGCGCGCCATGCAGCCTTCCACGTGCTGCCAGGCTTGCTCGTTTTCCGGGTCGCTGCCGCGCCAGGCGCGCCATGCCTGCTCCACTTCCGGCGTGGCGTCACCGGCCTGCAGCCGCACCAGCCATTCGACAGCCTGCAGGCTGGCCGCTTCCGGCGTGAGGGCGCCCATCACGGCGCCAGCCGGGAAAAGAAGCACTGGTGCATGGCTTTGACCAGGTAGCGCTGCACGGTGGCCAGCGAGACATTCAGCTCCAGCGCGATGGCCGCCTGCGGCATGCCATCGAGCTGCGACAGCAGAAAGGCGCGGCGCACGGCAGGCGCCAGGCCATCGAGGCGGCGGTCGATGTCGAACAGCGCTTCGAGCAGGATCGCCTGCGCCTCCGGATCGGGCGCGCTTTGCGCCGGCAGGCTGGCCAGGGTTTCCAGGTAGGCCGCCTCCAGGTCGCGCCGGCGGTACAGATTGCCCAGCACGCCCTTGGCCACCGTCGTCAGGAAGGCACGCGGCTCGCGCGCGGCGATGGTCTCGTCGCGATTGAGCAGGCGCATGAAGGTGTCGTGCGCCACGTCGGCCGCGTCAAACGCATTGCCCAGCTTGTGCCTGAGCCAGCCTTGCAGCCAGCGGTGATGTTCGTGATACAGGCTGCCCACCTCCTGGTGGACGCCGGATTGGGCAGGCGGCACGGAAAATCCTCACACGCAAACAATAATGATTCGCATTCTAACTGGCATGACACGGCTGGCGCAACCGCCGCGTAGCGCGTAGAAATGATAGTATTTACAACATCTTGCACATGCCTCTCCCCTGGCCGTGCCCTACCCTGAAAGCCAAACATGCTCTTGTCTGAACTGCTGACCAAACTGACCTGCGGTGACCTGGAAGGAGAGGAACTCGACGAAGCCGTCGCCGCCATCACCGATGCGCCCTCCGCGCCACGCGACGAGTGGATCGACAGCGATGCGCAAGCCTACGCGGTGGCGATCCTCTGGCACCTGGGCGGTTATACGGCGTCGAGCGACAAGCTCGATGAGCTGCACGAACAGATACAGGACATGTTCGACGCATTCCCCGACTTCCCGTACGAGCTGCTCAAGGACAGCGACGGTAGCGCGCTGCCCTATTTCGAGTGGCTGGACAAGGAACTGGCACAGCGCGCCGTGGACGAAGGCGGCTATGACCTGATCCAGATCGATGGCAACGGCAGCGACGAAATGGATGCGCTGGTCGTGTACCGGCGCGATACCAACGACATCATCCAGGCGGCGGCATTGATGGGAGTGACGATAGGCCGGCCGCTCACCTACTATCGCGGCATCGAAGCGATGGTAGGCAAGCGACCGGGCTGAAAACCAGCGCTTATTGCATCGGCAAGGCGCTCACATCGACGGTGGGCGCCTGGCCAGTGGCCGGACGCGTGAAGTTCTGGCTGGTTTGCACGTAATCGGCAAAGAAGCCGCCGTTATGCAGGTAGAACTTGCCGTTTTCCAGGCCCCCCGCGTAATCCATGCGCTGCGCATTCGTGGCCGTTGCGTCGCCGGTGAACCTCCCGGCCGTCACTTCCGACCAGGTACCCGATGCATTCCTTGCCCACTGGTTGCCGAACTGGACGCGGCGTTCCGTGTAGCCCAGGGTATCGATGAAGTTCTCGAGGAAGGAATGCACGCCCGTCAGATACGTACTGATGGCTGGCCGCTTCCAGGTGGCGATGTAGCGCCATTTGCCCGTCTCGGGCGCGAAGAACCAGGCCGAGTAATCGCTGCCGCCATTGCCGTCGGGCCGCGCGCGCGTGATGAAGCGGTACGTCGTGCCGGCTGCCCAGTTATACGACAGATAGGTCTGGCCTCCCGTGCCCTCGCCGCCAAAGGCGTTATCGACCACGCCGGCGCCCTTGCTGACCAGGGTGGTCTTGGCGCCATTGTCGGCGTCCCACACGGAAAACAGTATCCAGCGCTCGCTCGGTGATTTCACCTGGATGCCCATGTAGCCCTGGCCAAAGCCGTTGGCCATGAAATAGGAGCCGATGGCGTCCTGCCCCTTGGGTATCGTCATCTCGTTATAAAAATACTCGGTATTGGCCGGCACCGTGTAACCCATGTGCACGGACGGGCCGCGCCGCGACCAGTAGTAATTGGCGGGGTCATTGGCGTACGTGAGCGCGGCGTTCGACGTCACCTTCAGCGCGGTGACGTCGCCGAACGTGGCCTTCACGCGCGACAGCCCCTGCAAGTCCACCTTCACATAGCCGGCCGCCGCCACGTTCACCGTGCCCACGGCATAGGTCTTGCGCGCCTTGCCGGCCAGCTTCACGTCGAAGGGCTTGCCGTTGATCTTCACGCGGATGTTGCTGTTGCCGCCATCGGCCAGACTGGCGTCAAGCGCCACCTGGACAGGGCCCGCCCCGGAGACGCGGAAATACGTACTGGCGACGGCAGCCGGATTGCTCCAGCCGGCCAGGCCATGTTCGCCGATGACGGCGCCCTCGTTCCCGCCCGTGATGAAGGCGTTGCCAGCCAGTTCCACGGTGGCGGTGGTGGCCGGCGCGGCCACGCTGGCAGCCAGCAAGGCGGTGCCGCCCATGTCGGGGGTAGCGGTGGCAGTGGCGCCGCCGCATGCGGCCAGCAGCAATGGCATGGCGGGAAGGACTGCGTAGAGTAATGAACTTCTGTGTTTCATCAACGTCTCCTGGTGGTACGGCGTGCAACAGGCGCAAGAAGTCCTGCGGCGTGCGCCGCGGTTTGAAAAGCTGGGATGGCTGGAAAAAACCCGCTACGGCGGCAGGCGCGGTAGCGGGTCGTGAAGGCTTAGTACTTGCCGTCGAGAGCGAAGATAGGCTTGCGCGATTTCCACTGCCCGCCCGTGAAGTCCGGGAAGTCCAGGGTCTGGAAGTTGGCGGCGATCGACTGCTCGGACAGCGGCGTGATGGCGCTCCACGTCACGGCATCGTAGATATCGATCGGCATCGGCGCGTTGGCCTTCAGCGCTTCGACAAAGGCGTGGATGACGAAGAAGTCCATGCCGCCGTGGCCCGCGCCTTCCGCTTGCGCCGCATATTTGCGCCAGACCGGATGCTCATACTTGTCCTGGTAGGTCTTGAAATCGTCCCACTGGTGCGGCTTGCTGACGCCCTCGATATGGATGGAATTGTTCAGGTCCATCCACAGGCCGTCCGTGCCTTGCACGCGGAAGCCCAGCGAGTACGGGCGCGGCAGGCTCGTATCGTGCTGCAGGATGATGGTTTCGCCGTTCTCGCACGCCAGGGTGGTGGTGACCACGTCGCCCAGCTTGAACTTGACCTTGGCGTTCGCATGCTGTGCGCCGCCCGGCTGCTTGACGATGTAGTCGTGCAAGCCGCGCGCCTTGGTGGCGAAGGCGTTGATGCGCGTAAAACGGTTGCCGCGGTTGATGTTGGTGTACATGGCGCATGGGCCGATGCCGTGGCTAGGATACAGTTCGCCATTGCGTTCGACCGAGTGCTGCGTGCGCCAATGGGCTTCCGACCAGCCCTTTTCGCCGAATTCCACGCCGCCGCCATACGGCTTGGCAGGATTGCCGCTGTTGAATTTCACGGCGCGCAGATCGTGCTGGTAGCCGCCCTGCAGGTGCAGCAGTTCGCCGAACAGGCCCGCGCGCACCATCTGCAGCACAGCCATCACGTCGCGGCGGTAGCACACGTTTTCCAGCAACATGTATGGCGTGCCCGTTTTCAGCTGGGTATTCAGGACGTCCCAGTGGTCTTGCAGGGTAATGCCGGCCACCACTTCGCAACCGACGGGTATCTTCGCCTGCATGGCGGCGATCGCCATCGGCGCGTGGAATTCCCACGGCGTGGCGATGATCACGCCATCGAGGCCGCCCGCGTCCAGCATGCGCTTGTAGGCTTTCTGGTCGCGGTCTTCGCCATACGTACGCGGACGGGGCTTGCCGGCTTTGGCCACCTGGCCCAGCGCGTGTTTCAGCATGATCGGCTCGATATCGCACAGCGCAACCACTTCCACGTCATCGCGGCGCACCAGTTCAGCCAGCAGCACCTGGCCACGCATGCCCGTGCCGATCAGGCCCAGGCGGACTTTGTCGCGGCCGGCCGCAGGGGCGGCGCTGGCGTCGCCAGGCAGCAAGGCGCTGCCGGCCATGGCGCCACCGGCCAGCGCGGCGCTGGCGGACAGGAAATTGCGTCGATTGATTTGTGTTGTCATTGGTCTCTTCTCGCTTCCATTGGTAATGTTCGTCACCGGCCCGCCTTGCAGCGGGCCGGCTGCAGTTTAATAGGTGTATTCCGCCGTGAAGCGCACCGAACGCGGCGCCGTGCGGCCAGCCACCTGAAGGTAGTTGCGGGCGATGGCGCCATGGTCTTCGCGCGTTTCGTTATAGCGGGTCACGGTCTGGCTGTTGAACACATTGAAGACGTCCACTTTCAGGCTCAGGCCCTTGACGGCGCTGGGAGTATAGGCCAGATTCATGTCCAGCTGGGCTTGCCAAGGCAGGCGACCCTGGCTGCCGCGCGGCGCCGGCTTGCCATTGCAATAGAAGTAGGAATCGCCGTAATCGTTCTCGAACCGCAGGTTATCGGGCAGCGCGCCGATGCAGTTGCGCGGCGCGCCGGAGGTCAGCGACAGGTTGGCGCCGACCATCACGTCCGGGATGAGCTGCATGAAGCCGTAGGCCTTGAAGGCGTGGCGATGGTCGCCCGGCAGGTAGCCATAGGCGTTGTACATCAGTTCCTTGTGGTCGTCGCTGACCGTCAGGCCCACGTCGCCGCCGCCGATGCTGTCCGTCTGGCCTTCCATATTGCCCTTCAGGCCGGACAAGGTGTAGGTCAGCTTGCCGTACCAGCCGTTCGTGTACGGATGCTCGACGAACATGTTCAAGGCGCGGTAGGTGCGCGATGGCAGCGGGTTGCCCCACTCTGCCGCCGAAATATCCACGCGGCGCAGGCCCTTGCCATCGTCGAAGTCCACCATCAGGCTGTTGTCGCGGCCCGGATTGATGATGGCGCACTGGAAGCCGCTCCAGTTGCCCGTGTCGACGCTGTTGCGCGTGGCCCATGCTTGCAGCGGACGCGCGTCGCAGGTGTCGTCGTTGGTGTCGTTCAGCTTGCGGTACAGGACGCTGGCGCCCACCACCAGTTTCTTGCTCAGGGCGCGTTCGAAGCCCAGCGAGAATTCATCCTGCGACAGCGGTTTCAGGCCAACGGCCGTCACTTCGCGCGCATCGCGGCTCTGGCCGTACGCGTTGTTGGCCGAATACGGCTTGCTGATGGCGTGCAGGCCCGTTGGCGCGCCCGTGACGGGATCGACGCCCGTGTAGGTGTACATCTCGCTGGTGGCCAGGAAGGGGCTGGCCATGTTGCTCGACAAATTCGACGGTACCGGCAAGTGGTAGCGGCCGCCGTTGGCGAAGAATTTCAGGGTGCCGTCGCCCAGGTAATCCCAGGTGGCGCCCACGCGCGGGGCGATCATGTTGCGCTGCGAAATGAAGGCCACGCCATCGGTGCTGTAGTTGGTGAACTGCTCGCGGCGCAGACCGAGGTCCAGCAGCACCCGCTCCGTGACCTGGTAGTGATCCTGGATGTATTGCGCCGACTGCACACTGGTCGGACGCGCCAGGTTGGCATTCAAGTCCTTGCTGACGTAATAGCCCTGCGCGCCGTAGCCGCCACCCTGTGCCGGCGTCTCGAACGCGCCGTTGATGGCCCGGTTCGGATCGTCCGCTTTCAGATAGCTCCAGCGGTAGCCGCCCGCCAGGCTCAGGCCCACCTTCGATTCCACGTCGATGCGGTCGATGCCGCCACGCAGCGAGTGCTTGCCCAGCTTGTATTCGAGGTCCAGACGCTTGGCCTTCTGGCGGTCTTCCGACGATGGGTCGACCAGAGTGCCCGTCACCGTTTGCGGATTGGCGTACGTCAGGCCAGGCACCTGGGTCGAGGTATTCGACGACGTTTGCGCCAGCAGCGGATTGTAGCCATTCGGCGTGCGCGTGTGCGAGGTGCGCGATTCGCCCATCATGGCCGTCACGGTCAGGTTGTCCGTCAGGTAGCCCGTGTACTTGAAGATGTCGATGTTGGCGCCCGGCGCGGCCGATGATCCGCAGCAGTTGACCGTCGTCTCGCCCTTGCCCGCCTGTACGCCATTGCTCGCATGCGTGGCGTAGCTGTAGCCATACGCCTGGCTATCCGTTTTCGTGCGGTCATACAGCTTGGTGTATTCGAAGTGATGGTCGTCCGTCAGGTTGTAATCCAGCTTGGCCATCATGCGGTTCACCTTGCTCTGGCTGGTGCTCCAGCCGCGCGCCAGGGCCGTGCCCGAGTCGGCGGTGGCGGCAACGGCCTGGCTGTCCGTGCGCGTCTGTTCCAGCGCCACGAAGGCGAACAGCTTGTTCTTGATCAGCGGGCCGCTGCCATACAGGCCCACCACCTTGCTGGTGCTGCCATTGTCGCGGTTCCAGTACAGCAGATTGCCATCCGTCTTCGGATTGGCGCCCGTGTTCGGGTAATAGGTGTTTTCCGGCTCGCCTTTCAGCGAACGGGGGATGATGGACACCTTGCCGCCGAATTCGACCTTGTTGCCGCCACTCTTGGTGGTGATGTTGATCACCCCGCCCGTGGAGCGGCCAAACTCCGAGCCATAGCCGCCCGACAGCACCTGCAGGTTCGAGATCGCGCCGAACGGCAGCTCCGATGCGCCCACCTGGGTCAGGATATTCGTGATCGGGAAGCCGTTGACGTAAAAGGCGTTTTCGGACTGGCCCGAGCCGCCGATCGATGGCGCATTGCCATACACGCTGTTGGTGCCGCGCGACACGCCCGGCGTCAGCTGCACGATGGAGGCGACGTCGTTCCCGACCGGCAGCGCTTTCAATTCCTTGGCCGTGAAGATCACGCCATTGTTGGTGTTCGACACGTCGATCGGATTGCGCGACGCCTTCACCACGACGGTCTGCTCCTGGCCCACCGTGCCGGCGGCGCTGGCCGGGCCGAAGTTCGCTTCCGCGCCCGCGCCGATCAGGGCTTCGACTTCCTGCGACGCTTCCACCGAACCGGCACGCAGCACGCGCACCGCATAGCGACCTGGCGGCATGGAGTTGGCCACGTAGCGGCCCGACGTATCGGGCGTCAGGCTGCGCTGCACGCCCGTCGCCAGGTTTTCCAGCACCACGGTGGCGCCGGCCGGCGCGCTCACTTCACCGAAAATGGTGCTGGTGGCGTTCGACTGTGCCCAGGCCTGGCCTGGCACGCCGGCCGCCAGTGCGATCACGATCGCTGCGGCGCGGCTGATGTCGCGCAATTTGAGTCGGGTGGTATGCATGCTGTCTCTCCGTCTATATCGAGGGTTATGCGCGCCCTCCCCGCTCCAGGGCGAAGTCGGGGGGATGCAATTTTTATGGTGGTCGTCGGCCGGTGCAGCCAGGCAGTTGCACCTTCCGGGAAATCAGTCCGCATCGGCTGATTTTCTTTTCTTGGGATTACTTTAAAAAGAAAAATAAGTATCGTCAACAAAAAGAAAGTTATAACGTAAATTTATCGCCAAATTGAGCAAATAAAGAGTATTTATCTTTCGATTTAATCAGATTCGCGGCAGATAACTTTCGTTATCGTGGTATGGCAGATACACGCGCAGGCAAGGAGTCGTCCGGCAGAGGATAATCCGCGTGGCAATCCGGGAAGAGCAACGCGAAAGAAGACATGCCTATCCTCTTTCACTTACGTTTATCTTTCGTATTGTGCATATTGGAGTATTGTATTTTCTTTTTCATGGCAATACCCCGGCCCGCACCATGCCAGCTGACGGACCGGGGCATCGTCACGCTTTAAAAGAACTTGTAGCTGGCCGACAGGGCAAACTGGCGGCCGAACAGGTCCTGGCTATGGTTGTAGCCTTCCCAGCCGTTCGGGTCGTAGTACGGCTGCTTGTTGAACGCGTTCTTCACGTTCAGGCCCACGTCCAGGTTCTTCAGCGGCTTCCAGCTGAAGGCCAGGTTCACCGTGGTGTATGACGGCGCGCCCTTGCACTGGCCGGCCGGCAAGGTCACCGAGGCGGCAGTGCAGTTTTCCGGCGTGTTGTCCTTGTCCCAGGGACCATACGCCCAGCGCGTCTTGCCCGAATAGTTGATAAAGACGCTGCTGACGAAGTTGCGGTAGCTCCAGTCGGCATTGACGGTAGCGCGGTAGCGCGGCGAATCGTAATAGCCGACGGTGTTGCCCTTGATGTCGCTGCCGTCTTCGCTGTCATGGGTGTCGCGCTTGCGGATGGTGGCCGCGATGCCAGTGCTCAGCTTGCCCCAGTCGCCGAGCGCAAAGCGCGTGCGCGCATCGATGTCCACGCCATCCATCAGGGTGCGGCCACGGTTCGAATACGAGTTGATCAAGCCGCCCAGGTTGCCCACCGAGTAGCCGGGCACGCCGCCCGCGCACACGCCCGCATTGGCGGGATTGGCGCACATGGCCGCCACGGCCGCGACGTTGCCCCGGTCCGTATCCGTCAGGTCGTTGCGGATGGCGCTGGGCGTGCCGGCCAGGGTCGGGCCGTACTTGGCCACCAGTTCCGTAAACAGCTCGTTGAAGTCCTGGCGCACGATTTCGTCGCGGCGGTTGATGAACCAGTAATCGATGGAGATGCTCACGTCCTTGGCCGGCTGCAGCACCAGGCCCACGGTCGATATCTTCGCCTTTTCCGGACGCAGATTCTGGTTCGGCGGCGTCAGGCCGCCCACCGTCGTGGAGCAGTTCGAATTGAGCAAACTCTTGCCCAAGTCCGCATCCGTCGCCACCGCGGACTTCATCAGGGCGCGCGCCATGGCATTCGTTTCGTCGCAGCGCACGGTGTCGCGGATGCCGCCCACCTGCGCAAAGACGCCGCCCGTGCCCGATTCGGCCAGGTTGGGTGCGCGGAAGCCTTCCGAATACGTCCCGCGCAGCATCAGGTCGGGCCGCGCGCGCCAGATCACGCCCAGCTTGGGCGCCAGGTTGGCGGCGAAGTGCGGGTATTTGTCCAGGCGCGCGGCCGCGTTGACTTCCAGGGTGTCGCTAAGCGGCACCACCACTTCGCCAAACACGGCGGCGATGGTGCGCCGGCCATCGAACCAGGAACCGCCCTGCTGCGTAATCAAGCCATTCGCCGCATCCGCGTTGCCGGGCGTGAGGAAGCTCTCGCGCATGACGTTGGTGCCCACGGCGGCGCGCACTTCGCGCTCGCCCAGCTTGAACAGGGTGCCTTCCAGCTTCGCATCCCACGTCATCAGCTTGGTCCACGATTCGATGGCGAAGGTCGGGTAGGCCGCGCGCACCAGCGCCGCATTGGCCTCGCTGATTTCGCCGAACTTGTAGGCGGGATTGTCTGAGATATACGTGCGGCCGCTGACGGGATCCTTCGTGAACGGTCCGAACGCCTGCTCGAATCCCTTGATGTTGATGTTCGCCGTCTGGAACAGGGTCGAATGGCTGCCCGCCACGCTGAGCGCCGTTTCAAAATCCCAGCCGCCGCCGATGCTGCCGCGCAGGCCGACGAGCGCGCGGTAGTTTTCATCGACATTCTTCTGCCCGAAGTGGCCCGTCGCATCCTGCAGCAGGTAATTCAAGCCGGCCGCGCCGCCCATCTTCGCCACCATATCGGCATCGAGCTTGCCTTTCAGGTAGACGTTGTTCGGGCTCAGGAAAGGCGTGGCGAAGGTATTCAGGGTATTGCCCGTATTGCGCGCGAACCAGTTATTCGTGCTGCCGCTATTGAAGCTGGACGGACCATTCTCGCCGCGCATCTTGATGTGGGTGAAGGCGCCTTCCGCGAACGCTTCCATGTCGCCGCCGAGTTTCAGCCGGCCACTCAGGTAAGCCGTGGCGCGCTCCGAGGTAGGCCCCGTGTCAAGCTGGTTGGGCAGCGCATTCCACACGCAGCGCGTGCCCGACGCCTCGGTGATGCTGTTGTTGCAGCCATTGACGGCGCGCTGGGTGCGCGCATTGTTCTTCGCCTTGTCGAAGACAAAAAAGGTCCCGGGATTCATCGTGCCCGGTTCGCTGCCCACGCCCACGCGCATGTTCGGGATGAAATTGGGATTGTTCGCATAAAAATACGCGGGACGCTTGCGCCAGGTATCGGCCAGCGCGATGCGGTCGCGCTGGTAGACGTTCACGGAACCGTAGACGTTGTAGCCGTCGCTGGCCAGGTCGCCCAGGCCATACAGCACGCTGGCCTGGCGCTCGCCATAGGCTTTCACGCTGGGCGAAAATTCGCCATTGGCGCGCGCTTCCAGGCCTTGATACGACTTCTTGGTGATCACGTTGATGACGCCGGCCACGGCATCGGAGCCATATACGGCCGACGCACCGTCCGTCAAAATCTCCATGCGCTCGATGGCGGCGGCGGGAATGGCGTCAATATTGACGAACATGGTCTGGAAACCGGCCGGCGCGCCATAGAACGACAGGCGGCGGCCATTCAGCAGCACCAGGGTGCCCTGCGCACCGAGGCCGCGCAAGTTCGCTTGCGAGCCGCCATCGGAACCCGTGAACATCGAGCGGAAGTCCTGCTGCGCCGGACGGGCCGCGGGCAGGTTGTCCAGCACTTGCAGCAAGGTGAGCGCGCCCATGTTTTCGATCTGCTTGGCGTTGATCACCTGTACCGGCGACGCCGTTTCCGCGTTGATGCGCTTCAGGCTGGAACCCGTCACTTCGACGCGCGCCAGTTTCTCCTCCTCCGCTGCCAGCGCCATTGATGCCAGCACAGTTGAGCCCAATCCTACCGCCGCCATGGCGGCCATCAGTTTTTTCAAGTGCATTCCCATCTCCCTTTTTATAAGTGATTTGTTTTCGTCAGGCTGCAAGAGCCCCTCCCCGGTCCGAAGAGGGGCTCGTTTTTAGTGAAATGATTGAGTGCCTAGCGCGGCTTGACCGTCGCGCCCTCCGTGCCGGTCAGCACGGCATTGGCCCAGTTGCCGCAGACCTGGGCCGCTCGGGCGCCGCGCGCGCCCAGGGTGCGCAAACTGAGCTGGCTCAGGCCGCGCACGTCGATTTCGGGTTTGACCACCCCGGGAGCCGTGACCAGGCCGCTGTCGTACAGCAGCCGCTCACCGCTCCAGACCTGGAATTGCAAGCCGCCCGCGCTGCGGCAGCTATCGTCCACGCCCAGGTCGGCGCGCAGCAGATTCCAGTTGCCAGCCAGCTGCAAGTCAATGCGGCTGGCAGGTCCCACGCCGAGGCCCTTGCGGAACCACAGCCCGTTCATGCGCATCTCGGCCGCCTTGCCGGCTGGCCGGTCTTTCGCGATATTCTTCGGCAGCGCCAGGTCCGACAGATAGCGCTGCACCTCCGCGCCTTCGGCCACGCGGTGCTCGAGCACGCGGAATTCGGACAAGGTAACGGGCGCCACGTCGGTCGCCAGCGCCGCATCGAACGCGCGCGCCACCGGCGCGCCTTGCGCCGCCGTCACCATCGGGTCCAGGGAAGCCGCGCCATCGCCTTCCGGATTTTGCGTGCTCATGACGCGGAAGCGCAGCAAGCGCCCGGCTGTGGCGGGGAAGCTGATGGTCTGCGTTCCCTCTTGCAGTTTCAGTGTGCCGCGTGCCAGCGGAGCGCCCCACTCGCCGTTGTTGTCGCCGATGTAGATTTCATAGTCGCGCACCTGGCCATGCTTCCAGTGCTGGTCGTTGCGCGGCGCCAGTTCGATGCCGTCGATAAGGCGCCGTTCCGTAAAGCCGACCACCCATTCGTGCGGACCGCTTTTCACGGACGGGCTGCGCACGGTGCGGAACCACGTCTCCGGCTTGCCATCGAAGGCGTTTTCCAGCGGGTAGCCGCTTTCTTCCGCAGGACGCGCCACCACCTGCATAGCGTCGGCCGGCAAGGCGCGGCCCGGCACGGGGGCGGCCGGGAAGTCGGCGTCGGCTCGCGCCACGGCCAGCGCGCCGGCGACTTGCAGCATCAAAGGCTGGCGGATGTCCTGCGCCGCCACTTTCACGTGCAGGGTGCCTTTTCTATCGGCCGCATCGAAGAACCAGCCTTCTGCCGCCTTGTCGTAGACGGCACGGTCGGCGAATGCCGCGATCAGCCGTTCGCCGGCGCGCACGGCGGCCGGGGCCTGGCCGGCCAGCATGCGCAGCGCATAGCCGCGGCGCCCTTCCTGGCCCTGGTACTTGCCATCGACGGCGCCGATGTCGACCTGCACGTCGGCGCCCGCCTGGCGCATGCGGATGACTTGCTGGCTGAAGGCGCCGCCCTGGTACTGGCGCGTGTTGCCGTCGTCTTCATACAGGATGTAGTCGGAATCGCCTTGCGGATACACATCGAGCGTGAGCTGGTCCTTCGGTTTCTGGCCGTCGTACAGCATTTCCGGATACATGGGCAGGATGGCGCCGGCGCGCACGAACACGGGCAGCTTGTCCAGCGTGACCTGCATATCCAGGTCGCGCCCTTGCGCGTCCGCCGTGGCCTGGCGGCCATCCCAGTAGTCGTACCAGGTACCCTGCGGCAGGTGGATGCCCTTGCGCCAGCCGCCGCTGACGGCCTGGCTGCGGTAGACAGGTGCCACCAGCACGTCGCGGCCCAGCAGGAATTGATATTTATAGGCTTCCGTGTAGGCGGCCGGGTCTTGCGGATAATCCCACATCAGGCCGCGCACCAGCGGCGCGCCCGATTGTTCGGCTTCGCGCACGAGGGTATACATATACGGCGTCAAACGCATCTTGAGCTTCAGATAGCGGCGGTTGATGTCGCGGTACGGCTGCACGAACCACCACGGATGCTTGCGCTCGGCCGCGGCCCAGCCGGACATGCCCATCAGGACGGGCGTAAAACTTTTCCACTGCAAGTCGCGCAGATAGGTTTCCGGGCTGCCGCCAAAGATGGCGTCCACGTCGCCGGACGCATACGCCTGGCCGGACAGGCCCGAACCGATCAGGGTCGGGATGTGCCAGCGGATGTAATCCCAGCTGGCGCTCTGGTCGCCCGTCCATGCCACGGCGTAGCGCTGGATGCCGGCCCAGCCCATCACCGTCCACAGGAACGGGCGGCTGTCGGAGTTGTTCAGGATGCCGTCATACGCCGACTTGTTCGCATCCATGGCGAACTGGTAACCCTTGCCCGTCCACGCCACGTCCAGCTTTTGCACGCGGCTGCCCGCCTGGCCCACTTCCCAGGCGATCTTGTCGACGCCGTTTTCCGTCCACAGGCCCGTGCGGAAGCCATAGCCTGCCAGGCCCTTCACCGTTTCCGGCAAGTTCGTGTAGCCGCAGCCATAACCGTCGTTGGGCAGGATCCAGCCGCCCGGCATGTCGTGTTCGCGGTACTGGCGCGCCACGCTTTCCACCACGTCCGGCGTCTTGCCCGTGGGGCCATCCGTCCAGCCCTTCGGCACGGAGCCGGGCTTTTTCACGTTGTCGCCATCGTTGTAGCAATCGGCGTCGCCGTATTCCAGCGCCCAGCGGGGCAGCATGCGCGCGCGGCCCGTCAAGTCCGTGTAGCGGGCGACGACGTCGCGCAGATCCTTGCCGACGAAGAAATACGCATCGAAGCGGCCTTCCGCGTGCTGCAGCGAGATCTGTTCCTGGTCGCGCAAGTCGTAATTGCCGTCGGCCCAGGTATTGCGCAGCATGCCCCAGCCCCGTGAACTCATCAAGAATGGCGCGGGATTCGGCCGGTCGCCCTCTTCCCAGCCGCCCGAATACGACACGGGCACCTGCTTGCCCTTGAATTCGAAGCGGCCATTCTGCTGGCCGCCGCCAAAGTACCGCTCGCCCGGCAGGCTCGATAACACTTGCACGCCCTGCTTGTCGTCGAGCGACAGCGGCTGCACCTCGCGCCACAGGGGCACCGCGTCGCCCTTGCGCAGCAGGGTAAAGCGCAACGGTTTGCGGTCGATGCGCAGGCTCAAAGCATCAGTGCTGATCAGGATATGGTCGGGCTGTTCATTGATCCGGTACGCCACCTGCGCGGCAGGCTGGCCCACGACGATGGGCGCGGCCTTGTCGCCTGGCCCCGTCAAGCCGCCCTTGCCGCCCGCCTGGATGCGCAGCACGTCCGCCTGCGGCAGGCTGATACGCAGCTGCATGCCCGTATCGCTGCGCACCTCCCAGCCCACTGCCTCGCCCTTGGCCACGTCGGCCGCGCGCACGGCGGAGAGCGACTGCAGATTGCCGATGGTCGCGGCATGCAGGCCGGGCGCAGACAGGGTGGCAAGGGCGGCGAGGACACAGGCGGCAAGGACGCGACGGGGAAGCGGGAGAGGGTTCATCTGCTGGCTTTCAGAAGTGATTCAATGAAATTACTTTAAGAAGAAAAATAAATATCGTCAACCAAAAGAAAGTTATGGCGCTAATTTATTAATAAAATGCCTAAAATAAGCCAATTTATCTTACGTTTCACTCAAATTCCATAGCGTAATCTTTCGTTATCGTCGCATTTCAGCGACAGGCCGCGCCGCCACAGGCTTTTGCGCTGCACCGCAGCATGTTTCACGGCCTTTAAAACGACATTATTTCGCAAGGCATACAACTATTTACTTTCGTTTTACTTTCGTATTTGACTTTTCGAAATTTAGTATTTATGCTTTCTCCAACAAACACTTTACTGACACTCCATGACTACCCTTCTTCAGCGTGACATTCAAACTTGGCGCGACATCGGCGGCCTGCACACGGCCGAGGAAATCGCGCACCAGCCAGCCATCTGGCGCGCGCTGGCCACTATTTTGCGCAACGAGCAAGCGGCCCTGGCCGCCTTCCTCGGCGACGCACTGTCCAATCCGCAGCAACGTGTCATCCTGACGGGCGCCGGCAGCTCGGCCTATGTGGGCGAAATCGTCGTCGATACCCTGAACGCGGCCTGGCCTGCGCAGATCCGCGCCATCGCCACCACGACTTTGCTGACGCACCATGAGCTGTATCTGGAAGCGGATGCCCCCACCCTGCTCGTCTCGTTTGCCCGCAGCGGCGACAGCCCGGAAAGCCTGGCGGCCGTGGAACTGCTGCGCCAGGTCGTGCCCGGCGCGCGCTTCCTGAACATCACCTGCAACGCCGACGGCAAGCTGGCTCGCCAGGGCGCGAACGACAGTAATACGTATAACCTGCTGATGCCGGAAGGCAGCTGCGATCGCGGCTTCGCCATGACCAGCAGCTTTAGCAGCATGCTGCTGGCAGCCCTGTCGGTACTGGGCAAGGACACGGATCTGAACCGCCTGGAGACCCTGGCGCAGCTGGGCGAGCAAGCCTTGCGCGACTGGTCGGCCCCCGTGGCGGACCTGGGCTCGACTCCCGTGCAGCGCGTGGTCTACCTGGGCAGCGGCCCGCTGGAAGCGCTGGCCAAGGAAGCGGCATTGAAGATCCTGGAATTGACGGGTGGCCGCGTGATGGCGATGGCGAATACGCCGCTCGGTTTCCGCCACGGCCCGAAATCGGCCGTCACCACGGAGTCGCTGGTGATCCTGCTGCGCAGCAGCAAGCCGCTGGCGCGCCAGTACGAAGACGACCTATTGAAAGAACTGCAGCGCGACAGCGTGGCGCAGCGCTGCCTGACCGTGGGCATCGGCGGCGACCTGTCAGCCGATGCGTCGGCCTGGCCCGACGCCTGGCTGGCTCCGCTGTGGCTGCTGATGGCGCAGCAATATGCGCTGCACCAGTCCGCGCTGCTGCAACTGCGCCCCGACAATCCATTCGCCGGCGGCATCGTCAACCGTGTCGTGCAGGGCGTCACCATCTATGGCCATGACCAATTCTAATCACACAGCCGGCTATCACGGCATCGACATCGGCGGCAGCAAGATGGAGCTGGTCGCCTTTGCCGACCGCGACGGCGCGCTGTCGGAAGTGTTCCGCGAACGGGTGGCCACGCCGGGCGACGATTTTGCCGCCTTCGTGCAAGCCATCGTCGACCTGGTGGCGCGCGGCGACGCCGCCCTGGGCACGACAGCGCCTGTCGGCATCGGCCTGCCCGGCGTGATCGACAGCGCCAGCGGCCGGCAACTGAGCTCCAACGTGCCGGCCCTGAACGGCCGCCTGGTGGCGCAAACCTTGCAGCAGGCCTTGAAACGTCCTGTCGCCATCGGCAACGATTGCCAGTGCTTCGCCCTGTCGGAAGCGCAAGGCGGCGCGGCCGACAATGCCGCCAGCATGTTCGGCGCCATCCTCGGCACGGGCGCTGGCGGCGGCTATTGCGTGGGTGGCCAGCTGCTGCGCGGCTTTAACGGCGTGGCCGGCGAATGGGGCCACTGGAGCCTGCCCGCCACCCTGCTGGCGCAGCATGGCTTGGCCGATTACCCCTGCCCGTGCGGCAAGGCGGGCTGCCTGGAGCGCTATGTCTCCGGCCCCGCCATGCGCAAAATCCACGCGCACTTTGGCGGCGACGGCGCAGAGCCTTTGGCCATCGTGGCGCGCGCCAACATGGGCGATGCCGTGGCCCAGCGCACGGTGGCCGTGCACCTCGATGTGCTGGGCCACGCGCTGGCCGGCCTGGTGCTGGCCTATGACCCGCACGTCATCGTGCTCGGCGGCGGCCTGTCCAAGCTGCCGCACCTGTACGACAAGCTGCCGGCCGCCGTCAAGCGCCACCTGTTCCCCGGCGTGCACGTGCCGCCGATTCTGCCGCCCCGCTTTGGCGATGCCGGCGGCGCGCGCGGCGCGGCCCTTTTGATACGACAACATACAAAGGCGTCAACATGATGAAGCAAGCGGAAAACCCGACTTTTACCTTGTCCCCGATCCAGCAAGTGATCAAGGCGCACCGCCGCGGCGAGCGCGTGGGACTGTACGCCGTCTGCTGCAGCCACCCGAGCGTGCTGCGCGCCGCCATGCGCGTGGCCAGCGAATACGACACCGTGCTGCTGGTCGAAGCGACGTCGAACCAGGTCGACCAGTTCGGCGGCTACACTGGCATGACGCCGGCAGTTTTCCGCGACACCATGCTGGCACTGGCCCGCGAACAGGGTTTTCCCGCCAGCCGCCTCGTGCTGGGCGGCGACCATCTGGGCCCGAACGCCTGGCAGCACCTCGATGCGGCCACCGCGATGAATCACGCCGAAACCCTGATCGCCGCGTATGCGTCGGCCGGTTTCCACAAGATCCACCTCGATTGCAGCATGCGCTGCATTGATGACCCCTTGCAGCTCGACGATGAAACCGTGGCCGCCCGTTCGGCGCGCCTGTGCATCGTCGCCGAGGAAGCGGCCGCCGCCGCCGGCTTCGCGCCACCCGTCTACGTGATCGGCACGGAAGTGCCGATTCCCGGCGGAGAAGCGTCGCTGGCGCAGGCCGGCGCCGTCACCAGCCCGCAAGCGGCGCGCCGCACCCTCGACGTGCACCGCCGCGCGTTTCTCGAGAACGACCTGCATGGCGCCTGGCGCCGGGTCATCGCCATGGTGGTGCAGCCGGGCGTCGATTTCGACCAGAGCAGCATCCAGCATTACGACGCGGACGCCGCCACCGAGCTGTCGGCCTTTGTCGCCGAGCAGCCTGGCCTCGTGTTCGAAGCCCATTCCACCGACTACCAGCGCGAGTCGGCCCTGCATGCCATGGTGCGCGACCACTTCGCCATCCTGAAAGTGGGGCCTGCCGCCACCTTCGCCCTGCGCGAGGCGCTGTTCGCCCTGTGCCAGATCGAGGAAGAACTGCTGCCGGCACACGCCACCTCGCAACTGATGCAGGTGCTCGACGACGTGATGGTGGCCAAGCCGAAGAACTGGATCAAGCATTACCTGGGCACGCCGGAAGAACAGCGATTGATGCGCCGCTACGGCTTGAGCGACCGTTGCCGCTATTACTGGGGCGAGCCGGAAGTGGCGGCCGCCGTCGGCAAGCTGCTGGCCAACCTGGACACCGTGGCCATTCCGCTGCCGCTGCTGAGCCAGCATTTGCCGGAACAGTACCTGGCCGTGGTGCAGGGCAGCTTGCCAGCGCAGGCGCCAGCCCTGATCGAGCACAAGATCGGCAGCTTGCTGGCGCAATATGCGCGCGCCTGCAACCGCAATGCGGCAGTGGCCGTCATTGCCGAAGCGGCAATCTGTTAAGCTCGGTATTTTTCATTTTTTACTGAGCCCGCCACCATGCGAAATACCAGCCAACGCCGTGAATCCATCCTCCAAATGCTTGCCCAGCAGGGCTCGGTGCAGGTGACCGATCTGGTGGAAAAGCTCGGCGTGTCCGCGGTCACCATCCGCAGCGACTTGAATGCGCTGGAAGCGCAAGGCATGGCCACGCGCAGCCACGGCGGCGCGACCCTGACGCGCACGCCGCCGCCCGAGCACACGATACGCCAGAAGGATGCCATCAACCACGAGCAGAAGGAGCGCATCGGCGCCTATGCGGCGCGGCTGGTGGAACCGGGCGACAACATCATCATCGACTCGGGCACCACCACCATCTCGCTGGCGCGCCATCTGCGCGATGCGACGGGCGTGACGGTGGCCACGAATGGCCTGAACATCGCGTGGGAACTGGCCGACGCGCCGGGCGTGGACCTGATCCTGACCGGCGGCCTGCTGCGCAAGCAGTCGCTGTCGATCCAGGGCAGCCAGGCGGAAACCTGCCTGCAGGCGTACAGCTTCGACAAGCTGTTCCTGGGCGTGGACGGCTTCGACCTGCAATTTGGCGTGACCACCCACCACGAAGCGGAAGCAAGCCTGAACCACAAGATGGTGGAACGGGCCAAGAAAATCATCGTCCTCACGGACGCCTCCAAGTTCGGCCGCGTCAGCCTGCACCGCATCGTGCAGCTGGACCGGGTCGATACCGTCATCACAGATGCCAGCATCAGCCAGGAGTACCGCGAAGGGCTGCAAAAGCTGGGCATCGAACTTTTTATAGCGGAATAACACATGCTGAGCGGCAGAATCCTTACCCCATCTGGCTGGATCACGGGCACCATCACTTTTGACCAGCGCATCGTCCAGATACAAGAAGACCCTGCCGCCGACAGCGCGCTGACCATCCTGCCCGGCTTCATCGACCTGCACGTGCATGGCGCGGCCGGCGTCGACATCATGGAGGGCGGCGACGCCGGCGCCACCGTGGCGCAGGTGCATGCGCGCCACGGCACCACGGCCCTCCTGGGCACCACCCTGACAGCCAAGGAGCCATCGATCCTGCGCGCCCTGCAAGGCCTGGCCGGCGTCATCGCCGAGCGCCCCGCCAACGGCGCGCGCATGCTGGGCGTGCACCTGGAGGGCCCGTTCCTGAACCTGCACCGCCTGGGCGCGCAGCCGCCCGACGTGGTGCAGGCCAGCCTGGCGCTGGTGCAGCGCTTTCACGCCATCGCCCCCATCAAGGTCTTGACCATGGCGCCGGAAATCCCCGGCCACCTGGAACTGATCCCGCAACTGGCGGCGATGGGCATCCGCGTGCAGATCGGCCACAGCGCCGGCACGTATGACGAAGGCGTCGCGGCGCTCAATGCTGGCGTCTCCGGTTTTACGCACCTGTACAACGGCATGACGGGCATGACGCATTACGACCCCGGCATGGTGGGCGCGGCGCTGGCGCATGCGGAATACGCGGAAATCATCCCCGACCTGCAGCACGTGGCCAAGGGCGCCCTGCGCGCGGCCCTGCGCGCCATCCCGCGCCTGTACGGCGTGACGGACGCCACCTCGGCCACCGGCATGCCCGATGGCGAATACGGCCTGGGCACGCAGCGCGTCTACAAATGCCTGGGCTGCGTGCGCCTGGCAACGGGCTCGCTGGCCGGCAGCGTGCTGACCATGGACCAGGCCCTGCGCAATTTCGTCGACCTGGGCCTGGACCTGGCCGACGCCTCGAACCGCCTGTCGCTGTACCCCGCCGATTACCTGGGCGAATCCGAACGGGGCCGCCTGGCGCCCGGCGCCTGGGCCGATATCGTCGTCCTCGATGCCAACTTGCAGCCAGTGTCCGTCTTCGTCGAAGGCACGGCAATCGATCTTTCCACCCGCTAGATTCAGTCTCTAGACCCAGCCCCCAAACCTCAACCCCGTCCCGGAGTTTTCATGCACGACACGTCACACAAGGCCCCCGTGTGGGCCATGCGCTACCTGCTATTTATTGCCGGCATGGGGGGATTGCTGTACGGCATAGACATCGGCATCATCGCCGGTGCCCTGCCCTACCTGGAATCGACGGCCTCCGTGGCGTGGAAACTGACGGCTCAGCAGCTGAGCTTTATCGTTGCCGCCGTGCTGCTGGGCTCCGTCCTGTCATCGCTGTTCGCCGGCGCCCTGGCCGATATCCTGGGCCGGCGCTGGGTGATGTTCCTGGCCGGCGCCCTGTTCAGCGCCAGCATCCCGCTGATCGCCCTGGCCGACGGCTACACGCCGCTGCTGCTGGGCCGCCTGCTGCAAGGCATCAGCGGCGGCTTGATCGGCGTCGTCGTGCCCCTGTACCTGGCCGAATGCCTGCCCGCGCAACAGCGCGGGCGCGGTGCCGCCCTGTTCCAGCTGCTGCTGACCATCGGCCTGGTGGCCGCCGCCCTGATCGGCCTGCTGCAAGCGCAGACGGTGGAAACGGCCACGCAGGCGGCGCAAGCCTTGCCGGAAGCGGGCCGTATCGCCGCCATCTTCACGGCCAAGGACCACGCCTGGCGCAGCATCTTCTGGGTCTGCCTGACGCCGGGCCTCGTATTTACCATCGGCGCCCTGCTGCTGGCCGAATCGCCGCGCTGGCTGGCGCAACGGGGCCACATCGAGCAGGCGCGCCAGTCGCTGCTGCGCACGCGCTTGCCAGCCGCCGCCGACATCGAACTGCGCGAGATGCAGGACACGCCGGAGAATACGGCCAAGGCAAGCGGCAAGGCCAGGGACCCGCTGCTGAGCCGCCGCTACGTGCTGCCCTTCCTGCTGGCCTGCCTGATCCTCGCCTGCACGCAGGCGACGGGCATCAATTCCATCCTCGCCTATGTCGTCAATATCCTCAACCAGGCGGGCCTGTCGGGCGCCTCGGCCAATATGGCGGACGTGTTATTGAAAGTACTGAACGCCGTGATGACGGTGGTGGCCGTGCTGCTGGTGGACCGCAAGGGCCGCAAATTCCTGCTGATGCTGGGCACGGGCGGCATCGTCGTCTCGCTGCTGGCGGCTGGCCTGCTGTTCCGCGGCGCCGAAGCGCACCTGGCCGACGTGCGCCCCGCCATCGCGGCGCAAGTGCAAGCGGACAGCCTGTCCTTGCACCTCGATGCGGCTACCTTGACAGCCCTGGGCGCGGCGGCCGACGGCACGCCGCAACAGCTGACCATCGCCTACGCCTACGGCCCGTTCACGAATGTGAAAAGCCTGCGCAGCGACGATCCCGTGCTGCGCCAGGTGTCCATCGCCCGCGAAGACGCCGTGCAGGCCGACAGCGTGATCGGCGTGTTCTTCCGCAAGCTGCACCTGAACCCGTTCGCCGACCCGGCCGCCGGACGCGAAGCGCCGCTGCGCATCGAGAAGGCCAGCCTGGGCCCCGTGCCTTCGTCCACGCACGGCTGGCTGGTGGCCATTGCCATCTGCGTGTTCGTTTCCAGCTTTGCCGTGGGCCCTGGCGTATGCGTGTGGCTGGCCCTGTCCGAGCTGATGCCGACCCGCATCCGCTCGAACGGCATGAGCATCGCCCTGCTCGTCAACCAGTTCGTCTCGACGGTGATCGCCGCCATCTTCCTGCCCACCGTGGGCTTGCATGGTTACTCGACGCTGTTCTTCTTTGGCGCCGGCTGCACCGTGCTGTACTTCCTGGCGGCCGCGTTTTTGCTCCCTGAAACGAAGGGCAAGACCCTGGAAGAGATCGAGGCGCATTTTTCAAGGTAAACCCACGTAACCATTTGTAGCAGTCTCCTTTCCAGCCCCGGCCCATATCCGGGGCTGTTTTTTTGCCTGCCAGGCAAGTTTACAGGGCTGGCGCGCACGGCACCGTACGGTTTTCCTTCAGGAATCACGGGCGCGTGGGCTAGAATCTGGCTGCGTCGTGCTACTCACGAGGCGGCAATGGCGCCATGACAAAAACCACCAGGAGACACAGTGAGCTTATTTAGAACCAAGAATTTGGATGACATGATCGCCCACAGCAAGAAGCCAGGAGGATTGGCCAAGGTGCTGGGGCCCTTCGACCTTGTCCTCATGGGCATTGGCGCCATCGTCGGCACCGGCATTTTCGTGCTCACCGGCACGGGCGCGCTGACGGCCGGCCCCGCCCTGTCGCTGTCGTTCGTCGTGGCGGCCGTCGCCTGCTGCTTCGCCGCCCTGTGCTACGCGGAATTCGCCTCCACCGTGCCCGTGGCCGGCTCCATCTACACCTACAGCTATGCCACCCTGGGCGAGCTGGCCGCCTGGATGATAGGCTGGGACTTGCTGCTCGAGTACGGCCTGGCCGCTGCCGCCGTCTCCGTCGGCTGGTCCGGCTACTTCCAGTCGCTGCTGTCGGGCTTTGGCATCGCCCTGCCCGTCGCGCTCACCGCCGCACCGGGCGCGCTGCCCGGCGTGACGACCATCATCAACCTGCCGGCCCTCGTCATCATGCTGCTGCTGACGGCCATGCTGGGCTGGGGCGTGCGCGAATCGGCGCGCCTGAACAACGTCATGGTGGCCATCAAGGTCGGCGTGGTGCTGCTGTTTATTATCTTCGGCGCGCGCCACGTGCAGCCGGCCAACTGGCAGCCCTACATGCCGTTTGGCTACCACGGCATGCTGAGCGCCGCCGCCCTCGTCTTCTTTGCCTTCATCGGCTTTGACGCCGTCACCTCGGCCGCCGAGGAAGTCAAGAAGCCGTCGCGCGACCTGCCTATCGGGATCATCGGTTCGCTGGCCGTGTGCGCCGTGCTGTACGTGGTGGTGTCGGCCATCATGACGGGCATCGTGCCGTACCAGAAATTCCTCGGCGTCGACCATCCCGTCTCGCTGGCCCTGCAGTATGCGGGCGAAAACTGGATCGCCGGCTTCGTCGACCTGGGCGCCATCCTCGGCATGACCACCGTGATCCTCGTGATGGCCTTCGGCCAGACGCGCATCATCTTCGCCATGTCGCGCGACGGCTTGCTGCCAAAGCGCCTGTCGACCGTGCACCCGCGCTTCCACACGCCGTTCTTCGCCACCTGGCTGGTCGGCATCGTCTTCGGCCTGATCGCCGCCGTGATCCCGCTCAACATCCTCGCCGAGCTGATCAACATCGGCACGCTGGCCGCCTTCACCATGGTGTCGATAGCTGTCGTGGTGCTGCGCAAGAAGCGTCCCGACCTGCCGCGCGCCTTCCGCTGCCCCGGCGTGCCGTATGTGCCGGCGCTGGCCGTGATCCTGTGCGTGGGCCTGATGAGCTTCCTCAGCTGGGTCACCTGGGTGGCCTTTTCCATCTGGCTGGTGATCGGCCTGGTCATCTACTTCGGCTACGCGCGCCGCCGTTCGCTGCTGCATCCGCAACAGTAATCCCGTCACTGCGCCATCGCAGTAAGATGGCGGTCTCGCAACCCTGCAGGCCGCCATCCATGCAACCTTCCCCCGACCTCATCGCACAGCTGGACCAGAGCACGGACCAGCTCAAGCGCGCGCGCCTGCGCAACATGCAGTGGCTGGCCGTTGGCTTGCTGCTGCTGGCCGCGCTGGCCTTCGCCGTGGCCCGTTCGCAGCGGGGCGGCCACCCCGCCTGGGGCTATGTGGAAGCGTTCGCCGAAGCGGCCATGGTGGGGGCGATTGCCGACTGGTTCGCCGTCGTGGCCCTGTTCCGCCACCCGCTGGGCATCCCCCTGTGGCATACGGCCATCATCCCGAACAGCAAGGCGGACATCGGCCGCAGCCTGGGCGCCTTCGTGGAAAACCATTTCATTACCGAACAAGGCATCGCCGAGCGCATCGTGCAGGCCGACCCCGCCGCGCGGCTGGGCGCATGGCTCGGTGACGAGGTCCACGCGCAGCGGCTGGGCATGGCCAGCGCCAGTGTCGCCAGGCAGCTGCTGGCGATGGCCGATCACGATAAGCTGGGCCGACTGCTGCGTGTACAGGCCAGCAGCTACCTGGGCCAACTGAATCTGTCGGACGTGGCGGCCGACTGCATCGATGCGCTGATCGCCGACGGCAAGCCGCAGGAACTGCTGGACTTCATGCTCGACCGCAGCGCCGCCTACCTGGACGACGAAGGTCACCACGCCGCCATCGGCGACTTCGTGCTGGGCGCTTTCCAGATCGAGAACACGCTGGTGAAAAAAGCCGTGAAAGCGTACGAGCCGCGCATGATCGCCTCGCTGCAGAAATTCGCCCTCGCCGTGCGCGTCGACCCGCAGCACCCGCTGCGCCAGCGCATCGCCGGCTGGATCGCCGACAGCGCCTTGCACCTGAAGGCCGACCCGCAGTGGCAGGCAACGGTGCGCCGCTACCAGTTGCAGCTGGTCGCCAGCGACACGGTGCAAGCCATGCTGGGCGACGTCTGGAAGCACATCAGCACGCGCCTGCTGGCCGACCTGCACGCCGACCAGCCCGTGCTGGCGCAAGCCATCGCCAGCCTGGCACGCAACACGGGCAAGGTGCTGGAGACGGACAAAGCTGCGCGGGAATGGCTGAACGACGCCATCGTCGCCGGCAGCGGCTCGCTGGTGCGCCGCTACCGGGGCGAAGTGGGCGCCTTCATCGCCGCCCGCCTGGACCTGTGGAGCAAGGATGAAATGAGCGAACGCATCGAACTGGCCATCGGGCGCGACCTGCAATTCATCCGCATCAACGGCACCATCGTGGGCGGCCTGGCCGGCTTGCTGATTTATTCAGTCAGCCAGGCGTTTTAGCGCCACTACCAGCGAAGAATATCCCCGCACGACGCCGCATGCGACGGAAAGTGCGGCAGCACCTCCTCGGCCAGTTCCTGCAGCACCTCCGCAGCCGGGCGCTGGCCATGCTGGATGCCCAGCGCCGCATGGTTGACGCCCGCTTCGCGCCATTCACCCAGCAAGTCGATCAAGCCCTTGCGCCCCGTGCGCAGCACATAGCCGCTGCGCACGGGCGTGTGCGGATAATCGGGGTCGTCCGCCAGGTCCAGCCACTCATTGCACATGTGCGGACGAAAGCCGCCATCGGGTATGCAGGCGCGCCAGGCGCGGATCTTTTCCGCCAGCCGGCGCGGCCCGTCGGCTGTATGCGTCGCTTCCGGATACGTCAGCCAGCCATCCGCGTGGCGCCCGATCCACTCCAGCGGCTGGCCGGAGGAACTGGTGACGACCAGGGGAATGGCGCCCGCCACGGGCTTGGGCAGCAGTTCGAGGCCAGCCAGGCTGCCCAGCGGGCCGTCGATGCTGGCGGGGCCTGCCTGCAGCAACTGGCGGAACATGTGCACGGCCTGCGCATAGCGCGCGCCGCGCGTGGCATGCGGCACGCCATACGCGGGAAATTCGCTGGCGCGGTCGCCCGACGCCGTGCCCAGCACCAGGCGCCCGCCCGACAGCTGGTCGATGCTGGCGGCCGCCTTGGCCAGGTCGATCGGATGGCGCAGGGTAAAAATGGCGCTGCCCGTGGCCAGGGCCAGCGCATCCGTGCGCGCCGCCAGATACGCCAGATAGGTCCACGGGTCGAACAGCTGACCCGCATCGCCGAAGCGCGGGTCGAACAGGGGAATGTCGCGCACCCAGGCGGCGGCAAAGCCTTGCCGGTCCATGGCGGCGACCAGGTCGGCCTGGCCGGCCAGCGCCCGCATGTCGCCCTGGTAAAAACGCAGCGGCAGATAAATGCCGAGGGTGAGCGCGCCGGGTGCGAACATGCGGCGGTAGCCGCGGTGCTGCGTGAAAGCCTGCGACGAAGCGCCTTCTATGATGTCTATGCTCATGTTGTTCCTTGATCAAAATCAGGCGCCCGTGGCGGGCGCGGGAATGGAGATGCCCAGCTGCACGGCCGGACGGGCCGCCACGCGGGCGTACCAGGCGGCCACGTGCGGCCAGTCATCGAGTTCGAAGCCGACGATGCGGGCGATATGCAGCCAGCCGAAGCTGGCGATGTCGGCGATGGAATAGCCGTCGCCGGCCAGGTAGGCGTTGTCCGCCAGGCGGCCATCCATGGTGGCCAGCGCGGCGGTGCACAGCTGGCGAAAGTGCGCCGTGGCGGCCGCATTCGCGCCTCCGTCTGCGATCTCGAAATGCACGCGCTGGCCCAGCATCGGCCCCATGCTGGCCGCGTGGAATTGCAGCCAGGTGATGGCGGCCCAGCGCTGCGCGGGAGCCTTCGGCAGCAGCCGCCCCGTTTTTTCGGCCAGGTACAGCAATATGGCGGCCGATTCAAACACGGTGATGCCCGTCTCGTGGTCGACCAGGACGGGAATGCGTCCGTGCGGATTGAGGGCCAGGAAAGCGGGCAGCCGGTGTTCGCCCTGCTCGATGCGCACATGGCGCAGCCGGTATGGCAAGCCCAGTTCGGCCAGCGCAATCGTGGCTTTGAAACCGTTCGGCGAGCTGTCGGTGTAGAGCTCCATCATGGCGCCGCCTCCTGGCGCGCGGCCTTGCCGGGGAGGATGGCGACGGCGCACGCCAGGCCCGCCACGACCAGGCAGGCGGAAACGAGGATGGCGCTGCTGTAGCCTTGCGCGGCCGTGCCGCCGCCGGCCAGCACGGCGATGCTGACAGCCACGCCCACGGCCAGGCCCACGGCGGACCCGACCTCCTGCGTGGTGGTCAGCATGCCGCCCGCCAGGCCATGGTCCGCTTCCGGCACGCCATCGATGCCGGCCACGGTCCAGGCGGGAAACGCCAGGCCATAGCCGATGCCGGCCAGTACGGTACCGGGCAGGATGGAGGCGCCCCAGGCAGCCAGCGTGGCCAGCGAACTGCCCAGCATGGCCAGCCCGCCGATGAACAGCAGCATGCCGCCGACGATGACGGGCTTGGTGCCGCAGCGGGCGATCAATGCCGGCCCGGCCCACGCGCTGGCCACGGTAAAGGCGGCGGCCATCGGCAACAGTCCCAGCCCCGTGCGCGTGGCGCTGAAGCCCAGCACTTCCTGCATGGCCAGCGCCACGACGACAAAGGTGGGCCCCAGGGCCGTGTTGGCCAGCAGGGAGACGATATTCGCCCCGCCCGTGGAGCGGCGCCGGAAGACGGCCAGCGGCATCAGCGGCGCGGCCACCCGTCCCTCCACCCAGACGAACAGCGCCAGCAGGGCCAGCGCCAGCGCGACCAGGGCAAACGTGAGCGGATGCGCCAGTCCCACATGCTCGCTATTGGCAAAGGCAAACACCAGCGTCGCCGCGCCCGACGCCACCAGCAGCGCACCCCACACATCGAGCGGGCCGCCAGCCGCAGCGCTATCCGCATCGGGCCGGCCCAGGGGCAAGGCCGGCGACAGGGCCAGCACCAGCAGGCCGACGGGCACATTGATCCACAGCACCCAACGCCAGCCCAGCATATCCGTGATGAAGCCGCCCAGGATCAGGCCGGCGACAAAGCCGCTGGCCGCCACGGCCGTCCAGGCACCGAGCGCCCGGTTGCGCCGGGCCGGCTCGGGAAACACGGCCAGCAGCAGGGAAAACGCGGCCGGCGAAAACATGGCGGCGCCAAAGCCCTGCAGCGCGCGCGTGGCCACCAGCATGGCCGGGCTGTGCGAAAAACCACCGAGCAGCGAGGCGGCAGTGAACAGCAGCAGCCCCGTGATGAAGACGCGGCGGCGGCCAAACATGTCGGCCGCGCGCCCGCCCAGCAGCAGGAAGCCGGCGATGGCCACGCCATACGCATTGATCACCCATTGCAGCCCGCCGGACGTAAAGCCCAGACTCTGCTGAATTTGCGGCAAGGGAATCATGGTAATGGAAAAATCGAGCAAGGCGACGAATTGCGTGGTGCACAGCAAAACCAGGCAAAGTTGCCGATGTGAAAGTAACATGGAGATCCTATCGATATAGTTTTACTCGACGTCAAAAAAACGCCGCATGCCCCTATAATGCGTTTTTCCACAGCGAAACTGAAACGATGATTTTTCGCGCATAACTATAGAAAAACTATATCGATGAAGCATCCTTTACCGCTCCAGGCGCTGCGCGCCTTTGTCGAAGTGGGCCAGCGCGGCAGCATCAAGGCGGCTGCCGAGGCGCTGCACGTGACGTCGGGCGCCGTCAGCCAGCAGATCCGCCTGCTGGAAGAGCGCGTCGGCATGCCCCTGTTTACGCGCGAACGCCAGGGCCTGCGCCTGACAGAGGCGGGCGCCATGGTCCACCCCGCCCTGCTGGGCGCCTTCGCGCAGATCGCCGGCGCCAGCCAGGCGCTGGAAGACTTGGGCGCGCGCCAGACGCTCACCGTCAGCACGGTCGCCACGTTTGCCGCCGCGTGGCTGGTGCCGCGCCTGGGCCGCTTCAACCAGCGCCATCCGCATATCGAAGTGCGCGTGGAAGCGACATCCGCGCTGGTCGACCTGCGCCGCGACCGGGTCGACGTGGCCTTGCGCCACGGCCTGGGCGACTATCCGGGCCTGCAGGTGACGCGCTTGATGGCGCCCGTGCTGGTGCCCGTCGCCAGCCCCGCCCTGATGGCGGGCCAGCCGCCCATCGCCACGCCGGCCGATTGCCTGCGCTACCCGCTGCTGCACGATACGGACCGCGCCGACTGGCCATTGTGGCTGGCCGCGCATGGCGCCCCGGACGACAGCACGGATGCGGCGCGGGCGCGGCGCGGCTCGGCCTTCGAAGATGATTTTCTGTTGATACGCGCGGCCGAGGCGGGCCAGGGCCTGGCCCTGGTGCCGCAGTTGTACGCGCAGGAGGAAATCGCCGCCGGGCGCCTGGTGCAAGTGCTGGACTTGCCCTGGCCCGCGCGCTTTGCCTACTACCTGGTGGCGCGGCCCGACGCGGCCACGCGCCCCGCCGTGCAGGCATTCATGGCATGGATCTGCGAGGAAGCGCAGGCAGTGCGCTAGAGCGCATGGCCTGCGGCCACGCACGACACCACGCCGCAGGCGGTGCTGAACGGCGCCGGTACGCCGGCGCGCCCCATGGCGATGCACGTTGCAGCCGGCAGTATGGCCAGCAACAGGGCCAGGTAGCCAATCGCTTTCAGGCGCCGCACGGACGCATTGCCGGCACCCGCGCCAGCCCCGTGTGGATAGCCCTTGCCCGCCTCTTCGCTGCTGCTTGCCGACATTTTCGTATGCATGTCCATCTCCTCTATCCACCGTGAGCGGTCTTGCTTCACTTCTTGCTTAACTACATCTTGCCACATAAATTTATCAAATACAACAAAAAAATTCACGAAAAAAACGTTTTTGTTATTCTGCGACAGGCAGAATGATGAATGAAATATGTCCTTTCATAGTAATAAATGGCTTGCAGCAAGCTTTTCACGCCATCCAGGCCCGAACCCGCATGGATTAAAATTCAATATAATCATTTGAATCGCAATATTCGTTTCAATGACTTTTATTCTAAGTGCCATCCAGGTATGGCAAGCCGCCTGCCGCACGCATCCGGCCAAACTTGATGTAGATCATAATTTTTTGAACAAGCTCTTGCTACCCTGTAAAAAAATGACTGGAGCCCTGATGAGCAAGACGCAGCCGAGCGACGCGGAACACAACATTGAACATGAGCGCCTGGGTAGCGCCTGGCAAGGCGTGCCAGTGCCCGATTATCCGGAAAGCGCGCCGGAAGGCGCCACCCTGGACCTGCTGCTGAACGCCTGGCTGGGCAAGTTCACGGGCGGCATTTCGCCTGCCGCGCTGGGCAACGCCTATGCCGACTGGCTCAGCCACCTGGCGCTGGCGCCATCGAAGCAGCAAACCCTGTTACAGGAAGCGTGGAAGAAGATCGGCCACTGGCAGCAGTACGCGCTGCAATCGGCGCTGGCCGGCAGCGCCACTGAGCCGCCGTGCATCGCGCCGCTGCCGCAGGACCGGCGCTTCGACGACCCTGCCTGGCGGCGCTGGCCGTACAACCTCGTCTACCAGGGCTTCTTGCTGCAGCAGCAATGGTGGCACCGTGCCACCACGGGCGTGCGCGGCGTCTCGCCGCACCACGAAGATGTCGTCACGTTCACCGTGCGCCAGTGGCTCGACATGCTGGCGCCGTCGAACTTCCTGCTGACCAATCCCGTGGTGCAGCAAGCGGCCCTCGACAGCGGCGGCGCCAGCCTGGCGCGCGGCATGGCCCACGCGGCCGACGACTGGCAGCGCGCCGCCATGGGAGCGCATGCACCCGATGCGCGCCGCTACAAGGTGGGCCAGAACCTGGCCGTCACGCCGGGCAAGGTGGTCTACCGCAATGACTTGATCGAATTGATCCAGTACGCTCCCGCCACCGCCAAGGTGCATGCGACGCCGCTGCTGTTCGTGCCCGCCTGGATCATGAAGTTCTATATTCTCGACCTGTCGCCGCACAATTCGCTGGTGCGCTACCTGGTGGAACAGGGCCACACGGTATTCATGATTTCCTGGAAAAACCCGCTGGAAGAAGACCGCGAGTTGTCGCTGGAAGACTACCGCCAGCTGGGCGTGATGGATGCGCTCGACGCCGTTGCCCGCATCACGGGCGCGCCGCAGGTGCATGCGGCCGGCTACTGCCTGGGCGGCACCCTGCTGGCGATCGCCGCCGCGACGATGGCGCGCGACGGCGATGCGCGCCTGGCCAGCCTCACCATGCTGGCCTCGCAGGTCGACTTCAAGGAGCCGGGCGAACTGTCGCTGTTCATCGACGACAGCCAGGTCAGCTTCCTGGAAGCGGCCATGTGGAAGCAGGGCTACCTCGATACGAAGCAGATGGCGGGCGCCTTCCAGCTACTGCGCTCGAACGACCTGATCTGGTCGCGCCAGCTGCGCCATTACCTGATGGGACAAGACGAGCAGGACAGCGACCTGATGGCCTGGAACGGGGACGCCACGCGCATGCCCTGCCGCATGCATTCGGAATACCTGCGCCGCCTGTTCCTGCACAACGACCTGGCCGAAGGCCGCTACCGCACGGCGGGCCGCCACATCGTCCTGCGCGACATCGACGCGCCCATCTTTGCCGTCGGCACCCTGACGGACCACGTGGCGCCGTGGCGCTCCGTGTATAAACTGCAGCTGCTGACCGACACAGACGTCACCTTTTTGCTCACTTCGGGCGGCCACAATGCGGGCGTCGTCTCGCCGCCGGGCCAGCCGCGCCGCAGCTACCAGCTGGCCACGCACCGCCACGACACGCCCTATGTCGACGCGGACAGCTGGCAACGCGACGTGCCGCACCATGACGGTTCGTGGTGGCCCGCCTGGCAAGCGTGGCTGGAAGAACGCGCGGGCGCGCAAGTGGCGCCACCGGCCATGGGGATTGCCCTGGGCGACGCACCGGGCAGCTACGTGCTGCAGACCTGACAACCGACAACCGAGGAAACGCTATGCCCTATACCACCCTGCTGGTCCACGTCGACAATTCCCGCCACTGCGCCCAGCGCATCCGCCTGGCCGTGCGCCTGGCCGTCGCCGAAGGGGCCCACCTGATCGGTTCGGCCATGAGCGGCATCTCGCGCTACGCGTATGGCGGCGGCGTGAACGCGCTGCAGTTTGCGCCGGCGCAGATGCAGGCGCTGCGCACCCAGGCCAGCGAAGCCTTGCACGACTTCGAGCGCATCGCCCGCGAAGAAGGCCTGGGCGCCTACGAAACGCGCTTCGTCGACGACGATGCGCAAGGCGCGCTGCTGCTGCAGGCGCGCTATTGCGACTTGCTGATCCTGGGCCAGACGGATGCGCAGGATACGCCGTCGCGCGTCATCGCCGGCACGGCCGAATACCTGATGCTGCATTGCGGCCGGCCCGTGCTGATGGTGCCGCACGCGCCTTGCGCCGCGCCAGCGGGCATCGCGCAGCATCCGCTGCTGGCCTGGAACGGCAGCGCCGAAGCGCTGCGCGCCATCACCGATGCGCTGCCGCTGCTGCAACGGGCACAACAAGTCACCCTGGCCGTCGTCAATTCGCACGCCCAGGCGGCCGCGCACGGCGAGCAGCCGGGCGCCGACCTGGCCCTGTATCTGGCGCGCCACGGCGTCAACGTCGAGGTGCTGCAGCACGACACGCCGCCGGGCCAGGACGTGGGAACGGCCCTGCTGGCCATGGCCGCGCAGCGGCGCTGCGATCTGGTCGTGATGGGCTGTTACGGCCACATGCGCCTGCGCGAAGCGCTGCTGGGCGGCGTCACGCGCACCGTGCTGCAGGAGATGACGTTGCCGGTGCTGGTGTCGCACTAGCGCGCAGGCGGGTCCTTCAGCCTTCCTTCACCCGCCCCTCATCTGTACTTCATGCGCGGCGCCGATACTGGCCATGTCCCCGTCCAGCAAGGAGTACCGCATGACCAGAGCCACCGATGCCATCCCCCGTTTCCACGCCCGCAGGCGCTTGCTGTTCGGCATGGGCGCCCTGGCGGGCCTGGCTGCCTGTGGCGGCGGCAGCGGGCCGCGCGCTGCGGCGGTGATCGACCGGCAGATCGGCGTCGCCCCCGGCGTCAGCCTGCACGTGCGCGACTGGCGCAGCGCGACCGACAGCGAGACCGATGTCATCGTCCTGCTGGCCGGCCTGGGCGCCAATGCGCACGCCTTTGACAGCCTGGCGCCCGCGCTGGCGCGCCGCCACCGCGTGCTGGCCGTCACGCGGCGCGGCTATGGCGCCTCCAGCAAGCCGCTGCCCGTCAACGACGCCAACGATATGACGTATGCCCCCGCCACCCTGGTGGCCGACCTGCTGGCCGTGCTGGACGCACTGAAGGTTCAACGCATCATCCTGGCCGGCCATTCCATCGCCGGCAACGAACTGACCCTGTTCGCCGGCAGCCACCCGCAGCGCGTGCGGGGACTCGTCTATATGGACACGACCTTCGATTACCTGGCCAGCGGCGGCTATGAGGAACCCCAGCCCACGCCCTTCGACGAACCGCCACCTGGCCCGGCCGACCTGGCATCGCTGGACGCCTCGATCGCCTATGCCAGGCGCATCAACAAGCAATGGTGGCCGGCGTTGGAAGCGAACTGGCGCGACGCCCTGGAAGTGCTGCCCGGCGGCGCCGTGCGGCCGAATACCCCGCCCGCCATCGCCAGGGCCATGGACATGGCCGCGCACAATTTTTCGCCCGACTACCGCCGCGTGCGCGCGCCGGCGCTGGTCGTCACCGTCGATCCCGGCACCTTGCGCAACCTGTTTCCATGGCTGCTGCAAGCCGATCCCGCCACCCAGGCCGACGCGCAAGCGCTGCTGGACTTTATCCGCCCGCTGCGCCTGGCCGACGGCGACCGCCTGGCCGCCGCCCTGCCCGGCAGCAGCCATCTGGTGATACGCAACGGCTTCCACAGCGATTTCTTCATCGAATACGAGAGCACGGTGGTCGGCGCCATCGAGGCCATGCGCTGGGAAGGTCTACAATGAGCGTGCACCTGCCCGCCGCCCGCTTGCCTTGAGGCACGCACGCGGCCTACGCTGTTTTCCTACACCACAAGGAGTTCCGCATGAACCAGCAAGCCACCATCGTCCTCGTCCACGGTTTCTGGGGCGGCGCCGCCCACTGGAGCCGCGTCATCCTCGAATTGCGGCGCCGGGGCCACACGGCCATCCGCGCCGTCGAACTGCCCCTGACGTCGCTGGCCGACGACGCCGAGCGCACGCGCAAGATGGTGGCGCAGGTCGATGGCCCGGTATTACTGGTAGGACACTCCTACGGCGGCGCCGTCATCAGCGTGGCCGGCAATGCGCCGAATGTGGTCGGCCTCGTGTACATCGCCGCCTTCGCGCCTGACGCGGGCGAAAGCCCGGGCAGCATCACGCAGGAACACCCGCCCATCGGCGCGGCCAATCTGGAAGGCGACAGCGACGGCTACTTGTGGGTCAAGCCCGGGCAATACCATGACAGCTTTTGCCAGGACCTCGACGCGGAAGAAGGCGCCGTGCTGGGCGTGGTGCAGAAAGCGCCGCTGGCCAGCACCTTCGGCGACACCGTCAGCGACCCGGCCTGGAAGCATAAACCCAGCTGGTACCAGATTTCCACTGCCGACCGCATGATTGCCCCCGTCAACCAGGAGCGCATGGCCGCACGCCTGCAAGCGCGCAAAGTCATCACGCTGAACGCCAGCCACGCCTCGCTGGCCTCGCGTCCCGTGGAAGTGGCGGCGCTGATACTGGAGGCGGCAAGCGCGCTGGCCGCAGCGTAAGCCTGCCGGCTACAGCCAGCCTTCGCGCTTCAGGCGCCGGTGCAGCCACCAGCAGCCGGCGATGATGACGACGATCACGGCCGGATAGCTGCCGCGCCACTTCAGTTCCGGCATGAATTCGAAGTTCATGCCGTACAGGCTGAAGACCATGGTGGGCACGGCCAGGATGGCGGCCCAGGCGGCCAGGCGCTTGACGACCTCGTTCTGGCGGATCGAAATTTGCCCCAGCGCCACCTGCATGGCTGAATTGACCAGTTCGCGCATCTGCCCCGCCGTGTGCGTGACCCGTTTGACGTGGTCGAGAATGTCGCGGTAATAGATGCGGTTTTCCTTGGGCACGATGTCGCCATGGAAACGGATCAGCTGGGTGCAGATGTCATGCAGGGGATTGACGGCCGCGTCGAGCTTCAGCAGTTCCGTCTTGAGCTGGTAGAAATCCTGCAGCTTGTCTTCGCTCAAGCTGGGCTTGAACAGCTGCAGCTCATGGTGCTGGAAGCGGGCCTGCAAATGGTCGATGCAGGGCTGGTACTGGTCGACGATGAAATCGATGATGGAATACAGCACGTAGCCAGGGCCGCTGGCCAGCTTCTCGGGCATGCTTTCCTTGCGCTCACGCAACTTCGCATAACCGGCAGAGGCGCCGTGGCGCACCGTGATGATGAAGCGGGGGCCGAGAAAGACGTGGGTTTCGCCATAGACGATGGCCTCGCCGTCCAGGGTCGCCGTGTGCATCACCATGAACAGGGTGTCGCCGTATTCTTCCAGCTTGGGCCGCTCGTGCGCGCCCTGCGCATCCTCGACGGCCAGTTCGTGCAAGCCGAAAGCCGTTTGCAGCGCCTGCATGGCCGTGACGTCGGGGCCGGCCAGGCCGATCCACACGAAACAATCAGGATCGCCGAGGAAGTCGCCCACCTTGTCGATATCGAAATGGGCGATCTTCCTGCCATCGCGATAGGCTTCGCCATTGACGACGGCGGCGTGGGTACTCAAGTCCATGGTGATTTTCAAAGAATGGCGGCAGTGCCGGGGGGCCAGTATAGCGGAAAGAGCATGATTGCCATGCCAATCCGGCTGCCGCATTGACATTCAGGCACGCCAATGTAAAATGAGAACCATTCGCATTCAAGAAGAACCTGCACTTGCCGGCGGCCTGGGGGAACTTCAGCGCCAACCTGGAGTGTATCGTGACGTCTGCCGTATCCCCCGCCGCCGATCCTGTCGCAATGCTGTATGGCCAGCACCATCCCTGGCTGCTGCGCTGGCTGCGCGGCAAATTGTCCTGTACGGATCACGCGGCCGACCTGGCGCAGGATACCTTCGTCAAGCTGCTGGCCACGCCCGGCGAGCGCGCCGTCACCCTGCGCGAGCCGCGCGCCTACCTGACCACCGTAGCGCGCCGCTTGCTGATCGACCATTACCGCCGCCAGTCGCTGGAGCAAGCATGGCTGGCCACCCTGGCGCAGCTGCCCGCCCCCGTCACGCCGTCGGCGGAAGACCGCTTGCTGATCCTGGAAACCCTGCACCAGATCGACGCCATGCTCGACGGCCTGGGGGCAAAGGTGCGCACGGCCTTCCTGCTGTCGCAGCTGGAAGGCATGGCGTATGCGGACATCGCCGCGCGCCTGACGGTCAGCGAGCGCACCGTCAAGCGCTACATGGTGCAGGCGTTCGAACAATGCATCCTGCTGCTGGCCTGACATGAGCGCGGCCCTCGATGCGCGCGCCGCGCGCGAAGCGGCGCACTGGATGATGCGCCTGCAAGGCGGCGAACTGGACGCTGCCGCGCAACAGGGGCTGGCCCGCTGGCGCGCCGCCCACCCCGACCATGAAACGGCGTGGCAGCGGGCCGAGCAAGTGTGCCGCACCTTTGGCATGCTGCCTCCGCCGCTGGCCATGCCCTTGTCCAGGCAAGTGCTGGACCGCCCGGCCCGCGCGCAGCGCCGCGCCATCCTGAAGACCCTGGCCGTGCTGATCGTCGCCGGCCCAGCCGGCTGGGCCATGCTGCGCGTGGCGCCATGGCAAGCCCGGACGGCCGAGCTGCGCACGGCGACAGGCGAAATCCGCCACCTCACCCTGGCCGACGGCAGCGGCCTGAGCCTGAATACGGCCAGCGCCGCCGACGTCGCCCTCGGCGCATCCCTGCGCCTGGTGCAGCTGCGCGGCGGAGAGATACACGTGGCGACCAGCCCCGATCCCCTCGGGCGTCCCTTCATCGTACGCACCAGCAACGGCAGCATCCGCGCCCTCGGCACGCGCTTCACGGTGCGCCAGGACGACAGCCTGCTGGGCGCGCGCACCCACGTGGCCGTCTCGCAGGGCGCCGTGGAAGTGCGGCCCGCCGAAGGCCCGCCCGTCATCGTGCAGGCGGGCTGGCAAGCCAGTTTCGATGAAACGGCCGCCGGCGCGCCGCAGCCGCTGGCGCCGCATGCGTCCGCCTGGCTCAAGGGCTTGCTGTACGCGGACGACACGCCGCTGGACCAGGTGCTGGCGCAGCTGGCCCGCTACCGCCACGGCGTGGTGCGCTGCGATCCGGCCGTGGCGCGGCTGAGGGTGTCGGGCGTGTACCAGCTGCGCGACACGGACGCCCTGCTGGCCCTGCTGCAAGCGTCGCTGCCCATCCGCGTACAACGCCACAGCCGTTGGTGGATTTCCGTCGAGCCCGCATAAAAATTTTTGAGAACAATGTCCCTTTCCGTCATGTGCCCCGTCAATCCACACAGGACCAACACATGAACGAAGGGAAACAAGCAATGAAGCACTACCGCCACACCAGCATTACCCTGGCCCTGCTGGGCAGCCTGGCCTTGAGCGCGCCCGCATCCGCCCAGCAACACCCGCAGCAGGCGCCCGCGCGCCACTACCAGGTGGCCGCCGGCCCCCTCGGCACCGTCCTGTCCGCGTTTGCGTCCGACGCCGGGGTCAGCATTTCCGGCGCCGCCAGCCTGTATGCGGGCTTGCACAGCCGCGGCTTGAACGGCAACTACCAGGTGGCCGACGGTTTCGCCCGCCTGCTCGATGGCAGCGGCTTATACGCTGTCGACCAGGGCGGCGGCCACTACGCCGTGCGCAAGTTGCCCTCGGCGGCCGACGCGGCCACCCTGCCCGGCATCGCCGTGCGCGCCACGGCCGAACGCAGCACGAGCACGGAAGGCACGGGCTCGTACACGACGCCAGCCACGGCCAGCGCCACGGGCCTGGTGCTGTCGCTGCGCGAGACGCCGCAATCGGTCAGCGTCATCACGCGCCAGCGCATGGACGACCAGGACTTGCTGACGGTGCGCGACGTGCTGCGCAATACGCCCGGCATCGCCGTCAACCAGTTCGACACGGAACGCAGCACGTTTTCCGCGCGCGGCTTCGACGTCGACAATTTCCAGTACGACGGCGTGCCCACCACCTATAAGGTGCAGTATTCAGGCGGCGAATCGGAAATGGATTCGCTGATCTACGACCGCGTGGAGGTGACGCGTGGCGCCACGGGCTTGCTGACGGGCGCCGGCTACCCGTCGGCCTCGATCAACCTGGTGCGCAAGCGGGCCAGCGCCAGGCAATTCGAAGGGCAATGGTCGCTGGCGGCCGGCTCGTGGAGCGATTACCGGGGCACGCTCGACCTGGCCACGCCGCTGAACGGGGACGGCTCCGTGCGTGGCCGGGTGGCGGGCGCCTGGCAAGACCGCAAGTCGTTTACCAATGGCTATTCGAACCAGCGCCAGCTCGTCTACGCCACCGTCGAGGCGGACCTGGCGCCCGGTACCGTGGCCATGCTGGGCGCCAGCTACCAGAAGAACGATCCGAAAGGCAGCAACTGGGGCGGCTTCCCCCTGTGGTACAGCGACGGCTCGCGCACCGATTTCGACCGTTCTGTCACGACGGCGCCCCGCTGGGCCGCCTGGGCCACGGAACAGACGAATGTGCACGCCACGCTGGAACACGCGCTGGGCCAGGGTTGGAAAGCGCAGGCGCAAGCCATGTACAGCAAGCATACGGAAGACACGCCGCTGGTGTTCCTGGCGGAACGGCCCGATAGAATCACGGGCCTGGGCATGCTCGGCTATCCGAACCGCTACATCGGCGCGCGCGACCAGAGCAGCGCCGACGTGAAGCTGTCCGGGCCATTTACCCTTGGCGGACGCCAGCATGAAGTCATCGTCGGCGCCAATTACACGGTGCAGCACGCCGAGTTCAGCGTCAAGGAAGCGCTCGACCCTGAACCGATCGGCAATTTCCTCGCCTGGGATGGCAGCTACCCGCAGCCGGCCTGGGGCGAACTCGTGCTGTCGGAAAAATACACGACCAAGCAATATGGCGCCTACGGCGCGGCACGGCTGAATCTTGCCGAGCACACCAAGCTGATCCTCGGCGGGCGTTTGACGCGCTGGGACAAGGACCGCATCGGCTTTGACGGCGGCGCCCGCTTTGCCTTCGCCAAGAGCAAGTTCGTGCCCTACGCGGGCGTGGTGATCGATCTCAATGAAACGTATTCGGCCTATGCCAGCTATACGGACATCTTCCGCCCGCAGGAAAACCAGGACCGCGCGGGCGCCTGGCTGGACCCGCTGACGGGGCAAAGCATGGAAGTGGGCTTGAAGGGCGAACTGGCCGGGGGCCGGGCCAACGGTTCCATCGGCATCTTTGAAATCAAGCAGGACAAGCTGGCCCAGCCGGACGGCGCGCACCGGGTTCCCGGCACCACCACGCAGGCGTATTATGCGGCACGGGGCGCCACCAGCCGCGGCATCGAGGGGGAATTGTCGGGCCGCCTGGCGCCGGGCTGGAACGTGACTGCCAGCGCCAGCCACTTCCGCGCCCAGGACCGCGAGCAGCAGGACATCAACACCCTGTCTCCACGCTCGACGGCGCGATTGTTTACCACGTGGAAAGTACGCCCTGACCTCACAGTGGGCGGCGGCGTCAACTGGCAAAGCAAGTTCTACTTTGACGACGAGGGCCCGGACGGCAAGGAAAGAGTGACGCAGGAAGCCTACAGCACGGTGAGCCTGATGGCCACGTACCAGCTGTCGCGCCAGCTGACGGCCCAGCTGAACGTGGAAAACGCGCTGGACAAGAAATACATCAACATCAACACCTATGCGCAAGGCACGTATGGCGTGCCGCGCAGTGTCAGGGGGACGTTGACCTACCGCTTCTGATGCGCATGCAGGCCGGGCGGCATGCGCCCGGTCTGCGCTGACTACGCATCAATAGCGGTAGTTCAAGCTCAGCATCGCATTGCGTGGATCGCCATAGCTGACCCGGCGGCCCGTGCTGATGCCATAGTAAGTGCGGTCGCCCAGATTATTGAGGTTGAGCGACACGGCCAGGCGGTCGGAGATCTGGTAGCGCGCCATGGCGTCAAAGACGGCATACGAGCCCTGGTGCACGGTGGTGGTGCCGCCGCGCACGGCCCGGGTTTTCTGCCAGGTGTGCGATTGCCAGCGGGCGCCGCCGCCCACCGTCAGGCGCGGCATCGGCTGCCAGGTGCTGTACAGGCTGAGCTGGTCTTCCGGCGCCAGCGTGTTGACCTTGCCGCTGGCGTCGCGCGCGATCTTGTGCGTGTAGCCGGCCTGCAACTGCCAGCCCGGCATGAGCTGGCCCGACACTTCCAGTTCCACGCCGCGCGAACGCACGCCGTCGATGGCGCGGTAGGCATCCATGCCCGTCACCTTGTTGACCTCGTCAACGTATTCCGCGTAGTTATCCTGGCGCACCTCGAAGGCGGCCGCGCTGGCGTTCAGGCGGCCATTCAGGAACACGCCCTTCACGCCCGCCTCGATATTCTTGCCCAGCATCGGGTCCAGAGTCTTGTTGTCGACGTCGCGGCTGTTTTGCGGACTGAAGATATCGCTGTAGCTGGCAAACGCCGTCAGATCCGGCGCAAAATCCCAGGTCAGGCCCGCATACGGCGTGAAGATCGACGACTCGTCGATGTCGGCCGTGAGATTGACGTAGGACGACAGGCGCCCGCCCACGATCACGTGCACGCCCTGCGGCAGCGAAAAGCGGCCCGTCGCATACACGGCCTTCTGACGGATGACTTCGCGGGCCGTGTCCAGCTCCCATTTTGGCTCAGCCACGATGCCCCGGTAGGTATAAATATTGTCGACCTTGATGAAGGAATACGGGCTGAAGACGTCGTCCGACTGCTTGCGGTAGGCGTTCGCGCCCACCACCAGCTCATGCGTGCGGCCCAGCAGGGTGAACGGGCCCTTGGCGTACATGTCCAGGCCATTGCTGGTGGCGTCGCTGTTGTACTGGCGCGCCGTGACGGACGTGCCGCTGCCGTCCGCCTTCGGGAAGCCGTCAAGATAGGCGACGGGCGCATACAGCGCATTGGCCTGGTGGATCAGGCGCAAATTGGCCAGCCAGCCATTGTCAAACGTGTGCTCGAGCGAGGCGAAGACGGATTTGGCTTCCGTCTGCTGCGTGCTCCAGGTGGGCGCGCCGTTGAACGAACGGGGCATGGTGAAGCGCTTGCCGTCCGCGTCGAACAGGGGCGCGCCACCCCAGTCGCTATTGCGCGGCACCGTGTGCTGGTAGTCGGCGCCCACGGTCAGCAAAGTGCGCGGCGACAGATCCGCTTCCAGCGTGCCATACGCCAGTTCGGAGCGGCGCTGGTAGCGGTCGACAAAGGAATGCTTGTCCTGGTACGAGGCCACGGCGCGCGCGCGCACGCTGCCGCTGTCGTTCAGGGGGCCGCCCACATCGACCATGCCGCGGTAATTGCTCCACGATCCAGCCGACAGGTCGGCCAGCGCGCGCAATTCGCGCGTGGGCTTCTTGCGGATCAGGTTGACGGTGGCGCCCGGCGTGCCGGCACCGCTCATCAGCGCATTCGCGCCCTTCAGCACCTCGACCCGGTCGTACAGATCCATGTTGGCCAGGGACTCGCCCAGGTTCAGCGAGGCGTCGCGCGTCCACGGCAAGCCGTCGTAGCTGAAATTGTCGAGCGAAAAACCGCGCGCATAATAGATCGTGCGCTCGCTGTCGATGTGCTGCACGTACACGCCGGGCGTGTGGCTGAGCACCTCGCTGAGCTGCACCAAGCCGAAATCGTCCATCTGCTGGCGCGTGACGACGCTGACCGCGTGCGGCGTCTCGCGCGGCGACAGCACCAGGCGGTTGGCCGTGCTGACGGCGCCCGTCGTGTACGAGCCCGTGTCTTCCGTCACCTGGCCCAGGTAATTGGTGGTGATGAGCACTTCCGGCATGGTCGCCTCAGGCTGGGCGGCGGAAGCTTGTGGTGCGGCTGCTTGTACCGTATAGACGCCGCTACCGGTCTTGAGCAAGGCCAGCTGCGTGCCCTGCAAGGCGCGGCGCAAGGCTTGCTCTGCCGTGAAATCGCCCTGCACGGCCGCCCCGCTGACGCCGCGCGCCAGGTCCGCATCGATGGAGATGCGCACGCCGCCACGGCTGGCAATGGCGATCAGGCTGGCGTTCAGGGGCTGGGCCGGCACGTCATAGCGCACGGTGGCTGGCGCGATCTGGACCGATGGCGTCTGCGCCAGGACGGCAGGCACGGCGCAGGAAAGTAACATTACAGCCAGGGGAATCTGGCGCATCAACAATGGTGGCATGCTGGGACTCTATCTTGGTGGTGAAGGAAAAGTGGGGCTACACCAGGTATGAGCCGCGACGCGCCAAAAGTGACAGTGCTGGCGCAAAAATATTTCAGCTTGCCTTCAGATCCAGCCCCGTCCACCAGCCGCCGGGGCCCTGGCGCAAGGTCACGGGCAGGGTTTCGGCCAGCGCCAGCAAGGTGGCACCGCTGTCGTCGAGCGAGTAATTACCTGACACGCGCAGCGCCGCGGCCGCCGGCGTGATGTCGATATAGCCGTGGCGGTAGGGACGCAAGGCGGCCACCACTTCGCCCAGCGGCTGGTCGACGGCCAGCAGCATGCCCTGCTCCCACGCCGTCGCCGGCCCTGCCGCCATGCCGGGCAACATGGTCAGGCGGTCCTCGTCAAACCGCGCCGCCTGGCCCTGACGCAGCACGCGCGCCAGGCCTTTGCCGGCCGGGCGCACTTCGAGCTCTCCCTGCACGGCCAGCGCGACGGTGCCCAGCGCTTCGCGCCGCAACATCAGTTCGCTGCCCAGCGCCGTCACCGTGCCGTGCGTGCTGCGCAGCAGGAAGGGATGGGCGCTTGCCGGCTGCGCCACGCGGGCCAGCAGCTGTCCCTGGCGCAAGGTGACTTGCCGGTGTTCATGGGTAACGTCCGTGTCGGCAGAGGACCGGGCATCCAAGGTCAGCACGCTGCCGTCGGCCAGCGCAAAGCGGCCCCGTTTGGCCGTGGCCGTATGCAGGTCCGCACTCCAGTCCGGCAAAAACGGGCTGCCGCGCAGCAGCCAGGCGCCGCCGAATGCCGCGCCCGCCAGGCACAGGGCGCCCTGCAGCAGCTGGCGCCGCTTGTTGTCGTGTTGCGCGGCGCGCGCCAGGGTTTGCCCGACGGTCCCCGCCCCGCCCGCCGCCTGCAGCGGGCCGACGCTATGCTCGACGGCGCGTCCCAGGGTATGCCACGCGGCCGCATGGCGCGCATCGGCGGCCAGCCAGCGGATGAAGGCCTGGCGCTGGCCCTCGTCCGCCTCGCCCGAGCTGAGCTCGACCAGCCAGCCGATGGCCGCATCCTGTACCGCAGGGGACATGCTCATGCCGCATCCGCCGCGGCCAGGCAGCAGCGCAAGCCTTGCGCCATATACTGGCGCACCATGCTGGCCGACACGCCCAGTTCAACCGCGATCTGCGCATACGTGAGGCCATCGAGCTGGCTCATCAGGAAAGCGCTGCGCGCCTTGCTGGACAAGGTATCGAGGGCGCGCGACAGGCGCTCCAGCGCTTCGAGCAGCACGGCACGCTCTTCCGGCGACGGCTGCACCGCGTCCGGCAGCTGCGCCAGGGTGTCGATGTACGCCTGCTCGATATCGCGCCGCCGCCACTGCTGCAGCAAGATGCTTTTCGCCACCGTCGTCAGGTAGGCGCGCGGCTCGCGGATGGCGGCCAGGCGCCCCGCATGCAGTACGCGCAGAAACGTTTCAGAAGTGACATCTTCCGCCTCGGCCCGGTTACGCAAGCGCAACAGCAAGCGCTGCAGCAGCCAGCCCTGGTGGCCCGTGAACAGGCTGGCGGCCAGGGTCGTGTCATTCGAAGGGAAAGGCAAGGCAGACAAGAGCGGATCCGGCGACTTTAATGATAATGATTCTCATTATATTGCAGAGACCGAAAGATGTCGCGCAATTTCGCTATGCATATTGACCTGCCGCGCCGCCAGCTGCGCCTATTCCAGCTTGAACAGGACATTCACGCTTTTTTCCAATGCGATGCTGCCCGGCGCGCGGACGGCCGACGAAGGCTCCGTGGGAGGAATAAAGGGCGGCGGCGCGAAACCCTCATGGCCCGAACGCATCAGCGCGCGCTCGATCGATTGAAACGACACTTCCGATATGGCCATGACGGACGCGATCTTCCGGTTGAACGATTTGGCAATGCGCGCCGCCTTCGTCTCCGCATCCCTGGCAGCCTTCAAATCCAGTTCGGCGACCAGCGCGTCGTGCGCGCTGGTCTTGAATTCCGTGTCCATCCGGGTGATATTTTTCATGGCGGCCAGCTCCGACACCAGTGGCGTCCATGCCGCCAGATCCCGGACCCAGACGCGCAGGTTGCGGTTGATGACATACATGGGCGGCGAATCGCGTTTTTCCCTGCCTGAATAATCGAGCGTGCGCATGATTTCGGAGGCCTGGATATCCGCTTGCGCAATTTTCACCTTGCCCAGCAACTGGAAGACCTCCGCAGCACCAGCATTGACCACGCCCAGCGTCTTTGCCGCATCGGCGCCCCGGCTGGCAACGGTGATCTCCATGACGGCCATGTCCGGCGGCACTTCCACCTGGGCCGTCCCTGTCTGGAAAATGAAGGGGTAATCGGGCAAGGACGAGGCCTGGGCGACCATATTCAAGTTAAACAGACCCACCACCAGCAACAGTGCGCGCTTCATGCCTCTCCCATACGATCGAATAATGTTTCGACAATATAGCAGTGCAGATACGAAAAACCAATAGCCCACCCCGTTCAGGCAATACGGGCCGATTCCGGCAACTTCGCCAGCAGCTTGTCCAGGGTCACCGGATAGTCGCGCACGCGCACGCCGGTGGCGTTGTAGACGGCATTGGCGATGGCCGCCGCCACGCCGCAGATACCCAGCTCGCCCACGCCCTTGGCTTTCATGGGCGAGGACATGGGGTCGGTTTCATCGAGGAAGATGACGTCCTGGTGCGGGATGTCGGCGTGCACCGGCACTTCGTAGCCGGCCAGGTCGTGGTTGACGAAGAAGCCGCGGCGCTGGTCGACCACCAGTTCTTCCATCAGGGCCGCGCCCACGCCCATGGTCATGGCGCCGATCACCTGGCTGCGGGCCGCTTTCGGGTTCAGGATGCGGCCGGCCGCGCACACGGCCAGCATGCGGCGCACGCGCACTTCGCCCGTGTCGCTGTCCACGCCCACTTCGACGAAATGGGCGCCGAACGTCGATTGCTGGAATTTTTTATCGAGGTCGCCGTATTCCATATGGTCTTCCGCGACGACGTCGCCATGGTAGGCGGCGGCAGCGAGGGGCACGCTGCGCTCGCCCTGGCTCACTTGCCCATCGGAAAAGCGCGCTTCTTTTTCATCGAAGCCCAGCTTGCCGGCGATGGCCTGGCGCAGGCGCACGCAGGCCGCGTAGACGCCGGCCGTGGAACTGTTGCCGCCCCATTGCCCGCCCGAACCGGCCGAGACGGGGAAATCCGAATCGCCCAGGCGCACGACCACCTTGTTCAACGTCACGCCCAGCATTTCCGCCGCCGTCTGCGCGATGATGGTATAGCTGCCCGTGCCGATGTCCGTCATGTCCGTTTCCACCGTGATCACGCCATTGCCATCGAGGCGCACGCGCGCGGCGGACTTCATGACGAGGTTGTTGCGGAAGGCGGCGGCAACGCCCATGCCGACGAGCCAGCGGCCGTCACGCCGCGCACCCGGCTGCGTTGATCTTTCCTTCCAGCCGAATTCCACGGCGCCCGTGCGCAGGCAGTCGATCAGGCGGCGCTGGGAAAACGGCCTGCCCGGCTTTTCCGGGTCCACTTTCGTGTCGTTCAGGATGCGGAAAACGATGGGATCCATTTTCAGCTTGTCGGCCATCTCGTCCATGGCAATTTCCAGCGCCATCAGCCCCGGCGCCTCGCCCGGCGCGCGCATGGCATTGCCTTCCGGCAAGTCAAGCACGGCCAGGCGCATGGCCGTCATGCGGTTCGGCCCCGCATACAGCAGCCGCGTCTGCATCACGGCCGTTTCCGGCTGGCCACCTTTCAAGTCGCCGGACCACGATTCATGGCCGATGGCCGTGATCTTGCCGTCGCGCGTGGCGCCGATGCGCAGGCGCTGGATGGTGGCTGGCCGGTGCGTCGTATTGTTGAACATCAGGGGCCGCGTCAGGGCCACCTTCACGGGACGCTGCGCCGCGCGCGCCCCCAGGGCCGCCAGCAAGGCTTCCGCGCGCACGAACAGCTTGCCGCCGAAGCCACCGCCGATGTAGGGCGAAACGATACGCACCTTGTCTTTCGGTATGCCCAAGGTACGGGCCAGGTCGCCGCGGCCCCAGTCCACCATCTGGTTCGCCGTCCACAGCGTCACCTTGTCGCCCTCCCAGGCGGCAATCGAGGCGTGCGGCTCCATCATGGCGTGCGACTGGTCCGGCGTCGTATAGGTGGCGTCCAGGCGCACTGGCGCATTGGCAAAGGCGCCGGCGAAGTTGCCCGTCTTGCTGTCGGGCTTGCCGTCCTTCGGCTTGGCCGCCGTGCCCTTGGCTTTCGCCAAATCGAAGGCGCCCTTCTGCTCGACATATTTGACGTCGAGCAACTGCGCAGCCGAGCGGGCCTGTTCGAAAGTTTCCGCCACCACCAGCGCGATGGCCTGGTGGTAATGTTCAATCCCCGGACCACCGAGCAGGTTTGCCGTGTTCATCTTGCCTTTGCCTAATTTTCCCGCCGATTCCGCCGTCACCACGGCCAGCACGCCGGGCGCGCGCCGCGCGGCGCTGGTGTCGATGGAGGCGATGCTGCCCCTGGCTATCGCCGCGCCGACCACATGGCCATAGGCCGCATGCGGCGCGGCCTTGTTCTGTTCATACGCGTACGGCGCCATGCCCGTGGTTTTCAGGGGGCCGTCGATGCGGTCCGTGGGACGGCCCACGACTTTCAGCTGGTCGATGGGATTGGTGGTCGCAGGTATCGTGAATTTCATGGCCCTAGCCTTTCTTCGCTTGCGCTTCAGCCAGCACCGCGGCAATCGTGCGCTGCGCCAGGCTCACCTTGAAGGCATTGTCGTCAGTCGGTTTGGCGCCAGCCAGCAACTGCCGGGCCACGGCGGCGGCGCCATTCGGTATCGCCTGCTCGGCGCCAGAAATTCTCCACGGCTGCGGCGCGACGCCGCCCAAGGCCAGCCTGCCCGTGCCATTGGGCAAGATGATGGCCGCCACGGACACCAGCGCGAACGCGTACGAGGCGCGGTCGCGCACCTTGCGGTAGACATGCGTGCCGCCGGCGGGCCGGGGCAAGGTCACGCTGGTGATCAGTTCGCCCGGCTGCAGTACTGTTTCCAGCTGTGGCGTGTTGCCCGGCAAGCGGTAAAAGTCGGCGATGGGGATGGTGCGCACGACGCCGTCGGCCCGCACCGTGTCGATGGCAGCGTCAAGCACGCGCATGGCCACGGCCATGTCGCTGGGATGCGTGGCGATGCAAGCCTCGCTGCCGCCCAGAATCGCCAGCGGCCGGCTGAAGCCGGCGATGGCCGAGCAGCCGCTGCCCGGCAGGCGCTTGTTGCAGGCCTGGTTCGTGTCATAAAAATACGGACAGCGCGTGCGCTGCAGCAGGTTGCCGGCCGTCGTCGCCTTGTTGCGCAATTGCGCCGAGGCGCCGGCCAGCAAGGCGCGCGACAGCACGGCATAATCGCGGCGCACGGTGGCGTGGGCTGCCAGAGCCGTATTGCGCACGAGGGCGCCGATGCGCAAGCCGCCGTCCCTTGTTGCTTCCACTTTATCCAGCGCGAGGCCATTGACGTCGATCAAATGCGTGGGCGTTTCGATCTCCAGTTTCATCAGATCGAGCAGATTCGTGCCGCCCGCGATGAAGCGGGCGCCCGGCGTGTGCAGGGCGGCGGCCGCCGCTTCGGCCGGCGTGGCGGCCTTCTGGTAGCTGAACACTCTCATGCCGGCCTCCCCGCCACTTCGGTGATGGCCTCGATGATGTTGGAGTAGGCGCCGCAGCGGCAGATATTGCCGCTCATACGCTCGCGCAATTCTTCCGGCGTCACCGAGGGGGCCGCATTCAAGTCGGTGCTGACGTGGCTGGGGATGCCCTGGCGGATCTCTGACAGCGCGGCAACGGCCGAGCAGATCTGCCCCGGGGTACAGTAGCCGCATTGATAACCGTCATGCGCGACGAAGGCGGCTTGCATCGGGTGCAGCTTGTCGGGCGTGCCCAGTCCCTCGATGGTGGTGACCTTGGCCCCGTCATGCATCACAGCAAGAGTCAAGCAGGCATTGATGCGCTGGCCATCGAGCATGACGGTGCAGGCGCCGCACTGGCCGTGGTCGCAACCCTTTTTGGTGCCCGTCAGGTGCAGCTGTTCGCGCAAGGCGTCGAGCAAGGTGGTGCGCGTGTCGAGTTCCAGGCTGTGGCGCCGGCCATTGACGTCCAGGCTGACTTGCATCAGGACGGGTGGCGGAGAAATACCGGCCTGGGTGGCCGTATTCACCGCTTCCGCCGCTCCCGCCACGCCGGGCACGGCCGCTGCCGTGGCCGACAGCGCGCCGGCGATCAGCAAACCGCGCCTGCCGGCATTGATGTGATTACACTCTGTCATCTCGCGCTTCCTCCTGGCTGTGGACTGGCTGGGTGGGCGCATGCAGGCCCGAAGCACCAGTCTGACGGCCGGATTCCTACGCGTCTGTACGCGAACGAACGTAAAACATCGGTGAGCGCCTATCCCTGGCGCAGGCGCAGGCTGCGCCGGGTCGTGCCGACGCCCCCCTGCGCCGCGTAACCCGTGTGGCGGGCGCAATGGTCAAGCGCCTGGCGCAGGGCCGTATCGACATTCCGCAAAGACATGTCGTGCCGCTCGGCCACTTCCTGGCGGGTCAGCTCATCCACGCGCAACGCTTCCAGCACCTGCCGGTGGCGCCGCGGCAGCAAGTCGACGGCCTGCGCCAGCCGCCGCACGTCCGCCTGCAGCTCGGCCAGGCGTTCCGGCCCGGCCGCCGTATCGGCGAGGAAGTCGACCAGGCCGGCAGCGCCGTCCCCATCGCCCTCGTCCGCATACAGCCAGGCGCGGTTGCGGCGCAGGCTGTCCATGGCCGCATTGCACGCCACGCGGAACACATAGGCGACGGGGCTGTGCGCCAGCGCGGCGCCATCCCCTGCCGCCAAGCTGCCCAGGCGCAGCCAGGCGTCGTGCAGGCTGTCGCTGGCCAGCTCGGCGCAGCCCAGGTGGCGCGCCAGGCGCCGGTGCAGGGCCGCGTAATTGCTTTCCAGCACAGCCTGCAGGCGGGCGCCCTGCCCTGGCGGCGGAACTGGCAGGGGCGCCACGTCGTTGGCCGCCTGCAGACGGGGCCGGATGGCGGGCCGGCACCAGGCCATGCCGCTATGCCCCGCCGCGCGCAAGGGCAGGACAGCAGCCGCATTCGCCACGCCGGCCATCATGGCGACAACCTGCTGCGCTCTTGCGCCGTCAGCTGGCGCGTGGCCGATTCCGGCAGCGGCCCCAGGCCCAGCACGCGCACGGCGCTGCGCGGGTTGTAATCGGCCGCCTCGCTGCGCGCGCCATCCTGCGGCGTGGCTTGCGCGCTGTCGGGCGGCGCTTCGCTGCCAAAGCCCAGCACGCGCACCGTGAACACGGAGGGCTGCGCCGAACGGGTGGCGGCGCGCTCGCGCTGCACCACTTCCTGCGCCGCAGCCGTGGCCTGTGTCGCCGCCGCGCTGGCGTTCGTCATGGCCGCCACGTTGACGGACGCCACCGTCGGCATGCCCTTCGCTTCGCCCTTGACCTGGATATTCGCCGCGTTCATCACCTTCAGCGCAGCCAGGTTGACGTTGCCCGAGACGCGGATGCCCGCCTCGCCCGCGTCGATGGTGCCCAGTGGGGCCAGCAAGTCCACGTCGCCGGCCGGCACTTCCGCGATCGGCGCCAGGGTGGCGATGCCGGCGCCCGTGCTCGGCACGTCGGACGACAGGGTCACGTTGCCCCAGTTGTCATACACGCGCTTGGGCGGCGTGTAGACGATGGTCGACTTCGAACCGCGCCCCGCGTTGATGTCACCCTGCGACGACCAGCCGAGGATGTCGCCGCCAAACGTCGTCATGATGCGGCTCTGGCCCAGCAGGATGCTGCCGTGCGAAAACAGGTCGATATTGCCGCCGCCCTTGGTGATGACGCCCGAGGTGGCCGGCGGCGCCTCGCCCTCGATGCCGAACACCTGCCTGCCGCCCGGCGTCAGCAGCTGGATGTCGCCGCCGAAGTTCGTGTGCACGTAGCCGCTGCGGGCAACCATGCGGTCGTTTTTTCCCGAGTCCGAGTTGAAGAGACCAACCGTGCCGCGGTACATGGTGATGTCGCCCGCATACGAAATTGCCTTGCCGCTGGCGTCCGTGGCCGGCGCCAGGCCCGCGATGGCATTGCGGCTGCGCAGGAAACTGCCGTAGCGGGTGCTGTCGGCATCGTTGAACTCGCGCCCGCCCGCCTTCAGTTCCGCGAAATACACCTGGCGGGCGAACACGCGCTGCTGCGGCTCGGCCAAGGCGAGATAAAAGGCCTGCGCCTCGGCGGCCGTGCCCTTGAAGCCGTAGCGTTCATTCAGCCAGCCGGCCAGCTCGGCCGCGTACGATTTCACCACCTTGCCGGCCTGGTCGGCCAGCGGCACGCCCGTCTGCGCCACGTTCGCCGGGTCAAGATACGGCTTGACGAAGCGCAGGTAGTCGAGACCGGCCGCGCCCACGCCGGCCTGCATGGCGATGCCGGCGCCCGGACGCTTGTCGCCAGGAACGATGGGGCCGAGGCTGACGACGCTGCCCTTGTCCTGCATCAATATGTTGCGTCCGGCGCTGATATCGAGGGTGCCAGGACCGGCCACGTTGAAGGAGCTGCCCAGGATGTCGCGCCCGGCCGACACCAGCGACACGTCATACGCATTGTTATGCACGAATAAATTGCTGAGATTCCTGAAGCGCATATCGTTGCCGCCGGCGGTGCCGTCGATGGATTCCAGCAGCGCCGTGCCGCTGCTGACGATATCGCGGCCCGCCTTCATCCAGACCGGTTGCGCCCCCTCGTACCAGGTGATGCCCGCGTGCGCGGCATCGGTGAACTCGACGATACGACCGCTATTGACGCCGATCAAATCGCCGTGGACGGCATAGATGCGCGCCACTTGCGTGCCGCTGTTGGCCGGACCGCTGGCGGAATCGGGGCCGAAGGCGAAGAGCGGATAGCTCGTCCGCGTCGCCGGCGCCCCCGTGCTCGAGACATTGCCGGCCTTTGGCGTGAAATCGGCCTGATTGGCGTTCCAGCCCACGAAGGCCGGCTTGAACGGCGTCGCCATGCTGTCCGCGCCGGCGCCGGACTGGCTGATGGCATAGCCGCCCGCATAGATGGAATCGCCGGCCAGCCATTCCAGCTGGGCATTCGGCGATGGCGCCAGCACCAGCGGATCGGCATAGCTGGTGGCGCCATTCCAGCTGGCGGTTGCCTTGCCGTAGTACAAGCTGCCATTCGGCGCCGCGACCCGCACGATGGACGGGTAGACGACGGCCAGGTCGGTGGCCGTGCCGACCGGCGCGGTCAGCGGCGTCATGTTGCCGCCGGCGGAGAACAGGTCGAGCGCCGTGCGCGGCGTCCACAGGCTGAACCAGCTGTAGCCGACGCCCGCCTCGCCCTTGGCGCTGGTGAACGCCGATGCGCTGAACAGGGGCACGCGACCGGGGTCGGCCACATCCTGCAGCACCTGGTCGCCCAGCGTCGCCACGGTGAAGGTGGCGTCGCCCGGCACCAGGGTCATGCCGCCCTGCGGCGTGGCGCGCGTGGCCGTGAAGGCATCGTAGGCCCGCGTTTCCAGCGGCACGTGCTGGGTCGGCTGCGAACCGTATTGCAGCGCCAGGCTGCCCAGTTGCGTGGCCGACGTTTCCGCGTGGCCGCGCAAATCGATCAGCGCGCCATTTAAGTGGCTGAGCCCTGCCGTGCCGGCCGGATTGAGGGCGCCACCCACGCGCAGGTCGAGATCGCCGCCGCCCGTCAGCAGCAAGCTGCCGTCGGCCTGCACGCGGCCCGTGCCGCCGACAGCCAGCAGCAAGCCCTGCGAACGGGGATTGATGCTGCCGTTATAGGAGCTGCCAGTGAGCAAGGTCTGTACGCCCGCGTCGCCCGCCACCTCGGCGCGCAGATTGCCGCCGCCCAGGGTACCGAAGCCCGTAAAGCCCAGCACGGTGTCGGCCAGGGTATCGCGGCGCGCATAGCTGCCGAAATTGATCCACCACGCCGTCGGCTGGGCCGGGCCGCCCGTGGCCACGCTGCCGCTGCCCTGGCGCCACAGCCAGTTGCCCACTGCCGCCGAATCGGCCATGGCATCCTTGCTGACGGGACGCTCGTTGCTGGCGGCAGGCGCGTCGACCAGCGAACCGCTCAGGTTACCGGCCACCTTCAGCAGCAGATTGCCGCCCTGGTCCGGATACCATGCCCGGTAAATGCTGTCGGCGCCGCCGTCGACGAGGCGCTCATGCGCGCCATCGGGGTTGGCCAGCACCGTGCCGTCCGCATTGCGCGAGCGTGGCAGGTTGAACGGGTCACTTGCGGAGGTCGGCGCAGACGACATGCCGGCCGTGTACACGCCGTACAGGCTGTCCACGCGCAGGTCGCCGCCGCTGACCAGGTCCAGGTCGCCCGTGCCCGTGCGCAGCACGCTGTGGCGCAGGCTGGACGGCTTGTAATTGTAGCTGGGGCTGGAGGTGCCGCACCAGGTGGGGTTTTCCTCGCACATGGTTGGCCAGCCCAGGCCGTCCAGATCGACCACGTCGCCCGCCTTCACGCTGGGGTCCGCGAACTCTTCCGCGCCTGCCTTGGTCCACACATAGGCCACCTTCAGCACGCACAGGGACGGATCGCCGGCGCAGAATTCCGCCACAGTCTGGCCGAACTGGCTGATGAATTCCTCGGTAATCGGTTCGCCCGCCACGATGCCTTCAATGCCCTCGCGCTCGCCCAGCTCCTGCGCCTCCCTGGTCCAGTACTGCACCCCTTTCGGCGGCACCAGCACGCCATACACGCCGTAATGGCTGTCGGCCAGGCGCAAGGTGGCATGCGCGGGATGCGCCTGCACGCTGCGCGTATCGGCCGCCTCCAGGTCGGCGCCCGCCACCAGGCGCAGGCCCCACGCTTGCGAACCTTCGGCCAGCATGGGCGCGATGGCCCACAGCTTGCCCTGGCTGCCCGCCACTTCCGGGCGCAGCTGGATAGACTCCACATTGGGCATCAGCTTGACGTCCGTGCCGGACGGAATCAATGCGCCCACGGCCAGCGCCAGGTTGCCATCAAGTACGAAGACGCCGCGTTCACCGGCCACGCCAGGCAGCGGCACGCCCTTGGGCCAGGTCATGGCGCGCACCTTGACCGCATGCGCCAGCACGCTGCCCGCGTCGAGGCGCATGCCAGGCGTAAACACTTGTTCCGTCGCCAGCAGGCTGCCGGCCGCGTGGACGATATTGCCGGCGCTGTCGCGCACGGCGGCGGCCAGCACGGTGCCGGCCCGCACCGTCATAGGCTGGTCGAGGGTGACGGCCACGGGCAGGCGCGTATTGGCGAGCAGATTGAAGCCCTTGACGGGCAAGTCGTAATTGAGCGCGATACCGCCCGGGAACAAGGTGCCGTCGGCCACGGTCACGCCCTGGCCCGGCACGATGACGTCGCTGCCATTGATATCGCGTCCCGGCAGCAAGATCCAGCCCTTGTCATCCTGGGTGGCGGGCGGCGGCGCGAAGCCGTCGTTGATGCTGCCGTAGATACTCAGGTCGCCGCCGGCGCGCAGCAGCAGGCTGCCGACCTCGCCCGAACCGCGCACAGCCGTGTACGGGAAGCGTGGGTTCAGGCTGGCGTAGCGCATGCCCGACAGATCCAGGTCGCCCCGTACCACCAGGTCGCCATCGGGCGTCTTGCTGACGATATCGACGCCGGGGCGCAAATGCAGCGCATCGGCATACGCGGCCGTGGTCAAGCCCGCCAGCTTGATATTGCGCAAGTTCGTGTTCGCCAGCGCCGCGTCGATGAAGGCCGTGCTGTCCGCATGCTTGCTGTCGAGATATGCCTGGTTGATCACCTGGTACGGCCGACCGCTGGCCGACAGGTCCGTGGCGTAGGCCGCGTCGTCGTAGCGCTGCATGGCGTTGACGGCGATCGATTTCGCGCCGCGCACGGTAAAACCGCCGCCGGTGGCGATGGCGATATCGCCAAAGGTGGCCGCGTCTGCGTCCGTGCGGGCGCCGCCGCTGCCCAGGCGCGGCGCGCTCAGTTCCAGCGTGCCGCGCGCGGCGCCGTCGTGTTCGCCCTTGCCCTTGCCGGCCACGGCGGCCGTGCCGTGGCGCACGTCGATCTGCGCGCCGCCCGCCAAGTCCAATGTGCCCTCGCCCCCGTTCAATTCCACCATGGCGCGGTTCGGGCTGTCGATGATCTTGCCATAGCTGTCGACGCGCAAGAGCGTGCCATGCGCGTCGAGCACGGCGTTATCGGCCAAGGTAACGCCATGCTTGCCGGCCAGGCGGATGCTGCCCACGCGCTCGCCGCTGGCGTCGATCACGCCGGCCACCGTCAGGCGGCCATTGTCAAGCGACACCTGCACTTCGCCCGCCTTCAGTTCATTGCCAATGGTCAAGTCGCCCTGTTTCAGCTGGAAGCTGCGCCCGCCCGTCACGCCGCCTTCCGTCAGGCGCGTGTTGAGCGACGCGAACTGGCTGTCCAGCGTGCCGCCCGCGCCCAGGGTTTGCGCGCGCACGTCCACGCTGCCTTTCTTGTACGGCACCACGGTGCCGCCCGCGTCGTAGCTGCCGCTGGCGCCGCCCAGGATCTTGCCCTGCAAATCCACCATGCCGGCCGCGCCATCGAGCGCCACGGCCTTCAGGCTGCCGGCGCGGTTGTTCTCGGCAGACAGGTCGATCACGCTGCCCGCGCCCTGGCGGATGTCGCCGGCGCGGCTGTCCAGCGTCACGTCGCCGCCCCAGCTGTATTTGTCCACGTCAAAGAAGGTGCTCTTGCGGCCCGCCATGTCGATGCGCGCGCCGTCGGCCACGCTGATGTCGTGCTGCGCGCTGACCGTGAGCTTGCCGCTTGGTAACACCACGGCCGTCGCCACGCTCACGCTGTCGCCGTGCAACGCCAGCTGGGCTCCCAGCGCGTCGTTGTTCTTGACGGGAGCCGTCGGCGCCGCGCCGGCCGGCGCCGCAACCTTCAGCGCGCCACCCGCCGTGTAGCTGTGTGCAGAACCGGCGTCGCCCGTCAGCAGCGGCGTGCTGATATTGAGGTTGCCGCCGCTGTACTGGTAGCCCTTGCCCGTTTCATAGGCGCCCTGCGCCTGGTAGACGGACAGGCTGCCCTTGTGGTTGGCCGTGACCTGGCCCGACGCTTTCAGGTTGACGTAGCCAAAACCCAGCGCCAGGCGGTCGAACGACGCGACGCCGGCCGGCTGCGTGAACGGGCCGAAGCCGAAATCGATGCGCTCCGCTTCCAGGTTCAAGGTGCCGCTGCCCGTGCCGGCGCCGCGCGTAATCACATTGCCGGCCGGCGACAAGGCGCCGCCCCAGATCAGGTTAGCCGTACGGATGGTCGCCACGGCATCGGCGCCGCCCTGGCCATACATGGCGGGCGTGGTCAGCACCAGGCGTTCCAGCGTCGATTTGCCGCTCGTCTTGTCGTAGGTGTCGAGCACCACGTCGCCATAGAAATTGACGCTGTCGGCCGCGCTCAGCATCAGCGCCTGCAGGGCCGGCGCGCCCGTGCTGGTGTCGCCGCGCAGCAGGCGGTCCAGCACGCCCTGGTTCATGGCCAGGCCGCTCGAACGCGTGCCGTTGGCCTGGGCCGCCGCCAGCGCCTCGCTGCTGCCCATGTTGATGGCGCCCACGGCCAGGCTCAGGTTGCGCGTGCCGTAGCGGGCCGAGTTATCGAGTTCAAAACTGCCGTTCGTCGACATCAGCAAGGTGCCTTCCGAATACAGGCTGGCTGTTCCTTTGTCCGTGCAGGCGTCGCCGCACACGCCGACGCTGATGCCGCCGCGCGCCGAACCGCCGACCGGCGCCACATTCATCAAGCCGTTCGAGGCGGCCAGCATGTGGATGCCCGCATTGCTCTGGTAAACAAAGCCGTCGTTGGCGTCATAGGCCACCTTGCCGCGTCCCAAGGTGTTGATGCCCGCGCCGGGCGCGATATCGATCAGGCCGGCCGTCCATTCGATATTCCACGGGTCGCGCGCCAGCAGCAGCACTTCCGGCGCCGACAGGACGGCGCCGCTGCGCAGATAGATGTTATGCGCCTGCGCCGTGCCAAAACTGATGTAGTTGCCGCCCTGACCATAGATGACGATGGGGGTGGAACCGACGACGATGCGCGCCGCACCGATCGCGTTCAGGCTGGCGGCGTGCAGCGTCACGCCGCCGAAGTCCGGCGTGGCCGATGCGCCGTCGGCGACGATTTCAATGTCTTCGGGGCCGCCCGGGATCACCGACACGGTGCCGCCAAAGCCGCCCGTGGCGGCAGCGAACTTGCCCGTGCCGTCGAACTGGAAGGCGTCGATGCCGGCGCCTGGCGCCAGCTGCAGCTTGAGCGTCTTCGCATCGGCCGGCAGCAGCGGACGGGGTATGCCGCGCGTTTGCGCATCGGCCAGGGCAAACGCGGCATAGCCGGTCTCGTTGTACTGGGAATACGTGCGCAAGACCTTGGCCGGCGTGAGTATCAGCTGGCTGGCCAGCGGCGCGCGGATATCCGTGCCGGCGATCGACAGAGTGCCGGGCGCGGCCCAGGAACCGTTGCGCAGCGGCTGCGCCAGGGTGGCGCTTGCCCCCTGGCCCGCCAAGCCGTTCAACTCCACGCGGAAGGCGCCCGGCAGCAAGGCATAGGTCGAGGGCATCAGGGTATAGGTGCCGGCAGGCAAGCCCGGCACGCCCTTGCCTATCGTTACCTGCCGGCCGATGGCCGGATCGGTAGCGCCCTTTTCGCCGCCGGCGGGCGCCTGCGGCGCTTGCGCGCCGGGCACGATGGCGTACACGGGGTTGGTCGCCAGGCCCGGCAAGACGAAGCCGCCATTCGCGCCCACCTGCAGCAGCGGATGATAACGCGCATCGGTGGAGCCGCCGCGCCCGGAAATGAAGCCGGCGCCCGTCAGTTCGCCGCCGCCGGACAGGTCGAGCAGCGCGCCCGGCTTGACGGCCACCTCCACGCTGGCGATATCGATGCCGACGCGCATGGCGCCGTTGACGGCGGCGCCGCCGACGCCGATAAACTCCGTCTTCTTGCCATCGACATTCCAGCTCTGCCCATCGGCGGTGCCGCCATACGGCATGACCATGCCGGCTGCGCTGACGGAAGTAATACTGCCAGGCAACAAATTGATGCTCAGGCTATTCTCGCTCGCAAAAGTACCGACGCCCAGATTGATGAGACCCAGCGGCGCGCGCACGATGCCGCCCTGCTCGATGTGCGCGGCGCCGAACTGCAGCATGCCAAAGGCCGAATACGGCACGGCGGGGATGGTGTCCGTGCTGCGCGCGATGGTCAGCGTGCGCTTCGGATCGTAGCTGATATTGCCCAGCGTTGTGCCCACGCCCGCGCGCACGGCGGCGCCGGCGCCCGTTTCCGGATACAACTGGGCCGCGCTGAGGGTCATGTCGCCCTGCGTGGACAGCACCGTCGTCGGCTGGTTGCCATCCCAGCCCAGCGGGGACAGCAGGAAACGCAGGTCGCCGCGGCTGGTCAGGCGCACGTCGTCGGCGACGATATTAACCAGGCCGCGCACATCGATCAGGTCGCCTTCAAAGCCGATCTGCCTGGCGACCGGCGTTTGCCCCGCCGTGCCTGGTCTGACATAGAAATCGCGTCCGACCGGCTTGATGCTGGCCAGGCGCACATACGGCGCCGCCACCTTGACGCGCGCGTCGGGCGAACTGCCGGGGGCCAGCGCCGGCGCGCCATACAGCTGGAAGCTCTGCTGCATTTTCAGCGTCACGTCGCCGCCAAAGGTGACGGCGCCAAGCAGGGCCAGGTTGCCGAAGCCGCCAGCGTCCACCTGCTCCACCGACAAGCGGCCATGGCCGTACTGGAGTGCCTGCTCGCCGTCCTGCGCACTGATACCTTCGGCCAGGTCGCTGGCAAGCTGGCGCTGCGTGAGGATCAGCTGGCGTCCCTGCAATACCCTGGCCTGCGCCAGCTCCTTGCGGTATTCGGGCGAACCCGTGGCCACGGACAGGCTGCCGCCCGCCGCGCCCGCGCCGCCCGCCCTGGCCAGCAGCTGGCCATCGAGGTACAAGCCATTGTTCGACGCCAGCGCGATGCTGCCGCCCGCGCTGGCCACGTCGACGGCCGCGCCATTGACGTCGAGCACGGCGTGCGCGCCGGACGCATCGAGCACGGCGCCGTCGCGCACGACGACAAACAGGCTGGCCGCCGAGGTGCTGCCCTGCGCATGGTCGATCTCGCCGCCGACGACGATGCTGCCGCCATCGACCACCTTGCCGTAGCGCCGGCCCTGCGCATCCGTGGCGCTGACGGCGCGCGATGCCACGTCGAGCACGGCATGCTCGCCGATCCAGATAGAGCGGCCATGGCCGGCCGCCTCCACCGCTTCGGACACAGGCCGGTCGACGGCCACGCTACCGAGGCTGACCTTGCCGCCCCAGGCGTTCAAGCGCCCTTCCACCGTCAGCTGGCCCACGCTGGACAGCTTGATGGACTGGCCCGCGTCGACGCTCACCACGGCATTCTTGCCCACCAGCAATTCGGCGATGGCCATGTCGGCCGCGCCGGACTGGATATCGCCCACCTGCACGGCCAGGCTGGCGCCCTTGCGCTGCGTCAAGGTGCCCTTGAGCGGGTTTTCCGTGACCTGTTCCGGCATCCACAGGGCCAGTTTTTCATTCTCTACCACGCGCAGCACGGGCATGCGCACATCCACCTGCGTGCCGTCCGCCACCGTCACGCCCTGCTTGCCGACCAGGCTATAGCTGGAAAAACCCTTGTCGAAGAAATCGCCGCCCAAGTGCAGGCTGCCTGCCTCGGGTTTTTCAATGTGGCCGATCATGATCTTGTTGGCCTGCAATTCCAGCTTGCCGCCGCCCGCCACGCCATGGCCGCGCACTTGCGCGCCTTCGCCCAGCGCCAGGTCGGCCGTCGCGCCATAGCTGGCCAGGGTGACGTTGCCGCCCTTGCCGCCCTGCTGTTTCGCCTGCGCCAGGATGGCCGCGCCCGAGCTCACGTCGATCAGGCTGCCATTGCCGATGCGCACGTCGCCATACGCGCGCAGGGACACGCTGCCGCCGTTCAGGTATGGCAGGCCGGCGGCGGCCAGCGGATCGCGCAGCACGTTACTGAGCAGACCGCTGGTATCGAGGCTGACGCCATCGGCCAGCACCAGTTTGCTCGGGGGGACGCCCGGATTGACGAAGGTATCGAGCATGCCCAGCGCACCGATCTGGTTCAGCACGTTGCCGGCCGCGATGCTGCCGCCACGGCTGCGCAGGCTGGCGTTGATGGCCACGTCCTTGCCGAACAGGGTGATATTGCCGCCATCGGCCACCTGCAGCGCGCTGTCGACGGTGATCGCGCCTTTCGCGGCAATGCGGACGGCGCCCAGTTGCTGGCTGTTGAGCAAGTTGGTGTCGAGCAGCAGCTTGCCCTGATGCTCTGCAGCCAATACGTCGGCCACGTCGAGGCCGGCGGCGATGCCGTCCTGCACGCGCGTCAGGCGCACCTCGTCCATGACGGCCGACAACGCATGCTGCAGTACGCCCGTGCGCTTGTCGAACATCGGCTGATACTGGCCGACGATCAATTGCCCCCGCTGCGCGGCCGCCAGCTGCGACTGCTGGTAGCCGTCCAGCAGCGCCTGCGGCGCCTGTGCCTGGCGCTCGCCCTGGAAGACGTCGCCCTCAATCCCCCCCTCCAGCACGGCCGAACCGGTCGCCACCACCAGCTTGCCCGCATCGCGACCCACCGTGTAGCCGTTTTCCAGGCGTTTTTGCGCGGCGATCAGGGGATTGGCGTAGAAGGCGCTGGCATCCTTGCCCCAGCGCGCATGTTCTTCCTCATACCCCTTGTACACGCCCGCATACGGCAAGTCGGCCGGCGCGCTGCCCGCCTCGTACAGCTTGCCGTCCGCGCCCTTCAGCCAGGTCTGGCGCAGCGCGCCCGTCTGCACGTCCAGGGTGCCGCCCGACAGGTTGATGCTGGAGCCAAGCTGCGTGACGACATCCTTGCCGCCGAAGGTGACCGTGCCGCCCTGCGCCATCCATTCGCTGACGGAGTGCCCCTGCGTGCCCAGGTAGCCGGCCACTTCCAGCAAGCCGCCGGCCGTGTACCAGCGGTCGCTGTCGTAGCCGTTCGTGCCCTTCGGTACGAACACCAGCTTGCGGCGGTCGACCCAGATATTGTTATTGATCAAAGCCTTGCCGTCGCGGTTGACGGGCGCATCGCGCTGCTCGTTACCCTGCACATTGATCTCGACATTGTTCGCCTCCATCGCCACCTTCACGCCGACGGCGCCGGAGACGTCGAGCTGCGCCCCGTCGCGCACGAGGCTGCGGCTGCTGGCATTGACGGCGATCTGGCCGCCCGTGGCCAGGGTCAGGGAGTCGCCGAGGAATTCCACCGTGCCGGCGCTGCCGATCTCGATGCGCGACTGGTCGCGGCGGTCGTTGACGACCGAGATATTCTGGTCTATCGCCACGGCCGGCCCGCGCATGGCGTCGCGCTGGCTGTCGAGCGCCGTCGTCTTGCCGTCGTCCTCGACGAGGATGGCCGTGGTGGCACCGCGGCCCAGCGTCACTGCCGCGTCGCTGCCCAGGGCATTGAGGTGGATGGTGCCGCGCGTGGCCGTCGTGGTGGAAGCCAGCAGCACGCCGTCCTGCTGCACCGTGCGCCCAGCCAGGGTGATGTCGCCTTCGCGCGCCTGGATCAGGCCCGTGTTGACGACCTTGCCCGCCGTGCTGGCAGCCGCGAACTGCGGCGTGACTTCGCTGCCGCGCGTGGTCGACAGCGGATTGCCATCCGTGCCCACGCCTTTTTTAATGCTGAAACTGTCGCCGGCGGCCAGCAGGGCCTGCCCCTTGGGCGTGCTGATCTCGCCCCCGTTGTGCACTTCTTTGCCCAGCAGCATTACGTAACCGCCGCCTTCCGTACTGCCCTTCGGGGCATTGCTGGCGATGCGCGCACCAGCCTGCACCTGCACCTTGCCGGCCGCATCGGTGAACGTCGAGGCGCCGGCCGTGCCGGGGCTGTAGATGCCGTCCTTCTGGAATTGCGCGTCGCTGATGCGGGCCGCGGCCGCCACCAGGCTGCGCGTGTCGACCTGGCTCGTGCCCGTAAACACGATGCCGTTGCGGTTGACGAGCAGCACCGTGCCATCGGCCTTGATCTGGCCCTGGATCTGGCTGGGTCGCGCTTGCGGATCGTTGACCCGGTTCAATACGGCCCAGTCCTTCTGCTGCTGGAAGGTCAGGGTCGTGTCCTTGCCCACATTAAACGTTTCCCAGTTCAGGATGGCCTTGTCCGCCGTCTGCTGCACCACCACGGCCGTCTTGCCGTTCGCCACTGTCTGCACGGGGCCCTGGGCATTGAGCCATCCTGCCGTCAGGCTGTTGGTGTCGACCTGCAAGCCGCCTTTCACGAGACCATCGGGTACGCCGGGCAGCCCGGCTGCCGCCTGGCGCGCCTGCGCCTGGGCCGATTGCTGCGCGGCGATGGCGCGCGCAGCCAGGTTCAGGTTGTTGAGCGAGCGCTGCAATTGCTGGTTCGCCTGCTGTTGTTGCCCCTCGGGACGGCTGCCCAGCGGCAGCGGCTGGCCATTCGGCAGGCGGCCCGAGGTGGCCGCCGTATTTTGCGCCGCGCCCTTGGCCGCGAACCAGCCGCCGCTGAATGCCTGCTGCGCGCGCGCCGGCGTGGTAAAGGCGCCCGCCATCAGCATGGTGGTCAATGCGTAAGCGAGCGGCGTGAGCCGCAAGCGGCTGCCCAGCGTGGAGGACCGCTGCGCGCCCGTGTCAACGGTGGGGACTGGGCGCTGGGCAGTGTGAAGCTTGGTCATGGCAATGGTTTCCTGGCTAGAGAGAAGGGAACGGAGCCTGGCGGTAGCGCAAGCGTCCATGCCTCCATGACGTAGCTGGGCGGCGGAAGGGATAATGTTTTTTGAAAAATATTTTCAATCCCCTGCCGCTGGGAAAACCGGGATCAGCTGAGCAGCACGATGCCGCCTGGCAGACTGGTCATTTGCGCGCCGTACAGGTCGCGTATCATCGCCAGCGCGCCATCGATTTGCCCGATGGAAAAACGCATGCGCACGAGGCGGCGGCCCAGCTCGGCATTACGCAGCACGACACGGCCCGGACGGTAGCGGTTGATTTCATCGACGACTTCGGCCAGCGGCTTGCCGACAAACGACAGCGCGCCCGTGCGCCACGCGTTCGCTTCGCCCTTTGGTGCGGCCGTGGCCGCCTGCACGCCCCGGTCGTCATACACCAGTTGCTGCCCCGCATCGAGGGTCTGGCGGCGCTGTTGCCAGACGACGTCCACGGCGCCCGCCAGGCAGGTGACGCAAACGGCATCGTCCGTATGGCGCACGTTGAAGCGGGCCGACTGCGCCAGCAAGCGCCCCGCGCCCGCCACCACCGTCACGGGCTGACGCGCGCCGCTGGCAAGGATTTCCGCCTCGCCGCCCAGCAGCTCGATCGCTTCCGGCGCCTGCACATTGATGCGCGTCTGCGTATTCATCTGCACCGTCATCTGCTGCGACAGGGCCACTTGCCGCTGCTCGCCCGTGCCCGTGCGGTAGTCGGCGCTCCATTCCTGCAGCGAAGGCCAGGCGCCCAGCGGCGGGCGCAAGGCCAGCACGGCCACGCCGGCCGCCAGCGCGCCGCCCAGAAAAGCCCGCCGCCCGGGGCGCGCCGGGAACGCCAGCACGTTCTCCCGCTGTGGCGCGGCGACGGCGCGGCTCAAGGCGGGGTCGAGCGCCTGCCACAGCTGTTGCAGTTCGCGCCAGGCGCGCGCATGCGCAGGGCTGCGCGCGCACCAGGCGCGCAAGGCGTCGGCGTCGGCCTGCGTAAAATCGTCGGCACGCAGCCGCGCCCACCAGGCAGCGGCTTGCTGGCCGATGGCCGTGTCGGCAGGTTCAAAAACGTCGCGTGGATCGCGGTCAGGAGCGGTCATGGGATTCATCAATATTTACGGCGGCCCGACACATCGCTGCGCTGGGCGGCATCGGCATCGGCCATGCACGTTTTACAGTGTTGCATGGCGGCCTGCAATTCTTTCTTCACCATCGCCACGGAAATGCCGAAGCGCTCGGCGATTTCCGCGTTGAGCATGCCGTCGATGCGCGCCGCCGTCAGGATGGCGCGGCGGCGCGGCGACAGGCCCGCCAGGGCCGCGTCGAGCGCCTGCACGTCGAGCCGCGCCGAGACGATGCGCGCCGGGTCGCTGATGTCGTCGCCGGCCTCGTCGGCCATGTGCATCAGCTCTTCGCGTTCGCGCTCGGTGACGATGATGCGGTCTCGGCGATACGCGTCGGTGGCGATATTGGCCGCCATACGCAGCAGATAGGCGTCGGGATTGTGGACGGGCGCGGCAGCGGGGCCAGGCGCCACCATCGCTTCGAGGCGTAGCCAGGTTTCCTGCAGCGCATCGGCCGCATGATGCTTGCAGCCGACCACCCGTTCGAGGCGCCAGCGCAGCACGGCGTAGCGCGAACTGAGATGGCGTTTCAGCTTGGTGCGCAGGTCGGGCATGCTCATGGCGCGTTGCTGCCCGGCATGCTGGAGGCGCAATCGACTTCGCTGCCCGGCCCTTGCGGCAGCAGCAGGATGGAAACGGGCTGCGGCATCGACGGCAGCGGCGCCGCGCCCACGCGCATGCCCAGCACCACGCGAGCGATCGCCGTGTCGCGCGCGCGCAAGCCGGTGCTGTCGAGCAGGTGCACGCGGTCCACCACGCCGGCACGGTTCAGATACAGCTGCAGCGCCAGGCGGTAGCCGCCGGGACGCGTCTGCGCCGCGCGGCACAGCAGCCCCAGCAGTACGTGCTGCAAGCGGCTCACATAGACAGCATGGTCTCCGCCGCCCTGCGTGGCACCCGGTATGTCGGCGGCGGCCACGACGGCGGCCTGCGGCAGCTCGGCTGCGCCTGCCGGGGCATACACGATGACGGCTTGCGCATCGGACAGGCGCGATTGCAGCCCAGTACCCTCCAGCAAGGATTGCAGGGCCGCGCCGGCCGCATGCGCGCCGCGCACGGCGGCCGACTGGCGCTGCGCGTAGCGCTGGTCCATCAGCACGGCGATGCCCGTGCGGCGGCTGTACAGGTCGAGCGCGTCGCCCAGGTTTTGCGCGGCGATATCGAACTGCAGCACGGGGCCATCGGCCGGCTGCGCCCGTACGGGTCCCACCGCGGCCAGGAAACCCAGCAGTACCAGGTATCCGGCCAGCGCTAGCACATGAACGGATGCCGGGCTGCCTGTCATATCGCTATCGTGTCGCTATCGTGTGAGGGTGAAAATATGCGGAAACGAGGTATTGCCAAGTGATAATTCTTGTATCAACTGCAATAGCCTACACACAAAAAATGACGGCTTCGTGACATGGCCAGCGTGCGCAAATTTCGCCATGCGGAACGTCTGGCGCGGCAGTGATTTCGGCTACACTGGCTGTCACTTTCCCTTTCAGACGCCTGATGATCGAAAAAAATCTGCCCGAGCTGGTCATGCTGAAGCGCCTCATCGACGAGGGCGGCAGCCACCTGGAAGTGGCCGCGCCCTGCAGCATCGCCATGGATGGGCGCGAATTCCCCGTGTACAGCATCGCCCTGGGTAATCCGAGCCCCGACGTGCCCGTGCTGGGCTTGTTTGGCGGCATCCACGGCCTCGAACGCATCGGCACGCAAGTCATCCTGTCTTTCCTGGAAAGCCTGGTCGCCCGCCTGCGCTGGGATGCCACCCTGCACCAGCAGCTGGAAAGCATGCGCCTCGTCTTCATGCCGCTGGTCAATCCGGGCGGCATGTGGCAAGCCACGCGCTGCAATCCGCGCGGCGTGGACCTGATGCGCAACGCGCCCTTGAGCGCGCGCGAAAAAGTGCCGTTCATGCTCGGTGGACAGCGCTACAGCGCCCGCCTGCCCTGGTACCGGGGCGCGGCGCACGGCCCCATGGAGCTGGAAAGCCAGGCCGTGTGCGACCTGGTCGAGCGCGAACTGCTGTCGCGCCAGTTCAGCATCGCCCTCGATTGCCATTCCGGCTTCGGCTTGCGCGACCGCATCTGGTTTCCCCATGCGCATACCAAGGTGCCGATAGCCCACCTGGCCGAGATCAGCGCGCTGGAAGAGCTGTTCAGCCAGAGCTACCCCAACCACAACTATGTGTTCGAGCCGCAAAGCCGGCAATACCGCACGCATGGCGACCTGTGGGACTATCTGTACCTGAACGGCACCAGCTACAGCGGGCGCGTGTTCCTGCCGCTGACCCTGGAAATGGGTTCGTGGCTGTGGGTCAAGAAAAACCCGCGCCAGCTGTTCAACCGGGTCAGCATCTTCAACCCCACGGCCGCACACCGCTTGCAGCGCGTGCTGCGGCGGCACCTGGTCTGGTTCGATTTCCTCATGCGCGCCGCCAGCAGCCACGGCCGCTGGATGCCGGAAGGCTTGCTGCGCAAGGCGCAGCGCCGGCGCGCCCTGGCGCAATGGTACGAATCATGAACCCGCCCACCTGGATTTTATTGCGCGGTTTGATGCGCGAACAGCGCCACTGGGGCACCTTTCCCGCCACGCTGGCGCGCGCTCTGCCCGGCGCCCGCATCGTCACGCCCGACCTGCCCGGCAACGGCACGCGCCACGACGAAGACAGCGCCACCCTCGTGGCCGCCATGGTGGAAAGCTGCCGCCAGGACTTGCAGGCGCGCGGCATCGCCCCGCCCTACCGCCTGCTGGCCCTGTCGCTGGGCGGCATGGTGGCCGTCGAATGGGCGCACCGCTACCCGCAGGAAATCGCCCGCTGCGTGCTCATCAACACCAGCATGCGGCCATACAGCCCGTTTTACCGGCGCCTGCGCTGGCAAAACTACGGCGCCCTGCTGCGCCAGCTGCTGGCCGGCGACGCAGCCAGCCAGGAAGCGCTGATCTTGCGCCTGACGAGCCGCCGGCATGCTGGCGGCAACCCCGCGCTGCTGGCCGGCTGGCTCAGCTACCAACAGGAATACCCCGTCAGCCGCCGCAACGCCTTGCGCCAGCTGCTGTCGGCCGCCCGCTACCGCGCGCCCAGCGTCCACCCGCCCATGCCCGTGCTGGTGATGGCCGGCGCGCAAGACCTATTGGTCGACCACCGCTGCTCGCAGCGCCTGGCGCGCGCCTGGCAGGCCGATTGCCTGATCCACCGCGACGCGGGCCACGATTTGCCGCTCGACGAGGGCGAATGGGTGGCGCAGTCGGTGGCGCGCTGGCTGGGCGTGGAAACGACAAGCCATGACAGCACACACACAGCGCAATCATCATGCAGATAACGGAACAGCTGGCAGAACTGGTGCAAGCCGGCGTGCACGAACAGATTTTTCCAGGCGCGGCCTGGGCCATGGGCACCGTCCACCACGGCGTGGCGGGCGCGGCCGGGCGGCTCACGCCCGAGCCCGCCAGCGCCGCGATGCAGGTCGGCACCCTGTTCGATATCGCTTCGCTGACCAAGATCGTCAGCGTCTGGTCGCTGACTGGCAGGCTGATTAGCCAGAAACGCCTGCGCCTGGACGACCGGCTGGCCGACGTGCTGCCCGGCACGCAGGGGCATGCACTGGCGCCCATCACGATTTTCCAGCTGCTGACCCATACGGCCGGCTTGCCGCTGCGCGCCCGCCTGCGCGCCAGCTATGGCGAGGTGTACGACGATATCGTGCGCGGCGTGCTGCGCGAACCGCTGGAAGGCACGCCAGGTCAAGCTGTCGAATACACGGACCGCGCGGCCCTGATCCTCGGCTTTGTCATCGAACGGCTGCTGGGCATGCCCCTGGACCAGGCCCTGGCCGAGCATGTGCTGCAGCCGCTGGGCATGGCCGCCACGGGATTCGGCCCTGTGACGCCACGGCACGGCCAGCTGGTCGCGCCCACCGAGTATTGCGAGCAGGCGGGCGCCCACCTTGCCGGCGTGGTACATGATTTTTCGACCCGGCTGCTGGGCGGCGTGTGCGGCATCTCCGGGCTGTTTTCCAACGTGCCCGACTTGCAGCGCTTCCTGCGGGCCATGCTGGCGCCGGGCCTGCATGGCGCTGTACTCGATGCCGGCTGGGTGCGTGATTCGCTGACGCTGCAGACGGGTTCCTTGAACCCGTCGCGCGGCCTGTTCTGGCACCCGGCGGCCGGCAGCGGGCCGCAAGACGACGTCTGGTGCCACCAGGGTTTCACCGGCACGGCCATGTGGCTCAGCCCCCGGCGCGGCCGCTATGCCGTGCTGCTGACGAACAAGCTGTATTACACGCGCGACTTCGCCAGGATCAACGCGCTGCGTGGCGACTTCATGCGCGGCGCCTTCGGTCTCTGAACCCGCGGCTTGCGCACGCGCAAGTGCCCGGCCGGATCGTCGCCCGCAATCCACAGATGCGCCTGAGCCAGGCCGACAGCACGCCCCCCGCCCTTCCCTGACATCCCCATCCAGCGATTTATTACTCTATCCGGCGCTCCAGCGGATCATTGTTGTATTAAGAATTTAGCGATGTGCTTTAAGACCAGTCCTATTTTTCCACCCTTTCCCGCTCGGTATATTTGAAGTCGCTCATTGGAAAAAATACAATATTTCCATGGGTACTAGCCGCTGATGCATCAGGCCAGCCCGGTGCCATACCAGGCAGCGGAATGGCCAGGCGGCAAGTCGCGTTATTGGCTACCACAACAACGACTACCTATAACCAAAGAGGGTGCAATGTTACTCAACGAAAAAAAACTCGTCGTACTGGTCCGATTGGCAATGGCGACAGCCGCCGGTCTCAGCATCGCGGGGCAGGTACAGGCGCAGCAAACAGATCCAGGCACTCCATCCATCACTGCAGACAAGCAGGCGCAAGCGGCTGAACATGCCCCTACGCAAAAAGTCTATGTCACAGGTTCGAACGTGCGGCGCATCGAACTGGAATCAGCCTCGCCGGTACAGATCATCACGCGCGAAGAACTGACGCGCGGCGGCGCCACTTCCCTCAACGAGGTACTGCGCACCATTTCCGCCAATATTGGGGGCGTCAATGAAAACAAGACCGACGGCTTCACGGCCGGTGCCGCCGGCCTGAACCTGCGCGGCCTCGGCAGCCAGGCGACCTTGATGCTGATCAACGGCCGCCGGCTGGCGGCGTACGCGCAACCGGACTTCCAGACCACCTTTGTCGACATCAACTCCATCCCTGTCGGTGCCGTCGAGCGCATTGAAATCCTGAAGGATGGCGCCTCGGCGATCTACGGTTCCGAAGCGATAGCCGGTGTGATCAACATCATCCTGCGCAGCAGTTACGAAGGACTGGAACTGAGCGCTTCGCTGGGCCAGTCCAGCCGCAGCGATGGCGAAACGCAGCGCGCCAACATCACCTTCGGCAAAGGCAGCCTGGTCAAGGACCACTTCAATGCCTATGCCACACTCGATGTGCGCACGCGTAAGGAAGCGTATCTGCACAAGCGCGACGCGTACCTGGGCACGGAAGATTTGCGCGCCTGGGGCTACAAGGATAACCGCACGCTCTACACCTACCCTGGCAACCTTTTCTGGACCGACAAGGCGACTGGCCGGTATGTGATGCGCACCTTGGACAGTCAATGTCCGGCGGACCGTCTGGTGCCGGCGTCGGGGATTCTGGAAAAAAATGCAATGGGGCAGGCCTGCGTCTTCGACAATTTGAAGGATAGCACCATCAACGCTGGCGGCAAGACGGACCGCATCGGCCTGATCAGCAGGATTACCTGGCAGGCAAACGCCAGCACCACCGTATTCGGCGAGTTGATGTTGAACCGGAATACGGCAACCGTGACCGGCATACCGCACTGGCTTGCCGGGCAAAATAACCAGCCCACTCTCGACCTGCCCATTACCCATCCGCAATACCCGAAAGAACTGATCGGCCCTGACGGCAAGACTCTGGCCGGTGGCAATGGCACGGTACGCGTGCGTGCTTCATTGCGTGACTTCCCTTCCCAGGGCATGAAGAATACAACCGATTTCAGCCGTTACCTGGCAGGCGCCAAAGGCGACTACAAGAACTGGGATTGGGAAACAGCCATCCTTTTCACTGGCAGCAAAGTCCAATCGCACAACAGTAGCGCGATCCTGACCACGCCCTTCATCAGTGCCTACCACGATGGACGCTTTATCTTTGGCGGCGGCAGCGCCAACGAAGCGCTGTTCCGTACGATAACGACCAGCGCCGACAGCACATTCAAATCGTCCCTGGCGCAAATCGATGCCAAGATCTCCGGCGAATTGTTCACGCTGCCCGCGGGCGCCGTGGGTGTGGCACTGGGGACGGAATTCCGGCGCGAGTCGCTGTCGAACTCGCCCGACTCCCGCGCCATTGCGGGCGAGCTCTATCATCAGGCGCAATCGCCTCCTGGCATCTCGAACAGTCGCCATGTCTCTTCCGTATATGGCGAGGCCACCATTCCGCTGCTGAAAAATCTGGAAGCAAGCCTGGCGGCAAGGCATGACCGTTACTCGGACTATGGCAGCTCGACGACGCCAAAGGTGGGCTTGAAATGGTCCGTCACGCCAGCCTTCCTGGTACGCGGCACGTATGCGAAAGGCTTCCGCGCGCCCACGCTGGTAGAAAACTCGACCGATGTACGCAATGCCTATTTGTCGTACAAGGATACGGCCCGCTGCAATGCCAGATTTACCCTGGGCTGCGATAGCAACTCTCCATATCGCAGCGGCGCCAACAAGGATCTCAAGCCGGAGACGGCGAAAAACCTCACCTTGGGCATCGCCTGGGAACCCAGCAGCTCGTTCCTGACGACGCTCGATGTGTGGCAGATTGAGCGCAATAATGAAATTTCCACCCTGGCCCTGTCGAAGGTGCTCGCTGACCCGGCACGCTACGCCAACAATCCTGCCGTGGCCATCGTGCGTGAACCGCTTACGGCTGACGACCAACTGGCCGGGGCCACCGCGGGCCAGGTCAAATCCATCACCATGCTTCTGACCAACGTGGCAATGACGCAAGTACGCGGCCTGGACTTGAAGATGGTGGGCAGGCTCAACCTCGGCGAATACGGCACCCTGCATCCGCAACTGAACCTGAGCCATACCTACTCGTTCAGGACAGCGCCATCGGCAAATGAAAAACTGATCCAGTATGCCGGTGTCGCGGGAACGCCTACCGTGCAGGGAAATCTGGGCCTGGGTTGGAAAAAAGCCGCCTACAACCTGTCGGCCGACGTGGAATTTATCGGCAAGATGTCTTCGTTTGAAGACCGCACCGAACCATGCAAACTGGCAACAGAAGGCTATCCCGCCTTGTGCAAGGGCATTGCCTCGTTCACCGTCTTCAATCTGGGGGGCAGCTACTCCGGCTTCAAGAACACCAAGCTGAGTTTTGCGGTGCGCAATGCCTTTGACCGGAAACCGCCATTCTATCCGCATTATGGCAATAACTTCATTTCTGGCCTGCATGGATCAATGGGACGCTACTTCCAATTGACTGCCGATTACGCCTTCAAGTAAGCCAAGGATCAAGCCGTGCCAGCTTCTCTGGCGCGGCCCTGCTTGCCATATGTACTCTGATTAGCCAGAGCGCTGTCCCATTCATGATGGAGATATAAGTGAAATACACCCCCACTCTTACCCTACTCGCCTTGCTGCTTGCCGGCGCTGGCATGCATACCGGTCTGGCCCACGCCGACGAGACGATTCCCATTGCGGATTTTTTCAAGAAAGGCGAATTTAGCGGCAGCCCCCTGCTATCGCCCGACGGGCTGAATCTTGCCGTGCTCACGCCCCGCAACGGACGTTTCGTGCTGGCCATCATCAACCTGGAAACGCGCGCTTCCACCGTCGTGGCCTCCGATCCGGACTGGGATGTCACCAGTCCGCTGTGGGTGAACAACCAGCGCCTGGTGTTCAGCATCAGCAAGGGCAGCAGCGAAGTGATGGAAAAACAGACGGGCGGCGGCTTGTTTGCCGTCAACCGCGACGGCAGCGCTTTCCGCATCCTCGTGGCCAGCGTCAAGGACGCCATGAGCACCGGCAAGCCCTACAAACCGGTACAGGTATTGAAGCGGGTTGGCGACGGCAGCAACGATTTGATTGTCTCCAATAACGAGCGCGGCAGCGGGGCCGACCTGGGCGCCAGCGACGTTTTTCGCATGGACACGACCACTGGCCGCAAGACCTTGTTGACATTTGATAATCCCGGCGCCGTCAGCGACTGGCTGCTCGATCATGACAATGTGATCCGGGTGGCCTCGGCCATGAGCGTGGAAGATGGCAGCAAGCGCATCAAGCAGACCGTGTATTACCGCGAAGAAGACAAGGCGCCGTGGAAACCCATCTACCAAGCCTATGCCACTGAAGGCAAAACCATGAATCCGCTGGGCTTCGATTTCGACAACAAGACCTTGTTTGTCGCCGGCCGCTTCAACGGCCGCGACAAGGCGGGCGTCCACATCTGGGATTTCTCCGGCAATAAGGCCGGGGATTTAATTGCCGAGGATACACTAGTCGATGTCAATAACGGCTTGCTGTTCGACTATGCGCGCAAGAAAATCATCGGCGTGCAGGTGGATGGCATGAAGTCGACAAAGCACTACTTCGATCCGGAATATGCACGCCTGCAGGCGTCGCTGAACGCCAGCTTGCCCAACGAAGAGGTCAATTTCCAATGGCGTGGCGACCACGCGGTTGTCAGTGCCACAGGTGTGAATAATGTGGGCAAGCTGTATTTGTTCAACACGCGCAAAAAAACCTTGGAGCCTTTGTACAGTGTGATGCCCATTCTGGATGGCAAGAAACTTTCTGAACAGAAAGTAATCTCTTACCAGGCACGCGACGGACTGCATATACCGGCCTATCTCACCTTGCCGCAAGGCCGCGCGCCCAGGGCCCTGCCGCTGGTCGCCTACATCCATGGCGGACCGCACTCGCGCGACCATTTTCAGTACGATCCCTTGACCCAAATGCTGGCCTCGCGCGGCTATGCCGTGCTGCAGCCGCAATTTCGCATGTCGACCGGTTTTGGCTGGAAACACCACACGGCGGGCTGGAAGCAATGGGGCCTGAGCATGCAGGACGACATCACGGACGGCATCGAGGAGCTGGTCAGGCAAGGCATCGTCGACCGCAAGCGCGTGTGCATCATCGGCGCCAGTTACGGCGGCTACGCCACCATGTACGGCCTGGTGAAAAACCCCGACCTGTACCAATGTGGCATCAACTGGGTCGGCGTCACCGACGTCAAGATGCTGTTTACCGTCAATTGGTCCGATATGTCCGGCCCGGTCATGGATGACATGGGTGCCAAGATGCACGGCGATCCGAAGACCGACGACGCGTATTTCCAAAAAGTTTCGGCCATCGGCAATGCCGCCAGGATCAAAGCGCCCGTGCTGATGGCCTACGGCAGCGAGGACATGCGCGTGCCCCTGATTCACGGCGAGAAAATGCGCGACCAGTTGCGCAAGCAAGGTAATGCCGTCGAATGGATGGTGATGACGGGCGAGGGCCATGGCTGGGCCAAGGAAAGCAACCGGATTCTGTGGGGCGAGACCGTATTCCGCTTCATCGACCGTTATATCGGCCCGGGAACGGCACGCTAGCCGGGCAAACTGGCCGGTCCGTCATGACGTCCAGCCTGGGCGGGGCGGCGCTTTTCAGAACAGTCCGATTCTCCGCTGAAATCGCCGTCCCTATACTTATTCCATCTTAATCCGCCGGGAAAAATGCCATGAGCGCCACCGTGTATGCCATTCCTTCCATCACGGTGTGCCAGCGCCTGCCCTTGCGCCTCACCGTGCCCGGCGCCGTGCCGCAGGAACGCAAACAGCATCCGCAAGCGCTCAAGCGATATGCCCCGGCACGGCCCAGCGATGCCGACGTTGTCCATGCGATATGCACGGGCGAGGGCCTGCGCGTGCTCTACCAGCCACAGTATGACCTGCACAGCAGGCGCATCGTCAGCGCGGAAGCACTGCTGCGCTGGCGGCACCCACGGTACGGCGACGTGTCGCCGGCGGTGCTGATTCCCATGGTCAACCGGCTCGGCCTGCATATGCAGCTATTCGACCGGGTCGTCAAGGAGGTCATCGATGTGCTGCGGCACCTGCGCCGTCAAGGTGCGGACGTGCCGGTTGCCGTCAACGCCTCGATCGATACCGTGTGCGCGCCCGGCATGGCAGATATGCTTGCCACAAGAATGCGGGATGCCTGCCTGCCGCCGCGACTGCTGAAAGTCGAAGTCACCGAAGACTTGCCTGTCCTCGATGAACTGTGCCTGTCGGGCTGCCTCAACACCCTGCGGGCGAAGGGATTTCCCCTGTCGCTCGACGACTTCGGCGCCGGCTCCGCCACCTTCAACGTCCTGTTCAAGATGCCTTTCGATGAAGTCAAGATCGACGGTGCCTTTATTCGCGACATGGAAACCAATAGCCATTCGCATGCCATCGTCGCCACCCTCGTTGCCCTGGCACACAGGCTCAATCTGAAACTGGTGGCCGAAGGCATCGAAAACGAATCCGTGCTGGCGGCATTGCTGGGCATCGGCTGCCGCATCGGCCAGGGCTATGCGCTGGCACGCCCGATGGAGCGCGAGCAATTCCTCCAGGGTCAACTGCCCAAGCCTGGAAGCATGGCGGTAAAGGCGCAATGACATGACCATCATGCAGCAACTGATACCGCATTCCCAGGCCGCCAACCCCATGGAAGCCGAAACACCGGCCCAGGGGCATGGTGCCACAGCGCTGGTCGAACGCCTGCTCGCCTACATGGGGCTGCGTAATGACGCCTGCCTGGCCCGCGAGCTGGGTGTGCCGCCCTTCGCGATCAGCAAGCTGAGAAAAGGGAACTCCGCCGTCGATACCGACATGCTGATACGCATGCACGAGGCATCGGGCCTGCCCATCGGCGAACTCAAGGCACTCACGAACTCCCGGCACTGATCGCTGACGAGCGGCATGGCCGCTCCCCACGCAAAAACGGCGCGCCATCACTGGCGCGCCGTTTTTTTGCATTTGATCTTGCAAAAATTATTGATAAGTCAATGTATAAGTCGCCACCGCATTGGCCGGACCAGCCGTCACTTTACCCGGCGTGGTTTTCAGGTAGCGCGCTCCCAGGGAAATATCGAGCGACCGGGTGCCGGCAGCGAGCACGTTACTCAGCTTGACATCCTTCGACAGGGGCCAGGGCGCGCCTGCACTGTCGAGCAATTGCACGCCCACGCCAGTGGCCACCCCTCTTTCCGTCGTCAGGCTCAGCACGCCCCTGGCCGCATCGATTGCCGGTGCGGCAGGATCTATCCGCACGCTGACGCTGTTAGGCAGAAAACTGGGGTCTCTGACAACCCCGTTTTCAGACGACATTGGCGACGTCGCCTGGGTGAGATGGAAATTGCCGGGAAACCCCGGGCAGTCGGTCAGGCCGAGCACAAAGCTGACCGTCGGCGTGGGCGTACCTGCCGCCCCCGTCAGGGCAGATACTTTCCTGCTGCCCAGCGCCACCTTGACGTCGGGCGTACGGCAAGTGCTGCTGACCACGCTGATACTGCCTGTCAAGCCAATTGAAGTGATAATGAACTCCGTGCTGCCGCCATTCACGGTCGCAAAATAGGACACACTGCCCAAGTCACGTGCCCGTATGATTCCCGCCCCCACCGGCCCCGTCTTGATGAGCGCGAAGGAGGTAGAGGGGGGTGCCCTGTCGAGCAGTTTAGTGTTGCACGTTCCCGGAGGGGCTCCATCGCCGCCACAGATGTAGGGCGATGGGTTGCTATTGATAGTATCTACATTTCCGTCAGTCATCCACTTCCCGTTGGCGAACCAGGCGACGCCAATGCCAGGCACCCTCGTTGCATAGACTTTGCCGGCGTACGCCTGGTTTCCGCTAAAGTTGGCATTCGCGCCAACGCCCTGCATACGGAATGATTGCCGAACCGCAGCGTTTGGCGCATCGCATTGCAGTTGCAGGCCATTGGCTGCCTGGCTAAAATACTGGAAGTACAGCATGGTGCCATTCGGCACGTCACGCGGCACGGCAAGGCTGCCCAGCTGCAGCGCCATCGTGCCCGTAAAACCCAGGTTTCCATTGATGGCGAAACAGTTGGGCGCAGCCTGGACCAGTTGCGGCGCTGCACACAGCAGCAGCCCGGCCATCAGGCCAGCCATCGTACGAATTTTCATGGTTTTTTCCTTTGCGTGATTTTCACGCCAGTGTCTTCCTTCTGGAGGCCGACAGCGGCCAGTTGCAAGCCCTGGCGTGGCGCGCGCGCCACCAGCGATGCCGCCGGCACCTGAAGATCGAGGCGCTGGACGGCAGCCTCATGAGTCCAGCTGGCGCCGGGAATCGACGCCAGCACCTGTTGGCACGGCAGCAGCAACTGCTCTTTGGACAGCTGCACGCCATACGCCTGCAAATCCACCGTACTCATGCACGGCGAGGGACGGCTTTCTCCAGCCACCGGCATGAAGGCCACATCGCGCCGTTCCATGCGCTGGCCATTGACGAAAATATCGACCGTATGCGTGCCGCCTAGCACTTCGGCGCTGCGTTCACCGGCGGGCGCCGCCTTGGCATTGATGAGTTCAGGCACGCACACGGCATCGGCCTGCTGCAGCTTGCCGCCCTCGCCATGCAGCAGCGAAGCAGCGATGGGCATGCTGCAACGCTCATGCGCCTTGCCGCCCCAGGAAATCGACAGTTGCCGATTGTTTTCCTGCAGGCGCGCATACAACTGGCCATCCTGCCCCACCATGCCCACGACCTGCCCTTGCTCATCCTTGACGGTGGCGCCAAACGGCAGAGCGTCGCCGCCGGCCAGACGCACCTGAAACAGGATCGCGCGGCCCGTGCTGCTGCCATACTTCAAAAACACGACAGCGCCATCGCGCGGTGCCACCTGCTGGCTTGTTTCGCTCAGCTCGACATCCATCGACGTGCCCTGCGGATCAATCGCCACTTCATTCAATTCATACGGACGCAAATAGGGCAGGACCGCATTGCCACTGGCGTCGAGCCTGAGGCCAGGATAGCCGGCCACCTTGGCGCCGGCGGCACCAGGCGCATGCACGACGGCCATGGTTTCGCCACGCAGTGGCGTCAGGGTCACACCACCAGGATGGGCCACCACGCTGCCGCTCATGCTGACCGAGGCACTGCTATAGCCGGTGCCGCGCCCCACGGCGGCGCCAACCATCGCCTGCGCCCCGGTATACTGGCCGTTGAGGGAGCTGCTGGTGCTGCTGCCATTGCGGCTCACTGATGCGCCATAGCCAAATTGCCGTTCTTCTCCCGCGCTGCCGCTCAGCGTTGCCAGCTGGCTGTAGCGACCATCCGTGTCGCGCGATACCTGCGCCGACATTTGCGGAGCAGACAGGCTGTCATTGCCACCCAGCGGCATGCTCAAGGTCAGTTGTATCCTGCTTTCCATGCCGCCATAAGATAATTTGCTGCGATTGGCATTGATGCCGTAGCTCACGCGCCCCACCTGCTTGTTGTAACTGAGCTGGTATTGCAAGTCCTGGCCAGGCCGGTTCCAGTAATTCTGTGCATAACCACTGATGCTGACCTGCCCCCACGCACCCAGGCGCTGGTCGGCGGTCAAGGACACGCGGTTGCGGGGCCTATACTGCATATTGGAATCGTAACCCCTGCGTTCGGCGTCGATTATTTGCGTAGCATTGGCAAAATCCAGATAGCCGCTGGTGGAAAAGCGGTAAGCAGCCATCGAAAAATTACTGCCAGTGCTCAAGACATTCTTGCTGTATGACAAACGCAGACTTTGGCCCTTGGCCGTGTCTGCGGCAAGTTTCGTCTGCGCGTGACTCAGATCGATGGATACGGCACCTATCGGTAATGCAAAGGCCACGCCGCCGAGCAAGGACAAATAGTCCTCACTGGCCTGCAAGCCACCGTAACCCGTCAGGCTATTGTTCAAACCATACTGCAAAGTCCCCTGCAGGACGCGCGCCTGCTTACTCAAGAAATTATTGCGCGTTACGCCAGCCGCCGTGCTGAAACGCAGCGAACCCGGACGCAGCAACTGGCTGACGGCCGCATACGGCACGACAAAGCGCTGTTCGCTACCGTCCGCTTCGGACACCGTCACGTTCAAGTCGCCACCGTAACCCGTGGCATACATGTCATCGATGACAAAGGCGCCTGGCGCCACCGTCGTTTCAAGCAGGAGATTGCCCGCCTGACGTATGCTCACGCGAGCGTTGGTGCGGGCAATGCCGCGCACCACGGGCGCATAGCCGCGCAAGGAATTGGGTAACATGCGGTCATCGCTGGCCAATTGCACACCCCGGAAGGATAAGGTATCGAAAATCTCCCCGCTGGTATTCGCATCACCCAGGGTCAGCTGGCTTTTCAGCGCCGTAATGTCGCGCCGCGCATAGGTATCGAGCACCTGATAACGACTGCCTCCCTGCTGCTGCTGCCAGCTGAGTGCGCCATTATGGCGAAAACGCCAGCTTCCCATATTGAAGCCGCCATTGAGGCCCAGATAGGCGGAGTCGAATGAAGAACCGCCACTCTTATTGTGATAGCTGTTAAAGTTGTAACCCAACATGCCCGAAGTGACACCGCTATCCCATAGCTCCGGGCTGACATAACCGCGCGCATTGCGCCGCAGCGACGCCTGAGGAATGCTGATATTGACCTGCTGCATCTCCGGCAAAAACACGGCCGTGGCATTCGCTATCAGTTTACCCAATTCTACACACTGCCCCTCCTCCAGCAAGGTCATGGATTCCGGCGACAGCATTGACATATTCACGCCCAGCAATTCAAGCATCTTGCGCGATACGCACACGACGGGATTGCTGCCGTCATCGTTGGCATTGATGCGGATATCCTGACGCGTATTCAGCTGGCCGTTGAGGGCGATATCGGCGCGATAAGTGCCCGGCAAGACAGGATTGCCTTTCTGATAAATGGCGAGATCCAGGCTGCGCGAGCCTTCCGGCAGGAACGCGCTATTGAAATCGACCTCGTCCGCATGCGCAGCTGGCATGACCATGGCACATGAACTGAACGCCACCGCCTTGAGCATGCTGCCAACGAGCGCATTGACGCCCAGACTAGGCTTTGCTTGAGGATAATAGCGGACATGGCGATGAGTACTCATGATTCAAACCTTAAGGAGCGGGCCGGGCGGCCGGCGCAGAAAGGCTACGCCGTGTCGGCACTGGTACACCGTAATCATTGATGGCGTTAAATTCCACCTGCGCGCCGGCGGCCGGAAAGGCATGCAGGGAGGGCAGTGCAAATTGTTTGGTCTCGCCTGGCGCCACCATGCCGCCATCACTCTCACTGCGCTGGGCGCCGGCCACCAGCGACAGCGACGCCATCGACACGTGAAAGGCGGACGGGTTATATGCTTCCAGGGCAAAGCCCTTGCCACTGCTGGCATGAACGGCACGCCATTGCACTTGTTCGATCGCGTCGACAGGATTGCCAGCGAGCCCTTCGGGGCGATAAAAAATCTTGACGCGCGAGCGGAACGCCATCTGCAGGCTGTTCACATCTGCCTCTTGCGACTTGGGTGGGATCTCCAGCATATTCAGCCAGAACACCGATTCTTTCGTTGCAGGCAAAGCCGGACCGACAAACATCAGGCGCAGACTCTGCCCCTTTCCCGGATCGATGCGGGCCAGCGGCGGGGTCAGCACGAAAGGTACTTTGGACGTGGCGGGCGTCGATGCGACATCGCCAGCATCGATCCATGTCTGGACCAGCGCCGGCACTGCGCCATCGTTATTGACCTTGATGGTGATTTCTTTTTGCTTCGCCGGATAAATCTGCCGCGTGCCCGTGATCACGACGCTGGCCATTGATGAAGAACAAAACAGCAAGGCCAGGCTGAGCAATAACGAACTTTGCAATGAATGATAGGGGGACATGGAAGACCTCAGGATGGTTGCTGGAAGCGCGCCCTCGCCAAAGCGGCGAGAACGTGCTTCCCTGGCGAGCAAATTACTCGTAAGTGATGGAATAGGTAACGGCACCCTTAACCAGACCGGCGCTGGCAACGCCGGTGGAGATGTATTGCACGGCATACGGCAAAATCGTATTGCCGGCAGCGTTCTTCGTGACCTTGGAGGTATTCGCAGTTTGCGAGAAATCACCAGCCTTGATCACATTACCGTTAGTGGCATCGACCAGTTGCAGTTCCACAAACTTGGCGCCCTTAGGGCTGAGGTCGCTATTTTTCACATTGGCGGTCAGTGGATTAACACCGCTACCCGATTCGAAAAATGCGGCAGCCTTGGTGGTGGTACCGGTACACGCACTCAGCGTAATATTAAAACCTGTCTGGCCTGCAACGTCTGTAGCCTTTTTCAGCTGGGCAGCCGATACTTTTGGCAATGTCACGGTCGCAGGTGCAGGGCCAACCACACCATTGACAGTAACGGTACAAGTCGAATCGAGCAGTTCACCTTCGAAATTGATCGTGCCATCGGAAGCGAAAGCGGATTGGGTTGCAGCGGCGGCCAGCAAAACGGCGAAGATACGGGCTTGGGATTTCATTAAGACTACTCCTGAAAGATAAAGGTAAATGCGCACCAGTTAATGTAGGAACGCGGCTGTTGATGCAGATTCGTACTTTACAGAGCCGCGACAGTTGTCGATATGAGAATGGTCTTAAAAATCCGCGTCGTCGGATATGACGTGCTTTTATACGAATCTGCGACAGCACACACGCAAGACGCAAGCAAGCTGTAGTTGCGGCAGGGTTAGACCGAATGGGGAGGTAATGCGAGGATAAAAGCCAGGAGGATGGCGCGGCAAGACAGGCGAACGCCCGGCATTACCGGGCGTACAGGTGGGTGCAAGAGCGCCTGCAAGGCGGTGCTTCGATGCGGGTGGCTGCTGGCCAATCAGCCCGGAAGCACAGCCTTGTCGGCCGGCGTCAGTATTCTCTGCGCCAGCCAGACGAGAACGGTCGCCAGCACCAGGGGGAAGACAAGTTGCACCAAAACCAGCATCGTCCACCCAAGCATCTCTCTCAGGTAGGCAAAAAGGACACCCGTGACAGGAATGCCCAGGTTGAACGCGCAGTAGAATAAACCCGCAGCCCGCATGTTCTGCATGGGCGCCACCGATTGAATCAGGGCCGCCAGCATATTGACATAGAACACCGCAGTCAGGCCCAGGCCCATCAGAAACACCTGGAAAATGAGGACACTCAAGGGCATACGCCATCCCAAAAATATCAGGCCGCCGACAGCCGCCGTGACGGGCAGCGTCAGCAACAGCGTTTTCATGGCGCCATAACGGTCCCCCAGCCACCCGGCCAGCGGCGACAGCAAGGTTGAAATCCCGGCAATGCCCATCGCCATCTGCGCCGTCTTGATGGGCAATTCCAGTATCTCGCGCAGGTAGGTGCTGTAAAGGTAGTCAAAGTTGGCAGTACTTAATGGCATGCAGAAGGCGGTCAAAAACAGCAGCAGCGGGCCGCGTGACCAGACCGACCCCACCGGACTTCTGGCTTCAGGACGGATGAACCGCCGCTCGCCGGCGGCGCTGATTTGCTGAAAAAAATGCCAGATCAGGATATACAGAAGAATCAGAATGAGCATGCCGGCCATGGCCGGTAACAGGGGCAATTTCCCCTGTTCATTGAAGGCATGCTGAATGGCACTGAGTTTGGCGGCGACGATGCTACTGGCCACGGCAAGGCAATTCATGAGCCCCACCACCAGCGCGCAATGGCGCGGAAAATATGTGACCCCGATACTGATCCAGGCACAGATATTCATCGTGCATCCGATGCCGCCCAGCAAGCTCCAGCAGCACAGCTCAAATGGCGAACGGGAAAACAGGCCCATGAACGCCGCCAGCGCCAGCAGCAGGAATCCGGACAGCAAGGTTTTCTTGCGCGACAGGGTTGCCGGCAGAAGTGCCAGCACCAGCCCCGTCAACCCCATGCTGAGGTAAAGGATCGCGGCGGCTATCGGCAAATTACCGAGCGTCGCAGGCAAGCCGAATGGCAAGGGCCGGGATGCCGACGGCAATGTCGTCGGATCCATGCCGGACAGCACCAGGAACAGCAAGGTGGTCGGCAACATCAACGCCAGCATCCCCATTGCCTCTTTCTTATTCTTGCTGATACCTCGCGACATGATGCTCCTTTCGATTGAAATCAATGCTGGTCACGGGTACGCCAGGCTGCCACGACTTCCTGCAGGGGCTGACTGCAACACACATCGGTCGGCTCCGCCACGCTGCGCAACAGGCTTTCCAGCTTCCCCGCCGGCTGCGCCATCTCTGCCCATTGCATGGCCAGGGCCGCGCCATGCAGGCGGTGCGCGGCGCGCAAGGCGGTATCATGTTCATGCATGGCCATGGCCTGCAGCAACTCATCCATATCGTCGGCGAACGCGGCGCGCACTTGCGGCATATCAAATACCGCCAGGGACTCCATCGGCGGCGCTTGCAGCACCAGCGTCACGTCGCACCACAGTTCGACGATATCCTGCAGTTTCGCCAATCGGATCGGCTTGCTCAATATGCCATCCATGCCAGCCTCGAAGCAGCGTTCGGCATGATCCGTTCCCGTCGAGGCGGAAATCGCGATCACCGGGCAGCGCGCCTGTTCCAGGTCCGCTTCACGCCTGCGCCACTCAACCGTCAGGCTGTAGCCGTCGATGTCAGGCAAGTCGCAATCCATCAGTACCAGGTCATATTCGCGCAGGCTGAAGCAAGCCAATGCGCTGGCGCCATTCTCGGCAATGTCCACATCGCAGCCGAGGCTGGCAAGCTGGGCCCGCAACACGGCCTGGTTGGCCGGCACATCCTCGACCACCAGAATGAAGAGGCGCTGCGCCGCCATGCCGCCCACCGGGCCGGGCCGGGCAACAGCTACATCCACCGCCGGAGGCGACCCGGTCGCCAACTCCACAGGCAAGGAAATCACCATGCGCGTGCCCCTGCCCATCTCGCTGTCGATGGTGATCGTGCCCTGCATCAGAGTCACCAGTTCACGGCAAATGACCAGGCCCAAGCCGGTACCGCCCGAGCGCTTGTAGGTGCCCTCCACCTGCACATACGGCCGGAACAGTGTCGCCTGCATGGCGGTGCCGATGCCGATGCCCGTATCGGCAACGGCAATTTCCAGCCGCGCCTGCTCCGTTCCCTCTTCCAGCATGGCGATCTGTATCTCGACACCGCCTGTCGCCGTAAATTTGATGGCGTTCGACACCAGATTGTGCAGCACCTGCAGCAGCCTGGCCTCGTCCAGCATCAGCCGCGGCACGGTCTGGTGCGCCGTCACATCGAGCGTAATGCCCTTCTCGCGCGCCCGCAGCTGCTGCAGGGCTGCCACATCGCTGGCCAAAGCTGCGACATCTACCGGATCAAGGCTGAGCGTGAGCTGTCCCGCCTCCAGCTTGGAGACGTCGAGCACGTCGTCAAGCAAACGCAACAGGATGTTCCCGCCGTTGCTGGCCAGGTCGACAAAGTGACGCTGCTCCGCATTCATGGGCGTGGAGCGCAGCAACTCCACCGCGGCCAGCACGGCATTCATGGGCGAGCGGATTTCATGGCTCATCACGGCCAGGAACATGGCCGCCCGGCGCTCGTTGCGCAAGGCACGGCGGTGCGCGCTGTAGGCCTGATACGCCAGGCCCGCCAGGATCAGCAGCAAAGCGGCAGCCAGGCCCACATGCTCGCCAAAGTGGTCCACCGCGAACAGCATGTTCGAGTGATTACCGGCCTCCCCCCCCAGCCAATCCTGGCGTACCAGCCTGATTTGGGCCGGGGTCATCGTGGCCAGCGACTTGTTCACGATCGATTCCAGCAAAGGATCGCTATCGCGCAGCGCCATGCGCACTTCGGATGTCATGGCCACGGGAAGTTCCGTAAAATGCAGGTCAGCGCCTTCCTCGCGCATCAAATCCGGTAACAGCTGCGCCTTGCTGCCGATGGCGACATCGGCGCCGCCCTTCGACAGCAGCGCCAGCGCCTGCCGCATGGTGGGGCTGACGACGATGCGCATGCCGTCGTAGCGCTGGCGCAGGAAGGGACCGAACAACTCCGCTTCCGCGGCCGGCAGCACCACTGTCTTGCCATCGAATGCGATGCCATCGGCAACGGTGCCAACCTGTCCACGCGTGACGGCGATAGCCTTGGTCGAGAGGTAAGGCAAGCTGTAGCTGACACCGGGCACCTTGGGCGGTGTGCCGATACTGCGCACCGTGGGAAGACAATCGATCCCACTTTCACGCAACAGGACAAAGCCGCTGTCCGTGTCGGCCAAGGTCACTATGTCAAACGTCAGGCCGCTATGCCGCTCAATGACTTTCATGTAATCCGGGCCGATGCCAACCCCGATCGCCCCGCGCTGGATGGTTTCGAATGGTGGACGGTTCTGCATCATGCCCAGCTTCAGCACAGGATGCGCGCGCACCCAGGCTTGTTCCGCGGCGCTGAGCGGATAGGTCCCCTCCTGTCCCTGCGCCGCCATGCAGCAGGCGGCCAGCAGGAACGCGGCGACGCCAGCTCGCCAGCGCCTCATGCGTCCCCTATGGTATGCCGGATCTTGAACAGTTCATTGTTCGACGTCACGCCCAGCTTGCGGAAGGCGGTGGTCTTTTGCGAGCTGATGGTCTTGATGCTGCGCTTGAATTTTTCCGCAATTTCCGTCACCGTCATGCCCGCCAGATAGCAGCGGATCACCTCGCGCTCGCGCGCCGACAGCGCCGCGCCCAGCAGCAGCGCGTCCGCGCCGTCATCGCCTTCCCGCGCATCGAAGGTGGTGCTGGCTTCCGCCACCCGGTAGGACATCTCGGCGCTCAGGTACACGGCGCCGGACACCACCTTGCGCAATGCCTTGACCAGCTCCGCCATGTCCTCGCCCTTGCCGACGAAACCGCGGGCGCCGACGCGCAAGGCCAGCGCCACCGTGGCCGGCTCATGGTGCGTGGACAATACGAGTATCGGGCAATCGGGGAATTTGGCGCGCAGTGCGCGGATCAGCGACACGCCATCGAGTTCGTCCGGACCCAGCGCATAGTCGAGTAAAAGTACGTCGGCCGACTCCAGGAGCAGGCCCGCCATCAGCTCGCGGCTGGTACTGTAGGCGCCCACGACGTCAACATCCGGTTCGGCCGTGAGCCGGGCGACGAGGCCATGCCGTACCACCGCGTGATCATCGAGCAAGGCAACACGTAAACGTTTCATCGGCAGAGGCTAGGCACAGGCACAGCATGGGGAAGATTTCCTTTGATGAGATTACTCCAATTTGTGCCATTTACGCCATCCGAGATGCTATTTTTTAACATAAATTCTCCTGTGCAGCAGATACGTGACCGATTGAAATTACTTTTTACATCGCTTTCGGGTATTTCCATTATTTATTGCTAACACTGTCGAAAAAGTCGCGCAACTCCATGGGACGCGCCAATGCATAGCCTTGCCCCGTAGGGCAGCCAAGGCAGGCCAGTGCCTCGATACATGACGCCTCTTCGATCCCTTCCGCCACCACCTTCAGATTCATCAGCCGCGCCAGGCTCACCGTCGCGGCAATCACGGCCTGGGCGGAAGCGCTGGTTTTCATGTCGCGCACAAACGCCCCATCGATCTTGACCTCATCGAATGACATTTTGGCCAGCAGATTCAGGGTCGATGTCCCTTGTCCAAAGTCGTCGAGCGAAACGGGAAAACCTCTCTTGCGCAGCGTATTGAGCGACGCAGACAGGAGCAGTTCATCGGCGACCGGCAGATCGCCGGTCAATTCAATTTTCAGCAGCTGCGGTGGCAAGCCCGCCCGCTGCATTTTCTCGGCCAGCCGCTGCGCGAGACCTGGCGTGCACACGGTTTCGGCCGATGCATTCAAGGCAATAGGCAGCGCTACCTGGCGGCTCTTCAGCACAAGCAGCACATCGATGACGCGCGTTTCAATAAAGCTGAACAGCAGCAGATGCAGGCCAAGGCGGTTCACCATCGGAATCAGCACCGACGGCGGCACTTCGCCTACGCCGGGAAGGCGCCAGCGCAGCAGCGCCTCGGCACCGATGATACGCCGTGTACGCAAATCAAATTGCGGCTGCAGCATCACGCGCAGGTTCTTTCCTGTCGTCAACGCCTCGATCACATCGACCTCGGTGGGAGCATCGGCGGGGGCGGAGCACGATGCATGCCGGTTGTTCGACGGCGCCAGCAGCAAATCGCGCAAGGCCTCGGTGAATACGGCCTTGCCGCCACCATACACCATCCCGACATTGATGCCGGCCCGGTGCGCCAGGCGTGCATGCGCCAGCAAGGCCGTCACCGGCAGGCCGCCGACGCGGCGGACTGCCGGCTGCTCCGCCAGGGCCGGCCATGGCGCAGGCAGCAGATTGACGGGCGGTGGCTGCCCCACCCATAAAATACGCGGGAAACGCGGCATCGGAGTCGCCGCATCGAGCGTCTTCAGCAAACTGGGGAGCATCAGTCCACCGTGCGCGACGTCCGCGACGATCAGGTCGATATCCCCTTCGCGCAGGAGCGCGGGCACCATGCTCATGGCCCGGACATTTTTCACATTGGCAATATCAATGGCACTCAGCATCGTGTTCAGCCATCGCGCGCCATCTTTATCCGAGTCAGGTATCAAGGTCAGCACACGCAGGGAATGAAATTCACTACGCATATGGGGGCTGATAGTTTTCACGGCATTTTTTCCTAGGGTTAAACCACGTGGAGAGACAAGGGTTGGGTCTGCTTCCAGAGGAGCCATCGCGCGCGCCCGGAGGGTAACGGGCGGCAAGCTTGCTATTTACGTTCGCCTTCGTCGAGCATGCCGAAATTGGCGCGATGATCGCCCATGCATGCCCGCAGTTCATGAATACTCAGCCCGCTCACTTCGTGCATGCGTATGAGTATGGCGGCGCTGACAGGCAAAGACCCATGTCTGATTTTGGAAAGGATGGGAGCCGACACATGCAGCTCGCGCCCCAGGGCCGCATCATTCTTCAATCCCAGGAAATCGATGAGCACGTCGAGCAGGTCGGCGCTGCGAAAGCCGCTCGCGCCATTCCGGGGGAGACGATTGCGCAAGCCCGTCACGCGTGCCGCATGCTGCTGCGGATGCTGTTGTATTTGCTTTGTCATTACCGCTACTTTCAAATAAGGGAGATCAGGGACCGGGCTTGCCACGCGCATATTGGCTGGCGGGGTCCGGTGACTTATTGAAGTCTAGCAACGGAGTTTCTTGAGCGAAATCAGAACAGTCCTAAAATGATTCGAGAATGTCAGGCCGGGGAGGCGCTGCTGAGATGCGTCAGCGAGCGGATTGAAAAGGATTTACAGGCGCAAGCTCACGGCAATGGCCAGCAGCAGCGCGCCGGCGGCCGCCAGCAGCGAACTGTTGAAACTGTGCGACTGCGCATACAGGCTGCCGGCCAGCACCGGGCCGATGATCTGTCCGATGCCATACACCACCGTCATGATGGCCATCATGTTGCTACCGGCCTTGACTGCGGCCCGCTGCGCGGCCGGCATGGCGATGGTCACCGTGCCGACGAACGTGCCGCCGACGAGGACGGCGCTGAGCAGGTAGCCGGCAGCCGAGGGCGCCAGCACGGGCAAGGCCACGCCCAGCGCCTGCAGCAGCAAATTGAGCCGCAGCGCCTGGCGCGTGCCCAGGCGCTCGTGCAGCCGGTGCCACAGGAAGCACGAGGGCGCCGCACCGAGGCCGAACACGGCCCACACGTGGGCGGAATTGAGATTGGGCAAGGCCACGCCCACCAGCACGGGCAAATACGTGGCCGTGACGATGTAGCCGAGCCCTGCCAATCCATAGATCAGCACCAGCGGCCACGGCGCCACGGACGCCAAGACCGATGCGGCCGGTTGCGCCGGCGCATCCGGCGTTGCCTGGCCGCCGGCGGCAATGACGGGCGCGGCCGCCAGCCCCGCCAGCACGGTGACGCCGGCCAGCAGCAGCCACATGCCCGCGCTGTGCCAGCCCAGGTGCGAAGCCAGCACCAGCAACTCGGCCGAGACGGCGATGCCGGCACCCACGCCAGCGTACAGCAGCGGCGCGCCGCGCGCCTGCCGTCGTTGTTCCAGCAGCCACAGCGAGGCGGCCACCATGGCCAGGGCGCTGAACACGCCCGCCACGCCGCGCACCGTCACGAAGAGCCAGACGGGCATCGGCAAGGCCAGCACGCCCAGGCACAATGCCGTGCCGGCCACCGACCACAAACACAGCCGGTGCGCGCCGTGCGCCCGCGCGCGCATGGCCAGGATGGCGCCCAGCAAGTAACCGGCATAGTTGGCCGAGGCGGCCAGGCTGCCGTCGCGCAAGCTCAACACGCCTTCCGCGAGCATGTGCGGGTAGATGGCCGTGAAGGCGAAGCGGCCGAAGCCCATGCCGATGGCGAGGATGGCCGCTGCGGCGATGGCCGCGCGCAGCCTGGCCGGCGCGCTCACGCCGCCTCGCCCAACTGCGCCAGCAAGTGCTGGAACGCGGGCAGGTCGAAGCCCGCGCGCCACACCAGCAAGGTGTCTGCTTGCCCAACTGACAGTATTTTCAGGGTGGCCGGCGCATCGGACAGCGCCAGCACGCTGGCCGGCAGCAGGGTCACGCAGGCGCCGGCCGCCACGCAGGCGATCATGCAGTGATACGAACTCAGCTCCTGCACCCGCCACTGCGTGCTGCCGGCCACGCCGAGCACCTCTTCCGCGATGCCGCGGTAGGTGCAGCCCTGCGGAAACGCCGCCAGCGAGCGCGTGCGCACATCGACGGCGCGGCGCGCCTGCGCTTCGCTGGCAGGCAGGAGCAGACACAGTTCCTCGCGCCACACGGGCCTCGACGCCAGGCCCAGCTCCGCCAGGGCAGCCGCGCCGCCGAACGACGGCGGCAAGGCCACGAAAGCGCAGTCGAGCAAGCCCGTGCGCACCTGCTCGATCAGGGGGCGCGACGGCCCCGTACTCAACTCCAGGCGCGTCCCCGGATAGCGGGCGTGATACGCGGCCAGCAGCGCAGGCAAGCGGCTGGCCGCCGTGCTTTCCATGCTGCCGATGCGCAAGGTGCCGCCCTCGCGCCCGCCCGTGACGACGTGCCGGGCTTCTTCCTCCAGCGCCAGCAAACGCTGCGCATACTCGAGAAAGCGCCCGCCCGCCGCAGTCAGGGCCATGCGCTTGTTCGTGCGCACGAACAATTCCGCGCCGATATCGGCTTCCAGTTGCTGGATGCGCGTGGTGACGCTGGACGGCGCGCGGCCCAGTCGGGCGGCGGCCTGGGTAACGCTCAGTTCACTGGCGACCGAGCAAAAAATCCGCAATGATTCCGACTCCATCGTATTCTCTTTTTAAAAATGATTATGATATTATATTCTTCAAATACGAATATTGCACAGCATCCTCAAGCGTCTTCAACTTCGTGAAGGAAATCCCATGACGTCAATCCAGCCCTTCCTCGACCGCCTCGGCCTGCAATGCCCCATCATCCAGGCGCCGATGGCGGGCGTCTCCACGCCTCGCATGGCCGCCGCCGTCTCGAACGCGGGCGGCCTGGGATCCCTGGCCATCGGCGCCGGCACGGTGGCGCAGGCGCGCCAGATGATCGCCGACACGCGCGCGCTGACGGACAAGCCCTTCAATATCAATGTGTTCTGCCATGCGCCGGCGGTGAGGGATGCGCGGCGCGAAGCGGCTTGGCTGGCCCATCTGGCGCCCCTGTTTGCGGAGCTGGGCGCAACCGTACCAGAGGCGCTCGACGAGATCTATAAAACGTTTATCGGCAATGAGGCGGCGTTTGCCCTGTTGCTGGAACAGCGTCCCGCCGTCGTCAGCTTCCATTTCGGCTTGCCGACGCAGCAGCAGATTGCCACCCTGCGCCAAGCCGGCATCTACACGCTGGCCACGGCCACCAATCTGGGCGAAGCGCTGCTCATCGAACAGGCGGGCATCGACGCCATCGTGGCGCAAGGCGTGGAAGCGGGCGGCCATCGCGGCGTCTTCGATCCGCAAGCGCAGGATGAGCGCCACAGCACGTCGGTGCTGCTGCGCCTGCTGGCGGGCCGCACCGCCCTGCCCCTGATCGCCGCCGGCGGCATCATGGATGGACAAGGCATCCGCGCCGCGCTGGACCTGGGCGCCGTGGCCGCCCAGCTGGGCACGGCGTTCGTGCTGTGCCCGGAATCCTCGGCCAACGCCAGCTACCGGACCAACCTGAAAAGCGAACGGGCGGCGGCCACGCGTTTGACGGCGGCCCTTTCGGGACGCCTGGCGCGCGGCATGGTGAACCGTTTGATCGAACATGGCGAAGCGCCGGGCAGCCCGCCGCCGGCCGACTATCCCGTCGCCTACGATGCCGCCAAGCAATTGAACGCGGCAGCCAGCCAGCACGGCAACAGCGAATTCGCCGCCCAATGGGCCGGCCAAGGCGCGCCGCTGGCGCGGGAAATGGGGGCGGCGCAGCTGGTGACCACACTGGCGCGGGAAATGGCCCGCTGATTCCAGGATGGCGTTGAGGTGACGTACTACAAGGACAGCCTGTGGGCTTGCCTCGCACGGCTGGCAGTGGACGGATGACTGCCCCGTGTCCTATTTTTTATACCGCGTCGCCAGCAAATAAACGCCAGCAGCCAGGCAGACCATGCCGACCAAGCTCAATCCCGCTTGCGACAAGCCGGACCAGAACAATGAGCTGGCCAGGGCTGCGGTCATCACCGGCTGCAATTTAAAGGCACACATGCCGATACCCAAAAAAAGCAGTCCGCGGACGGTGCGAGGAGACCAGCTATTCATTTTCTTCCCATTCTTGTGAGCGCATGCGCGCGGCTGGCCAATCTTACACGAGGCGCGCGTCAGGAAAGCAGCAAATTTCCCTCAGCTGTCCGCGCCTATGCCGGCTGCTGCTGCGTGGTGCAGTGGATGCCGCCGCCGCCGGCCGCGATGGCGTCGATGTTCAGCTGCACGATGTCGCGCCCGGGGAAGTGTTCGCGCAGCTTGGCTTTCGTGTTGCGGTCAGCTGTCGCATCGCCGAATTCCGGGCATAGCACGGCGCCGTTGCAGACATAGAAATTGATGTAGCCGGCGGCGAAGTCCTTGTTTTCATAGCGCGGACGAACTGAACCAGGTCCGGGCAAGACTACCACCTGCAGCGCACGGCCGCGCGCATCCGTGGCCTTGCGCAGGATGTCGAGGTGGCGCTGGGTGACGGCGTGCTCGGGCGACGATGGGTCGCTGTCGAAGCCAGCCGCGACGACGCCGGGAGCGCAGAAGCGCGCATAAAAGTCCGTGTGGCCATCGGTGATGTCCTGGCCGGCGATGCCGGGCAGCCAGATGACCTTGTCGATGCCCAGCAGCCGGCGCAGTTCCTGCTCGCACTGTGCCTTGCCGACGCCGGGGTTGCGGTTGGCGTTCAGCACGCAGCTTTCCGTGATGATGGCCGTGCCTTGGCCATCGACTTCGATGCCGCCCCCTTCCAGCACCAGGCTGCTTTCCAGCACGGCCACGCCGGCGCGTCCGGCCACGAAAGGGGCCACCAGCGCATCGTCGTCATAGTCCTGCTTTTCGCCCCAGCCATTGAAATTGAAGTTCACGCCGGCCAGCGCCCCGCCCGCCTTCCTGACGAAGACGGGGCCCGTGTCGCGCATCCACAGGTCGTCGATGGGCTGCACCAGCAGCTTGACCTTGTTGCCGCACAGGCGAGCCGCCACATCGTAGTCTTCCTCGTTGACCAGCATGTGCACGGGTTCGACGCTGGCAATCGCTCGCGCGATGCGCGCCAGGTCTGCCTGCGCGCCCGCCTTCAGGCGCTTGCCCCAGACCTCGTCATTCGCGCCGAAGGCCATCCAGGTGGCGGCGTGGCGCTCGCCTTCGTCGGGCATGCTCCAGCCCGCGCCCGCCGCCAGCGCGGGCAAAGCCGGCAAGCCCGCGGCGGCCGCCGCCAGGCCCATGGTGCCAGTGAGGAACTGTCGTCGTTGCATGCTGATCTCCTTTATGCAATTTCCTGCTGCGTGGTGCAATGGATGCCGCCGCCACCGGCCGCGATGGGATCGATATTGATCTGGATCACGGCGCGCCCCGGATACAGCTGCGCGTACTGCGCCCTGGCGCTGGCGTCCGCCTGCGCGTCGCCGAATTCCGGCAGGAAAATGGCGTTCCTGGTGGCATAATAATTGATGTAGCCGGCGGCGAAGGTATTCGGGTTGTTTCCTGGCCGAATTTTCTCGGGGCCGTCGATGACGACGATCTGCAGCGGCTGGCCATCCGCATCGGTGGCGCCGCGCAAGATCTCCAGGTGGCGCCGGGTCAGCGCGTAATCGTACGATTCCGGGTCCATCTCGCGGTGCGCCGCCACCACGCCGGGGCGCACGAAACGGGCGTAAAAGTCCGTGTGGGCATCCGTAATGTCCTTGTTCTTGATGCCTGGCAGCCAGATCACCTTGCGGATGCCCAGCAGGCGCAGCAGTTCCGCTTCGCAATCGGCCTTGCTCCAGCCCGGGTTGCGGTTATTATTCAGCACGCAACTTTCCGTGATGATGGCCGTGCCCTTGCCATCGACTTCCAGCGCGCCCCCTTCCAGCACCAGGCGCGTGGCCAGCAGCGGCACCCGGGCCTGGGCGGCGACCACGTCGGCCACCTGCCCATCCTTGCCGGACTGCTGCTTGTTGCCCCAGCCATTGAAGTTGAACTTCACGCCGGCCCGCTCGCCGTTCGGCTTGCGCACGAAGACGGGCCCCGTGTCGCGCATCCAGACATCATCCATCTCGGCGGGAATCAGGTTCACGCGGGCGTCGAAGAATGGCCGCGCGCCGGCCAGCTCGTCCGGACGCACCAGCATGTTGACGGGTTCATGCGCGGCGATGGCATTGGCGATGCGCACCAGCGCCAGTTGCACCTGCGGCACTTGGGCGCGCGTCCACACGGCGCTGGATGCGCCATACGCCATCCACGTGGCCTTGTGGGCTTCGGCCTCGTCGGGCATGCGCCAGCCATCGGCCTGCTGGGCGCCAGCGCCACTATTGAACGGTGGCGGTGGCGCAACGGGGCCGGTTTCCAGCCCGCCATCGGCGCCACCGCCGCAGCCGGCCAGCAAGCCGCCCAGGGCCAGCGCGCTGCCACCAGTCATGCAATGGCGCAAGAAATAACGGCGTGTGTTCATGATTCATCCTTATAAATAAGCCACTTGGCATGCACGGCATTGTGGCGGGATCAAGGCATGAAAACAAATGATATGATTTGCCTTAATTCATTAGGTTTTCTCATATGTCAGAACATCGCATTCCTTCGCTGAAGTTGTTGATGGGCTTTGAAGCAGCGGCCCGCCACGGCAATTTCTCGCGCGCGGCCGACGAACTGCACGTGACGCAGTCGGCCATCAGCCACCAGGTGCAATTGCTGGAAGAACAGGTCAAGCAGCCGCTGTTCCGCCGCGCGGGACGGGGCGTGGAGCTGACGGTGGCGGGCGAAGTGCTGCTGCGCAGCGTGCAGCGCTCGATGACCGTGCTGCGCAGCGGCCTGGGGCGCATCGCCACCTATCTCGATCCGGGATTGGTCGTGCTGGTGTGCCCGGCGCCCGTGCTGCACGGCTGGCTGCAGCCCCGGCTGCGGGCGCTGGAAGCGCAGCTGCCCGAATTGTGTTTGCTGCTGTCGGTGGATGAAAGCGCCCGCTTCGTCGATGAGATCGACGTCGATATCGCCATCAGCGACCGCCCCCTCCTGCAAGCGGACTTGCAGGAAATCCCCTTGCTGCACGATGGATGGCTGCTGGTGGCCAACAGCAAGCTGGCGGCGCGGCTGGCCGGCGTGCCGCAGGATGCGCATCACCTGCACGCGGATCTGGTGTGCCTGGAAGAAAGCCTGACGGGCGACGCCACGGCGCCCCTATTCCTGGGGCCGCTGGCGCGCTTTCGCAAGCGGGCCATCTATGACGATGCGCGCCTCTTGCTCGACGCCACCCTGGATGGACGCGGCATCGCCTGCCTGCCCCGCTTGCTGGCCGATGCCAGCCTGGCGCGTGGCCAGTTGCACATCCTGCCCGATTATCCGCGCGTGCCCGGCGCCACCTGGTGGCTGTCGGGCGTGGCGGAGCACCCGCGTTCGCCCATCGTCGGGCAAGTGTTCGACTGGCTGCGCGCGCAGGGTGCGGCGCAGGGGCAATGATCAGGGCTGCGGCACGCGCGCATAGTCGATGCCGCTGGCCCAGCGGTTTTCCCAGTGCGCCAGGTACGATTGCGCCAGGCGCTCGCTATTCCACACGACGAGCACATTTTCGCTGTTGGCAGTGGCCGCATCGGCCGTGTAATTGAAGCTGCCGTTCTGCACGGTCACGCCATCGGCAACAATGTACTTGTCGTGATGCAAGGCATAGCGGGAAATCAGGCGCGTGGGAATGCCCGCGCCGACGAGCCGGTCCAGCGCGGCCCGGCTATTCTTGCGCGCGTTGCGCCGCGTATCGGCCAGCACCCTGACATCCACGCCCCGCTGCCGCGCCCGCAGCAAGGCCTCGACCACATGGGGCGAGCTGAACGAATAGGCGGCCAGCCGTATGCTCGACGCCGCGCTATCGATGACCTTGAGCACCAGCGCCTCCGCCCCGCCATCGGGAGAAAACGCGTTCTCGATGGTGACCACGGGCGCGGCATCGGCGGCAAGCGCCGCTGGCGGAACGCCGTTAGCCAGGCACAGCGCAACGGCAAGTACAAGATTTTTCATCGCAGGCATTTCCCTGTTTCATTACAATGTTGACACAGCCTGCAGGCAGACTCGGAGCCTGGGCGACCGTCGGCTTTCGTCCCAAAGCAGCCATTCGGTCTGGTAAAACAGCGCCTTTACCCGGTGAGAGGCATGACCGAGCATGCTAGTGCGTGAGGTGGCTTCTCGTCTGATTACAATCTTCAGTAACTAGGGCTGAGACGTTTGAAATCCAGGAAGGCTTCTTCGAATTGAGTGCGGTCAAAAATTGCACGCTGCTCTAACTCGGACCAGCGGACTGAAGTGACCACTCCATTGATGTGATTAATGGAGAGCCCAAATCGCCGCCACTCGACAGTTTTTTTATCAACAATTTGTTCGACAACAACGACTGTGCAGTTTAAATCCATGTCGTCGGGACAAACGAGCAAGGGTGCGACCGTGGCCCCCTCATGAGTAGGCTCAAGCAATTCCCAAGCGATCCTACTTTCATCTTGGTCGTAGAGCCACGTTTGCGCTGGAACTAGAGTGTGAGTGTCATCGTTGCCGTCTATGTCAAAAATCTGCGACTTTACCCATTGATATATCGGGACACCGTCAATCGCTAACACAGGTTGTTCTGTCGACGCAAACTTTGGCTTTGAGATTATTGTTGAGATCGTGTTCATTTCTTTAAGTCACATGTTTTAAAGTTCGCGTCCGAAGTTCCACATTCGTCTCCTTAGAATATTACAGCTAACAATTCGCGCGACGGGCTGCTCTTGGCCGCCTGCTGTCGTTGGCAGCTTCCTCCCCATTACTGCCGCTTGAAATCACATTCAACGTCAAAGTAATCGCTGCGCCTCAGTCCGTCAAATGCACCATGGTGTGATCCATTTGCTGCAACTTTGCTTCGATCTGATTCAAGGCATGTAGCTTTTCTTCGCGATGAGACCAGTCCCCGGCGGCCAGCGCCTGGGCTCTTTGCTGCCCGATAGCGTCCAATGCCAGTTGTCGCGCCTGTTGGTTGCATGCCGCTCTTAACTTTATATCCGCAAATGCGAGAGCAATCGACGCTTCGCAGCGCACATCATCGTCCATGGCGCGTATGTCGGCATATCCCCACTGCTTTGCCAGTTTCTCGAGGAATCGAATTGGCGTGACATCCTTGTGCGTCTTGTGCCACTCGCGATAGCTCTCCAGAAGATCAGCTCCAGTATCATTGCCGTTCGGCGAGAAATCATCCGCGCAATTCCAAAAAAATGGATCATCCAGCATCTCGCGTGCCTTGGGATGAAAGTCTTCCCAGTCGATTCCCAACTGCTCCCAGGCTGACATTCCATCACGCTTGGCTTGTGCCGCTGCCTTCAGCCCGGATGCCAGGAGTTGAAGAGCTTCCTCGGAATCCGGGACGCGATTCCTGGCAGCGTCACAGTGGTCCAGAAATTTCTCCAGGCTAAAATCATCAGTGCGCTTCAATCGCTTGCTCAATAGCCCTAATGCATGGATGACTTCATCCACACCTGCTTTAAAAAGTGGCAAAGATAATGTTGAAGAATGCGTCCAGTCCCGGCCTTCCATCAATTCGCTGGCGATGGCAATCTCGACCTTGCCCTTTGCTCTTCGATAAGTGACCTTGGGCAGCGTTGCGCGGAAATTGTTGTGCGTCTCCAACAGAGATTCCAGCGTCTTCTTTGCCGGACCAGAGTCCCTGAAGTGAAGCGTGACTGCAATTTCCTGAATCGCGCCGCCAAAATTGCCGCCTCCCGCCAGAAGAAAATCCCCAATCGGAGACAGCGTTGTGTGACCGCCGTAGCAATTATAGGAATTTGCGACTACATGGAAATCCATTGAATGCTGCCTTTCATGCGAAATTTCAATTGTTCTGAATGTCGATATATATTGCTTGTTCACCTCAAGCCAGCCATGCCGTGGCTACGGCAGCCGGTGCCGGAACGTCGGTTCGATGTTGCGCGCATGCAGCCAGCGCACGATGTCTTCCAGCGTGGCGTCCTGCAACAGCAAGCCTGGCGCGGTGGCGGAAGATGCAACAGGCGATGCGGCCACGGGAACAGGCGCTGGCGAAGACTCCGAAAGGCCCGCATGTCCCTGCAACTGCGCCAGCGCCTGCGCGAATTGTCCCGGGTTGATGCTGCGCAAGCTTTCCAGGAAGCCCAGCTGGGCCGCTGGCGGCGGTGGCATGTCCAGGCCCGGTTCGTCGACGAAGGCGGCACCCATGCTGGGGTGGATGAAGGCGGCCCACTTGCTGGACGGCTGCAGGCTTGGCGGCAGCGCCACCTGCTCCACGTAAGCGGGCGGCGCCACGGCGAGAATGTCGGTCGAGGCAGGCAAAAAAGTGGAACGCAGCAGCTGCACGAACTGGCGCGCCTGGGCGGCGGGCACGGGCGTGGCCAGTGACAACCACAACTGGAACGCCGTGCCCGAGATGCTGACTGCGGGCGCTGGCAAATCCAGCTCGTGCTGCACGGCATTGGCGATCGTGCACAACGCGCTCCAGTGCGCCTCACCGCCGCCCTTGCCGCCAAACTCAAGCACCAGCGCGCGCGCCAGGCCACTGCCGGTCACGAGTTGCACCGCTACTGTCTGCTCGCCCGACAGATGGCGCGCCAGCACGGCCGGCGTCAGCGGCTGCGCGCCGCCGTCCGCATCGACGTATTGCTGCTGTTCATCGAACAGATACAGGCGGGTGAGTTCAGAAATCAGTTTATGCATGGGCGGCCTCGTAATGACGTTGAGCAACACTTGTCAACGTGCCCAGATTATAGCCTCCCCTGCCCCTGTATCTCAGCGCGCCGGCATGCCGGCAGCCTGCCGCGACCGTCCGGCGCCAAACACCAGCCAGCTGGCCACGGCGAACAGGCAGGCAGCCACGCCTCCGTACAGCATCACGGCGCCAAAGCCTTGTGCCAGCGCAAGCTTCGCCACGCCATCCGGCAGCGCGGCGGCGCCCTTGCCTGCCGACAAATTCTCCGCCATGGCGCGCAAGGCGGCCGCGTCCAGTCCCCCGGGCAAGTGCTGCCGCAAGGCGGACTGCATGGCTTCGACGAGGATAAAGCCCATCAGCGCGATATTGATGGACAGGCTGACCATGCGCGCGCTGATGTCGATGCTGGACGCCATGCCGGCCCGTTCGCCGGGCACGGCCCCCGTCGTCGTGTTGGTAACGGGCGTATTGGTCAAGCCCAGGCCCGTGCCCGCCAGCAGGCAGCCGGGCAGGATCGTCAGCCAGCTGGCGGCGTCCGCATGGCTGCCCCAGCACATCAGCAGCAAGCCCGTGCCGATGGCCAGCAAGCCGGCAGGGATCACCGTATCGGCCCGGTAGCGCAGCGCCAGCCGCTCGGCCAGCGGCGGCACGAGCAAGGTGGGCAAGGTGTAGGCCAGCAAGGTCAGGCCCGTGCCCAGGCTGCTATAGCCGAGACCGTGCTGCACGTACAGGGGCAGATAAATCATGAGCGGCCAGAAACTGCAGTTCATGCCCGCCGAACCGAGTAGTGCACCCGAGAAGCGGCGGATGCGGAACACGGAAAAGTCGATCATCGGTTCGGCCTGGCGCCGTTCGATGACGGCAAACGCGGCAAAACCGGCCAGCGCCACGGCCAGGCTGGCCAGCGTACGGGGATCGCTGAAACCCAGCGCCGGCCCCTGCGTGATGCACCACGCCAGACTGAACACGGCCAGCGACAGGGTGGCGATGCCCGCCACGTCCAGCTTGCGCCGCTGCGGGTCGCGCGACTCGCTCACGCCCAGGCCCGCCAGCAGCAGCGCAACGACAGCCAGCGGGCCGTGCACGAGAAATACCCATTGCCAGCTGGACAGCGCGACGATAGCCGCGCCGATGATGGGGCCGAAGCCCAGGCCCAGGCCAAACACGATACCCCAGGCGCCGAACGCCCTGCCCCGCGCCGCGCCGGCCGGGAACTGCTGCGACAGCACGGCCACCTGGCAAATCAGCATGGCGCCGCCAGCCATGCCCTGCAGCGCACGCGCGGCGATCAGCACGCCCGTGCTGCCGGCCCAGCCGCACGCCAGCGAACTGAGGCCGAACAGGACCAGGCTGGCGAGCAGCAAGCGCTTGCGGCCATAGCGGTCGGCCAGGGTACCTGTTGCCATCAGCACGGTGGTGCAAGCCAGGGTGTAGGCATTCATGATCCATTGCAAGTCCTTGAAGTCCCCATGCAGCACGGTTTCCAGGGTGGGCAGGATGACGGGCACGCTGGAAATTTCCAGGCCGAACATGAGCGAGGCCAGGCAGACGGCGGCCAGGGTCAGTGCATTTTGTTGCGAAGTAGTCGGTAGCATCGAAGCCTTGATGTCGGTAGTCATGGAGGCGCGCGTAGAGACGGCGCACTGCGAGCCGCCATTCTAGAAAGCCAGGACTCATGAGGGAAATGATAAAATTTTGTACAATTCATTCATTTTCATCATGAATCACGGGAACCCCATGGACTTCGACACAGCCCTGCTGCGCGCCTTTGTGGCCGTCCAGGACACGGGCAGCTTTACGCGTGCCGCCGAACGGCTGCACCTGAGCCAGTCCGCCATCAGCCACCAGATCCGCCGCCTGGAAGAGCAAGCGGGCGCCGCGCTGCTGGTGCGCACGACGCGCAGCCTGCGCCTGACGGAAGATGGTGCAGATTTTCTGCGCCACGCGCGGCAAATTCTGGCTGCCCAGGATGCGCTGTCGCGGCGCTTCCAGCGTTCCTCGATTGCGGGCGCCGTGCGCTTTGGCGTACCGGAAAATTTCATGGGCGCGCGCCTGCCTGCCCTGCTGGCGCAGTTCGCGCACCTGTTTCCGTCCGTTCGACTGGATGTCACGGTCGGCACCTATCTTGACTTGCAAAAACTGGTCGCGGCCGATGCGCTGGACCTGGCCGTCGTCATGGTCCTGGCGGACGGGCAAGATGAGGCGGCCGTGTTGCGCCGCACGCGCTTCGTCTGGGCCGCGGCGCATGACTTCCGGCATGACGACGCGCTGCCCCTGCCGCTCGCGTTTTCACCGGCGCCCTGCATGCACCGGCAAGTGGGCGTCGACGCCCTCGATGGCGCCGGACTCGACTGGCGCGTGGCGTTCACCTCGCCCAGCCAGCAGGGCTTGCGCGCCGCCGTGCTGGCCGGGCTGGCCATCACGGCCTTGCCACAGGGCGACCTGGAGGCGGGCATGGTGGTCATCGATGGCCAGCATGGCTTGCCCGCCCTGCCCGCCGCCCAGTTCCAGCTGCTGTGGCGCGCCGCCGGCAGCACGGCGGCGGCCGAAGCGTTCGGGCAATTGCTGCGCGAGTGGTCAGGCGCTGCGGCGGCATGACAGCGCAGACAGCAAGCCCGGCAGCGAAGCATGCAATGGCAAAAAAGTGTACCCTTTCAAGCTGCATTTTCTGGCCTAAGGAAATCCTCCCCCATGCAACCTCCTACTTTTCTCGTCACTGGCGCGACACGCGGCATCGGTTATGCCATCAGCACCTTGCTGCATCAGCAAGGCCATCGGGTCGTCGGCATCGCGCGGCACATCGAAGACATGGACTTTCCAGGCACGCTGGTGGCCTGCGATCTTGCCGACCTGGCGCAGACGGAGGCAGTGCTCAAGACGCTTGAACAACAGTTTGATATCGATGGCATCGTGAACAATGCAGGCATTGCCTCGCCCCAGCCGCTGGGCCAAATCGACTTTGCCACGTTGCAGAACGTCTTCGATCTGAACGTGCGCGCCGCCATCCAGGTGACGCAGCAATTCGTGGAGGCGATGAAGCAGCGCCGGTATGGCCGGATAGTCAATATCTGCAGCCGTGCCATCCACGGCAGCGTGAACCGCACGGCCTATTCCGCCGCCAAAAGCGCCCTGGTCGGCTGCACGAGAACCTGGGCCCTGGAATTGGCCGAACACGGCGTGACGGTCAATGCGGTCGCGCCAGGCCCCGTGGAAACGGAACTGTTCCGCAAGACCCGTCCCGTCGGCAGCGAGATGGAACGCCAGATTCTTGGAACAATCCCGATGCGGCGGCTGGGACAGCCCGATGAAATTGCCGCCGCTGCCGGCTTCCTGCTATCGGAACAAGCCAGTTACGTGACCGGTCAGGTGCTGGCGGTGGATGGGGGCGGCAGCTTGGGTGGCCGCGCCTGACAAGTCAGCACCAGCAGCAAGGCCAGCGCCAGCATGGCGGCCGCGCTGCCCAGGGCCAGCGTCACGCGGTGCGCCAGCAGGGGCACGCCTGCCAGTTGGCCCGCGCCCAGGCCGGCCACGGCCACCAATGCCGCCAGCCCCAGCGAACTGCCCAGCTGGTGCGCCACGTTGACAATGCCTGAGGCGGCGCCCGCATCCTGCGCCGGCACGCCAGCCACGCCGGCCGCCGTCAGGGGGCTCAAGGCCATGCCCTGCCCCGCGCCGATCAGCACCATGGGCAAGGCCACGCCCAGCCAGTAAGCCGTGCCCGTATCCACGCGGCTCAGCCATGCCATGCCCAGCAGGGTTAAGCCCAGTCCCATGGCCAGCAGGCGCGCATTGCCCAGGCGACGCGTCAAACGCGGCACGCACAGTGCCACGCCGAAGTTGACCAGGGTCATGGGCAGGAAAGCCAGGCCAGTCAATGATGGCGGATAGCCGAGCACCACTTGCAGGAATTGCGTGGTGAAAAAGAAAAACCCGATCATGGCGCCCAGGAACAGCACCCTGGCTCCGTACGCCGCATTGCGCTGCGCATCGGCAAACAGGCGCAGCGGCAGGATCGGTTGCGCGGCGCGCCGCTCGATGAAGATGAAGGCGGCCAGCAGCAGTACACCCGCCGCCAGCGCGCCTTGCGTCAAGGCATCGCCCCAGCCGGTGCCGGCCGAGCGGATCAAGCCATACACGAGGGCCGACATGCCCATGGTCGAGCTGGCCGCGCCGGCCACGTCAAAGCGGCCCCCGCTGCGCGCGCTTTCCGCGATGAAACGGCGCGCGGCCACCAGCATGACGGCGCCAATCGGCAGATTGATGAAGAAACCCACGCGCCACGACAGCCATTCGGCCAGCACGCCGCCCAGCACCAGCCCCACGCTGGCGGCGATCCCCGCCACGGCGCTGTACAGGGCGATGGCCCGCGTGCGTTCGCGCCCCTCCGCAAACGTGGTTTGCAGCAAGGCCAGGGTCGACGGCGCCAGGATGGCCGCGCCCACGCCCTGGATGGCGCGCGCGGCAATCATCATGGCCGGCGACCGCGCCAGACCGATGGCCAGCGACGCCAGCGTGAACAGCGCCAGGCCCAGCTGCAACAGGCGGCGCCGGCCATACGCATCGCCGGCGCGCGCGGCCAGCAGCAGCAAGCCGCCAAACGTCAAGGTGTAGGCGCTTTGCACCCAGGCCAGGCCCGTATCCGTAAAGCCCAGTTCCTGGTGGATTTTCGGCAAGCCCGTCAGTACGATGGACGTGTCGAGCACGATCATCACATAGGTGACGAGGATGATGGCAAGGATGGCCGCCTTGTGCGGCGCGGCGGGGATAGCGGAATCGGGAGCAGTTTTCATGCCTACACTGTAAGGCTGGCGCATTACCATGAATAGATGCTAAAGTCCGCATGAACTTATTAGCGCAACTAATGAATTGGAAAGACATCCGCCATGGCACAAACCAACTTCAACGACATCCTCGCCTTCGTGGCCGTGGCCCGCGAAGGCAGTTTTACCCGGGCGGCGGCCAAGCTGGGCGTGTCCCAGTCGGCCCTGAGCCAGACCGTGCGCGCGCTGGAAGAACGGCTCGACTTGCGCCTGCTGGTGCGCACCACGCGCAGTGTCTCGCCCACGGAAGCGGGCGAACAGCTGCTGCGCACGGTGGCGCCCCGCTTCGACGAGATCGAGGCGGAACTGGCCCTGCTCAGCGAGCGGCGCGACAAGCCGGCCGGCAACATCCGCATCAGCGCGGGAGAACACTCGGCGCTGACGGTGCTGCAGCCGGCCATCGCCCGTTTGCTGCCGGACTATCCCGACATCAACATCGAAGTCGTCGTCGACAACGGCATGACCGACATCGTGGCCGCGCGCTGCGACGCGGGCGTGCGCCTGGGCGAGCAAGTGGCCAAGGACATGATCGCCATGCCCATCGGTCCCGATTTCCGCATGGCCATCGTCGCTTCGCCCGCGTATTTCAGCCGCCATGCGCCGCCCGCCACGCCGCAGGACTTGATGGCGCACAACTGCATCAACATGCGCCTGCCCACCCTGGGCGGCCTGTTTGCCTGGGAGTTTGCCAAGCATGGGCAGGAACTGAAAGTGCGGGTGGAAGGGCAGATGATCTACAACAACATGGCCATGCGATTGCATTCGGCGCTCGATGGACTGGGCGTGGCTTGCATGGCCGAAGACGTGGTGCTGCCCTATGTGGCCGATGGCCGCCTGGTCCGCGTGCTGGACGACTGGTGCCCCACGTACGCGGGCTACAAGCTGTATTACCCGAGCCGGCGCCACCCTTCTCCCGCGTTTACCTTGCTGCTCGACACCTTGCGCTATCCCCGGGTTTGAGCCAGCGCAATCCCGCACCGGGCATGCGCAGTCACCAAACGAACACGCGTTTACCGTGCGGCTGCGCAGGACTATAGTGGCATCTTTCCCACCTGTTCAAGGATCGCCATGAAACTCTTTTACTCGCCGGGCGCCTGCTCGCAGGCACCGCACATCATCCTGCGCGAAACGGGGGCGGCCTTCACCCTCGTGAAGGTCGACCTGGGCCAGCACCGCACGCAGGAAGGCGGCAATTACTACGACCTCAACCCGAAAGGCCAGGTGCCGCTGCTGGCGCTCGACGATGGCACGACCTTGAGCGAAGGCCCCGTCATCGCCCAGTACATCGCCGAACAGGCCGGCAGACAGGACCTGCTGCCGCCCGTGGGCAGTTTTGCGCGCTACAAGGTGCTGGAATGGCAGAACTACATCACGTCCGAGCTGCACAAATCGTTCAGCCCCCTGTTCGATCCCCGCATCGACGCCGCCACCAAGGCACTGTTCATCAAGCAACTGGGCAAGAAATACAAGTGGGTGGACAGCCGCCTGGAAGGCCAGGCTTACCTGACCGGCGACACGTTCACGGTCGCCGACGCCTACCTGTTCGTCATCACGGGCTGGGCGCCAGGCGTGGGCGTGGATTTGTCCGCGCTGGCGCAGGTGCAAGCTTTCCTGGCGAGAGTGGGCCAGCGCGACAGCGTCAAGGCGGCGCAGGCAGCGGAAGCATAGACCCGGGCGTCTTAAAAGCAGTGTTGCGGGGCGGGGAAAGACCGCTCCTTGACGGCGCCGACATAGGCCGTGAAGGCGCCGCCGATGCTGGCCTGCCCCGTCATGAAGTCGCGCACGAAGCGCGCCTTCTTGCCGGGAAACACGTTGAGCATATCGTGCATGACGAGGATCTGGCCCGAGCAATCGGGCCCGGCGCCGATGCCGATAGTGGGAATGGCCAGCAGTGCCGACACTTCCCGGCCCAGCGTGGCAGGGATGGCTTCGAGCAGCAGTAGCGCAGCGCCAGCCGCCTGCAGGGCCAGTGCGTCGGCTTTCAACACCGCCGCGCCTTCCGCCGTCTTGCCCTGCACCTTGAAGCCGCCCAGCTGATGCACGGATTGCGGCGTCAAGCCCAGGTGGGCGAACACGGGTATGCCCCGCTCGGTCAGGAAACGCACCGTGTCGCACAACCAGCTGCCACCCTCCAGCTTGACCATATGTGCGCCCGCCTGCATCAACTGGACGGCGTTGGCATACGCCGCTTGCGGCGTGGCATAGCTGCCGAACGGCATGTCGGCCGCCAGCACGGCCGTACGGTTACCGCGCGCCACGCTTGCCGTATGGTAAGCAATGTCGGCCACGCTGACAGGCAAGGTCGTGCCCTGCCCCTGCACCACATTCCCCAGCGAATCGCCGACCAGCAGCAGCTCCACGCCACAAGCGTTCATCAGGGTGGCGAAACTGGCGTCATAACAAGTCAGTGCGGCAATCTTTTGCCCCGCATCGCGCATTGCCAGCAAGGCTGGCGCCGTCAACGGCTTACTGTGCAGCAAGTGTGCATTGTGGTCTGGCGCGGGCATGCTTTTTCATTTCATTAAGTTAAGTTTTTTCGGACTTGCCGTGCATCACCATGATGGTTTGCTGCATCAGCGCGCACAAGGTTTCCTTGCCATCGCGCACGGCGAACACTTCGGCTTGCGTGACGATCAGGGTGCGCCCAGGGCGCACCACCTTGCCGCGCGCGATCAGTTTCTCGCCGTCGGCGGGCGCCAGCAAGTTCATCTTGTATTCCACCGTCAGCACGGATGCGCCGTCAGCCACCATGGTCATGGCCGCGTAGCCGGCGGCCGAGTCCGCGATCATGCCCACCACGCCGCCATGCACGAAGCCATGCTGCTGCTCGATGCCGCTCCAATGCGGCACATGGATTTCCGTGCTGCCATGCGCCACCACGGGCAGGCTGGCCTGGATCAAGGTCATGGCGTTCTGCAAATCAAAACTGGCGCGAACTTTGTCGGCGAATTGCGGATCGGGAAGTCGGGTCATGGCGGACTGCTTTCTCAAGTGAACAGGGAAAAATGACTACGGCTCCACTCTACCCTGCTTCTGACGCGCTGCGAACAACAGCGTCAGCGGGCCGCTTGCACTGACCAGCACGATGCCAGCCAGCACCAGCGCCGCGCCAAGGAGAAACGCCATCGATACATGCTCGTCCAGCAACATGGCGCCCAGCAGCACGCCGAACAGCGGCGTCAGGAAGGAAAAAATGCCCAGGCGCGATGCCAGGTAGCGGCGCAGCAAATGAAACCACGCCAGCAGGCTGGCAAACGAGACGATCACGGACTGGAACACCAGGTTGCCGATCACCAGGGGCGTGGCCGCGAAGTCCAGCTGGCCGAGCAACGCTGCCGCGCCCAGCAGCAGCACGCAGCCCGCCGTCAACTGGTACAGCACCACCTGCGTGGCAGGCACGTGCGCCAGGCGTGAACAGCGCACCACCAGGGTCGTCGCGCCCCAGGCCGCGCCAGCGGCCAGGCACAGCAGGTCGCCCAGCAAGCCGCGCGGGTTGACCGGCGCGCCCGCTGGCGCGGTGCCGGGCAAAAAGGCGACGACGATACCGGCAAAGGCCAGCGCTACGCCAGCCCATTGCAGCGGGGCCAGGCGCTCCGACGCCAGCCTGAAATGCAGGCCCAACGCCACAAACAGCGGACCCGTGTAGAGAAACACCACGGCATGCGCGGCGCTCGTATATTGCAATCCAGCTCCCAGCAGCACGTATTCGAGCGCGAACAGGCTGCCGGCCAGCAAGCCCGGGCGCCAGGCGGCGCGCGCTTGCGCCAGGTTTTCGCGGCGCGCCAGCATCAGCAGGCCCACCAGCATGGCCGCCAGGCCCGAACGCAGCGCGATCTGCAGTACGGGCGCCATGTCATGCGCGACCGCCTTGATACCCACCTGCTGCAAACTCCATACGAGGCACAGCAGGGTCATGACGACCACTGCCTGCCCATCCATTGCCTTGCGCGTTTCCACAGTATTCCTTCAGATAGTCGGCAGCAGGTAGTATGGCGGGTGCAGCTTTTCTTTATATAGTGAGAAACCGACAGCACCTCGCGCAATACAGCCACCCGCAAACATTTTCATGCCCGCTACCAAACACTTGCTGACCGCGCCCTACAACGGCGCCCTGCCCGCTCCCATCTGCTTTCGCAGCGCAGCCATGCCCGCTGCGGCCATGTATCCCAGCCACAGCCATTCCTGGGGCGAATTCGTCTATGCGCTTGGTGGCGTGGTGGAGGTGCTGGTGGCAGGAAAACACTATTTGGTGCCGCCCCAGTACGGCATCTGGCTGCCGCCGCGCGTGGCGCATACGGGACAAAACCGCCATCCCGCCTTCCACAGTTCGCTGTATGTAAGCGAAGAACTGTGCCGGGCGCTGCCTCCCGCGCCCTGCGCGCTGGCCGTCACGCCCTTCGTGCGCGCCATGCACGAGCACTTGCGCACCCACCCGCCCGGCTTGCCGCAGACGATCCATGAAGAGCGCCTCTTGCAGGTCTTGCTGGACCAGCTGGCGCGCGCCACGCCCGTGGGCAGTTACTTGCCCAGCTCGGATGACCCCATGCTGGGCAAGGTACTGGCCATGCTTGACAGCAACCCCGGCGACCACCGCCCGCTGGCCGCTCTGGCACAGGCTGTCAACACCACCGAACGCACCCTGATGCGCCGCTGCCAGCGCGACCTGGGCATGAGCTTTGCCCAATGGCGCGCGCGGCTGCGCGTCATCAAGGCCATGGCCATGCTGGAAGCGGGCCAGACAGTCGAAAGCATCGCGTTCGACCTGGCGTATGCCAGCTCCTCGGCCTTCATCACCATGTTCCGCAAGGTGACGGGAGAGACGCCGGACGAGTACCGGCGGCGCAGCACCTAGCCGAACTCGTCCTTCCCCCGCAAGCGTGCCCGCTGTGCGAAAATGCCCGCCTCTGCCATTGCCGGATTCCGCCCATGCCGCACGCTGTCCTCGCTACCCTTGCCACCCTTTCCGGGCGCGACGCGCGCCGCATCGCGCGCCATGCGCCGGCGGCCGACGCCGCCCGCTTTTTGCATCCAGTACAGCAAGCCTTGCTGCACCGGCGCGGCTGGCTGACGATGCTGGCGCCGCGCAGCGCGGGCGGCGCCGAGCTGCCCTTGCCGCAAGTGGTGCGCCTGGAAGAAGCCGTGGCTGCCATCGATGGCAGCATGGGCTGGGTGCTGACCCTGTGCGCGGGCGCCGGCTGGTTCGCAGGCTTTCTGGCGCCCGACATGGCGCGCGCCATCATCGGCACGCCCCGGGTCTGCCTGGGCGGCAGCGGCGCTGCCACCGGTGATGCGGAAGAAGAAGGCGACGGCTACCGTATCTCGGGCAGCTGGGACTACGCCAGCGGCGCGCCGATGGCCACCCACTTCACCCTGAACGCCAGGCTGCAGCGCGATGGCCAGCCCCTGCTCGATGCGGATGGCAAGCCGCGCATCCGCGCCTTCCTCGTGCCCGCCGCGCTGGTGCAACTGGTGCCCTCGTGGAACAGCATCGGCATGCGCGCCAGCGCCTCGCACAGCTACCGCATCGATGGCCAGTGGCTCAGCAAGGAACATGGCTTTGCGATCAGTCCCGACACCGCGACGGCCGACGGCCCCCTGTACCGCTACCCGTTTTACTCGCTGGCCTACGTGACCCTGGCCGCCAACGTGGCCGGCATGGCCGCGCATTTCATGCAGCTGGCAGAGGAATGCATGCGCCACCGCCGCCATGCGCGCGCCGGCTTGCCGCTGCTGGACGTGCCGGAAGTAGCCGCATTCCTGCAAGACAAGAAAGACGCCTGCGCTGCCGCCCGTGCCCGCTTTTATGCCGTGCTGGATGACAGCTGGGCAACGGTTGCCGCAGGCGCGGCCCTCGACGCGGACGGCATGCAGGCCGTGCAGGCCAGTTCGCTGGACCTGGTGGCCGCGTGCCGCGCCGCCGTCGATGGTCTGTACCCTTATTGCGGCCTGTACGCGGCCCGCGAAGACAGCGCCATCAACCGCGTGTGGCGCGATTTCCATACGGCCAGCCAGCATGCGCTGCTGCTGCCCTAATCTGCTTGCACGCCCGGCGCCGCATCGTCATTGAGCGCCTTAGCGCGGATAGCTGTCGTCGGTCACGTGTTCCAGCCAGCTGACGGCCCTGCCATCTTGCGCCTCCGCAATCGCAACATGCTGCATGGCGGACGTGGCCGTGGCGCCATGCCAGTGCTTGACGCCGGGCGGTATCCACGCCACGTCACCGACCGCCAGCGCCTGCAGCGGTCCCTGCCAGTGCTGCACCCAGCCATTGCCTTGCGTGACGATCAGGGTCTGGCCTAGCGGATGCGTATGCCAGGCCGTGCGGGCGCCGGGCGCAAAGGTGACGATGCCGCCGCCCACGCGGGCCGGAGACGGCCGCTGGAACATGGCGTCGACTTCGACCGTGCCCGTGAAATAGGCGGCGTCGCCCGTGATGGTGGGCATGGCGGCGGCGCGCGTGACGGTGACGGCGGCGTGCGTGGCAGCGGCCTCGGCAGACGCGGAGGCAGAAACGGCCCCGGCGGGCAGGCAAAGCGGCAAGAGTGCCGCGGCGTATCGATGCATGGGTGATTTCCTTTCTTGCCGGTAAGATCGGCTCCCAGAATGGGCGTGCCGCCGGGCAGCCGGCTTCGCCTGTCCTGGCAATCCAAGCTTAACAGCGCTGGCCCGCGCTGATTAGCGGCGCATAGCCACTAGGACCTATAAGCTGGGCTGATGAATGGACCGATGCGCAACTTGTTTCGCAGGAAAGGCAGGCGGACGCCATGCAGGCCGCATTGCCTGATAATATGCAGACATTGCTACTTCTCGCTCCCCTATCCATGCACGTCAACACGCTCAGCAGCCTGGCGCAACTTTTGGCCAGCGCCGAAACGGAAACCCTGGCCTTTCCCACCAGCATCAATACGGCACTGCTCCTGCAAAAGGAACTGGCCAACCCGGATTGCCACTCGGCCGACATCAGCCGGCTGCTGCTGTGCGAACCGACCTTGTCGGCGCGCGCCGTGGCGCTGGCCAATTCGGCCCTGTTCTCGCCCGGCCATACGCCCGCCATCACCAGCGTGCGCGCCGCCGTCGAGCGGCTGGGACACCGCAACCTGTATTCGCTGGCGACGGCGGCCGTCATCCGCCAGCTGAACGCGGGCATCCGCGACGACGCCTTGCGCGCCCGCGCCACCCAGTTGTGGGCGCACACCGTGCACGTGGCGGCGCTGGCGCATGGACTGGCCAGCGCCGTCACGCATACGGATGCCGATACGGCGCTGTTTGCCGGCATCGTGCATGAAGTGGCCGGCTTTTATTTGCTGGCCCAGGCCGACAAGACCCCGGGCCTGTACGCCCACCTGGAAACGCAGATGGCATCCGCCCTGGAAGTGATCGGCCGCTCGCTGATGCGCCAACTGGGCGTGCCGCAGCCGGTGGCCGATGCCGTCAATACCTTGCCCGGCTCGACCATCATGCTGCCGCCCGAGGGCTTGCGCGACACCCTGCTGCTGGCCAAGGCGCTGGCTCCCGTCCCTTCGCCGCTGCCGCAGGCCGGCATCACCGTCAGCGCGCAACTGCAAGCCTACCTGGAACACGATCCCGTGCTGCAGGCGCTGCGCACGCAGCCTTCAGCCGAAGCGAAGGGCCTGATCGAGGTACTGCTCAGCTGATGGCCGATCTGCTATGATGGCGCGGGCCGGGATGGACCCGGTCCGCTTTCATTGATGTCCACTGGAAAACTGCCTTGACTACCTCCACCTTACGCATGCTCGGCCTGGCCGCAGCTCTGACCATGGCGTGCAACGCCAACGCCGACAGCTTCGTTTCCTCGGCCTCCAGCGCCGGCTCCCAGTCGAGCGGCAGCATTTCCGACTCGCTCAACGGTTCGAGCAACAGCTCCTCGCGCGACAACAAGGTGGCCAATGGCCCCTACCGCATCATCGACGTGGCCGCCGTGCCGGGCCGCGACGGCATGACGCGCCTGACCATGCAGGCTGACGCCACGGCAACGCCGCTGGTGCTGGACTTGCCGCAAGCGGCGCTCGACAAGCAGCAGCTGGCGCAGGGCGACGTGGTGCATGCGCAAAACCGCGCCTACGGCATCGAATTCTCGCGCAACGACACGCGCGCCGCCTTCTTCCTCGTGCTGGCCGACGACTGGTACGGCGAAATGGCCACGCGTCCCGTCAGCCTTTGATTCGTTTTCTCCCGCGCCGCCCGGCACTGCTGCTGGGCGTTTGCGCCATCTTCAGCATGGGCGCCGCCCAGGCGGGCACCTCACTCGCCTCCTCGCGTTTTTGCGACCGCGCACAGGAACTCACGGCCACGGAACAGGATCGCCTGTTGCGCTTTGCCGCCGTCGTGCGCGAGGAACTGGCCGCCAGCGAAGGCAGCGTGGCCCTGATCAGCCGCTCCGGCCTGGACCTGGCCCGCTTCGGCATCCGCTATTCGCATGCGGCACTGGCCTGGCGCCACGACAACGACAGCGGCTGGTCTGCGCGCCAGCTGTACTACGCCTGTGACGAGGGCCGCCCGCGCATCTTCGACCAGGGCACGGCCGGTTTCGCCATGGGCACGGAAAACCCGGCGCTGGGCTACATCTCGCTCGTGAAACTGCCGGCCGAAACCGTGCCACCCCTGCGCCGCGCCCTGCTCGACCCCGTGCGCGTGCAGCAGCTGCTGGCAGGCCGCTACAGCGCCAACGCGTATGCCTTCAGCCTGAAATACCAGAATTGCAATCAGTGGGTGGTGGAATTGCTGGCCTCGGCCTGGGGCGAGCTGGCCGCCGGCAGCGACTTGCGCGCGCGCGCCCAGGACTGGCTGCGCGCCGCCCCCTATGCGCCCGCCCCCGTCGACGTGGGTGCGCGCTGGCTGATGCTCGGCTCCATCTTCGTGCCGCTCGTGCACATGGATGACCACCCGCCGGAAGCCATCGGCACGATGCAGCTGGAAACGAGCTTGCCGGCCAGCCTGGAAGCGTTCGCGCGCCAGCGCCTGCCCGCCAGCGAGCGCGTGGAAATCTGCCACGACGGCAAGCAGGTGGTGGTGCATCGGGGCTGGGAACCGATCGCCGACGGCTGCGTGCCCGGCGCAAACGACCGGGTCATCGCCCTCGACGATACCTAGCGCAGCATTCCCCAGGCAGACTAAGCGGCCAGGGCCGCTTCGACGTGATCCAGCAGGCGCGCTGATTCGAGCCCCTGCCCCATCTGGCGGGCCACCTCGCCGCACGCCAGCTTGACCTCGGGCGCGGCGAGCAGGCGCGCCAGCTGCCGCTGCATGCGCCCCGCCGACAGGCGCCTGGCCAGCAAGACATCCCCCACACCGAGCCGTTTGGCGCGCCAGCCGTTATCGAACTGGTCGTACGCGAACGGCACGATCAGTTGCGGGATGCCCGCGCGGAAGGCGTCCGCGCTGGTGCCGATGCCGCCATGGTGCACCACGGCCGCCGCGCGCGGCAATAGCGCCGCAAACGGTGCGTGCGCCTGCCACATGACGCTGGCCGGCATGTGCTGCGGCAGTTGCGCCGCATGGGGCGTGAGGAACAGGCCGCGCCGTCCCAACCGCCGCAAGACTGCGAGGGCGATGCTGAAATAGCGCTGCGCGTGCTGGTGCCCGGTACCGGGCGTAAACACGATGGGCGGCTCGCCCTCGCCCAGAAAACGTTCCAGCTCCGGTGGCAGCGCTGCAGCGCCATGCATGGCGGCGCCGGTGAAATAGGCTTGCGCGAAGTGCGGCGGCCAGTCCGCCTGCGGGGCGGCGAACCACGCGGGAAACAGCCCCAGCGAAGCGTCCGGCGCGGCCAGCATGTGTGCAAAAAAATGCGCTTCCGGCGGCAAGCCGTGCTGCGCGCGCGCGCCGTTCAGACCCGGCAGCATGACCGGATCGATCATGCCGCGGTGGATCATGCGCCACAGTGCCTGGCGCCAGGCCAGCGGCACCCAGGCGGGAATGCGCAAGGAGCCGGCTGTCAGGAAATCATGGCTGCTGCACAGGTTCGATGGCGCCAGATACGCCGCGACGATGCGCAGGTCCGGCCGCGCGGAGCGCGCCAGGGCCGCCATCGGCACGAGGATGGGATGGCACAGCACCACGCAAGCCTCATCGGCCGGCAAGCCTTGCACGACGTCGCGCACGGCGCCCAGGTGCGGCACGAGGCCATTCCACACCACGCCCCAGCCCTTGCGCTCATCCCACAGGCCGGAGTCGCCCAGCATGGCCTGGCCCTCTTCCGCGCTGCCGAAGGTGTGATATGGCAGCCGCGAGGCTTGCGCGGCCGCTTCCTGCCAGCCCGGCACCAGCAGCAGCACGCGCCGGCCCCGTTGCTGCAAGCCCTGCGCCAGCGCGATAAACGGCTGCATGTCGCCGCCGGTGCCGCTGCTGGCGACGATGACGAGCGGCGTCGTGGCGGCCTGGCCCGCCAACGGGTCAGCGCGGGGCAGCATCGAGCGCCTCGCCGATCGCATAGAAGCGCCCGCCGGCGATGTAGTGCAGGCTGCGCCAGGATGGATCGGCCTGCTCGAAATGCCAGTGCCCGTCGCGGAACACGCGCGTGTCGGCCCAGGCGCCCACCACTTCGCCGATGAACAGGTCATACGCAGTCTGGTTGTGCGCTTCGGGGATCAAACGGCAGGCCAGCCAGGCGGAACAGCCTGCGACGAACGGCACATCAACGCCGTCCATGTGAAACAGCTGCACGCCAGCGCGCGCCAGTTTATCGGGCTGCGCATCGAGGCTGTGCGTGCCGACGGCGTGGGTCAGTTGCAACTGCGCCGCCGTCGGCACCTGGATGACAAACGTGCCGCTGCCTTCGACCAGCGCGCGCGTGCGCGTTGCCTTGTCCAGCACCACGGTCAGTTTCGGCGGCGCGAAATCGAGGGCGCAGGCCCAGGCGGCGGCCATCACGTTATCGATGCCGGCGTGGCGGGCCGAAACGAGGATGGAGGGGCCGTGGTTGAGCAGGCGATACGCCTTTTCCAGCGGCACGGGGGCGATATGACCATGTTCAGGCTCCTCGCTTTTCAGAGACAGGAGCATATCCCACTGGTCGATGCCTGGCCCGAAGCCATCCGGCGTCACTTTGACTGTCTCAAAACCGAAGCGCGCATAAAAACGCTGCGTGTGCTGGCTGGTATTCATGCTCACGCGGGCGACTCCCGGCACGGCACGGATGGCGTCCAGGCGCGCCTGCGTCAGCGCGCGGCCCAATCCCTGCCCATGCAGATCCTGCGCCACCATCCCCCAGCACAGGCTGGCGACGCTGCCGTCCGCGTCCAGCGCATGGCCACCGCAGGCGACGATGCGCGCCTGTCCATCGATGATGCGCTCGATGATCCAGTATGGATGCGACCCTGCATCGAGCCACGCGGCAAAGCCCGCCCGCTCGGATGGATCGAAGAAGCGCGGCGTATTGCCGTCGAAGAGCGCGAGGCACCCAGCGCGGTCGCCGGCCTGGTAAGGACGTACTGTTTCCATTTTCCGTACTCAAAAGAACATGAACACCAATTATAAGGGGCGCGCGTTCAGACCAGCCGCTCCGAACTGACGACATGCCTGCCCGGGGCGGCGGCCAGCGCCGCTTCCAGCAAGGCGCTGGCGATGCGCGGCGCGGGATTGATGCGCCAGCGGCGCGGCAGCACCGGAGCCAGCACGCGCAGGATGCGCAAGGCGGCGCCCTCGCCCGCCCGCGCCTCCTCGCGTTCGCCGCCGATCAGGCCCGGCCGCACGTGCGTGAGCGATCTGAAACCCAGCGCTTCCAGGTCGCGTTCCAGCTCGCCCTTGACGCGGTTATAGAAGAAACGCGAGGCCGCGTCGGCGCCGGCGGCGGAATTGAGCGCATACGTGGGCGTGCCGGCCGCCAGCGCCAGCCGCGCCGCGGCCAGCGGATAGCCATGGTCGACCCGCCGGAAGGCCTGCCGCGTGCCCGCCACCTTCATGGTTGTGCCAAGTGTGCAGATGACGGCATCGGCCTGCCACCAGGGCGCATCCGCCGGCAAGCAGTCGAAATCGACAAGGGGCGCGTCCAGCTTGGGATGCGCCGGCAAGGCTTTGCGCACGGGCGCGACGATGGCCGTGACGCGCGCGTCACTCAGCGCCAGGCGCAGCACTTCGCGGCCCACCAGGCCCGTGGCGCCTATCAGTATCAGTTTCATTGTTTCTCCCCGCATGCTGGACGCCACACGATACAGCATCGGGCGCCCAGCCAGTGCATCAGGCGCCCGCGTGCGTGTGATAGATCTTGCTGACGATGGTCCACTCGCCCTGCACCTTGAGCAAATTGAAAAAGTCGGTAAAGCGGAAACCCGAGATATCGTCCGTATCGACGCGCGCGCTGGCCGCCGTGCCCACAATGTCGACGCGCACGATGGCCGCCTTTGCCTGAGGCGATGGCCGGAAGGCACTGTCGATGATCTCGAACAGGCCTTCGATGGGCCCGCCCGTCAGTTTATCACCGCCATCGACGCCGAAAATGGTGGCCTGGCTGCTGAAAGCCGGACGCATGATGCTGCTGTCGGCCTGCGCGCCGCCCGCATTGTATTGATTCAGCACGGCGACAATCGCCTGGTAATCCTGCACATACGTGGTGTTGTTCATGTTGCGCTCCTTGGGTGGGTGAAGAGAAATCAGAACTGGCTGGCGGGCCAGTCGGTGTAGCCGTTGGCGCCACCGCCGTAATACGCCTCGCGCGGCGCCACGGCCAGCGCCACGCCATGGCGCAGTCGCGCCACCAGATCCGGGTTGGCGATGAAGGGACGGCCAAACGCCACTGCATCGACCTTGCCTTGCGCGCGGCGCGCCAGCGCCAGCGGCAAGTCATAGTGGTTGTTGCCGATGTACGGGCCGTTGAACAGGGCCCGCAGCGCATCGAGGTCGACGCCATCGGGCACATCGCGCGAGGTGGCCGTGGCGCCCTCGACGAAGTGCAGGTAGGCCAGTCCATGCCGGTTCAACTGTTCGATCAGGTAGCCATAGGTGGCCATCACTTCGCTGTCGATCGGCGTGTTGCCCGCGTCGGGCGTGACGGGAGACAGGCGGATGCCGACCCGCGCCGCGCCCCACACGTTCACCACGGCCTGCGTCACTTCGAGCGTCAGCCGCGCGCGGTTTTCGATGCTGCCGCCATAAGCGTCCGTGCGCCGGTTGGTCGAGTCCCGCAAGAACTGGTCGAGCAGGTAGCTGTTGGCCGAATGCACTTCGACGCCATCGAAACCGGCGCGCAGCGCGCATGCGGCCGCATGCGCATACTGCGCGACGACCCCGGCGATTTCCCCCGTTGCCAGCGCGCGCGGCATGGACACGGGCTGCATGCCGCTGGCGGTGTAGGTGCTGCCCTCGGCCCGGATGGCCGATGGCGCGACGGGCGCGGCGCCATCGGGCTGCAGGCTGGCATGCGAAAACCGTCCCACATGCCACAGCTGGCAAACGATCTTGCCACCGGCCGCATGCACGGCATCGGTGACCAGCTTCCAGCCGGCCACCTGCTCGTCCGTCCATATCCCCGGTGTCAGAGCATAGCCGCGGCCCTGGGCCGAAATATTCGTCGCTTCGCTGATGATCAGGCCGGCGCTGGCGCGCTGGGCGTAATACTCGGCGTGCAAGGCGTTCGGCACGCCATCGTCGCCCATGCGGCTGCGCGTGAGCGGCGCCATGACGATGCGGTTGGCCAATGCCAGCGCGCCCAGATCGACCGGGGAAAATAAATCGCTTTCATGCTGTTCGGTCATCGTATTGCTTTCATGTTAAGTCAGAAAAAAACCGGAAATAACTGACCGGTCGTCTATTTAATAGTCAAAAAAACGGCTACGACAGCAGCCGTTGCGTGGTCGCCATGGCAGCGTCGAACGGTCCGCCGCTCCTGGCCACCTTGACCATCAGGGACGCGCCCAGCCACAACTGGTAAAGGGATTCGGCCAGCACGCGCGCCGGCGTCGTCGCCGCCGCCAAGGAACCGTCGAGATGGCCCGCTTCCACGCACTGCGTCAGGCGGTCCAGGATGGCGCCCGTACCGTGCTGCAGCACGGCGCCCATGTCCACGGACAAGTCGCACACTTCAGCGCCCAGCTTGACCACCAGGCACTTGCCTTCCGGCGCGCTGCTGGCCTGCGTCGCGCGCCAGTAGTCAAAATAGGCCAGCAAACGCTCGCGGGCATTGCCAGGCCCCGCCAGCAAGGCGTCGACCGTCTGTAGATAGGTGGTGAAATAGTCATCGAGCAAGGCTTGGCCAAACTCTTCCTTCGACTTGAAGTAATAGTAGAAGGAACCCTTCGGCACGCCGGCCGCCGCCACCAGTTCGGCCAGGCCCACGGCCGTATAGCCCTTCTCGGCCATCAAAGCCTTGGCGATGTCGATCAGGTGCTGGCGCATGTCGGCGGAAGATTTTTTGCTCATGCAGCCAGTATAGCAAAAAATCTGACCGGTCGTCTAGTAAACTATCTTCCCCTCTGACATCACCCCAGGCGCAGCGCCAGCGCGGCCAGGGTCACCAGCAGCACGGGCACGGTCAGCACGATGCCGACGCGGAAATAGTATCCCCAGGAAATGTGGATGTTCTTGCTGTCGAGCACATGCAACCACAGCAAGGTGGCCAGGCTGCCGATGGGCGTGATCTTCGGGCCCAGGTCGCTGCCGATGACGTTCGCGTAGATCATCGCCTCGCGCACGGCCCCCTGCGCCGTCGTCGGGTCGATGGCCAGCGCGCCGACGAGCACCGTCGGCAGATTGTTCATCACGGACGACAGCAAGGCCGTCAGCACGCCCGTGCCCATGGCCGCGCCCCACACGCCGTACTGCGCAAAGTGGTTCAGCATGTCCGTCAGGTAAGCCGTCAAACCCGCATTGCGCAAGCCGTACACGACCAGGTACATGCCCAGCGAAAAGACGACGATGTGCCACGGCGCATGGCGCAGCACGTGGCGCGTGGAAATCACGTGGCCCTTGCCGGCCACGCCCAGCAGCAGCGCGGCGCCCACGGCGGCGATCAGGCTGATGGGCACTCCCAGGTGTTCTTGCGAGAAGAATCCCACCAGCAGCAGCGCCAGCACCAGCCAGCCGGCGCGGAAGGTGCCCAGGTCGCGGATGGCGGCGTCCGGGCGCTTCAGCTGCGCCACTGCATAGTCGCGGGGAATATCCCGGTGAAAAAAGAGCAGCAAGGCCCCCAGGGTGGCGGCCACGGCGACGACGTTGACGGGCACCATCACGGACGCATATTCGGCAAAGCCGATCTTGAAGAAATCGGCCGAGACGATGTTCACCAGGTTCGACACCACCAGCGGCAGGCTGGCCGTGTCGGCGATGAAGCCGGCCGCCATCACGTAGGCCAGCGTGGCCTTGGCGGAAAACTTCAGCGCCCGCAGCATGGCGATGACGATGGGCGTCAGGATCAGCGCGGCGCCGTCATTGGCGAACACGGCGGAAACGAGCGCGCCCAGCAAGACCAGCAGCACGAACAGTTTTCGTCCGCTGCCCCCGCCCCAGCGCGCCACGTGCAGCGCGGCCCATTCGAAGAAGCCGGCCGCGTCCAGCAGCAGGCTGATGATGATCACGGCGATGAAGGTGCCGGTGGCGTTCCACACGATATGCCAGACGACGGGGATGTCGCCCCAGTGGATCACGCCGGCCAGCAAGGCGACACAGGCGCCGATGACGGCGCTCCAGCCGATGCCCAGGCCGCGCGGCTGCCAGATGACGAGGATTAAGGTGGCGAAAAAGATCAGGAAAGCGGTGAGCATGCGGCGAAGTTCCGTTCGATGCGGCGTCGCGGGCACCATGCGCCGCAGCCTGCGTATGTCAACAATATTTCCATAATACTGGAATTATTGAATCAAAGCAAAGCTGCGGCGCATTTTCTTACTTGAGCGCGATGGCGATATCCACCAGTCCCACCGTGCCGTTGCCGATGACGGACGCCGCCGGAGTGGCCGCGCCGCCGCTCAGCACTGCCGCGCCTGTCGCCAGGTCGATGCGGTACAGGGAACTGGGGCCCGTGGCGGCAGTGCGCAGGGCCGCCAGCGCCAGGCCGTTGGCGCCGCCCGCGATATCGAAGCCCACGTCGCCCGCCGCAGCCACGCCCAGCAGCCCCACATTGACGAGGGTACCGTCATTTGGCGGATTTTGCAGGGCGAGACTGGCGCTGGCTGTGTCGATATCGAACAGCATGGTGGCCGTCGTGCCGGCAAAGCTGTTGCTGTAGGCCGCCGCCGTCACGGCCGGCGTCGCCCCTGCCCGGTTGACGGCGCCATCGGTGGTGGTGGCGCCCGTGTCGACATTGATGCGCAAGCTTTGCCCCGTGCTGCCGATCACGCGCAGACGGTCGGCGACGGGGTTGAAATCGACGCCAAAGGCCGTGCCGGCGATGGCCGTGTAGGGTGCGCTGGCGTCCGCCGCATCGGCGGCCAGCGTCGCCTTGACCGTGGCCGCGCCAGTGGCCGGATCGATGGTGACGATGCGCCCCGCCGAGGAGATGCCGTACAGCAGGCCATCCTTGGGACGGATGTCAAAGCCCAGCAGGCGTTCGCCCGCCGCCAGCCCGGTGATGGCCACATTGGCATCCAGGGTGTTCGGCGTGGCCGTCTTGAAGGTGACGATGCGGGCGTCGTCCGTCAAGCCATAGGCGATGGGCGCGGCCGGCGCTTTCAAGGCGATGCCGCGCAATTCTTCCGTCACGCCGATGGCCGCCACCAGGGCCGCCGGCGCAGCAGCAGCCGCCAGGTTCAGGGTGTACAGGTTACGCACGCCGGCCACCGTCATGACGGCGTAGCCCGTATTCGTGCGGGCATCGATGTCGAAACCGGCCACGCCGGTGGCCGCCACGCCCAGCGGCACGGCACTGGCCAGGGTGCCGTTGTTGGGCGGATTTTGCGTGTACAGGGTGGCGTTGGCAGCGTCGATGACAAATAAAGTGGTACTGGCCGTGCCGGCGAAGCTGTTGGTATAGGCGGCGGCCGTGATGGCGGTGCTGGCCACGCCGCCGTTGATGCTGCCATCCGTCGTGGTCGCGCCCGTATCGACATTGATGCGCAAGCTTTGCCCCGTGTTGCTGACGATGCGCAGGCGGTCGGCCACCGGATTGAAATCGACGCCGAATTCCGTGCCGGCCAGCGCCGTGTACGGCGCCGTGGTGTCGCCCGCATCGGCCGCCAGGGTGGCTTTCACGGTGGCGGCGCCCGTCACGCCATTCAGGGTGTAGATGCGCCCCGTGCTGCCGACGCCATACAGCTGGCCATCGGCGGGACGGACATCGATGCCCAGCAGGTTTTCGCCGGCCTGCAAGCCCGTCACGGTGGCCGTGGTGCGGATGGTGGCTGGCGTGGCGCGGTCGAACGACAGCAGCTTGTTGCTGGCGGTGAGCACGAAGACATCGCCGGCCACCACCACGGGCGGCGGTGGCGTGACGACGACATCATCATGGTCATCGCCGCCGCAAGCGGCGAGCGACATGGCGACGGCGGAAACAAGCAGCAGCTTGGCAAATGGCAAGGTCGGTAATATCGGCATGATCGTGGCCCCTGAAAGAGTGGAAGTGCCGCTCGTGCCGCCGTTGCGGTGAGCGCACCCCTGTACTACGCGCCGTGCCGGCGTTTGGATGCAGTGGCACAAAAAAAAATTTCGGCTCGATTTATGGTTGTGTTTAGGCAACTTTTTCGGTGTATAGTCTTGGGCAGGAAAATCAACAACATGGAGCGGACCGTGGCAATCGTGTATCAGACAACAAAGTTGGAGGAAGCGCAGCTGAGCGTGGCACTGGTGGAACGCAGCCAGGCCGACCTGCTGGTGCGCCGCGTGGACAGCATCGGCCAGGCGCAAGGCGACGCCCTGTGGTACATCACCCATGACCGCCAGAGCGCCACCGTCATCGTGCGCTTCACGTCACCGAATACGGCGCAGGTAAAAGTCTGTCTTGTCGACGACGATGGCGAGGAGGGGTGGCAAGGGCGACGCCCGCGTAATATCCACCTGTAGCGCATGAAGGCCCGTGTACACTGACTTGAAGGAAGCATCGCCATGGATTTGATCTTGCTGGAACCCGGCAACCCGGAACTCGTGTTCGGCAAGACGCCGGACGGTGGCAGCGCCGGCATCGACGCCATCTGGCGCGATGCCGGCGCCCTGCAGGACCTGGGCCCGTGCATCGAGCTGGTCTCGCTGCACCAGGGCATGAAACAGCAGGTGACGACGGACGTCAGCAATTCGGCGCGCACGTCCGGACGGCCCGTGATCACGGAATTTACCTGCGTCAAATATGTCGACCAGACCTCCATCAAGCTGTATGAACTGTGCCTGCGCGCCGAGCCACTGGGCAGGGGTGCGGCCCAGCCGACCAGGCTGTACATCACCCGTTATTCGAGCGGCAAGACGGCCAACATCATCACCATTGCCCTGCGCGACGCCCTGATCAGCGAAATCCAGTTGCAAACCCATCCCGACGACACGCCCACCGAGCAGTTCAAGCTGAGCTTTACGGAAATACTCTGGAGCCACAGCGTGCAGCAGGCGGATGGCCAGCCCAGTACCCAGTACACGACAGGCTGGAGCCTGGCGCGCAACCGCCCGATCGGGGCGTTTACAGCGTAACAGACGGGATAAACGCATGGACGACGCTGCAAATTCGCCTGACATCGCCGACATCAGGAATGCCGGCCTGGTGTTGCTCCACCCGTTCCTGCCAGCAATGTTCCAGCGGCTGGACTTGCTCGCCACTGGCGGCGATGGCAGGCCGCAACTGCGCGGCGAACACGGCGCGCACGCCGTTCACTTGCTGCAATACCTGGTCGATGGCAGGAGCGATGCACCGGAGCAGCAATTGCTGCTGAACAAGCTGCTGTGCGGCCTGGAACCGGACTTCCCTGCTCCACCCGTCGACCTCGGCGAAGAAGAACGGGCCCTGTGCGAACAAGTGCTGGCCGCCGTGATGCGCCATTGGCCAGCGGTGGGACAAACCTCGCCCGAGGGATTGCGCCAGGTCTTTCTGCAGCGCGAAGGCCGACTGCAAAAAGGCGACGGGAAATGCACGCTGGCTGTCGCGCGCAATCCCTTCGATGTACTGCTGAGCCGCTTGCCGTGGAACCTGGCTGCCATCCGGCACCCGTGGATGCCGCAACCGCTGTTGATCGACTGGCCCGGCGCGTAGCCTGGCAAGCCCACGCCCGGCTGGCCGCCCCCCCCGCAAGGCGGGCTACTCCGCCAGCCCTCCCCCCAGCGCCTTGTACAGGGCCACGGACGACTTGAACTGGTCACGCCGCACGTCGAGCAGGGTTTGCTGGGCCGCATACGACTGGCGCTGCGCGTCGAGCAATTCCAGGCGGCTGTCCTGGCCCGCGTCGTAGCGCAGCTGCGACAGCCGCTGGCGCTGCTGCGCCGCGACCACCACGCGCTGCTGCGCATCGATCTGCTGCGCATACGTGGCGCTGCCGGCCAGCCCGTCGCGCACGTCGCGGAAGGCCGCCTGGATGGCCTGCTCGTATTGCAGCACGGCCACGTCCTTGCGCAAGCGCGACAGTTGCAATTCCGCGCGCAGCTGGCCGCCCTGGAACAGCGGCTGCGTCACTTGCGGCGCGAACGACCAGCTGCGCGCGCTGCCACGGAACAGGTCGCCGAGCTCAGGGCTGGCAAAGCCCAGCGACGCCGTCAGCGACAGACGGGGGAAGAAGGCGGCGCGGGCGGCGCCGATTTCCGCATTCGCCGCCACCAGCGCGTATTCCGCTTGCAGGATGTCGGGACGGCGCGCCAGCAAGTCCGACGGCAGGCCGGGCGGCAGCTGCGTCAGCACGGGCTGGCCATCGAGCGGGCGGCCCGCCGGCAAGTCCGTTGGCAACGGCGCGCCCAGCAGCAGTTCCAGGCTGTTGCGGGCCAAGGCGCTGGCCCGCTCGCGGGCCTGTACGTCCGCTTCCGCCGTGGCCGCCTGTCCTTCCGCTTGCGCCACGTCCAGGCCGCTGCCCTGCTGCGCGCCGTGCAGGCGCTGCGTCAGGGTCAAAGCCTGGCGCCAGTCAAGCAGGGTTTGCCGCGCCAGCGCCAGCTGCTCCTCGGCCAGCCGCTGTTCCAGGTACGCGTCGGCGACGGCGCCGATCAGGGCCATGTGCGCGGCGCGCTGGCCCTGCTGCGTGGCCAGGTAGCGCGCAAACGCCGCGTCCGACAAGGACCGCAGGCGGCCGAACAGGTCGATCTCGAACGCGCTCATGGCGATGCCGGCAGAAAATTGGCTTTGTACTGCGTGGTTTTGGGTCACCGCATCGGCGCCGCGCTGGCGCACGCCGCCGGCATTCGCGCCGATGGACGGATAGCGGCCCGCATCCTGGATCTGGTACTGCGCCCGCACGGCTTCCACGTTAAGGGACGCCACGCGCAAGTCGCGGTTGTTTTCCAGTGCGATGTCGACCAGGCGCTGCAGGCGCGCATCGAGCAGCATCTGGCGCCAGCCCAGGTCGGCCACAGTGTCGACCATGCCTGGCGCGGCGACCGCGCCATAGCTGGCCGGTATCGGCGCCGCCGGTTTGACCAGCGGCGGCGTCAATGAACACGCCGACAACAGCCCGGCGATCGGTAACAGATGAAACCAACGCATTACAACTCCCCTTCCACCGCCTTGACGGCGATGCGATTACTGCGTTTGTTGAAATAGCTGCCCATCTTGTCGACGGCGCCCAGCACCACGACAAAAAACACGGGCACGAAAAACACGGCCAGCACGGTGGCGGTAATCATGCCGCCGAACACCCCCGTGCCGATCGCATGCTGCGTTTCGGCGCTGGCGCCCGTGGCCAGCATCAGCGGCACGACGCCCAGCGCGAAGGCCAAGGACGTCATCAAGATCGGACGCAAACGCAAGCGGGCCGCTTCCACCGTCGCCTCGACCAGTCCCTTGCCCTGCGCCTGCAGCTGGCGCGCATATTCGACGATCAGGATCGCATTCTTCGCCGACAGGCCGATGATCGTGATCATGCCCACCTTGAAGAACACATCGTTCGGCATGCCGCGCAACATCACGGCCAGCACGGCGCCCAGCAAGCCCAAAGGCACGACCAGCATCACGGACACGGGAATGCTCCAGCTTTCATACAGGGCCGCCAGCACGAGGAAGACCACCAGCATCGACAGCGCCATCAGCATGGGTGCTTGCGACGCCGATTCCTTCTCTTGCAGCGACTGCCCCGTCCACGCCAGCGCGAAGCCGGGCGGCAGCTGTTTCACCAGGCGCTCCATTTCCAGCATGGCGTCGCCGCTCGATACGCCCGGCGCCGCGCTGCCCGAAATGCGCGCCGCAGGATAACCCTGGTAGCGCACCAGTTGCAGCGGCGACTCGCTCCACACGGGGCGCACCAGTTCGCCCAAGGCCACCATGCCGCCCGCGTTATTGCGGATGCGCAGGGCCAGCACGTCGTTCAACTGCATGCGCGACGGCGCATCGGCCTGGATGATCACCTGCTGCATGCGGCCCGCATTCGGAAAATCGTTGACATAGGTCGACCCCATGGCTGCCGTCAGCATGTCGGCAATGGCCGTAAACGACACGCCCAGCGCTTCCGCCTTGGTGCGGTCGATATCGAGGCGCACGCTGGCGCCCGGCGGCAAGCCGTCCGGATACACGCCCGCCACCTTGCTGCTTTGCGCGGCCAGGCCCAGCAGCTGGTTCTGCGCCGCCTGCAGGGCGTTGACACCCTGGTTGGCGCGGTCTTGCAGGCGCATGGAAAAGCCGGACGAGTTGCCCAGTTCATCGATGGCGGGCGGCATCAGGCTCATGATCACGCCCTCCTTCGCCTGCGACATGGCTTCCTGCGCCAGCGCCACTTCTTCCTGCGCCGTGGCGCCGTTGCGCTGTTTCCAGTCCTTCAGCATGGTGAAGGCCAGGCCCGCGTTCGGTCCCGCGCCGGAAAAGCTGAAGCCGAGGATCGACTGATTCACTTCGATGCCGGGCCGCGTGGCCACGTGCTGCTCGTACAGTTTGACGACATCGAGCGTGCGCTCCATGGTGGCGTCGGACGGCAGCTGGATCGAGGTGATGAAGTAGCCCTGGTCTTCTTCCGGCAAAAAGGCCGAAGGCAGCTGCATGAAGGCCACGCCCAGGGCCGCGACGATGGCGCCATACACGACCATCGAACGGCCCGCGCGTTTGAGCATCGCCACCACGCCCTTTTCATAGCGGGCCGTCATGCGGTCAAAACAGCGGTCGAACCACAGGAAGAAGCCCTTCTTGTCATGGTCGTGCGGACCGATCGGTTTCAACATGGTCGCGCACAGGGCCGGCGTCAGGGTCAGCGCCAAAAAGGCCGAGAACAGGATCGACACGGCCATGGCCAGGGTGAACTGGCGGTAGATGGCGCCCACGGAACCGCTGGCCAGCGCCATCGGGATGAACACGGCCGTCAGCACCAGGGTGATGCCCACGACGGCACCGGTGATTTCGCGCATGGCCTTCGACGTCGCCTCCTTCGGCGACAAGCCTTCGGTCGCCATCAGGCGCTCGACGGCTTCCACCACGACGATGGCATCGTCGACGATGATGCCGATCGCCAGCACCATGCCGAACATGGTCAGCACGTTGACGGAATAGCCGGCCATCAGCATCACCGTGAAGGTGCCCATCAGGGCAATCGGCGCGACGATGGCGGGAATCAGCGTGTAGCGTATCTTTTGCAGGAACAGATACATGACGAGGAACACCAGCACCATCGCTTCCAGCAGGGTCACGACGACCTTTTCGATCGAGATCTTCACGAACGGCGCCGTATCGAACGGCACCGAATACTTGATCCCTGCGGGCATCGTGTGTGCCAGTTCGGCCATGCGCGCGCGCACGGCGCTGGCCGTCTGCACGGCGTTGGCGCCCGGCGACAGCATGATGGCGGCGCCCGAAGCGGCCTGGCCGTTTTCGCGGATACTGAAATTGAAGCTTTGCGCGCCCAGCGACACTTTCGCCACGTCGCCGATCGTCACTTTCGAGCCATCCGCATTCGCGCGCAGCACGATGGCGGCAAATTCGGCCGGCGTTTGCAGCTGGCCCTGCACCGTCAGCGGAATCGTGACGCGCTGGCCGTGCACGGCGGGCGAATCGCCCAAGCGGCCCGGGGCGATCTGCGCATTCTGCTGCGCCACCGCTGCCGTCAGCTCGCCCATGGCGATGTTGTACGACACCAGCTTGGCCGGATCGACCCAGATGCGCATGGCCCGCTCGGAGCCGAACAGCTGCACCTTGCCCACGCCGGGAATGCGGCGCAGTTCTTCCGTCACGTTGCGCGCCAGGTAGTCGCCCAGCGCCACTTCGTCATGCTGGCCATTCTCGGAAATCAGGCTGACGATCATCAGGAAGCCGGACGATGCCGACTCCACCGTCAAGCCATTTTGCCGCACGGCTTGCGGCAGGCGCGGTTCGATGGCTTTCAGGCGGTTTTGCACGTCCACCTGCGCCATTTCCGGGTTCGTTCCCGGCTGGAAGGTGACGGTGATCGAGGCCGAACCCGAGGTATCGGTGGACGACTCGAAGTACAGCAGGTGCTTGACGCCCGACAGTTCGCGTTCGATCAGACCCACCACGGAATCGTTCATGGTTTGCGGCGTGGCGCCAGGATAGTTGGCGCTGATGCTGACGCTGGGCGGCGCCACCGAAGGGAAGCGCGCAATCGGCAATTGCGGTATGGCGATCAGTCCGAACAGGACGATGAAGACCGCCACCACCCACGCAAAGACGGGGCGGTTGATGAAAAATTGAGGCATGTCGTTACACTTTCAATATGTACGGGTCAGCGCACGGCGCTGACGGCAGGTGCGGCGGCAACGGCTGCGGCGCGCTTCCATGGCTGCGGTGCGGCGGTGGCGCCCGGCTGCAAGCGTTCCTGGCCTTCGATGACGACGGTTTCGCCAGCCTTCAAGCCGCCGTTGACCACGTACTGGTGGTCGATCACGTCGCCCACGCTGATGGGTTTAAGACTTGCTTTGTTCGTGCCATCGAGCACCCAGGCCTGCGCCTGGCCGCCGCTGCTGTGCAAGACGGCTTGCTGCGGCAGCAGCACGCCATCTGCCTGCACGGCGCGGGCGATGCGGGCGCGCACGAACATGCCCGGCAGCAGCTGGCGCTGCGGATTGTCGACCAGCACGCGGATGACGGCGTCGCCCGTGCCCGCATCGACGCTGATGCCGGAGAACAGGATGCGGCCCGTGACGGGATGCGGCTGGCCGTCCGCGCCGAGGATAGTCACGGGCAGCTTGTCCGCGCCGCCGGTGCCGGAGGCTTGCAGCGCGGCCAGCGCGGCGGCCGGCTGGCGCACGTCGACATACACCTTGTCGATCTGCTGGATGCGCGCCATCGGCGTGGCATCGGCCAGGCCCACGAGCGCGCCTTCCGTCACCAGTTCGGAGCCGATGTGCCCGGCAATGGGCGCCTCGATGCTGGCAAAGGCCAGGTCCAGGCGGCGGCGCGCCAGGGCCGCGCGCGCCTGGGCCACGGTGGCCACGGCTTGCTCGCGCTGGGCCACGGCATCGTCATACGCCTGGCGGCTGATGGCGTCCGCTTCCACCAGCGGCTTCAACCTGTCGGCCTGGCTGCTGGCGCGGTTCGCCGTGGCCACCGCATGCTGCAGGGCGGCGGCGGCCGAATCGACGTCCGCCTGGAATGGCGCCGGGTTCAGCTGGAACAGCTTCTGCCCCGCTTTCACTTCGGCGCCCTGCTCGAACTGGCGGCGCAGCACGATGCCGCCCACTTGCGGGCGGATGTCGGCCGTGCGGAAAGCGGCCACCCTGCCCGGCAATTCATCGCTGAGGACGACAGGCGCCGCTTGCAGCTTGAGCACAGTAACGGCGGCGGGCGGCGCGGCGCCTTCTTCCGGCGCGGGTTTGGAACAGGCGGCAAGGCTGAGCAGTGCCGCGGCGATCAACATGTTTTTCTTGGTGAGGTGGCTCGGATGCATGGTCTTTCTCTATGGCAGATCCCAACCGGCGGTCCGGTCGACAGATAACAAGAGCATAGAAGGCCAAGATGGATGTTCCGTCAAAGAAATGTGGAGATTCGATGGAGGCGGCGAAGAATGCTAGACTATTTATATGAACTATCATCACAGCGCCAGCCAGCCCTCCTTCCTTGCCACCACGCCGCCTTCCGCCCTCGTCCTGATCGCCGAAGATGAACCGCAAATCGCCCGCATCCTCGCCGGCTACCTGGAGCGCGACGGCTACCGCACGGCCTTCGCGCACGATGGCCAGGAAGCGCTGCAGCAGCACCTGGCGCTGGCGCCGGACCTGCTGCTGCTCGACGTGCAAATGCCCCGCGTCGACGGCTGGGGCGTGCTGGCGGAAGTGCGGCGGCGCGGCGAGACGCCCGTCATCATGCTGACGGCGCGCGACCAGGATGCCGATAAACTGGCCGCACTGCGCGTGGGCGCCGACGACTACATCATCAAGCCCTTCAATCCGGCCGAAGTGGTGGCCCGCGTGGCGGCCGTGCTGCGCCGCTCGCGCGTGCGCCACCATCCCGTCGGCGGCCAGCGCCTGCGCTGCGGCCCCATCGAGATCGACCAGGAAACCTATGTGGCCAGCGTGCTGCGCGAAGGCGCGCCCGTGCCTTTGAGCCTGACCTTGACGGAGTTCCGCCTGCTGGCCCACCTGGCGCGCACGCCGCGCCGCGTCTGCAGCCGCCTGGAATTGCTGGAGTCGTGCATGCCCGAGAGCAATTCGATGGAACGCACGGTGGACAGCCACGTCAGCAAGCTGCGCAAGAAGCTGGAAGAAGCGGGCGTGATGAACATGCCGGCCAGCCTGCGCGGCGTGGGCTACCGCCTGGAAAGCGACCTCTGATGCGCTTCACAGGCTTGAACCGGCAGATCGTGCTGTCGATGTCCGTGCTGATGGTCATCAGCATCCTCGTCATCTGGATTTTTTCGTGGACGTTTTTCGCCGTCGTCTTCAAGATCGATCCCAACATGCTGTCCGAGCCGGACGACTGGTCGCCGACGACGGTGGAATGGCTATGGATACTGTCGATTACCATCTTTGGCTTGCTGCTGGCCGCGTTCTTCGCCATCAAGCTCGCGTCGCGCATTTTAAAACCGATCAATTCCGTGATGGACAGCGTGCGCCGCGTGGCGCATGGCGACCTGTCCGCGCGCGCCTTCGCCGGCGACCGCACTCTGGGTGAAACGGCCATGCTGGTCGACGATTTCAACAGCATGGCCGAGCGCCTGCAGCGGGCGGCCAAGGAAAGCGAGACGTGGAATGCGGCCATCGCGCACGAGCTGCGCACGCCCGTGACCATCCTGCGCGGCACCCTGCAAGGCGTCGTCGATGGCGTCTTCAAGCCAGAGGAAGTGCCGTTTTCCAGCCTGCTGTCGCAAGTGGAAGACCTGGGCCGCCTGATCGAGGACTTGCGCACCCTGAGCCTGGCCGACAGCGGCCACATGCAGCTGCGCATGGCATGGACGGACCTGACGCTGGAAATCGAGGAGGTGCGCCGCCTGCTGGCGCCGGACATGGAAGCGGCCGGCTTTGCGCTGCAACTGCACCTGTCCGACCATCCCGTCTGCTGCGACGCGGCGCGCATCCGGCAAATCGTGCTGGCCCTGCTCGACAACGCGCGCCGCTATGCGCATCCGGGCCTGCTGCGCGTGCGCACCCGCGTGCAGGCCGGCCAGTACTACCTGAGCGTCGAAGATGCAGGCCCCGGCATTGCCGAGGAACTGGCGCCGCACGTGTTCGAAGCATTCCGCCGCGGCGACAGCGACAGGGTCGACCTGAACGCGGGCAGCGGCCTGGGCCTGGCCGTGGTCGAAGCCATCGCGCGCGCGCATGGCGGCAGCGCCGTCTGCACGCGTGGCAAGGCGGGCGGCAGCCTGTTCACCATCAAGTGGCCGGTCGAGCACGCCGCGCCGCCGCACGCCGGCTGACTATATCGCCGGCGCGCGCAGCATGTCGACAAAGGCGCGCAGCACGGGCGGCATCTGCCGCCGGCTCGGGTAGTACAGGAAGTAACGGGGCGGCGGCGGCAGGCAACGTTCCAGCACGCACGCCAGGCGTCCCGCCGCGATATCGGCGCGCGCATCGGCCTCGTACACATACGCCAGTCCCGCGCCATCGCGGGCCGCGCGCAGCATCAGTTCATCGTCGTCGAACACCAGCGGCCCGCCGACGGCGATGCTGACGCCCTCGCCTGCCTGCTCGAACTCCCACGCATACTGGCGCCCGCTGGGAAAACGCCGGCCGATGCAGGCATGCCCCAGCAAGTCGCGCGGCGTGCTTGGCGCCCCATGCGCCGCCAGATAGGCCGGCGACGCCACCACCACGAAAGGCTGGGGCGCGCCCACGGGCACGGCGATCATGTCGGCCGCCACCTGCTCGCCGAAGCGGATGCCCGCGTCAAAACCGTCGCGCACGATATCGATCATGCCGTCGTCGGTGACCACTTCCACCTGCACGCGCGGATAACGGGCGACGAAGCTGGCCAGCATGGGCGCCAGCAGCAGCCGGGCGGCCGGACGGGGCACGTTCAGGCGCAGCTTGCCTGCGGGCACATCCTGCAAGGCACTCAAGTCCAGCAAGGCATCATCGATTTCGCGCATGGCCGGCGCCAGCCGCGCCAGCAACTGCTGCCCCGCCTCGGTCGGCGTGACGCTGCGCGTGGTGCGGTTCAGCAGGCGCACGCCCAGGCGCTCTTCCAGCGCCCGCAGCGCATGGCTGAGGGCGGAAGCGGACACGCCCCGTTCAAGGGCCGCCTTGCGAAAGCTGCGCAGGCGGGCGACGGCGGCAAAGGCCGTCAATTCATTGAGGTCAGCCATTATTCATGAGTGAAATTCAGCAATGCATGCAGGATAAGCTATCTTATCGCATGCTGTTGCTTCATCCATACTCCTTGCATCTTTTTTTGAAGAGGAGTGAAAAATGGAGCACAGAACACTGGGCAACTCCGGCTTGCGCGTCGCCCCCATCGGCCTGGGCTGCATGGGCATGAGCTTTGCCTACGGCGGCGCCGACGAAGCCACCTCGCTGCGCGTGCTGCACCGCGCCGTGGAACTGGGCGTGACCCTGATCGATACGGCGGAAGTCTACGGCCCCTACGCCAACGAGGAACTGGTGGGCCGCGCCTTGAAGCAACTGCGCGGCAAGGTCAGCATCGCCACCAAGTTCGGCTTCAAAATCTTGCCCCACGGCCAGGGCGTGGAACGCATGGCGGGCGTCGACAGCCGCCCCGGACACATCGTCCGGGCGGTAGAAGGTTCGCTGTCCCGGCTGGGCATCGACTGCATCGACTTGCTGTACCAGCACCGCGTGGACCCCGCCGTGCCCATCGAAGACGTCGTCGGCGCCATGGCGGATCTGGTGCGGGCCGGCAAGGTGCGCCACCTGGGGCTGTCGGAAGTGTCGGCAGCCACCCTGCGCCGCGCCCACGCCGTGCATCCGATTGCGGCCGTCCAGTCCGAGTATTCGCTGTGGAGCCGCGATGTGGAAGCCGAGGTGCTGCCCGCTTGCCGCGCGCTCGGTATCGGCTTCGTGCCCTACAGCCCGCTGGGCCGGGGCTTCCTGACGGGCCGGCTCGCATCCAGCGCCGCGCTGGCGCCGGACGACTACCGCCACAGCCTGCCCCGTTTCCAGCCGCAGGCGATGGAAGCCAACGCGAAGCTGGTGGCTGAACTGCAGCGCCTGGCGGCGGCGCGCGGCGCCACGGCGGCCCAGCTGGCCCTGGCCTGGCTGCTGGCCCAAGGCAGCGATATCGTGCCGATACCGGGCGCGCGCAGCCTGGCGCACCTGGAAGAGAATGTGGCCGCCGCGCGTATCACCCTGAACAAAGCCGAGCTGGGCGCCATCGGCGCCGCCATCGCGCCCGCAGCCGTGCAGGGCGCGCGCTACCCACAGCATGAGCTTGCCATGCTTGGCCTGTAGACAACCGTGCCTGGCTCGGCTATACAAGTTCTTTTGCCTGCCGCACTTGAAATGCCTGAATCCGCTATCATTTCCAATCTGAACTATTCATTATCAAAGGGATTTATATGTCCGCACTGCTCGAAACACTGCAATGGCGCTACGCCACCAAGAAGATGGACCCGACGAAAACGGTGCCGCAAGACAAGGTCGAGCGCATCCTGGAAGCCGTGCGCCTGACGGCCAGCTCCAGCGGACTGCATCCTTACGAAGTCTTCGTCGTGACGAATCCGGCACTGCGCGAACAGATCAAGCCGCATGCATGGAACCAGTCGCAAGTGACGGACGCCTCGCACCTGCTGGTATTCGCCGCCTGGGACAATTACACGGCAGAACGCATCAACGCGCGCTTTGACCTGGTTAACACCGTCCGCGGCTTCAAGAATGAAGGCTGGGAAGCCTACCGCCAGCAAATCCTGGCCACGTATCCGCAGCGCGATGCGGAAACCAACTACCAGCACGCGGCGCGCCAGGCATATATCGGCGTCGGCACGGCGCTGATCGCCGCGGCCCAGGAAAAGGTCGATTCGACGCCGATGGAAGGCTTTGATCCAGCCAAGGTCGATGAAATCCTGAACCTGCGTGAAAAAGGTCTGCGTTCCGTCGTCATGCTGCCGCTCGGCTACCGCGCCGACGCAGGCGACTGGCTGGTGGACTTGAAAAAAGTGCGCCCTGCGCGCGAGCAATTCATCACCGAGCTGGCGTAAGCGCCTCGCCAGTGATTGAAAAGCGGATGCCCTGACCGGCATCCGCTTTTTTTTTGTCCGTTCAGGCCGCTTGCGGAAAACGCACCGTCACCTGCAGGCCCCGTCCCTCGCCCCCCTCGGCCAGCGCGATATCGGCCTGGTGGTGCTCGGCGATGTGGCGCACGATGGACAGGCCCAGGCCGCAGCCCCAGGCATCGTTGCCGTCGGGGCGGAAGAAGCGGTCGAACAGGCGCGCGTGGTGCTGTTGCGGCACACCGGGGCCGTTGTCGGACACGCGCAGCAGGGGCCGGCCCTCTTCCACGGCCGCCTGCAAGTCGACCCTGCCGCCATGCTGCGTGTAGCGCAAGGCGTTGTCGATCAGGTTATTCAGCAGCACTTGCAAGCCATCGGGATCGGCCTGTACCAGCACCCTGGCCGGCAACGTTTCCACCACGCCCAGGTCGATCTCCCGGCTGTCGGCCAGCGCGCTGTGGTCGGCCACGGCCGCTTCCAGCAATTGTCCCAGGTCCACCGTGTGCAGCTGGCTGGCCGCCAGCGCCGTTTCGTGGCGCGCCAGGCTGAGCAGCTGACGCACGAGGTGCGTGCTGCGATCCAGCCGCTCATGCAGCCGCGCCAGCGCCAAGCGGCGTTCTTCCTCGCTGCCGGCCCGCTCGGCCACCTGCAGCTGCAGTTTCAGCGCCGTCAGCGGCGAGCGCAATTCATGCGCCGCATCGGCAACAAAGGTGCGCTGCGCCGTCAGCGCCGCTTCGAACTGCCCCATCAGGCTATTCAACGCCAGCGCCACGGGCCGCAGTTCGGGCGGCATGTCGTCGGCCGCCAGCGGCGTGAGCGCGTCCGGCGAACGGCCCGCCACGGATTCGGCCAGCCGGTGCAGCGGCGCCAGCGCCCGCCCCACGACGGCGACGATCAGCAGCGCCAGGATCAGCGCGAATACCAGCAGGGGCGCGCCGGCCCGCATGGTCATCTGCCAGGCCAACTGGTCGCGCACGGCCTGCGCCTGCGCCACCTGCACGTAGCGGCCGCGCCGCGTTTCGCCGTACAGGCGCCAGTCCTCGCCGTGCAGCACGACATCGGCAAAACCGGCCAGCGCATAGCGCGGCAGTGCCGGCTGGCCCTGCAGGACGGGCAATGGCTGGCCATCCTCGTCCCAGGCCTGCAGCACGAACGCTTCTTCCGGGTCTTGCGCGGCGGCCAGGCCCGTCTGCGTCTCGAATTCGTCGGGCAAGGCCACGGCCAGCTGGCGCAGCTGCAGATCGGCCAGTTCATTGGTTTCTTCCAGCAGCGAACGGAACAGCGAAATGCCGGCGCCGAGCACGCACAGCAAGGTAGCGGCCAGCAAACCGAGCAGCAATTGGCGGCGGATGGTCAGCAAGATGCCACCCGCATCTTGTAGCCCACGCCGCGCACGGTCTGGATGCAGTCGGCACCGAGCTTCTTGCGCAGCTGGTACACGTACACATCGACGGTATTGCTTTCCACTTCGCAATCCCAGCCATACAGCTTTTCGCTCAGCTGGCGCTTCGACACCACCTTGCCCGGATGGTCGAGCAAGGCGCGCAGCACGGAAAACTCGCGCGGCGGCAGCTTGATCAATTCGCCCTCGAAGGTGACCTCGTGGCTGGCCAGGTCGAGGATCAGCGCGCCGTGCTCGATGACGGAGCGCGAACGGCTGACGCGGCGGCGCAGCAGCGCGCGGATGCGCGCCAGCAACTCGTCGAGGTCGAACGGCTTGACCAGGTAATCGTCGGCGCCGCTGTCGAGCCCGTTGACGCGGGCCGGCGTACCGTCGCGCGCCGTGATGATCAGCACGGGCAACTCGGCGCCCCGAGCACGCATGGTGCGCAGCACGTCCATGCCCTCCTTGCCGGGCAAGCCCAGGTCCAGCAGCATCAAATCGTAGGCGAAGCCGGCCAGCGCCAGCTCCGCATCGTGGCCATCGCGCACCCAGTCCACGGCATAGCACTCGCCGCGCAAGCCCTCGACCAGGCTTTCCCCGATCATCGGATCGTCTTCCACCAGCAACACGCGCACGCGGGCCTCTCAAGGTCTTGAAAAAGCCACCATCTTACCTTGACTGGCGCCGCGCCGCAGGGACTGCCGCGGTGCCTTACCTGGACCCGGACCCGCGGAACGGTGGAATATTGCCTTCTTGCGGAAACAGGGCCATGCCTTTCGCATGCGGTACCGCCGCAGCGAGCGCCTCGCCAGGCTGGGCCGCTTGCGATACCGGCAGAAAAGCCAGCAGGGATAGCGCGCCAACACAGAAAATAGCCTTGATTTTCATATCATTCCTTAAAGGTTGCATAGAAAAATATCGGATCAATACATTATCTCATATATTGATAAACAGGCAATGCCGATCCAAGATACCTGCGTGCCGGCAACAAGTCAATCTGCACAGCAACTGAATTGCCCGGCCTGGCGCCCGATTTCACGCCAGCGTGACTATGTGCGCATTTGGCGCATTTTTTATGCGGTATATTTTCCTTCCCTCCACGCATCTGGAAAGGCCCGCCATGTCCACCCCCACCCAAGATACCGTCATCGTCAAGGCGGCGATTTATCCGCCCATCGGCATTGCCCGCGTGGGCAACAGCCCCAGCGAGTACTTTCTGGGACCGGAGGTGCCGGAACCGGCGGCGCGGCCGGCCGGTTATTACCGCGATGCGTCCGGAGCCATCAAGCGCCAGGCGGCCAGCTTTCGCATCTACGGCCTGAACGCGGCCGGCGTGGCGGTGGCCGAATTGAACGCCAGCAATGCCGACATCGAATGGTCCGTTACCCTGGCCAACACGAAGGCGGCGTGGTACCAGTTCCAGATCGCGCTCGATATTCCCGAGGCGAATGTCACCCAGCCCTCGTTCCTGCGCAACATGGCCGTCACCGACCGCGCGCAATTGTCCATCACGCCGGGCGAGCGCAAGATCAGCGGCAGCGACAGCCAAGGCGTGGCCTTCGACAGCGGCCGCTTCATGGGCACGCCCGTCTACCTGGGCGAATTGCGCACGGATGCCATGGGACGGCTGATCGTGCTGGGCGGCCATGGCAAGTCGGCCTCGTGGAATGGCGCGCGCGCCATCACCTTTGCCAACAACGAAGGCTGGCATGACGACACGGCCGACGGCCCCGTCTGCGCCAAGGTGCACTACCAGGGCCATGCCTTGCCCGTCGACATGGCCTGGGTGGTCGTCGCGCCGCCCGACTATGCGCCGCAGCAAAAGTCGGTGCGCACCATGTGGGACTTGATGCGCGACTTGTTTGTTTCCGAAGGCAAAATTGCCGCGCCTGCCGCTCCCTCGTTCCAGGATGATATCCGCCCCATTTTCGAGCGCCTGTCCAACCTGCAATGGGTGAATGCCGGCTTTGCGGCCGCCTTTGGCTGGGACGGCAGCACGCCGTTCAGCCGCGACGAATGGATGGCGCGCCTGGCTAGCCCGTCCGAAAACCGCAAGGAGTGGCGCAACGTCATCTATAACCAGTTCCGCCAGTTCGAGCGCGACGCCTGGGCGCCATCGCCGTGGCCGTGGCTGTATGGCGATGCGATGGCCATCCCGCCGGCAGACACGCCGCGCCAGAACTGCGCGCTGAGCAATCTGCAGTTGCGCTTCCTCAAGCAATGGGCCGACGGCAAGTTCACGGACGACTACGCGCCCGGCAAGACGCCGCCGCAAAGCCTGGCCGACGTGGAACTGGCGCAGCAACCGGACACCCTGCTGCGCGCGGCCATGGAATTCTGCCTGGCCGACGCCTTCCACCCCGGCTGCGAAATGACCTGGCCCATGCGTCAGGCCAGCATGTACAGCGCACCGTTCCGCCTGGCGCACCGGCCGCCCGGCTGGGTGGAGCCGGACTACGGCGCCGTCTTGACACCGGACAATATCAGCAGCCCCTGCTCGGCGCAGATCGCCGGCGGCGTGACGCGCTGGATGGCCGTGCCATGGCAGACGGACACGGCCAGCTGCCGCTCCGGCTACCAGTCCGACTACGATCCCTACGTGCCCACCTTCTGGCCCGCGCGCGTGCCCAACCAGGTGATGAGCAAGCTCGCCTACGACACGGTGATGAACCGCGAAGTTCCCGTCGACGACCGCCTGGCCGCCTTCGCCCGGCGCGCCGCGTGGATACGGCCGCTGGGCAACATCAGCTATGAAGAGCAGATCAACAACATGATCGCCGACCTGGCGCAAGTGGGCGTGGTGGAAGTACGCCCAGGCCCCACGGACGTGACGGGCTTCCCCGCCTTCCTGCAGGTGGAAAACCTGCCGCAGCCGATAGCCGGCAAGCACCAGTTGCGCGCCGCGGCGGGCATACCGGACGAGTTCGTCGACGTCGACCTGGAAGGCACGGAAAAAGCGCGCCATCTGCAACGGCACCGCTTGTGACCCTGCTGCAGGCCGACGTGCTCATCGTCGGCGCCGGTCCGGCCGGCGCCACGGCCGCCCTGAACCTGGCGGGGCGGCACCGGATCTTGCTGGTCGACCGGCTGGCGGGCCCGCTGGCGCGCATCGGCGAATCGCTGCCGCCGGCCGCCGCGCGCCTGTTGCAGGACATGGGCTTGCTTGACGCCTTCCTGCAACAGGGCCATGCGCCCTACCACGGCAACCGCGCCTGGTGGAACGGCGCCTGGACGGAACACCACTTCCTCAGCGATCCCGACGGGCACGGCTGGCACCTGGCGCGCGGCACCTTCGACCTGTGGCTGCGCGACGAGGCGCGCCGGCGCGGCGCCGCCCTGCTGGCCTCGGCCAAGATCGTGGGCATCGTACCGGACGATGCCGGCTGGAAAGTACGCCTGCTAACGCAGCACGGCCTTTGCGACGCGGCGGCGCGCATCATCATCGACGCCACGGGACGCAACGCCCGGCTGGCCCGCAGAATCGGGGCGCGGCGCCAGCGCAGCGACCGGCTGGTATCAGTATGGCAATACGGGCAGGATCGCACGCCCTCCGCGCGGGGCTTTGCCCACATCGAGGCGTGCGAAGATGGCTGGTGGTACAGCGCGCCCCTGCCCGGCCAACGCCGCGTGCTGGCCCTGCATACGGATGCCGACTTGCTCGACACCAACATCTTGCGCGATGCCGGCTGGCTGGAAGCGGCGGCGCGGCGCCTGCCCGCCACGCGGGAATTGCTGGAGCAGCAAGGCTATACGGCCGATACGCCCGCCATGGCCACGCCCGCGCATACGGCGACCCTGGACGCCGGCGCCGGCCCAGGCTGGTTCGCCGTCGGCGACGCCGCGCTGAGCTTCGATCCGCTGTCATCGCAAGGCATCTTCAACGCCCTGTACACGGGCCTGGCCGCGGCCGAGGCCGCCGACCGCACGCTGCACGGCGACGTGAATGCCTATCGTAAATACAATGGGGAACTGACAGCCATCAGCGCGGCGTACGAACGCCACCTGGCGTACTGCTACGGCCAGGAAACGCGCTGGCCGTCAGCGCCGTTCTGGCGCCGGCGCTGGCCGGCCATGCAGGCAAGCTGAGCCTGACGAAGTTATAGTTCAAGCAAGATTGCGCGCCATTACGGCCGCATCGTCAGCACCCCGATGACCAGCGCGCGCATGCCCAGGTCGAACTCGGCCTCGATGAGCGCATCGTCCTCTGCTTCCCAGGTGTCGCCGGCCGACGCATACACGGTGTCGGCCAGGGCCACGCAGTGAAACGCCACGGTCGACAGCAGCCAGCGGGCGCGCTCCAGCGACAGCTGGTAGCCGTGCGCCACCTGCGCCTGGTGGGCGCCGATGCGCGCCAGCATGGCCGGCGGCGTCGCTTTCCGGCGCAGCAGATAGGGCGCCAGGCCGGGATGCAATTTGACCAGCTGGCGCAGCGAAGCGCTGAAACGCAGCAGGTAGTGCTCCAGGTCATCCTCTCCGTGCGCCGGCAATTGCCAGCGCGCAAAAATCTCCTCGGCCACCAGCAGCTTGAGCGCGGCCAGGTGCGCGACGTGCTTGTACAGCGCCACGTGGCTGACGCCGAGCAAGGCGGCCACGCCGGTGAAAGTCATGGCGGGCAAGCCCATGGCGATGCCGGCGTCGGCAATGCGCGCGCGCGTGATGCTGGGGGGACGCCCGGGGCGCGGTGTATCGGTGGCGATAGTCATGATTATTTTCCGTGGCGGCTGCTGCGTTGTCGTTTTTTCGCAATTAGTTTAGCATGATGAAACTAATTACCCAAGACACAGGAGTACTTACATGGCAACACCCCCAGAACCGCAATCGGGCGGCCCCTTGCGCAATGCCGAGCATGACCGCAACCTGCATGCAGTCACGGCCAGCGTCGCCGCCATCGCGCGCCCCGTTCCCAGCGTGCTGCGCGTCACGGCCAGCCTGGCCCGCTCGGGCGACGATCCGCAATGGACGCTGCCCAACGTGGCCTTCCGCATCCATCTCGACGGCGCCATCGATGGCGGCGCCTCGCGCATCTACACCGTGCGCAGCTATGACGCGGCGGCGTTAGCCTTTGCCTTCGATATCGTGCTGCATGAACATGCCAGCCCCATGATGCGCTGGGGCGACAGCCTGCGCGTGGGCGACATCTTTCGCCTGACGGGGCCGCGCCCGCAGTTCACCGTGCCAGGGGGCAGCGAACGCAAGCTCGCCCTCTTCCTCGACGAGACGGGCATACCCGCCCTGTATGCCATGTTGCATCAATGGCCCGCCAACGCGAGCGGCATCGGCTGGGTAGTGACCGATGATGAAGCGGCGTTCCAGGAATTGCCCAAGGTGCCGGGCCTAGCATTGCAGCGCCTCGGCACGGCCCACGTGGCGCCGGACGGGCCGCTGGCCGCCCAGGCCAGGGCGTTACAATATCCGCACGATTACGCGATATGGGGCGCGGGCGAACGCAATGAAATGCGCGCCATCCGCCAGCACTTCCGCATCGATGCAGGCCTGGACAAGGAACAGGTGCTGGTGGCCGGCTACTGGAAGCGCGGCGTCAGCAATACGCACATCGACGCGCGCCGCAAGCACAGCTTCGAGCAGCTGATCGCCAATGGCGGCACCCTGGCCGACTTCGACGACCTGGCCGTCGAAGTATGAGCCGTGCCGGTCGCGGCGCGCGCTAGCGGGCGGCGAAGTCGAAGCGCCACGCGTCCTGGCTGCGGTGCAAGGTCACGTCCACTTCGGTAACCGAGACCGGCATCGCATACTGCGTCATGTCCTGGAAGCTCTCCAGGCTGTAGGTCTGGCCCGCTGCCGGCCGCATGGCGACCACAAAATAGAGGCTGGGCAGGTATTCGAAACCGATCGTCATGTTGGCGTCGACATCGGGCATGGTCGCGACCGGCCGGTCGTTCACGTACCAGTTGCAGCTGAATGGGATGAATGGGCTGGTCTCGTTCATGACGCCGCATTGTGCCGGCGTCAGCTTCGATTGCGCCAGCGAGGCGGCGGCCGGCTGCAGCAGCGGCGACAAGCCATGCGGGCTCACGGCCGACAGCAGCTGGCCCGGCGCGATGACCTGGCGGCCCGAGACGATGGTGTTCCCGGTGATGCCGAAACTGTTCACGTCGGTCGAAATCCTGTCCTCGTAGTGGAACGATTCGGTGGCGCCGGCGGACCCCGTCAACACTTGCCAGGCATGGCTGTGGTAATGGCCCTGCGGGTTTTGCAGCTTCAGGAAAACCAGCACGGAGTTGCCTTGCAAATCGTCTGTTTCCACGTTGTAGCGGACGTTGAATTGAATGCCCATCGCTTGCTCCCTGCCTGGAATCTGCACGAACTCAGGAAAGACAGCGCCGGAGGACGAGTCCGCGATTTCCTCCGGCGCCGGTTGTCACTGCCCATGCCCTGGCTGATGCAGGGCCTGGGCACGCTACTCGCGAACGATTACTGCGCCAGGTAGCGTTCCGAACGAGGACCGTACAGCAAGCCATTCGGCACGCCGGCCGACAGCATGCGCGCATTCGCCGTGCCAGCCAGCGGATGGCTGGCATCGGTGCTGGTGTTGATGATCTGCTTGACGGCCGCCGTCACCAGCACGCCGATCAGGCCGCCGCCACCGCTGTTATTGCCTTCGTTGCTCGATGCGCTGGCCGCGCCCTGCCACAGCAAGGCGCCCGTCTTCAGGTCGACCAGCTTGGCATCGACCGAGACCACCGTCACGCTGTCGATCACGGCGTACGTCGTGCCGTACTTGGAAATCGTCACGTACAGGCCCGCATCGGCGCCAAAGATCTCGTTGAGCTTTTTCGCATCGACGCCGTGGATATCGGCGGCATTCGTCAAGCCGTTCTGCTTGAAGGTTTCACCGACCACGGCCACCGGCAGCACATAGTATCCCGCTTCGGCCAGCGGATACGTCACTTGCGCGTAGACGCTGTTGCCGGCATTGACTTCCGGCGAGTTGTTCAACGGCGGCAAGACCACGATCGAGCGGGGCTTGGCCGCCTTGAAGGCGGTGTAATCGTAGGCCGCCTGCTTGGTGGCGCAACCGACCATGAAGATGGCGGGACCCAGGCACAAGGCCATTTTCAACATGCGCGACATCATAATTTCTCGCCTTTTTTCATTTTACCCAACAGGAAGTCCATGTACGGCGTCGATTCCGGGAACAGTTTTTTCTCGTCTTCGAACTGCGCTTCGACCTGTTCCGGCTTGCCCGCGATCGAGTACAGCATGCCCAGGTGAGCATGGAAACCCGGCGGCGCGTGGTTGCCCTTCGCGCCGATCACCTGCAAGTCTTTTTCCATGGCGGCGATCTGCTGTTCAGGACTTTCACCCTTCAGGTATTCGTACACTTGCGGCTCGTAGCCTTCCCATTGGTACAGGGTCTTCGATTGCGTGGCGCAACCGGTCAGGGCGGCACAGGCGAGCAGCGCCAGCAGGGCTGCGCCCTTGTTCATCATTGTTTTCATGGGATACCTTATTGTTTGCGCATTGCGCCCGCTTCGACACCAGCCACCAGGCGCTCGACCGCTTCGCGCATGGCCAGGTCCAGCACCTTGCCGTTGAGGGTGGCGTCATAGCTGGCGGTGCCGCCAAAACCCAGCACTTCGCGGTTCGACAGGCTGTATTCGCCGGCGCCGGCGGCCGAAAACACGACTTCAGACGTAGCGATATTGACGACGTTCAAGGTGACCTTGGCATAGGCCACTTGCGTCTTGCCGCGGCCCATGATGCCGAACAATTGCTTGTCGCCCACTTCCTTGCGGCCGAATTCGGTCACGTCGCCCGTGACGACGAAATCGGCGCCCTTGATATTCTGGCCCTGCTTCTTGAACTCGGCTTCCTGCTTGAGTTCCGCCATGTTGTCGCGGTCGAGCACGTTGAAACGGTTAGACGTTTGCAGGTGCGCGATCAGGATCGTTTTCGACTGGCTGCCCAGGCGGTCGACGCCATCGGAAAAGATGCCGCGCATGAAGTTCGAGCGGTTGTCGAACTTGCCGACAGCGATCAGGGTGCGTGGACCAACGTAGGGACGGGCTGCACTGGCAACCGTGGGGACAGCCACGGCTTGCGAGGTTTCGGAAGCGCAGCCAGCCAAGGCCGCGCCAATCAGCGCTGCAATCAACAACGCGCCGGGTTTATTCTTGTTCATAGTGCCCTTATGATATGGAGGATCAGGAGCAACCTGCGAAATTAATTTTAGGCAAGTTAATTTCCTAATTGCAATTATATGGTATTGCATGTCTCACAATTCTATCCAAAAGTAACAATAACAAGATTGCATTATTGCCAGTGCTGTTCAGGCGGTGCCTGCTTGACTTCTCAAGGCCAATTCATTAACTTGACAGTAAAAAACGGTCAGCGTTGAAGGCCGTATGCCACTGCCACCGACAGACCTTGCCCGCCGGCCTGCCCTACCCGGCGCCCACTCCACTGCAGCTTTTCACATAGATGGGTCTCCAGGCCATGCCGACACACGATCATTCCCCGGCCCATCCGCTGGCCACGGCGCTGGCGCTTTCGCTGGGCGCGGCCGTCGCCCTGGGCCTGTCGCGCTTTTCCTATGGCTTGCTGCTACCGCCCATGCGTGCCGACCTGGGCTGGTCCTACCTGCTGGCCGGGGCCATGAACACCTTCAATGCGCTCGGCTATTTTCTCGGCGCCCTGGCCACGCCGGTCCTGATGCGCCGCCTGGGCGTGTGGCGCTTGCTGATCATCGGTTCCGTGCTGGCCAGCATCTTCATGCTGATGTCGGGCCTCGTCAGCGACACCACCACCCTGTTCCTGCAGCGCGTGTGCGCGGGCGTGGCCAGCGCCTTCATGTTCATCGCCGGCGGCGTGCTGGCGGCGCGGCTCGGTTCCATGCACAGCCAGCGCGCCGGCTTTTACATCGGCCTGTACTATGGCGGCACGGGCTTTGGCATTGCCTTGTCTGCCCTGCTGGTGCCGGCCGCGTTGGCGTCCGCCCAGGAACACGGCGCCGCGCATGCGTGGCAATGGCCCTGGTTGGCACTGGGCATTGCCTGCCTGCTGGCCACCACCATCATGGCCTTGCCGGCCAAAGCGATCGGCGAAGCGCCGCGCGCCGTCGACACGCCGCGGCGCTTCGCCTGGCGCGACTTTACCCCCAGCCTGGCCGGCTACTTCATGTTCGGCGTCGGCTACATCGGCTACATGACCTTTGTCATCGCGCTGCTCAAGCAGCAAGGCATGCCGCCCACCCTGGTCACCGTGTTCTACACTTTATTGGGCCTGGCGGTGGTGGCGTCGTCGCGCATCTGGGCGCGCATGCTGGACCGCTACAGGGGCGGCGAATCGCTGGCGATATTGAATGGCGTGCTGGGCGTGGTGACCATCCTGCCCGCGCTGACGAGCTTCATACCCGTCGTGTTCCTCTCCGGCCTGGTCTTCGGCGCCGTATTCCTGTCAGTGGTAGCGTCGACCACGGCCCTGGTGCGGCATAACCTGCCGCAGCAATCCTGGACAGCCGGCATCAGCGCCTACACGACGGTCTTTGCGCTGGGGCAGATCGTCGGCCCCATCGTGGTTGGCTGGATCGCCGACGGCCCGGCCGGACTGGAACGGGGCTTGATCGCCTCCGCCATCGCCCTCTTCATCGGCGCGGTGCTTGCCTCGCGGCAAAAGGCGCTGGCGCCGGCCGCATAGTAGACTACAGGCATAGCCCCCCACCCTCGAGGAAAGAAGACGATGAACACCGATGCACGAAAAATCCCCGCAACGATGGATGCCGAAACGCTGGAATTCATCCAGGGCCTGTTTGCCCTGGTACGCGAAGGCGATACGCAGCAACTGAGCGCCATGGTGGTCCAAGGCGTGCCAGTCAACTTCCGCAACGAAAAAGGCGACAGCCTGATCATGCTGGCCAGCTACCATGGCCACCTGGAAACATCGCGCCTGCTGCTCGAAGCGGGCGCCGACGCCAACGTCCCCAACGACCAGGGCCAGACGCCGCTGGCCGGCGTGGCCTATAAAGGCTACCTGGACATCGCCGCGCTGCTACTGCAGCACGGCGCCAGGGTGGACGGCGCCAGCCCGGACGGCAAGACCCCGTTGATGATGGCAGCCATGTTCAACCGCCTGGCCATCCTCGACCTGCTGCTGCAGCACGGCGCCCGCATCGATGCCGTGGACAGCCGCGGCATGACTGCCATCTCGCTGGCCAAGAGCATGAACGCGCAAGAGACCCTGGCACGGCTGGTCAGCCTGGGCCAAGCGGAATAAACAGGGGCACTGTCTGCCAGTAATCGCGCGACAGCATCGCGGGGGATGGCGCGCGATTACGACCACCAGAGCATCGAGCTCTAAGTACCTGCCGCCATCCTTGTCTAGAAAAATGAAGATGCTTCATTTCTACTCCAGATAGTAGCAGCGCATCAGGAACATCAATGGGATCATACATTTTACTTATCTAATTTAAAGATAGTACACGCCCATCGGCAAAGCGGGCTTTCCTGATTTTCTGGATTTTCTCGTACTTTTAAAAAGATCAATTTTTTCCAGCTCAGCGATCCCAAGTGCCTTTCCTACTCTATCCATTTCTTTTGAAAAATCCATAAAATCTGACCAACTCAATCCCGCTGTTGCAAATAAAATAACCCGCACTGTTATAGTCGCAGTAATCAGCATCAACCATAATGGAATATTCCCAAAAAACCCATTCCAAGAGTAAGGATGTATAATCCTATGCAAAAATGCCCACTACATATTAATAGATGATATTTTTTGCGGTAGTGCCACGTTCAGAATGTGGCTGCATCCATATCTTGTTTTCCTTTACATCAATGACTGCGACAGCGATGAAGTCATTGCCTTTTTGATAGCCGACAAGCTGAACCTCGTCTCCGGCTCTAAAACCAACTTCCCAAAAACTCCCGCTAACCCACTTGCCGCCCACGCTCATGCTGAAGCCTGTGACAGGATCTCCGTCACTTGTGGCCGCCTGTGCGCTGTGAACGGCGCCGGGCTCGCCGGCAGCAGCTTGCACAATCGCCGTCAAGTCGGATATTTTCCTGAATGATTCAGCACTCTTCAAATACTTCACATGCATGTCGGAAGTTCTTAAATCCTCAACAACACCGCTGACCAACTTATAGGAGAATTCATGCATATGATTTTCTCGATCGCTGAACTGGCAATATCTTTACAGAAATGCCATCAATTTCGCAGAGGAAGCGACTCAGATCCAACTTGGAAAGTAACGGAAATGTATCGAGGAAATTATCAAGCAGATTGAATTTTGTATTTCGACCTGTGTTTTTTCAAGGCCAATTCACAACTATATCCAATAAAACCATAGCTGTGATCCTTGAATAAAGTAGCGCCAGCGCGCATATCAAAGTCACTTGGCCTTGGAAAGCCATGGGTAGTGAAAATCTTCGTCGCATAGATCGAATAATCACGCATAGTTCTGAAGCTCCAATACTCAAAAGGAAAACAAAAAATCAACGGCATTAGGAATATTATGCTGAACATCGTAATTAAATTTTCATTTTTCTCCAACGATACATCGACAGATAAAAAAAACATAAGAGAAAGAATTATCCAAACAGCCAAGGTCATGTTCCTTGCAAATTTCATGCAACTCCAGAAAAAAGCACGCTCTCCGCAATAAGCATTCAATGGCATCATAAAAAAGCTATCATCAATGCGGATCAAACTGTGTACGTACAGCACGTCCTTTCTCTGTGTGACCACCAATTTTACGACATCGCCATCCTTGATTTTATCGGCATCTCTAAAAACACCACATACTACTTTCCCGTTGACCAGTCCGGCAAAATTGTACATATCTTCACCATCGTAAAAACTCAGCATGGCTGCGTTTGCCAATGCCCCTGGCATGCCATTGATGACGGCGGCAACGCCGCCAGCCAGATTTTTTTCCGCAAGGCTGCTTTCGATTTTACTAAGTAAATTCACATTTGTTGCAGCCATATGAAATTCTGCAATCTTTCCTTCCACTATGAAAAAATCCTTATCGGAAGATATATTTTCATTATTCTCTTCAGCCACCATGCGCTTCCTAACAATTATGGTTGAACCGTCTTTAAGGCCTTCTGCAATTACATAAATTTCTCAACAGAATCAAACGGCCATTCGTCAAGCCACTCTCGTCTTTCCCTCCAGTTGCATGCCTGAAACCGGTTCGTCAATTCGTCATTCCTGATCTACATCATATATCCATCTTCAATAAATGATGGAAAGGCACGGTTTATCGGTTGAGCATTCATGTATCAACAGGTAAGCGATTCGATTCCTGCCGCGCATCGAAAAGATGGCTTGCAAGCACAGGTGCCCGGTCGACCGAGCTGGCCGATGGACGAAATTTAATCAATATCTAAGGCATCTAAAAATATCTCTATAGAGTAGTGCCATCGCGCTTAAAGATAATACACACCCATCGGCAAAGCTGGCTTTCCTGATTTTCTGGATTTTCTCGTACTTTTAAAAAGATCAATTTTTTCAGGATAAACAATTCCCAAGGCTGTTCCAACTCTATTCATTTCTTTTGAGAAATCCATAAAATCTGACCAACTCATCCCTGTAGTTGCAAATAAAATAACCGGCGCTATTACAGTCGCAGTAATCAACATCAACCATAATGGAATATTTCCAAAAAAACCCATTCCAAGAGTAAGGATGTATAACCCAACACAAAAATACCCACTAAATTTTAATAAATGATATTTTTTGCGGTCGTGCCACGTTCGCAATGCGGTCGTATCCATATTTTCTTCTCTTTTAGATCGACGACTGCGACAGCAATGAAGTCATTGTTTCTTGCATATCCTACAACTTGAACCTCATCACCTTCCTTGAAGCCAACTTCCCAGAAACTTCCACTAACAGATTTTCCAGCGACACTCATTCTGAAGCTCGTTACAGGATCTCCCTCACTTGTCGCCGCCTGAGCGCTATGGACCGCTCCTGGCTCACCAGCAGCAGTTTGTAAGACTGCAGTCAGACCTGCAGTTTTTTTGAATTTCTCGTTTCCCTTCAAATAATTAACACTAATATCATGCTTATTTAAATTATCAATAACTCCAGTTATTAAACTATACTGTACGTCATTCATATTATTCATCACTGCCAATATCTCCCAGCAATGCCATCAATTTCGTGCAGGAAGTGGCTAAGAATGCCCAATTGTCAGGCAGATTGAATTTTGCATTTCGACTTGTGCTTTTTCAGCGCCAGCTCACAATTGGTTGAAAAAAAACCATTGCCATTATTCTCAAAAAAAGTAATTCCGCCTCTCGCATCAAACACATCCGGCCTTGGAAAACCATAAGCGACAAATATTTTCTCAGCATATATTGAATAGCCACGCATGGTCTTATATGTCCAGTATTCAAAAGGAAAACAGAAAAGCGGAGGCAGCAAGAATATTGCACCACATGCAGTAATTAAATCCTCTTTTCTTTCCTGCGACACATCAATAAACAAGAAAAATCCGGAAAATAAAACAATCCAAACAAACAACGTCATATTTCTTGCAAATCTCATGCAATTCCAGAAAAATGCGCGTTGTCCGCAATACGCATTCAGAGGCATCAATAACAGGCTATCCTCAATGCGAAGCAAACTGTGCACGTGCAGGACATCACCTCTCCTTGCCACCACCAACCTGACGAAATCGCCATCCTTGATCTTATCCGCATCGACAAAAACACCACAAACTACTTCGCCATTGACCAGTCCAGCAAAATTATGCATATCTTCGCCATCGTACAAACTTAGCATGGCTGCATTTGCCAACGCCCCTGGCATGCCATTGATGACGGCCGCGACGCCACCTGCCAGATTCTTTTCCGCAAGGCTTCTTTCTATTTTATTAAGCAAATTCACATTTGTTGCAGCCATATGAAATTCTGTAATCTTTCCTTCCACCATAAAGAAATCTTCGTCGGAAGATGTATTTTCATTATTCTCTTCAGCCACCATGCGCTTCCTAACAATTATGCTTGAACCGTCTTTAATGTCTTCTGCAATTGCATTAATTTCTCAACAGAATCAAATGACTATCCGCTAAGCCATTCTTATCTTTTCCTCCATTTTCATGCTTGAAACCGGTTCGCCAATTCGTCATTGCTGATCTATATCAGATATCCATCTTCAATAAATGATGGAAAGGCGCGACGTATCGGCAGACCATTCATCGATCAACTGGTAGGCGATTCGATTCCTGTCGCGCATCGAAAAGATGGCCTGCCAACACGAGCTTCCGGTCGGCTGATCTGACCGATGGATGAAATTTACATCAATATCTAAGGTGTCTGCAAATATCTCTACATAGTAGCACCCTCGCGCTTAAAGATAATACACACCCATTGGCAAAGCTGGCTTCCCTGACTTTCTTGATTTTCTCGTACTTTTAAAAAGATCAATTTTTTCCGGCTCAGCAATAACTAGCGCCTTTCCTACTCTATTCATTTCTTTTGCAAAATTCATAAAATCCTTCCAGCTTAATCCAACAGTTACAAACAAAATAATTGGATTAATAAAGGCCGAGCAAATCAAAACAAACCAAATTGGAAATCCAGTAAAAAATCCCAATAAAATTTCAAAAATACACAATCCAATAAAAGAATATCCACAGCATTTTAAAAGATGATATTTTTTTGCAAGTGTTCCACGTTCACAATGTGGCTGCATCCATATTTTTTCTTCCTTTACATCAACGACTGCGACAGCGAAAAAATTATTGCCTTTTTCATACCCCACAACTTGAACCTCGTCTCCGTCTCTAAAATCAACCTCCCAAAAACTTCCGGTAACTAACTTGCCGCCCACATTCATAGTGAAGCCTGTGACAGGATCTCCGTCACTTGCTGCCGCTTGCGCACTATGAACAGCTCCTGGCTCACCCGCTGCCGCCTGAACTACCGCGGTCAAGCTGGACATTTTTTTGAATGACTCGCCATTCTTCAAATAATTCACGTTCACGTTAGACGTTTTTAAACCACCAACAATTCCACTGATTAGCTGATAAGATAATTCATGCATATTTTTCCTCATGATATTTTTTGATAAGCATCTCCAAGTTTTTCCAATAATACCTGCGGATTTTTTGTACCTTTTACCTTATCCCTCCCAAAAGGACATGTCTCACACCATTCCTTTAAGGAATTTGGCACTACTAGCCATATAATTAGAGTAACAGCCAGCCCCACCATATTAAGGCGAACTGCCCAAGTCATGCTAAATAACCGGTAATATAAAAGTCTCGTTCCTGTCCATTGTACAATTTTCTGACTACTAGTTTTTAGTAGCGGTGCCGCGTAAGACAAACTCGAAAGCAATCCGAATGTAACCGCAATAAATTGCACCACGGATTTTAAAAAGTAAAGAGCTGCAAGATTGTAATTTTCCTTATCCAAATACTTTCTTCCAGTTTCCGCCTCTTTAGCAGCCGAGTAATAACCGGCTACTGTACTTAAAACTCCGCCATAAACTTTTAAATATTGAAATGTCACCGATACTTTATCACCAACTAAATGTTTTGCCGCATTGGCGCCAATATCAAGAATCGCGGCAGTCGTCGAGCATATGGCAGCACACAGTTCACCCAAGGTTTTTTTATCATCCTTGAATTCCCAGGCAATTTTTACCAAATTAATAATTTCAAGTGTCGCGACAAGCAACGATAAACGATTTTCTTTCAGCGCTGTAGGGCCTTTAGTAGTATCTTCCTTTACCTCCATCCATTTCTTTTCCAGTGCTGCATATTTTTCGCTTTTTAAATCATTCCCCGATCCAATGAAGCTTTTTGCTGTCGACAAGCGACGTACAATATCGGCTCTGGCTAAACCTTCCTGCCTCGCCTGAATTTCTATTGCGCTGATGATGCGACCAGGTTCAACTCCGGCACGCGCCATCATCAAACCTCGAACAGCATATTCAGCGGTGGAATCTGCGCCTCTCTTCAAAAAAGGCCTGAACAGCAAATCTCCAATTGTCATGAACAAGCGATCAAGATCCACCACCTTTATGACCTTAATACCTTCGGAGGCATCTGCGGCTTTCAGCAAGGTATTTTGCATGGTATTGACCTTCTTGTAGATATCGCAGGCCTTTCTGATATGCACGGCCAAAAAGTCCATACTGGCCTTACCGACCTCACTGAAACTTGTTCCTGCTTCTGCCAGCGCAGTATTAAATTGTTCACCAAGCGCTTTCTGATTTAAAGACAGAGCTCGCCAAAGAAGATTCGGCTCATGCGCCTTCATTTCTTTGACCCATTCGGTAATTTTATTCTGTCCTTGAATACTTGAATTCATGCCGTTTATTGCGCTACCAATCTTATCCTCAAAGGCAACGCCATCTTCGATACTTTCCTCATTAAATTCGCTCAAGTAATTAATCAATAATTTTGATTCCAACCACATGATAAGATCATGTGTTCTTTCGTCGATAATATTTTTTGCGTCATCCAGCATCGCATCATATCTCTTCCGGAAGTCCTGATAAGCTCCAGGCTCCAGCATCTCCTCATACTTCGCCCAAGATAGTTCTTTTTCTTTGGCGATCATCGCTGGAGAATTTTCTCTTCTCCTCGCAATAAAGCTGTCCGCATCGGCTTTTACCTTGGCCATCTTGATGCTGCGCGACGGCTCCGGATACGCATTTGCATCATTAAGACGCGCACTAAAACCCATGGTAACCGGCACTTTCTCCCGAGCCCATTGGTCCAACAAATCACATACTTCGGTTTCACGGCCTCTTTGCGGTTCCGCCAGTTTTAATGCCCGATCACGCCGCTCCTGCGTGGAGCTTATTTGAGGAGCATTATTTCGCGTTTCTTCCTGATGCTGCTCTTCGTTCGCAACGGCCGTATTTTCCAGAGTTTTTCTGACGCCTTCTATACCTTGCAATGCAGTCAGTTCCAGCTCTCGTTCTTCACTGTATTTTTTTATCCAACCTGCAGGTTCATTCCGGAAGCCGTTGAGCTCATGGGTAATGCCAAATGCATCCCATAGGGCGATAATGACAGGAGCATTACCCTTGGTATTTTTTCCCTCACCGACTGTTTTCATCAATCCAGCCAGTTTTTCGCTTTCACCCTTTCTCAGGTGCAAAGCATGGCAAGTACTTTCCATTTTCAGTTTTGTAGCGTTGTAGCTACCATCCACCTTGCTCATTTCGCCAAGTGGCAACCCGCTGAGACTTATTGAATTGAAATTCTCTTGATACTCAATGACCTTTTCGATATTTTTCTTGGTAGCGGGAAGGCCGTGTCGGTAACCTCCAGCTGTCACCCATATCGAAGGTAAAAAAGTTTGCATACGTTTGTCGCGCAATTTTTCGTCGCTGGCAAACAAAGTGAAAGTTTCTTTACTCCATGCATGGTCTGAAAATGCCAGCCAGACTTTGCCACATTTTTCGGGTTTTTCGATTGATATGATTGAAGCAGGTATATTATGCCCGTCGCGCGAGCAGGCCGGCTCAACGCTAATTGGCTTGAGACCGCTGTTAAAATATTGTTTCCACAATGTCCCTGCCTCAGAGACGCTATACACTTCCCATTTGATTTGACTTCCACGCGCATGTTTTTCATAAAAAAGATAGACAAAACCTTTACGCAAGGTGCGCAATGCATACTTGTGATACTTGAGTTTCACATCCGTGACTTTATTTCCTAGCGGATCGGGTAGTGTTGCATCAACATCATTTGGCACAACGGCATATCGAACAGGCAGAATAGCCAGTCCAGACTTATTGCAGTTTTCGCATTCTGGGTTTTTTGGATTAGTACAAGCCATAAATTTTCCTGAGGGTCTTTATCTTATTTTTTAGAAAAATAATCTTGTAATTGATCAGCAGGGCATCCAGTCACCTCTTCGAGTGCACCGCCATAAAATTCGCCGGCGCCGGTCATGCTCCACACTGCCTGTAGACGCTGATCATCATGGAAATCACTGCCAAGCTGCAAAACATGCAAAGCAAATAACTCACGGTCTTTTTTATCGACGATGCCATAGTGCGTCGCGCGTGCCAATGCTGAAAAAATCGCCTGTTCCCATTGCTTCGGCCCAGATTCTCCCCACGTTAGCCACGCGGCATGAAGCGTGGAATAATCATTCACTTGCGCCCACTGCGATGAACTCAAGATCAGCCGCTGTTCAAGCGCGGCATGAGGAAAAAGCGCATGGGTGTCATCCAGACCATGTCGCATCAGGTTTTGCTGCCGGTCAAATGCGATCACACTGCTTACTGGCCCCAGCATCTGACGCTGCTGTTCGACAGTCATCGCCGGCCATAACCATTCGCGGACACCCGGGTCATGGAATCTGAGCAATTTTTCCAGGCCTTGAACTGAATGAATATGGCAATGGCTGGCCCAATGGCGCGCTATGTTTTCCGGCGCTTCGTCACTGATAACCCATCCAGCGATCGCTTGACCGTTACCAGCCCACAGACTGTCCTTTGTCCAAGAGTTCCAGGCAAGTTCGACACTCATTTTGAATAGTTCAGCGCCGGCATATTCATCCAGCGCCAACTCGATCAGATATGGCGCGAACTGCTGATCGAAACGGGGATGTGCAATGGGCACGACTATTTTTCGTTGCTGCACAATCGCATGCGAAGAAAACGGATCTCCTTGTGCAGGATTTACCCATAACAAACATAGGTCATTTGCCGTTTCATGAAATTGTTTATGGAGCAGTTGAAGTGGTGCTTCCCATGCTTGGCTGACAATGACCTCGACCGTCGATTCCATACAAATTCCCCGAGCTACAATGTTTGTGATCCTGCCTGAGTGGCGCTGGCATTCTTACTTGCTTGTTCGCACCCCTTGAGGACACCCACCGGCAATTGCTTTACCGCGCTACTGCTGGCAGGCCCCGTAAACTCCTTCATGCCGGCCTTGAATTCCATCTTGCCGGGCCCATGAATCTCGATATTGCCGCCTTCGAGCTTGATATAGGCGCCCTGCACCGTCATCAGCACATGCTGCTTGCCGTTGATGTTGACGCTTTTGCTGACGCTGGCCACGGTCACGGCCTTGTCTGCGGTTAATTTTGTTTCATCGGACTGGCTCTGGCTGCTGACCTTGCCGCTGGCCGCGTGCAGGCGGATGCCCGTTTCCTGGTTGGGTTTGTCGGGCTTGCTGGCCTTGCCATAAGTAAACAGGCTGATGCCTGAACTGATCGCATGGAAATGGTTGCCTTGCGCGCCGAAATTGATGTCCTGCCCTGCCGCGATGCTGCTGGTATTGCCGGAGGCAAAAAGCGCGTTGAGCGGCGTGGTCGCGGCGATACCCGCCGGACTGGACAATTGCAGCTGCGGCGCGCCATAGGCCGTTACCTGGCCATCGCCCGTGCCCGCCGTGCCCTTGAGCATTTCGATGCTGTTCGCCAATTGCTTCAGCGCCGGCAGCGTATCGGGCGCCGCTTCGGCCTGGCCTTGCCCACCGCCTAACACAGCCTTGTGCTTTTGCGCCGTCTCGGCAAGCGAAGTCAGCAGGGCCAAGCTTTGTTCGATCTGGGCCGTGGCTTCCTTGGTATCCATCTGCGTGCCGCTGGCATTGGTGCGCCCGTCGGTCGACAGCAGCAGCCCCTGCCCCGCACGCAGCGCGGCGCTGTGCTCGGTTTTCAGTTCCGCGCCGAAGCCGGCAGCGGCCAGCCGCTGGTTGTCCGTCTGATGGCGCAAGTGTCCCAGGTTCAGCTCGGCAGTGCCCTGATGTGCGCCGGCATGGCGCTGCAGGGCCACGCGTGGCTGGCCCGGGCTGTCGTCGAATACCAGCTGGCTGTACGCCGCGCCGCCCTGCTGGCTGGCCTGCATGGCCTGGCTCTTGATGCCGGACAGTGCGGCCGGGTGGGCATGCGCGCCCGCTTCCCCTGGAAACCAGGCCGGCGCATTGCCGGTGGCCGGCCCGGCGCCATGGGCCACGCGGTTATTCTGGGCGTCGGCCGTGCCTTGGCCGTTGTAGACGGTACCGATCACGAGCGGTCGGTCGATATTGCCTTCCAGGAAATCGATCAATACTTCCTGGCCGATGCGCGGCAAGGCATGGCCGCCCCAGTTGGCGCCCGCTACCGGCGCCATCGTGGAGGCGACGCGCACCCAGGTGCCGGCACTGTCGTCGCCTGGCGCGCCGGTATGCTTGCCGCCTTGCGGATGGTCGAGGCGGCTGTGGCTCATGACGCCGCGCTGCCAGTGAAATTGCACCTTGATGCGGTGGTCGCGGTCGGTGTGAATCACGGCGCCGCCCGGCCCCACCACGACGGCCGTCTGCTGGCCATGCACGGTCGGGCGCGGATGCAGCAGCTGGCCATGCTGGTCCTTGCCGCTGGCGCGATAAGGAATATTGCTGCGGATGGCATCGATGCGGTTGCGGTACAGGGGCCGCTCGGCAATGGCGCCCAGCAGCGCGGGCATGCGGTGCAGGCTGCCGGCTTGCTCCTTGCGGATGGCCGTATCGAGCAAGCCCGTCTTGAGCGTCTGCACAATGGACGACTGCAGATCCGCGCTCAGGTTGTTGTGCATCAGGTGGACCGTGCGCACGATCAGGAAGCTGCGCTCGTCGTCGCTGCCCGCCTGGTCGAACACCGGCTGCCCCTGCAAGCTAAACGTGGTGCCCGGCGACAAGGTACGCACGGTACCGGCCGCCACGTGGACTTCCTTGCCCGCTTCCAGCGCCTGCAACTGGTTGCGCGCGATGCGCTGGCCCTGCTCGCGCGAGGCATAGGCATAGGCCCCGGGCGCGTCGCGGCTGAGCAGCTCCACGCCCTGCACCGGACCTGCCGCGCTGGCAACACGCTGGTCGAGCGAGCGGTAATCCCAGCTGCCCATTTCGATGGCATTGGTCTGCTGGCGCAATTCGGTGCGCCAGCGGTCGATGCTGTCAACCTTCATGACGGCGCCCGGCTGCGTGAAATTGATGCTGCTCTGGGCATTCGGCTTGAACGCGCCGTTATGGTCCGCGATCACCAGGCAGTGGCTGCCCAGGCTGGGGCTGCCGGGATCGCCGCCGTGTTCGTAGTAATAGAACAGCCCTTCCTCGTGCATCAGGCGCTGCGCGTAGGCCCAGTCGCTTTCCTGGTACTGGGTGCTCAGGCTGCGCTTCGGGTATGCCGCGCGGTCGAGGATATCGAAACGCCAGGCCGGCGCCAGCTTGCCCTGCGCCTGGTAAGCGGCAAACAGCGCGTCGAGGATGTCGAATACCGTCATGTCCTGGAACACGCGGCTGTCGCGGCCGTGGGCAAGAAACGCGCTCCACGGTTCCAGGGTCAGGTGATAGCGCGCCATGCCGCCGTTCGCGCCAACCAGCTCGACGGCGGTGATATGGCCGTGGAACGGGCGCAGCGCGTCGGCGCTGGTAGCGGTCAACAATTGCAGCAGGGCCGGCTGGCCAATCAGGGTACGCAAGGAAATGGCGGCGTCCGTCGAGAGGGCCGCGATCTGGAACACGAAGCCCGTGCTCAAGCCTTCCTCGCCGCGCACGCATTCGGCCAGCAGGCGGTCGGCGCCGAGGGGCGTAGTCAGCTGTAGCAATCTGCTGGCTTGCGTGAAACTGGCGGGCAAGGACATGGACATCCGGAACTCCATCACGCGGCTTCCCGCATAAAATTAGTAAATAAGCATTTTTATCGAAGCCATTACACCCTAGAAATTTTTTTATAGCAAGAGTGTTTCGATTGAAATCTCGGCTCAGCAATCATTGCGTTCCGCTCAGACCGCGCAACTCCGGCATGGCCGGTTCGGTGGGCCGCAAATGCGTACTCTTCAACAAGGTTTCCAGGCGCGCGTAGCTGCTCTTGAACGGCGGCGGATTCTGCTTCAGTTCCGGTGCCTGCTCCATGCTGCGGCTGCCTAGCTCGATCAGGATGTAGGGCAGCACCGCCGTGCCCAGCCATCCTGCATAACCGGTAAATACCGTATAGGTTTCAAACGGCGCGCTGCCTGGCCGCTCCACTTTCAGCGCCACGCCGCCCTGCTGCGCCGTCAGCGCGCCGATGCGGACGCTACGGGGCGCGATGCGTTCGACAATGAAAGGCTTGGCTTCCTGCTCGCCGCGGCTGCCGAACTGGCCGATGCCGCCGGTGGCGGCCGCCTGGACCAGCGGCACCTTCAAGGCGCGCGGATCGACGTTGCCGGTGCTGATCGTATACAACACGCCGGGCGCGTCGGGCCAGCGCAAGGACTGCTGGATAGCGCTGACCGTCTTGCCATCGTCAGCGATAAAGCCATGCGGAATGCACAGGCCCAGTTCTTTCGGCACTTCATTGGCGGCGCGCGGGCGGAAGCTTTTCAGGAAGCGGATGAACTGCTGGCCATGCGCTGCCTCGCTATTGTTGTCGCGTATTTCTTGCATGGATTCAAACACATACACATATTCGCCGCGCTGCAGGTGGCTGCGATAGATGGAATAGCGGGTGGGGTTGGCCGTTCCCGAACCTTCGCTGCTGCGGTAACCGTCACTGTCGGGCAGGCCGGAATCAAATGTCTGGTAGTTGCTTTGCAGTTCCTTGATCTGCGCCTGCCTGCCGGTGAGCGACTTCTGCGCCAGATAGCTCGCCTGACGGGTCTTCGCGTTGGCGGGCTGGCCTTTCAATTCGGCCAGTTCCGCCTCATCGTCCTTGAGCAGCGCCTGCAGGCGGTCGATCCTGGGTTGCGGCATGGCTTCCCGCAAGGCGGCCATATCTTCCTTGCCTAGCGGCCCCAGCACACCGATGCGGACATTTCCAACCTGTATCTCATCACCCTGGTGAAATACGTCTTCGCTGAAAGACCGGTAAAAGATGCCCGTGTCGGACGCGTCCTTGTAGCGGGTCGGCCACTGTACCGGTGCATGCACGTCGAATACCAGCCGCCCCAGGCACTCGCGCGCCATGCCGGCCGGCGTCGCGTACCCGGGCGCGGTCGCCTGCATCAGTTCCTGCGCCGTGGGCCTGCGCGATGGCGCCGCCGGATCGGCCTGGTTGGCGGCCATGCCTTCGCCATACGCGCCGGCAAACAGCAGGAGAGTGGCGAGATGGCATGCGGCAAAACGCGGAAGACAAACTATCATCATGGCTACCAATCAAAAAAAGCACTATTCTTCAAACCGAGCTTTCGCCCTGCCCGACTGGCGGGCGCTTGCCTGATTCAACCTGGGCGTAGGTCTCTTGCGGCAATGGGTGGTCTGCATCGCGCGGCGGTTTCTTCTCCTGATGGGCCAGCAGGGTCAGATTCATGCCTGAAATATTGTTTTCGCCCGCCGTCCAGGTGACCGGCAAGGCCACGATAAAACCCTGCACGCCCACCGGCGCCGATTCGGGCGCGCGCGTTTGCGCCTCCCAGGAGTGCGATTTGTCGCGCAAGATATCGGCATCGCGCCAGAAGCGCTCGTGGAACGGCATGTGGTGTTCCAGGCTGCGCGTCCTGGCATTCCAGGTGGGCCAGATCGAACTGGGCTTGCCGCTTGGACGGGCCAGGAAAGCGAAGGCCTTGGCATACGCTTCCGCATTGGCCAGCGCCAATTTTTGAATCGCCTCCCAGGTGTCCGGAGCCGCCGGACGCAACAGGTGCTTGATCAAGCCCTTGGCCGGGGTGGCGCCATCGGTCAGGCCGAACAGTTTTTTCCACAGGCGCACCCGCAAGTCATGCACGTTGACGCTGACCTTGTCGCTATCGACCCCATCGAGCTCGACATCGGTCTGATTGTCATCCCTGACGACGACCGCCAGTTCAGAATCGCGCCCGCCCAGCTGGCTGCGGTCGTTGATATTGGCGCTGCCCAGGATCGCCACCCTGTCGTCGGCGATCAACAGCTTGGAGTGCACATAAATCTGCTCCGTCACGTGACGCGTGCCCAAGGTTTCCCAGGAGCGCAAGTTGAGCAAGGTCAGGTAGCTGGTCCACTTGTCGCCGGCCAGTTCGGCCAGCCGGTCCGGCGCGTAGCCGGCAACGGTTTTCCTGGCCTCTTCCGCCCCCAGTTTTTTGCTCTTGCGCAGATCCCGCACCAGGATGGCGCGCCGGATCCGGTTCACCAGGCTATCCTTGCCGAATACCAGCGACTGCATCGTCAAATGCAGCTGCGTCATGATATTGAGGGTGTCGAGCGTGCCTTCCGGATGCACCGGCAGCACCATGTAGACATGGAAGGGCAAGCCATCGTTGATGGCCCGCTCGATGCGCTGCGACAATGCCAGGCCAATCGGATTGAGGATGCCTGGCTCTTCCTTGCCCATCATGCGGGTCGAGGTGATATCGGCGTAGTTGCTCATCACATTGAACAGATCGGCCATGAAATCGCTGCCGCCACCGGTAATGTCGGCCTTGACATCGTCGATCTGCGACCAGATCAGCTTGTCGATCATGTCCGCCGGCGGCACGCCATACACGCCGAGCTGCCGCGCATACTTTTCATAGGCCGGCGACTTGCTGATGTCGAGCAGCGCCGCCATCGGACCGGACAGCGGCCTGGTCTTGCTTGCATCGCTGCCATATTCCGACTGGAAAAACTGGCCTTCGATATAGATGAACTTCTGCGCTCCATTAATTGCCGTCAGCATCGCCTTCAGACAGTTGTTCTGCGGCCATTCCGGCCTGGCCGCGGGTTTGCTGCCGCGCGCATGTGCGGCCAGCTCGTCATTGAGCAACCTCATCGGCGCGCTGCGCAACACTTGCACCCAAGCATCTCCCGCCGGCTTCGCAGGCGTTTTGGGCGGCGGCGCGGCGGCGATGCGCTGCAAGACCAGCCTGGGCGTGCCGGACATGCCCAGCGCCTGGAACATCTTGATCAGCGAAGGCGGCATGCTGGCCTGGTACGATTTTTCATATCGCTGGGCAATGCCGTTCCAGCGTTCGATGAAATTGCGGCTCAAGTCGCTGACCGACGGCCCGACGATGGCCGCATGCACATCGTGCCATGGCATGCGCGGCTGCGTGGCGGCGAAGGTCTTGGCCCCGGTCGGCATGATCTTGCGCAATTTTTTCAGGTTTTCATAGCGCGTGGGACGCGCGTCGGCCAAGGTCGACAGATAAGTGAGGACGCCGATCACGAAGGTCTCGATCAGCTTGACCGTGCCGCTGCGCAATTCGGGCGGCAGCTTGTTCAGCGAACCGGCGTTCAGCCAGGACATCAGCGCCGTGCCGCCATCGATCACATGCGCGCTGCCCGTGGTGCGCACGGCATCGACCTTGTCGCGCAAGCCTTTGTCGAGCTGGCCGTAAGCCCAGCGCGATATATCCTGCGCAACATCGATCGGTATGTCTTGCAGCTTGCCGATAAAGTCGGGCATCAGGTCGATCGCATCCCATTTGGCGGACATATTCTTCGATATCCGCGCGATGCCATCCTTGGCGTCCTGCACCACGTCGAGCACGACGGCGATCGGCCTGATCGTGGCCGAGGTGGCAAACGTGGCCGCGCCACCGACTTTTCCGCCGATGCAACCGGCCAGCAGTTCGGCGCGCGTCAGGTAGGCCGTTTGCGCTTCATGGTTCATCGGCTCGATGGCCGGGATACAGGTGTTGTACACCTCGTTGCCCTTGCGCGTGCCATGGCTGAGGGCGAACTTGCCGTTGTCGCGGCGGCCATAGGCAAGGTCGATGCCGCCGACAAACGCGCGCTCATTGTCGATCACCACGAGTTTCTGGTGATGGGAAAAGCCGATGCCCAGCATGCCTTCCATGTCGCTCTGGGCGATCGCCGGCAAAGCGAACGCCTTGGCGGGGCCGCCGACGCCTGCATTGAGCTGGAAGATCGCCAGCACGGTTTCGAAGTCGCCCGTATCGACCCCGACCTTGGGCGACAGCCACGGCATCACATACACTTTCGGATGGTGGGGATTGCTTATCGCCGTTTCCAGGCATTCGAACAAGGTCTTGCTCGCCGTCAGTTCGACATCGAAATTGACTTGCCAACCGGTGATGAAAATCGATTTCTTGGCGCCTTCGATGGCCTTGGCGACAGCCGTGAAATACTCTTCGCCGGTGACATAGAATTCGACCTGGTTGCCCTTTTGCTGTTCCGAAAAGATGCTGCCCCACTTTTGCTCGGGGAAATTCGGCAGTTCTTCGCCATCGTGCACGAAACAGCCAGGCGCCGACGTGGCCGGCGCGCTCGGCGTGCCGTCCTTGCCCGTCAGCTGGGAGATATTTTTATTTGTCATGACGCATGTCGCAGTGTGTCGCCGGTTGGCTTGCATGGAAGGAAAATGTCAGCATCAGACTTTCACCTTCGGCAGGATGTTTTTCAGGGTAAGCGAGGCCAGCGCTTCTTTCGCATAGCGCGCCTGCGGCGCGGCTGCCGCCTCGAAGATGGTGGCATAGCGCCCGGCGCTGAAATCCGCCGCCTGCATCGCATGGAACAGCTTTTCCTTGTCGCTCCAGTCGGGCGATTCGGTTTCCACGTTCAGCCGCACGCTGTGGCCCGGATACACGATCCAGGTATGGTCCGGATTGCTCGCATAGACGGCGGCAAGCTTTTCTTCCTCCGCATCGCTGAGCTTGATATTCCCCAATGCATCGGTCTTGCCCTGCGCCACCAGCTTGTCGTCGTCGATGAAATCCATGCCGTCGGGCTGCGCGCCATGGGTGATCTTCCACGGCGTGTGCGCCAGCGCATGGCCTTTCAGCCCCGGCGTGTCGGCCAGGCGCAGCAAGAATTTCAACGGCCGCAACGCCAGTTCGGAACGCGGCAGGCGGGGCAATGGATAACCGAGTCCTGTCGGCCCCAGAAAACTTTTCTTGCCTGCAAACACTGTGATCTTCCCGGGGCACTGGATCGTGATATTGCCGCCCTCGATGGTGATGTTGGCGCCGCCCGCCGTGGACAGGCGGATGCTTTTTGCCGCCGCCCAGTCGATATGCGCGTTGGCGCTGGCGACATTGACCTCTTCGCGCGCCTGGACCTTGATCTCGTCGGACTGGGCTTGCACCTCGATGGGCTGGCTGGCCGCCACCAGCTGCATGCCCAGCTCGCCCTCGCCCGGCTTGACCACGCCGCCCAGCAGACCGATCGCCTGGCCCGTGTGCAATCGCCACTTGCCGCCGCCGGCGAACTGCGTATCGAGCCCGCTCATCAGTGTTACCGTTTCGCCATTCGACAATTGCATATCCTGTCCGGCCACCACGCCCAGGCCCCCCTTGGCCGCCACCGCAATGATGGCGTCGCTGCTGTGCGGCAGCTTGTCGTCGGCTGGCGCGACGGGCTTGCCGGCCGCATCGCTCCTGGCGGCCGCCACGCTGTCGCGGCTCAGCATGCCCGAGGCAGTAGTCAGGAAGGCCGGCAACGGCGCGGCCTTCGCATCGAGCGTACTGCTGCCGGGCGCCGTCGCCCCCAGATGCGCCGCATAGGCCACGCCCTGGTGCGTGACGGCCGCCGCGCTGAAGGTCTCGCCCAGCTTGGCGGCCTGCTTGAGCAGCGCCATGCCGGGCGCATTGTCGCCGGCCGGGTCGCGCGCGCAGGCGCCATGGTTGAGTACATAACTGGATACCAGCAGGCCTGCGCCCGCCCGCACCGCGCCATACGCATCCGTGCGCAGCTCGGCGCCGGCGCCGCGCAGGCTGCCGCGGTAATTGTCGGCCGCGTGGATCAGGTGCCCCAGGCTCAGCTCGCTGGCCGCGTGGCTGCTTTTCAGCTGCACCCGGCCCTGGCTGTCGGTGTCGTCGAACAGCAGCTGGTTGTAGCCGGCCATGCCGCCCGCCTTGCCGAACTCCTTGCTGCGGATGCCCCATTGCGCGCTGGCATTCCGGTGCGCCGCGCTGGCCCCGGCGGCGCCATGCCATAGCGGGCTATTGCCACCCGCCAGGTTGCCCTGGGCTGTTGCGCCATGGTCGTGGGCCGGCGCGAACAATTTCTCCGTGTCGGCCTGGGCAGCGGCGGCGCCGCCCGGCGTGGGTGCGCCGCCGCCCTCGCCCTGGCCGTTGTACAGCGCGCCGACGATGATGGGCCGGTCGATATCGTTTTCCAGGAACTGCACCAGCACTTCCTGGCCGATGCGCGGCAGGAACTGGCTGCCCATGCCGCCGCCGGCCGCGCGCTGCGCGACCCGCACCCAGCAAGTTGCGCCAGTCTCCTGCTGCCAGTGAAAGCGGATGCGCACCCGGCCCAGGCTGTCGCAATATATTTCATCGGCGCCGCTGGCCGCGTCATTGCCATCGGCTCCCACGACGATGGCGCTCTGGCTGCCGAAGGCGGTCGGTTTCGGATGCTGGCGCAATCCGTTTTCACCCAGCACCGGGCGCCACGGCGTGGCGGCGGGAATCGCTTCCAGATGATTGGCGTAGCCGCTGGCCACCGCCTGGGCGATCACCTGCTCGAAATGTTCGATGTGGCGCGGGCCCAGGTTCAGCGTGCCCAGGCTTTCCTGCAGCAGTTCCGGGATCGGGCCGAACAGTTCGGCCAGACCTTGCCTGGCCGGCGCCGGCAGGTTGTTGACGCCCACGCTGCAAACGCGCAGCACCGTATAAGCAGGGGCCGGCGCGTCGCCGCCCGCCGCCTGCAGCGGTCCCTGCGTCAGGCTGAAGCGCGTGCCGGCGCGCAAGGTGCGCACCGTCGAACGGGCAACGCAGCGCTCGCTGCGCGCTTCGATCGATTGCATCCGCAACAGCGCGTAGCGGCTGGCCTGGGCTGAGTCGGCATAGTAATACTGGCCCGGCGTATCGTAGCTTTCCAGCAGCGGCGCATGCTGGCCGCCCACCGCCGTCCGGGTCGGCACGCTGGCCGCGACCGCCTGCTTGGCCTTGTAGTCATAACTGAGCACGGTCGCCAGCGCCGTGTTCAGCGAACGCGCCGTGCTGAACGCCTGCAGCGTGTCGCCCTGCTCGCCGGCGCGCGCGCCATGAAAGCGGATGCCGCCGCCGGCCGCGCTGGACGCGTCTTCCGGCACCGCGCTGTCGCTGCTGCTGTCGGCAAACAGCACCAGGCAATGGCCGCCTTCCTGTTCCTCGAAGCGCCATGCCAGCCCTTCTTCGGTCAGCAGGCGGCTGACGAAATCGAGGTCCGACTCGCGGTACTGGCAGCAATAGCTGCGCGCCGCGACGCCATCCATGAACGGACGCGTGTCATCGCTCCAGCGCCACCGCGCCGCCGGCGCGTAGGACTGGAACACGGACTCGACGATCTCGATCACGCTCTTGTCTTGCCAGACGCGGCTGTTACGCACCTGGCCCAGCCGCCACAACCAGGGCGTCAGGCGCAGCCGGTAACGCGCCAGGCCGCCCATGCTGGCCAGCATGGCCGCCTCGCTGACATGACCGCTGAAGCTGGCGCGGCTGCCATCAAACAAGCTCACTTGCAGCGTGGCCAGCTTGCCCAGCATGGGTGCCAGCGCCAGCTGCGCGCTGGTCGACAGCACGATGACATCGCGCGCGCCGGGCGTCTGCAATTGCTCGTCGCAGGCGAACGCTTCCACCAGCAGCAGGTCCGCATCCTGCGCGCTGTCGCCTTCAAGCTTGATCTCGTACAAGCGCGTGATGCTGGAGAACGCTCCCAGCGCGGCGCCCACCTGGTCCAGCTGCGCTGCGCTCATTGCGCGCCTTTCGCCGCAGCCCTGGCGGCCTTGCATAGCGGCTTGCCGGTACGGCCGGCGCAAGTTCTCTGCCGGCAGCTATCGGCGGCGGCCGGTTTCAACTTGCTGCATTGCTGTAACTGGGCTTGCAGGCTGGACGGCGCTTTTTTGGGCGGCGTGCCAGCCTGGGCATGCGACACCAGCGCGGCCAGGAGGGCCACGTCGTTTTCCTGTTCCGGCGTGGCGGCGGGTTTGGCCTTATCAGCGGGATTGAGCGGTTTGGCTGGCGGTTTTTTCTGCGGCGCGCGCGCCGGCTTGGGCGCGCTCTTCTGCGGACTTTCCAGCGCCTTGCTCAGCACATCCCTGGGACCGGGCACCGGCGCCGGGACGGGAGCTGGCAGGTCGGCGCCCAGCATTTCGCTCAAGCTCTGCCGCGGCGGCGGCTGTTCCTCTTCGCGTATGCTGGCCGTGGCGGTGACGGGAGCGGTGGCCGCAGCCGGTGTTTCCGCTGCTGGCGCCGTGCTGCGCAACACCGGGTCCTCCACCGCCGCCGTCTCGCGTTGTCCCAGCCAGGCGCCGGTGGCCAGCAACAGCAAGGCGCCGGCCAGCATGCCACCCCAGACCGGCCACCGGCTGGCGCGCCTGCCGCCAAGCGGGACGGGCGCAGGCCGCTTGCCGCCTTCGAGATGGTTGAGGATACGGCTACGGTCCGCCTCGGCCTGTTGCGCGGGCGTCAATAAGCTGGGCCGTGTCGATGGCCGCGGGCTGTCGTCATTGCTTGGCAAAATCTTAACTCCTGTCAATATTTGCAATACCTTACGACAATAAAAAAAAGCGTGACGCATGTTAGGAAATCAACAGTGTGCACCCGGCGCACAATTGAAACTAAGCCCCCGTAATTAGCAAGTTAGTAAGATATACTCAGCGGCAATATTAGCGCAAACGCTGGCACAGCGGCATTCAACTGCCCATGCCTGGCGCCTTTTTTGGAACGGGGTGGGCGTGTTTCTACTGGCGGTGGCACTCTATTTTTTACTCGCATGCCTGATCAGCTGGCTCGTGCTGTTTCCATCCGGCCGCGAACTGGTGATGCGGGCGCTGGCGACGGCCGAACGGGGCATCGGGGCGCGGATCGAGCGGCTGGCCCGGCGCAGGAACGCCGGACTGGACACGCTGCGCCGTGGCGGCGCCAGCACCTTGCTCGGCAGCGCGGCGTTCGTGCGCCGCCATTACCTGCTGTTTCTGGGCGGTGCGGCGGTGATGTGCCTGCCACCGGCGATCGCCTTGCTGGCAGGCAGCAAGAACGTGTTGGGCGGCTACGAGGTGTCGACGCGCGAAATGAATACGCAAGTGTCGGCCCTGCTGCAAGGGGAACAGCTGGTGCCGCCGGTGGATCTGCCGCCGCTGGTGTTTGCCACCGAGGAAGTGCAGCAAGTGCGGCCGATGCTGGTATCGGCCAGCCGCAACTGGACGCTGCTCAATGCCGAATACGCGCAAAGGCTGCTGCTGGTGTTCAAGATCATGAAGGAAAAACATGGCTACGACATGGCCATCCTGGAAGGTTACCGCAGTCCGGAACGGCAAAACATGCTTGCCGGCATGGGCAGCAATGTCACCAATGCGGCCGCGTTCCAGAGCTGGCATCAGTATGGCCTGGCCGCCGATTGCGCCTTTTTGCGCGACGGCAAGCTGGTGATATCAGAGAAAGATCCGTGGGCCATGCGCGGCTATCAGCTGTATGGCGAGGTGGCCGAATCGGTCGGCATGACGTGGGGCGGCCGCTGGAAAATGATGGACTTCGGCCACACCGAACTGCGCGTGCCTGGTGTAATGAAAAAACAACGATGACTGGAAGGAGCACACATGGCTGGTCCCGTAATCAGATTGGGCGACAAGACATCGCATGGCGGCAGCGTGCTGGAGGCCTCGGCGGTGACGGACAGCGGCGGCATCGGCATTGCGCGCGTAGGCGACAAGGTGTCGTGCCCGCGGCCAGGCCATGGCATCTGTCCCATCGTCAGCGGCGACGCCAGCTGGATCGTCGATGGCAAACCGGTGGCCCGCCAGGGCGACAAGACCAGTTGTGGCGCGGTGCTGATCGCCAGCCAGCAAGCCACCACGGATCAGCTATGACCTCCGGCCGCCACTGCAAGGGAGCGCACTGATGCGCCCGTGGCTGCGGCGCAGCCTGCTGATACTGGCCGTGTTCGCCTTATGCTGGGGCGGCGCGATCTGGTACTGGCGCACCAGCACGCGCATGCCATCGACGGGCGACCTGGCCGGCAGCATGCTGGCATTGCCGCTGGCGCTGCTCATCAGCTGGTGGCTGGGCAAGAAACTGGTAACGAGGCTGGCCGCGCCGGCTGCGGTGCCGGCGCTGTTTGACGCCGCCGACGCCGACGCCGGGGCGCCCGGCAATGACCCTGCGCCGCGCGCGCCGCTGCACCTGGCCGCCGCCGCACTGCGCATGCCGGGCGGTGCCTCGGCGCCGGAACTGGCGGCCGCGCTGCTGGACAAGCAGCAGCGACCCGAACTCGATCCGGAACTGACCGACGCGCAAGGCTACCCGGTGATGAGCGCCCGCGTGGCAGACCTCGATGAACATGGCCAGAAAGCCCTGCTGGACGACTGGCTGCAGACCCGTCCGGCCGATACGGCGCCGGGCGCAGCCCCGCATTTCGATGCCGAACACTTGCGCGCACTGGCGCTGGGCGCCGAGGTATTGACCGAACTGATGCAGGAAGCGGCGATGCACGCGCAGCTCGACGACTACCAGGCGGCACAACCGGGATCGCGCGCCGTGCTGCCGTTGCCGACCCTGCAACTGCATCTGCTGTTGCCGCCCGATTGGAACAAGCCGCAGCGCGACACGGGCGCCGCCTGGCTGCATGGGCAGGCGCAACAGCAAGGCTGGCCTGCCGACAAGCTCAGCGTGCACCTGGCCGGCGACAGCGGGCCGCTGGCGCTGATCGAACAGCTGGCCGCGCAGGCGGCCTTGCAGGAGCTGCCGTGCCTGGCCATCGTGCTGGCCTGCGGTTCGCATATCGGCGAGCTGACCGTGCATGACTGGACCTCGCGCGGCCTGCTGTTCAATGCCGGCCAGCCCAGCGGGCAGATTCCCGGCGAAGGCGCGGCCGGCCTGCTGCTGGCCGATGCGGCCCAGGCGGCGGCGCTGCAGGCGGACACGCCGGTACTGCTGCACCATGCCAGCATGGCCGTGCGCGGCCAGTCGGCGGATGGCCGCGGCCATGGCGATGCCACCTTGCTGGCCGAGCTGGGCGGCAAGGCGATGTCGGCGGCGTCTGTCGCCCCGGACGCGATCACGCGGCTATACGCCGATGCCGACCAGCGCTCCAGCCGCATGATCGAACTGATGAACAATGCCGGCACGCTGCTGCCCGATATCGATCTCAGCAACGACGTACTCAGCGTGGCGGCGGCCTGCGGCCAGAGTGGCCATGTAGCCACCCTGGCGGCGCTGGTGCTGGCGCGACACGAGGCGGCCGAGAATGCCAGCCAGGTGCTATGCCTGAGCAACCTCGACGCCTTCCACCGGGCCGCCGTAGTAGTGGGCCCGGAAGCCCTTGCCCCTGAATCCCTCGCCGCGACATGACCCCTCCCTCCACCATGCCTATCAACCTCTCGCCCCTCATACTATGATGCAACGATTCTGGCATTCCATTACTACCCGTTTCAGCCTGTTCGCCATCGGCTTCGTGGCGCTGGCCGCGCTGCTGGTCAGTTGCGCCGTCATCTTTGAATGGCCGCTGGTATGGATCGTGCCGCCGCTGGCGCTGGTCCTGCTGGTCGCCAGCGCGGTATGGTGGCTGCAGCGCAGGCGCCGCCAGCGCGACGCCGCCAGCTTCGGCGGCATGCTGGAACAGCAGACGGCCGGCGCGGTACCCAAGGCGGGGCCCACGCAGCGCGAGGAAACCGAAGCCATCCGCAAACGCATGCTCGAAGCGATCGGCACCATCAAGACGTCCAAACTGGGCCAGCTGTCGGGCGACGCCGCCCTGTACGAGTTGCCCTGGTATATGGTCATCGGCAATCCGGCGGCCGGCAAGAGCACGGCGATCGCCAATTCCGGCCTGCAGTTTCCTTTTGCCGACAGCAAGATCGTGCAAGGCATCGGCGGCACCCGCAATTGCGACTGGTTCTTCACCACCGACGGCATCCTGCTCGACACGGCTGGCCGTTATTCCGTCAACGACGAAGACCGTGCCGAATGGTTCGGCTTCCTGGCGCTGCTGAAAAAACACCGCAAGCGCGCGCCGATCAACGGCATCATCATCGCCGTCAGCATTGCCGAGCTGACCGGCAGCCGGCCCGAATTCGCCATCAACCTGGCCAAGAACCTGCGCCAGCGGGTGCAGGAGCTGACGGAAAAACTGGAAGTGCACGCGCCCGTCTACGTGGTGTTCACCAAGGCCGACCTGATTACCGGTTTCAACGAATTTTTCCAGGACACGGAACGGGGCGAACGCGACCGGGTATGGGGCGCCACCCTGCCCTACAGCCAGACCAGTTCCAGGCAGGACGTGCTGGAGCAGTTCGACCAGCGTTTCGACGAACTGTATGACGGCTTGAAAGAGCTGAGCCTGGCCAGCATGGCGCTGCAGCAGCAGGAACGCATGCCGCCGGGCGTGTTTACCTTCCCGCTCGAGTTCAGCGCGATCAAGGGGTCGCTGCGCGCCTTCATCGCCACCCTGTTCGAGGAAAACCCGTTCCAGTTCAAGCCCGTCATGCGCGGCTTCTATTTCACCAGCGCGCTGCAGGAAGGCATGTCGGTATCGGCCTCGTCGGAACGGGTGGCGCAGCGCTTCGATTTGAAATTGCAGCCGCAGCAACAGAACGCGGTACAGGACCAGCACGGCTATTTCCTGCTCAATCTGTTCCGCAAGGTGATCTTCGCCGACAAGGAGCTGGTCGCCCAGTACGCCAGTCCGGCCAAGACCCGCGTGCGCTACGCCACTTTCTTTGCCGCCACCGCGCTGGTGGGCCTGGCGCTGGCCGGCTGGAGCTGGTCTTACATGGCCAACCGCCAGCTCGTGGCCAACGTGCAGGCCGACCTGGACCAGGCGATCAAGGTGCAGGACAAGCGGCTCGACCTGCAATCGCGTTTCGAAGCGCTGGAAATCATGCAGGACCGGATCGAGCAGCTCGATTCCTACCGCAACAGCCGGCCTGTCTCGCTGGGCCTGGGCCTGTACCAGGGGGACTTGCTGGAGCGCAAACTGCGCGAAGAGTATTTTTCGGGCGTGCGTGAAGTGATGCTGGCGCCGGTGTCGCAATCGCTGGAAGCCTTCCTGGCCGAGGTCAATGCCGGCGCCAGCCGCTTGCAGCCGATGGCCAGCACGCCGCAGTCGGGCGCGGTGTCGGCCAGCGCGGCCGCCACCCTGCCCGCGCCGGCCGGCACCCTGGCGGCACCGGTAGCCGCCACGCCGACGGCGGCCCTGGCCAGCGCCCCGGCCGCCGCGCCGCCAGCCACGGCCGCCGCCGTCAACCTCGGCGCGCAGCAGTTCAAGGATGCCTCGCCGGCCAATGTGGAAGACGCCTATAACGCCCTGAAAACCTATCTGATGCTGAGCGACAAGTCGCGCGCCGAAGCGAGCCACTTGAATGACCAGCTGACCCGCTTCTGGAGAGTCTGGCTCGACAGCAACCGCGGCAGCATGCCGCGCGAACAGATGATACGCAGCGCCGAACGCATGATTTCGTTTTACCTCACCCAGATCAACGACCCGTCCTGGCCGCAGATCGACAGCAAGCTGGCGCTGGTCGACCAGTCGCGCGACAGCCTGCGCCGCGTGGTGCGGGGCATGCCGGCGCGCGAACGCGTGTACGCCGACGTCAAGGCACGCGCCGCCACGCGCTTCGCCTCGATGACGGTGGCGCGCATCGTCGGCGAGCAGGACAAGGAGCTGGTGCTGGGCAGCTACGCCATTCCCGGCACCTTCACGCGCGACGCATGGGAACAATTCATCCAGCAAGCGTTCCAGGAGGCGGCCAACCGCGAACTGCAAAGCGCCGACTGGGTGCTGAAAACGGCGTCGAAGGACGACCTGACGCTGGAAGGCAGCCCGGAGCAGATCCAGAAAGCGCTGGTCGAACTGTACAAGACGGACTACGCCAAGGAATGGCAGAAATTCATCCAGGGCGTCAGCATCCGCGAGTTGAACGGCTTCGACAACGCGGCGGCGGCCATGAACCGGCTCGGCGATCCGCAAACCTCGCCGATCAACAAGCTGATCGAAACCGTGTACAAGGAAACCTCGTGGGACAACCCGTCACTGCTGGGACAGGGCTTGCAGCGCGCCCAGCGCGGCGTGATGGGCTGGTTCAAGGAAACCATCCTGCGCCAGAAACCCTCCGGCATCAACGTCAACCTCGGCAGCGGCGCGCCCGCCGCCGGCGCCTTGCCGATGGGGCCGGTGGGCCGCGAATTCTCCGGCGTGGCCCGCCTGGTGGTTACCAAGGACAAGGACGCTTCGCTGATGCGCGGCTACATGGAAGCGCTATCGAAGCTGCGCGCCCGCTTCAACCAGATCAAGAACCAGGGCGATACGGGTCCCGGCGCCAAGCAGTTCATGCAGCAGACGCTGGACGGCACCGGCTCGGAACTGGCCGATGCGCTCAAATACGTGGATGAACAGATGCTGACCGGCATGACCGATGCGCAAAAGCAGGCGATCCGGCCGCTGCTGGTGCGTCCGCTGATGCAGACGTTCGCCGTCATCATCAAGCCGACCGAAACGGAAATCAACAAGGTCTGGCTGGCGCAGGTGCTCGAACCGTTCCAGAAAACCCTGGCGCCCAAGTATCCGTTCGCGCCCGCCTCGGGTAGCGAGGCCAGCAATGCCGACATCGGCCAGGTATTCGGACCGGAAGGCAGCATCGCCAAGTTCTTCAATACCACCATCGGCCCGCTGGTGGTGCGCCGCGGCGATTCACTCAGCGCCAAGACCTGGGCCAACATGGGCATCGGCCTGGCGCCGTCGGTGGTGGCCAGCTTCCCCGGCTGGATCGCTCCGCTCAGCGCCAACGGCGTGGCCACGGCGGCCGGCGCCGGCGAAGCGCAAACCCGTTTCGACCTGCAGGCGCTGGCCGCCACCGGCGCCACCGAGTACACGATCGAGATCGACGGCCAGGCGCTGCGCTGGCGCGGCCAGCCGCAGCCGTGGATCCATATGGTCTGGCCGAATCCGCAAGGCACGCCAGGCGCACGCATCAGCGCCATCACGCCGGAGGGCCGCACGGTCGTGTTGCTCAACGAACCCGGCCATTTCGGCCTGAAGAAAATGATCGATTCGGCCAAGCGCAAGCGCAAGGATGGCGGCGTATTCGAATTGAGCTGGGAAAACAGCGGCGTGAGCGTGGCGGCCAACCTGAAGATCGTCGCCACGCCGGCGCCGCCCGCGGCACCGGCCACCGCCTCGGGCGCCGCGGGCTTCCGCGGCCTGAAGCTGCCGGAAGTCGTGGCCCAGAGCGTACCGGCCGTGAATGCGCCTGGCGCCGCCCCCACCGCCACCGGCAATGCGGCCAGCGCCGCCGTCGCGCCATGAGCCGCACCACCGCCACCCCGATCGGCTATTTCGGCAAGCTGCCCAGCCGCGGCGACTTCGTCAAGGCCAGCGACAACCCGGCCCTGCTGAAGATCCTCGACGACTGGCTGGCGCAGGCGATGGACCTGCTCAGCGCCGACGCGCGCTGGAAGCTGACCTACGATGCGTTGCCGCCCATGCATTTCGCCTTCATCGGTCCGCGCCGGGGACGCGCCATCGCCGGCCATATCGCCGCCAGCAGCGATGCGTCGTCGCGCCGTTTTCCCTTCCTGATGATGAGCACCATGGAAGTGGACCAGCCGGCCGCGTTTGTCGCCAACAGTCCGCTGGTGCTGTCGCGCCTGTGGAACCGTTGCGAGGCGCTCAGCAACGACATGCGCGGCCCCGATGCGGGCAACGCGCTGCACGCGGCCAGCCATGCCAGCATCGACCTCGACCTGCGTGCCGCCGCCTATGAAGCTACCTTCAACGATTTCCTCGACATGCAGACCGTGGGCGAACTCGACGCGCTGCTGGCGCCCACCGGGTTCACCGGCACGGTGCGGCAGGTGCTGCTGGCACTGGGCCTGCTGCTGCAGCCGGTGATGGCCAGCAGTTCCAGCCGGCTGGAGAAAAGTCTCGAATTGCCGCTGCCGGCCGACCCGCTGTACCGCAACATGGTGGCGGCGTTCTGGATGCACCTGATCACGCCGTTCCTGGCGCGTGCCGACTTCGAGCTGGCGCTGTTCATCACGCGGCTGCGCGGCCGGCAGACGCTGGTGCTGGGATTTTCCGGCGCGTCGGCGCAGACCCTGCATGTACTGATGAACCCGCAAGCGGCACTGGAACACCATATCGCGTTCGACGACCTGGACTGGGTCGAGGAACACGTCGGCAACGACTACGCGATCAAGAAAGTGTCGACCTATCTGGCGCAAGCCAACCTCTCGCTCAAATCGGCGCACGATTCCCTGCGCGCCGCCTTTATCGGAACCTGACCATGCGCGTATCCCGGATCGTTCTCTTCCTCGGCATGGCGCTGGCCGCCATGTCCGCTTCAGCGCAAGCGCCCATCTCGGTACCCACGGCCGCCACGCCGCAACCAGGCCAGGTGCTGGCCGCTGGCACCGTGCCTGACGAAGCGAGCAAGGCCGCCGTGCTGGCGCGCCTGCGCGAACTGTACGGCGCCGACAAGGTGGTCGACCAGATCGCCGTCGGCCAGGTGGTGCTGCCTGCCAACTGGAACGCCTATGTGCAAAAGCTGCTGTCGCCCAACCTCAAGCAGATCAGCCGCGGCCAGCTGAAAATCGACGGCAGCGTCGTCAGCGTGCGCGGGGAAGTGGCCAACGAGGCGCAGCGGCAAAAAATCGCCAGCGATATCGCCACCAGCCTCAATCCCACCTACAGCGTCAACAATGGCCTGCGCGTGTCGGCCAGCGAACAGGGCGTACTCGACACCACCCTGGCCAACCGCACCATCGAGTTTGAAAGCGGCAAGGCCACCTTGACGCCATCGGGCCGCGCCATCCTCGATGAAATGGCGGCAGCCATGCAAAAGCTGGCTGGCCGCAAGGTCGAAATCATCGGCCATACCGATAACCAGGGCTTGCGCGCCAGTAACCAGAGCCTGAGCCAGGCGCGGGCCGAGGCCGTCAAATTCTACCTGGCATCGAAAGGCATCCACGGCGACCTGCTGACGGCGTCGGGCCAGGGCTCCGACCGGCCGATCGCCAGCAATGACACGGTGGACGGGCGCGCCCGCAACCGGCGCATTGAATTTCGCATGGCGCAATAATCATCCATCAGGGGACCACATGTTTTCAGCCGAACAATTATTACTTCCAATTAGCAATGAACAGCCGGCAGGCGTGGACCTGGCGTTTTCGCCCGAACTCGACGCCATTACCCTGGCGCGCAAGTTCGACGACCCCACGCTCGACCAGGGCGAATGGGTCGCCGACCTGAAAGAGGCCGACTGGGACTTCGTCGTGCGTAGCTGCGCCGGCCTGCTCGCCGGCAGCAGCAAGGATCTGCGCCTGGCCGTCTGGCTGACGGAAGCGGGCACCAAGCGCCACCACCTGCGCGGCATGGCCGAAGGCTTGCTGGTGCTGGCGGGGCTGTGCGAAAAATTCTGGGACCGGGGCCTGTTCCCGGAAGCCGAGGATGGCGACCAGGAACAGCGCATCGGCAACCTCAGCTGGATACTCTCGCGCATTCCTGCGCTGCTGCGCGAGGTGCCCGTCACGGGCGGCCCGGGCGGCGCCTTTTCCACCATCGATTTCGAGACGGCGCGGCGCCAGGCCGCCCCGGGTGATTCCGCCAGACAGCATGAGGGCGTCAAGTTGTCCGACATGGAAGCGGCGCGGCGCAACAACTCGGCCGCCTTCTGCGCCAGCTTCGCCGTCGACGCGCAAGATTGCCTGGAAGCGCTGCGCAAGCTTGAAAGAGTCGTCGACGCCCGGCTGGGCAACGACAGCCCGGCCTTCTCCACGGCGCGGGAAGCCGTCGAAGCGATGCTGCGCGTGATGCCATCCAGTGCCGGCGCGGCGCCAGCCGTGCCTGTCGCAGCGGCGGGCGGCACGGCCGTTGTAGAAAGCACCATGGCGCCGGCCCTGCCAGCGATCCCGGCCGGCCCGCCCGGCGCCATCGCCACCCGCGCGCAGGCGATCGAGCAACTGCGCGCCGTGGCGCAATTCTTCCGCCGCAGCGAGCCGCACAGCCCCGTCTCCTATTTTGCCGACAAGGCCGCCAATGCGGCCGACCAGGATTTGCACAGCTGGCTGCGCTCGGTGGTCAAGGATCCCCATTCGCTCGCGCATATCGAAGAACTGCTGGGCGTGCAACCGCCCGGCAATGGCTAAGCGGATGCCCCCTCCCCCTTGGCGGCGCATCTGCCGTCGCCGAGGGTGTTCTGCCTGCCTCGGTCTTATTTCGCTTTTTCCCGCTCTTCCTCGCGCCAGCGCTTTTCCAGCTGCGCCTTCCACTCGGCCTCTGCCTTCGCATATTTCAAGATGACCTTTTTTTCGGCCTGATAATAAAGCCGGGCTTCCTGGCTGGCTTGCTGCATGGCGTTTTTCGCGGTCTTGACTGCGCGGTCCAATTTTTTTTCCGCCTCCACCCCGGCATCATGCACGCCGTGACCGGCGCGGGTGGCGCCATCGACGATCATCCGGCTCGTTTCCCTGTACGTTGCCACCGCCTGCCGCTCCAGCCGTTTTTCGGCCTCGGCCACCGCCTTCGCGGTCGCGGCAACCTTTCTGCGCGCTGCCCGGTAAGTGCTGACCGTATAGCCATACAGCTTCTGGAAGTAGGTCACGGCCGCGTCGCCTGCTGCCTTGACGGCCTTCAAAGATTCATTGGCGATATTCGACATGTTCGAATAATCATCGCTTTGCACGAAAACGTTGCGGAAGCGGCCATAGCCGCCGGTCAGCCATACCGGTTCGTGCTTGCCCAGGATGCGAAAGCCGGCGCGCGAATCGTGCACATAATCTTCAAACAGCGTGACGCAGCCGGCCGGCGGCTGCGCGCCTTCCGTCATGATTTTCAAAAATCGCTCTTCCCAGTCGCTTAACGGGTCTTTCCCGTCTTCGACAAACAGCATGCCAGCCGGGCTGACGCGATTCAGGACCGTCTTGGCACGTTCATTGAGCCACCCCGCCACGGTTGCGTTGGCCTTCTTTCGTTCGCGCCAGGAGCGCAAATATATCCCCAGATCGGTGTCGGCCTCCAGCAAGTCTTTCTGGCCCGGCTTATCCGACTCCTTGAAAAAACGCTTGCTCTTCAATTGCGTTTTTCCCTGCGCGTGCAACATGCCGCGCCAGCGCAGATATTGTTTTGTATGCGCCTCGGTAAAGGTCTTCACGTCCGCGCCCTTGATGCCGTTATGGGTCAGCCAGTTGTTATAGGAGGCGATCAGTCTTGGGTCAGTGGCAAAGGAAAGCAATAGCAAACTGTGCCTGGCCTCTTTCATCTCATTCAGGGTGCGCAAGGGCACACCGGCTTTCAGGGCGGCGAAATGCATGTCGATCAAGGGAATCTGCGACAGATGCGGCGAAGGCCCCCAGCCCGGCATGGAACGGCCCTGCTCGCCAGGGTAATATCCCCCACCTACGTCAGAATGCATGCCGGGGTAACCAACATTGCCCCGTCCCGTTGCCGATTCCAACGGAAAACTGGCGCGCTGTTCATGCAAAGCGATGAAATGCGTGCACTCTTCAACTACGGGATGAATGCTCTGGGTTCCATTTCCCCAGGCCATATGCCCGAAGGTCACCGGCGTTACGTCACCGACGCCAACGGCGGCGACGGTATCAAAAATTCCCAGGAAGCCTATGCGTATGGGGACGCCTGCCAGCTCAAATGCGCCGGTTTCCCGTTCGAACACCTGATGCAGCCAGTGCGCGCTGGCGCGCGCTTCGGCCGCGCCACGAGAAAAACCGAAGATGGATACGTTGATTTGCTTGAGCTTGCGCTGATGATTTTTGACGACACGCGCCAGTTTTTCTTCAAGCGACGTCAGCATTGTCCAACGCTGCACGCCTTCCAACCCAAGCAGCATTTGCGAACTCATCAAATTAACCAGCAGCCTTTGCTCGTCCCGACCTAGCATAGGTGTACCTGTCAAATAACGGTGCACTGCATTGAGCAATGAAGTGATACCCCAATTGATACGATCGGCACCCATGTAACCGAAGCCACCACCCGCATTATCAGTTAATGCCTCGACCGTATCGCCAATCTCCTTGAACGGCGTACCAACACCTGGCATATATGCACGAAAGAATCCATTTTTTTCTTCATCAAGATGTGCATCCCAAAGCCGGGCAACATTGCTGTGCTTGTTTCTTTGCCTTTGTGTCAAGTTCTTGGGATTGACTAGCGGATCTTTCTGCTTCCAATCATGATTATTTCCACTGCCATCATAAAACAGTCCGATATAAATCTGCCCCTGACATTCTGTTTTATGAGGCGACCTGACGCAAGCCATCGCCTTGGCACGCTGTGACGATTCTTTGGGAGTGAGCCTGCGTCGCCCATCGAGAGGAGCTTTTCTTCCTGTATAAACAATAGACATTTTTACAAAATCCCTGAATTATTTATAATTTCTATTCCCATATTATTTCTAGTGGAACGCCAGGCTCCAGTTCCGCCTCCTTGCCAGAAAGTGGATATTTTCGATGTCCCAACGAGTATTTAGTTACAAAAACCTTTAAGCTGCCATCGTGAAGAAAATGAACGACAAACCTGCCGGCATCGGACGAATTGTAACGAGGTACAGAGACAGTCTTTTCCACTCGAATCGGCTTACCATTTTTTAATATTTGCATAGATATCGTCGCTTTCATGCCAGGCTTCCATACTGAAGGAATTGAAAGACAGCAAGTTTCCCCGCCCCCCCCTTCGCCAGGAGCCAGGTAGCCAGCCTCTACTGAAGTTCCATCTGCCAGTGTCACAATATAACTTCCGACGCCGCTCTCAGTATGGTTATATGCCGTCAAACTCACGCTAGTTTTCATTGATTCCTTGCTACAAGCAATATTTGAAAATGCCATAAAAATACATAAAAATACATTGAGTAAATTTTTCGGCATTACTTTTTTTATCATGTGATCTCCTGAAATTCGCCGGCCAAATAAATCTTGTGATTCAAATTACATGAAATCAATTTCAAGAATCATTATCCCTTTGGCTCATACGACTCCCACAACGGTGGCCCCGCTTCCCAAACGGTTTTCGGCAAGGCTTGCAGCGCGTCGTAAAAAGCATCGAGCGATGCGGGTGGGTTTTTCATGAATGCAATAAACAAGGGCTGTTCCATGGCCTTGCCGGAGGTATATAGCGCCAGCAAGACGTACTGCGTTTGCCGGTCGAGGTCATCGATCCCGGCATCGAGCGCCCTCTGCTGGTATTTCGCGACAAAGGCGTTCAGCACGCGCGGCGGCGTGTCATTGGTTTCATCGGTGATCACGCGCCGCAAATGGCTGACCAGGTTGGCGGTGTCGGCCGGTTTCAGCTTGGCGTGCTTCTCCGTGCTTGACGCTTGCGGCCCGGCTTTTACCGTTGTCTGCGCCACGACGTTGCCGCAAGCAAACGCCAAGGCCAAACTCAGGCACAGCGCCGGCAGCCGGTCAAGCTTCAACTTGTATGCCCCATAAAGGTGGGCCGGCTTCCCATACGTCGTCGGACAAGGCTTGCATGGCTTCATAAAAACTTTCGATAGAGGTGGGTGGATCTTGCATCAGGGCGATGAAATCGGGATGTTCAATGCCTGCGCCGGACGTATACAGGGCCAGCAACAGGTATTGCGTCTGGCGGTCCAGGTCGTCGATGCCGGCGGCCAGCGCGCGCTGCTGGTAGCGGGCAACGAACTCGTACAGCAGCCGGGGCGGGGTATCACTGGTTTCGTCCGTGATCACCCGCCGCAAATGACTGATCAGCGTATCGGCGTCGCCGGCATCGACCAGCATGCCGTATTGCGCATCGTCAAGATGGATGAGCGGTGAGTCCATGAGCGCAGCGTCCGGTGCAGCACCGGCAGTATCGACCTCCAGCAGGACGGCAACGTCGCCAAAACGGTTGATATACTGCAAGCTCAACAGTCCCGCCACGAACTGCTCGCGCTGCAGCGGCTCCAGGCAGGCCAGCCAGACGGGCAGGATGCGCGTGTCATACCAGCGCAGCATCATCTGCTGCTCGTCGCTCAGGCCGACGGCGTGAAACTGGCGCAAATGCCGCGCCAGTTCGGGCAAGGGCCATGGACTTTCCATCCAGCTCAGGCAAGGCGCGCCATAACCGAGCTTTTCGGCCCAGTCGCAGACTTTTTCCAGCATGGCCGGCGCAAGGCCGGACAGCCGTATCAGCAGGGGCGCGATCTCGGGCAGGCTCGCTTCGTGGGTTTCCTCGAACAGCGACGCATATGGCACTTTCCAGCGCTGCAGCGCCAGGTGGCTGTTTTCGGCTTGCGCACTGTCGAGCAGCAGATAAGGCAGGCGTTGCCGCTCAAGACTGGCCCGGACCCAGTGGTGCAATGCCGAAACGCTGTCGGGCGTCACCGCAGCACTCCCGCTGCGCCCTGTTGCATGGCGCTCAAAATGCAGCTTTTACACGTGCTCGATGGCAGCGGCGGCATCACATACGGTGCGCGCGTGGGCCCGATGAAGCTTTTCTTGCCGGCAAATACGGTGATCTTGCCAGGACACTGGATGATGATGTTCCCGCCCTCGATGGTGATGTTGGCCCCGCCCGCCGTCGACAGGCGGATGCTTTTCGCCGCCGCCCAGTCGACATGCGCGTTGGCGCTAACGATATTGACCTCTTCGCGCGCCTGGACTTGGAGCAGGTCGGCCTGCGCCTGCGCGTCGATGATGCCCTGGGCGGCGATCAGCTGCACCCCGGCATCCCCCTCCCCGGCCTTGACGGCGCCGCCCAACATGCCGATGGCCTGGCCCGTGTGCAGGCGCCACTGGCCGCCGCTGCTCCATTGCGTGTCCTGCCCGCTCATCAGGACGACGCTCTCGCCATTGGCCAGTTGCAGGTCCTGCCCGGCGATCAGGCCCAAGTCAGCCTTGGCGGCAATCGCGATGATGGCGTCCTTGGTGTGCGGCAACTGTTCATACATGCCCGCCACGCTGGCCTGCATGGCTTTCAGGGGCGCCGCCTGCTCGTCGAGTTCGCTGGCATTCGGTGCGGTGACGCCCACATGGCTGGCGTAGGCGACCGTTTCATGCGTCTTGGCGGCAGCACTGAAGGTGTCGCCCAGCATCACTGCCTGCTTCAATAGCGCGATGCCGCCGGCATTGTCGCCGGCCGGATCGCGTTGCGCGGCCTCGTGCTTGAGCACATAACTGGTGATCAGCAAGCCCGCCCTGGCGCGCACCGCGCCATACGCATCGGTGCGCAGCTCGGCGCCGGCGCCGCGCAGGCTGCCACGGTAATTGTCGGCACCGTGGATCAGATGGCCCAGGCTCAGCTCGCTGGCCGCATGGCTGCTTTTCAGCTGCACCCGGCCCTGGCTGTCGGTGTCGTCGAACAGCAACTGGTTGTAACCGGCCATGCCGCCCGCCTTGCCGAACTCCTTGCTGCGGATGCCCCATTGCGCGCTGGCATTCCGATGCGCCGCGCTGGCGCCTGCGGCGCCATGCCACAGCGGACTGTTGCCGCCCGCCAGATTGCCCTGGCCCGCTACCGCGTGATCGTGGGCCGGCTGGAACACGCCAGCGTCGCCTGGCTCGCGCGTACCACCGCCCGGCGTGGCTACGGTGCCGCCCTCGCCCTGTCCGTTGTACAGCGCGCCGATGATGACGGGCCGGTCGATATCGTTTTCCAGGAATTGCACCAGCACTTCCTGGCCGATGCGCGGCAGGAACTGGCTGCCCATGCCGCCGCCGGCCGCGCGCTGCGCCACGCGCACCCAGCAGGTCGCGCCCGTCTCCTGCTGCCAGTGGAAGCGGATGCGCACCCGGCCCAGCCTGTCGCAGTAAATTTCATCGGCGCCGCTGGCCACGTCATTGCCATCGGCGCCGACGACGATGGCGCTCTGGCTGCCCAGGGCGATCGGCGTGGCGTGCTGGCGCGCATCGTTGCTGTCATGCACCGGACGCCACGGGGTGCTTGCGGTGATCATCTCGATGCAGTTGGCGTAACCGCTGGTTTGCGCCTGGGCGATCGCGGCGGCGACATCGGGAAATCCTGCGCCCCACTCCGCCACGGTTTCTTCCAGCAATTCCGGTATCGGGCCGAACAGTTCCGCCAATCCCTCCAGGGCCGGCGCCGGCAGGTTGTTGACGCCGATGCTGGCCACGCGCAGCACGACATATTCGGACGCGGCACCATCGGCCTGCGGTAACGGTCCCTGCGTCAGGGTAAAGCGCGTGCCGGCGCGCAGGGTGCGCACGGTCGAACGCGCCTGCCACAGCTGGGCGCGCGCCTCGTGGGCCTGCATCTGCAACTGCGCGTAGCGCTGCGCCTGGGCGGCGCTGGCGTACCAGTACTGGCCCGGTGTGTCGTAGCTTTCCAGCACCGGCGCGTTCTTGCCGCCAAGCGCGATGTTGGCCGGCACGCTGGCAGCCACGGCCTTTTTCGCCTTGTAGTCATAGCTGAGCACGCTGCTCAGGCCCACCTGCAGGCTGCGCCGCGCGCTCAAGGCCTGCACGCTGTCGCTAGGCTCGCCGACGCGCGCGCCATGAAAGCGCAGCCCGCCCGCCTGCGCGCTGCTGGCGTCTTCGGGCGTGGCGCAAGCCTGGCTGCTATCGGCGAACAGGACCAGAGTGTGCGCCTCGAAGCGCCAGGCGATGCCCTCTTCCGTCAGCAGCCGGCGCACGAAATCGAAATCCGATTCGCGGTACTGGCAGCAATAGCTGCGTTCGCCCACGTCCTGCATGAAAGATGCGACCTCGTCGCTCCAGCGCCACAGCGCATATGGCGCATACGCCTGCAATACCTCGTCGACGATGGCCGTCACGCTCCGATCTTGCCAGACGCGGCTGTTACGCACTTGCGTCAGCAGAAACAACCAAGGCGTGATGCGCAGGCGGTAGCGCGCCAGGCCGCCATTGCTGCCCAGCATGGCCGCTTCGCTGACATAGCCGGAAAACTGCGTGCGCGTGCCGTCCGCCAGGCTGATATGCAGGCTGGCAGGCTGGCCCAGCAGGGACGCCAGCGCAACATGGGCGCTGGTGGACAAGGCGATGACGTCGCGCGCGCCGACCTCCTGCAGCCGTTCGTCGGCGGCAAAGGCTTCGACCAGCAAGCTGCCGTTCGCGTCCTCGCCGATGATCAATTCGTACAGCCGCGTGGCGCTCGTGAAAGCGGCCAGTGCGTCAGCAATCTTGTCGGTCGAGGTGGATGACATGCGATTCCCGTCAGTCGTTTACCACGATTTGCATATTTTGCATATTTTGCAATTATTGTAGCGAGGAATGTATATCGCAGGAGCGCGATTGAAACCATTGCATGTGCACCCTTGCCGCTCAGGCGGGCATTACCACGACGCCAGCGCACTGTCCGCCTGTGGTGCCGAGCGCCAGCACCGGTTTTTCACTGGCCAGTTCTACCGCCAGCGCAAGATGGACCAGATCGGTTGCAGCGCCAAAACTGCCTGCCGACTCCATGGGGCTCATCCGCTGTTCCAGCGGGTCGAGACCGGGCAGCAGCTGCAACATGGCGGCCACCACGGCCATGCTTGCCTGCGGGCGGTGATCGGCATCGCTGACAACATGGGCGATATCGGCGGCGTCCATGCCCGACGCCATGAGCGCGGCGGACATCACGCCATGCACGGCGGCGTGTGTCGCGGCACCCTGCGCGGTGCTGACCGGTCCCAGTATTGCGGCATGCGCCCACCCCTGCTCCGGCGCCCTGTCCGGGTTCCACAGCACGATGCCGCCCGCGCCTTCGGCAGGAATGAAGCCCTGCGGCGCACTGGCGGCAAACACCTGTCCCAGCGCCAAGGCAGGCGCGAGTTCTTCGGGGTCCAGCAAGCTGTCGGCGCCGACGATGATGGCGCAAACGGCAGGCTGGCGAATGCCGTGCTGCAGGGCCGACAGCACGGTGAAAAGACGGGCTTCGCCGGCCGCCATCGGCTGCAAGACATAGGGCATGTCACGCCAGGCCGAATGCTGCCATGCCCGTGCAAAGACTGCGCCCTGCGCCGCGCCGCCGGATATCGCATCGGGCGCCAGCCAATACACGCTCACCGGGCCATCGATGCGGCGAACCAGGCTGCCCTGCTGCGCATGCAGGTCGTCAAGGATGGCGGCGAGCAGGGTCATCACGCGCGGGACACGCAGACGCGTGTCTGCGGCATGCCCCATCGCACCGAGGTCGAGGGGATCGACGATACCGGCATGGGCCGGGTAGCCGGACGGGTGCAGGATGGCCTTGTCAGGCTTGAAGACTTGCTTGCGCGCCTTGCTGCCTTCGGCCGTTTCGGTCACGGCACCATGGGGCGTCAGCGCGCTCCAGGCACCGATATGCAGGCGCACCAGGGGAATCGGCGGCGCCGGCGGTTCCTGCGGCAGCTCCTGCGCCGGCGCCGGAATCGCCGTGCTGGCAGGCAAAGACGGCACGGGTCCTGGGGTTGCCAGAAATTGCAGGCCTGTCCAGCCCAGAAAGGCCAGCAGCACGGGCGGTGCGCAGAGCATCAGTATCGCGCCCCCACCTGACAAATCCAGGCGCGATGGCGCCACGCTTGCCAGCAGAGCAATCCAGGCAATGCCGACAATTGCCAGCACAAGTATCCACAAGATTATCCTGAACACCAGCCGGCGGCGCGGACGGTGTACGGACGGTGCTTGCGGCAAGGAAATATCGCTCATGATCCGCCTACCCTATCGTGGCCACGGGCAGGCTGGCGATCAGCGCGCAGCCGCAAGCGCTTTTATGCCCATGCAGCGCCACCTTGCGTCCGCCGATACTGAATACGGTACTGCCCTCGATGATCGGATTGCTGCCATGGCCCGGCAATGGACAAGCGACCATGTCGCCCACCCTGGCGATGCCGATGCCGCGGATCGTATGCACGGGAGAGGCGCTTGCCACGACGCCGCCGTGGGTCGTCTTGTCGCCGAGCCGGATGATTGCGAGCGCCATGTCAGAATCCCAGCTGATTGCGCCGGAAGGCACTCCAGCCATCTTCAATCGCTTTTACCTGCGTATCGACGCCGTCGCTGATCGCCTTGGCCGCCTTGCTGGCGCCGCCCTGCACCTTGCGGGCGGCCTCAGTGGCCATGTCCCGGGCCTGGCTGGCGCCGCTCTGTACCTTGCGCCCGGCTTCGGTGGCCATGTCCTTGGCCTGGTTGACGCCGCTTTGCACCTTGCGCCCGGCCTCTGCCGCCAGCTCCTGGGTTGCGTCCACCACCTCACCGGCCTTTTTCTGCACGGCCGTCGCGGCATCGGTGATTTCTTTCTTGACGACGTTGACCGAGGTAATGACCATCTGCTGGCCGCGCTTCACGGCAGCGATGACGACCTGCTTGCCGCTCTGATACACCTCTACCGTATAGGTGACGCCAGCACGCACGGTATCGACGACAAATTTTTCACCCACCTTGTACGTATGCGTGGCCACCCGCTTGCCGCCTTCCCAGGTTTCCACCACCACGCCCTCGGCCCGGTGATACACCTTGATCACGCCCTTCTTGATGGCAGTGACGGTATCGTCCAGCCAGTCCAAGCCTTGCGCCAGCACATTGCGCGACGATTCTGTCATGCCGCGCGGACGGAAATAACTGAACGGCTCCACGCCGCCCATGAAGCCGGCCTTGGAATCATGCACTGCGGATTTGATGAAATTGAGTACGGGATCGGATGCCGTCGCTTGCCAGGCATCGAGCCGCCACTTTTCCGGGCGTACGATCATGCTGTACTTCATGCCGATGACCTGCAGCGTTGCTGCCGATACCGTGGGCAGAATATGCGACACGGCAAATTCTTTTGCTTTGGCGGCATCCAGCAACAACTCGGCTTCACGCGCAATGCCGGGATGACCTTTTTTGCTGCCACCTGCGCTCTCGGCTTCAATCAGGTCCGGCGTCTTGATTTTTCGCTTGGTCATGGTGCCCCATGTGGAATACAGGGCTTTCATGTGGGCCGTAACAGCTTGCTCCACGGTGGCGGGAGCACCAATTGCTGCCATGTATTGCTTGTAAGACGCTTCGACTTCAGGCTTAAACTCAAAACGTTCTTCAAAAATTACCTTACTAGACTTATGGATATCGTCATAATCGACCAACCGTACACCGCTCTTTACTGCCTCGCGCATCATGTCGCGCATCGGAATACGCGCATAGCTATTCAAAATATTCTGGTTTTTCGGTTCGTACCCTCCCCCAACATCGGAATGGGCTCCCGGATACACTGTTTCAGTCCAACCAGACTTGAGCGCCCCATTCTTCCGGATCAGATCGACTGGAAACGAAAAACGCAACTCATGCGCCGCTACATAGTGCACGCAACGCTCGACCGCATGCGGTACTACCAGATTCTTTTCATTAAAGGGCGTATCGACGTTCAGCGCTGGCAAGCCAAACGAGGCAACCGTATCGAACAATCCCATAAAGTTGAAGCGTATGGGTACTCCCTTGTAACGCAGCAAGCCATCTTTTCCAGTGGTGCATGCTTTCAGCATGTCGTTGCTGAAAGCCCTGGCCAATGCTGCGCCGCGTGAAAAGCCAAAGATAGAAAGATTAATGATTGTAATCAGGCCATGTGCCTCGATCGCGGCAGCGAGACCATTGATATTGGCTGGCTTCCCCTTTTCTCTATAGGCCTTTAATGGGATGTTCAGCTTGGCAGCATTTTGCATAAGGACGACACGCAAACCTTCATCAACGTTAGTTTGCCCAAACTCGGTTCGGCGTGTTCCGCCAGCACCAAGCCCACGTCCGGCGGCTTCCGAATCTTCCACCCTCCTCAGCTTCTCGTCCATCCAGTCTGTCGCTGTACCATTAAAACGCGTCCCGACCCCAGCGATATAAATAGCGTAATTTGGAAAATTACCCCCCAGAAGAAATTGAGCCGACTGCCACAGCCGCGCCGGATTCGACCAACGCCGGAGGTCTTTATCCGCGTCTCTATTATTTCCAGTTCCATCAAAGTAGATACTGATATTTACAGTATCCGCGCAATTCTGTTTCGCACTGGGTTCTACGCCGGCAACATCACGGTTGCATGCCCGCGCCGCAAGCAATTTATCTCCTTCGGCCATATTATTTCTTCCTGTTAGCAAGAATTTTTTGACCTCTGGCTGTTTGTTCTGGTATGGAGTCCGCAAAGGTGAACTCGACCGTATCATCGGGATAAAGATGTATACCGAGATAACGCGTTCCCGGGGATATCTGCTCCGGCGAAATGACGAGTTGGTTCTTTGGGGTCACCACCTCGCCATTGCGCGGTGTACCCTCTGGCCCATCCAATCTCCATCGCAATGTTTGAATTCCAAACGGAATGTAAACATCGGTAATAGTGCCCGTGCGCCCGTACCTATTCATCACGCCCAAGCCGGTGCCGTTAAAAGAAATATCAATAATGATTCGATCAATATAAGAGAACACTTCTACATGCAGCGCTGTTTCTTTTTGCATTTTTTTCTTTCCTTGTCCACAAGCCGCAAGCGGCATCATCAAACCCAAACCTATCAAGCCGATGGCACTCCGCCGGCCTGATAGCAATGGTCGTGATTTATGAATAACCATATCTCGTTCGTCGCCTGTCATGATGTTATGCCCTTATGCTGTGTGTGTGACCAAGTGTGCTGCTAGCTATCATTTCAACGCAGCCTTGCGCCGGTTTTCACCGCAGCGATATCACGGCTGCAGGTGCGGACACCTACCGCCCTGTTTCGTGTATCGGCTTGCCTAGATAGAGAACATCTACACTTTAAGCCGATTTCTTTTCGCAAGGCCTGACTGCGTCCACCAGCGAGATTGCCAGCCCAGTGCAATCACCATGTTGGCGTGACGCCTGCTTGGCGACGAAAGTGCCAATTTTTGAGTTGCCGCATTTCTTCCATCCTTTTCACGCATGTTATTTCTTCCTCGCCGCCAGAATTTTCTCGCCTCGGGCTGTTCGTTCAGGTATGGAGTCCACAAAGGTGAGCTCGACTGTATCATCGGGATAAAGATGTATGCCGAGATAACGCGTTCCCGGCGGTATCTGCTCCGGCGAAATCACAAGTTGATTCTTCGGAGTCATACGCTCGCCATTGCGTGGCGTTCCTTTTGGCCCGCCCAAAGTCCATTTCAATGCCTGAATCCCGAACGGAATATAAACATCAGTAATGGTCCCAGTGCCACCATACCTGTTCATCACGCCCAGGCCGGTGCCGTTAAAAGAAATGTCGGTAATGACCCGATCAACGTAGGAGAACACTTCTACATTCAATGCTGTTTCTTTTTGCACTCTCTGGCCGTACGCCGCCAGCGGCAGTAGCAAACCGCACGCCATCAATCCGAGCGCCAGCCGCCGGCCTGACTTCGTTGCTTCCTGTTCCCAGATGCTCATGGAAACTGGTCCATGGCAGCTTCAAAGCTGATATCGCCGGCCTTGACCTGCGCCAGCAGTGACGCAATGACCGGGTTGGTCTGGAGCTTGTCGCCGTAGATCAGGGCGGCGCAGGTGTAGTTAAGAATGTCGCGCATGCCGGACAGCTTCAGTTTGCGCGCGGCCAACAGGTGTTTTTGCACGAGGCGGTAGTGTTGCGCGGGTGGAATATCCATCAGCAGCTGCGGCTGGTTTTCCTGCAGCATCGACAAGAGCTGGTCCGGCATGCCCGCTTCCACCAGCATGTCGACCTGCACCTGGGCCAGCTTGAGCGGCAAGGTCACCCGGTGGGGAGGCAGGCCATGGTCGTTTTCCCCTGGCAGCACCTGCTGGGGATGGCCATCGCGGTCCCAGTACCACCATGCTACTATGCCTTGCAGCAGACGCTCGCGCTGGGAAACGGTCAGCGCCTGCACCCCCACGTGCAAAGTCAGGTCGCTTTTCTGTCCCGTCAGGGTGCCCAGGATGGCCGGGTCCCAGAAGGCAAAAATCATGTCGGTGCCGTCCGGCAGCAATATCTCGGTAAACGCCGCCAGGCTTTCCCACAGCGTGTCAAAATCATCAGTACTTGCAAGCAGCGTAAAGCTGGCAGGATGGCTGGCGGCGCCTTGCACGATGTCCGGCCACGCTTCGGTATCGGCAGCCAGTGGCGACAACGCCACCAGATGGGGCGCGTACGCTTCCGTATCGGACCCGAGCGCCGCCGGCAGCAGGCACTTGCTGTGCATGCTGATCTGCTCTTTTTCAAAGTGCGCCAGCAGCGTGCCGTCCTGCGCCTGGTCGACAATGGCATAACAGCTCAGTTCACGATTGTCGAACGCGCTTGCCAGGTTTGCTGCAAACGAAGCCTGATCCAGAGGCAAAAAATTCATCGTTGAGATCCTTTGTTGACGAAGGCGGTACGCTGTTTTGCGCGCTTTTTCAGGCATTCCAGGCAGACTTCCTTGGGCAGCACCGGCAGCGCATACGGCATCGTCTTGGGGCCTGGCATCGAGAAGTCGGCGTTATGGCTAATGCGCTGGCCACTCGTCATATCGGTAATGCCCGCGCCGTTGATCCTGATGGCCGAGCCATCGGCACCGAGGATGATTTCCTTCTTGGCAAAAATTTCAATGCGGTCCGTGGCTGACAGCAGGCGCAATACCTTTTCGGCGATGATGTCGATGTCGCCGCCGTGCGCCTGGATCTCGACCTTTCCTTTCGAGGCGAACAGCTTGATGCCCGCGTTGTATGCAAACAGGCTGATCTTTTCCTTGACGCTGGCGATCAGGCTTTTACCGACAGCCAGGTTGGTATCCTCGCCCGAAGACATCGTGAGCTGTTCACCGCTGTGCAGGTGCGTGCTCTTCGGCGTGGCGAGGCCGATGCCGGCCGGCGACGCCGCCAGCAGTACCGGCTCGGCGAAGCGGTTGGCGCCCTGCTGGCCGGCGCCGTCGTATTGCGCCTGGGTCGCGTCGATGAATTGCTGGAACGCCTGCTGCCCCGGCAGCGCCTCGGCACTGGACTTTTCCGCCACGTCCGACAGGTTTTGCGCCAGCTCGTGCGCCTGCGTCAGCTGATCGTACGCCTCGCGCACGTCGAGCTGGGAGCCGCGCCCGCCGGGCCGGCCGTAGGTGCTGATGTACAGTCCCTTTTGCGCGGTGATGGCGCCATACGCATCCGAATTGAGGGCGAAGCCGGAACCGAAAAAGCCGTCGCGCTGATTGCCCTGCTGCCCCACCAGATAGCCCAGGTTGAGCTGCGCATGGGTATTGCTGCTGTACAGCTGCACCCGGTTCTGCTCGGTGTTGTCGTCCATCACCAGCTGGTTGAAGCCCGCGCCCTTGTACTCTTTCGATTTGTAGCCCGACATGCGCCCATCGGTATGCCACTGCGGCGCTTGTTCGCCGTTGTAGATGCGGCCCGTAATAATGGGCCGGTCCACGTCCCCGTCGAGGAAGGTGATGATCACTTCCTGGCCAACGCGCGGCACATGCACGGCGCCATAGCCCTCGCCGGCATTCGGATAGCTCACGCGCACCCAGCACGAGGCCTTTTCATCGCCGGGATTGAGGCGGTCCCAATGGAAGCGCACCTTCACGCGGTTCAGGGTATCGGTATGGATTTCCTCGCCGGCCGGGCCGACCACGGTGGCCGTCTGCGGATGCATGGCCGGCTTGGCGTGCACGAAGGCACTGCGGTATTCCACGCTGCGGCGCTGCACTTCGAAGCGGTTGAAGCAGTGGCCGGTGCGCTCATCGCCGGTACCGGTCGGGGCCAGGTCGGCGCGGTTCAAGCCCGCTTCTTCCTTGAACTGCTGCAGCCGGCCTTTCAGGCTGCCCGAAAAATCCTGTTGCATGCTGGACAGCGGCAGGTTGTTTTCGATCGCCCATTCCACGCCCAGCACGACGAACTGGCGCTCCTCGGCCGCCTCTTCGGCATGGGCCGGATGGTCGAGCAGCGTAAACCAGCAGCCCACCGGCAGCCGGCGCACGCCCGAAGTGCCAAAAAACCGCTTGATGCGCGATTCCCACTCCTGCACCCGGAGGCGCGATTGTTGCGCGCCATGCTCGGTGTCGGCGCTGCTGTAGGCGCCCGTATATTCGTAAACCTCGAGCTGCGACGGAATGCTGCCGTGCCCGGGCAAGATCTGCACGGCATCCTGGTGATTGCTGCGGGGCGCCTTGTAATCATAGGTACGGGTCGCCAGCTGGCTGTTCGACAGCGTGCGGGCGCCGCCCCACTGGACGATCTTGTCCAGTTCCTCGGTGCCAGCTGCGCGGTGAAAGGCAATCTGCCCGGGCTGCAGCGGCTTGAGCGATTGCACCGAATCGGTGATGATCCACTGATGGCCGCTGCCATCGGCCGCCTGTTCGACATAGCCGTACCAGCCTTCGCTTTTCAGCATGCGCATGACGAATTGCCAGTCCGTCTCGTATTGCGTGCAATACGAGCGCTGGCGCACCGCCTGGTTCAGGTCGAACCTGAACTTGCCCTGGCATTGCGGATGGCCGCCCAGCACGTCGGCGATGATGTCGTCGGCGCCCTTGTTCTGCCAGATGCGCGCATCCTTGCGGAACTTGAGGAAGTGCAGGCAGCTGGCAAAAGCGATCTGGTAGGCCGACAGCTGCCCATCGCTGTCCAGCTTCCTGGCCGTATGCACGTAACCGTGGATGGGGCTGTAACTGGCGTCGGGCTGCAGTACCCACAAGGTCACTTCCTGGGCGATCAGCTGCTTGAGTTCCACCGCATCGTCGAGCGACAGCAGATCGACGACATAGTCGTATCCCTCGCTCACGCAGTCGACCGCATGGACGCGCTGCGCCAGCAAGACATCGGCGCCCAGCGGCGTGTCCAGCTTGAGCAGCCGGGCGTGCTGTCCGATCCCTGCAAACAGATTGTCTGTTCCCTGCTCCGGATTAGCCATGCATGTCCATTCCCTTGAGTGACGCTGCGCCTGCCGGCGCAGCCATGTTGCTTCGCGTACGCATGCTTACTTGATGGTGTACTTGAACTGCCCCTGCTTGCTGGCACTGACCTTGATTTTCGTGATCGCTGCGCCTTCGGCCATTTTGGCCAGCACCGACTCGGCGATCTCGGGCAGCACGGTGCCGTTGAGGATATTGTCGACGTTGCGCGCGCCCGAATCGACTTCGGTGCAGCGCGCCAGCACTGCCTCGACCAGCGCCTCGTCGTGGCTGAATTCGGCCTTGTGATTGGCCGCGATGCGCTGGGCGATCTTGCCCAGTTTCAGGCCGATGATATTGACCAGCACATCGTCCGAGATCGGATAGAACGGAATCACTTTCAAGCGCCCCAGGAAGGCCGGCTTGAAGGTTTTCACCAGTTGCGGGCGGATCTTTTCCTCCAGCTGTTCCGGCGTCGGCAGGTCAGCCGCCGCCACATTCAGGCAGGCCTGCATCAGGATGCCCGAACCGACGTTCGAGGTCAGGATGATGATGGTGTTTTTAAAGTCGATCTCGCGCCCTTCGGCATCCTCCATCACGCCCTTGTCAAAGACCTGGAAGAACAGTTCGAGCACGTCCGGGTGAGCTTTTTCCACTTCGTCGAGCAGCACCACGCTGTACGGGTTGCGCCGCACGGCCTCGGTCAGCACGCCGCCTTCGCCATAACCGACATAGCCGGGCGGCGAGCCTTTCAGGCCCGATACGCTGTGCGCTTCCTGGTATTCGCTCATGTTGATGGTGATCAGCTTGCGTTCGCCGCCATACAGCACGTCGGCCAGCGCCAACGCCGTTTCCGTCTTGCCCACGCCGGACGGGCCGACGAACAGGAACACGCCCTTCGGCTTGTTCGGGTCGTCCAGGTTGGCGCGCGAGGTGCGCACGCGCTGCGCCACCGCCTCGATCGCATGCGACTGGCCCAGTACGCGCTCTTCCAGCATATCCTTCAGCTTGAGCACCGTGCGGATTTCATCCTTGACCATCTTGCCGAGCGGGATGCCGGTCCAGCCGGCGACGATTTCCGCCACCACGTGGCCGTCGACCTGCACCGGCACCATCGGCGTTTCGCCCTGCAGCGCGCGCAGGTCCTTCAGCAAGGCCTGCAGGTCGCCAGCCTGGCTGGCGTCCGGTTTCGCACCGGCGTTTTCCAGCTCCTGCCGCGCCGCCTTGACCTTCCCGGTCAGGGTCTTTTCGTTTTCCCAGCGCGCGGCCAGCGTCGCATGCTCGCCGGCGGCCGTGCTGCGCTGCGCGCGCAAGTCCTTCAGGCGCACCGGGTGGTTCCCGCCGCTCTTTTCCTCGCGCTCGAGCGCGGCGACTTCGGCGTCGATGCGGTCAAGCTTTTTGACCAGGTTTTCCAGCAGGGCCGGCGTGGCGTTCTGGCCCAGCGCCACCTTGGCGCAGGCGGTATCGAGCACGCTGATGGCCTTGTCGGGCAGCTGGCGGCCCATGATGTAGCGGTGCGACAGCCGTACCGCTTCGGTGATGGCTTCGTCGTAGATGCGCACATTGAAATGCTTTTCCATCAGCGGCGCCATGCCGCGCAACATGGCGCAGGCCAGTTCCTCGCTCGGCTCCTCGATCTTGACGACCTGGAAGCGGCGCGCCAGCGCGGCGTCCTTTTCAAAATACTTCTTGTACTCGCCCCAGGTGGTGGCAGCGATCGTGCGCAGCTCGCCGCGCGCCAAGGCCGGCTTGAGCAGGTTGGCCGCATCGTTCTGGCCGGCCGTGCCGCCGGCGCCGATCATGGTGTGCGCTTCGTCGATGAACAGGATGATGGCGTGCGGGCTTTTCTTGACTTCGTCGATGACGTTTTTCAGGCGGTTCTCGAACTCGCCCCTGACGCTGGCGCCAGCCTGCAGCAGGCCCATGTCCAGCGTATGGATCTCGACGCCCTTCAACACATCGGGCACGTCGTCCTGCGCGATGCGCAGCGCCAGCCCTTCGACCACGGCCGTCTTGCCCACGCCCGCCTCGCCCGTCAGGATGGGATTGTTCTGGCGGCGGCGCATCAGGATATCGATCGCCTGGCGGATCTCGGCATCGCGCCCGATCACCGGATCGACCTTGCCGTCGCGCGCGCGCGCCGTCAGGTTGGTGGTGAACTGGTCCAGCGCCGGGGTTTTCGACGCGGCCGCGCGCCCTTCCAGTTCGCCGACCGGATCGCCGCCCTCCCCCGCCTCGCCATCGGCAGCCGGGGCGCCTGCCGCTTCCTGCGAGCCTTGCGTGATCTTGTCGAGGTTGTGCTTCAGGTCGTCGAGCTTGAATTTGTTGAACAGTTTCGAGCCGCGGTAAGCCAGCTGCGCCAGCTCCGGGTCGGTCAGCAGCGCCTGCAGCAGATGGGCGCTGCGGATGCTGGCCTGGCGGCCGGCCTGCACGTCGAGCGACGCGATCAGCCAGGCATTTTCAAACAGCTTCGGCAGCCTGGGCGAAAACACGGGGGTGCGCGCATTGCCGGTCTGCAGGCGCGCCACCTCGGCCTGCAGGTCCGCTTCGAGCATGCTGACGCTGATGCCGCTGTGGCGGGCGATCAGCGCAAAGTCGCTGGCCGGCTGTTCCAGCAGGGCCAGGAACAGGTGTTCCAGGTCGACCTCGTATTGTCCGAGGCCGACGCAGATGCCGGCGGCGCGGGTGGCGGCGGTGCGGCTGGTGTCATTGAGCTTGCTGATCAGCGTCTTGAGGTTGATGCTCATGGGGCAAAGGTCCTTGTGTGGAAACGGATAAAAAAGGGAAAATAATTCATGCCAGCGTATGCAGTTCATAGCGCACGTCGCCACGGTCCTGCGCGGCGCCGGAGGTGATCAGGAAGCTGTCCCAGCCCAGCCGCCCGCCGCTGCGCGGCTGCTCCAGCGTGACGCCATGCACATCGTCGGCGCGCAACACCAGCTGCACTTCGTATTCGAGGCACAGGCCGGTAAACATGGTGAGCATTTTTTCCAGCGCGCGCGCCGCCGCGCCGCCCGGCAGAAAAGCGTCGAAATGCACGCGCGCCAGCGGTCCGACCACCAGCCGCATGCGCAAGTCGCGCTGCCAGACGCGCGCGCCGACCAGCGCGGTCGAACCCAGCATGGCATTCATGCCGCCCAGGCTGCTTTGCTGGTCGGGCGGCACGTCGTACCAGCAGCCGACAAACTGGGTCACCTTGATGGTCTGGCCGAAATAGGCCGACAATACCTGGCCGATCGCCACCGCCGATGGCGGCCGGTGCCGCATGGCGGCCGCAAAGAACCCCACCGACTCGTCGAGGACGCCATTGCCATCGTCGTACAGGCGCTGGCGCAGCGACGCATGGCCCAGTCCCGCCAGCGACAGCAGCAGCGGCAGGAACTTGTCCCTGCCATCGAGCTGGTACTTGAGTTCCAGGCGGTACTTGCGCCACGCTTCGTAGAACAGCGCCAGCGCCCGGCTGGAAAAGGTGTCGAGAAAGGCGCGCGGTCCTTCGTCCTTTTCGTACAATTGGTGCGCGGCGATGCGTTCGGTATAGTGGGCCGGCAGCGCGCCGGCCACGCCGAGAAAGCCCATGAAGGCAGGCGTGATGCGGACGTATTTCAGTTCGCCGCCCCGCACGGCCTCGCCCAGCGCGCGCATGTCGGCCGCCAGGGCGCCCAGCTCGCGCGGTTCCGCCTGCACCGCTTCAAGCTGGCTGGGCGCAAAATTGAGCGACACCGAATTTTGAAAGCGCAGGTAGTTGGCCACCGCGCCCTCGCGCGCCATGCCGTTGCGAACCAGCCAGAGTTCGAGCATGCGCACCGCCTGGAAGTACTGGAAGCGGTAAGGCTCGGCGAACAGGCGCTCTATTACACTAGGCTCAAATCGCCGCTGCGTGGTTTGCATCGCAACAACTCCTCTCCCGATTTTTTCGACAGTACCACCAGTTGGGTAAAACTGTTGGCATGCACGTACAGGCCGAGAAAACACTCGACGATATGGGCAAACGCATGGATGCCGCTGCCCACAAACGCTTCCTCGTCGAGCGTCAGCCGCACTTCCAGGCCGCGCACCAGGCAGGCGAAGGGATTGCCGGGCAGCCAGGCGTTGGCCGCCTTGTGGTCGATCGCCGCAATGCCGCTGATCTGCCGTTGCGAGGTCGCCGAGCGGGGCAAGTCATACAGGGTCAGCATTTCCTGGAACGCTTCCAGGCCGCTGCCCGACAGCGACAGATGGTTCAGCGACAGGTGCGAGATCAGGCGCCAGTGCGCGCCGCGCCCCCGCTCGAAGCGGTGCGATTCCGTCGGCTTGCGCAGGAAGTGGATGCTGCGCACGCTCGATCCGCCTTCCAGGAACAGGTCGCCGCCGCGCAGGCCATAGGTCAGTTGCGCCGGCAGGTCGCGGTTGGTGCAGCTCAGCTCCAGGCTGAGGGTATCGGTTTCAATCGCGGCCGGATCGAAATCGATGTCGACGATGGAAATCTCGGTCTCGTAACCGGGGCTTTTCTCGCTGACGGTGTCATCGCGCCGCATTACCCAGTAATGGCCATCCCTGGCCGGCATCTGGCCGTGGCGCAGCGAATAGAACGGGCGAAATTCCGTGATCGACTCCCCTTGCGGCGTCTGGCGCACCAGCTTGACCGATTCGATGGCCTGCACCTCGAAGGCGTAGGCGCGGCGCGCATCGGCCAGCACCGGATAGCTGGCGGCCGTATGCGTCAGCCGGATCGGCTCGCCGCGCAGGCGGAACAGGTTGACCACCGGCGTGCAGCCCAGCAGCAGGTTATTCGTCGACATGGTGCCCAGCATGCGCGCCGTATTTGAATCCGTGCGCAGCCCGGCCAGGGCCAGGTGCAAGGTGATGCGCCGGCAGCCGGACGGCAGCGGCGCGCACAGCGCGGCCAGGTCGATGTCGAAAAAATTAAATTTTTCGGGAAAACAGAAGTATTCGGTCAGCAGCCGGTAGGCCGGATGCGAACGGGCTGAAAACGGGATCAGCGCATCGTCCTCGGCATAGCCGGCGGCGCTGACAGGGATCTGCGCCAGCGCGCTCCAGCGTCCGCTATCGTCCGCTTCCACATAGGCCTTGAGCGTGCGCATGAACAGCGCGTCGCGCAGCGCCGCGCAAAACGAAGGCTCGCCGTCGATGAACACGCGCAGCTTTTTGACACCCAGTTGCGCCAGACTGATCTGATCGGCGGTCGCTTCGATGACGATGCTGACGCTGGAGGTGGCGTTTGGCGGCAGTTGCACCTGCTCGGGCGCGTCGATGATGGCGGCAAACGCCGCATGCGTCAGCGCCAGCGGCGCCACGGTGACCGGATACGCGGTGCGGAAGGTGCACGCGACGCCCTTGACGGGGCGCGTCGCCAGTTCGGTGCCGCGCGCAATCTCGGTGGCGGCCGTCAGCTGCGCCGCCGCGCCGCTGTAGTCGAGACGGGCGATCGAGCACGAAGGAAACGGCCGCAGGTAATGCGGATACAGCACCTCGAACAGCGCCTCGGTGAATTCAGGGTAATCGTCATCGAGGCGTTTCGAGATGCGCGAATTGAGCAGCGCGAAGGACTGGATCATGCGCTCGATATGCGGGTCTTCGCAGACTTCGCCGCCGATCAGCAGCCGTCCCGCGATCTTCGGGTAGCGCTCGGAAAACTCGCGCGAATAGCGGCGCAGGAAACCCAGTTCACGTTCGTAATACGGCAATAATTCTTCCAAGTTCAGGCTCCTTGCGCCGCACGGCGCGCCTTGCTGATCGTGTAATGCAGGCTTGACGGCTGCAGGATGGCGTCGAAGTTGACGGGTTCCTGGGCCGAGTGCACCACCAATAGCGCGGTGATGGCGAAATTGAGGCGATTGATCGAGCCTTCCTGGATTTCCAGCGAAGCGCGCACGCTGCGCAGGCGCGGCTCATGGCGCGCGATGGCCTTTTCCAGACACTGGCAGATATACGCGCGGTCATCGGAACTCGACAAGCTCAGGCCGGCGAAATCATTGAGGCCGTAGGTGACAATCGAGCGGCCGCATTCGGGAAATTTTTTCAGCAGCGCTTCCGGTATCACGGTGCGCGTGTTGAGCAGCGCCTCCAGGTCGCGCGCCACGGTGTCTTTCAAATCCTCCAGCGACAGGCGCGAGACGGTGCTGCTGGAAGCACCCTGGATAGGCGTGTCCATCAGGCGGTCGAACAATCCCGGCGTAAAACCCTTCATCGGTATCCCGTCATTGGCAGTGGGAAGGAACAAAAGGGCGGCCTGCGGCGGCCCTTTGATTCAGGAGCATCAGTCACGCAGGCACAAGCCGGAGTCACCGTCGGCGGCTAGCCGGAACGGCTTCATCCGGCAAGGGCCGTTGCCGATCAAATCGTCTTGTTGGCCGACAGATCCCAGCCGCCGGAGGTATTGCCGCCTGAGCCGCCACCGACTTTTTGCTGCGTGTATTTCCACTTGACCTTGGAATACTTGATCGACACATTTTCGCCGAGGATGTCGCCAGCCGCGACGGATGGCGCCACGCTGCTGATCAGCACGTTTTCCAGTTCGATCTCGAAGTACTTGATGCGCTCGCCCTGGCCGTCAGCACGCAGGAATTCGAATTTGGCTTTCGGGATCGTTTTACCGGATGAGCAATTTTGCAGCAGCAGGGGCGTGGCGAGGTCGGCCAGCTTGGCGACCACGATATCCTTGTGCTCGGTACGTTCGGCGGTATGTCCGCCGCCCGTCGAGGCGGTGGCGGATTTCGGCTGCAGTACTTCCCACTGGACCGACTTGCATTCGATCCAATCTTTGTGGGAGGTGTCGGTGGATTCGCCTTTGATACCATCAATTTGCAAGTAAACGTCGATTGCCATGTCATTCCTTTCGGTTGTTTATGAAAAAATCAGGATTTGGTCGATTGCGGCAGCTCCGCGACCAAACGGAGTGAAACGGACAGCTCATCGAGCTGGAAATGGGGACGCAGGAAGGAAATCGCCCGGTAGACGCCCGGACGGCCAGGCACTTCCGACACCTGCACCGATGCTTCGCGCAGTGGAAACTGGGCCTTCTGCTCCTGGCTGGCGTTATCGTCGAGCAGCACGTATTGCATCAGCCAGCGGTTGAGGAAATCTTCGACGTTGGACGCGGCGGCAAAGCTGCCGATCTTGTCGCGCATCATCGCCTTCATGTAATGGGCGATGCGCGAGACGGCAAAGATGTATTGCAGCTGCGACGACAGCACCGCATTCGCATTCGCGGAATCGGTGTTGTACTTCTTGGCCTTCTGCGCCGACTGGGCGCCGAAGAACGCCGCGTAATCCGTGTTTTTGCAATGCACCAGCGAAATGAAACCCAGGTCGCTCAGCTCTTTTTCGCGCCGGTCGGTAATCGCAATCTCGGTCGGGCATTTCAGCGCCACTTCGCCCTCGTCGGTCTTGAAGGTATGGGTCGGCAAGTCTTCGACCAGGCCGCCGCCTTCCACGCCGCGGATCGCCGCGCACCAGCCATAGTCGTCGAAGGCCGCCGTCAGCTTGGCGCCGAAGGCATAGGCGGCATTGCACCACAGGTATTTCTGGTGGTTGGTGCCATCGACATCCTCGACGAAGTTGAAGCCGTCGACGGTGGCGCCGTCGGCCGGATTGAACGGCAGGCGCCCCAGGTAGCGCGGCAGCGTCAGGCCGACGTAGCGCGCATCTTCCGATTCGCGGAACGACTTCCACTTCGCATATTCGACCGTGTCGAACACCTTGGCCAGGTCGCGCGGCTTGCCGAGGTCGGAATAGCTCTCGAGGCCGAACAGCTCGGGCGATGCGGCCGAAATGAAGGGCGCGTGGGCGGCAGCGGCCACATGCGACATCTGCTCGAGGAAATACATGTCTTCGGGCTGGCGCGTGAATTCGAAGTCGCCCAGCAGCGCGCCGAATGGAGCACCGCCGAAAGTGCCGAACTCTTCCTCATACACTTTCTTGAACATGGTCGACTGATCGAATTCCAGCGCGCTCTGGAAATCGCGCACCAGCTCGCGCTTGGTGGCGTTCAGCAGCTTGATCTTCAGGTTGGTGCCGGTGGGCGTGTTATCGACCAGGTGATGCAGGCCGGTCCAGCTGCTTTCCAGCTTCTGGAATTCGGGCGCATGCATGATGACGCTGAGCTGGCGCGAAATGAGTCTGTCCAGCTCGGCAACGCGCGCATCGATGGTGGCCGCCAGGTTGTCCGACACCACCACGGTGCCCTCCATCACCTGGCTGACCAGTTCTGAAATCAGATCCTTGGCGCGTGCATGCTCGACGCTGGATTTGGCAACCTTGCTTTGTTCGACGATCTGGTCAAGCAAGCCGATATCGGTGGTCGCGGCGGCGCCGGACGCGGGGGTCAGTTGAGCGGACATGGGATCAGTCTTTCTTGGCGGTGGATTGTTGTTCCAGCTGGGCCAGCTTTTCCGTGCTGTTGAGCACGTCGTTCAGGATATCTTCCAGCTTGTCGTTGCCGGCCAGCTTGTTGCGCAGGTCGGCCAGCTTGGTGCGCGCCTCGAGCAGGCGGCGCAATGGCGCCACCTGCTCCACCACCGCCTCGGGACGGAAGTCATTGAGCGACTTGAAGCGCAGGTCGACGCGCAGCTGGCCGCCTTCATCGCTGAGCTCATTGCTGACGCCAAACGCGGCGCGCGGCTCGACGCCCTTGAGCACCTCGTCGAAATTGTCGCGGTCAATACCGATGAACTTGCGGTCCTTCAGCCGTTTTTGCTCGACTTCCGAATTGCCGCCGAAGTCGCCCACGACGCCCATCACGAAGGGCAGTTCCTTGTTTTCAATCGCATCGCCGATTTCCACGTCATACGTCATCTGCACGCGTGGCGGCCGGACCTTTTGCAGGCGTTTTTGAACACTTTCTTTTTTTGACATGACACATCCCTTCACGAGTAATCGGCGGCATCCGCGATGCCCTGGTAGATTGCTACTGCCTCAGCTTCACTTCAAACCATCGAAGGGATTGGCACTGCTGTCAGCAGTCTTGCTCTGTCCCTTGCGCGGCGGACGCGCCGGTTGCTTGTCGCGCGCCTGCGCCGCGGCAGGCGCCGGTACCAGCACGGTTTCGCCCAGGCTTTCGCGCAACAGCTTGGCCAGATCCTGCGATTCGGTGCGCAGCGGGCCGGACAGGTTGTTCTGGCGGCTCAGGTCGGCCAAGGCACGCGTCGACAGGCGCAGTCCGCTGATCGCAATGACGCTGTTGGCCAGTTTGTCGGCGGGGTCGCGCACCAGCACTTCCTGGGCATTGATGATGGCGTCGCCGTACTGGCCCGCCTCATAGCGGGTCTGCGCCATGCGGACCCATGGATTCTTATCGGCTGGGAATTCGACAGCGGCTTGTTTCCACAAACCCATGGCCGCTTCGTTGTTGCCCGAACTGGCAGCCTGGGTCGCCTTTGCCATCAGCTCGTCGAGCGAGGGTGGCGGCGGCGCCGTCTTGACCGCAGGCGCGGTGCTGCAGGCACTGAGCGTCAATGCGCAGGCAACCGCGGCAAAAAAATGGAGTGTGAATTGGCGAGACATGGTCTGATTTCCCTCAAAAAAAAAGATGACGCGGTCATTAAAAAACTTGCAATTTATAGTTGCCAAATTCTTATTTTTGCGAGACTAACACGGATTGAATATTGACTCCGTTCAATAGAAAATACGCGAAAACTCACAATCCGATCGGCCGCAAAGGCAGGCGCCATGCGGGAAACGTACCGTACGCGCCTTTCTTCCAGATAATGTTAATGTTGTTGCAGTTGCGAAAAAAGCACATAATTTCTTATTGCAAAGATTGAATGATCGGATGCACCTGCAAGGCGCCGATCGCGCTGCAAAAGAGCCCGGGAGCGGCAGCGTTCTCCGCGCTTTTACTTCCTCGGGAAAAAGGGCAATCGATGAGCATTACAAGCAAATTGTTATGGGGTGAAGGCCTGTTTCTGCGCCCCCAGCACTTCCAGCAGCAAGACCGGTACCATGAACATCGCCTGCACGAAAGCATCAAGGCGCTGCATCCCTACGCCTGGGGTGTCAACCACGTGCAGATCGACCGCGATGCGCTGAGCAATAACACGCTGCGGCTGCTGGAACTGTCGCTGGTGTTCCAGGATGGCGAAATCTACAACGCTCCCGGCGCCGACGAGTTGCCCGAAGCCCTGGACCTGAGCAAGCTGCTGCAATCACAGCAAACCGTCACGTTTTATGCCGCCCTGCCCGCCTTCAAGCACTTCGGCGGCAACTTTGCCGCGCCCGACCAAACCAACAGCGCAGCCCGCTACGGTCAGACCAACCTGGAAACGCCCGACCTGTACACCCATGCAGCGCAGGCCGAACTGGCCTACCTGCAAAAATCGCTGCGCCTGGTGGCCGAATCGGAACCGCGCGATTCGTATGTGAATTTTCCGTTGCTGCGCCTGCGGCGCCTGTCGACCGGCGGCTTCGAGCCGGACCCGTCGTTCGTGCCGCCGAGCCTGTCGATCCGCAGCGCCCCGCTGCTGTTCCTGCAACTGCGCCGCCTGATCGATGCGCTGCAGGCAAAGGTCAACGCCCTGTACGGCCACCACCGCGAGCCGAGCAAAAATGTGATCGAATTTCGCTCCGGCGACATGTCCTCGTTCTGGCTGCTGCACACGGCCAGTTCGGCCTTTGCCTCGCTCAGCCATTATTTCCATCATCCGGCGCTGCACCCGGAGCGCCTGTACGAAGCGCTGCTGGCCCTGGCCGGCGCGCTGATGACGTTCTCGAAAACCCATGCGCTGGCCGACCTGCCGGCTTATCAGCACACCGATCCGGGGCCGTCGTTCGCGCGCCTGCACGCGATCATCCGCGAACTGCTCGACACGGTGATCTCGTCAAAATATTTCGCCATTGCATTGACCGAAATCAAGCCGTCTTACCATCACGGCAAGCTCGATTCGGGCAAGATCGACGACAAGACCGCGTTTTACCTGGGCGTCTCGGCCGACCTGCCGGGCGTGGAACTGGTGGACGTGGTGCCGCTGCGCTTCAAGATCGGCGCGCCCGACGATGTGGAAAAATTCGTGCTGTCGGCCCTGCCCGGCGTGCGCCTGCAGCACACGCCGCAAGTGCCGGCCGCCGTGCCCGTGCGGCCCGATACGTACTACTTCACCATCGAAGCGAAGGGCCAGATGTACGACCGCATGCTGCAGGCCCAGTCGATTTCGATCTACGTTCCGTCCGGCATGCGGGATCTGAAACTTGAACTTGTCGCCATTACTTCCTGAAGATAAACGATGAATGCAAACGCCCCCTCCCTGATGTCCGGCGGCTCCGCCGCTTACGCATCGAGCGTACCTGCCGGCCCGGGCACGGAACACACGCTGACGGACCTGATGTACGACGGTTTCTACGCGCTGTTCATGCTGAAAAACGGCAGCGGCCCGCAAGACAATGCCGACTTCATCAGAAAGATGACGCAGTTTCTCGACGAATTCGGGCACGCGGCGAAAAAACATGCGGCCTCGGCCGACGATATCGATGCCGCCAAATATGCATTTTGCGCGGCTGTCGACGAAATCATCCTGCGTTCGCCGTATGCCATCCGCGACGACTGGGCGCGCCGCCCGCTGCAACTGGTGCTGTTCGGCGACCAGCTGGCCGGCGAGAATTTCTTCATCCGTCTCGAAGCCCTGCGCGCGCGCGGCAGCGCACACCTGCAGGCGCTGGAAGTGTTTCACATGTGCTTGCTGCTCGGCTTCCAGGGGCGGTACATCCTGGAAGGCTCGGAAAAACTGGCCTACCTGACGGCCCGCCTGGGTGACGAGATCGCCCAGATGAAGGGCAAGAAAGCGGGCTTTGCGCCACATGCGGAACGCCCCGACCAGATTGCGCACAAATTGCGCAACGACGTGCCGCTGTGGGTGCTGTGCTCGATATTCGCGCTGATCTGTGCACTCGGTTACCTGGGCCTACGCACCATGCTGGCCAAAAACACCGAACAGCAGATGAACGCCTACAGCGATATCGTCAAGCTGGCGCCGCGCACGGCCAACCTGACCATCACGTTGCCTTAATGAGCGGCCCGGCAACGACAGAGGCCGCCCTGGGGGTGTTCGGCACCGGCCTGTCCCAGCATGCGCGGCTGATCACGCTTGCCACGGCGCAGGAATCGAACCTGCCCGAATCGCTGATGGCCGAGCGGATGACGGGCCGCGAGGCGGTCAATGAGCTGTTCCGCTTCGAGGTCGATGCCTTGAGCACGGCGGCGGGCCTGGACCTGGCCAGCTTTCTCGGGGAAGAAATCACGCTCAAGCTGCTGCAGCCCGACGGCAGCTGGCGCGCCTGGCACGGACTGTGCACCGACTGCGGCTTTGCCGGCGCCGATGGCGGCGTGGCGCGCTACCGGCTGCGCCTCGAGCCTGCCCTGGCCTTGCTGGGCTTGCGCCGCGACAGCTATATCTTCCAGGACAAGAACGCGCGCGACCTCATCACGGAGCTGCTCGGCGACTATCCGCAGGTCCGTTTCGAATTCGATGTCAGCCAGGAACTGGCGCCACGCCCCGTCTGGACCCAATACCGCGAAAGCGACCTGGCCTTCCTGACCCGCGTGCTGGCCTTCGAAGGCCTGAGCTGGCGCTTCGAGCACGAACAGGAGGATGGCGCGGCGCAACAAGGCGAACAACAGAACGCGCAGCAGGCAAAACACAAGCTCGTGATTTTCGACAGCAAGGCAGTCGCGCCGCCGACGCCGGGCGTGGCTGGCCTGCGCTTTCACGGCGTGCGCGCCAGCGATACCGATGACGCCATCGACAGCTTCAGCGCGCGGCGCCAGGTGCGGCCCAATGCGGTCGGCATCAGCAGCTGGGACCCGCAGCAACTGGCGGCGCCGGCCGCCGAACACAGTTCGAGCCTGCAGGCGGGCGAGCTGCCACCCCTGCCCCTGTACGACGGCTCCGGCGAACGGCGCTATCCCGACAGCACGGCGGCCGATCCGCACGGCCTGCGCATGCTGCAGGCGCTGCAACTGGAGAACAAGCAATTCACGGGCGCTGGCGCGGTGCGGCGCATGGCGGCCGGCCACGCCTTTGACCTGCTGCAGCACGAACACTATGCCGATGGCGCCAACCAGTTCACCGTGCTCTGGGTCGAGCACGAAGCACGCAACAACCTGGGGCCGGCCGGCGGCGCGCTGACGGCGCGACTGTCGAAACTGTCGGCAATTGCCAGCCTGAGCGACGTCGCCAGCCTGCTCGATGGCCAGCTCGAGGCCGGCACCTACCGCAATACCTTTGCTTGCGCGCGGACCAGCGTGGCCATCGTGCCGCTCGCCACAGCCGCGCGCGTGGCCAGCAGCGCGCTGGGGCCGCAAACGGCGCTGGTGGTCGGCCTGCCCGACAGCGTGGCGACCACCGGGCGCGACCACCAGGTACGCATCCAGTTCGCCTGGCAACGGGGCGGCGCCGCCAATCCGGGCGGCATGGCGCACAACACGGATCAACAGGGCAACGCGCCCGGCAATGAAGCGTCAGGCACCTGGGTGCGCGTTGCCGAAGCCTTGGCCGGCCCGAACTGGGGTTCGCAATTTACGCCGCGCATCGGCACCGAAGTGCTGGTCGACTTCATCGAAGGCGACATGGACCGTCCGCTGGTAGTGGCCCAGCTCTATACCGGCAGCGACGCGCCGCCGTATGCGGCCGGCGTCGGTTCGGACGTCAATCATGCCGGCGTCATTTCCGGCATCCACAGCCACAATTTCGATGGCGGCGGCTATAACCAGTGGGTGATCGACGACACGCCGGGCCAGTTGCGCACCCGCCTGGCGACGAGCAGCGCGGCCACGCAGCTGAACCTCGGCTACCTGGTACAGCAAGGCCCCAACACGGCCCAGCGCGGCAGCTACCGCGGCAGCGGTTTCGAACTGCGCACCGATGCCTGGAGCGTGCTGCGCGGCGGCGAAGGCGTGCTCATCTCGACCACCGCCCGCGCACAGACTGGCGCGGGCGTTGCCTCTACCCAGCTCGACACCACGGAAGCGTTGGCCCAGCTGAAAGGCGCGGCCGAACTGAACAAGTCGTTGGCCGAGGCCGCACAGCAACAAACCGCCCTGTTCAGCCAGGACGCGAAACAGGCCCAGCTGGACCTGATCAAGCAGATCGATCCACAGCAGGATGGCAAATACCAAGCGAGCGTGGGCGGTCAGGAAGCACTGAAGGCCAGCGCAGGCGAGCGCAAGCTGGCCGCCGACCAGCCGGTGGAAAAGTTCGGCCAGCCGCTGGTACTGATGGAAGCGCCTGCCAGCATCAACTGGGCCACGCCCGGCTCGACCGTGGTGTTTGCCGCCCAGCAGTTGCACTGGACGATGCAAGCGGACTTGCACATGACGGCCGGCCACACCTATTCATCCGTGTCGGCCAGCGCGCAAGGGCTGTTTACCCACGCCGGCGGCATCCAGGCAATTGCCGCCAACGGCCCCGTATCGCTGCAGGCGCATACGGGGCAACTGGAAATCCTGGCCGACAAGGCCATTACCGTGATCTCGGTCAACGACTGCATCGACATCAAGGCCAATCAGAAGATCACGCTGCAGGCCGGGCAATCGTCGATCACGCTTGAAGGCGGCAATATCACGTTTACCTGTCCCGGCAACTTCACGGTCAAGGGTGGTCAGCACGTGTTCAACGGCGGCGCCAGCGCGGCGGGCGTGCTGCCGGCGCTGCCGGACACGCGCATCAAGCTGTTCGATGAAGGCTTTGTGCTGCGCGACCGCGACACGGGCGAAGCGATGCCGCGCCAGCCCTACCGCATCAAGCGCGAAGATGGCAGCTATGAGAGCGGCATGACCGACGAAAAGGGCTTGACGCATGTGATTGCGGCAGCCGCCACCGAGGCGCTGGTGATCGAGCTGCTGAAAACCGTGGGAGGCCAAGGTTCGGCACCGGCACCGGCATCCGCCCCCTCTTCCGCACCGGCGCCGGTGCCAGGTTCGCCAGGGCAGCCGGCAGCCAGGGCCAGCACCCCGCCGGAACCCAAATACAAGCCGGCAGGCGACTCCAGCACCACGCCGGTGGACAACAAGCGGCGCAAGGAAGTGCTGGTCAAGCTGCCGGCCTGCTGGATCGAGGACTACGAAAAGGAAATCGCCGGTCCCTCGTATGGCCGCTATGCGCAGCCTTACCAGCACGACGGCACGCCGCACAAATACAAGGACAGGATCTGGTTCAAGCTGTACGTGCCGTCAAAATCGGACGGTCCGGTGGTGGTGGAAGTGCGCTTCAAGGCCATCACGGTACTGGACGCCGCAGGACAGGCGCTGGAAGAGAGCGACAAGGGCACGGAATCGGCGGCGCTGCGCGTCAAGCAGCGCGCCAACGTGGTGGCGCTGGCGAAGAAAAACGCGACGGCCGGCATCGAAGGCAACTGGAACAACAAGTTCCGGCTTGAAATCAATGATCCGCAATGCGGACAAAAAGTGTTGCCCGTGGTTTTCCGCGTCCTCTGGGTTGACGAGAATCAGCATTACACGCTGCAGATCCACAAGCGCTATGACCGCGAAAACGTGACCGGCGACGTGATGAACGTGTCGCTGGCAACGGCACTGACCACGTATGCGCATGAATTCGGGCATTGCGTCGGCATGCCCGACGAATACTCGTACACGGAATTCGAAGAAACGGTACGCTATTTCAAGCCGGACGGCACGCTCGACGAGCCCATCGTCTGCCACGTCAACGGCACCTCGCCGGAAGACCTGACACAATCGATCATGTCGTACGCAGAAGGCGCGCGGATCCTGAAACGCCACGGCTGGAATATCGCGATCGAGGCGCAGGAATTACTGAGCAAAAAAATCGGCAGGAAAATACGATGCGATATTGTCTGACCCTGCTTATCTATGCCATGCTGATGGCACTACCATTGAAAGCAAACACCATGACGAGCACCCACGCGCCCCTCTCCATCTCCCTGCAATGCCTGGGCAACGCTGGCTGCGTCTATGAGCGCAAGCCGATCGACCTGCTGGTTACCATCCGCAACGATGGCAGCCGCGATATCGGTTTTCCGCTCGACTACCTGCGCAAGTCGGGCCCGATCGTCAAATTCATCGATACCGATACCGGCGCCGTCACCTACGCCCGCCGTGGCCTGGCCAATCCGGCGCTGAAAACGCAATTCACCACGATTGCGCCAGGCGCCTCGATTTCCATGGAAATCGACGTGCATCCAACCGACATTGAAACGTTTCGCATCAAAAAAGTCGATATCAGCGTGGAAGTGATATTGAAGGGCGACATACGCATCGATGGCGAAGCGGAGCTGCAGGACTACCAGGGCGGCGCGAAGATCCGCATCTTTGAAAAAGAGGAGTAAGACGATGCTGGTGCGGATGGTGTTGTGCGGAACAAGCGTTTCGCCGGATGCCTGAGGCAGCGCCCGCGAGCCGGCTCAAACAGCCACTTCGATCTCCTCCCACGGCACAGCTGCCGGATCCAGCAGCCACAGCAAGGCAAACTGTCGCTGCGCGATGACCTGCCCGATCAATCCCCCTGGAACGTCGACGAAGCGCGCTTGCTGGCACACGGCCAGCAGGCGCGTGTTCAGGTCAAGCGCATCGAGAAGTTCCCCATCGCCGCGCAACGGCTCAGCCAGCGCATCGATCGAGCCGGCACCGGTGATCATGGCGGCGATGCGCTGCGGGTCGCAAGTGGCCGTCGGCGTCTCCAGACTGCCAACCTTGCCCAAGGCCCATAACAGCGCCCAGCACGCTTCGAAGCCCCACTGGAACACGGGACCCCGCTGTGCCGGATCGGTCTGCGGGTCGAGAAATGCGGCTTCGAGGGGACGTAATGCGGACGCGGCGCCCAGGTCCGCGATCAGGTCGGAGGCAAGCTCCGGCGCGAGTCCTTCGGCGCGCGAGGCGCACATGCACAGGCAAATGGCGCGCCCTGCCGTGTCGCGTGCGCTGCGCACGGCACCGCTCAATGTCGGTGGCAAAGGCAATTGGCCTGGGGGAAGCGGCAGGCCCAATGATGTCAGATGACGAACCGAACGATCCAGGCGCGCCAGCGCCACGTCAGAAGGGATGGTGTTCATGGCTAGGCCGCTTTCCAATCGATCTAAATAAATTTGCCCATCAGGTGTTCATTGTATTTCTTTTGTTCATCCTCGATCACCTTGCGGATATCCGGATGCAGCGCATTGTAGTTCACCTTCCCGGTGCCTGGTTTCATCGCATGGAGGGACTTGTGAAACTCCGACAAAGTCGCTGTCGAGCCTGTTGGTGGAGCGGCCGCATACATCAGATTATCGAAATCGGTTTGCCCGCCACCGAATTTCGCGCCCTTGTTGACCATGTGCTCCTTGTTGACCTTGAAGGTCGTGACGGTGCTCGCCTTGGCCGCCAGCGTAGGGAAGTCCGTGCTGATTTCGTCCAGCAACTCAGTAAACTTGTCCTTGAATTTTCCGCCCACCAAGCTGTAATCTTTCCAGTTCGACGTGGCGTCCCGGCAACGCCGCCATGCCTCGGCCAGCACCGGATTGACCTTGAAGCTGAGCTCCGCCACTTGCTGATAAAACAGCGAGATTTCCTTCAATATCGCCTTGGTGGGGCCACTGGCCTGCAGCTTGACATTGATCGAATCGACCCAGCTGATCCAGCTGTCCGGATCGAGCACCGTGCCATTTTGCGCCTCGATGATGGCGTCCAGCGCATCGCTGATGATCGTTCTATTATTGTGTTTCGGATCGTCCTTGTAATCGGTGCCATTGAAGATGACCCGTTGCGCCACCATTGCCCCCGGCTCGGCGGCGGCTGGCGCGGGAACCTGCAGGCTTGCCGATCGCGCGGGCATCGCGTTCATGGCCCGGCTTCCCATCCGGTCTGCCTCCTGCTCGAGCGCGCGGTCATCGTTGATCGCCATGCCGTGCGCCGCTATCGTGGGCCTCACCCTGCCTTGCCTTTGCTGCAGCACATGCCAGGCTTCGTGCGGCAAGTGTCTTTCCTGGCCAGGTCCCAGATGAATATCGCCGCCTTGCGCATAGGCATGTGCCTGCACCAGGCCAGGCTGGTGCGAATTGTAGTGAACCGTTACCCGGTCCATCGCCATGCCCGACAGCTGCTCGATGCCGGTCCTGAGCGCCGATGGCAGCGGCGCGCGCCTGGCATCGGGGGCAGGCCCGCCGGCCGGGCTGCGCACATAGCGAAAGTTCGCCATGGCGGTGCCGCCGTGCCCGCCCTGCCGCTGGACGACAGGAAGCGCGCGGCGCGTGTCCGTGGCGGGCTGCATGGGCGGCCTGTGCCGCAATGGCTCATGCGTCATGATCAGCTTTGCTGGCGGATATTTTCACGACTCCTCCTTGCGCTTGCGCTTGCCTGCGACCTTACTCGTGCCAGTTTGTGCATCGAGCAACAACGATGCATGATGGTAGAGCGCAGACGGCACGGCTGGCACATAGGCTGGTTTTTTTAGCACCCTTGTTGACCCCATATCCCACACCGCGCCCTTCGGCAAATAGCTGCCGACTGGCGCTTCATCCCCGGCCTTTTGCAAATGCATGACGAAGCCCAGGTTGGTGCTGTCGGTTCCGAACTGGAAGTGTTTCGAAAGGCTTGCATACAGCGTGACCTTGGCATGCGTATTTTTCCCCAGCAGGCCAGGCAGCGCGGCAGGGTCCATATTCGTCATGTCGTAGATTTGCGCATCACCGGTATTTTGTTTTCCAAAGTCAGCCAGTTCTTCTCTGGTGGTAAAGTTATAGGCAGGATCGACCAGGCTGAGCGACTTGGGCCCCGCCGTGGAGGTCATGGTTTCAAAGTACACCGGCCCCCTGTCCTTGACCTTTTTTTTCACGAAGGCCGCGTCGGCCCCGTGAAACATCATCGCGCTGCTCGAACCTTGCTGCCCGCTGTGGGTAAGGTAGAACGATGCAATGGTATAGCCGGCACCCTGGACGGGGCCCGTGTAATGGCGCAAGACAGCGGCTTCCATTTTTCCCCTGGCCTCGCTCTGCTCATACTCCGTCGACAGGTGGAGTGCCGCCTCATTGAGGTTTTCAATGACTTGCGTCGCCTCTGCAAACAACACGTCGGTCCGCCAGCTGCGCCACTGCTGCAATATTTGCAATCCTTTGCCATAGTTACTCGCTATACGATTGAGCAACACTTTGACCTTGTCGTTTCCCACTGCCACCCGATTTACTGCGCCCTTTGCAAGATTCATGCTGCGCTTGAGCGTGTTTTGCAGCAGGGACAAGCGGCCGCCCCGCCTGCGGCGCCTGCGCGCCACATCGGCGTGAGGTGATATCACCTTCTGCAGCGTGGCGAGAAACCCCTCGATGTCATACTGCCCTGGCCATATCCGGATCGATTTTTCGAGGTCGCTGATGGCGGGATACAAAAAACCAAAACTTTGCCGCTCGGTCATTGTTACATCGCTGACAGCATTCCATTTATCAAGAATCCCCTGTTTGATCTTTGGAACATCGATACCAAGGTTGTTCTTGTCCTGAATTTCAAAAATAAGGGCCGGATAAGTAAAGAAACTCGTCTCGCCAGCCATGCCTGCATACACCAGTTTCAACGCATATGAATCGAACATACACTCGTTATCCCCGTAAATCCGCTTTGCCCCGGACACGATTTGCCGATAATGCCTGAACAACTCCACCTCATAGTCTTCTGGAGTATCGAAGTCGTGATGCACCAGCTTCCTTGCCTCAGTACGGTATTTTTTGGAACTAAGGTACTGCTTGGGAACGCCTATTTTTTTCGCGGGTGCGTAGGTCCTGGTTTTCGAATTTTTCAGCAGCAGATTGTAAGTAAAGCTGTTGACCTCGGCGCCCAATTTGGGACCGGGATGTCCTTGCCCACCCGGATTCCGATACCCGATGATACCGAGCGGACTGCCCTCATCCTGCTCGACATCAGCTTTCAGCAGTGCCGTTTGCTCTTCCTCTTCCTCTTCATTTGCAAGCGTCGAACTGGCGGGTTTGTAGATCTGACTCAACTGATTAACAAACGCTGCGTCACCACGCTTGGTATCTCCTGTCAGTCCAAGAATATCCCTTTGTACATTGGCTGCGCTGGAACGGAAGTAATCGAACTGATTCTGATTGAAAAAAACGCTCTTCCCCTGGCCTCCCGGCGGCTGCTTGTTCTTCGTCGGGGCGGTCTTGGCATGGTATAGCTTCAGGCTGTCGCCTGCGGCATTCATCACCTTGGAGCGTTTTCTGGCGGCATCCGAGCTCTTTTCTTTCCTGCGTGCCAGTCCCTGCCGCGAAACCTTGCCATTCCATTCAATGACTCTGTCGCGCACGCCATCCGGCATGTCGCCATACATGGCACCCAATTTCTCGATTTCCTCCGCCAAGAACATTTCCGCGTCAACAGAGGTCACGGGATCCCATCCATCCGTCGCCGGACCGGGAAATTCAGGCAGGTCCTGCATCAACTCCCGGTAAATCTCGTCATACTCCTCAGATCCTTCCCAGTACAGCTCTGCCAGCAGGGAAAACACGTCGTTGCGGCCATTCCGCCACAGCTCGTTGTCACTGATGTAGCGGTTCGCAGAGCCGATGGTGCGCTGCACGGGGCCGTTATCATGCTCCTGGCCGCTTGCTGCGAGCGGCTGGGGCGGCGCTGCCTTGCGTTGCAGCGGCTGCCGCATCAGGCGATCAGCGCCGGCTTCATCGCTCGTGTTGACGGCTTGCCCATTGACGCGGCCATCGGTCCGGGGCGGCGTGCCCCGCAAGACATTGATGATGTGATGCCCGACCTCGTGCCTGATGTTCGGCTCGCTATCCTTGCCGGGCGCGAAATGGACCTTGTTGCCCTGCAAGGTTGCATCGGCTTCCACGGTGGCGGGAAACGGGGAATTATGCGTGGCGCGCAGCGTCGACGTGTCGACGCCATGCTGCTCGCCCATCGCCGCCGCGATGGCCCGGAATGCGGACGATCCCTGCGCCCCCATGGACGCCGCCGGGCCTGGCTGCCGCAGCAAGCTGGCCGGGCTGCGCGCATAGCGGTACTGCTGCATCGGCGTGCCGCCATCGGCAACGCGCAGTTGCGGCGTGTCCGGCCCGCTGCGCGCTGCCGTGTGCGCCGTCGAACGCGGTTTATGCCGCAGGCGCTCATGCTCCATCGGCTGCGCCCCCTTCCGGCATGCCGGCAGGCAGCCGCCCGCGCGCATGCGTCCTCGCGCTACGCATCATCGTCCCAGCGAAAATCATCGGGCGCAAACACCTTGCCCAGCTTGTGGTACTCGCGCTCCGTCGCCTTGAGCAAGTGCCGCTGCCCCACCGCCTGCTGCTCGGCCGCCGCGAGAAAGGCGGCGCTCACGGCGATGCTGTTGATATTTGCGCCGCTCAAGGGCGCGCGTTCGGCCAGCAGTTCGAAATCAATGTCGCCGGCCAGCGGCACGGCGGGCGGAAAGGCGCTGCGCCACAATTGCAGGCGCTGCGCGCCTTCGGGAAACGGATATTCGATCATGAACTTGAAGCGCCGCGTAAAGGCCTTGTCCATATTCGCCATCAGGTTGGTCGACAGGATGACGATCCCCGTGTAGCTTTCGATGCGCTGCAGCAAATAACCGGTTTGCAGGTTGGCATAGCGGTCGTGCGCATCCTTCGTTTCCGTGCGTTTCGAAAACAGGCTTTCGGCCTCGTCGAAGAACAGCACGATATTCATCGCCTCGGCCTGGTCGAACAATTGGGCCAGGTGTTTTTCCGTCTCGCCGATGTATTTGCTGACGATGCTGGCCAAGTCGATGCGGTACAGGCCCAGTCCCAGTTCATTGGCAATGATCGACGCTGCCATGGTCTTGCCCGTCCCGGACGGACCATAGAACAGGATGCACAGGTTGCTGCCATGCTCGTTCTTGCGGTTGAAACCCCACTCCTCGATGACCTGATGGCGCTGCTGCGCATATTGCAGTACTTCCTGCAGCCACTGCCGCGTGGTATCCGGCAGGACGATATCGCCGAAGCGGTAGGTGGTCTTGACTTCATGCGCAACGCTCATCTGTTCACGGTTGCTCTGCGCGCGGCAGGCGTCGAGCAGCATTTCGCCGGCGCTCCCCTCTTCGCCCTCGGCCTGCAGCATGCGCCGGCTCGCCGTTTCCTTCAGCGCCAGCACGATCTGTTCCTGCGTCAGCAGATATTGATTGACCAGCCTGGCGAGCAAGGCATCGTCGATGTCCACGCCGAAAGTGCCCGCATGGCGCAGCCAGCTGGCGCGCCGCAAGCGGCTGTCCGGCGCCGGGACGCGCACCAGGACGGCCGCCACCTCGTGCCGGGCATACCGAAAAGCAAGGTCGGACAGCCGCCGCGCGGGACCGTTCAAGACCGCCAGGTAGGGCTGGCTCTCGAACAGTACCTGCATGACCTCGTCAAGCAGGTCGTCGTCGGCGCCCTCCTGCGTGCCGAGCCAGTGGCAATGCAGGAGCACGAAAATGCGGTTGCACAACAACGCGTCGCGGCACAGCAGGCGCAGGCGCGCCAGCAAGGTGCGGCGGTTCTTTTGCCCATTCAGATAGGCTTGCCAGATTTCCTTGCCGTCGAGTTCGACGCATGCCATGCCCATCGTCGCAAACGTCGCCGCGCACAGACTGCGGGCCAGCCACAGGTCCGGCCCTTGCAATTGCAGCACATGGCTGGCCGCGCGCGCCTGCGCCGGGCCGCAGTGCCCGATGAAACGCGCCAGCTGCGCGAGGGCCTGGGCATCGGCCAGGTGCTCGTCGAGCGCCAGCGTGCTGTCCAGACTGGTCAGCGGGCGCTCGAGACACAGGCGCGGCGCGGACTGGGCCAGCAGATACGCGGCAATCGGCTCGCTCAGGCGATAACCGCCGTCCAGTCCGGCCAGGCTGGTATTGGGCACCAGCACGATCAGTTCCCAGTGCAGCAAGGCGGCATCGGCCAGCAGGCAGCGCTGCAAGCCCGGGCGCGTGCCGCGGCACGCGGCGAGCATGGCATCCAGGCCGGCCAGGTCGATCCAGCCTTCGCTGCCCTCGGCGCTGGCGGCGCTGCCGAAAGCGCGCACGATGGCGCCATAGCGCCATTCGATTTCGCTGAGCAAACCGAACAGCAAGACTTCCTGTTGCGGCCGGTCCAGGTTGAACAGGGCGCAGACATGGATCCAGGGAATAAAAATCTGCGCCTCGACGGTGGCTGCCGCACGCTGGCCCAGCAATTGCCACTGCTGTTCGATGCGCGCGCCCAGCCGCGCGGCCGCATCGGCGCCGCCCGCGCTCCCCGCGCCCAGCTGGCTGGCTTGCCGGTACAGGCGCTCGAGGGCGGCGCCGGACGCCGCTTCGGGTGGTGCGGACGCCTCCGCCTGGCGTGCCAGCAGGGCCAGCTCGATCATATTGTCGGCCAGCGTGCGCAGCGCCTGCTGCAGGGCCGCGTTGTCCGCATAGGCGCCGCTGTCGGTGGCGGCCGTGGCTGGCTGGGCGCTCATCGTTTCACACCCCTTCCGGCTTGGTGAAATCGGCGAGCAGCACCAGGCGGTCGCTGGCGCCCCGGTTCCAGGCCGCATGTTCCTGCGTGTCGTCGAAGACCAGGCAGCGCCCGGGCTGCCAATGGCGCACGGCCGCACCCACCCGCAAGGCGCAGTCGGGCGAACTGCGCAGGCCCAGGTGCAGGCGCAGCACCCGGTCCGTATAACCGACGTGCGGCGCGATCTCGGTGCCGGGCGCCAGGCGCGAAAAGCCCGCTGTCACCAGACCCGGAATGCAGCCGAGCAAGGCCAGCGTGCGCGGACAGAAGATGGCGTTCTCGAGCATGGGACGGCCTTCGAGCACCAGGCCATAGACATCCCAGCCGCGGTTGTACAAGCCCGTTTCAGGCCAGGCGTCGAACTCGGCATGCGGCAGCGCCAGGCATTCGTCGAGCACGCTTTCCCAGCCTTGCTCGAGGCGGGCCGTAAAGGAGAACTGGTCATTGCGAAAGAACATGGTGTCACCAGAAAAGTTGCCATTGCCCGCCCTGCCAAACGGCATGGCCCTGCAAAGTGATGCGATAGTCTCCGGGCGCGCCGTCGAAGCCGCGGGCCTGGTGATAGCGACGGCCGGAATGGATGAAAGCGGCCCCCGTCTGGTAATGGATCTGCTCGAACGGTTCGCGCTGCAGCAGCGCCAGGATCTCGCTTTCATCCAGATTGCCCGTGCGTTCGAGTCCGAACGGCCACATTTTCATGCCGGCGCCCCGCCCCGCAGCGGCGATCAGCAAGGTCACCGATAGCGTCGGCGCCGCGCCCAGGCCGACAGCCAGGTGGCCGCGGTCGAGGTGGATGGGATTGCCCGGAAAGTCGGCCGTCTCGCGCCCGCCCTGCCATTGCTCGTGCACCAGGTCGAGGTCTTCCGAGGCACGCAGGGCGGGATGGCCGCCGAACATGTGAAAACCGGGCAAGGCGAGCGCCGGGTGATAAACGACAGGCTGGCCCAGCGCGGCGCCCAGGGACGCCAGCAAGGCGTCATAGACTTCGCCGAAATGATCCAGCAGAAAAGGATTATATTGGCGGGCCAGCCGTTCGTACGGACGCGCCGGCATGCCCACTATATCGTAGTAATACGTGGCCCCCAGGGTGTGGATCGGGAAATGCCGGGTACGCTTGAGCCAGAACGGTTCCAGGTCGAGCAGGCGCTCGACGACGTCCGCGCATTGCTGCGGCGTCAGCACGGGCAGGTGGAACGATGCGATCGCTTCAGCGCTGTGGTCAGGATTCATGCTCTTACCAATACAAAAGAAGTTGTCCATCCAGGCGGACCGCATGGCCCTGCATGGTGATGCGCTCGAGGCCGCCTTTGCCGCAGGCCAGCACCGCCTGGTGTATCGCCAGCCCGTCATGCACGATCATCTGTCCGTGGCGGTAGGCGATGAAGTCGGGTTGACCCTCCTCGCGCCGCCACAGATGCAGGCCGCTGCCCGCCGGCACGCTCAGCGGCAGGGTAAAGCTCAGCAAGTCCTGCGCGCCAAAATGCCGCCCTGCAAACACGTCGCGGTATTGCAAGTCGCGGTGCACGCTGGCCACCGGCTCGGCGAATGCCGGGTGCGGCAGGTAGATATGAAAGCCGGGCCAGGCGGCCCCGGGCGCCAACCGGGCCGGCAGCCCGCAATGGCGCTCCAGGCAATCGAGCACCAGTTGCAGCAGCGCGCCAAAATGGGCCGCGAGCAGGCGGTTGCTGCGTTCGCGCTCCGGCCGGTTCCAGTAAAGGCCGGCCGGGCCCGCACCGGCGTCGAGGTAGGCCGCCAGTCCCAATGAATAAAAGGGCACTTCGGCATGGCGCCGCCGCCAGTGGCGTGCCAGCAGCGACACCCGCAAGACCCAATCGTCACAGGCGCCCTCGTCCAGCAAAGGGAAGAACGGAACGGGCATCAGCCGTGGCGTCCGTCGCCCACCAGGCGCACCAGGGCACGCGTGAGCAGGCGCCGGTCAGAATTGCCGAGGCTGATATCCGTGGCGCGCTGCACATTGTCGAGGAACAGGCGGACATTCGCATCGATCAGGCCGAGGTCGCCCCGGTTGGCCGCATTTTCATTGATTTTCACAAGCGCGCGGATGCCTTCCTTGAGCAAATCCTGCTGTTGCACGCCGAAGTTGCGCCCGGTAGCCTGCCCGAAGGCGGCGACCAGACCGACCAGGTCGGCATCGTCGACCCGGTTATCGACGGGCTGGCCGGCGGGCCTGGCACTGCAGACGATTTTTTGCAGGCCCTGCACGAAGCGCGTCCGGTCGCCCTCGTCATTGCTCATCTTCGTGGCGTCGCCAAACACATGGGCAAAGTCGCCCACCCGTTCATCGATCGTGCGCTGGGCCGAAGCCAGCAGGTTTTCCTGCAAGCGCCCCGACGAGACTTCCTCGCGCAACTGCGCCATTGCCGCAGCCGTGGGGCTGGGACGCGTTTCCAGCGCGATGGAGCTGGCGTTTTCCGGCGTCCAGACGAACTCCACCAGGGGTGCGGGACCGATCGCCGGTTCGGCCGTCAACTGGATCTTCCAGGTTTCGCCGGCCCGCACCGTCATCGTGAAATTCCCTGGCATGGGGATGAAATACGTGTACGCTCCTTTCTTGCCGGACGATGCGGTGACCGCCTGAGTGCAACCGGTGGCATAGGTATGGCTGGTTACGCTGCCGCCAGCATCGATGGTGCTGCCCTCGAGCATGCCCAGGTAGGCGGCGGTAATGGTCGGCTGCCCGATGCTGGCCATGACGAAGCCGTCGCTGATGGCCACCGTACTGAAAACGCCTTCGACCAGGTCGGCCTGCGAATAAGTGGTGCGTGCGCCAAAGTCATTGCTATGTTTATGCTTACGGTTCATGACAACTCCATGGTTGGATGCAACATCAAAATGTCTTGCCCTGTCAGGCAAGTGCGAAAATGCTTCACATAGCGTTCTGCCTGCCGTCGCCGACCAGCCGCACCAGCGCCCGTGTCAGCAGCCGCGTGTCGGTGCTGCTGAACTCGATGCCCAGCACCTGCTGCACGTTGCCGATGAACATGCCGATATTCTTCTTGATCAATCCCAGATCGGCCCGGCTGGCCTCGCTGTCATTGATTTGCACCAGCGCCTCGACGCCGGCCTGGAGCAGGCCGCGCTGCTCGTCGGTAAAGCTGTGGCCGCTGGCCTTGCCGAAGGTGTCGATCAAATCCTGGACCGCCTGCGGATCGAGCGGCTTGACGACTTCGGCTTCGCCGGGCAAGGCTGGCGAGCAGACGATCTTTTGCAGGTCGCGCACGAACTGCGCCCGCTCTTCCTCGTCAGCGCTCATGTGGGTAAGGTCGCCAAAGATCTGGGTCAGGTCGTTGACGCGCCCATCGATCACTTCCTGGGCATTGGCCGCAACGCTGCCTTGCAGCTGCCCGCTGACCATGCGCTCACGCAGCAGGTTGAAGCCACCGATTAACTGGCCATGCAGATCATGTTCCGGCGTCACGGGCTCTGGGGAAACGAGCTGCGCGTCCTGGGCCGCAAACGGCACCCAATAGCAGTACACCTGCGGTGACGCACCCGCATTAGGATCGGTAATGAGATCGATAGTCCATTCCTCCCCCTTTCTCACCGGCATCGAAAACGTGCCCGGCAACGGAAGCCAGTATTGTTTGGCGGTCTTCTTTCCCGTTGAAACAGTGATCGGAATGCAAGAAGCGGTCACTTGCAAAGCACAGGTCGTACCGGATGCGCCAACCGTACTGCCTTGCAAAATACCGTAGAACGGAGCCAACGGCGGCTGGGTGAAATCGGTATTGCCGACGTAGGCCACGAGCGTGCCATCGGAAGCTGCTGTCTGGCTCAGTGGCAAGACGGGTTGATTGAAAAGAGTACGGTCGCCAATGATCTTGCCGATCAAAGTATCCCCCTGCACCTCGCCCGTCGCCGTGACGTTGCCGGCGACATTGATATTGCCCGTCACCGCCACCTCGCTGGGCGTAACGGCCAGCGTGGGCGCCGCGTCGCCCACCGCAGCCACGCTGAGCAGATTGGCGCCGGCGGCAAAGCCGGTGCCACCGATCGCCACCGACTCCTGGGCCCAGATGGTGTCGGCCGTCAAATCGCTGAAGGTCGCCGCGCCGCTGGCAAAACTGACGGGGCCGTTTACCTGCAGGGCGTATTGCGTGTCCACGTCGGTGAGCGCGAGATTGATGGCGACCGTGTTGTAGTTGGGCGGCTCGCTATTGCTGACGATGAGCATGGCCGGCGGCAGCCCCGCCTCTTCTGCGGGTGCCAGGATGGCATTGTCGTCGTTGGCCTTGAACTGGGCCAGCAGGCCCGCGCTGACCATGTAGGCCGACGTGGCAGCCGCGAACGGGGACGTGGCGGCACCGCCTTCCAGCAAGGTCAGCTGGGTCTGGCTATCGACCGACTTGACGCGCAGCAGCCGCGGCAGTGTCTGCGGATCGGCCGCGGCAAACAGCTGGTCGCCCGCCTTCGCCGCGCTCAGGAAGGCGGTGCCAGTGCCCGTGACCACGGTCGGCGTGGCCGGATCGATACTGATGGTCCCTGCCCCGTCCGTCTTCGCGCCGTCGGCCCCCTGCAGCTGGTACGGCAGGCTGTCGACCTTCCCCGCGTACGGCGCGGACAAGGTCAGTTGCGTATCGCTGGCAACCTGCGCAACGCTCTGTACCTGCACTGCCGCCGGAGTGAAACGGGGAATCAGCAGGGTATCGCCGGCCGACAAGGCAGTAAACTTGGTGCCCTCCGTGCCGGTGATGGTCGTGCCGTTACTGCTGACCTTGCCGGGGCCGGTGACCGGTTCAACCGTGCCCGACACCAGGTAGCTGTAGGGCGAATTGATGACGGGGATTTCAAACTGCGTCGTCAGGACCAGTTCCGTATCGCTGGCAGGCGTCTTGGCCAGCACCGCCTGCTGCTGGTTCAGGGTGCCGATGGCGATCAGGTCGCCCACCTTGACCTGGTCCTGGAACGTGGTGTTGTAACCCTGCACGACATCGGCGCTGATCGAGCTGATGACGCCATTGCCGATAAAGGCGCTGCCGCCGCCCACGCTCAGCGAGGCGGCCGGGCTGCGGTCGAAGATGCCGACGTTGCCGCCATCGTAGAACAGCCGGCTCGCCGCCTGCCCCGGCGACTCCTTGGTCCAGTAGCTGAGCATGGCCATGCCCTGCAGCTTGGAGCCGTTGCCCTCGAAACTCTGGGCCTTGATGGCGCCGCTGGCAGTCAGGCTGTCGGCCAGGATCTGCCCCTGCACGTCGAGGGCGGCGCGCGGCGCGCCTTCGTTCAGGCCGATGCCGACGTTGCGATCCCGCCCGATGACCAGCGCATTCGGCCCGGCGCTGGCGGAGCCCCCCTTGGCCAGCGCCTGCACCCCCAGGCCGACGGTGCCGTCCAGGCTTACCTGCAGCAAGGTGCCGTCACTGCGCGAAAAACGGGCCAGGGCCGAACGCATGTAGGTGTAGCCCGATCCGGGCGCCGGCATCGTGGTGGGCGAAAACGCAGCGTCGATCTCGACTTGCAAACCATCCTGGACGATTTTGCTGACGGTACGCCACTGGGCCGTCCCCATGCGCACCGAAGGGTCCGCGATGAGCTGGTCGCCCACTTGCAGGAACGGCGCGGGCGCATCCGAGAAGGTGACCAGCTGGTTGTCCCAGCTGATCGTACCCTTGCCCTTGATGGTCACGGCATCGACCTGCAGGTTGGCGACCGGATTGTCGGTCCCCACGCCGAGGTTGTTGCGCGCCGTCAGCAGACCCATGAACTGCCCGCGCGGGGCGTCGAACTCCAGGTAATAGTCATCGGCGCGGCTGCCTTCGCGGCGCGCACTGATGCTGGCGTAGTCCGCCTGCACCGTGGCGCCGGCAATATTGGATGGCGCGGAAAAGGCCTGGTTCACGCCTGCCCCTTCCGTGACGAAATTGACCGAACCGACGCTGCTGCCCACATAGCGGCGCTCGTTGCGCCCGGATTTGTAGGTCAGGCTGTTGATGCTGCCCTCGGTGGTCAGGGAAATGACCGCCAGTAAAATGTTCGTGCCTGGCTGGTCGAGATTGCGCAAGTACTGGAGCTGCGGTTGCTGCACGATGCGCTTGTAGCCGGCCGTGCCGCTCTCGTCGCTGAGGTCGGCGAACACCTCGAAATAGTTGATGGTAATGAAATAGGTCGCGCCGGGGTCCAGCTTATCGAACATCAGCACGGCCGGCTCGAGCAGGATGATCTGCCGGCCCAGGGCGTCGATCGCCATGCCGCGCGATACTTCGAGCTGGCTCGGTTGCCCATCCGCCGAGGCGGCAACCTCGAGGCCATGCGCGATGCCATACAGGTACAGGCTGACATTGCGCGCCGCCAGCATATCCATCTGATACTGCTGCTCGCAGCGGAAATCGTCCGTCAGCAAGGCTTCGCCCGAGAAATAGTTGGGCCGTTCGACACGTGGCTGTTTCATGCTTTTTCCCGTGTCATGGTATTGGAAGCGGCACTGGCGATGGCGATCCACGACAGTGTGATATCGGCATCACCGCCAGCGGCCTGCAGCGCCAGCAGCGTGACGACGAATTGCGCCGTGCCGGAGGCGACGGCGGTGGCGTACGGAACGCTGCCGCCCACCGTCACCATCACGGTGGGCGGCGCGCTGAAGGCATCCTGTTGCGTATCATAGAAATGGACGGTGACGCTGGTGCTGGCGCCCGCGCCTTGCAGCTGGGCCGCCGGCACCGTCAACGTGCCCTGCAGGAAGGTGTCGGGCGCGGCGCTTGCCCTCGCGTCCCCCAGCGCGGCCGGCAGCCGGCTCGTCACAGGAATCCGGCTGTCGGTCACGCTGACGATGGCCTTGTTGGCGTCGAGCGTGACGGTGGCCAGCAGCACGCCATTCGCGGGCACCCTCTTCGCGGCCAGCAGCTGGGCCGCCTCGCTGACCACGTTGGCGGTCGACGCGCTGGTGTCGGGATAATAGGCGTACACCAGCATGGGATTGCTGGCATCCGACGGCAGCGTGAGCGGCGTCCCACCGGACGGCAGGATCAGGAAACGGCCTGCATCGTCGAAGGCCACGCCTTGGCTGACGGCCAACGTATTGCCGGCCTGGCTCACCAGCATGCCGTTCAGCACGCCGGGCGAGAACAGGTACTGGTTTTGCAGCCAGAACCAGTTGCTGAAGTAATTCTGCTCGAGCGTCATGTAGTCCGACGTCAGGAACATGCCGGTATGGTAGTTCAGGTGGTCGGCGACGTCCGCCTTGATGATGGTGCTCATGTCTGGATTCCTTGTTGGCCGAGTAAGGTATTGACGCCCAGCGCGCTGGCATAGCCTTGCGCCTGCAACTGCATGCTGGGTACGATCGTGATGATGTAGTTGCTGGCGGCAGGCTTCATGACGCGCAGGAACTGCTCGAGCCGGCCATACAGCGCCTGGATCTGCGCCACGTTGGAAGCCGTCAGGATGAACAGCGGGTTGTGCGCGTTCGGCAGCACCATCTGCACATTGAACAGCCACGGCAGGTAGCCCGCCACGACGGGCGCGCCGCTAACGTAAGCGTCGCGCACGATGAAGGCGCTGCCGGCCAGGTCGCTTGCCACGATGTCGGGTGGGGACGGCGCGCTGATGTTTACCGACACGGTGCCGTCGATGGCAATCCACTTGCCACTGTCGTCCAGTTGCTGGCCGTGCATGGCCATGGGCAGCCCGAGCAGCAGGTTGGCCAGCATGCTCAGGCCCTGCAAGGTTCCGCGCATGCGGTACAGGGCCATGATTTCCGCGATCACGGTGCGCTTCTGGTCGATGTCCCAGTCGTTGTCGACGGCCAGCGCGACCCAGCCGCCGAGCCAGTCGAGAAAATCGTCGAGCCAGGCTTCGATGGGCGCGTTCGGGTCCGATGCGCCCGGCGCGGCGGCCACGTAGCCGGCCAGCGGATCGTCGGGCGCGGGCACCTGGATATAGGTGTCGAGGTCGGCCAGGATGGCCGTTTCCTGCTTTGCCGTCGCGCCTGAGATGGGCGGCATGAAACTCGTGTCCGAAGGGGGAAACAGGAAACTCAGGCGCGGATAGAACAGATTGCCAATGACGTCCGCCTGCAGCAGCTCATGGATGCCCTTGCGCCCGCCCAGCTCCGCGTCGCCGATGCCGGTCAATATCTTTTCAAAAATCTTCAGGTACTGCGCCAGAAAAGCCGGCTGCGTGGTGCTGTACACGGCAGGCAGGTAGCGCAGGTAGCTTGACGGCGCGCTCATGCGGCATTGCTCCTGACGCTGACATCGAGGCAGCGCAGGCGCGGCAATCCCCGGTAAAACATCGCGGGCGTGCCGGGCGGCAGATCGGCAAGCTGGGCGTTGACGTCCAGCACGGCCATCCGGTCGAGCGCCAGGGTGGGGATGAAATCGAAGACCAGCTCGTCGATGGCATCGATGCCCGGCATGGCCAGGACCAGTTGGCGCAGCGCCGCTTCGGTGGGCGCCTCGTCATATGGCCAACCCTGACCGGCCTGCCCTCCCTCGCAGGGCAGGAAGTAGGCGAAGAGGCGCGCGAACAGCAGGCCCAGCGTGACATCCAGGCGCACCGTCGGCACGCAGCCGGCGACCAGCGTCACGTTGATGTCGGTGAACTGCGCCGCACGCGCCTGCACCCGGTTGCCGGCGATCACGCGCGGGGCCAGGTATTTGTTTACGGCCGTGAGCAAGGTACGCTCGGCGGCCGCGTCGTCGGCGGCCTCGATCATCAGCACCTTGCGCCGCGTGGTGCTATTGCTTTTGCCGTTGCCGGCCTGGTTCGGATACGGCGGATACTGGTAGCGCCATTGCGCATCGCTGAGTATCCAGGCAACGCTGCCCTCCCCCGCGCTTTGCGCATACGCGCGCCGCACCAGCAGCGGCGTGGCGCCCGTGCCGCCGGCAGCCTGCTGCGCGATGACCTGGTTGGTTTCCAGCGCCAGCGTGTCGATGTTCGGCAGGGTCAGCGCCATGTAGGGACGGCCGACATAGGCCAGCACATATTGCTGCAGCGTCGGCTTGTTCAGCACGGCGCCCTGTTCGATCTGCGCCAGCACCTGCTGCAAGGCCAGGAAGGCGGCGTCATGGTTGGCCTTGGCGGCCAGGCTGTAGGCGGTCTGGTTGCCGGAAAAGGCCAGGCCCAGCACCCAGCGCAGGTAGTTCTCGTCCGTCTGCACGGGAATCGCATTGGCCTGGTACAGCAGCGACTCGTCCAGCCAGGCCAGCAATTGCAGCAGGGTGATGCCCGGATCGCTATCGTTATAGTCCGTCCACTGGCGCGTGTACTGCGGGATCCGGCGCACCAGGTCGGCTGCCAGTTCCTGGTAGCTCTTGCGGTCGAGGTCGGGCAGCTCGAAGGCCATGGCTACACCGCCGAGATATACACGAGCATGCTGCCAGCGACGGGCAGCTCGGTGGGCGCCAGCACGACATTGCCATCCTGGCGCCCATTCACGTTCAGGCTGAGCACGCCGGTCACGCCAGGCAGGCTGCGCAGCAGCACATGGATGGCGGACGCCTGCACGGTCTGGCCGAAACGCCAGCCCTGCCCGGGAGGACCGCCATACACCGGCTGGAAATAGGCGCGCAGCAGCGCCGCGATGCGCGCCTGTTCGGCTTGCACCTGGTCGGGCGCGACGCGGGCCGCCAGCTGCGCCGTGACGGACACCGGCACATAGCGCGCCGCCTCGATGCCGATGCGTCCGACCAGCGCCGCCAGGCAGTATTGCCTGACATACGCGCCCACCTGGTCCAGCAGCGCCGGGCTGGCGTACGGCAGCGGATCGGTGGACAGGGGCAGCACCGCGATGCGAATGGTATTGCCTTCGGCCTCCACGGCGCGTGCCTGTGCCACCTGGGCGCTGGCGGCACCGGCCAGGGCCGTGAAATCCTGCAGTTGCACGGCCCAGCCACCCGCACGCACCATCGCGGGACTGGTGGCCGCCAGTTCTGCCCGCGTAGCGCAGCCGACCCCGCCGGCCGCCGGGGCCGGATTGGCCACTGCGGCGATGTTGGCGATGCCGGGACGCAGCACCGTCAGCGCGCCAGCGCCCACATTGCCCGCCAGCCCTTGCGTATGGTGGTAGCGGATGGCGACGATATTGTTGTGGCCAGGCGGCGGGATCATGCCGTTGTAGCCATCGCCAAATGTCAGCAGCCCGTTTGCATAGTCGAGCGTATACACGCGGTCGGTCGGACCGCTGAAGGCGAAGTTCTCGACCTGGGTCCAGCGCCGTGCCACCTCGCCGGCGCCCACGCGCACGTCCGCCAGCTCCGCGTCGGCAAATTCGGCCGCGCCAGGGTCCTGCCCCGCCATCAGCCCGGCAGGTTCGATCACGCACAGCAGCAGGTCGGCCAGCACGGGGGGATAGTCGAGCGTGAACTGCTGGAACATCTGCTCGTTGCTCGATCCGAGCACTTCATCGACCAGGGTGGTCAGGTTCGACGCCATGACCGTGTTCGGATACATGCCATACAGACGGATGGTACGGTCGACATGGGCATTGTTGATGCGGAACCAGAATGCCATCTGCGAAAACAGGTAGGCCGCCTGCATCGCGGCCGGAACCACGAAGCCGACCAGGCCAGAGCGGCTCAAGCCGTAGGTGGCATCGTCCACCGCCAGCGCCCGCCACTGCTGGCCGTCGTGGTATTCCCACTGCAGGGTGCGCCCGGGGGTGGCCTGTTCCTGCTGCAGATAGAAGTACAGGACCAGCTTGTTGCCGGCACAGGCGGCGGCGAATCCCGCATCGTCGAAGGCAAAATAGAAGCCGGTCAGCAGCGCGTCGACCGGTTTGAACGGGCTGAACAGGAAACGGCTCAGGGTGAAGGCGTTGTAGCTCCAGAAGCTCTGCGGCTTGGCCGCGAAGCTGTATTCGATACGCGCCGAGAGCACGAAGGGCGGGTAGTAGCTCGGCTGGGAAATCGTGTAGCTGAAATTGACGCCGGCCACGTCGTTGAGGTATTTGCTCACCCCCAGTTTTTGCGCCTGGCCCAGCACATCCGCGGGGATGGCGTCGATGGTGGTGCTGACGCTGGTGCTGGCAATGCCGCCCTGCTGCCCGTAACCGCCTTCGGCGATCACGCAGCGTATCCACAGCCCTTCGGAACCGGCCACGGTGCCCGGACCGAACTTCGGGCAGGCGAACTGGATGCAGGTGGGGCCGTCCGGGCTATCGGACTGAAAATTGTTGATCCTGTCGACGAACTGGTAGGTGCTGGCGTCCGTGGTGGTGGCGTTGAAGGCGCTCCATTGCAAGCCGTCCCAGAATTGCCAGACCAGCCGCACCGGAAAGGTATATTCCAAGGTCGTCAGTGTGAAATAGACCGTCACCAGGGCGCCGGTCCTGGCGAACACGCTGTCCGAGCGCAGGTAGAACGCATCGTTGGTTTTCGGCGTTTCGCCGAACGGATAGGCGCCATTGGCGATATCGAGCAGCACGCCATTGCAGGCGGCCTGCTGCGGCACGATGGCCTTGCCCTTGAAGGTGCAGTTCAACCCCGTGATGACGGGCAATTGCTGGGCCAGCGAGGCCAGCACCTTGACTTGCGGCGCGGGCTTGACCAGCAGCCAGTATTGCGCTTCGCCATCCTGCCCGCTCAAGGGCGCGGCGTCGAAACCGGCGCCCGGCTCGCCCGCCCGGTACAACTGCCGCTGGAGCTGCGCCAGCGGCACGGCGGCCGCGCGCGGCGGCATGCCCAGCACGATGTCAAGCTGCCGCTCCGACGATGAACTCGTCAACTGCGTCGTCAGCGGCGTCAGCGCGCCATCGAACCATTGTCCGAAATATTCAGGGTACAGCTGCTTGCCGGTCAGGGTGACGGTGATGCTCTGCAGCGCGTCGTCAGGCTTGAACAGGGCCGGATCGCCCATCATGAACCAGTGCCCGAGCGGCTGTTCGGCCGGATCGGCCAGCTGGCTGGCCACGAAGATCGGCACCCCGGCCTGGTCCCCGAGCAGGCTGGGCAAAGCATCGATGAACTGGTCCTGCGCCGGAATGACCGTCAGCGCCGCCGACAGCGTGGCGGGCAGCACCAGCAGCGCCTCGTTGGTCTGGAAGCGGATCGTCTGGTCTTGCGCATCGAGCACCGCGCACTGGGCCGGCACCGTCGCCGCCGGCTGGCCTGCCTTGAGCAGGAAGCGCAGCGGCGCCTGCGCCGCCAGCGGCGCGCGCAACTGCATGTTCATGAACTGGAAAAACCCCAGGCGGCGCTGCTCCGGCATGGCGTTCTCGATATCGGCCGTGTACGCGGCCAGCTGCGAAAACAGCTTCAGCAGCACCAGCCCCGGATCCTGGTCGACGTCCGACGCACTTGGCGGCAGCGTATTCCAGTAGCCGCTCCATTCGGGAACGTAGGCCTTGGCCAGCGCCAGCGTCTGCGCATAAAACTGCTCGGCGTCGCGGAAGTCGAGCGTCGGGGAAGTCATGGACGCGGCTCGCCTGCCGCTTCCGCGCGCAGCTCCTCAAGCACCTGGATGGCGCCGCTGATGCGCAGCAAGGTTGCCTGGAGCTGGCGTTTGCGCTCGTTGAATTCGTCCTGCAGCGCCTGCAGCTGCGCCTGTCCCGCACTTTCGTTGCTTTTCAATTCGGCAAGGCGGTCGTCGATCAATTGTATGTCCATGCATATGTCCTGGCTTATTTGAGAAAGAATGGGTAGACCAGATTGGCCGGCTGGTTGTGCGAGCGGATCAGGTAATCGACCGACACCTGCAGGCAATTGGGCTGTTGCGCGTCGATGAGGGCGGCCACGCCGGTGACCTGGATGCGCGGCTCCCAGCGGTCCAGCGCCTGCTTCACGTACAGCTGCGCCAGGCTGCTGGCGCTGGCATTGCCGGCCGAGAACACCAGCTCATTGATGCGGCAGCCGAAGGCCGGCAGCATCACTCTTTCGCCTGGCGCCGTCTGCAAGATGATCAGGATGGCTTCAGCGATGTCGTCGGCGCCGGCCGCGAACAGCACGCGCCCGCCGCTGGTCTGCACGGGGAACGCCCAGCCCTGGCCCAAGAAATCGGCGCCGGTGGCCATCGCTAGCCCATCCTCACGGTGCTCATGCCGGCCACCTGCACGGTCGGCGGCGGCGCCTGCGGACCGGCCGGCGGCAGGTCGTGGCAGGTTTCGCACAGGTCGCCCGCGCGCGCGGCGCCCTTGCCGTTGATGCGGACCGTCAAGCTGCCAAGCATCACCTGCCCGAGATTGGTGGGCGGCACCTGGAACTGGCCGCTGGCGGCGATATGCGGCGGCACATTGTTGGCCATCGAACCGACGGTCGCCGCAGGCCTGCCGTTGATGCGCACGTTCATACTGGTATTGCTGGCGATCTTGCCGGAAAACGGGAACGGCTGCGGGGTCGGCACCGGTCCGCCCGGGCTCGGCACCAGTACGATGTGGATGTCGGCGGCGTTGACGATACTGTCGCCCGCCTTGGCTGCGCCCATGCCCATCAGTTCAGATCGATCATGGCGGCCTGCAGCTTGAGCGCCTTTGCGCCCTGCAACTGCATGCCCTCGGCCGACAAATCGGCCTTGACGCTGCCGTCCGTAGTCTGCAGCACCACGTGGGGCGCGCTGATGGTCAGCGTGCCCTTGGCGCTGATCGCCAGGTCGCCTTCGCTGCTGATGCTGATCTTGTTGTTGGCGGTATCGAGCTCGATCTGGTTGTTCTTTTCGTCGATGATGGTGATCTTGCCCTGCGCACTATCGTCGAGCACGATGGTCTTGCCCAACTGCGTCCTGAGCATGCGCACTTCCTGCTGCCGGGCCGCCTCGACGGGCGGCTTTTGCACGCCGTTCCACAGGAAGCCCAGTACATACGGCTGGTTCGGGTCGCCGTCGGCGAAGGCCAGCAGGGCCGAATCGTCTTTCCTCGGCAGGAAAAAGGCGCCATAGCCGGGGCCAGCGAAAAAGCTCATCACCTGCAGCCAGTCCGACTCGATGGTGGCGCCACTCAGCGTCAAAAAAACACGGATGCGTCCCAGGCCCTTGGGGTCTTCGGTGTTGCTCACCTTGCCGAGCGCGACCCCGGATGCGTTGCCGTTCATATACCCGTCCTGCGCACGTTGATGTCCGTCTTGTAGCCGCTGCTGTCGTCATAGTCGTGGGTGCTCGAGGTGACGTAATAGGTGCCGTCAAAACGCTCGCTCAGCCCGGTGATCTTGATGTTCACGCCAGCCACCAGGTCGCTGTCGCCCACCAGGCTGGCCTGGCCTTCGATAAAGCTTTGCAGCTGGCTCTGGAACTGCGCGTCGGCCACCGCCTGCAGCGCGGCCGGGTCGCTGATGCCGGGACATTGCAGCGTCATTTCCGAACTGGGAAAATCTTCCGCCGCCTCGTAGCCCGTTTCGCTGCCGCCCATCTTGTCCTGGCTGGTGCCGGACTGCGCCACGGCCGTGATGACGGCATTCGTTTCGACGTCGTAGCCGATGGCCGTCACCTTCTGGCCCATGGTCGGCACTTTCAGGTTCAGGCTCACCGCACTCAGGTCGCGCGGATAACTGAGCGTCTTGATGGCGCCGTTACCCTCGGCCGAGGGGCGGAACACGAGCGTCGTGTCGGCCATGAGCAGTTCGTAGTCGAGCTGCTTGCAGCGCTCCATCAGGAAGGCGTAGTTGGAGACATTGTTCTGGATGACGTACTGGTTGATGGTGTCCGGCTGGCCTTCCAGCGTGACCGGCAAACGTGCCGCGCGCGCCACGTCGCTGACGATCTCGTTATCGTTGAGCAAGCTGTAGGTCTTGGTGCGGGTACCGAACTTGAGCCGGTACATGCGGTCGAAACCGCGTATCGTGGCGGCCGAGGATGCAGTGCTGAAACTCGGTTCGATGGCCGTGATATCGCCGCTGATCAGTTGATGCAACTGGTTCAGGCCCAGGAAAATCGTGATCTGGTCGCCCGGCTTGAATACGTCGAGGTCGACGTCCTGCCAGGCGCCGTCCGCCTTCACCATGTCGAGCGTGAAGCTGAACATGGCCGGTACATTGATTTCATCGTGCACGCGCACGTTGTGGATGGCGGCCACGATCGAGGATGGCAAGGGGCTGCGGTTCTTCAGGATCTTGAATGCCCCGGTCTGGACGCTAAGCATACACGGCTCCCGCGGTGCCGGCATGCACGTCGGGAATGACCAGATTGCGGCCGATATCCTTGCGCTGCGGGAAATTCAAGGCATCCTCGATGCTGTTCTGGGCGGCGATCAGGCGCCACTGGTTCGGGTCGCCCAGGGTCGCTTGCGCGATCAGGTACAGGCGGTCGCCCTGCTTGACCTGCCACAGCTGGCGGCAATTGAAATAGCCGCGCGACTGCAAGTCCTCCTCTTGCGTCAGCACCGACTTGAACGTCACGTTCAGCTCGGCGCGCACGGGAATGCCGGAACTGAGGAACATCGTGAATTTCTGGTCGAGCTTGACGATAATGCCCGTAAACAGCGGACCGGCCCAAGTAAACACCAGCACCGGCGGCTCCTTGCGCACATTCGTGCCCACGCTGGGCACGGTGAGCGCGACGATCTTGTTGGTCTTGCTGCGCACGTCGACCTGGTGCTCGTAGGTATCGAAAAACAGCGACACGGTCAGGTCGTCATTATTGACCCGCTGAAACTGGATGTTCGAGCCCTCGCCCTGCACCATCACGGTCTTGTTCAGCGACAGTTCGGTCGGGTTGTACATCACGGGAATTTCCTCGCGCGTCGCATGCACGACGATCTTGGCCATTTCCAGCATCAGGCGCCTCCCCGGCGATAGCGCTCGGTGGCGCTGCGGCGCGCCATGGCGCTTGCCATGCGGTCGGTCAGCGAGGCCAGTACTGGCGCGGAAAACAGCGTCTCGGCCAGCACCTTGCGCAACTGCTCCTGCGACTGCCCGCCATGGACGATTTCATGCACTACCCTGGTCTGCACCGCGCGTTCCACGCCGAGCATGCGCGTATCGACAATATGCTCGACGCGGCTTTGCAGCTCGGCTGTGGCAGCCGGCGCCGCCTGGCGCATGTCGCGCCGCACGGGCTGGCGGCCCTGGTAGCGTCCGAGGACGATGGCGGCGTGCGCGGCCGGCGCGGGCAATGGCGCCGGCACGGCCTGCACCGGGGGGCGCCAGGCGCCTGCCTGCCGGGGGGGCACAGCCGGGCGCGTTGCGCGCGGAAACTGTGCCGGATGCGATGCCGGACGCAAGAACGGCGCGCCGGGTGCGGCAATGCCATTGCGGGCCGGCGCCCGTCTGGTCATGCCGCTTCGCCGCGCCGCCTCGCGTGGCGCGGGGCTGGCCGTGCCGCCAGCGGCCGGCTGGGAAGGGGCCCCGTGTGCCGCCGGCTGCGCGCGCCGGATGGCTGTCCGGACCAGCGCCGGCGAAGACGCCGCCGCTACGGCGCGCAGCCTGGCGCAACGCGCGACGGCACGCGCCAACGCTGCGGCGCCCCGCTGCCCCGCTGCCGGCTGCGCGGTGAAATGACGCACGGCCAGCGCCAGGGCTGGCTGCTCCGCACCGCGCGCCAGCCAGGCGATGGTCGCGGCCCTGGCCTGCTGCGCCTGCGCCACGCCGCGCTCCAGGCGCGGCAGCACCAGGCGCACGAGGGTTTGCTGCCGCGCGTGCGCCTGCATCAGCTGGCCCCGCAATTCCAGCAGGCGCACCTCGATGCGTTCGACCATGTCCGCCTTGCGCGCCATACCCTGCATGCGCACCACCAGCCCCATGGCCGAGCGAAATTGCTGCCAATAGTGCAACACCGACGTCGTGTGCCGGCCCGCCGCGCCGCCATGCGCCATGCGCAGCTGCAGCGGCGCGCCGGAATGGGCGAAACGCCACAGCGGTGCGCCGCGCGCCGCATGGAAGCGCTGTGCCAGGCCCGCGCAGCCAAGGCGCATGGCGCGCATCAGAGTATCCCCGCCGCGGCCGAGTAGACGCTGCTCGCGAGGCTCTTGCGGATGCCTTCGTGTGCCAGCGTAAACGACTGGCATGCCACCAGGCTGCCGCCCGCATCCAGGCTTGGCCCCTGCCACTGCACGGGCCAGGCATTGTAGAAATCCCACCAGACGCTGGGCAAGCCGCGGTCATCCAACAGGTAGATGGAGCCGTTCCGGCGCCGGATGGCGCCGCTCAGCGTCGACTGGTACCACAGCCACATCGGGTCGAGCGCCGTGATGCCGGCCTTGAGCACCAGGTCGGAACAGGTCACCTGGCCGGGCAGTTTGTACTCGATGTCGTTGACGCCGCCCTGGCGCACGGTGCGCACCTCGGTCTTCGATTCGAGCCCATCGACGGACATGAAGCCGCCCACCAGGATGCCTTCAACTTCGACAAAAAAATTGTAGGCCTTGAACGGGTCGATACGCAGGCCCAGCTGGCGCTGCGCGGCACCCATGACTGCATTGACACCGACCACCATCTCATGCTCCCAGGTTATGCATCGACTTGTGCCGCTCATCGGCATTCATCGTCTGGTTGATCTTGCTGATTTCGCCGCACCAGCGGCGCCGCTCGGCGTGTTCCATCGCCATCAGGTCCTCATGGGACCAGTGAAAGTGATAGGCGAGGAAGGCTATCTCTGCGTAAAGCTGGTCGGAAACTGGAGCAAGCCCGGCTTTCCCAGGGCGCCCTGCGCCTCCCCCGGCAAGCCGGCGTCGTCAGTGTCGACCTGGTTGATCTTGTTGTACAGCTGCTGCAGGTGGAAGAAGTCGGCCGCGAACAGCTCCTCGACCACCTTGGTGCTGACCATTTCAAGGCTGCCCAGACGCACGATCACGCGCGACAGCACGATGATGATCAGGTAGGCCGGGTTGCTCTGGACACGGTGGTCCTTGAGCGGCAGGATCTCGTCGCCGGCGGTGGCCAGGCGCATCACGCCATTGCGGTGCAGGTTGCCGTCGCCGTCGCGGTAACCCAAGGGCAGGATAAATTCGATTTCGGTACAGATCACGCTCATTGCCGCTTCCCCTTGTGCGCGTTACGACACGCGCGTCATGTATTGCATCGTCAGTTCGAACGTCTCGATCATCACGTCGCTGCTGGCCGCGTTGAGGCCCGAGCTTTCGTACTTGCTGGCCCAGGCGCTGATCACGTTCCAGCGCGCCTTGTCGGCGCCGCCTGCATCCATGAGTATCAGCGAAACGTTCTTTTGCGCCCCCTTCGCGCCCGAACCCTGGGTCGACACCAGCTGGTACCAGTTGTACAGGTCCATCGAGTCGGTCAGGCCCTTCTTCAGGCTCAGCTTGCCGTAGCTGGTGAGCCCCGACAGCGAACGCTTGTAGACCGGGTCGGTGCCTTCGCGGTACTCGACCGCCTCGATCGTGCTGTCGGGTACGCTCGCCTCGGAAAACGCGGCGATCTGGATGCCGGCAATCTCGACCCGGAAGCGGAATCCCCGGTAGGGATCGGTTAATTGTGTGGCCATGCGCGTTCTCCGCAATCAATCGGTGTGGATGGGGTCAGCTGCCGGAATCGGGCGCGCTGGTTTTTTGGGTCAGGCGCAGGATGACGAACTCGGCCGGATACACTGCCGCCAGGCCGATGTCGATGTACAGCTGCCCCAGCATGCGCGTCTCGAGCGGATTGTTCGATTCGTCGCAGGTGACGAAAAACGCTTCGGCGGCCGTCGCGCCGAACAGGCCGCCCTGCAGCCACAGGGTGGTCAGGAAAGCGCTGACGTCGCGCGAGATGGATGACCAAAGCTGCTGGTCGTTGGGTTCGAACACCACCCACATCAGGCTTTGGCGCAGGCTTTGCTCGACATAGATGAACAGGCGCCGCACGCTCACATAGGTCCATTCCGTGTTGAGCGCCAGCGTGCGCGCGCCCCAGATCACGTTGCCGTAGTTGATGAAATTGCGCACCGCGTTGATGCCTTCGGGGTTCAGCAAGTCCTGGTCGGCATCGGTCAGGGACTGGTCGAGCAGCACCGCGCTCATCAAGGCGCCGTCATTGACCCCGGCAGGAGACTTGAACACCCCCACATTGATATCGGTATACGCGTAGCGGCCGAGCACCGGACCGGACGGCGGGATCGGCACGTTGGCCCCGGCGATCGGATTGTAGATGTAGACCCATGGGTAATACAGTGCGCCGAAGTCGGAGTTGAGCGCGTTCGGATTGCCTTTCGGCGCCTGGCCCTGGCCGGACTTGAATGACAGGATGTCCTGCACGCTCTGGCCGAACGGCGGATCGATCACATAGAACAGGTTGCGTTTGTCGATGCAGAACATCAGGCCGGCATTGATCAGGGTGCCCTGCAGCGCCAGCGACTGCTTGCCGCTGTTGTCGGTGGCCGTGACGGTGTCGGGCACGGACAGCAGGCTCAGACCCTGCACCTTGTCGAGCAGCTTGGTGGCATCGGTCAGGTCGTAATTCGGATTCCCGCCGTTGCTCAGCGCCGTCGGCCCGCCATTCGGTGGCCGCACTGGCGGCGTGGGCGAAGCGGTGCTGTTGACCGCCACGCGAATGAACATGGAATTGGCGTTGATCTGCGTCGCCAGCGCGCTGGGCTTGTTGGCCTCGTTGATCATGCTGTTGGCCGTGAAGCCGTTGAACTGCTCCAGTACGTAATAGGAGGCCGTGCCGAAGGTTTGCGGGCTGAGGCTGTTTTGCACGATGTATTGCTGCAGCAGCAAGTTCGGCATGGTCGCCACCACGGGCGCGGCGGGCGTGCCCATCAGCGCCGCCGCCACCATCACGGTGACATTGAAGACGGGCGTGGTGGGCGCCGGCGTGATGCTCGGGTCGGTCGCGCTGGCGTTGCTGATCATGATGCTGATGGCGTTGCCCCAGGGTCCCGGTGTGACGGCCGTGACGGCCAGCGGCTGTTTGGCGCTGGCACACTTGGCGCTTGCCTTGTCGCTGGCGCGCACCACATAGCAGGCGGCGCCCCCTTCGTTGAAGAATTCGTAGACCGACCACGACACCATCGCATACCAGGCCAGCTGGCCGAACGTGCGCTGGTAGGCGGCCCAGCTGGTGAGCAGGATGGGCTGCATGTACGGCCCCGTTTCCGTCACGCCGACGAAAGCCGGGGTCGATGTGGAAGCGCCCTGGATGCTGCGGGTGCCTGGCACTTCCTGAATATAAATACCGGGATGGTTATAAGTGGCCAAAATAAGTCTCTCGTGTGGATTACGGCATCTCGATGTCAAGGAACAGCATGGAACCTGGTTGCACGCTGACCTGCCTGCTGACCTTGGCGTGGCCGGCCTTGCTAAAGCCGAGCGCGACCGTGGTTGGAGCGTCCAGCTTGCCGCGCAGCGCCAGCGCGTATCGGCCCGCATAGCGGCCGTAGCCGGACGAGGCGCCCGCCACTGCCTGCGCCCTGGCGCGCGCGCCCTGGTAGCCGGCACTGATGGCGACCTGGGCCAGCGGTTGCGCGGCGGCGTCGACGATCTTGCCGCGGATCAGCGTGGTCCCCTCGGGATACGGATAGAGGGGACTGGGCGCCAGCACGCAGGCGACGATGGCGTCCGCCAGCGGCTCCTTGAGCGGCACCTCGAACGTCAGCTGCTGGTCAAAGTAGCGGTGGTCGGCACTGAGTACGTCGAGCCGGTAGCTGCCGTCGTCGAGGCCGGCAAAGGCGTAAAAGGCCTGCGCCTTGTCCTGCGGCACAATCGGTTTGTCGTTCAGCAGGAAATGCGCGCGCGCGCCCACTGCCGGCGCCATGCTGAAACCGTCGATCAGCTGGATCACGGCGCTCAGCTTCATGCCGCTCCCGCCCCGGCGATGGCGCGCCGCGTCGTTTCCAATGTGCTGTCGGCAACCATTTCGGCGCTCGGCTGCAGGGCCGAGGCGATGCGCACCGGCGACAGCGTGTACAGCTTGGTAAGCTTGTAGGGCTTGTTCGGAAAGCCGCTCCAGATATTGTGCAAGGTCAGGATCGGGCTGGCGTCGGGCACGATGGAGATCGAATCGTTGCCGCTGGCCTTGAGCTGGGGGTGCAGCCAGGCGCCCGCGAGCGCCGGCACGTCGTGGAATAGGCGCACCAGCTTGTCCACCAGCACCAGTTCGAGTTCGGCCGAGCGCGCATACGGCACCATCATGTAGAGCAGGTCCGACACCAGCGGCGGCGGCGTCACGGCCAGCGAGTTCGGCCCGCCCTTGCCCTGGCCGCGGGTGAGTGTGGGCGGCAGGTTGCGCAGGTAGGGATTGATCTCGATGTTGTAGAGGTAGAGCGAGAGCATGGTCGCGCCCTGGCTGTCGATCTCGGCGGGCGAGTCGAACACGACCGCCGATTCGTTTGCGAATTCCGGGATGTGCGCGCGGATCAGCGAGCGCAGCGACTCGCTCACGCAGCGCAGCACCTGTCCGGAATCGATGGTCGCCGGTCCCATGGCTAGAGCGTAAACACGGTGAAGGTCTGGCTGACCAGTTGCGGCTGGCGGTTGCCGATGTGGGCAAACAGGCTCACGTTGGGGTCGCAGGTGGCCTTGAGGTAGATGTACGGCAGATCGTGCGGCTGCCAGCTCAGGTAAGCCTGCATGAAGAAGTCCAGCGTAGCGCCGGCGTCGGCGCTCTGGCTCGTCTCGAATTCCAGCACGCGGGTGCCGTACGCAAAGAACTTGAGCGGCACGCTGGGCTGGGCGCCGGCCAGGCGGATGCCGCCCGACTCTTCTCCTCCCGGTCCCAGACACCAGGTGGCCAGTCCCAGACCTTTCTTGGTCGACAGTTCGAGGGCGATGCGGTCGCCCGGATAAGCATTCTGCACCGACAGGATCACGCTGCGCGAATTGGCGTCGGGATCGCGCAGGACTGCGCTGATGCGCCCGTTGCGCCACTCCATCGCGCGCTGCGAACCGAAAAACGCCATCACGCTCGCTTCGTTGTTGAGCGTGCAATAGCCCTGCAGATAATCGACGCCGGGGGCCACGCGCAGGAACAGGGTCATGGTGAAGGCATTGAGCGCGGCGCCGCCGCTGGCGGTGCGGATGGCCAGCAAGCCGCCGGAAAATTCAACCGAGCGGATGCATGACTGGCGCTGGCCGCCGTTCTGATCGGCCACCACCGTGAAACCCATGCTGTCGCCCGAGCGCGCGCCCAGCGACCATTCGGTGCCGGCCGTGGTGAACGTGAAATTGATGTTCGAGTCGGCCGCGATATTCTTGAATATCAGCACGACCGGCAAGGGATCGCCTTGCATGCGCTGGCCGTGTGCGGTGTCAAGCTGGAGCGTTGGAGTATTCATCAGGCAAGATCGATCGCAAATGAACTCAGGCCGATGACCGTGCTGCGGTCGCCGCGCGATTGCAGGCAGACGCTGGCACCGGGCGGCAGGTCGACCCGGCCCTGCAGCTGCGGCTGGCTGGTCTGCACGTATAGTTCGATGCTGACCTCGTCGCAGTCCTGGTAGGTTTCGAGGATGATTTCGCGCGCATTGATGAGCAAGCTGCTCAGATACATGGCGGGCGCGTTGCTGGACATGCACAGTCCCACCATGCGGCTGTCCTCGCCGCCTTCGCTCCAGATCGCCTTCTGATCGGGGCGGATGGTCAGGAAGGCCTTGCTGTTGGCACGCAACTGGAAAAAACGGATGCTCAGCTGGCGAAACGTCGTCACCTCGTGGTAGCACTGCTCGTTGAGCGCGTGCAGCGGGTTGCTCAGCAGATGCGATTGCAGGTGCTGCAATTCATGCGGATTCAAGGCCAGGGCATCGATCTGGATGCGCGCCATGACCAGCTTTGCCTCGGCCTGCGCCAGCGCCTGGCCGGCCGGCTTGCTGACGGACGCGGAGCGCTTGCGCGGCGCGGCGGCCGGCGTATGCTCCGCAAGCGTCGCCGCCGCCAGGTCGGTACCGCCCGTAGTCCGCTTGCTCATCGCGCGTTTATTCCGGGAAGGTGATGGTGTTCTTGCCCACTTTCAAGGGCACCTGGCTACTGCCGCCGAGAAATTTGTAATAGCCCAGCACGCTCACATCGACATAGGTGAAGTTGACGGTCATGCTGGCGCCGGCCGGGACCACGCCGACCACCACTTCCAGCGCTTGCTGGTCGCCCGATGGATTGGCGCCTGCCTGCAGGTTGATGCCATTTTCCTTCACGTTCAGGTAGACCAGCGGAGGCGTGGCAGGCGCGCCGCCCCAGGGCTGGATCTGCACCGGTGTTCCGGTTAGCGAAATCCTGTTGGCATCGGTGATCGACAGGACGGCGTTCAGCGGGACCGTATTGTCGGACCTGACTTCAAAGATGAATGCGATCGAATATTCTTGCACGGTAATTCCTCGAAGAGCCAAAAAAGATGAATGCCCTGCCGCGGGCGGGCATTCACACGGGTGCCGATGCGCCAGCTTCAGCAAGGCTTAATTCGGCCACTCCAGGATGACAAAGTTCTGGCTCAGCGTGATCGGCTTCTTGCCATCGAAATTGAAGGTCAGCACGGGACCGCTATCGCTGGTCGACTTGATCTTCAGCAGCGACAGGCTGCCATTGGCCGTCAGGCAAGGCGAAATGTTGAAGGTTACCGAATCCGAACCGCCGGCGCTGATCTGCAGGTCAATCAGGACGCCATTGACGCTCAGGCTGCTCAACGGCAGGGCCACGCCGCCCGAGGCGTTAATGGTGATACCCGAATTGCTGTCTTCCGATGGATCGCCGGTGCTCCAGCACAGGGTGTCCGATTTCGTTTCGATGTCCAGTGTGACCGAGATGCGCTGGCCAGGCTGGGCGTTTTGCACACTGATTTCCGCCGTGGCGTACTTGTACTCAGATGTCATGATGCATTCCTCTAAGAGTGAAAATTCGTTGAACTGCACGCGTCCGTTTTTTCAAGTCGACTGACAATGCATTGGTCAGCAACGACATTAAGCCACGCTGGCCCGGCGTGAGTCACCTGACAAATGTGCCAGTTTGCGCTGGCATGGCTTTGGTGTATCCGCGACACGCCGCGCGAGCCGGGCCGGCGATGGGCCAGATAATCACGCATTCTCACCGGCGAGCGGGACAAAAAGAGGGGTTTCTCCGCATTACTTGCATCATCAGAAACCTTATACGGCCTCTGCTTGTGACAATGTAACGATTGCTAGAAAACTATTATTTTTACTAGGTGTTGCTAATGCTCAAATCCTGCAACATACAAATCTGCCCTTCGTTTAACCTTCGTATTGTGATGCTGCGCCCGCCCCTGCCACCGCGCCTGATGACAGGCAGCGATTGCGACGACACCGTGATCGCCGGGACGCGTCTTGCATGTTGGCGTTACGAACCACCATCATCAACCCGAGGAGTATTCCATGCTGCTGCTGGATGACCTGTTTAGCCTGGTGCGATGCCAAACCGAAGCGGACTGGACCCGTCTCCTGTTCAGCATCGGCGCACAATGCGGCTACGAGCATGTGTATTACGGCGTCGCGCCGGAAAAGACGGTGGCTTTTCACTGGCCGGCACCGGAGACGTCCTTTGTCGTGAGCAACTATCCGCCGTCCTGGCGCGCGCTGTATGTCTCGGAACGCCTGCATGAAAGCGATCCCAGCATCTCCCACTGCCTGGCCAATACCATGCCGCTGCTATGGCGGCCGGAAAGTTTCACCAGTCCCGCACAGCGCGCCTTCTATGAACAGGCGTGCCAGCACGGCATGCGCTCCGGTTTTTGCTTCCCGGTGCACGGCGCAAGCGGTGAAACGGGCATGTTGAGTTTTATCCGCAACGCGCCGCCGATGGATGCGGAACGCGACAGCTTCGCCACGATTGCGCAGCTGGCCCTGATCCGCGACTACGTGATCGAATCGTCCGCCCGCTTCATCAAGCACGACGCGCCACCCGTGCCTGGCGCCAATCCGCTGACCACGCGCGAAATGGAATGCCTGCAGTGGATCATGGCGGGCAAGTCCTCGTGGGAAATTTCGCGCATCCTGCTGCGTTCCGAAGGCACCATCAATTTTCATGTCTCCAATGCGAAGAAGAAATTCAATGTACAGACGCGCCAGCAAGCCGTCCTCAAGGCCATCAAGGCCGGCTTCCTGATCCCCTCCTGAGCCGGGCCAGATTTGCCATGCAATCCGAGCCGCCTGGCGGCATGGGCTACCGGCTGTCCGGGTATAACAGTCCAGCGCCATAAAAAAAGGCCCTGTAAAAACAGGGCCCTGCTTACTGAATCACCATGATGAGCATGACGATGAAAATGCTCCCCTAGGGAAACTCACTCCCACTCGATGGTCGCCGGCGGCTTGCCCGAGATATCGTAGACGACGCGGTTGATGCCGCGCACTTCATTGATGATGCGGTTGGAGACCTTGCCCAGCAAGCTGTGCGGCAGGTGCGCCCAGTGGGCCGTCATGAAGTCCTGCGTTTGCACGGCGCGCAAGGCCACCACGTATTCGTAGGTACGGCCATCGCCCATCACGCCCACCGATTTGACGGGCAGGAAGACGGCGAAAGCCTGGCTCGTCGCTTCATACCAGTTCGCTGGCAGCGCGTCCGGGTCGACGGCCTGGCCGGCGACGAATTCGTACGGCGTGTTGCGCAGTTCTTCGATGAAGATGGCGTCGGCGCGGCGCAGCAGGTCGGCGTAGTCTTTCTTGACTTCGCCGAGGATGCGCACGCCCAGGCCCGGGCCCGGGAACGGGTGGCGGTAGACCATGTCATGCGGCAAGCCCAGGGCGACGCCCAGTTTGCGCACTTCGTCCTTGAACAGTTCGCGCAAAGGCTCAAGCAACTTGAGCTTCATGGTGTCCGGCAAGCCGCCCACGTTGTGGTGGCTCTTGATGGTCTGGCCTTTTTTACCTTTACCGGCCGATTCGATGACGTCCGGGTAGATCGTGCCTTGCGCCAGCCATTTGGCGTTGACCAGCTTGCCCGACTCGACCTGGAAGACTTCGACGAATTCGCGGCCGATGATCTTGCGCTTTTGCTCGGGATCGGTAACGCCGGCCAAGTGGCCCATGAACTGGTCTTCCGCATCGACGCGGATGACTTTCACGCCCAGGTTCTTGGCGAACATGTCCATCACCATCTTGCCTTCGTCCAGGCGCAGCAGGCCGTGGTCGACAAAGACGCAGGTCAGCTGGTCGCCGATAGCGCGGTGGATCAGGGCAGCAGCCACGGACGAATCGACGCCGCCGGACAGGCCCAGGATGACGTCATCGCTACCGACTTGCGCGCGGATTTTTTCCACCGCTTCGCTGATGTAGTCGGGCATGTTCCAGTCCGACTTGCAGCCGCAGATTTCATGTACGAAACGGCCAATCATGGCCTTGCCCTGCACCGTGTGCGTCACTTCCGGGTGGAATTGCACGCCGTAGAACTGGCGCTCTTCGTCGGCCATGGCCGCGATCGGGCAGCTCGGGGTGTTGCCCATCAACTTGAAGCCTGGCGGCATTTCCAGCACCTTGTCGCCATGGCTCATCCACACTTTCAGCATGCCGTGGCCTTCGTCGGTGACGAAGTCGGCAATACCGTTGAGCAACTTGGTGTGGCTGCGGGCGCGCACTTCGGCGTAGCCGAATTCGCGCACCAGGCCGTTTTCCACCTTGCCGCCCAGCTGGGCCGCCATGGTTTGCATGCCGTAGCAAATGCCCAGCACGGGCACGCCCAGCTCGAACACGGCTTGCGGCGCGCGCGGCGAGTCGCCATCCAGCGTGGAATTGTGGCTGCCCGACAGGATCACGCCGGCGGCGCCATAGTTGCGCACGAATTCATCGCTGACGTCATACGGGAAGACTTCGGAAAACACGCCGGAATCGCGCACGCGGCGGGCGATCAACTGGGTGACTTGGGAACCGAAATCGAGAATGAGGATTTTAGAGTGCATGGTCGGAGCTTTATTCAGGGTCAATTGCAAAACCGGCGCACTGGGCGCCGGTCTGGACTTTCGTTACCGCTTACTCGGAGCGATAATTTGGCGCTTCTTTCGTGATCTGCACATCATGGACATGCGACTCGCGCATGCCGGCTGAGGTGATTTCCACGAATTCCGCTTTTTCGCGCAGTTCGTCGATGGTGGCGCAACCGCAGTAACCCATCGATTGACGCACGCCGCCCACCAGCTGGAAGATGATCGCCAGCACGCTGCCCTTGTAGGCGACGCGGCCTTCGATACCTTCAGGCACGAACTTGTCTGCCTTCATGGTGGCGTCCTGGAAATAACGGTCAGCCGAACCATCGGACATCGCGCCCAGCGAACCCATGCCGCGGTACGATTTGTAGCTGCGGCCCTGATACAGGATCACTTCGCCCGGTGCTTCTTCCGTACCGGCAAACATGGAACCCATCATGACGGTCGAGGCGCCAGCGGCCAGCGCTTTCGAGATATCGCCCGAGAAGCGGATACCGCCGTCGGCGATACATGGCACGCCCGTACCGGCCAAAGCTTCGGCAACATTCGAAATGGCCGTGATTTGCGGCACGCCTACGCCGGCAACGATACGCGTGGTGCAGATCGAGCCAGGACCGATGCCGACCTTGACCGCATCGGCGCCGTATTCCACCAGCGCCTTGGCGGCAGCGGCGGTAGCGATATTGCCGCCAATCACTTCCACTTGCGGGTACTTGGTCTTGATCCAGCGTACGCGGTCGAGGATGCCTTGCGAGTGACCGTGGGCCGTGTCGACCACCAGCACGTCGACACCGGCAGCGACCAGCAGGTCGATGCGTTCTTCATCCTTGGCGCCTACGCCGACAGCGGCGCCGACCAGCAGTTTGCCCTGGCTGTCTTTCGACGCGAACGGGTGGGAGGTCGATTTCTGGATATCCTTGACGGTGATCAGGCCGCGCAGCTCAAACGCGTCGTTGACGACCAGCACGCGCTCGAGGCGGTGCTTGTTCATCAGGCGCTTGGCTTCGGCCGTATCGGCATCTTCGTTGACGACCACGAGCTTTTCGCGCGGGGTCATCTTGGCGGAAGCTTCCGCGTCGAGTTCCTTTTCAAAGCGCAAATCGCGGTTGGTGATGATGCCGACGACTTCCTTGCCCTTGACAACAGGGAAACCGCTGATGCCGTACTGTTCCGTCAGAGCGATCACGTCGCGGATTTTCATTTCCGGCGGAATCGTGATCGGATCACGCAACACACCTGCTTCGAAACGCTTTACGCGGGCCACTTCACGTGCCTGGTCCTTCGGATTCAAATTCTTGTGGATGATGCCGATGCCGCCTTCCTGGGCCATCGCGATCGCCAGACGGGCTTCCGTCACCGTATCCATGGCTGCGGACAGCAAGGGAATATTCAGGGTGATATTGCGGGTCAGGCGAGTTTTGAGGGACGTATCGGCGGGCAGAACGTTGGAGTAGGCTGGGACGAGCAGCACGTCATCGAATGTGAGTGCTTTTTGAAGTAGACGCATAGCATTTCCTATTGGCGCAAAAGCAGATTATACAGAAAAAAGCGCCCTTCGTCCTTGCAGCATAAAAAAGATATTTGGAAATAGCAAAAAAATGGCCCGCCAAGGCCAGCCGCAAGCCGCAGCCCTGCCCTCTTCCAGACCCGTCAGGTCTTGGCGGGCTTGCCGCTGGCACGCCGGCGGCGCGCTTCTTTCGGGTCCGCCTGCAGCGGACGGTACACCTCGATACGATCATGCTCGCGCAGGACGGTATCCAACGGCTTCTTCTTGCCGTAGATACCGACCATGGTCACGGCCAGGTCGATGGCGGGGATTTCCCGCAGCAGTCCGCTCAGCGCCACCGCCTGCTCGATGGTGGTGCCGGCAGGCACGTTCAAGGAGCGCAGGAACGTGCTGTCGGGCAGCGCGTGGCATACTTGCACCGTGATGCCTGCTTCAGCCATACACCGTCTCCGCGCGCTTGCAGAAGGAATCGACCATGCTGTTGGCGATCATGCCGAAGACGGGGCCGATGATCTGTTCCAGTACGCGGCTGGAAAACTCGTAGTGCAGGTCCAGTTCGATCTTGCACGCATCTTCGCGCAGGGCCTTGAAGGTCCACACGCCGTCGAGGGTCTTGAAAGGACCGTCCACCAGCTTCATCTTGATGGAAGTCGGCGGCACGTTCTCGTTGGACGTGGTGAAGCTTTGGCGCACGCCGTGGTAATGTATGCCCACGCTTGCGACAACCGTGTTCTCGCCCCGCTCGCGAATCTCGACCGCACCGCACCAGGGCAGGAATTTGGGATAATCCTCCACCGCCGCCACCAGCGCGAACATTTGTTCGGCGCTATAGCCGAGAAAAACTGATTTATGTACTACTGCCATTGAAGAACCATTTGCTATGATGTTGGATACATTTGATTTTATCGCGCTTGCGCGAGACAGTAGTTTAACCGACCCGCGCACATTTACCATCTCATGACCATAGCAGACAACAGAAAAGCCTTCCACGACTACTTTATCGAGGATCGCTACGAAGCCGGCATCGTGCTGGAAGGCTGGGAAGTCAAAGCCATCCGCGACGCCCGCGTACAAATCAAGGAAGCCTACGTCGTCGTCCGCGGCGATGAACTCTTCCTGTTCGGTGCGCATATCAGCGCCCTGCCGACCGCCTCCACCCATATCCATCCGGAAGCCGTGCGCACGCGCAAGCTGCTGCTGCACCGTGCGGAAATGGATAAACTGATCGGCAAGGTGGAACGCTCCGGCTATACCCTGGTGCCGCTCAACCTGCACTACAAGGGCGGCCGCGTGAAATGCGAAATCGGCCTGGCCAAGGGCAAGAAGCAGCACGACAAGCGGGCAGCGGAACGCGACCGCGACGGCGCGCGCGAAGTCCAGGCGGCAATGAAGTCGCACCGCCGCTGATCCGGCACTACGCGCAGCGTGCTGCGCCGATACCATCAAGCCCGGCTATATGCCGGGTTTTATTTTGCCGGTGCCTGCGGCAAGCGGAAACGCACAGCGCAATGGGATAAAAACAGGGAATGGAAAGAGATACGGCGGGAAAAAACTGGTATTGGTGAAAACACCATGGAGATAAGCGAATGAATCAGCTTTGCCTGCCTGGCCAAAGACGATAAATCAGGAAAGTTCCGGATGCTTGCATGCTGCCTTGTACTACACCTGTATCACTGCACAGGACAAGCATCCGAATGAACGGTTTTTAAACCTTCAGAATCAAACCTTCAGCAGATCACGCGACTTGCCCGAATCGGTCCACTCTTTGACCCATTTCGGCTGACGGCCACGGCCAGTCCATTGCTGCGTCGCGTCATCCGGATTGCGATAGCGTACTGCGACCGTGCCGGTTTTAGCGCGGATCCCCGTACCAACCAGATCTTTTACGGAAACGCCAACGCTCTGGGCGATTGCCAGGATTTGCTCGCGCGCCTTGGACAGATCGTCCTGTTCGCGTTTCTTCATTTGCTTCTTGATGTCGTCCTGCAAGGTGCGCAGTTCGGACAGGGATAAGCTGGACAGATCCATGATATTTCCTTGTGTGAGTTGAAAAATATAACTGAACAGTTAAATTCTATCCAATTGTAACGCGATTGAGGTGATTTTTCTTCAGATTTGATTGTTTTTTACAATTCTTTTACCAAAAAACCTGCTTCCCTGGCTTTCAAACAGTGTAATCGTTCCAGCATGGGGAACCGGCATCGCGCATGAACTGCCTGTACAAGCGTCTCCGCTTTGTACGGTTGCGGTTCAATACAGCGCCATCGGCAGTATTTATTTTGCAGTACTTTCTGTTTCATTGCAATTTATAGTAATTATAAATTGCAATTCAAAATATACATGGGAGCAATACTATCGCCCTTATACATCAACTCCAAAATTCCTCTCAAGTATCCGTCGCGGATATCGGCGCAATCATAGCCATGCATGAGCCGCAGATTCTACTTAATCAAAAAGATAAGCGTCGCACGACAGCATATAAGCCCGAAAGTGCGCACAGCATAGCATAAAGAAAATATTTCAACGTTATGGATTCAAGCGCAGATACTCCAGCCCGTCTTCCAGCATATATTCCAATGGCGCAATTGAAAACTGCCCGCGATATGGCGGGCAGCATTAAAGACAAACCTGCTACGAGTTTGCTATTCACCAGGCAATCAGGGAATCGCCACGCTGCCTTTCGGCTTCTGCGTTTTCACCACCTGCATCGCCGTGGCGATCAAACCGCTCATATCGCCCAGATTGGCCGGCACGATAATCGAGTTATTGGTTTTCGCCAATTGCGCGAACGCGCCCACATACTGCTCGGCTACTTTCAGGTTCACGGCATCTTCCCCGCCCGGTTCGCGAATGGCGGCACCCACCTGGCGCAGCGCCTCGGCACTGGCCTGCGCCAGCGCGACGATGGCCGTGGCCTGGCCTTCGGCACGGTTGATCGAGGCCTGCTTCTCGCCTTCGGAGCGGGCAATGGCCGCTTCGCGCTCACCGCTGGCGATATTGATCTGTTCCTGCTTGCGCCCTTCCGAGGCGGCAATCAGGGCGCGCTTTTCGCGTTCGGCCGTAATCTGTGCCTGCATCGCATGCAGGATTTCCTTGGGCGGCGTCAAATCCTTGATTTCATAGCGCAATACCTTGACGCCCCAATTCGCCGCCGATTCATCGATGGCATTCACGATGGCCGTATTGATATGGTCGCGTTCTTCAAATGTCTTGTCGAGTTCCATTTTACCGATCACCGAACGCAAGGTCGTTTGCGCCAGTTGCGTAATGGCGGCAATATAATTCGACGAGCCATATGAAGCACGCATGGCATCGGTAATCTGGAAATACAGAATGCCATCGACCTGCAATTGCGTATTGTCGCGCGTGATGCACACCTGCGGCGGCACGTCGAGCGGAATTTCCTTGAGCACGTGCTTGTAGGCGATACGGTCGACAAAAGGCACGACAATATTCAGGCCAGGACCCAATACCGCGTGAAACTTGCCCAGACGCTCCACCACCCAGGCATGCTGCTGCGGCACCACATTGACCGTCTTGAAGACAAATACCAATGCCAGCAATAACAAGATCAGCGACACGCTACCAGTGCTTACTTCCATAATCTACTCTCCAGGTTATCCAACAATCAAACGGCTGCCACGCACGGCATGTATGGTGTAATGGCCGGCTTGCGTATCGCCGCCGGGAATCAGCTCCACATCCCACAAGGCGCCGCGGTACATGACGCGCGCCGCGCCATCGACCCAATGCGCGACCGCTACGCTTTGGCCGATATCGAGATTCACATTCGGGTCCTGCGCCGCATCGCGCCGCGCCGCCTTGCCAAAACGGCTGCGCCGCAATAACAGGGTGGCCGCCACGCCGACAATGGCGGCCGTCAGGGCTTGCCAGCCGCCATTGCCGCCCGCCAGCGCCACCAGTCCTCCGGCACTGATGCCGATGGCGATCATCAGCAAATAAAACGTGCCCGTAAACAGCTCCAGGATCAATACCGCGCCAGCCGCCACAAACCAGCCTACCCATTCAGCCATGATGCCTCCATCTTTGCGAATCCGAAAATAAAAAACCCCGTAGCCTATATAAGCGACGGGGTTTAATGCGTATTACTGCCTGATATTATTCTTGCCAAACACCTATATACAAGCAGTCTAACGCAATTCCTGATGACGTCAATAGGCGGGGCCGAATTAGCGCCGCAGGCCCAGCCTTTATTCCTCGAGCAGGCTGCGCAACATCCACGCCGTCTTTTCATGCAAATCCAGGCGCTGCGTGATCAGGTCGGCCGTCGGCTGGTCATTCGCTTTTTCCAGCAGCGGGAACAGGCGGCGCGCCGTGCGCGCGGTTGCTTCCTGTGCCGATACCAGGTGGCTGACCATGTCCAGCGCCGGCGGCACGCCGTCGATTTCCTTGATCGAGGCCAGCTTGACGAATTCCTTGTAGGTACCCGGCGCAGGATAGCCGAGGGCGCGGATGCGCTCGGCGATCAGGTCCAGCGCGGCCCACTGCTCCGTGTATTGCGTCATGAACATCAGGTGCAGGGTGTTGAACATCGGCCCCTTGACGTTCCAGTGAAAATTATGGGTCATCAGGTACAAGGTGTAGCTGTCGGCCAGCAGGCCGGACAGGCCTTCCGCAATCTTCGCGCGGTCCGCTTCGGAAATGCCGATATCGATCTTTGCCACTTTGCTCGGTTTCTTGCTTGCCATGTGAACTCCTGTTTCAATGTATTGGTGAAATCATTTTAGCTGATCTGGAGCAAGCCCATCGAATACTGCCGTGCGCCGCGTGGCAGGCATAAAAAAACCCGCTGCCGGGTGAGCGGCAGCGGGTTTTCAAAGGGCGGGAAAGATGCTTACGCTTTCAGCGCAGCCAGTTTCTGCCAGGTGTCGATCACCGAATCCGGATTCAGCGACATCGATTCGATGCCCTGCTCCATCAGCCAGACGGCGAAGTCCGGATGGTCGGAAGGACCCTGACCGCAAATGCCGATGTACTTGCCGCGTGCCAGGCAAGCCTTGATGGCCAGGGCCAGCAGGGCTTTCACGGCAGGATCGCGCTCGTCGAAGTCGGCGGCCAGCAATTCCATGCCGGAATCGCGGTCCAGGCCCAGGGTCAGCTGGGTCAGGTCGTTCGAACCGATCGAGAAGCCATCGAAATGGTCGAGGAACTGGTCGGCCAGGATGGCGTTCGACGGCACTTCGCACATCATGATGACGCGCAGGTCGTTCTCGCCGCGCTTCAAGCCATTCTTCGCCAGCAGGTCGATGACTTTCTCGGCCTGGCCCAGGGTGCGCACGAACGGCACCATGATTTCCACGTTGGTCAGGCCCATGTCATTGCGCACGCGCTTCATCGCTTCGCATTCCATGTTGAACGCTTCGGAGAAGTCGGCCGACAGGTAGCGCGCCGCGCCGCGGAAACCCAGCATCGGGTTTTCTTCGTCCGGCTCGTAGCGCGAACCGCCGATCAGCTTCTTGTACTCGTTCGACTTGAAGTCGGACAGGCGCACGATGACTTTTTTCGGCCAGAACGCGGCGGCGATGGTGGCGATGCCTTCTGCCAGCTTGTCGATGTAGAACGCCTTTGGCGAAGCGTGGCCACGCGCCACCGATTCCACGGCCTTTTTCAGGTCGGCATCGATGTTCGGGTATTCCAGGATCGCGCGCGGGTGCACACCAATATTGTTATTGATGATGAATTCCAGGCGCGCCAGGCCCACGCCGGCATTCGGCACGGACTGGAAATCGAACGCCAGCTGCGGATTGCCCACGTTGAGCATGATCTTGGTGTCGAGCTTCGGCAATTCGCCGCGCGACACTTCCGACACTTCTGTTTCCAGCAAGCCATCGTAGATCTTGCCTTCGTCGCCTTCGGAGCACACGACGGTGACAAACGTGCCGTCTTTCAGCACGTCGGTCGCGTCGCCGCAGCCGACGACGGCAGGCACGCCCAGTTCACGCGCAATAATTGCTGCGTGGCAAGTACGACCGCCGCGGTTGGTGACGATGGCCGAAGCGCGCTTCATGACCGGCTCCCAGTTCGGGTCTGTCATGTCGGCAACAAGCACGTCGCCTGGCTGCACGCGCTCCATGTCGGCCGGGTCGTGAATCACGCGCACGGGGCCGGCGCCGATCTTCTGGCCGATGGCGCGGCCGGAGGTCAGCACGGTGCCGGTGCTTTTCAGCTTGAAGCGTTCTTGCACGTCGGTCGCCTTTTGCTGCGACTTGACGGTCTCGGGACGCGCTTGCAGGATGTACAGCTTGCCGTCGCGGCCATCCTTGCCCCACTCGATGTCCATCGGACGGCCGTAGTGGTTTTCGATGATGACGGCGTATTTGGCCAGTTCCACCACTTCGCTGTCGTTCAGCGAGTAGCGGTTGCGCATTTCGACGGGCACGTCGACGGTTTTCACGGAACGGCCAGCTTTCGCTTCGTTCGTGAATTCCATTTTCAGCAGCTTCGAGCCGATATTGCGGCGGATCACAGGCGACTTGCCTTTTTCCAGCATCGGCTTGTGCACATAGAATTCGTCCGGATTGACTGCGCCCTGCACCACGGTTTCGCCCAGGCCATAGCTGGAGGTGACGAAGACCACGTCCTTGAAGCCCGATTCCGTATCGATGGTAAACATCACGCCAGCCGCGCCCAGGTCGGAACGCACCATGCGCTGCACGCCGGCCGACAAGGCCACTTCAGCGTGCGTAAAGCCCTTGTGCACGCGGTACGAGATGGCGCGGTCGTTGTACAGCGATGCGAACACCTGCTTCATGGCCTCGAGCACGTTGTCGATGCCGACCACGTTCAGGAAGGTCTCTTGCTGACCAGCAAAAGAAGCATCCGGCAAGTCTTCCGCCGTGGCCGAGGAACGCACGGCAAACGACATTTCGGTATCGGAATCGGCCACCAGCTTGGCGTAGAACTGGTCGATTTCGGCGGCCAGGCGTGGCTGGAATGGCGTTTCCACGATCCATTGACGGATCTCGGCACCGGCTTGCGCCAGCGAGCGCACGTCATCGATGTTCAGCCCTTCGAGGCGCTGGGCGATGCGTTCGGCCAGCGGCAAGCCGCCATTGGCGCTATACGACAGGAAATCGCGGAATGCCTGCGCCGTGGTGGCAAAGCCACCGGGCACGCGCACGCCGGCTTCCGCCAGCTGGCTGATCATTTCGCCCAGGGAGGCGTTCTTTCCGCCGACGGATTCGACATCCGTCATGCGCAAATGCTCGAACGAGGCAACATACACCGCGTCCTTGTCTTCCTGCTGTTGCGATACTGCGTTGGTCATAATGACACCCTTACTGATGATAGAAATCTTTACGCGCGGCGCACAGACAGTCTTCTTGTTATTCTTGGCGTCGTGCAGCACAATCATACCGTTGCAGCCATTTTACCTTGTGCGGCGCAAATTGACGACGCACAATCTTGATCCGAAAACCCATGACACAAGATCCACGCCCCCCTCTGCCCTCCGCGGCCCGCACCGTCTTCTTCGTTTCCGACGGCACCGGCATCACCGCCGAGACGTTCGGCCACTCGGTGCTGACGCAGTTCGATCTGCGCTTCCGCCAGATCCGCCTGCCCTTCATCGATACCATGGACAAGGCCTACGAGGCGGCGCGCAAGATCAACGAAGCGTTCGCCACCGATGGCCAGCGCCCGATCATTTTCTCCACCCTGGTGAAGAACGACCTGTCGGCCGTGATCCGCAAGTCCAGCGGCATGCACATGGACCTGATCCAGACCTTTGTCGCCCCACTGGAGCAGGAACTGGGCGTCATGTCGACCCATACCATCGGGCGCTCGCACAATATCGTCGACAGCGAGGAATACAAGAACCGCATCGAGGCGATCAACTATTCGCTGGCGCACGACGATGGCCAGTCGCACAAGAACCTGTCCTCGGCCGATGTCATTCTGGTGGGTGTGTCACGCTCTGGCAAGACCCCGACCAGCCTGTATCTGGCCATGCAATACGGTATCAAGGCGGCCAATTATCCGCTGATTCCCGACGATTTCGAGCGTGAGAAGCTGCCATCGGCCCTGCTGGAATTTAAGAATAAAATTTTCGGATTGAGCATTACGCCCGAACGTTTGTCGGAAATACGCAACGAAAGACGCGCTGGAAGCAAGTATGCGGCCATCGAAAATTGCCGTTACGAGGTCAACGAGGCGGAAAAAATGATGAAACGCGAAGGCATCCGCTGGCTGTCGTCGACCACCAAGTCGATCGAAGAGATCTCCACGACGATCCTGCAAGAGATCAAGCCGAACCGCCGCGAGTACTAGAACGCTTGACCAAACCTGCTGCGCGTCGGTAATAGATGGCTTGCGACGGTTTTGTCAGGTGTTCGCCTCGCCGGACAGCACCGTCAGCGCGGCGACCAGTTGATCGAGTTCGCTGGTCTGCGTCGTGATGGCCACCGTGGCGCGCACGATGTCGGTATCGCCGATATTGCGTTCGACGGTAAACACGCCGAAGCGGTGCAATAAAACCTGCTGCAGCTCCCGCGCACGCATGCCATCGACGGCAAACGCCACCAGCGCCGTGCCGCGCCTGGCATCGAGCGGAGACAGCATGCGCACGCCGGGCAGTTGCGCGGCGCGGCTGACCCAGTAATTGCGCAGCCAGGCCAGGCGTTCGGTCTTGGCCGGCGTGCCGCCCAGGCGCGCATGGAAGTCCAATGCGGCAGGCGCGACCAAGATGGCACCGATCGGCGGCATGCCCATGTGCAGGCGGCTGCGGATATCGTCGGGCGGATAATCATCGTCGCCAAAGTGCGGTTCGATCTTGTGCAGCTGCGATGCGCGGATATACACGATACCCAGTCCCGCCGGCGCCCCCAGCCATTTGTGCAGATTGAAACCGGCGAAATCGACGCCCATCGCTTGCACGTCCACGTCGACCTGCCCCAGCGCATGGGCGCTATCGAGCAGCACGTCGATGCCGTGCTCGCGCGCCAGCGCCATGATGGCTTGCACTGGCAGTTGCTGGCCGTTGGCCGGCGCCACCTGCGACAGCAGCAGCAACTTGGGCTTGACGGCCTGGCGCATGGCTTGCGCGTAACTGGCGACGATCTCGTCATCGCTGATGGGCAAGCGCAATGTGACTTGCGTGCTGGTGACGCCACGGCGCTGCGCCAGCCAGCGCATGGCCGTGCGCATGGCCGGATAGTCGAGATTACTCCACAGCACCGTATCGCCGGGCGCCAGGCCGTGGTATTGCGTGATCAGCACCTGCATGGACTCGGTGCCGCTACGGGTCAGCAGGATTTCGTGCGGCTCCGCGTGGATCAGTTCAGCGACGCGCTGGCGCAGGATATCCACATGCGTGCGCGTGAACTCGCCGCGCACGAAAGGACTCAGTTGCTCGTTGGTGTAGCGCACGGCCTGCTCGAAGGCGGCTTGCACGGGCGCGGCCATGGCGCCGAAATAGCCATGCTCGAGATTGACGATGGCGTCCGGCGGCGCGGGATACAACGCGGCCACCTGGCGCCACCAGGCCTCGTCACGTGCGGCACCGTCGGCGAGCAGGGCGAAAGACATGGCTACCCTGTTCAGGCCTGGCCCTGGCGCAGCTGCTCGAAGAAGCAGACGGCGGCGCAGGCAGCCACGTTCAGCGATTCGATCTGGCCCAGGTGGGGAATGACCACTTGGTGCGTGGCCATCGACAGCAGGTCGTCGGCGACGCCCTGCCCTTCATGGCCGAACAGCCACGCGACGGGCTGGCGCAGGTCGACGTCGTACAGGCGCTGCGTGGCATAGCCGCTGGTGGCGAGGGTCGCCACCTTGGCGCCCGCCACCAGCGCCGCCAGGTCGACGTTTTCAAAGATGTCGAGCACGAAATGCGCGCCCATCGCCGCACGCAGCACCTTCGGCGACCAGCAGAAGGCCGTGCCGGCGCTGCAGTACACCTGCGTGATGCCGGCGGCGGCCGCGCTGCGCAGGATGGAGCCCACGTTGCCCGGGTCTTGCAGGTTATCGAGCAGCACGGCCGACACGCCCAGGGGCTGCGTGACGGCCCGTTCCGGCGTCTCGATGAGGAACATCACGCCCACGCCATGTTCGACCTGGCTCACGGCGTTATACAGCGCGTCGGGCAAGCCCAGTACGTGCGCGCGCTGGCTTTCCAGCTGGCCGACGATGTCCGCCACTTCCCCGTTCTGCAAGGCGCTTTCGCTGACGATACATTGCTCCGGCATGCCGCGCAGCTGCAGGTAGGACTGGCACAGGTGCACGCCGTCGAGCAGGGTGCGGCCCGACTTACGGCGCGCCTGCGAGCTGCCCGCCAGCTTCAGCAAATCCTTGTATTGCGCATTGTCGCGCGAGGTAATCGTCTTCATGCCGCCACCTCCTGTCCGCCAAACAGGGCGATCACGTTGCGCACGGGTGCGAACGAGCGGCGGTGCACGGGCGAGGCGCCGTGCAGGTGCAGGCGCTCGAGGTGCAGCTTGGTGCCGTAGCCCTTGTGCTGGTCGAAGCAGTATTCGGGATAGGCCGCATGCAGGTGTACCAGGGCCGCGTCGCGTGCCGTCTTGGCCAGGATCGAGGCGGCGGAGATCGAATCGACCTTGTCGTCGCCACCAATGATGGCCATGCCGCGTATCGGCATCACGGGGCAGCGGTTGCCGTCGATCAGGGCCAGGGTCGGCACGGTAGCCAACGCCTCGACGGCGCGGCGCATGGCCAGCATCGACGCCTGCAAAATGTTCAGGCGGTCGATCTCTTCTTCCGACGCTTCGGCGATGGCCCAGGCCAGGGCCTTGGCCTTGATCTGCGGCGCCAGCAGGTCGCGCTTGGCTTCGCTGAGTTTTTTCGAGTCGCGCAGGCCGTCGATAGGCTGGTTCGGGTCGAGGATCACGGCGGCGGCAAACACGGGGCCGGCCAGCGGACCGCGTCCTGCCTCGTCGACGCCGCAGATGATTTCATCGAGCGAGAATGGCAAGTCGTCAAACAGGCCGGGATAGATATTTTTCACGTTGAATCTTTGGTTGGTACTGCGGTTGAAGCGGTGATCGGGGCTTACTTGCGGTTGGCGGCGATGACTTGCATGACGGCGTTGGCGCTCTCTCGCGCGCTGTCGCGCAGCAGGCTGTGGTGCATGTCCGTGAAGCGCTGCACCAGGCGCAGGCGGCCCGGCACGTCGCTCAGCTGCTGCCACATGGCCTCGGCCAGCGCTTCCGGGCTGGCCGCGTTTTGCAGCAGCTCGGGCACCAGGTAGTCGCGCGCCAGGATGTTGGGCAAGCCAATCCACGGCTGGTAACCCATGTGGCGCATGATTTCCCACGACGCGCGCATCATCTTGTAGGCGATGACCATGGGCTTCTTGTACAGCGCCACTTCCAGCGAGGCCGTGCCGGACGCCACCAGCACCGCATCGGCGGCGCAGATGGCCGTGTGCGAGCCGCCGTCGGTGAGCAGGATCTCGACATCCTGCAAGCCTGCTTCCGCAATCAATTGCAGGAAGTACTGGCGCTGCTTTTCACCGGCCATGGGCGCGACGAAACGCAGGGAGCGGTCGCGCGCCAGCAGCAGCTTGCAGGCACCGACAAAGGCCACCGTATTGTATTTGAGTTCGCCCATGCGGCTGCCCGGCATCAGGGTCACGACATTCGCGTCTTCCGGCAAGCCCAAAGTGCGGCGCGCGGCCGCTTCGTCGGGCTGCAACGGAATCATTTCAGCCAGCGGATGGCCGACATAGGTGACGGGCACGCCCGCCTTGCGGTAGATCTCTTCCTCGAAGGGGAAGATCACCAGCATGTGCGAGACGGCCTTGATGATTTTCTTGATGCGGCCACCGCGCCAGGCCCATATCTGCGGCCCGATGTAGTGCACGGTGGGGATGCCGCCTTCCTTGAGCTGCTGTTCCAGTCCCAGGTTGAAGCCCGGGTAGTCGGCGCCGATGAAGACGGCGGGACGCTCCGCCAGCAACTGGTCGCGCAGCGCGTTCTGGATGCCCTTGATTTCGCGGTAGCGGGGAATGATCTCGAACAGGCCCCGCACGGTCAGCTTGTCGAGCGGCCAGTCGGAAACAAAGCCCTGCCTGGCCATGTGCTCGCCGCCGATGCCGTGAAAGCGGGCACCGGGCAGCTGCGGCACGAGGCCGGACAGCAGCCGGCTGGCCAGCAGGTCGCCCGACACCTCGCCGGCGACGATGGCGACATTGGCGACCGGCCGGCCGCCGGACTGGTCAGCGGACGATGCCACGCGACGCCACGCCAAGGAATTCGCGCATGGCACGAATGTGTTGCGCCACCTCGGGCGACGATGCCGCTTCTTCTTCGAACAGGGCAGCCTTGGATTCTTCCAGGGTCAGTCCCGAGCGGTAGATGAGTTTATATGCGGTGCGGATGCCGTTGATCTGCTCGCGCGTAAAGCCGCGGCGTTTCAAGCCCTCGATATTGACGCCATGCGCCTGCGCCGGATTGCCGTTCAACAGGACGAACGGTGGCACGTCCTGCGTCAGGCTGGTGCTCATGCCGACAAAAGCGTGCGCGCCGATCTTGCAGAACTGGTGCACATTGGCGAAGCCGCTCATGATGACCCAGTCGCCGATCTCCACGTGGCCCGCCAGCTGCGCGTTGTTCGAAAAAATCGTGTTGTTGCCCACCAGGCAGTCGTGCGCCAGGTGCACATACGCCGAAATCCAGTTGTCATTGCCCAGGCGCGTCACACCGCCGCCCTGCACGGTGCCCGTGTTGAAGGTGCAGAATTCGCGGATAGTGTTGCGGTCGCCGATTTCCAGGCGCGTCGCCTCGCCCGCCCATTTTTTGTCCTGCGGCTGCGCGCCGATGGAGGAAAACTGGAACAGGTGGTTATCGCTGCCGATCGTCGTGTGCCCGTCGATCACCACGTGCGGGCCAACCTTGGTACCGGCGCCGATGCGCACGTGCGGACCGATGATGGTGTACGGACCCACCTCGACCGAGCTGTCGAGCTCGGCCTTCGGGTCGATGACTGCCGTGGAGTGGATGGCCGCCATGTTACTGCCCCGCTGGCTGGCTCGCAGACTGGCTCGCATCCTGCGCGCTGCGGATGGTGCACATCAGTTCCGCTTCCACCGCCAGCTTGCCGTCGACCGTACCGACGGCCTTGTATTTCCAGATGCCGCGCGAGACGCGCAGGATTTCCACATCCATCTTCAGCTGGTCGCCCGGCTCGACAGGACGCTTGAAGCGCGCATTGTCGATGCCGACAAAGTACACCACCGAATTTTCGTCCGGCTTCACGCCCATCGTCAGGAACGACAGCAAGGCCGCCGTCTGCGCCAGCGCTTCGATCATCAACACGCCAGGCATGACTGGCTTGTGCGGGAAATGGCCTTGGAAGAACTCTTCGTTGACCGTCACGTTCTTGATGGCGGTGATGGTTTTGTTCGCTTCCCAGTCCAGCACGCGGTCAACCAGCAGCAGCGGGTAACGGTGCGGCAGCAGCGACTTGATGGCGAGGATGTCGAGGGTCTTTTTTTCAGTAGTCATTTTTCGTCTTGCGTGGTCAGTGTTTTAATTGTTTTTTCAAGCGCGCGGATCTTCTCGCGCATGCTTGACAGGTTGCGCACGATGGCGGCGCTCTTTTCCCAGTCGGCGTTCTTGGCCAGCGGATAGAAGCCCGTGTACTGGCCCGCTTCCAGGATCGAACGCGAGACCATGCTGCCCGAGCCCACGTGGACGCGGTCGGCAATGGTCAGGTGGCCCAGCACCATGGCGGCACCGCCAAAGGTGCAGTACTTGCCGATGATGGCGCTGCCGGCCACGCCGACGCAGCCGGCCATGGCCGTGTGCGCGCCGATATGGCAGTTGTGGCCGATCTGGATCTGGTTATCGAGCTTGACGCCATCTTCGATGATGGTGTCGGCCAGTGCGCCACGGTCGATGGTGGTGTTGGCGCCGATATCGACATCGTCACCGATCACCACCCTGCCCGTCTGCGGAATCTTGATATACACGCCGCCTTCGTTGGCGAAGCCGAATCCGTCGGTGCCGATCACGGCGCCCGAATGGATGATGCCGCGCTGGCCGATCACGCAGCGCGCGTGGAAGGTCACGTTGGCGAACAGCTGGGTACCCGCGCCGATGACGGCGTCGCGGCCCACCACGCAGCCAGGCCCGATGACGCAGCCGGCGCCAATCACGGCGCCCGCTTCGATCACCGCATGCACGCCGACGGAGGCGCTGGCGTCAACCTGCGCGCTGGCGTCGACAAAGGCGCCCGGATGGATGCCGACCGGGGCCTTGATCTCGTGCAGGGCGGCGAAATACTGCGCCGCACGCGCGAAATACACATAGGGATTCGGGGTGACGATACGCGCGCCGGCGTAGTCGCCGCCGATCAGCGCGTCGTCGGCCGGCGTGAGGATCAGCGCCGCGGCGCCGCTCTGGGCGGCCTGTGCGCGGAATTTGCTGTTGCTGAGAAAGCTGATGTGCGAAACGCCGGCGTCGGCCAGCGGTGCGATGCCTGAAACTTCCAGGTTCGGATCGCCCGCCAACTGCCCGCCGAAGCGTTCGACCAATTCTCCTAGTCGAGTGCCCATCTTTTACCTTTATAAGAACGCCTGACTATGCCTGCTGCGCGGCGCGATTTGCGGTCTCCGATGCTCACTGTGCTCCAGCACAGCTCCGCTTCTCAACCACAACTCACATCCGCTCGCCACGGCACTGTCAGGCGTAAAAACTATTACAGTTACTTGTCCAGCGCCTTCAATACCTTGTCGGTAATGTCGATGCGCGGGCTGGCCCACAGGGCTTCCTGCAGCACGATGTCATATCCTTCGATATGCGCCATCTGCTGGATGATGGTGTTGGCTTTTTCCGCGATGGCGCTGCGCTCTTCGTTCGTACGCTGGCTCAGGTCTTCGCGAAATTCGCGCTGGCGGCGTTGCAGCTCCTTGTCCAGCTCGAAAAACTCGCGCTGGCGCTTGGCGCGCTCCGCCTCGCTCAGGGTCGGCATGTCCTTTTCCAGGGCTTCGTTGGCGACCTTGAAGCGGCTGGCCAGTTCCTGCACGGCTTTTTCACGCGAGCGGAACTCTTCGGCCAGCTTGGCGCTGGCCAGCTTGGCCAGCCTCGATTCGTTATAAATACGTTCGCTGCTGATCCAGGCGATCTTCGACTCCTGAGCCTGCGCCTGCACCGGCAACAGCGAACTCCAGCACAATGCGATCACGGCAAGGGTCTTGGGCAGGGTAGCGGATGCGGTGTTCATGATACTCCATGGTCAAAAAGTAAAAGCTGTCGCCCCGGTTCAGATGGCCGGTCAGAAACCGGTGCCCATCTGGAACTGGAAGCGCTCCAGGCGGTCCGTCGGCTTGGCGTTCAGCGGCTTGGCATAGCTCAACTTGAGCGGGCCCACCGGGGAAATCCAGCTGATGCCCAAGCCAGCAGAATAGCGCAATTGCGACAAACGCATTTTTTCGCCTTCCTGGTAGACCTGGCCGCCGTCAAGGAAACCGAACCAGCGCAAGCTGCGGTCATTGCCCGAACCGGGGAATGGCATCTGCAGTTCCGCGTTACCGATCAGGCGCGAAGCGCCGCCCAAGGCATCGTTGGTGCTCGGTTCGACCGCGCCCAGCGAAGAACTCAGGTAGCCGCGCACCGAACCGATACCGCCGCCGTAGAAGTTCTTGAAGACCGGGTACACGTGCTTGCCGATGCCGTGGCCGTAATCGAGTTCGCCCTTCAGCGCCAGGGTGACCTTGCTGAACAGCGGACGGAAATACTGGTGCTCATAGATGGCACGGAAGTATTTCTGGTCGCCGATCAGGTCAGCCTCCAGGTTGACGCGCTGGTAGCGGCCGATCGACGGCGTCAGGGCGCTGTCGCGGCTGTCGCGCTGCCATGCCGCCGTCAGCGGGATGGAATTGGTGGTAGCCGAACCGATACCGTCGGACGGGCCGCCATTGTCAACCACGTATTGCTTGAAGCGGATCGGGCTGGTGATGTCGGTTTCGATGCGCGAGCGTTCGGCGCCGATACCGAAGAAGACGGTGTCGACTTCCGAGAACGGCACGCCGAAACTGACACGCCCACCGGTTTGCTTGATCTTGTAGCTGCCGATGTTCAGCGCCGGCGGTTCCGTCGTGCGCAGGTAGACTTCAAAGCTGCGCGAGATGCCGTCGTCCGTGTAGTACGGATTGGTTTGCGAAAACGCGATCGTGCGGCTGTAATGGCTGGTATTGAGTTCGATGCCGACCGTGTTGCCGCTACCGGCAAAGTTGGCCTGCGAAATCGATGCCGACAGGGTAAATTTTTCCGATTGCGAGAAAGCGCCGCCGATCAGGAAGTTACCGGTTGGTTTTTCCACCACCGTCACGTTGACGTCGACCTGGTCGGTCGTGCCCTGCGCTTCCGGCGTGTCGATGGTCACGTCCTTGAAGTAGCCAAGGCGGTCGACACGGTCGCGCGACAGCTTGATCTTGTTGCTGTCATACCAGGACGATTCGAACTGGCGGAATTCGCGGCGGATGACTTCATCGCGCGTGGTGGTGTTGCCGGCGATATTCATGTGGCGCACGTACACGCGCTTGCCCGGATCGATGAAGAAGGTAAAGCCCACTTCATGCTTTTCACGGTTGATTTCCGGATTCGCGTTGACGTTGGCGAACGCATAGCCGAACGTGGCCAGGCGATCCTGGATGCGCTTGTTCGTCGCCGTCAGGCGCGCGCCCGAATAGATTTCGCCTTCGCGCATCAGGTTCAGCGCTTTCAACTCTTCTTCGCGGCCAAACATCTCGCCTTCGAACTTGGTGCCGGCGATCTTGTACTTCTCGCCTTCGGTGATATTGATCGTCAGGTAGATGTCTTTTTTATCGGGCGTGATCGACACTTGCGTCGAGTCGACCTGCATCTCGATATAGCCGCGGTCCAGGTAGTAGGACTTGAGCGACTCGATGTCGCCCGTCAGCTTGGTCTTCGAATATTGGTCGGCCTTGGTGTACCAGCTGAACCAGCCGCCCGTGTTCAAGGCCAGCTGCTCGCGCAGTTCCTTGTCGGTGAAGGCCTTGTTGCCGACGATGTTGATCTGCTTGATGCGGGCCACGTCGCCCTCGTCGACGGCGAACACCACGTTGACGCGGTTACGCTCGATCGGCGTGACGGTGGTGGTGATCTTCACGCCGTACAGGCCATGCGACAGGTACTGGCGCTTGAGTTCCTGTTCCGCGCGGTCAACGGACGCCTTGTCGAAAATCTTGGCTTCACCGACGCCGATTTCCTTCAGGGCCTTGACCAGCACATCCTTTTCAAATTCCTTGGTACCCGTAAATTCCACGGTGGCGATGGCTGGACGTTCCTCGACCAGCACCACCAGCACGTCGCCATCGGCTTCCAGGCGCACATCCTTGAACATGCCCGTCGCGTACAGGGCCTTGATGGCGGCCACGCTCTTCTCGTCGGAGAACGTTTCGCCGACCCGCACCGGCAGGTAGGCAAACACGGTGCCCGCTTCAGTACGCTGGATCCCTTCGACCCGGATGTCCTTGACAGTAAATGGCTGGACGGCCAGCGCGTGGCCGGAACAGAAGGCCATGACGGCGGCGCCGATCAGGCTGCGGCGAAAGGAAGGCAAGGCAAAACGAGCAGAATGTAATTTCATTGGGGTTATTCAATGGGTAAATCAATGGACAACATACACAAAAGATTGCTTGTGCGACTCACGCAATGGCATCAACCACCGCCCTAATTCAGCAATCGCAACACGTCATTAAAGACGGCAAGCACCATCAAGGTCAGCAACAAACCGATCCCCAGGCGCTGGGCAATCTCGCCTACGCGCTCCGGCAAGGGGCGTCCGGTCAAAACTTCCAGCGAATAATACAGCAAATGCCCGCCATCCAGAACAGGAATGGGTAGCAAATTCATCACGCCCAGACTGATACTGATGAAGGCAATGAAGCTCAGGTAGCTTACCAGGCCGATGCGCGCCGTCTGGCCCGCGTAATCGGCGATGGTAATGGGCCCCGTCACATTCTTCAGCGAGACCTGGCCGGTGATCATCTTGCCCAGCATTTTCAGGCTCATGACACTGGTATCCCAGACCTTGGCGGACGCCTTGCCCACGGCGGCGAACGGTCCGGATGCCACGGTGATCATATCCGGCACCTGCCCCAGCTTTGCCTGTATCTTACCAACTGTTACAGCTCCCTCTGCCCCGGCGCCCGGCACGGCGTCCGGCGTAATGGCCAGGGTCAGGTCCTGACCCTGGCGCAAGAGTTGCAATTGCAAGGTCCGGCCCGGCGCCTGGCTCAGGGTGGCGATAACGGCCGCCACGTCGTGCACGGGCTGCTCGTCGATGGCCAGGATCTGGTCGTCTTTCTGCAGGCCGGCGCGCGCAGCGGCGCCACCGGGCATGATTTCCATCAGGGTGGGCGCGGAACGGGCCAGGGTCAGGCCCAGCTTGCCCAGCACATCGCCTTCCAGGTCCGTTTCCGTCAGGCTGGCCGTCGGCAAGGTCGCTTCCTGCTCGCCGCGGTCAGGCCGGCGCACTTCGATGCGGGCCGGCTGCTTATCGAGCGTGGCCTGGATCAGCTCCCAGCGCAGCTCGGACCAGCTGGCCACAGCCTTGCCATTCACCGCTTCGACCGTATCGCCGCTGCGCAAGCCGGCCGCATAGGCGGCCGTCTGCTCGGCCACGGGGCCGAGCTTGCTCGACGGCTCTTCGATGCCATGCATGAACAGGCCCGCGTACAGCACGATGGCGACGAGGAAATTGGCCAGCGGGCCGGCGGCCACGATGGCGATGCGGCGCCACACGCTCTGGCGCGTGAATTCGCGGCGCAATTCGCTTTCCGGCAAGTCGCTGAGGTCTTGCGCGCGGCTGTCGAGCATGCTCACATAGCCGCCCAGCGGCAGCGCGGAAATCGCCCATTCCGTCTGGTCCTTGCCAAACTTGCGCGAATACACCACTTTTCCCATGCCGATCGAGAAACGCAGCACCTTTACGCCGCACCAGCGCGCCACCAGGTAGTGGCCCAGCTCGTGCAGGGTAATCAGTGAACCGAGCGCGACAATAAAGGCCAGCAACGTGGTGATGAGCGTCATGCAGCCAGCCTCTGGGCGATGTATGCTCGCGCAGCCGCTCTGGCCAGGCGGTCCTGCTCCATCACGGCTTCGATGCTGGAAGCGGCGCCATGCGGCACCGTCTGGATCACGTGCGCGATGACCCGGTCGATCTGGCGGAAGCCGATCTGTTCGTCGAGGAAGGCTTGCACGGCCACTTCATTGGCCGCGTTCAGCAGGGCCGGCGCCGTGCCGCCCGCGCGCAAGGCGTCGAACGCCAGCGCCAGGCAAGGGAAACGGCGGAAGTCGGGGCGCTCGAACTGCAGGGTAGCCACTTGCGCCAGGTCCAGTTGCGCCACGCCGGAAGCGATACGCTGCGGATATGCCAGCGCATGCGCGATCGGCGTGCGCATGTCCGGGTTGCCCAGCTGGGCCAGCACGGAACCGTCAACATACGAGACCATCGAATGGATCACGCTTTGCGGGTGGATCAGCACCTCGATCTGCTCGGCAGGGGCACCGAACAGCCAGTGCGCCTCGATCACTTCCAGGCCCTTGTTCATCATGGTGGCCGAATCGACGGAAATCTTGCGCCCCATAGCCCAGGTCGGATGCTTGCACGCCTGGTCCGGCGTGACCGAGTCGAGCGTTTCGACGTCGCGCGTGAGGAAGGGGCCGCCGGAAGCGGTGAGCACGATTTTTGCCACGCCTGCGGCGCCTGGCGCGCGGCCATGGGCATGCGGCATGCATTGGAAGATGGCGTTATGTTCGCTGTCGATCGGCAGCAGCACGGCGCCGTTATCGTGCACGGCATCGATGAACAGCTGGCCGGACATGACGAGCGCTTCTTTATTGGCCAGCAATACTTTCTTTCCGGCACGCGCCGCCGCCAGGGTGGGCGCCAGGCCGGCCGCGCCGACGATGGCCGCCATCACGCCCGTCACTTGCGGCGCGCTGGCGATGGCGCACAGGGCTTCCTCGCCGTACTCGACTTGCGTATCGACGCCCTGCCCACGCAGCAAGCGCGTCAGTTCAAGGGCGGCGTCCGCCGTGCCGACGACGGCGCGCTGGGGACGAAATTGCAGGCACTGGGCGGCCAGCTCGGCCACACGCGTATGCGCGCTCAGCGCATACACGCTGTATTGCTCCGGATGACGCGCGAGCACGTCCAGGGTGGACACGCCGACCGAACCGGTCGCGCCAAGAATGGTGATGTATTGCATGAGTTTCCTTAAAGCCAGCTGGCCACGAGGGCGGCAAATGGCAGGACCGGGATCAACGCGTCGATACGGTCGAGTACGCCGCCATGGCCAGGCAGCAGGCTGCTGCTGTCCTTGATGCCGGCGCGGCGCTTCAATTGGGATTCGAACAGGTCGCCGACGATGCTGGCGGCGACGATCAGCAGCAGCACCAGCAGGGCCACCAGCCAACCGCGGCGCAATTGCAGCTGCACGGCAAAGGTGTCTTGCAAGACCGGCAGCGATGGCGCGGCCACGATGGTGATGGCGGCAATGACCAGCACGGCGATGCCGCCGCCAATGGCACCTTCCCAGGATTTACCTGGGGAAATGCTTGGCGCCAGCTTGCGCTTGCCGAAAGCCTTGCCCGAGAAATAGGCGCCGATATCGGCGATCCACACGAGGGCCATGACGGACAGCAGGAACAAGGGGCTATGCAGGAACAGGGCGATGATGGCGACGAAGCAGCCGACGATGGTCACCGGATACACGAGGCTGAGCAAGGTATTGCCCAGGCCTTCGGTAGGCGGCAAGCCCGTCGCCAGCGAGGGCACGAAGCGGATCAGCCAGATGGCCACGCACAGGGCGAACCAGAAATTGAGCTGCGCCATGCCGTTACCGGCAAAGAACGTATACGCGAAGGCGGCAGTCCAGACGGCGGCAATCACGAGCGCATGGCGATTTTTGAAAATGCGGAAGCTTTCCCAGACGGCGGCGCCGAAGAACGCCGTGGCGATCACGGCGAAGGCGGGGAAATAATTCAGATACAGAACCGGCAGCAAGACCGCCAACAAGACCAGGGCGGTGATTATCCGTGTTTTCAGCATCAGTTTGTCTTTTCAGTTAATTGCGCGCTGGTACGGCCAAAGCGCCGTTCGCGCTGCTGGTAAGACGCGATTGCCGCGTCGAGGCACTCGTCATTGAAGTCGGGCCAGAAAGTCTCGGTGAAAAACAACTCAGTGTACGCCAGTTGCCACAGGAGGAAATTGGAAATGCGCTGCTCGCCGCCCGTGCGGATGAACAGGTCGGGCTCGGGCGCGTAGGCCATGGCCAGGTGCGGCGCCAGTTGCTCTTCCGTATAAGCGTGCGCGGCGGGCTGGCCATTGGCTGCCGCCTCGGCCGTCATTTTGTTGACTGCCTGCATGATGTCCCAGCGGCCGCCGTAATTGGCGCAGATGGATACCGTCAGGCGCGTGTTGTTCGCCGTCTTGCGCTCCGCATTGGCGATCAGGGTTTGCAGCTCGCCATTGAAGCGCGACAGGTCGCCCACCACCTTCAGGCGGATGTCGCTGGCATGCATCTTGACCACTTCACGTTCCAGCATCGTGACGAACAGGCGCATCAGCATCGACACCTCTTCTTCCGGGCGGCGCCAGTTTTCCGAACTGAAGGCAAACAGGGTCAGATATTCGACACCGCGGTCGAGGCAAGTCTCGACGATGCCGCGCACGGCGTCGGCGCCCTTGACGTGGCCAGCCACGCGGGGCAGGAAGCGCTTGGTTGCCCAGCGACCATTGCCATCCATAATGATTGCCACATGGCGCGGCACCGTGCCCACCTCAGGTACTGCCGTTGTCGAACTCGAATAGATCATGAAAACACGAATACCAAAAATAAAAGATAGCTATTATGCGCCAAATAGCACTGCCCGGAAAAGCCATGCTTTCCCGGGCAGTGTCAAAAGGACTGAAAACTAGACCGTCAGTACTTCTTTTTCTTTGTCGACGACCATCTTGTCGATGTCGGCAATAAACTTGTCCGTCAGTTTCTGCACTTCTTCCGACGAGCGGCGCTCATCGTCCTCGGAGCAGGCTTTTTCCTTGACCAGTTTCTTCAGCGACTCGTTCGCATCGCGGCGAATATTACGCACGGCAATCTTCGCGTCTTCCGCCTCGCTCTTGACCAGCTTGACCATTTCCTTGCGGCGCTCTTCCGTCAGCGGCGGCGTCGGAACGCGGATCAGGTCGCCCTGTGCCGATGGGTTCAAGCCCAGGTCGGCGTCGCGGATGGCTTTCTCGATGGTGTTGGCCATCTTCTTTTCGTACGGCTGCACACCGATGGTGCGCGCGTCGATCAGGGTCACGTTGGCGACCTGGGTCAGCGCCGTCGGCGAACCGTAGTAATCGACCATCACGTGGTCCAGGATACCCGTATGGGCGCGGCCGGTACGCACTTTGGCCAGATCGGCCCGCAGTGTTTCCAGCGACTTCGTCATGCGTTCCTGGGTGTTCTTTTTAACGTCAGCTAAGGACATTACCTACTCCTTGTCTTGATAATAATGAATATTCTATTGCGCTTGCGGCTTGAATGGTACCGCAGCCGGGAGTGCCGAAAACCGTTCAGGGCAAGGCGCAGCGCCTTAATGTACGGCGAGGCGCTGCAACGCAGCCATGGGCGGTTTCTCGGCGCTCCGCTTCCCTTATACGTGTACCAGGGTGCCTTCGTCTTCACCCATGATGACGCGCATCAGCGCGCCCGGCTTGGTGATCGAAAACACCTTGATCGGCAGTTTCTGGTCGCGGCACAGGGCGAATGCCGTGGCATCCATCACTTGCAGGTGCTTGGCGATGGCGTCGTCGAACGTAATCGTGTGGAACAGGGTGGCGTTCGGATCCTTCTTCGGATCGGCCGTGTAGACGCCGTCGACCTTGGTGGCCTTCAGGACGATCTCGGCGCTGATCTCGGAACCGCGCAGGGCAGCTGCCGTGTCGGTGGTGAAGAATGGATTGCCGGTGCCGGCGGCGAAGACCACCACTTTACCTTCTTCCAGGTATTGCAGGGCTTTCGGGCGGACGTACGGCTCGACCACTTGTTCGATGCCGATGGCCGACATGACGCGCGCGGTAATGCCGACGTGGCGCATGGCATCGGCCAGGGCCAGTGCATTCATCACCGTGGCAAGCATGCCCATGTAGTCGGCGGTGGCACGGTCCATGCCTTGCGCACCAGGCGCGACGCCGCGGAAGATATTGCCGCCGCCAATCACGATTGCCAGTTCCACACCCAACTTCGCCACCTCGGCCACATCGGCCACCATGCGCTCGATCGTGGCGCGGTTGATGCCGTAGGGATCATCACCCATCAGGGCTTCGCCGGACAACTTGAGGAGGACGCGCTTGTAGGCTGGTTTTGACATGAGCTGGGGCTCCATAAATGAGGTTATTCGAGTATGACATGGCGCAGCGCCTTGCAGCGCCGGATAGGCGCGCGGGGCTGCCCATGCCGCCGCCCGGCACGACAGGTGCGGGCGGGCCAAAAAAACGGGCCTCTCGGCCCGCTTTACTTACGCTCCCTGGGAGGCAGCCATCTGTGCTGCGACTTCTGCTGCGAAGTCGTCTTGCTTCTTCTCGATGCCCTCGCCCACTACGTACATGGCGAAACCTTTGACGCTGGTGTTAGCCGCCTTCAGCATTTGCTCAACCGACAGCTTGTCGTTTTTCACGAAAGCTTGGTTCAGCAGGGAAACTTCTTTCAGGAACTTCTGTACGGAACCTTCCAGGCGCTTGGCCAGGATTTCCGGCGATTGCGCTGGCTTGCCTTCGGCGGCCGCTTTGGCTGCGTCTTCTTCGGCTTTCAGTTGTGCAACCGAACGCTCTTTTTCGATCAGTTCCGCAGGAACTTCGTTCGAGGACAGCGACACTGGCTTCATGGCAGCGATGTGCATGGCCACGTCTTTGCCGACTTGCTCATCGGCGCCGTCGAATTCGACGATCACGCCAATGCGCGAACCGTGCAGGTACGAAGCCAGCTTGTTGCTGGTTTCGAAACGCTGGAAGCGGCGGATGGTCATGTTTTCGCCGATTTTGCCGATCAGGGCAGCGCGCACGTCTTCCAGGGTCTTGCCATCGAGTGGCAGGGCCAGCAGGGCAGCCACGTCAGCCGGGTTGTGTTCTGCTACCAGACGGGCAGCGTTGTTGGCCAGTGCCAGGAAATCGTCGTTTTTCGCAACAAAGTCGGTTTCCGAGTTCACTTCGACCAGGGCGCCTACGCCATTGGCGATGTAGGTTGCCACGACGCCTTCAGCGGTGATGCGTGCCGATGCTTTCGATGCCTTGCCGCCCAGTTTGACGCGCAGGATCTCTTCCGCACGAGCCATGTCGCCATCGGCTTCGGTCAGTGCTTTTTTGCATTCCATCATTGGTGCGTCGGTTTTGCCGCGCAATTCGCCTACCATCGCTGCTGTAATCGCTGCCATGTGTTTCTCCTGATTCGGTGAGTCGATAGTCGCGGCCGGGCATGCATGCCTCGCCAGCGGTCACTATCGTTTTTTTGTTAAAAAAAAGGGGGAGCTGCTGCCACCCCTTTTCCCTTACTGCTGTGCTTACAAACGGCTATCTTGCGATAGCCTGGCCATTAAGCCTGTTCGTTTACTTCGACGAATTCGTCGCCAGCGGCTGCTTTAACCATTTCAACAACTTCGTTACCGGCAGCTGCACGGCCTTCGATGATTGCATCAGCAACACCGCGAGCGTACAACATGATGGCTTTCGAGGAGTCATCGTTACCTGGGATCACGAAGTTCACGCCTTCTGGGGAGTGGTTGGTATCGACAACGCCGATGACCGGGATACCCAGTTTAGCTGCTTCGGTGATCGCACCTTTGTGGTAGCCGACGTCGACGACGAAGATTGCGTCAGGAATGCCGCCCATGTCCTTGATGCCGCCGATCGATTTTTGCAGCTTGATCATTTCGCGGGAGAACATCAGCGCTTCTTTTTTCGACAGCTTCTCGATCGAACCATCTTCGATCATCACTTCCATGTCTTTCAGACGCTTGATCGAGGTTTTGATCGTTTTGAAGTTGGTCAGCATGCCGCCCAACCAACGTTGATCAACGAAAGGCACGCCAGCGCGTTGTGCTTCAGCAGCGATGATTTCGCGAGCTTGACGCTTGGTGCCAACCATCAGGATGGTGCCACGGTTTGCAGCCAGTTGACGCACGTGCTTCATTGCGTCCTGGTACATCGCCATGGTTTTTTCCAGGTTGATGATGTGGATCTTGTTGCGATGGCCGAAGATGAACGGTGCCATTTTTGGATTCCAAAAACGGGTTTGGTGACCAAAGTGGACACCGGCTTCCAGCATTTCGCGCATTGTTACGGACATTATTAACTCCAGGGTTGGGTCTGGAATCCGATCAGTCACCATACAGGCACCCTTGTCGACCGGATTCGCGTGTTTATATAAATTAAAGACACTGTTTTACTGCATTGCTTAAAAGAGAATTCAAGCAACCCGGGATTCTACACCGAAATGCCCGCCGCATCAAGTCCGCGCTGCAAATCGCGCGCCCTGCGGAAACACCCAATGCACCATGCTGGTGCAAGGTGTGGCGCCACCGCCTGCTGGCCGCCACTTCCCCCACAAATCCCTGCCTGGCCATAGGAAGGAGGCGGCGGATTCAGGGCGCCTCGTTTATAATTTCGACATATTTGCAGACTTTTTCCCATACAGCAGAAATCGTCTGTGCTTTTCACCTGAATTCTTGCAGATTGCGAAATACACCATGTCCACCATCCGTATCAATAGCGCCGCCGACATCGAAGGCATGCGCGTTGCCGGCAAGCTCGGCGCCGAAGTACTCGACTACATCACCCCCTTCGTCAAGGTCGGCGTCACGACCGGCGAACTGGACCGCCTGTGCCACGAATACATGGTCAACGTGCAGGGCACCATCCCTGCCCCGCTGAACTATTGCCCGCCCGGCTACACGCCGTATCCGAAAGCCATCTGCACCTCCGTCAACGACGTCATCTGCCACGGCATTCCCGGCGACAAGGTCCTCAAGAGCGGCGATTCCGTCAACCTCGACATCACCGTCATCAAGGATGGCTACCACGGCGACAACAGCCGCATGTTCCTCGTCGGCACACCGACCATCCTGGCCAAGCGCCTGTCGGAAATCACCTATGAGTGCATGTGGCTGGGCATCGACCAGATCAAGCCGGGCGCCCACCTGGGCGATATCGGCCACGCCATCCAGCAGCATGCCGAGAAGGCCGGCTACAGCGTGGTGCGCGAATTCTGCGGCCACGGCATCGGCAAGGTTTTCCATGAAGAGCCGCAAGTGTTGCATTACGGCAAGCCAGGCACTCTGGAGCGCCTGGAAGCGGGCATGATTTTTACCGTCGAACCGATGATCAACTCGGGCCGCCGCGAAATCCGCGAAATGAACGATGGCTGGACCATCAAAACCAAGGACCGCAGCCTGTCGGCGCAATGGGAACACACGGTGCTGGTGACGGAAACGGGCTATGAAGTGCTGACCGTCTCGCCCGGCATGCCGCCGCCGCCCGCCTTGATCGGCAATAAAGCCTGATTCATCAGGCTTGACCGCACCCCGACCCACCGCCACCCAGGGCCCAGATGAAAAAGCAAGTTCGGGAACAGCTGAAGCAGCAACTGAAAGCCGACCGCCAGGTCGTCATTGCGGCCTTCCAGGCCGACGGCAAGCCTGAAAAACTGCTGCGCAGCCTGCGCCACAGCGTCGACGGCGTGCTGGCGCGTGCCTGGCAGGAAGCCGGCTTGCCGCCCGGCACGGCCCTGGTCGGCGTGGGCGGTTATGGCCGCGGAGAACTATTTCCCTATTCCGACGTCGACCTGCTGATCCTGCTGCAACAGGCGCCCGATGCGGCCACGCAGGAAAAGCTCGAGGAACTGGTGCAGCTGCTGTGGGATCTGGGCTTGGAAATCGGCCACAGCATCCGCACAGTGGATGAATGCATGGTCGAATCGAAGGCCGACATCACCGTACAAACGAGCTTGCTCGAAGCGCGCCTCGTGTGCGGCAACGCGGACCTGTTCGCGCAATTGCAGCAGCGCTATGACGCGGCCATGGATCCGCAGGCATTCTTCCAGGCGAAAACGGCGGAAATGCGCCAGCGCCATGCCAAATACGAAGACACGGCCTTCAGCCTGGAACCGAATTGCAAGGAAAGCCCGGGCGGCCTGCGCGACCTGCAGGTGATCCTGTGGGTGGCCAAGGCGGCCGGCTTGGCGAACTCGTGGCGCACGCTGGCCACGGGCGGCCTGATCACCCTGACGGAAGCGCGCCAGCTGATGGAAAAAGAACGCGCCTTCAAGGATATCCGCGTGCGCCTGCACCTGCATGCGGGACGGCGCGAAGACCGCCTCGTGTTCGACGTGCAGACGGCCATCGCCGAATCGCTGGGCCTGCAAGCGACGGGCAGCGGTCCGCACATGCGCCGCGCCAGCGAATTCTTGATGCAGCGCTACTACTGGGCCGCCAAGACGGTGACCCAGCTCAACACGATTCTGCTGCAAAACATCGAGGCACGATTGTTTCCGCAAGACGACGTGGCTGTGCCCATTAACGAACGCTTCAATGAAGTCAACAGCCTGATCGACATCAGCGCCGACGACACGTTCGAGCAATACCCGTCGGCCATGCTGGAAGTCTTCGTGCTGATGACGGAACGCCCCGCCCTGAAGGGCATGACGTCGCGCGCCACGCGGGCCCTGTGGCACGCGCGCTTCAAGATCGACGCCCCCTTCCGCCAGGATCCTGCCAACCGCGCCCTCTTCCTGCGCATCATGCAAGCCCCGGTCGGCATCATCCACGCGCTGCGGCGCATGAACGAGATGAGCATCCTGGGGCGCTACCTGCCCAATTTCCGCCGCATCGTGGGCCAGATGCAGCACGACCTGTTCCACGTGTACACGGTCGACCAGCACATTTTGATGGTGGTGCGCAACATGCGCCGCTTCACGATGAGCGAGCACGCGCACGAATACCCGTTCTGCAGCCAGCTGATGGCCGATTTCTCGCAGTCGTGGCTGCTGTACGTGGCGGCCCTGTTCCACGACATCGCCAAGGGCCGCGGCGGCGACCACTCGAAGCTGGGCGTGGCCGACGCCACCCAGTTCTGCCAGGACCACGGCCTGTCGGCGGAAGACACGGAACTGGTGGCTTTCTTGGTGGAAAATCACCTGACCATGTCGCAAGTGGCGCAAAAGCAGGACCTGTCCGATCCCGACGTCATCGCCGCCTTTGCGAAGGTCGTCAAGGACGAGCGCCACCTGACGGGCCTGTACCTGCTGACGGTGGCCGACATCCGCGGCACCAGCCCGAAAGTGTGGAATGCCTGGAAGGGCAAACTGCTGGAAGACCTGTACAAGATCACCTTGCGCGTGCTCGGCGGCGAGCCACACACGGCCGACCGCGAGCTGAAGAACCGCCAGCAGGAAGCGCTGGCCACCCTGCGCCTGTACGGCTTGCCGCCGGATGCCCACCTGAAACTGTGGCAGCAGCTGGACGTGGCGTATTTCCTGCGCCACGACGCGTCCGACATCGCGTGGCAGACGCGCTCGCTGTATGACAAGCTCGACAGTAAGTTGCCGGTGGTAAAATGCCGGCTGGCGCCCATAGGCGAAGGCTTGCAGGTGGCCGTGTACATTCCCGACCAGCCCGACCTGTTCGCGCGCATCTGCAGCTATTTCGACCGCAAGAACTTCAGCATTCTCGACGCGAAGATCCACACGACAAAGAATGGCTATGCGCTCGATACGTTCCTTGTCACCGAGCAAAACTTCGCCAAGAGCTACCGCGACATCATCAGCCTGATCGAGCATGAACTGGGCGAACTGCTGCAGTCGCAAACGCCGCTGCCGCCACCGGGCAAGGGACGGCTGTCGCGCCTGTCGCGCACCTTCCCCTTCCAACCGACCGTGGATTTGCGGCCCGACGAGCGGGGCCAGTACTATTTGCTGTCGGTGGCGGCCAACGACCGCACGGGCTTGCTGTATGCGATCGCCAACGTGCTGACCAAGTACCGCATTAACTTGCACACGGCCAAGATCATGACCCTGGGCGAGCGGGTCGAAGACGTCTTCCTCGTCGACGGTCCCGCGCTCAACAATGCCCGCAACCAGATATTGCTGGAAACCGATTTACTCGATGCGCTGAAGGTTTGATGACCTCCCGCGCAGCGCCTACCTTTACTGAAACTGAAACAACATGACCGAAGAATTATTACGCTTGTCCAAACGCATGTCTGAACTGGGCCTGTGCTCCCGCCGCGAAGCCGATGAATGGATCGCGCGCGGCTGGGTCCGTGTGGACGGCAAGGTGGTATCCGAACTGGGCAGCAAGGTCTACCCGAGCCAGCGGGTCACCGTGGAACGCCAGGCGGCGGCCGAGCAATCGAAGCGCGTCACCGTGCTGATCAACAAACCGGTCGGCTATGTCAGCGGCCAGGCGGAAGACGGCTACACGCCTGCCGTGGCCCTGATCAAGGCGGAAAACCGCTGGGCGGAAGACCGCAGCCCGGAACAGTTCCACCCCACGCAGCTGCGCAGCCTGGTGGCGGCCGGCCGACTGGACATCGATTCCGTCGGCTTGCTGGTCCTGACACAGGACGGCCGCGTGGCCAAGCAGCTGATCGGCCACGATACCGATATCGACAAGGAATACCTGGTGCGCGTGAGCTACAGCAAGAGCGGCACCCTGCCCGACAGCGAGCTGAAAAAGCTCAACCACGGCCTGTGGCTCGATGGCAAGCCGCTGCTGCCGGCCAAGGTGCGCTGGCAAAACGAAGACCAGCTGAGCTTTACCCTGCGCGAAGGCAAGAAACGCCAGATCCGCCGCATGTGCGAAGCCGTGGGCCTGAAAGTGCTGGGATTGAAACGCGTGCGTATCGGCAAGGTCAAGCTGGGCGACTTGCCGACAGGCCAATGGCGTTACCTGAGCGCGGACGAACAATTTTAAGCGACGACGTCAAGACGGCATGCCGCGCGGCATGCCAAGTCACATAAGCAACAGGAATATAGTGATATAAAAACAATTATTGTGATTTACTTAGTAAATATTGCTTTAAACCTATACACTATTCCCCATTAGAACAAAAGAGATACGCTGTCGTGAACGATCCCATTCCTAATCCCCTGCGCAAAGGCGCGCCCAGCCTGGCTGACGTGGCCGAGCCGATGGCGCCCGGCACCAAGCCGCACCATATGAGCGATCCGTGGGATATCGGCGAAACCCTGTGCAGCCTGGCTGACAATGGCGACGCCATTTCCATCTACCCGACGGACGGCGAAGACGTCATCATGGCGCGCATTCTGTCCGTCGACGACGACTTGCCGCAATTCGTACTGGAACTCAATGAAGGCGCTACCCTGCCGCCTGGTGGCGCCACGTTTGTGTCGTGGGTGCAAAGCGCCAAGCTGCAATTCACCATCAATGGCGAATGGCAGGCGTATCCCGAACGCCCGAACGTTTACCTGACCAACTTCCCCAGCCATTGCCTGGTGCTGGAACGGCGCGAATCGACCCGCCTGGAAACGCCGCTGGGCGTGTACTACCTGGCCGCCTTCGTGCTCGAAGGTCGCCCGTATGAATTGCAGCTGTATGATTTCTCGGCCGGCGGCATCGGCATGCGCGCCCATCCGCGCGACACGGTGGGCCTGTACGTGGGGCGCAAGCTGTCGCGCGTGCGCCTGGAACTGGGACCAAACAAGGTCATGATCGCCGACCTGGAAATCCGCCTGTCGCGCACCTTCCGCTCCTTCCTGCTGGGAGAACAAGTGCAGATCGGCTGCCGCTTCCTGAACCTGACGGATGCCATGCAGGATGAATTAAAGATGCTGCTGGATAACTTGGGCAGCAGCCGCAAGGTACGCTAGGTTTGCTTCAGGCATAAAAAATGGCCGCCCAGCTCATGCTGCGCGGCCGTTGTTTTATCGTCGACTGGTATGCGGCGCCTAGTCGTCGTCGTTTGGATCCAACTCGGGAAACATCACTTCCGTATAGCCGAACTGCGTAAAATCAACGATACGCATCGGATACAGAATGCCGTGCAAGTGGTCGACCTCGTGCTGCACCACGCGGGCATGGAAGCCGTCGCAGTCGCGGCTGATGGGCTGGCCGAACTGGTCCACGCCTTCGTAATGCAGTTCACTCCAGCGCGGCACGCTGCCGCGCAGGCCGGGCACGGACAGGCAGCCTTCAAAGCCCTCTTCCTTGCGTTCCGACAAAGGCGTCAGCACAGGATTGATCAGCACGGTTTCCGGCACTTGCGGCGCGTCGGGATAGCGCAGGTTTTGCTTGAAACCGTAGATCACCAGCTGCAGGTTGACACCGATCTGCGGCGCCGCCAGGCCCGCGCCATTGGCAGCATGCATGGTGTCGAACATGTCGGCGATCAAGGCATGCAGTTCGGGCGTATCGAATTCACGCACAGGCTCGGCCATGCGCAGCAAGCGTGGATCGCCCATCTTGAGGATTTCACGTACGGTCATTTTGCTTCCAGTGCCGATTGCAGTTCTTGCAAGTAAGTGCGGAAGGCCGCACCCGTTTCCGGATGTTTCATGCCCATCGCCGTCGTTGCCTTCAGGTAGCCGAGCTTGGAGCCGCAATCATAACGCTGCCCCTGGTAGCGGTAAGCCAGCACGCGCTCTTCGCGCATCAGGGCGGCAATGCCGTCCGTCAACTGGATTTCGCCGCCGGCGCCCGTGCCGATATTTTCCAGGTGGTTAAAGATACGGCTGGTCAGCACATAACGGCCCACCACGGCCAGCGTCGATGGCGCCTCTTCGGGCGCAGGCTTTTCCACAATGGCCGAGACCAATTCAAGGTCCGGCTGATAATTCTTTGCCGAGACAATACCGTACTGCTTGGTTTCCGCGCGCGGCACATCCTGCACCGCCAGCAGCGAGCAATTTTCATACTGGAAGACATCGGTCATCTGCGCCAGCACGGGGCGCACGCCCTCTTCCACATCCATGAAATCGTCGGCCAGCAAGACGGCAAACGGCTCGTCGCCGATCACGGGACGGGCGCACAGCACGGCATGCCCCAGGCCCAGCGGCGCCGACTGGCGTATGTAAATGCAATTGATGTGCTTGGGAATGACGTTTTGCACCATGTCGAGCAACTGGCGCTTGCCGGCCGCTTCCAGTTCCGACTCCAGCTCGTAGGCCGTATCGAAATGGTCTTCGATGGCGCGCTTGTTGCGGCCCGTGATGAAGATCATTTCCGTGATGCCGGCCGCCACGGCCTCTTCCACCGCGTACTGGATCAATGGCTTGTCGACGATGGGTAACATTTCCTTCGGTTGCGCCTTGGTCGCTGGCAAGAAACGGCTGCCCAGGCCGGCGACGGGGAAAACTGCTTTTCTGATTTTTTTCATGGGTCTTCTGTAATATTTTGAATGATTAGTCCTGCGCCAGCAGAGCCAGCAAGCCAGCCTCGTCGAGTATGGCCACACCGAGCTCCTGGGCCTTGGCCAGCTTGCTGCCGGCATCCGAACCGGCCACGACATAGCCTGTCTTCTTCGATACAGAACCGCTGACCTTGCCACCGGCCGCCTCGATCAGCTCCGCGGCTTCGTCGCGGCTCATATTGGGCAAGGTGCCCGTCAGGACGAAAGTCTTGCCGTCCAGTTTGCCGCCAGCGGCTGGCATTTCAGGCAATTGTGACAGTAATTCATTTCGCAGGGCGTCCAGTTGACCAAGCAGCTTGACATTGCCCTCATCGGCCAGCCATTGCGCCAGCGATTCGGCCACGGCGGCGGGCAAGCCCGCATGGAAGCTGGCGCCTTGCGCGGCGAGGCTGGCCAGGGTCACGCCCCGCTCCACCAGCTGCTTGCTGCGCGGCTCCGTCAGTTTCGGGATGCCGATGGCGGCCAGCAACGTGGTTTGTTCGAGCTGCGTGCGCAGCTTGGCGCTGGGCGCATGCTCGCCCTGCGGCGCAACGCCAGCGTCCAGCAATGCCTGCAGCGCCTGCTGGTTCTTTTCTTCGGCAAAGAAGTCGGCAATCGATTCGGCCACGGTGCCGCCGATATCGGGCAGCACGCGCAGCAAGGCCGCCGGCGCCTGCCGCACATACGCCAGGCTGCCCAGCCACTCGGCCAGGGTCTTCGCCGTCGACTCGCCCACGTGGCGGATGCCCAGCGCGAACAGGAAACGCTCCAGCGGCGGACGCTTGCTCGCCTTGATGCCGGCCAGCAGATTTTCCGCCCACTTGGTAGGAATCTTGCCTTGTTGCACTGTTTCTGGCGTCGAACCGTCGCGCTCGTCGGCGCGCAGCTTCATTTCCAGCAGTTTTTCCAGGGTCAGGCCGTACAGGTCAGCCAAGCCATGCACGTATTCCAGTTCGACCAGGGTATCGATATAACGTTCGCCCAGGCCTTCGATATCCATCATGCGGCGGCCCGCAAAATGGCGGAACGCTTCCTTACGCTGTGCCGAGCAGAACAGGCCACCCGAGCAGCGGGCAATCGCCTCGCCCTCTTCACGCACCACGTGCGAGCCGCAGACGGGACACGCTTCCAGCATCTTGAACGGCAGCGGCGCCGGTTCCGGGCGCTTTTCCAGCACCACGCTCAGCACTTCGGGAATCACGTCGCCGGCGCGGCGCACGATGACGGTGTCGCCCACGCGCACATCCTTGCGCAGCACTTCATCTTCATTGTGCAAGGTGGCGTTGGTTACCGTCACGCCGCCCACGGACACGGGCGCCAGGCGCGCCACGGGTGTCATGGCACCCGTGCGGCCCACCTGGATATCGATGCCCAGCACCTGCGTCAGCGCTTCTTCGGCGGGGAACTTGTGCGCCAGCGCAAAACGGGGCGCGCGCGACACAAAGCCCAGTTCCTGCTGGTCTTCCGTCGCATTCACCTTGTAGACCACGCCGTCGATTTCGTAGGGCAAGACGGGTCGGCGCGCGCCGATATCGGCGTAGTATGCCAGCAAGCCCTGCGCGCCCTGCACCACCTTGCGCTCCTTCGACACGGGGATGCCCAGCGTTTCGTACCAGTCCAGCAAGGCCGAATGCGACACCGGCATGGCGGCGCCATCGAGGGCGCCGATGCCATACGCATAGAAACGCAGCTTGCGCTGCGCCGTGATGCGCGAATCGAGTTGGCGCAGGCTGCCGGCGGCCGCATTGCGCGGGTTGGCGAATTCCTTCTGCCCCGCTTCGCGCTGGCGTTCGTTCAAACGGGCAAAATCGGCCTTGAACATCATCACTTCGCCGCGCACGTCGAGCACGGCAGGAATCCTGTCGCCAAGCAGGCGCAGCGGGATGCCGGAAATGGTGCGGATATTCGCCGTCACGTCTTCGCCCGTGGCGCCGTCGCCGCGCGTGGCCGCCTGCACGAACAGGCCGTTTTCATAGCGCAGGTTGATGGCCAGGCCGTCGAATTTCACTTCGGCCGCGTAGTCGACCTCTGCACCGTCAAGGTCCAGGCCTTCGCGCACGCGGCGGTCGAAATTGACGATATCGTCATCGGTGAAACCATTATTCAGCGACAACATCGGCACCGTGTGCGTGACTTGCTCGAATTGCGGCAAGGGCGCCGCGCCCACGCGCAAGGTGGGCGAATCGGGCGTGCGCAGTTCCGGATGGGCCGCTTCCAGCGCCTGCAGTTCGACAAACAGCTTGTCGTACTCGGCGTCGGGGATGGTGGGATTGTCGAGCACGTGGTAGGCGTGCAGATGCCGATTGAGTTCGGCCGTGAGTGCCAGGACGCGCTGGGCGGCGTCCTGGTTGATCGGATCAGTCATTGTTGCGGGATTCTTCAGCTAAATAAACGCAGGGCGCGGGTGGAGCCGGCCGGAATGTCGGCCGCCTCCATTTCCTGGTAAAACTCTTGCACCTGGCCGGCGATCTCGGCCAGTGCCGCATCGGACAAGGCCTGGTTGTAATCGTCGACGATGGTAGCGTCCAGGCGGCCCACCAGTGCCTTGGCGCAGGCGACCATGGCGCCGAAACCGTCGCGCGCGGGCGCCACGCATGGCACGTCCAGCAACAGGGTCAGGCGTGGCGTCGTTTCTTCGGCCAGGGTGACATTCGTCGACAGCGAGAACAGATAGCCGCCGTCGCCGTCCGGCATGACGAAACGGCCATCAGGACGCACGTCAAAGCCCTGTTTTTCCAGCGCGAACAGCAAGGTGGAAATGGCCCATGGCGCGCCATTCGTGTGCAGGTTCACACCCAGCTGGGCATCGTGACCGGCCACGAAGCGGTGCAGATTGCGCGCTTCGGCCATCACTTCCATCATGTCGGGCACTTCCGGCTCGGCGCCAATCTCGTCGGCCACACCGCGCAGGCGCGTGACCAGTTCCGAGTATTCCAGTTCATTCAAGGCCGTGCTGCGGCTGGCCAGCTGCACGCCGCCCTGCATCTTGGTGTAGACACCGCCATGCGTGATCGGTTCCCAGTCGCCATTCACGTGCAAGCCGATGAAGTGGACGGGCTTGTTACCCACCAGGCGCAGGGTTTGCAGCACGGGCAGTATCTTGTCCCCGCGCACGGGCGCTTCCAGCGACAGGGGCAGCAGGCAATCGATCAGCGGGTCGACCAGGCTGGTCGCCTGTTCGCTGGCGGCGCTGACTTCCTGCTGCGCCGGCGCGGCAGGAGCGGCGGGTGCAGGGTCGGCATCGGCCAGCGACGGTTCCGCATGCACGGGCGCGTCAGGTACGGGGGCCGCTGGCGGTGCGCCGAACGATGGTTCGGCCTTGGCGGCGGGCGCCGCGTCGAAGCGCGGCTCCTGGCGCAAGACGGGTTCCTGGGCTTCCACCGCGGGGGCGTCGCCCTCGCGCATCAGCACGTCGTCGTGGTCAGTGGAAAAAGCCCGTTCCACGCTTTTCTTGGCCTTGTATTCCTGCCATTTGTTATACGAGAAAACGCCGACGATAAAGACGCCGCCGGCGCCGAACAAGGTAATTTGAAGGTCTGTCATGCTGCTTGTGCCTCGGTTGCAAAATTTGCGGCGGACTCCATGTCCACCGCCACGATGCGCGATACGCCCTGCTCCTGCATCGTCACACCGATCAATTGATGGGCCATTTCCATCGCAATCTTGTTATGCGAAATGAAAAGGAATTGGGTCTGGTCGGACATGCGCTTGACCATGCGGCAGAAGCGTTCCGTGTTCGAATCGTCCAGCGGTGCATCGACTTCGTCGAGCAGGCAGAACGGCGCCGGATTCAGGCGGAACATGGAAAACACCAATGCGGTCGCGGTCAGCGCCTTCTCTCCACCCGATAACAGGTGGATGGTGGCATTTTTCTTGCCGGGAGGCTGCGCCATGACTTGTACACCGGAATCGAGAATCTCGTCGCCCGTCATGGTCAGTTTCGCCTGGCCGCCGCCGAACAGAATCGGGAACAGCTCGGAAAAGTGATGGTTGACCTTGTCGAACGTGTCTTGCAGCAAGTCGCGCGTTTCCTTGTCGATCTTGTGGATCGCGTCTTCCAGCGTATTGATCGCTTCCGTCAGGTCGGCATTCTGGGCATCGAGGAAATTCTTGCGCTCGGATGCCTGCGCCAGCTCGTCCAGCGCGGCCAGGTTGACGGCGCCCAGGCCCGTGATGGCATTCGTCAAACGCGTCACTTCGCCCTGCAGATACGACGGACGCATGTCCGGGTGCAATTTTTCCGTCAGGACAGCTTCATCGGCGCCCGACTCCAGCAATTGCTGGGCGAATTGCTCCTGGTTCAGGCGCGCGGCCTGTTCCTTGAGCTGCATTTCCATGATCTTGTCGCGCTGCGGCTGCAGACTGCGTTCCGATTGCGTACGCGCATCTTCGGACAGGCGCAGCTGCTGCGTGATCTGATCGAGCTCATGGCGCGCATCGGCCAGCGCCCGCTCCTGCGTCGTGCGGCGCTCGAGCAAGTCCTGCAAGCCGTCGGCGGCCGCGCCGCTTTCCAGGTTGGCCAGTTCCAGTTCGCCCGCCTGCAGGCTGGCAGTCACTTGCTGGGCCTGCGTACTGGCCGTGGCGATGTTGCGGCGCAACTCCTCGATCTTCGCGCGCTGGGCTTTTTCCGCGTATTCCGTATCCTTGGCGGCCCGCTCCAGGTCGCGCAAGGCTTCGCGCGCTTCGGCCAGGCGCTGTTCCTTCTGCAGGAAGTCCGTATGGCCGTCTTCGTGCGCTTCCTGCAAGTTGCCCAGCTCCATGTCCAGCTGTTCGAATTTTTCTTCCGATTCCAGCTTGGTCTGCATCTGTTCCGCTTCCTGCGCGGCGATTTCGGCCAGGTCGGCGCCGATCTGCGTGCTGCGCTGGTTGAAACGCGCTTCCACTTCCGACAATTTGACCACGTCGAGCTGCAAGGTATGCACGGACGCCGTCAGTTGCTGGATGCGCAGGCGCAGGTCGGACAGGTTGCGCGTCAAGGCCCCCACGGCCGCGTCGGCCCGTACGGAACGGGCGCGCGCCTCTTCGGCCAGCAATTGCTGGGCGCGCAACTGTTTGCCGATATTCTCGATTTCCTGCTGGCGGCCCAGCATGCCTTCCTGCTCCGAATCAGCCGCATAGAAGCGCACGCTGGTGGCCGTGACCACGTGACCGGCACGCGTGACGAAGTAGCCGCCTGGCGGCAATTTTGCGCGTTCGGCCAGGGCTTCGGCTGCGTCTTCCACGGCGTAGGCGTTGTACAGCCAATCCTGCAGCAAGCCGCGCAAGCCCGGATCATTGAGTTTGAGCAAGTTCAGGAACGGTTTCAGACCCGCCACTTCCGGCATCGGCAGCGGCGCCACGGTGGATGGCGCATACAGGGCCAGCTTGGCCGGCGGCGCGTCGGCAAAGAATGCCTTGGCCCAGTCGATGTTCGACAGTTGCAGGGCCGACGTGCGCTCGCGCAAGATCGATTCCATGGCCGCTTCCCAGCCCGCTTCGATCTGCAGCTTTTGCCACAGGCGCGGCAAGGTGTCGAGCTCGTGCTTTTTCAGCCATGGCTGAACCTTGCCCTGGGTCTGTACCCGTTCCTGCAATTGTTTCAAAGCGGAAAGGCGCGCTTCCAGCTGGGCATTCGCCGCCGTCTCGGCATTGACTTGCGCCTGCGCCTCGGCCCGTTCCTGCTCCAGTTTGGGCTGCTGCTCCAGCGCTTCCTCTAGATAGAAACCCTGTTCTTCCAGCGTTTGCTGCTTTTCTTCCAGCTGCAGTTTCAGGTTTTCCAGATGGCTGCTGTCGGGCAAACTCAGGCTGTTCTTTTCCTGCTGCAGGCGCTCGCGGCGGCTCAAGAGACTGGCCAGGATGTTCGAGGCGTTGCGCTGGTGTGCCGATTCCAGTTCCAGCTGCTGCTGGGCCTGCATGATCCGTGCGCGCGATTCCGTGCTCTTGTTTTGCGCGGCGCGCCAGGCGGCGTCCAGCTCGGGCAATTGTTCGCCCTTCTGCTCCGCCATCATTTGCGATTGCTCGACCTTGGCAGCCAGCTCTTCGAGATGAAATTCCGCCTCTTCGATCTGCTCCTGGTATTCGCCGCCTTGCTGCGTCCACTGGTCGCGCTGGGCCGTCAGTGTCGCCAGCTGCGCCTGCAGGCGCGCGCGCGATTCGATGACGAACTTGATCTGCGCTTCCAGGCTGCCGATTTCCGCATTCGTCTGGTACAGATGGCCTTGCGCCGTGTGCAAACGGTCGCCCACGGCAAAGTGCGCCTGGCGCATCTGCTCGAGGGTCAGTTCCACATTGCGCAGCTTGGCCGTCTGCTCTTCCAGGTCCGTCTGCGCCTGTTCCACTTCGCGGAAATAGCGCGTCTGCTCGTTTTGCGCCTCGTTCTTGCGCAGCAACCACAACAGTTTCTGTTTTTCTTCCTGGTCCGCCTGCAAGGCGTGGAAACGGGTGGCCACGGCCGCCTGCGCTTCCAGCTTTTCCAGGTTGGCATTGAGTTCGCGCAAGATGTCTTCCACGCGCAGCAAATTCTCGCGCGTGTCCTGCAAGCGGTTTTCCGTCTCGCGGCGGCGTTCCTTGTATTTGGAGACGCCGGCCGCCTCTTCCAGGAAGACGCGCAATTCTTCGGGGCGCGATTCGATGATGCGCGAAATCATGCCCTGGCCGATGATGGCGTAGGCGCGCGGACCGAGGCCCGTGCCAAGGAAAATATCCTGGATGTCGCGCCGGCGCACGGGCTGGCCATTGATGTAATAGGTGGACGTGCCGTCGCGCGTCAGGGTGCGCTTGACGGCGATCTCGGCGTACTGGCCCCATTGGCCCGAGGCCTTGCCATCGTTGTTGTCGAATACCAGCTCGACCGAGGCGCGGCCGGCCGGCTTGCGGTGCGTGGAACCATTGAAAATGACGTCCTGCATCGACTCGCCGCGCAGTTCCGACGCTTTCGATTCGCCCAGCACCCAGCGCACGGCGTCGATGATGTTCGACTTGCCGCAGCCATTCGGCCCGACCACGCCCACGAGCTGGCCTGGCACCTGGAAATTGGTGGGATCGACGAAAGACTTAAATCCCGACAACTTGATGGAAGAGAGACGCACGTGTTTTAGAGTTCCTGGCCTATGCTGGCGGTTATATTATGGGTGAACCCGGTTCATATTCACTTCAGATGCACCATCGCGGCGGCTGTCTGGCCATGCACCGCAAAAAAAGTGGTTCATCATATCATTTCCTGATGCTTTTCTGGCCAAAAAACCGTGGCGCCAGGCGCCAGCCTGTCCCGCATCATGGGGCTGGGCGGCCATCCTGTGCCAGTTTCCAGTCTTCGCGGGAAAAAACTCGCTCATGGCCGGACAGCACCAGGGCCAGTTTTTGCAGCCATTGCTCGGTCGGCATGGGTTCGGCCTTGAAGCTGAGCACCACCATCAGCACCAGGCTGGCCAGCGCCAGCGCATGGCTGACGGCGAAATTGACGGTGCCGCGGGCATTCCACATGAAGCCCAGCGCCAGCGCCAGGCCCAGCACGCAGCCGCTGACGGCTTCCGACACGCTGTGCGCATGGACGACCACGCGGGAAATAGCCACCAGCACGGCAAACGCCACGCCGACGAGCACGCCGGCATGGCGCCAGCGCGGTGCGGCCCGCTGCAGCAGCACATACATCAGCACGGGAAACACGGCGCCGGCGCGCATGGCGTGGCCGCTGAAACCCGTAAAATCGAGCACGCTGCTGCCCACACCCCAGCTCATGAAGGCCAGCTTCGACAGCACCACGAGGGCCAGGCCGCCGCCGTACCACAGGCTCCAGCTCAGTACCAGGCGCCACTGGCGCGAAACGAGCAGCCACAGGGCGATCGCCACGCCAGCCGGCCCCATCACGGCCATATCGGCCGCAAAAGAAATTCCATTCCACCAAGTCATCGTGCCTGCACTTATTTCATGATCAGCTTGCACTATGCCACGACTCAGTGCTGTTCCGCGCGGCTTTTGCTGTGCTGCAGCGAAGAATTACATTCGATTACAAAATTTCCACGCCGAAACCATCCGCCGGGCATTGCAAGGCACGCGTCAGATATTCGTCAAGCGCTTGCCCTTGGGCGGCGCAAAGTCGCGGATCGATTCGATCATGCCCACTTCCAGCGCCTGGTCGGCCGTCAGATGCAGGTCGGAATACGCGTGCACCTGCCACTGCTCTTCCGTCAGGCTGACGTGGCCGCGCAGGATGCGCTCGGTGCGCATGTCGTCGGCGCGCAAGCCCTCGACGATGATGCTGAGCGCGTCGGGGCGCGATCCGGGCGAGGCTGTCGCATGCGACTTGTGCACCATGAAACGGGCCGTGTCGCTGGCGTGGCGGTGCCGCCCCGCCAGGAACAGGGTGACGGCGATGGAAGCCACGGCGCCCGCGTTATAGGTGATGATGTCGAAAGGCAACTTGCTGAGGAAGTTGTACAGACAGATGCCATCGCTGACATAGCCGCCGTTGGACTGGATCAAAATGTGCGCAGTGGTGAGCTTGTCTTCCGTGATGTCGGCCACGGCGTTGAAGACGCGCCGCACCATGTCACTGTTGACGTCGCCCGAGAGGGTAAAGTAACCGTGCTGCTCGGTGTTGTTTTGCGTCTCGCTTTGTGTAGTGTTCATGGCAGGCACCCGCAAGAAAGCCAGGATTTCATCATAGCGCATTCCCGCGCGGCCGGGCGCCCTTTTGCGGCGTCTCCAGCCCCCTGCCAGCCCCGCAAACCGGGGCTTTTGCTGCAATTTGGCAACGTCTTTTCAGATTGACAGAAACACCCTGCTGGCATATATTCCTCCCACTTGATCGGGAGAGGGCAAACCAGCGTTGCCGCCGAAGGGGCACTACCCAAAAACTCTCAGGCAAAAGGACCGATCAGGCGGACTGAAGCTGTTGCTTTGGCGACACGTTTCAGCTCAACTCTGGAGAGCGGCCGCGGCTATTGCCGGCGGCCCACCGAAGGGGCGCACGGGGCAAGCCCCCGTAATCTCTCAGGTACAAAGGACAGGGGGGTCAGTGATCACGCTGGAAAGCCGTGTTTGGCTATTCTATGTTTTGTTAACTCCCCTTTTACCTTCGTCCCGAGGAATCCATGACGCTCAAAGCGACCCCACTCAATAACGCCCACCGTGCCCTCGGCGCCCGCATGGTCGATTTCGGCGGCTGGGACATGCCCGTCAACTACGGCTCGCAAATCGAAGAACACAATGCCGTGCGCGGCGATGCCGGCATGTTCGACGTGTCCCATATGTGCGTGGTCGATATCGAAGGTCCGAACGTGCGCGCTTTCCTGCGCGGCTTGCTGGCCAACAACGTTGACAAGCTGCAAGTGTCGGGCAAGGCGCTGTACTCGTGCATGCTCAATGCCGAAGGTACCGTCATCGATGACTTGATCGTCTACTTCTTCAATGAAAACTGGTTCCGCCTGGTCGTCAACGCGGGCACGGCGGAAAAAGACGTGGCCTGGATGCAGCGGCAAAATACCAGCACCAACAGCGGTCTGACGATCACCCAGCGCCGCGACGGCAATGACGCCATGGCGCTGGTCGCCGTGCAAGGCCCGAACGCCCGCGCCAAGGTGTGGCAAGTGCTGCCGGAAACGCAAGCCGCCTCCGAAGCCATCAAGCCATTCAACGTCGTCATCGTCAAGGACACGGCTTTCGGCGAAGTCATGCTGGCGCGCACCGGTTACACGGGCGAAGACGGCTTTGAAATCGGCGTGGCCGCCACCCAGGTGGAAGCGCTGTGGAACGCCCTGGCAGCGGCCGGCGTCAAGCCGGCGGGCCTGGGCGCGCGCGATACCCTGCGCCTGGAAGCGGGCATGAATCTGTACGGCCAGGACATGGATGAAACCGTCAACCCGCTCGACGCGGGCCTGGCGTGGACCATCGACCTGGTCAGCGAGCGCGACTTCATCGGCAAGGCCGCCCTGCTGGCCAAAGGCCAGAACGCGCAATTCGTGGGCCTGATCCTGCGCGAAAAAGGCGGCGTGCTGCGCGCCCACCAGAAAGTCATCATCGCCGGCAGCGAAGCCACGGGCGAAATCACCAGCGGCACCTTCAGCCCGACGATGCAGGAAGCGATTGCCCTGGCGCGCGTGCCGAACGGCGTGAACGTGGGCGACACCGTGCACGTGGAAATCCGCGGCAAGCAGCTGGCCGCTTCCGTTGTCAAGCTGCCTTTCGTGCGTAACGGTAAAATCCTGGCTGCGTAAGCGTATTAGAGCCGCCCGCAAGACCGTACAACCATAATCAATAACGAACACTTACCATCTGGAGCCACACATGAACATTCCTGCAGAACTGAAGTACACCGCTTCCCACGAATGGGTACGCCTTGAAGGCGACGGCACGATCACCGTCGGCATCACCGAGTACGCGCAGGACGCCCTGGGCGACATCGTCTTCGTCGAACTGCCAACCGTGGGCAATACCTACGGCGCCGGCGACGACGCCGCCGTGGTGGAATCGGTCAAGGCAGCGAGCGACATCTACGCGCCGATCGCCGGCGAAGTCGTGGCCGTCAACGACGACGTGGTCAACTCGCCTGAGTCGATCAACGCCGACGCCTACGCCAACTGGCTGTTCAAGATCAAGCCAGCCGACGTGTCGGCCCTGGACGGCTTGCTCGACGCTGCCGCCTATGGCGCCACCACCGGCGCCTAATCGCGTTTGACTCACGGGCCGCAATCGCGGCCCGTTTGCATTTTTTCTGCGCTGCGCCCGCGCGCCGCATCCCGGTTTTTCAGTCTTTTTTGGCCTCTATATCATGACCCGCACCAGCCTGACCCAACTCGAAGCACGCGATGCCTTCATCGCCCGCCACATCGGCCCTTCTGCCACCGAACAGCAAGCCATGCTGGCGACCCTCGGCTATCCATCGCGCGCCGCGCTGATCGACGCCCTGGTACCGGCCAACATCCGCAACAAGGGCGCCCTGCCCCTGGGCGCGTACTCGCAGCCGATGCCGGAACAGGAAGCCCTGTCGCGCCTGAAAGCCATCGCCGGCAAGAACCAGGTATTGAAATCCCTGATCGGCCAGGGCTACTACAACACGTTCACCCCTGGCGTCGTGTTGCGCAACATCTTTGAAAACCCGGCCTGGTACACGGCGTACACGCCATACCAGCCAGAGATTTCGCAAGGCCGCCTGGAAGCGATTTTGAACTTCCAGCAAGTGATCACGGATTTGACCGGCATGGGCATCTCGAACGCCTCGATGCTGGACGAAGGCACGGCCGCCGCCGAGGCGATGACCCTGATCCAGCGCGTGGGCAAGTCGAAGTCGAACGTGCTGTACGTCGCCAATGACGTGCTGCCGCAAACCCTGGAAGTGGTGCAGACGCGCGCCCAGCCGATCGGCATCGAAGTGCGTACCTTCGACCCGGCTGAAATCGAGTCGCTGGACGCCTGCTTCGGCGTGCTGCTGCAATACCCTGGCGTCAACGGCGTCGTGCGCGACTACCGCGCCGGCGTGGAAAAACTGCACGCGAACGGCGCCATGGTCATCGTCGCGGCCGACCTGCTGGCCCTGACCATGCTGGCGCCGCCGGGCGAATGGGGCGCCGACGTCGTCGTCGGCAACAGCCAGCGCTTCGGCGTGCCGCTCGGTTTCGGCGGCCCGCACGCGGGCTATCTGTCCACGCGCGATGAATTCAAGCGCAATATGTCGGGCCGCCTGGTCGGCGTGACCGTCGATGCGCAAGGCAACAAGGCGTATCGCCTGGCCCTGCAAACGCGCGAACAGCATATCCGCCGCGAAAAAGCGACCTCGAACATCTGCACGGCGCAAGTGCTGCTGGCCGTGATGGCCTCGATGTACGCCGTCTACCACGGTCCTGCCGGCCTGCTGCAGATCGCCCAGCGCGTGCACCGCTACACGGGCGTGCTGGCCGCCAACCTGAAGACCCTCGGCTATGGCGTCGTCAACGCGAGCTACTTCGACACCCTGACCATCAACGTTGCCGATGCGGCGCAACTGCACGCGACGGCCATGCACCACGGCGTCAATCTGCGCAAGATCGACAATACCCATGTCGGCGTGTCGCTCGATGAAACCACCACGCGCGACGATATCGCGCTGCTGTGGAAAGTGTTCGCGCACGGCCTGGTCAACGCGCCTGCCGCACCTGACCTGGACAGCGTGGAAGCTGGCGTCACCAGCGCCCTGCCGACACAGCTGGCGCGCGAGAGCGCCTACCTGACCCACCCCGTCTTCAACAGCTACCACTCGGAACACGAAATGCTGCGCTACCTGCGCAGCCTGGCCGACAAGGACCTGGCGCTGGACCGCACCATGATCCCGCTCGGCTCGTGCACCATGAAGCTGAACGCGACGAGTGAAATGATTCCCGTCACCTGGCCCGAGTTCTCCAACATCCACCCGTTCGCTCCCGATGCGCAAACGGTCGGCTACCGCGAGATGATTTCGCAGCTGGAAGAGATGCTGTGCGCGCTGACAGGCTACGCGGCCGTCTCGCTGCAGCCGAACGCCGGCTCGCAGGGTGAATACGCGGGTCTGCTGGTGATCAAGGCCTACCACGAATCGCGCGGCGAAGGCCACCGCAACATCTGCCTGATCCCGTCGTCGGCGCACGGCACCAACCCGGCATCGGCTAACATGGTCGGCATGCAGGTGGTCGTCACCAGTTGCGACGCCAACGGCAACGTGGACCTGGCCGACCTGAAAGCGAAAGCGGAAAAGCACAGCGCCAACCTGGCCTGCGTGATGGTCACCTACCCATCCACCCACGGCGTGTTTGAAGAAGGCATCCAGGAACTGTGCGAGATCATCCACTCGCACGGCGGCCAGGTCTACATCGACGGCGCCAACATGAACGCGCTGGTCGGCGTGGCCGCTCCCGGCTCGTTTGGCGGCGACGTGTCGCACCTGAACCTGCACAAGACCTTCTGCATCCCGCACGGCGGCGGCGGACCAGGCGTCGGCCCGATCGGCGTCGGCGCCCACCTGGCGAAATTCCTGCCGAACCAGCGTTCCTCGGGCTACCAGCGCGATGTGGCCGGCATCGGCGCCGTCAGCGCCGCGCCATTCGGCTCGGCCAGCATCCTGCCGATTTCGTGGATGTACATCGCCATGATGGGCGCGGAAGGCTTGACGGCAGCGACCGAGACGGCGATCCTGGCGGCGAACTACATCGCGCGCCGCCTGGCGCCGCACTACCCCGTGCTGTACTCGGGCCACGACGGCCTGGTCGCGCACGAGTGCATCCTGGACCTGCGCCCGATCACGGACGCCACCGGCATCAGCAACGAAGACGTGGCCAAGCGTTTGATGGACTTCGGTTTCCATGCGCCGACCATGAGCTTCCCCGTGCCGGGCACCCTGATGATCGAGCCGACGGAAAGCGAATCGAAAGTGGAAATCGACCGCTTCATCGACGCCATGATCGCCATCCGCGCGGAAATCGCCAAGGTCGCCAGCGGTGAATTCGACCACGACGACAACCCGCTGAAAAACGCGCCGCACACGGCGCAGGTGCTGATGTCGGACAATTGGGAACGCAAGTACAGCCGCGAAATCGCCGCCTACCCCGTCGCTTCCCTGCGCCAGCGCAAATACTGGCCACCAGTCGGCCGCGCCGACAACGTGTACGGCGACCGCAACCTGTTCTGCGGTTGCGCACCTATCAGCTCATACGAAGAAGAGTAAGCGCCGGGCGCCCGCTTCCGCGGGCGTGTCGACGACAAGAAGGCAGGCCACGCGGCCTGCCTTTTTTTTATGCCTGCACATCCACGTAGGTCGGATTAGCGCGCAAGCGCGTAATCCGACAACATTGTTGACCTATGTGGCGCTGTCGGATTACGGTCCTTCAGACCTAATCCGACCTACAACGCCAGCAAGGCCGCGCCCGGCAACCCCAGCACGGTGCCCAGCATCGTCAACAGCACGACATCGCGCCGCTCGCAGCGGGCGCGGTGCGAACTCCAGGCGGCAAACAGCAGTGCGACAGCGACGCCGCTGAGCGAAATACCCACTTCCGTCATGTCCGCTCTCCCCGCAGATGCGGCGCAGCCGCCATTGTTACGTTCATCATCGTCGTCATCCTTTGCCTTTATTGAGTAGCTACCTATCGGTAGGTAGTCAGTGTACAATAAAAAAGACGGCAATGTCCATGCCGTGTTTTTTGACGATACAAAGGAAGCGCAATGCAGCAGCAAACCCCTCTTCCCGCCGCCAGTCTCGGGCTGGCGGCTTCCCTGGCCCTGGTCGCCGTGCTCGGTCCGGCCGGCATCGACATGTACCTGGCCTCGATGCCCGCCATGGCGCGCGAGCTGCACACCTCGTATGCAAATGTGCAGCTGAGCCTGACCGTGTTCCTGCTGGCCCTGGGCGGCGGGCAGCTGCTGTGCGGCCCGCTGACCGACATGCTGGGCCGGCGCCGTCCGCTGCTGGCCGGCATCGCCGTCTACATTCTTGCCGCCGTGTGGGCGGCACAGGCGGATCAATTGAACACCCTGCTGCTGGCGCGCACCCTGCAGGGCCTGGGTGCGGCGCTGACCCTGGTCGTCGTGATGAGCATGGTGCGCGACGTGGCCGATGGCGTGCAGGCGGCGCAGCTGTTTGCCCTCCTGATGACCATCGTGGGCCTGGCGCCCGTGCTGGCGCCGGCCGTGGGCGGCTTGCTCGACGCGCATTACGGCTGGCGCGCCGTGATGCTGGCCCTGGCCGCGCTCGGTGTCTTGACCCTGCTCAATAGCGCGCTGTTCCTGCCGGAAACGCTGCCCCGCGCCCGCCGCGTCTCGCCGCGCGGCATGCACCGCACGTATGCGCGCATCGCGCTGGATCGCGCCTTCCTGCTGCCCGCGCTGGCCCTGTCGGCCACATTCTTTTTCCTGTTTGCCTATATCGGCGGAGCGTCGCTCGTGTACCAGCGCGACTTCGGCCTGTCCGCCGGCAGTTTCGGCCTGGTGTTCGGCGCCACGGGCGTGGCCGTGCTGCTCGGTGCGATGGCCAGCGGCCGCCTGGTGGAAAAGTATGGCGTGGCGCGATTGAGCGTGACGGGCAGCGCGGCCATGCTGGGCGGCGCGGGACTGGCCCTGCTCGGTGCCTGGGCGGGAGCAGGCATCGCCGCCGTCGTGCCGGGCATGTTCGTGGCCCTGTTTGGCCTGGGCATCGCGGAAGCGGCGCTGATGGCCATGGCCATGGGTTCGCAGCAGCGCGCGCTCGGCTCCACGGCCGCCCTGCTGGGCGCCATCCAGATGACCTTGTCGTCGCTGGCCACGCCGCTGGCGGCCAGCCTGTCCGAATGGGGGCCACTGCCCTGGCTGCTGTTCTTGACCGTGGCCGGCCTGCTGGTATCATGGCTGACCCTGGCTACTGCGCGCATCCATCCGGTCCATGCCAGCAGCCTCGGAGCGCACTGACGCCTCACTCACACTCACCCCAATGATGAAAAAACGCTCGGCTTCGGCCGATAACATCTGTGCCGTTGCCGTCGTGCACTTTTCGGAGCATGGCTACGATGCCTCGTCCCTCAGCGACATCGCCGGGCAGGCGGGCATGCGCAAGGCTTCGCTGTACTCGCACTTCGCCGGCAAGGATGCCCTGTTCCTCGACGTCTTTGCCGACGCCCTGGCCGAAGAGCAAGCCTTCATGGATGCCTGTTTCGCCGATGAAGCGGCGCTGGCGGCCACGGCCGGCAGTGCTCTGGCCGGCTCCCTGTACTGCGACCGCATGGCGCAGCGCTATGCGGACTCGGCCCATTTGCGCTTTTTGCTGCGCACGGCGTATTTGCCGCCCGCGCCCCTGCGCATCGAAGTCGGCACGGGTTACGAAGCGCTGCTGGCGCAATTGCAGCAGCACTTCGTGGCCAGCCTGGGCCGGCTGGCGCCCGCGCTGCCGCCGCAACGCGTCGACCTGTATGCGCAAGCCTATCTGGGCATCGTCGACAGCCTGCACGTGGAGCTAATCTACGCGGGCGGCGCCGCGCTGCAGCAGCGCCACGCGGCCTTGTGGCAGATATTGTCCGATTCGCTGGCGATGGCCACGCAACATGGCTGAGCAGGTGGCCTGCAACACCCACATTACACTTTGGAAACCTAAGATTTCTTCAGTTGACACTCTTGCAGCACATCCATAAGATGCCCTCATTATTCATTTACGGAGTCCCACGTGGGTACTTGTTCTAGTGACAGTAGCCGATCTTGTATCGGTGATTGCCTCGGCAGCTAAACAGCAAGCAACGCGGAATTCCGTTTTCTCCGTGCCTTGCTGAGCAAGGTGCGGTGTCTCGCGCGGCCAGTACGGCTGCGCGCCTCTCCCCCTCTTTCCGATCGCGACCGGCTACTGACCCGGATTGCCCGCCAGCGCCATGCCTCGCCATGTTGCGTTGGCGGCACGCAAGTCTTGCCTGCGGCTGCGCCGCCCGTCAACACCTCGTCGTGAAAGGAAGAGCCATGAATCTCTTCACCCGCTTATTCGAATCGTTCCTGCGCAAGCGCCATACGGCCGGCCACTTCCGCCGGCGCGCCATGCCACTGGAAAACAGCACGGCCCGCCCAGTGCCCGACCACCTGGCGCGCCAGCTGCTGGCTGCCGCCCATGAAGACCTCGATACGGCGCTGAACCGCCTGCACACGCGCATCGAAGGCTTGCGCGATGCCGAGGCGCAAGTCATCGGCGCGCAAACGGGCCCCAATGAAGTCGAGCATGAAAAACCGCTGGCCTGGTACCAGCACCTGTGGCTGTGCTACAAGAATCCGTTCAACCTGCTGCTCACCGTGCTGGCCATCGTGTCCTACCTGACGGAAGACCCGAAGGCCACCATCGTCATCGGCACCATGGTGATCTTGTCGACCCTGCTGCGCTTCGTGCAGGAAGGCCGCTCGAACCGGGCCGCCGAGCGCCTGAAAGCCATGGTCAGCAATACGGCCACCGTGCTGCGCAACGGCCAGCAGGTCGAGCTGCCGATCCGCCAGCTGGTGCAGGGCGACCTCATCGTACTGTCGGCCGGCGACATGATTCCCGCCGACTGCCGCCTGCTTTCCGCAAAAGACCTGTTCGTCAGCCAGGCCGCCATGACGGGTGAATCCTTGCCGGTGGAAAAAATGGCCGAACTGGCCGACAGTGCGGGCCGCGATCCCATGGAACTGGCCAACCTGCTGTTCATGGGCACCAACGTGATCTCCGGCGCCGCCACGGCGCTGGTGCTGGCCACAGGCAACCGCACCTACTTCGGCACCATCGCCACGCGCGTGACGGCCACCGAGCGTACGCCGACGGCCTTCGAAGCGGGCGTCAACAGCGTCAGCTGGCTGCTGATCCGCTTCGCCCTCGTGATGGCGCCGCTCGTGTTCCTCATCAATGGCTGGACCAAGGGCGACTGGATGGAAGCGTTCCTGTTTGCCCTGTCCGTCGCCGTCGGCCTGACGCCGGAAATGCTGCCCATGATCGTCACCAGCACCCTGGCCAAGGGCGCCGTGAAACTGTCGAAAAAGAAAGTCGTCGTGAAACGCCTGGACGCCATCCAGAACTTCGGCGCCATGGACGTGCTGTGCACGGACAAGACGGGCACCTTGACGCAGGACAAGATCGTGCTCGAGCGCCACACGGACGTGTTCGGCCAGCCCTCCGACGAAGTGCTGCAATTCGCTTATCTGAACAGCCACTACCAGACGGGCCTCAAAAACCTGCTGGACCGGGCCGTGCTTGACCATGTTGAGCTGCAGACGGAAATGCAGCTGGCCCGCGATTATGTGAAAGTCGATGAAATCCCGTTTGATTTCGTGCGCCGCCGCATGTCCGTCGTCGTTTCCGAAAAGAATGACCACCATGAACTGATCTGCAAGGGCGCCGTCGAGGAAATCCTCGCCGCCTGCAGCCATCTGCGCCTGGGCGGCGTGAATATTCCCCTCGATGCGGCCCTGCTGGCGAAGGTGCTGGAAACCACGCATGGCCTGAATGCGGAAGGCTTAAGAGTGGTGGCCGTGGCCGTCAAGGAAGTGCCGCCCCATAAGACCGTGTACGGCGTGGCCGATGAAACGGCGCTGACCCTGATCGGCTATGTGGCCTTCCTCGATCCGCCGAAGGAATCGACGGCACCAGCACTGCGCGCGCTGGCGGAACATGGCGTGACCGTGAAAGTCCTGACGGGCGACAATCACCTCGTGACGGCGAAGATATGCCGCGAAGTGGGCCTGGCCGTGCATGGCGTGCTGCAAGGCCCGCAGCTCGACGACATGGACGACGCCACCCTGGCCAGGGCAGCGGAAGACAATACCGTGTTTGCCAAGCTCAGCCCGCTGCACAAGGAGCGCCTCGTGCGCGCCCTGCGCGGCAATGGTCACATCGTCGGCTTCATGGGCGATGGCATCAACGACGCGCCCGCCCTGCGCGCGGCCGACATCGGCATTTCCGTCGATTCCGCCGTCGATATCGCCAAGGAAGCGGCCGACATCATCCTGCTGGAAAAGAGCCTGATGGTGCTCGAAGAAGGCGTGCTGGAAGGCCGCCGCACCTTCAGCAACATGCTGAAATACATCCGCATGACGGCCAGCTCGAACTTCGGCAATGTGTTTTCCGTGCTGGTGGCCAGCGCCTTTTTGCCGTTTTTACCCATGCTGCCGCTGCACCTGCTGGTGCAGAACCTGCTGTATGACGTGTCGCAGATCGCCATTCCCTTCGACAATGTCGACGCCGAACTGATCCAGCAGCCGCTGAGCTGGAATCCGCGCGACATCGGCCGCTTCATGGTCTTTTTTGGCCCCATCAGCTCGATTTTCGACATCAGCACGTTTATCTTGATGTGGCATGTGTTTGGCGCGAATACGCCAGAGCAGCAAACCCTGTTCCAGTCCGGCTGGTTCGTCGTGGGGCTGTTGACCCAAACCCTGATCGTGCACCTGATCCGCACGCCCAAGCTGCCTTTCATCGACAGCATCGCGTCCGTGCCCCTGCTGGTGGCCACCACCGCCATCATGGCTGTGGGCGTCTTCCTGCCGATGGGTCCGCTGGCGACCTACTTCAAGCTGCAGGCCTTGCCGTTGGGCTACTTCCCCTGGCTGCTGGGCATCCTCGTCTGCTACACGGTGCTGACGACGTTCATGAAACGCGTGTATCTGCGCAAATTCGGCTGGCAATAGTATGATGAGCCGCTCTTCCACCCACACAAGGCACGCATGAGCGGCTCCCCTCCTTCCAAGCGTAATCTCGCCCTGCTGCTGTCGGCCCTGGTTTTTCCCGGCAGCGGGCATTTCGTATTGCAACGCAAGGCACGCGGCTGCCTCTTCCTCGTGCCGGCCCTGGTCGCGCTGGTGATCGTAGTGCGCCAGATCATGGCACGTTTGGACCAGATAATGGCACAGATCGACAGCGGTGCCCTGCCCTTCGACGTGCAGCTGATCGTGGAAAAAGTCGATGCCCTGTCCGCCAATGACGGCCCCGCCATGACGGTGGCCGTGGGCGTGCTGGTGGTATGCTGGATTGGCAGCCTGGTCGATACCGTGCTGTTGAAACCGTGAAGTAGCGTCAAATGAGCGTCAAACCACATCGTCCTTGATGCGGCGCGACTTCGGTCCGCGCACGGCGGCGATGCGCGCCTCGCTGCGCTCCTGCACGCGGCCGCTGAACCAGCCCTGCACATCCGCGCCAAAACCGGCCGGCGCGACACTGCCAAAACCTTGCGCCAAGTCAAGCAAGGTGGTCTTGCCCAGTTCGGCGCGCATGCTTTTCTCGGCGCGCAGCATGAGGGCATGGATGCCGCATACGCCGCTGGTCATCCAGCCCGGCGGCTCGCCTTCGTACAGGGTGCAGCGGCTGCGGATCTGCTGGCAATCGAACAGGGGTTTCGGGCCTTCGATGGCATCCACCACCTCGAGCACGCTGATGTCGCCGGGCGGGCGCGCCAGCTGATAACCGCCGCGTATGCCTTCCGACGCGGTCACGATGCCCGCCTTCTCCAGCTTGGGAAAGATTTTCGCCAGGAAGGAGACGGAAATACCCTGCAACTCCGCCAAGTCGCGGCTGCTGGCAGGCTCGGCAAGCGGCTGTGCCAGATATAGCAGGCAATGCAAGCCATACTCGGTGCCGCTTCCATAATGTGCCATGATGCCATTCCTCCGTTGCAAAACGGGGACTGTAGCACTCCCCGTTTGCAGCCGCAAGGCTACAGCGACAGCTCGAACGCCGGATCGGCGGCGGCCAGCGCCGCGGCACTATCGACAGGCGGATAAATCACACGGCCATTGATGGCCACCTTCATGGCCTTGCCCTCGCTGCCCGTCAGCCACACCTTGCGCTCCCAGCCCTGCGTCACGACCGCACCCCATGCTCCCAGATCCAGGCAGGTCACATAATAGGGTTGGCGATAGGGCCGCGTGGCCAGTCCCAGCAGGTCAGCCACGGCATTGTCGCCCGAGGAGCGCCCAAGGAACATGGCGTGCTGGCAGCTCATCAGCGTGTGATTGCCTTCGTCATCCGTGGCGGCAACGGCGGCGTCGCCCGTGGCAAAGACCTTGCCGGCGCCAGGCACGCGCAAATCATGCGCCACCCGCAGGCGTCCCGCGGCGTCTTTCTCACCGGGAACCTGCGCCGTCAACGCACTGGCCCGCACGCCCGCCGTCCACACCACGGTGGACGCCTCGATGCGCTCGCCATCGGCCGTCGTCAATCCATCCGCGTCGATGGCGGCCACCGCCGAACCGAGCCGGCATGCCACGCCCAGCTCCGCCAGCGCCTGCTCGATCACGGGGCGCGGTCCCGGCCCCAGATCCGGGCCGATGTCGGGCGCCCGCTCGACGATGATCACCTTGATATCGGCATCTTCGCCCAGGATGGCGCGCAGGCGGGCCGGCAGCTCGGCCGCCAGCTCGATGCCCGTGAAGCCGCCGCCGGCCACCACGACGGTATTACGCGCGGAGGATGCTGGCCGGGCCGCAAGCGCATGCAGGTGCGCATCGAGCGCCACCGCGTCATCGCGCTGGTCGGCGCTGAAAGCAAATTCTTGCAGACCCGGAATATTCGGCCGGAACAGGCTGCTACCGGCCGCCAGTACCAGGCGGTCGTAGGCCAGGGTCGAACGGCTGCCATCGGCAGCGACGATGTCGACTTCGTCGCTGTCGCTGCGGATGGCATCGACCTTGCCGGCGATGAAGCGCACGCCCGTCTCGTCAAATAGTTGCTGCAACGGCGCCACCATGCTGGCGGGCGCCGGTTCGTACAGGCGGGGGCGCATCGTCAGCATGGCTTCCGGCGCCACCAGCGCCACTTCGATCTCGCCTGCGGCAATGTTTTCCAGCCTTAGGCGACGCACGGCTGCCAGGGCACTCCACAATCCGGCAAAGCCGGCACCAATGATCAATACGCGCTGTGTCATGTTTTTCTCCTTGATTTGATAACGCAGACTATATCACTCCGCGTTATGAGTTGCAAGCTGGCCCGCCAAAATCGCAACAGCCTGCCTTGCGGACTGTGCCGCACTCGCGTAGATTCGCGGCACGATGATGAGGGAAGGTCCCATGCAAGAGGAATTGGAAACATTGCTGGCAGCAGCGTTCAAGAGCGAGCGGGCACAGGCGCGCCGCCTGGCCGCGCGGGAAGGCATCGCCGGCGACACGGCGCTGCGGCGGATACTGGAACAGGCATCCGGCACCTTGGGCCTGGCCGCCCTGCTGGCGGCACGGCTGCAGGCGCACGCCGCCGAAGCGCAGCGCAAGGCGCAAAAGATCAGCGATCGCCAGCAGGCGCAGGCGGCGCGGCGGGTGATGGCAGTGCCGGCGTCGGCCTGGCGCGGCTGGTTCGACGGCTCCGCCCATCCGAACCCGGGCAAGCTGGGCATAGGCGCCCTGCTGCTGGGGCCAAACGGCGAGCGCATCGAAGTGAGCGAGGCTGCCGGCTATGGCAGCAGCAGCGACGCGGAATATGCGGCCCTGACGGCCGTGCTGCAGGCGGCACTCAAGGTGCGTCCGCCGCCCGTGCAACTGCTGCTGTACGGCGACAGCCAGGTGGTGATCAATGATGTGCTGGGAACGACGCCGCTGGGGGCCAAAGGACTGGAAACGCAAAGGGCCACCGTAGTGGCCCTGCTGGAACAATTTACTGATGTGAGCTTGCGCTGGCTGCCGCGCCACAGGAATGGCGAGGCGGACCGGCTGTCCCAGCTGGCCATTACCGGCTGGGTAGAAGAGGATTAAGCGGCGCGGCCGATCCGCAACGTTTCTTTCGGCTGTTTCGCCACCGGACGTTTCACCCCCTTCAATCCGCTGACACTGGCCTGCTGCCCGTTCAGCTTGAACACGCTGACGACTTGCGCCAGGTTGTGCGCCTGGTGCTGCATCGATTCGGCGGCGGCCGCAGACTCTTCCACCAGCGCCGCATTTTGCTGCGTGACGGCATCCATCTGGCCGATGGCGCGGTTGATCTCGTCGATGCCCACGCTTTGCTCGCTGCTGGCCGCCGTGATTTCCGTGATGATGTCGCTCACGCGCTGCACGCTGTCGACGATGTCGTTCATGGTCGAACCGGCTTGCGCCACCAGCATGCTGCCCGCGTTGACTTGCTCCACGGACGCGCCGATCAGGGTCTTGATTTCTTTCGCCGCCGAAGCGGAACGCTGCGCCAGGTTGCGCACTTCGGACGCCACGACGGCAAAGCCACGGCCCTGCTCGCCCGCGCGGGCCGCTTCCACGGCCGCGTTCAAGGCCAGGATATTCGTCTGGAAGGCGATGCCGTCAATCACACTGATGATGTCGACGATCTTGTTCGATGACGCATTGATCGATTCCATCGTGCCCACGACTTGCGCCACGACTTCGCCGCCCTTGACAGCCACTTGCGCCGCCGAGGCCGCCAACTGGTTCGCCTGGCGCGCATTGTCCGCGTTCTGTTTCACGGTGCTGGTCAGCTCTTCCATCGACGAAGCCGTCTCTTCCAAGGAACCGGCCTGCTCTTCCGTGCGGGAAGACAGGTCCTGGTTGCCGGCGGCGATCTGCGTCGATGACGTGGCGATGCTGTCCGTGCCGCTGCGCACTTCGCCGACGATGTTGAGCAAGCTCGTGTTCATGTCTTTCAGGGCCAGCAGCAGTTGCCCCGTTTCATCCTTGGCGCTGGCGTCGATCTGCGCCGTCAAGTCGCCATCGGCTACCTTGCGGGCGATGTCCACGGCCGTGCGCAGGGGGCGCACAATGCCCATCGTCAACAACCAGGCGCAGACGACGCCAAAGCCCAGCGCCAGCACGGCCAGGGTCAGCAGCAAATTGCGGCTCGTCTTGGCGACCTCGTCGATCTCGCGCGCCGTCTTGTCAATGCTGGCGCGCTGGTGCTGCAGCATGTCGTTGACCACTTTCAGGTATTTCGTCGAACCGGGCACGAAGATGCCCTGGAACGCCTGCTCCGCTTCCGCTTCCTGTCCATCCGCTTTCAGCTTCGACACTTGCGCGCGCGAGTCGAGGTAAACCTTGCGCTGTTCGCTCACCAGGCGGAACAGTTCCTTTTCTTCCGGACTGGAAATCAAGGCTTCGATTTTCTTTTGCAATTCGCCCGATACGACGGATGATTGCTTGGCTTCTTCCGCAAAATACGCGCCCAGTGTGGTGTCGCTGCTGCGCGCGATGGCCGTGGTGCGGCGCACACCGCTGTCGATCTTCGCGTACCAGTCGGAAATATAGCGTTCCTTCGCCAGCGGCAATTCCATCATGGTGCGCGTGGCCATGGCCACATCATGCAAGCGCCACACGCTGATGCCGGTAATGAGCATGGAAAACAGCAAAATCACGGCAAAACCCAGGCCGAGGCGCACACCAATACTGACGTTTCTTAACAAATTCATGTGAATATCCTAAAAAAGCGGAACCAGACTATATAAAAAGGGGACAGCAGAAAGCGGCTGCTCGGGGCAGCCGCAGCGCCATCAGCGTGTGCCGATGCGCAAGGTGGTTTTCGGCGCAGCCGGGCGTTTCAGCGCCTGCTGGCCAGTCAATTTGAAGACGCTGACGACTTGCGCCAGGTTGTGTGCCTGGTGCTGCATCGATTCGGCGGCGGCCGCAGACTCTTCCACCAGCGCCGCATTTTGCTGCGTGACGGCATCCATCTGGCCGATGGCGCGGTTGATCTCGTCGATGCCCACGCTTTGCTCGCTGCTGGCCGCCGTGATTTCCGTGATGATGTCGCTCACGCGCTGCACGCTGTCGACGATGTCGTTCATGGTCGAACCGGCTTGCGCCACCAGCATGCTGCCCGCGTTGACTTGCTCCACGGACGCGCCGATCAGGGTCTTGATCTCTTTCGCGGCGCTGGCGGAACGCTGCGCCAGGTTGCGCACTTCGGACGCCACGACGGCAAAGCCGCGGCCCTGCTCGCCCGCGCGGGCCGCTTCCACGGCCGCGTTCAAGGCCAGGATATTCGTCTGGAAGGCGATGCCATCGATGACGGAAATGATGTCGACGATCTTGTTCGATGACGCATTGATCGATTCCATCGTGCCCACCACCTGTGCCACGACTTCGCCGCCCTTGACGGCCACTTGCGCCGCCGAGGCCGCCAACTGGTTCGCCTGGCGCGCATTGTCCGCGTTCTGTTTCACGGTGCTGGTCAGTTCTTCCATCGACGAAGCCGTCTCTTCCAGCGAACCGGCCTGCTCTTCCGTGCGGGAGGACAGGTCCTGGTTGCCGGCGGCGATCTGCGTCGACGACGTGGCGATGCTGTCCGTGCCGCTGCGCACTTCGCCCACGATGTTGAGCAGGCTGGTGTTCATGTCCTTCAGGGCCAGCAGCAGTTGCCCCGTTTCATCCTTGGCGCTGGCGTCGATCTGCGCCGTCAAGTCGCCATCGGCTACCTTGCGGGCGATATCCACGGCCGTGCGCAGGGGACGCACGATGCCCATCGTCAAGACCCACGCGCAGACGACGCCGAATGCCAGCGCCAGCGCGGCCAGCACCAGCATCAGGTTGCGGCTGGTATTGGCGACGGCGTCGATCTCGCGCGCCGTCGTATCGATGCTGGCGCGCTGGTGTTCCAGCAAGTCCTGCACCATCTTCTGGTACCTGGCGGCGGCCGGCACGAAGGTCTTTTCAAATACCTCATTGGCGGCATCGACCTGCGCTTCGCCCTTCAGCTTGTAGACCTGGTCGCGCGAGCTGATGTACACCTTGCGCTGTTCCAGCAAGCCCGCGAACATGGCTTTTTCCTCCGGCTTGTCGATCAGCGCCTCGATCTTCTTTTGCAGCTCGGCCGAACTGGACGACGAGACTTTGGATTCTTCGGCGAAATAGCCGCTGAGCGAGGTATCGCTGCTGCGGGCAATGGCGATGGTACGGCGCACGGCGCTGTCGATACGGCCATACCAGTCGGAAATATAGCGTTCCTTGGCCAGCGGCTGCTCCATCATGACACGCGTGGCGCTGGCCACGTCGTGCAGGCGCCAGACGCTGATGCCCGTAATGAGCATGGAAAACAGCAAAATCACGGCAAAACCGAGTCCGAGGCGGACACCGATGCTGACGTTGCGTAATAAATTCATGTGACTATCCTAAAAAGCCCTGCCGTCAGCCTGATAACAAGCTGACGATCTCGCTCATGGGCGGGCGCTGGTTGGCCGCTGTAGCGAATTGGCGTAAAAAGTGAAACTGAAGTGAAACTGGCGCACGGTTCGGCTGAACCGTGCGCCAGGAAATGCGCTAGCGTGCGCCTTGCAGAAAAAGCAAACAATGCTTGGGGTCAATTGTTTCTAAAAAACCCTCTCGGCACCAGGGAGTCAGGACATGTGCAGGGCAAGGCGCGTGGCCGAAGACAGTACGAATGTACGGCGAGGCAATGCAACGCAGCCCTGGACTTTTCCTGGCGGCCTAGGCGGCCAGCTTCTCGATCAAACCCATGTCGGCACTGGACATCAGCTGGTCGATATCGACCAGAATCAGCATGCGCTCGTCGATGGTGCCCAGGCCGATCACGTATTCCGTGTTGATCGAACGGCCCATGTCCGGCGCCGGCTTGATCTGCTCCGGCATCAGGGTGGTGACGTCGGAGACGCGGTCGACGACCATGCCGACGACGCGGTTGCCGATATTGAGGATGATGACAACGGTAAACTGGTCATAGCTGGGCGTGCCCAGGTTGAACTTGATACGCATGTCGACGATCGGCACGATGATGCCGCGCAGGTTGACCACGCCCTTGACGAACTCGGGGGCGTTGGCGATGCGGGTCGGCGTTTCATAGCTGCGGATTTCGCTGACTTTCTGGATGTCGATGCCATACTCTTCCTGGCCCAGGGTAAAAGCCAGGTATTCGGCAGCCTTGGCAACGGTTGCGCCAGTGTCGCTGGAAATGGTGCTCATGATAATCCTTTAGTTAAATCGCCCAAGGGCGCAGGCCACGGCACGCTGCACGCAGGCCTTGGACGTGACAAGAGCCATCCGCAAGGCATGGCTCCTACTTGTATGTTTTGCAAATACTTTCTTGCAATTAGCTTATGCTTCTAATTTCCATGCGGCAATGTTACCCCATGTAAATTTTACATGCACTAAAAAAGAGCGTCTGCCGACCTGCCTCGTTATCAAAGGGGAAATTACGTGGCAAAAACGGCACGCTGCATGGCACTCGCCGGACCGCAAATGCAGGTGCCTGCACTGCCAAGCTCGCCGTTTTATGCCACACTGGCGGCCTTTGCCTTTTAGAAGTTCGAACCATGCAATCCTTGCTTTCCCAATGGCAACCACGCCTGCTGGCGCTGGCCACGGCCGGCCTCGGCGATGACAGCGCCCACGACATCAACCACCTGCAACGCGTCTGGCGCAATGCCAGTGTCTTGCTGCAGAACCATGCGGAAGCGGACGCCCTCACCGTGATGGCCGCCTGCTATCTGCACGACCTGGTCAACCTGCCGAAAAACCATCCCGAGCGCCACCTGGCCTCGCGCCAGGCGGCAGTACTGGCTTGCCGCCAATTGGCGGAACTGGATTTCCCATCAGAAAAACTGGCCGGCGTGGCACACGCCATCGAGACGCACAGTTTTTCCGCCAACTTGCCGCCGCACACCATCGAAGCGCAAATCGTGCAGGATGCCGACCGCATCGACGCGCTGGGCGCCGTGGGACTGGCACGCCTGTTTTACACGGCGGCGCGCATGGATAGCGCACTGGCGCATGGCAGCGATCCGCTGGCTGCCCATCGCCCGCTCGACGACAAGGCATACGCGCTCGACCATATCGTCACCAAGCTCGACAAACTGCCCGGCAAGATGCAGACGGCGGCAGGCCGCGCGCTGGCCGAACAGCGGCTGGCCGTGCTGACGGATTTCCGCGCCGCCTTTGCCGGCGAGTGGGGTATTAGTACATAAACCCTGGTGGCGATAGCCAGCATGGCCCATGCTGTCTATAATGCAAGGCTCAGCTATCGCGCCGCGCGTCAGCAGAAACCTGCAACGCGCCGGCGCAACGCCAACAACTGAACCCCGCCAGCCGCACGGCGGCGCGGGGTGCGCGCCGAAAGCATGCATGTCCGATAAAACCAGCACCGACAGCCCTTCCCCATCATCGCCCGCCGCGCCCGCGCGCGCCGGCAATCTCAATTTCATCCTCGTCTGCGTCTTCATCGACATGCTGGGCATCGGCCTGGTGGTGCCCGTGCTGCCCATCCTGATCGGCAACTTTGTCGACGGCAAGGATGCCCAGGCGTTCTGGTACGGCATCATGGCAGCCCTCTTCGGCTTGCTACAATTCATCTTCATGCCCATGCTGGGCGCCATCAGCGACCGCGTGGGACGCCGCCCCGTGCTGCTGTACTCGATGGCCGGCATGGGCATCAACTTTCTCGCCACGGGCTGGGCGCCGAACCTGGCCTGCCTGTTCATTGGCAGGGTCATCGGCGGCGTCTCGTCGGCCAGCATGTCGGTCGCGTCCGCCTACGCCTCCGACGTGTCCACGCCGGACAACCGCGCCAAGAGCTTCGGCAAGATCGGCGCCGCTTTCGGCCTGGGTTTCATCTGCGGCCCCATGCTGGGCGGCCTGCTGGGCGAAATCGATCTGCGCCTGCCGTTCTACGTGGCGGCGGGCCTGTCGGCGGCCAATTTCATCTATGGCTATTTCTGCGTGCCCGAATCGCTGCAGCCAGGCCCGCGCGCACCGTTTACCCTGGCGCGCATCAATCCGTTTGCCGCCCTGCTGAAGCTGGTGCGCCGTGTGGAAATCCGCGGCCTTGTGCTGGCTTTCGGCCTGATGACGTTTGCGCAAATGATGCTCAACACCACCTGGGTGCTGTACACGCATTTCCGTTTCGACTGGACGCCGCGCCAGAACGGTATCGCCCTGTTCTGCGTGGGCCTGTGCGCGGCCGTCGTGCAGGCGGGCTTGCTGGGCATACTCATCAAGCGCTTCGGCGAGGTACGGTTGTCGCTGCTGGGCATGGCTTCGGGCGCCCTCACCTATTTGCTGTACGGCCTGGCGACGCAGGGCTGGATGATGTATGCGCTGATCCTGTGCAACCTGCTGGCCTTTGCCGCCGGACCGGCCCTGCAAGGCATCATCTCGAAATCATCGAACGCCAGCGAACAGGGAGAACTGATGGGCTCCCTGCAATCGATCAGCAGCCTGGGCATCATCATGATGCCTTTGCTGGGCAGCATGATCCTCGGCAAAGTGAGCCATTTGCCGCCACAGGACTGGCGCATCGGCAGCACGTTCTACCTGTGCGCCATCATGCAAATTCTGGCCATCCTGGTGGCCTGGCGCTACTTCAAGGCGCAACGCCAGGCAAGACTTGTGGTTTCCACCACAAAGTAGTCGGCGGGATAATATTGCATTTGAGAAATAAATAGGCGAGAATGAGAAAATCAGCGGGGCATTACCGATGCCCGGCATTCGATGGTGAGCAAGGATGGGTATGACTGACTTTTATTCCAGCGCCTGGCGCCGGACCGTGGCCATGCTGGCGCTGGCGCTGCCGCCGCTGGCGGGCGCGCAATGCTCGCGCGACATCCAGGTGCCCGTCTCGGCCATCGGCGCCAGCGTGGTGGTCAATGGCGCCACGATCGGCGGCATCTATCCCGACTTGCTGCGCAGCATGGGCGCCAAGCTCGGCTGCAATTTCATCTTCACGGCCGTGCCCCGCGCGCGCCTGGAAGCGATGTTCGAGGCGGGCAAGGCCGACTTGCTGATCCCGGCCAGCAGCACCTTGCGGCGCGACCAGCATGGCTTGTTCATCCCCATGCTGGGCAGCCGCCCCCTGCTGATCTCGCTACAGGGCGCGCGCGCGCCCATCAACACCATGCAGGAACTGATCGAGCGGCGCGAATTGCGCGTGGCGCTCGTGCGCGGCTACGACTATGGCGCACCGTACCAGGCGCTGGCGAAGGAACTGAGCAGCCAGGGACGCCTGTTCTACGAAGTCGACGCGCTCTCCGTGGCGCGCCTGATGCAAAGCGGCTTCATCGATGCCACCATCATGAGCCCCACCATCCTGGCCGGCGTGGCGCAGAACGATGCGCGCGTGTATGGCCTGGCCGACCGCCTGCGCCTGGAAGCGCTGCCGGAACTGCCATGGGGCATGAGCGGCGTCTACCTGTCGCGCAAATCCCTCACGGCGGAAGACCAGGCGACCCTGCGCGACCTGCTGGACAAGGCGGGGCGCTCGGGCTCCGTGATGGAAGGCTTCCAGCGCCATCACCGCCAGGAATTGCTGTCGCTCAGCATACGCCCCCGCTAAGGCCCGCATGTCCGGTTTTGTCGTCGCCGTCGTCCTGTTTGCCGCCCTGCTGCACGCCAGCTGGAACGCCATCGTCAAGTCGGGCAAGGATACCTTTCTCAGCACGGTGCTCGTCTCCGTCGGCGCGGCCCTGATTTCACTGGCCGTCTTGCCCTTTGTTCATGCTCCCGCACCCGCCAGCTGGCCCTACCTGGCCGCCTCGGCTGTGGCGCAGCTGGCCTATTACTCGCTGCTGGCGGCCGCCTACAAGGCGGGCGACATGAGCCATGCCTATCCCCTGATGCGCGGCAGCGCGCCGCTTATCGTCGCGCTGGCCAGCTGGCCGCTGATCGGCGAGCGCCTGTCCGCCATGCAGATGGGCGCCGTCGCCTGCATCTGCGCGGGTATCCTCGGCCTGTATGTTGCCGCGCGCACGAGCGCCATCGGCACGGTGCCGAAAAGCACGGGGCGCGCCACCGCCTTTGCGCTGGGCAACGCCTGCGTCATCGCCAGCTATACCCTGATCGACGGCATCGGCGTGCGCCTGTCCGGCGCGCCAGCCGCTTACACGATGTGGATTTTTGTCTTGAACGGAACCGGATTGCTGCTGTGGACGGCGTTGCGCCGTCCCGCCGATTTGCTTGCGTATGCGCAAACGCAATGGCGCCTGGCCGCCGTTGGCGGTTTCGGCACCCTCGCCTCGTATGGCCTGGCCCTGTGGGCCATGACGCAGGCGCCCGTGGCCGCCATTGCAGCCCTGCGCGAAACATCGATTTTGTTCGCTATCGCCATTGCGGCCCTGTTCCTGCGCGAAAAAATCAGCCCCCGCCGCTACCTGGCCATAGCCCTGATCGCGGCGGGCGCCATGCTGATGCGAATGGCCTAGCGCGCGTCGAGCGGCGCAATCGGCAACTCGATCGCGCTGGCCGCCCCTGTCGCGTGGTACACGCGCTGCGTCGCCTTTCTATAATGGCCTGGGTCGGCCAGGAAGATGTTCGGCACATAGTTTTGCGGATTGCGGTCGTACAGGGGGAACCAGCTCGACTGTACTTGCACGGCGATGCGGTGGCCGGGCAGGAAGACGTGATTCGCGTTCGGCAAGGCGAAGCGGTAGCGCTGCACTTGGCCCGCCGGGATCGGAGTCGGGTGCTCGAAGCTGTCGCGGTAGCGCCCGCGGAAGATATCCATCGCCACGCCCAGCTGATACCCGCCCATGGCTGGCTGCGACGGCACCTCATCCGGATACACGTCGATCAGTTTCACCACCCAGTCCGCATCCGTGCCGCTGGTGGCGGCAAACAGGTTGACCATCGGCGCGCCGGCGATGCGCACGGCCGTTTTCAACGGTTCGGAAACATAGCTGAGCACGTCCGTGCGGTCCGCATAGCCGCGCTGGTCGCTGACCAGCCATGGCTTCCACACGTCGCCATCGTTCAGGCGCACGGGACGGGGCACGAAAGGCACGGGCTTGGCGGGATCGGCCACGTATTCATCGAAGGCGCCTTCAGCCGCATCCGCAGCGCCCGATGGCGCCGCAAAGCCCAGCTTGTAGCCATCCTGCAGGTAGATCGGCGTCAGCTTCGTGTCGCAGGTCTCGCAAGCCAGCGGCCACTGCTGCAGGCGCTGCCACTGGTTCGTGCCGCTCTGGTACGACACCACGGGCGCCGTATTCGCGTCCGGCGCGCCATCCTTCAGGTATTGATTGAGGAATGGCTGCATGACTTTTTCGCGGAACTGGCGCGCCGTGTCGCCGTCAAACTTCAGGGCGCCCAGGCTGGAACCGTCATAGTTGACGCCGCTATGGCGCCACGGGCCGATGGCCAGGTAATTGAGGTTGTTGCGCTTGTCGCGTCCCTCCATCGCCGTATAGGTGGCGTAGGGACCATAGATATCTTCCTGGTCCCACTGCCCCACCACGTGCATGGTGGGCACGATCAACGGGCGTTTCGCGAGGATCTTGTCGAGCGCCTGTTCTTGCCAGTAACTGTCGTAAGCCGGATGTTCGAACAGCTTTTTCGTGTACGTCAGCTTGTCGATGCCGAACTTTTTCGCGTAGTCACCGGCCGAGCCGATGCGCAGATAGGCGTCGTAATCGTCATAGACGCCCAGCGCCGGCGATTCGCCGCCGCCGCGCACGCTCGTCTGTCCCGCGATGTACGACAGGCTGGGCATGCGGAAGGCGCCGTTATGGAACCAGTCGTCGCCGCGCCAGCCATCGACCATGGCGCTCATGGGAATGGCCACCTTCAGGGCCGGATGCGGGTCGACCAGGGCCATCAGCACCGTATGCCCCTCGTACGAGGAACCCAGCATGCCCACCTTGCCATTCGTTTCCGGCACGTTTTTGACGAGCCAGTCGATGGTGTCCCACGCATCGGTCACGTTATCGACCTTGGTATTGTTCAGCGGACCGCGCACGGGGCGCGTCATGACGTAATCGCCTTCCGAGCCATACTTGCCGCGCACGTCCTGGAACACGCGAATGTAGCCGTTTTCCACCAGGGTGTCGTCGCCCAGAGGTAAAGTGACCAGCATGCTGGGGCTGGCGGCGCGCTGGGCGCGGCGGGCCGCATTGTACGGCGTGCGCGTGAGCATGATCGGCGCCTTTTGCGCGCCTTTCGGCACGACGATCACCGTGTACAGCTTGACGCCGTCGCGCATGGGGATCATCACCACGCGCTTGACGTAGTCATTCATGTCGGGCATCACCAGCTTGGCGCCGATATCGGGCGTCATCGGCGGCGTTTGCGCCATCGCCGGTACTGCAAACAAGGAACTGATAACAAAAGCCAGACCGGTGAGCCGGACGGGGGACGACACGCGCATACTGTTCTCCAATGATTCATGCCACGCAAAAGTGGCCGAACGGCAATAGTACCCGGAAAGCAAGTTCCGCATAAGGCTAGCCTCTGACGCAGCGCAGCAGATAAATCGGGGCGCAAACTTGACAGAACGCGTGCGAACTGCAACCATAACGCCATGAAATTTATTCATTCACAACACGCCTGCTTGAATTGGTGGTCCCGCTCACTTTCGCGCGGCCACTGCATAGTGATGTGAATTATGATCAACGCCGCCTCGATCGGTGGCGTAACAGGCTCAGCCTGGATCATCCCCGATGCAGGCGGCTCGAAAGGAAACTTGATGAGCTTGCCTAACACCCCCGATACCCCAGACACCGAGAATACCCCGGCCGCACCGCTGTCCGCCGCCGCCATCGCGTCGCAATCCGTGATCCTGACGGGCGACCGCCCGACCGGCCCCTTGCACCTGGGCCACTACGTGGGCAGCCTGCGCGACCGCGTCCGCTACCAGAACAGCTACAAGCAATTCATCATGCTGGCCGACGCCCAGGCGCTGACGGACAATATGGAAGACATCGACAAGGTGCACCGCAATGTCGTCGAAGTGGCGCTCGATTACCTGGCTGTCGGCATCGACCCGACGAAGACCACGGTATTCATCCAGTCGCAAATCCCGGAACTGGCCGAACTGACGTTTTACTACCTGAACATCGTCACCGTGGCGCGCCTCGAGCGCAATCCCACCGTCAAGGAAGAAATCCGCCTGCGCGGCTTCGAGCGCGACATCCCGGCCGGCTTTTTGACCTACCCTGCCAGCCAGGCGGCCGACATCACGGCCTTCAAGGCGGGCGTGGTGCCCGTGGGCGAAGACCAGATCCCGATGATCGAGCAAACGAATGAAATCGTGCGCCGCTTCAACCGCATGTACAACCGCGAAGTGCTGATGGAATGCAAGGCGCTGGTACCCGACATCGGCCGCCTGCCCGGCATCGACGGCAAGGCGAAGATGAGCAAGTCGCTGGGCAACACCATCAACCTGGGTGCGACCTCGGCCGAAATCACGGCCGCCGTGAAGAAAGTCTATACCGACCCGCTGCACCTGCGCGTGGAAGACCCGGGCCACCTGGAAGGCAACATCGCGTTTACCTACCTGGACGCCTTCGATCCGGAAAAAGCGGCGCTGGCCGAAATGAAGGCCCATTATGTGCGTGGCGGCCTGGGCGACAGCATTGTCAAGAAGCGCCTGGATGTGGTCTTGCAGGAAATGCTGGCGCCGATCCGCGCCCGCCGCGAAGAATTCGCCAAGGACAAGGGCCAGGTCATCCAGATGCTGAAGGAAGGCACCTTCAAGGCACGCGAAGTGGCGGCCCGCACGGCCGATGAAGTCAAGTCGGCGCTGGGCCTGAACTACTTCTGATCACCAGCAGTCATAGCAAACTGATATAGCAAACTGATGCGCCCAGGCGGAGTCGGGTAAAATCCCGCTTTCGCCTGGGCGCAATTCGTTTGTCACCGTGGCATCAGCAATCCGTAGAGAAGACAACGCGCCATGACCGATACCCCTATCGAACAGCTGCTGCTGCAGCATTTTTCCATCGATGCGCTGCAACGCTCGCCCGCGCCCCTGCAGCAGGCGCTGGGCATGCTGGGCGGGTGGCTGGCAGCCGAACGCGACACGCCCTATCCGCACACGCCGTATGCGCAATTGCTGACGCAACTGTCCGACACTTGCCTGCCCGCGCACGGCATGCCCGTGGCGGATTTCCTGCAAGAACTCGATACCACCGTGCTGGCCAATACGGCCCAGCTGAACCACCCGCAATACATCGGCCACATGACGCAAGCCCTGCCGTGGATCAGCGTGCTGGCCGAAGCGTTTACGGCGACCCTGAACCAGAACCAGGTGAAGATCGAGACGGCGTATGTGTCGACCCTGATCGAAAAGCAGATCCTCGGCTGGCTGCACCGCCAGGTGTACCAGCAGGCCGATAGCGTCTACGCGCAGGCGATGGCAGCCACCAGCGGCGCGCTGGGCAATATCGTCAATGGCGGCACCATGGGCAACTTGACGGCCCTGGCCGTGGCGCTGGAACGGCAGTTGCCCGGCACGCGCAAACGGGGCCTGTTTGCCGCCATGCAGGAATCAGGCTATGCGGGGCTGGCCGTGATCGGCTCGGCGCGCAGCCATTACTCCGTGAAAAAGGCGCTGGCGACCCTGGGCCTCGGCGAAAACGCCTTGCACCTGGTGGCCGTCGACCGCGACAACCGCATCGACGTCGCCGCGCTGGAAGCGACCATTACCGATTTAAAATTGCGCAAGATCAAGGTCGTCGCCATGATCGGCATCGCCGGCACGACGGAAACGGGCGCCATCGATCCATTGGCCGCCATGGCAGCCATTGCCGCGCGGGAAGGCATCTGGTTCCACGTGGATGCGGCCTGGGGCGGCGCCCTCCTGATCGCGGAACAGTACCGCGCCCTGTACGACGGGATTGCCCTGGCCGATTCCGTCGTCATCGACGGGCATAAATTGCTGTGGGTGCCGATGGCGCAAAGCATGGTGCTGTTCAAGGATAGCGCCAGCCTGAACTTGCTGAAACACAACGCCAACTACATCTTGCGCGACAACTCGGGCGACCTGGGCCAGACCTCGCTGGAAGGCTCGCGCCGCTTCGATGCCTTGAAACTGTGGACTTCGTTCAAGGTGCTCGGTGTGTCCGGCTACACGACCTTGCTGCGGCAGGCGGCCACCCTGTCCGGCCAGTTGCAGGACTTGCTGGCCGACCAGCAGGATTTCGAACTCGTCACGCGCTCGGACACCTTCATTCTGACCTACCGCTACGTGCCCGCACACTTGCGCCAGCGCATGGAAAGCTTGCTGGCCGGCGGCCAGGTGGACGCGGCGACAGAGTTGAACACGCAACTGAACACATTGAACGCCAAGCTGCAGAACCGGCAGAAGGCGCAAGGCCACAGCTTTGTCTCGCGCACGGTATTGGAATCGACGCGCTACCCTGGCCCGACCAACGTGCTGCGCGTGGTCATGACGAATGTCAAGACGCGCCCCCACCACCTGCGCGCCATTTTGGCCGAGCAGCGCGCCATCGGCCAGGCGCTGCTGGCGGAACTGGGCCTGTAAGGAATCTCCCCCCATCCCCCCTTGACTGGATGCCCGATGCACCGCCTGAGCGCCCTCGCCGATCTATGCAAGCATCTGTTGAAATGGCTGCTGCTGGCCTTTGTTGTGGCCGTGCTGGCGGGATCGGCTTCGGCCGGCTTCCTGTTCGCCCTGGAATGGGCAACCGCTACGCGGCGAGCGCACGCCTGGCTGATCTGGCTGCTGCCCGTGGCGGGCTTTGCCGTCGGCTGGCTGTATTTGCGCTATGGCAGCAGTGTCGAAGGCGGCGCGAACCTGCTGATCGATGAAATCCACGACCCGAAAAAAATCATCCCGCTGCGCATGGCGCCGCTGGTGCTGGGCGGCACCGTCGTCTCGCATTTGTTCGGCGCCTCCGTCGGGCGCGAAGGCACGGCCGTGCAGATGGGCGGCGCCCTGGCCGACCAGCTGACCCGCATGTTTCGCCTGAACAATGAAGACCGCCGCATCATCCTGATGGCCGGCATCAGCGCCGGCTTTGCTTCCGTCTTCGGCACGCCGCTGGCGGGCGCCATCTTCGGCCTGGAAGTGCTGGCCATCGGCCGCCTGCGCTACGAAGCCATGCTGCCCTGCCTGCTGGCCGCCGTCATCGCCGACCAGGTGGGCTTGCTGTGGGGGCAGTTATTCAACATTCACCACACGCATTACGCCGTGCCTTTGATCCCCGCCATCTCCGCCTGGACCTTGTCCGCCATGGTGATCGCTGGCGTGCTGTTCGGCGTGACGGGCAACGTGTTTGCGCAGGCCACGCACGGCTTGAGCGGGCTGATGAAGCGCTGGATCCGCTACGCCCCGCTGCGCCCCCTGGCCGGCGGCGTGATCATCGCCATCGCCGTGTGGCTGATCGGCACGGACAAGTATATCGGCCTGGGCATCCCCACCATCGTCGACGCGCTCAAGGAACCGCTGCCGGCATACGATTTCCTGGCCAAGATGGCGTTTACCATCGTCTCGCTGGGCACGGGATTCAAGGGCGGCGAAGTGACGCCATTGTTCTTCATCGGCGCGACCCTGGGCAATGCGCTGGGCCCGCTGCTGCACCAGCCCGTCACCTTGCTGGCCGCCGTCGGCTTCGTCGCCGTGTTTGCGGGCGCGGCCAACACGCCGATTGCCTCGACCCTGATGGCCATGGAACTGTTCGGCGCCGAGATCGGCGTGTATGCGGCCATCGCCTGCGTCGTGGCCTATCTGTTTTCCGGCCACGCGGGCATTTACCGGGCGCAACGGGGCGGCCATGCCAAGCGCACCGTCCACAAGGATATCGACACATGACACAGAATATCTACGACAACGACGCCTTCTTTACCGGCTACAGCCAGCTGCCCCGCTCCGTCGGCGGACTCGACAGCGCGCCCGAATGGCCAGCCCTGCGCGCCATGCTGCCGGAGATACAAGGGAAAAGCGTGCTCGACCTGGGCTGCGGCTATGGCTGGTTCTGCCGCTGGGCAGCCGACGCTGGCGCGGCGCAGGTGCTGGGCGTGGACGTGTCGGAAAAGATGCTGGCGCAGGCGAACGCCATGGGGACGCACGCGGCCGTCAGCTATGCCCGGCTGGACCTGGAACAACTGGCCCTGCCGCCCGCCAGCTACGATCTCGTCTACAGTTCGCTCGCGTTTCACTACATCGAGGATTTCACCACCTTGCTGGCTGCCATCCGCCACGGCTTGAAACCGGGCGGCAAGCTGGTGTTTTCCATCGAGCACCCGATCTTCATGGCCCCGCGAAAGCCCGGCTGGCTGACGGATGCGCAAGGCCGCAAGCGCTGGCCCGTCGACAGCTACCAGCAGCAAGGCCCGCGCGTGTCGGACTGGCTGGCGCCAGGCGTGATCAAGCAGCACCGCACCCTGGGCACGACCATCAATGCGCTGCTACGCGCCGGTTTCCAGCTGGAACACGTGGAAGAATGGGGCCCCACCGACGAGCAAGTCGCGCGGCAGCCGGCCCTGACCGAAGAGCGGGAACGGCCGATGCTGTTGCTGGTGGGCTGTAGCCTGCGCTAGCCCCGGGCCCGCTGGAACAATTTGCCCGCCAGCTCTTCGATATCGCCGCGCATGGCCAGCGCTTCCAGCCAGCGCGCCGGGATTGCCTTGGCGCCATAATAGGCGCCGGCAAGCTGGCCGACGATGGTGCCGGTCGTATCGGCATCCTCGCCCAGGTTGACGGCGCGCAACACAGCTTCTTCCAGCGTGTCGGTATGGAAGAAGCACCAGAGCGCCGCTTCCAGCGACTCCACGCAATAGCCCGTGCCGCGTATCTGCCCTTCCGTCTTGGCGATGAAGTTGCCACTGGCCAGCTCCACCAGCCGCGGTTCGGCAGGACGATAAGCCACACTGTCCATGAGCGCCTCTTTCGGCGTACCCGCCAGCGCGCTGCACAGCAAGGCGGCAAACAGCTGGCAGCTTTCGATGGCTTCCGGCGCCGCGTGGGTCGTGCGCGAGCTATCGGCGGCGTATGCCACGGCCGCCGCCGCATCCGGATAGGCAAACAGCACGACGGGAGCCAGGCGCATGAGCGATCCATTGCCTGCTGTCATCGGCGCGGTGGAACCACTGTAGGGATTGCCTGTTTCCTGGAAACTGGCCAGCGCGCCCCTGACCGTGCCACCGATATCGAAGCAGGTGCCGGTGGAGCTCAGGTAGCCCCATTGCCACCAGTTCAGATACCGCACCATCTGGTCCGCCGGATCGAACACCCCTTTCAATACCAGGCTCTCGGCCAGGCACAGCGCCATCGAAGTATCGTCCGTCCACTGTCCCGGCTGCAGGCCGAACGGGCCGCCGCCAGTCATCTCCGTCACGGGCGCGAAACTGCCGCGCGGGGAAAATTCCACGGTCGTGCCGACCGCATCGCCGCAGGCCAGCGCCAGCATGGCGCCCAGATAACGATTATTCAAGCTCGATGTGATCATTGCTCTCCATGCAGATGAGGTTGCGGATGAAGAAGACATGATAACAAGCTGGACGACAATTCCCCCGCATGGTCTGTGCGCCGATGGCAAGGCCATTGGTCCATCCGATTACGCCTCGGTACACCGCAGCGCCATCTCCCCATGCAGCGCCAGCGGCACGGCCCTGGCCCAGCGGTTCGACGACAGGGAAAACGTCAGCGCGCGCACCTGGTGGTACCAGCCGGCAGGCACGTACAGCATGTCGCCCGGCTCGACGAGGCATTCGATCATGGTCGCCTGGCGCGCCAGGGGAAAACGCTCGAAGTCGGGCGCTTCCGGGTCGAACGGTGAGCCGAACAGGATGGCGTTCGCTTCGCTGGGGTACAGGAATTCGTCGTGGTGCGGCGGCGACAGGAAGATACGCTTGCGGCCCCACACCTGGGCGAAGATATTGTCGTCGTAATCGCAATGCAGGGGCGTGACCGTACCGGCCGGCCCCACCCAGAAGCGTGGCGGCCCCATCTTGTCGAAATACGTGGGCCAGTGGCACAGACGGTTCAACTCGCGCAATTCCAGGTTGCCCAGGTACGGCGGCAGCGCATACTTGCCCTCCGCCAGCATATCCAGGTATTGCCCCATCGACATGTCCTGCATGGCGCGGTCTGCCGCGAATGCCGTGTTGATGTAGTCGCCCACGCGCGCGCGCACGGGCACGTGGCTGAATTGCTCGCGCAAGACTTCGGGTTCCAGCTTGGATAAGGGCCAGCGCTGCACCAGCCCGCGCATCAGGAAGGGCAATCCCAGCGCGGCGCGCGCGCGAAAGGCGGCGGCGTCCAGCATGGCCAGGCGCGGCACCTCGGTGATGGCCGGCAAGTCACGCGCCGCCAGCTTGATGGCCTCGCGCATGGCATCGATGGACGTGACGCCACGCACCTGCGCATCCTTGCCCTCGCGTGCCTGCTTGCGCGCAAGGGCCGCTTCGGGCGAACTGAATTGTGCTGGCGGCCGGGGCGGCAGCGCGCGCGGCGATATGGGCGTGGCCGCAAGCGGGAGCGACACCTTCTTTTCTACGGGCATAAACCTTCTTTGCGATCAAGGCGTCGCACGACATGGCGCGACAGTGCGCCATTTTAAGCCAGCAAGGCCCGTGCAGCACGCATGAGAGATTCCCTACGACGCATCGATACCTGGCAAAACCGTCGCGAGCGGCAGTGATTTGTGGCTAAGAAGCGCAACCGTACTCCAGTACGGTGAGCATCGCAGGCCGCAAAGCGCGACGCGCAGCAGGTTTGGTCAGGTGTCCTCAGACAGGCGTCTTGAAGATGGGATCGACGATGAACTGCTGCGCCTTGATGCGCAAGGTGCGCTCTTCGTCCAGCTCGGCGCGCGTTTCGCCCAGCTCTTCGCGTTCCGCTTCCAGTTCCAGGCGCGCGGCCGCCAGCTCCGTTTCCACGCGCGTCAGGCTTTCCAGCTTCAACTGGGCCTGGATCAGTTCCGCGCGTGCCGCTTCGGCAGCCTCTTCCAGGCGCGGGATACCTTCAAGCTTGAATTGCGCCTTGGCAAGATCCATGCGCGCCTGCTCGGCCGCCTCTTCCAGGCGCGGCAAGCCTTCCAGGCGCAGCTGCGCCTTGGCCAGGTCCGTGCGGGCCTGGTTCGCCACTTGCCGTTCGCGCTCGAGCTCCTCGCGCAAGGTTTCCAGCTCGCCCGCTTGCAGGTCGAGCAACTCTTGCTGGCGCTCGTTCTCGCTGGCCAGGTCCATCAATTCCTGTTGATTGTCATTCATCTCGGCTTCATGCGCGCTGTGGCTGGCGCTTAATTCCTGTCCTACATAATCGAGGATGGCTTGCTGCAGCACGGGCGACAGTTCGGCGGCGGCAGCGATCTGGCGTTGCGCGCCTGCCTTGCGGCGCAGCAAGAGCTTGCTGATGGTGCCCAGGCAGGCGCCGTTGCCCAGCCGTTCGCGCAAGGCGCGTACCGTGATGGCCTGGCCTTCGCCCGCCATCGCTTCCATTGCCGCATTGATCTGTTCCGCGCTTACTTTTGCCATGTCGTGTACTCTTGAATGTTGCCCAGGGCAATCTTGCCCAGGGGCATTATCTTATGCCAGCGGCGGCAAAGCGTAAAGTATTTCTCAATAGAAATTGCAATTACACAACGGAACTTGTGCAAGCATGCGGCCTGGGATGTTTTACTCTTCGAGCAGGCCATTTTCCGTGAGCATATCCTGCACCAGTTCCAAGCGCAGCACGGGATTGTCCTGGCTCAGCAACAATTGCTTTTGCATGGCGCTCAGGGACAGCAGCTCGCACCAGCGGTTCGCCACCCAGCCGCACTCGTCGAGCCGGTACGGCGGCTGCAAGGGCATTTGGTCGGGCGGGATCTTTTGCTCCTGCAGGGTGCGGATCAGCGCGCCGAGCGCGTCGGCCACGTTCTGCTGCTCTTGCGGAATGGGAATGGTTTTATCGGGCGGTAAAGTTTCGACCTGCGCCATCCACAAGCCGTGCTTCAGCTGTTCGCTGGAAACGATGTGAAAGCGCTGCATGCCCATGCATTTGATTTGCAGCAAGCCGGACAAGGGCGCGGCCCAGTCAATGACGCGCGCCAGGGTGCCCACGGGCGCCAGGGTTTCCTGATGGCCAGGCTTGCGCACTTCCGTGCCATCCAGCAGTTGCACCACGCCGAACGGCTGCTCGCCCATGATGCATTTGCGTATCATGTCCAGATAGCGTACCTCGAAGATCTGCAGGGGCAGATAGCCATCGGGATACAGCACCGTATTGAGCGGGAACAAAGGTATCGAGGTCATAAGCGCATGATGGCACGAATGGCATATCCGTGCTGCGCGCCTGGCGTCCCTGATTATTTGTAGAAGCGCCTTTTCTTGGCCCGCTCCGCCGCCTTCGGCGCCAGCACTTTCACAGCCCTCTTCTGGATGGTGCCGCCGGCGGACGTGCCCGGCACGCGGTGTTCCGCCTCGAAACCGGGCTCCTCGTTGCGTTTGAGGGTTTGCCGGGTCAGCGCTTCCACGGCCGACAGCAGCTCCACTTCATCGGCGCACACAAGCGAAATGGCTGCACCCGAAGCGCCCGCGCGGCCCGTGCGGCCGATGCGGTGGATATAGTCTTCCGCTACGGTGGGCAAGTCGAAATTGACGACGACGGGCAATTGCTCGATATCGAGGCCACGGGCGGCCACGTCGGTAGCCACCAGCACCTGCACCTCGGCAGATTTGAAACGGGCCAGCGCGCGTAGGCGGTTCGGCTGCGTCTTGTCGCCATGAATGGAATCGGCGCGCACGCCCTGCTCCAGCAAGGTGTTCACCAGCAACTCGACACCCTTGCGCGTCTTGACGAAGACCAATACCTGGCCCCAGCGCATTTTCTTCAGCAAGTGCAGGAACAGTTCCGGCTTGCGCTTCTTGTCGCACACGATGACCGATTGCTTGACGGCCTTGACTGTGCTGTTGCGCGCGCTCACCTCGATCGAGACGGGATCCTTCAGCATGGTTTTCGCCATGGCGCGGATGGCGTCCGAGAAGGTGGCCGAGAACAGCAGGGTCTGGCGCTGCTTGGGCATGGTCATCAGCAATATGTCGAGCTCGCGCTCGAAGCCCAGATCCAGCATGCGGTCAGCCTCATCCAGCACCAGCGTCTGCACTTGCTCGAACTTGACGGCGCCCTGCGTCTGCAAGTCCAGCAAGCGGCCCGGCGTGGCCACCAGCACGTCGAGGCCCTTGCGCAATTTGCTGATCTGCGGCTCGATGGGTACGCCGCCATACGCGACAAAGCTGCGCAGCGGCAAGTTGCCGCCATAGCTGCGGAAGCTGGCATAGACTTGCTCGGCCAGTTCCCGCGTGGGCACGAGCACCAGCACGCGCACGCACTGGGGTGCCACCACGCCTTCCAGGGTCAGGCGCTGCAGCAGCGGCACGGCAAAGCCTGCCGTCTTGCCCGTGCCCGTCTGGGCGGCGGCCATCAAGTCGCGCCCGGCCAGCACGGCAGGAATCGATTGCGCCTGCACGGGGGTCGGCTTGGCATAGCCGAGCTCATCGAGTTTGCGGACCAGGGGATCGATCAGGCCGAGGGAGGAAAACGTCATGGGGAAAGCAATCTTGGCAAATGAAAAGGTGGCGCGCACGGACCGGCCGCGCGCGCGATTGCCGAGATTATAGGCCAGCGGGGAGGCTGGCCGGGGTTTTCAGTGCGGGAACGTCACGATCAGAACTTCATTTCCAGGGTGGCGCGCGCCTGCGGCGAGCTCGGTGAAATGCTGTTGCGGGTGATCGTGCCGCTGGCATCCGCATACGTGGTGGTGCTTTCGAAGTCTTGCGCCAGCAGGTTCGACACGGCCAGGCGCAGCTGGTTCTTCGCATCGAACTTCCACAGCGCATAAATATCGAGGTCGCGCCGCGGCGACGTATAGGCGCTCTGGCGCTCGGTGATGCGTACGGGGCCGCCATTGCGGAAGTTGAAGCTGCCGCCCGTCGTCAGCACGCCGTCGGGCGTCTTGTAGTCGAGGCCGAAGTTGCCGCTGACGGGCGTTTGCTGGTCGAGCCGGTTGTCCGGTCCCGGCACCTGCTCCACCTGCGACCAGTTGCGGCTGACGCTGGCGCGCAGGTCGATGGCCGGCACAGGCGCGGCCAGCACGGCGCGCAGCGGGAATTTCGCTTCCAGTTCCAGTGTCTGTGTATTGGCGCGGCCATCGTTGACAGGCGTGGAGACCCAGCGGTCATTGATGAACAGCAAGCCCTGGCGCGTGTAGCCATCGATGCGGCGGGCCGAGGCGCGCGCACTGAGCAAGGCGCCTTCGGCCCAGTAGTGCTCGTACGACACATCGATGCCCAGCGCCAGCTCCGGCTTCAGATACGGATTGCCTTCGCGGTCAGGGTCCGTCTGGCTATTGTTGGTCGAGGTATTGCGGCGTGGAATCAGGCTTGACGTAGGCTGCGCCTTGTAGGTGCGCGTCAGGGCCAGACGCACCTGGTCGCCCTTGGTATCGGGCAATTTCCACAGGGTTTGCAGCAGCGGGCTCCACACGCTGGTGCGCTGCTGCACTTCGTCATAGGTATCGCCCGCGCTGCGCGTGTCGATGCCTTCCCAGCGCACGCCCGCATACATGGACCAGCGCGGCGTGATTTCCCAGTCATCCTGCACGAACAGGGCCAGGCGCTTGATCGTGGCGTCGAAACCCTCGTCGCTGTTGACGGGCGGACGCGCGCCCAAGGTGCCCAGGGCCGCTTCGCGCTGCCGGCGCGATTCCTCGCGCTCCGTGTAGGCGCCATCCCAGCCCATCGACAGGGCATGGCCGGGCAGCAAGGGCGTGGAATACTTGCCGGTCGAACTGACGCCGTTTTCCGTTGCCTTCACGCCCACCTTGCGCTCGAGGGCAAGGCCACTGCCATCGATAAAGCCCTGCTGCAGGCTGTCGGACGTATTGCGGGCAGCCGAGGCGCCCACTTTCAGTTCCAGCCTGGCGCCGCCGGCCAGCTTGTGCATCCACGTCAGGTCGCTGCGGCCGAAGGCATTGTGGTTGCTGGAGCTGCCCGTATTGCTGTCGTAGTCGGGACGCACGCCCTGCTCCGTTTCCGCGCGGCTGAAATTGCGGTGGTTCGAGCGCCCGCCATTGAAGAAGAATTGCGCCGTCACATTGTCGCCGTTGGCCAGCACCCAGTTCAGGCGCGGCGACAGGTTGATGCCTTCCGGACGGCCATCGCCCGTGCCGTTCGTGCGGCGCAGCAGGTTTTGCCGGCCATCGGGCGCGTAGCCCAGTTCCAGCCCCGGATTGTCGTAATGGTAATCGTAGCGGAACAGCGAGCCGGCCAGCGAATACGAGAAATTGCCGTCGCGGTCGGACAGTTGCACGTTCACGCTGGGCGAAAAGCTCACGTCGCTGCCCTGCACGCCCAGCTTGAGTTCGCGCTGCGCCGTTTTGACGGCTTTTTTCAGCACCACGTTGATGGTGCCGGCAATCGACTGCGTGCTGTATTCGGCGCTGGCCGCATGCAAAATCTCGATGCGTTCGATCACGTCGGGCGACAAGGTGTCGAGCGAGAAACCGGCCGGCGCCCGCTCGCCATTGAGCAATATCTGCGTGTAGCCGCTGCCCAGGCCACGCATGCGGATTTCACCTCCCGAGCGCCCGGCCGCGCCGGACACGGTAATGCCGGGCAGGCGCTTGAGCACGTCGGTGACATTCGTGTCGCCATACTTGAGGATTTCCTCGCTGCCAACGACCATCTTGCTGGCCGTATCGTCGCGGCGCGGATCATAGCCGCTGCCCTTGACTTCGACGGTTTGCATGGCGGGCGCAGCGGCCTTTTCAACCTTCAGCGGCACGGCGGCGTCAGTGGCGGCGGGCGTTTCGGATTGCTGGGCCTGGGCATTCCAGGCAAGTAACACGGAGGAACAAAGGATGGTAAGGCGAAGGCAACGGCGTGGCATCATGACCTGGCTAAAAAAGTTGGCTGAATAAAAATGGCTAAAAGCTAAAAAACAGGCCGCTGTATTGTGCTGTAATTTTTTCCGAGTGACACAGTTTCCTGAAAATATTTCCTATGGCAAATTAAATTCGGCGGCCGGCTGCACTACGCCCCCTTGCATACGGTACATATCATTGCGCGCCACATCGCCGCTATAATGCGTTTTCATCATTGTTCCCATCACCCCGTCAAAGGCTTCCCATCGTGTCTGACCGTCTTGCCGTTTTGCCTCAATATCTGCTGCCCAAGGGAGCGTTGACCAATTTTGCCGGCCGCGTCGCCGGTGCCAAGGGCGGCGCCATGACGACGCGTTTGATCCGCTGGTTCGTCGGCCGCTACAACGTCAACATGGATGAGGCGCTGGACCCGGACATCACGCATTACACGAGCTTCAACGACTTTTTCACGCGCGCGCTGCGCCCCGATGCCCGTCCGCTGGCCCAGGCCGACTACGTCTGCCCCGTCGATGGCCGCATCAGCCAGTTCGGCACGATCGACAGGGACCAGATCTTCCAGGCCAAGGGGCACAGCTTCAGCACCACGGCCCTGGTGGGCGGCGATGCGGCACTGGCGGCCCAGTTTGAACACGGCAGCTTCGCCAATCTGTACCTGAGCCCGCGCGACTACCACCGCATCCACATGCCGTGCGACGGCCGCCTGACGCGCATGATTTATGTGCCCGGTGAACTGTTCTCCGTCAACCCGACGACAGCGCGCGGCATCCCCGGCCTGTTCGCCCGCAACGAGCGGGTCGTCTGCGTGTTCGATACGGCCAACGGCCCCTTCGTCATGACCCTGGTGGGCGCCACCATCGTCGGCAGCATGGCCACCGTCTGGCACGGCGTCGTCAACCCGCCCCGCACAGGCCAGGTACGCGACTGGAGCTATGCGAACGACAATGTCGTGCTGAAGCAGGGCGAAGAGCTGGGCCGCTTCCTGCTCGGCTCCACCGTCGTCATGCTGTTCCCGAAAGATACCGTGACGTTCAATGCCAACTGGCAACCGGCCGGCCCCGTGCAGCTGGGCGAAGTCATGGGCAAGCTGCCCAAGTAAGGCAGCAAGACGCGCGCCTACACGGGCGCGTCGGTTTGGTACATTTCCTCCATCAAGTCCAGAAACGTGCGCGTCTTGGCCGGCATCAAACGCCGGCCGGGAAACACGGCCCAGCCCGTGACCAGCGGAAAACTCCACTCCGGCAATACCCGCACCAGTTCCCCCGTCGCCACATACGCCTTGGCAAAGCGGTCCGTGCTGGCCGCGATGCCCACGCCCGTGCACGCCATGCGCACCAGCAATTCCGGCGAATTGGCCAGCAGGCGCACGGGCAAATCGCGCTCCCACGTCGTCTTGCCGCGGATCAAAGTCCAGTGCACGAGGCCATGCACGGCCCGTGGCAAGCTGAGCAAATCGTGGCCATACAGATCGTCGGGATGCTCGGGCAAGCCGTGCACGCTCGTGTATTGCGGCGAGGCATACAGGGCGAGCGTACTGAACGCCACGCGGCGCGCGGCCAGGCTGGCGTCGTCTGGCAAGTTGCCCATGCGGATGGCCAGGTCGAAGTTCTCTTCCAGCAAATCCACGCGGCGCGCCGACAAGTCCAGTTCCAGCGAAATGGCCGGATAGCGGCGCACGAACTCGGCCAGCACCTGGCGCATCAGGGTGTCGCCAAAGTCGGCCGGCATGGAAATGCGCAGCAAGCCGCTGGGTCCTGCCTGGCGGTGCTGTGCCAGCGCGCCGGCAGCCTCCGTCTCTTCCACCACCTTGCGCGCATGCTCGAGCAAGCTGGCGCCAAACTCCGTCAGCGCCAGCTTGCGCGTGGTGCGCAGCAATAGGCGTTCGCCCAATTTCGCTTCCAGCAGCGAGATGCGGCGCGACAGTGTCGACTTGGGCAAGTCCACGCGCACGGCGGCGCGCGAGAAACTGCCGCATTCAACGACACGCGCAAACAGCAGCAAATCTCCGGGATCGATATCCATATACTTACCTTTAACTCGATTGTTCCATTAATGGATTAATGTTATCCATTTTAACAGCTTCCGCATCAATTTTGGAATTGCTATAGTTCATCCATCGCAAGACACCTCACAACGGAGAAAACAAGATGAACATCCTGCAAATCAATTCCAGCGCCCGCAGCACCGGTTCCGCCTCGACCCGCCTGGCTGACGCCATCGTTACCCGCGTACAAGCGGCCAACCCCGGTGCTACCCTGGCCCGCCGCGACCTGGCTGCCGCACCGCACCCCGTGCTCGACGAGCCGACCCTGCAAGCGCTGTTCACCCCGGCAGACAAGCGCACGCCGGAGCAAGCGGCCCGCATCGCCCTCGATGACGCACTGATTGCGCAAGTGCAAGCGGCTGACGTGATCGTCATCGGCGCGCCCATGTACAACTTCGGCATCACCGTGCAACTGAAAAGCTGGTTCGACGCGATTGCCCGCGCCAACGTCACCTTCAAGTACACGGAAAACGGCCCCGTGGGCCTGCTGACTGGCAAGAAAGTCTATGTGGGCCTGTCCCGCGGCGGCTTGCACCGCGACAGCGCCAACGATAGCCAGGTGCCTTACCTGAACACCATGTTCGGCTTCCTGGGCCTGACCGACGTGCAATACGTGTATTCGGAAGGCATGGGCATGGGCCCGGAAGCCGTGGCCAAGGCGCAAGCCCAGGCGGACGCCGAGATCAACGCGATCCTGGTGTAATCCCCAGCAGTGAAAGGGACGGCGCACTGGCGCCGCCCTGGCCTAGAGGAGAGAACAATGAGCGATACCACCACCGTCAACAAGCCACGCGCCGTCGAGCGCGTGATTGCCGGCCAGGCCGTCATGGACGGCGCCGGCGTGAAGATCAACCGCGTGCTGACGCAGCAGCTGCAACGCCGCCTCGACCCTTTCCTGATGCTCGACAACTTTGCCAGCGACAAGCCGAACGACTATATCGCCGGCTTCCCCGAGCATCCGCACCGCGGCTTCGAAACCGTGTCGTACATGATCACGGGACGCATGCGCCACAAGGACAGCGCGGGCAATGAAGGCTTGCTGACCTCGGGCGGCGTGCAATGGATGACGGCCGGCAGCGGCGTGATCCACTCGGAAATGCCGGAGCAGGAAGAAGGCGTGATGGAAGGTTTTCAGCTGTGGCTGAACCTGCCCGCGCGCGACAAGATGCGCACGCCGTGGTACCGCGATTTCACCAGCAGTGAAATCCCCCGCTACACGACGGACGCGGGCGTGGCCGTGCAAGTGATCGCCGGCGCAAGCCATGGCGTGACGGGCGCCGTGCAGCGCGAACTGACGGAACCGCTGTACCTCGATATCGACTTGCCGGCCGGCAGCAGCGTCGAGCAGCCATTGCCGCCAGGCCATAACGCTTTCATCTACACCTTCCGTGGCGAAGTGCAAGTCGACGGCAAGGCCGTGCCCGCCCTGCGCATGGCGATCTTCGCCAATACGCCCGGCAGCGACGGCGTGCGCATCGAGGCGCCGCAAGGCGGCCGCGTAATCCTCGTCGCCGGCCAGCCCTTGAACGAGCCCATCGCGCAATATGGCCCGTTCGTCATGAATACCCAGGCGGAAGTGTTCCAGGCCGTACAGGATTTCCGTGAGGGCAAGTTTGGCGAGACGGCCGTGCAGTAAAGTTGTCTGCCTCATCAAAAACCTGCAGTGCCTCCGGGCCTGCAGGTTTTTTTACGTGCCGACTACTTTGTTGCTTTTCAATTACACTGGCGGCAACATCATTCCACAAAGCATTCCATGCAACCGACGCACACCGAACACGACGCCACCCATTTGCACGCCCACCTGAAAGGCGACGCCAAGCACACCCACTCGTTCGAGGGGCGCAGCCAGAGCATCCTCGCCTGGGCGCTGGGCCTGACCCTGTCATTTGCCGGGATCGAAGTGGCGGCCGGCTTCCTGTCCAATTCGCTGGCCCTGATTTCCGACGCGGGCCACATGGTCACGGACGCGGCCGCGCTGGGCCTGGCACTGCTGGCGCAACTGATCGCGCGCCGCCCTCCTTCGCCCCGCCACTCGTTCGGCTTTGGCCGCGCTGAAGCGCTGGCCGCCTTCGTCAACGGCCTGGCCATGCTGTGCGTGGTGGGCTGGATCTGCTACGAAGCGGCGCTGCGCTTTTCCTCCCCGCAACCCGTAAAGGGCGGCATGGTCTTCATCGTCGCCTTCATCGGCCTGGCGATCAATATAGTCGTGGCGTGGGTATTATCGAAAGACAAGCAAAGCGTGAACACGCGCGCCGCCCTCGTGCACGTGATGGGCGATTTGCTCGGTTCGGTCGCCGCCATCGTCGCCGGCGCCGTGATTTACTTTACTGGCTGGATGCAGATCGACCCGCTGCTGTCCGTGCTGGTGTCACTGCTGATTTTAAAGTCGACATTCGGCGTGCTGCGCGAGTCCTACCATTTCCTGATGGAAGGCGTGCCCGTGCATATCGACTACATCCAAGTGGGCGCTGACGTGGAGCAGGTGGATGGCGTGATCGCCGTGCACGACCTGCATGTGTGGGATATGTCGCCGGGCCAGCCGGCCTTGATCGGCCACGTGGAAATCGAACACCTCGACCATTGGCCGAAGGTCTTGCGGGCGATCAAGAAGATGTTACTGAGTAAGCATGGCATCGACCATATCACCTTGCAGCCGGAGACGGCGGCGATGGCGGGCTTGCATCAGGGTGACAAGACCCACTAGCACGGAATTCAACAACCGTCACAACGCCTGACAAAACCGTAGCGAGCGGAAGGTAGAGGTGGTCGAGAAGCGCAACCGTACTAGAGCACGGTGAGCATCGCAGGCCATCTATACCGACGCGCAGTAGGTTTGGTCAGGCGTCAACTACGCCGCGCTTCCAGCACCCCACTCACATCCTTGATCACATTCAGCGCCTTCAACAACTGCGCCGTCGAGCTGATCTCGGCCGTAAAGGTCATGCGGGCCTGGCCCTTGGCGCTTTGGGTATTGACGCCGATCACGTTGATCTTTTCGCGCGAGAAGATTTCGGAGATGTCGCGCAGCAAGCCCTGGCGGTCGCCTGCCAGGATGAAGATGTCGACCGGATACACGGTGTCGTGCCCGCCCGTGCTGCCCCATTCCGTGAAGATCACGCGCTCGGGCGACTTGGCGCGCATTTCCTCGAAGTTCTTGCACGTGGCGCGGTGGATCGAGACGCCCTTGCCACGCGTCACAAAGCCGACGATGCTGTCCGGCGGCGCCGGCTTGCAGCACTTGGCCAGCACTGTCATCAAGCCTTCCGTGCCCACCACCAGCACGCCGGACTTGGCGCCCTGCTCCACGCTGGAAGCGCGGCTCTTGCCGACCAGCACGGCGTCTTCCGGCACCACCACTTCGCCGTTGTCGTGCAGCGCCTGCTCCACGTGGCGCAGGCTGAATTCATCCTTGCCGACCGACAGGAACAGTTCGTCGACTTTCGCAAAGCCCAGCTTTTGCGCCAGGGCTTCGAGGTTGACGGCCGTCTTGCCTTCGCGCTGCAAGGATCTCTCCACCAGTGCGCGGCCATGGGCCAGGGTTTCCTGCATGTCGATGGCGTGGAACCAGGCACGGATCTTCGAACGCGTGCGCGTGCTGACGGCGTAGCCGGCGCTGAGCCAGTCGCGCGACGGCCCGGCCGTGCCCGGCGCGCCCTTGGCCGTGATGATTTCGCAGGTCTGGCCGTTTTTCAGCTGGGTATTCAGGGGCACCATGATGCCGTCAACCTTGGCGCCGCGGCAGCGGTGGCCCACGTCCGTGTGCAGGTGATACGCAAAATCGACGGGCGTGGCGCCCACGGGCAATTCCAGCACCCGCGCCTGCGGCGTCATGACGAAGATGCGGTCGTCCAAGGTGGCGGATTTCAGCTTTTCCACCCATTCGCGCTGGATTTCTTCCTGGCCCACGACGGCGTCGGCGACCTCGGTTTTCCAGGCCAGCAGCTGGCGCAGCCAGGCGATCTTTTCGTCGTATTTCTGGCCGGCAAAGTTCGAACCGCCCTCTTCCTTGTAGCGCCAGTGCGCGGCCACGCCGTATTCGGCAAAGCTGTGCATTTCATTCGTGCGGATTTGCACTTCCAGCGGACGGCCATCCTCGGCCGTCACCACCGTGTGCAGCGACTGATACCCGTTCGGTTTCGGCCGCGAAATGTAATCGTCGAATTCTTTCGGGATGGGGGTCCAGATATTGTGGACCACGCCCAGCACCGTGTAGCAAGTCTTCACGTCGGCAACGATGACGCGGAAGGCGCGCACATCGTACAGGGCCGTGAAATCGAGTTCCTTGCCGCGCATCTTGTTCCAGATGCTGTAAATGTGTTTCGGGCGGCCAAACACTTCCGCCTGGATACCGGCTGAAGCCAGTTCCGTCTGCAGGCGCAGAATCGCCGAGGACACAAAGCCCTCGCGCATCATGCGCTTTTCTTCCAGCATCTTGGCGATGCGTTTGTACGCTTCCGGCTCGATGAAGCGGAACGACAAATCTTCCAGTTCCCACTTCAGCTGCCAGATACCGAGGCGGTTGGCCAGCGGCGCGTACAGGTCCAGGGTTTCCTTGCCGTACTCGCGCGTCATTTCATTGAACAATTTCAACTCGGCGAAATAGCGCAAGGTCGTCACGCAGGAAGCCAGGCGCACCAGCACGACGCGCATGTCGGAAGCCATCGCCAGCAACATCTTGCGCAGGGTTTCCACCTGGGCCACGGCTTGCTGCGCCGCATTCTTGCCACGCCCGCCAGCGCTGCCGTGCTGCGCCTGGGTCAGCGCGCGCAAGCGGATCAGCTGGCGCACGCCTGTCGCCAGGTCGCACACCTGCTTGCCGAAGCGCGGCTCGATGTCGGCGGCCGTGTCCGGTTCCAACAGGGTCAGCTCGAACATCAGGCCGGCGATACGCGTTTCCGCATCGCTGCGCAGGAAAGCCAGGGTGGTGGCCACGCCGACGGCGAAGTCCAGCGCGGAGCGGCCGGCAAAGGTCAGCTTGTCGCCATACGCCTCGGTGGCATACGCGAGCGCGTCCAGCACGCGCGCACTGTCCGGCGCACTCAAGCCCTCTACCAGTTGTTCCGAGGTGACGCTATTCGGGGCCGAGATGGAAACCATGTATTACCTTTTAAACTTAATAACTCAACAACTTGATGACTTAACGCTCTGCAGCAATGATGACGATTTCAACCAGGCATGCCGGATTGGCCAGCTTCGCTTCCACCGTGGCGCGCGGCGGCGTGTGGCCGGAAGCCACCCAGTCGTCCCACACTTCATTCATGCCGGGGAAATCCTTCATGTCGGCGATGTAGATCTGGCACGACAGGATGCAAGTCTTGTCGCTGCCCGCTTCCATCAGCAAACGGTCGATGTGGCCGAGCACTTCGCGCGTCTGGCCGACGATGCCCTGCGTGGTGTCTTCCGCGATCTGGCCCGCCAGGTAGATGGTGTTGTTGTGTATGGCTACTTCGGAGAGGCGTTTGCCTACGTGCAGTCGTGTAATTTCCATGCTTCTTCTTTCGGTTGTTTCAAAATCTGTACAGCGTTATTGCTTGTTACCTTCTTATTTGCCCAGCAAAAACTTGCGGGCGATGGCGATCTGGTCATCGTGGACAAAAGTGGGCGCATGGCCCACGCCGGCGATTTCCACCAGCTCCGCCTTCGGGCCGCGGCCCAGCATGCTTTGCGCCGTTTCGTGCGACAGCAAATCGGATTCCGACCCGCGCACCAGCAAGGTGGGGCAACGCACGGCATCATACGCGGCCCACAGCATGGCTTCGTCGCTGGCCGCCGATTCCGGCGTGGCCGAGCGGAACGGCATGGCCAGTCCCATATCATAGTGGCGGCGCCAGTGGCCATCCTTATCCTGGCGCAACACATCCACCGCCAGTTTATGCCATTCCGCGTCCGTGTGCGGGCCGAAGCTGGCGGACACGTCGCGCACAAACTTGGCGCCCTGTTCAAATGTCTCGAAACGCAAGTCCTGGCCGATGTAGTCGCCGATGCGCTGCAAGGCTTCCGGCGCCAGGGTCGGGCCGATATCGTTCAGCACCAGCTTGCTAATCGGGCTGTTCGGCAACGATGCCAGGCCCAGACCGATCAAGCCGCCCATCGACGTGCCGAACCAGTCCACCGTCTGGCGCTCGCCATTGGCCAGCACGCGCGCCAGCAGGGTCACCATGTCGCTCACATATTGCGGCACGCGGTAGAACTGGGGATTGGCCAGCCAGCCCGAGCGCCCGCGTCCCACCACATCGGGGCAGATCACGCGGTAATCGCTGGCCATGGCGCGCGCCAGGTTGTCGAAGTCGTCCGCCACGCGCGTCACGCCATGGGCGCAGACGAGCACGTTCGGGTTGTCCGCCGCGCCCCACTCCTTGTACGACATGGTGTGCAAGCCTGCGGGGGAGATGCACTGGACGGATTTGATGCTCGCTTCGATCATGCCAATTCCTTATTCGATATAAAAAGAGCACCGCTTCCTGCCTGCCATGGGGTGTCCCGCGCGCGACGCTACGGCAGTGTAGCGCAGCGCGGGCAATGCTCCAAGCGCACGCCTGAAATGCTGCGCCGCAGCACGCCAGTCATGGCGCAATACCCGATATAGCGAAAATGCATATCTGCGGTTATCCACAATTGAGGCGGCCTGGCAATGAGTGGATGATCGCAGCATCAACCCGCAAGAGGAGACCACTCGTGAAAAAACCATTCTATAAAATCCTGTACGTGCAGGTGCTGTTCGCCATCGTGGCCGGCGTGCTGCTGGGCGTGTTTTACCCTTCCAACGCTGTCGACATGAAACCGCTGGGCGACGGCTTTATCAAACTGATCAAGATGATCATCGCCCCGGTGATCTTCTGTACCGTCGTCTCCGGCATCGCCGGCATGCAGGACGTCAAGAAGATCGGCCGCGTGGGCGGCAAGGCCCTGATCTACTTCGAAGTGGTCTCCACCTTCGCGCTGGCCATCGGTTTGCTGGTTGCCAACATCCTCAAACCGGGCGCCGGCTTCAACGCCGATCCGGCCCACCTGGACGCCAAGTCGATCGCGCAATACACGCACGCCGAAGGCATGACGACCATCGATTTCCTGATGAACATCATCCCGAAGACTTTCGTCGATGCGTTCGCCAAGGGCGACATCCTGCAAGTGCTGCTGATCGCCATCCTGTTCGGTTTCTCGCTGTCCCTGCTGGGCGAGCGCGGCCGTCCCGTCACCAAGCTGATCGACGAGCTGTCGCACGCCATCTTCGGCATGGTCAACATCATCATGAAAGTCGCCCCTGTCGGCGCGTTCGGCGCGATGGCATTTACCATCGGCAAATACGGCCTGGCTTCGCTGATCCCGCTGGCTAAACTGATGGGTTCGTTCTACCTGACCTGCTTCCTGTTCGTCTTCGTCGTGCTGGGCCTGATCGCCAAGTACACGGGCTTCTCCATCGGCCGCTTCTTGCTGTACATCAAGGAAGAACTGCTGATCGTGCTCGGTACCAGCTCGTCGGAATCGGCCCTGCCGGCCCTGATGAAAAAACTCGAGCGCCTCGGCTGCTCGAAACCGGTGGTCGGTCTGGTCGTGCCTACCGGCTACTCGTTCAACCTGGACGGCACCAACATCTACATGACCATGGCGGCCCTGTTCGTGGCACAAGCCACCAACACGGAACTGACGATCTGGCAAGAGCTCACCATCCTGGGCGTGGCGATGCTGACCTCGAAAGGCGCGTCCGGCATCACGGGCGCCGGCTTCATCACCCTGGCCGCCACCCTGGCCGTGGTGCCGACCATCCCCGTGGCCGGCATGGCGCTGATCCTGGGCATCGACCGCTTCATGAGCGAATGCCGCGCGCTGACCAATTTCGTGGGCAACGGCGTGGCCACCATCGTCGTGTCGAAATGGGAAAAAGAACTCGACATGGACAAGCTGCACAGCGAGCTGGCCCACCCCACCCACCCGACCGACGACGCGTATGTCGCCCCGGCCGTGAATATCGTCAAGTAAGCCGTACTCTTCATTGAAAAGCCCCGTAGAGCGATCTTCGGGGCTTTTTTCATGGCGCGCGCATCTTATCGCATCATCAACCCACAGTAAATCATGTATCAATATTTCACTGGATGATCAATGAATCAAAAACAATTACAGTTACAGCACTGTTCGCCCGCAAGCTCCCGCATAATGACATTGCGTTAATGCAAGCCTGACACCGAACCATCCTCACTTTTGAATGGAGTACGTCATGTCCCTCTCGCCCGCCTTCTACGCCACCTGGAGTCCACGCCTGCTGGGCGTGCTGCGCATCATCCTCGGTTTCCTCTTCCTGCAACACGGCACGGCCAAACTGTTCGGCGCGCCGCATGTGGCCATGTTCGACGGCCTGCAACTGTTTTCCGTGATGGGCGCGGCCGGCGTCATCGAGCTGGTCGGCGGCACCTTGCTGCTGGTCGGCCTGTTTACGCGCCCCGTCGCCTTCATCCTGTCGGGCCAGATGGCGGCCGCCTACTTCATGGCGCATGCGCCAGCCGGTTTCCTGCCGATCCTGAACGGCGGCGAAATGGCCGTGATGTACTGCTTCACCTTCCTGTATTTCGCAGTTGCCGGCGCCGGCGCCTACAGCCTCGACGGGCTGCGCGGCAAGGCCGGCGCATAAAAAAAGGGCGGACATCGCTGTCCGCCCTTTTATTCCATACAACAAGCCATTTATACGGCCGAAACGTCCAGCTCAGCGCCCGTGGCCTCTTGCACTTGTTCCTTGGTCACGCCCGGCGCCAGTTCCACCAGCTTCAGGCCGTTTTCCGTCACGTCGATGACGCCCAGGTCGCTGATGATGACGTCGACCACGCCTACGCCCGTCAGCGGCAAGTCGCACTGCTTCAGCAGCTTGTGCGACGTCGTGCCATCCTTGGCCGTGGCCACGTGTTCCATCAGCACGACGACGCGCTTGACGCCGGCGACGAGGTCCATCGCGCCGCCCATGCCCTTGACCATCTTGCCCGGAATCATCCAGTTCGCCAGGTCGCCCTTTTCCGACACTTGCATGGCACCCAGGATAGCCAGGTTGATCTTGCCGCCACGAATCATGCCAAACGAGTCGGCCGAGCTGAAGTAGGCTGCGCCGGGCAAGGCCGTCACCGTCTGCTTGCCAGCGTTGATCAGGTCGGCATCGACTTCCGCATCGGTGGGGAACGGGCCGATGCCCAGCAAGCCGTTTTCCGACTGCAGAAACACTTCGATATTCTCCGGCACATAGTTCGCCACCAGGGTCGGCAAGCCGATGCCCAGGTTCACATAAAAGCCATCCTGCAATTCTTTCGCCGCGCGCGCGGCCATTTCGTCTCTAGTCCAAGCCATGATGTTCTCCGTATTCTTTTTTATGCTTCAGTGCGCACGGTGCGCTGCTCGATGCGTTTTTCCGGATTCGCGTTGACCACGATGCGGTGCACGAAGATGCTCGGCGTGTGGACCTGGTCCGGGTCGATCTCGCCCACTTCGACCAGTTTTTCCACTTCGACGATGGTGATCTTGCCGGCCATGGCCACGTTCGGGTTGAAATTGCGCGCCGTCTTGCGATAGACCAAATTGCCCGCGCGGTCGGCCATGTAGGCTTTCACCAGCGACACATCGGCCACCAGGCTGCGTTCCATCACGTATTGCTCGCCATCGAATTCGCGCAGCTCCTTGCCGTCGGCAACGATGGTGCCCACGCCCGTCTTGGTGAAGAAGGCGGGAATGCCGGCGCCGCCGGCACGCAGTTTCTCGGCCAGGGTGCCTTGCGGCGTGAATTCCAGTTCCAGCTCGCCGGCCAGGTACTGGCGCGCGAATTCCTTGTTTTCGCCCACATAGGAGGCGATCATTTTCTTGATCTGGCGCGTGGTCAGCAGCTTGCCCAGGCCGAAGCCGTCCACGCCGGCGTTATTCGAAATGGCCGTCAGGCCCGTCACGCCCGAATCGCGCAAGGCGCCGATCAGGGCTTCGGGAATGCCGCACAGGCCGAAGCCGCCGACGGCGATGGTCTGGCCATCTTGGACGATACCGGCCAGCGCCGAGGCGGCGTCAGGATAAACTTTATTCATGGGTGTCCCTCTATCTTTTGTTAAGCTTTGGTCTTGAGTCCATGACTCAGGCAGCGACTCAGCATAAAATACGCGAGTGGAAAGTACAATACCGTAGAACTACCGGCGCCGTGCCGGCAATCCCCCTGTGAGAGTGATACGTATCAGATGAACGCCGCGTCAGCCATCGATTATGAAAGCATCTTCCTGCACGCGCCCGTGGGCATGTGCATGTCGGAAAACCGCATCATGCGCAGCTGCAACGAAGCGCTGGCAGCCATGTTCGGCTATGCGCGCGCCCAGCTGGACGACCAGTCGTTCGAAGTACTCTACCCCACGCACGATGAATTCCTGCGCACGGGTGACCGCATCATCCCCATCATGAACGCCAAGGGACGCTATTCGGACGAGCGCATCATGCGCCGCAGTAATGGTGAATTGTTCTGGTGCCACGTCACGGGCCACGCCATGCTGGCCGCACAGCCGCTGGGGCCGGGCATCTGGACGTTCGAGGATGTCAGCGAGAAACGTCCCGTGACGGCGGAGCTGACCCCGCGCGAGCGCGAAATCGCCGCCCTGCTGGTCGAAGGCAAGACCAGCAAGGTCATCGCCCGCCAGATCGACCTCAGCCCCCGCACGGTGGAAATGCACCGTGCCAAGCTGATGCGCAAGTTCGCCGCTTCGACCTCGTCGGAGCTGGTGCACAAGCTGGTGGGCTTGCAGCTGCAGCGCTAGGGCTGGTGCACAAGCCGGTGCCTTAGAAGGTACTCATTCCACCGTCTGCGGAAATAATGGCGCCATTGATGAAATGCGAATCCTCGCCCGCCAGCAACAGCAGCAGGCCGTCGAGGTCTTCCGGCTTGCCCGGACGTTTATTCGGCAGCATCTCGATCAGCTTCTTGCCCTGCTCGGTGGCAAAGTAATCTTCATTGATTTCCGTGGAAATGTAGCCGGGGCAGATGGCGTTCGTGTTGATGCCGTACTTGCCCCACTCCACGGCCATGGCGCGCGTCATGTGCACCATGCCCGCCTTGCTCATGCAGTACACGCCGATCTGCGGCAGGACCTGCAAGCCTGCCATCGAGGCGATATTGATGATGCGGTGCTGTTTCTTCGGGTCGCCCTTGGCGCGCGCGATCATGCGCTTGGCCGTTTGCTGGGCCACGAAGAACGATCCGCGCAGGTTGGTGTCCATCACGAACGAGTAATCTTCGGGCGTGACGTCGACCAGGCGTTGCGTGGTGGAGACACCGGAATTGTTGACGAGGATATCGATGGGGCCCGCTTCCGTTTCCGCATGCGCGATGGCCGACTTGATGCTGGCGAAATCGGTCACGTCGAGCGACACCACGTGCGCGGCGCCGCCGTCCGCTTCGATCTCGGCGCGCAATTCCTTCAGGCGTTCGGTGCGGCGCGACGCCAGCACGACCTGTGCGCCAGCCTGGGCCAGCACTTTCGCAAAGCGCGCGCCGAGGCCGCTCGATGCGCCGGTAATCAGGGCAATCTTGCCCTCGAAATTGACTTCTATGCCCACGAGCTACTCCTGTTTTATTTTAGACAACACTTTACGCCGTGCCACTGGCACAGGGGCAAAATACCCCGCATCGCACTTGAGCAAAGGTAAACGCCATCATTACACAAAATGGCCGGATTTAGATTGCGGCGAGGGGCAATGTCACGCAAAATGGCGCCAAAGTTGCAATCCTCGCCAAAAACAAGCACACTCGTGCTTAAATTTCCCCGATGATGCTTTATTCCCTATCCTTGCTACCTAATTGAGTGACTATAAATCGAGACCATGACACAGCCTAATAACTTAGTTGAACAGTACGGACCGCGCGAAACCATGGAGTATGACGTGGTGATCGTCGGCGGTGGCCCCGCAGGCTTGGCCGCGGCGATCCGCCTGAAGCAGCTGGCCGCTGAAAAGAGCCAGGAAGTGTCCGTCTGCGTGCTGGAAAAAGGCGGCGAACTGGGCGCGCATATCCTGTCGGGCGCCATCATGGACCCGAAAGCGCTGACGGAACTGATTCCAAACTGGAAAGAACTGGGCGCGCCCCTGAACACGGAAGTGACGGAAGACCGCATCCTGTTCCTGACCGAAACCAAAGCGTATAAAACGCCAGGCTTCGCCGTGCCGGCCTGCTTTGAAAACCACGGCAACTACATTGTCTCGCTGGGCAATGTGGTGCGCTGGATGGGCCAGCAGGCGGAAAACCTGGGCGTGGAAATCTTCCCCGGCTTCCCTGCCGCGGAAATCCTCTACAACGACGACGGCTCCGTGAAAGGCGTGGCGACCGGCAACATGGGCGTCAAGCGCGACGGTGAGCCGGGCCCCGACTTCCAGCTCGGCATGGAATTGCACGCCAAGTACACCCTGTTCGCCGAAGGCGCGCGCGGCCACCTGGGCAAGCAATTGATGGCCAAGTATGACTTGAACGCCGGCAAGGATCCCCAATCCTACGGCATCGGCATCAAGGAATTGTGGGAAATCGACCCGGCCCAGCACAAGCCGGGCCTGGTGATCCACTCGAGCGGCTGGCCGCTGGACACGAAAACCTACGGCGGCTCCTTCCTGTACCACCTGGAAAACAACCAGGTGATGGTCGGCTACGTGGTGGGCTTGAACTACGAAAACCCGTACCTGTCGCCGTACGAGGAATTCCAGCGCTACAAGACGCATCCGGAAATCCGCAAGTTCTTCGAAGGCGGCAAGCGCATTTCGTACGGCGCGCGGGCGATTGCGGCCGGCGGCCTGCAATCGCTGCCGAAACTGGTGTTTGCCGGCGGCGCGCTGATCGGCTGCGATGCGGGCTTCCTGAACATGAGCCGCATCAAGGGCAGCCACGCGGCCATCAAGAGCGGCATGCTGGCGGCGGACGCGGCCTTCGGCGCGCTGGGCGAACAGCGCCAGCACGACGAACTGACGAGCTACCCTGTCGCCTTTGAACAATCGTGGCTGCATGAAGAACTGCACGTGGCGCGCAACGTCAAGCCATGGCTATCGAAAGGCCTGTACCTGGGCAGCCTGATGACGGGCATCGACCAGCTGATCTTCCGTGGCAAGGCGCCATGGACCCTGCACCACTCGCATGGCGACCACGAATGCCTGAAACCGGCCGCCCAGTCGAAAAAGATCGTGTATCCGAAACCCGATGGCAAGCTGACCTTCGACAAGATGTCGTCCGTGTTCATCTCGAACACGAACCACGCGGAAGACCAGCCGATCCACCTGACGCTGAAGAACGCCAGCGTGCCCGTCGACGTCAACCTGGCCACGTATGCGGGTCCGGAAGCCCGTTACTGTCCCGCCGGCGTGTACGAGTTCGTGAAGAACGACGACGGCGCCGAACGCCTGCAGATCAATGCGCAGAACTGCGTGCACTGTAAAACCTGCGACATCAAGGATCCGACGCAGAACATCGTGTGGGTGACACCGGAAGGCGGCGGCGGGCCGAACTATCCGAACATGTAAGTTTCCCGCACGCCCCGGCTTCTTCGCCGGGGCGTTTTTCATACGGCCGCGATAAATTTCCTATTGGAAATTTTCCCATCGCTTCCCGCGCCAGTTACAATTCCCGCCACGGCAGCGGCCGACCTGGCCGGACAGCCGCACGTCGCATCACCCTCCCGCAACTTCACCGTCACAAAGAGCAATGTAGTGCAAATCACAACAGAAGCCAATTACACAGGCACCCTGCAAGATCATCCCCTCTCCGCCCACTTCACCGTGCTCGGCTATGCCGATGGCGCCAGCAGCACCTTGCCGCCGCAGTTTTTCCGCGACTGGCTCGACCAGGAGCCGGGCTTTGGCCATTTCTTCATCGGCCGCTGCTCCGGTTTCGGCGTCGGTTCGCAAGTGAAATACGACAGCGGCAAGCAAAGCCTGTGCGTGGGGCGCTTTGTCGCCGGCGGCGCGCGCCTGCGCTTCGTGCTGAATGGCCAGCATGAAATGCGCACGATATCGACCTATATGCTCGGCGTGCTGGGCGGCGGCCTGAAATCGGCCGAGCCACCGCAGTACGACGACACCGTTATCAAGAACGATGTCTGGATCGGCGATGAAGTCATGGTGTTGGGCGGCAGCGTGATTGAAAACGGCTGCGTCATCGGCGCGCGGGCGCTGCTGCCACCCAATTTCCGCTCCGAACCCTACGGAATATATGCGGGCTCGCCGGCGCGCCTGCTGCGCTACCGCTTTTCCGAAAAGGTGCGCGCCGGGCTGGTGGAACTGGCCTGGTGGGAAATGCCGCTGGCCTGGATACGCGCCAACAATGCCATGTTCATGGAAGACCTTTCCACGGATGAGGCAAAAGCGCTGCTGGTCATCGACATCCTGAAGACCAGCCGCAAGCAATGGGAACAGGAGCACGGCGCCATCGCCGTGTGAAGCCGCCGTCGGGGCGGCACTGCCATTCGCACAATATTTTCCGGTGCGCTGTGGCTTTGCGGGCACGCCGCTGCCAGCGGCGCATCGCCACGCAATAAAATTCCCATGGGAAAGTTTCTATTCCCCTCCCCAACAGTTACAATTCCAGCTGACCTTACTTTTCCCACTTGCCATGACCGATAGCGCCACCACTGAGATGCCTCTCGACAACGATCTGCAAGCAGCGCTTGCGGCGCACCAGGGGGGGCTGCTGGAGCAGGCAGAAGAGCTGTACCTGGCTATTTTGCAGGCCCAGCCTTATCACGCCATCGCCAATCACAACATGGGCTTGCTGGCGGGACAGGTTGGCCAATTCAAGGCCGGCCTGCCATACCTGCACAAGGCGCTGTCGGTGAATCCGGACGAAGGCCAGTTCTGGCTCTCCTACGCGGACGGCTTGCTGAAAGCGGGCGAGCGTGAGCAGGCGCTGGAAATCGTCAACGAAGCGATCACCCGCGGGCTGGACAACGAACAGTCGCAAACGCTGCGCAAGCGCGTGGAAACGGCGATTGCCGCCGCGCCGGGCGCACAGGAAATCCAGGCCGTCATCGACCTGTACCAGGCCGGCCGCCATGCCGAGCTGGAAGCGGCCAGCCGCGACCTGACGCAGCGCTACCCGCTCTCCGACTTTGCCTGGAGCGTGCTGGGCACCGCGCTGCAACAGCAGGGCAAGGATGCGCTGCAGGCATGGCAACGCACCGTGGAGCTGGCGCCGCACGACGCCGAAGCGCATGGCAACCTGGGCACCGCCTGCCAGGCGCGCGGCATGCACGAGGAGGCCGTCGCCAGTTACACGCGCGCGCTGCAGCTGAATCCGGACTTTGTCGAAGCTTATGGCAACCTGGCCGTGACCTTGCAGTCGCTGGGCCAACTGGAGCAGGCCGAGCAGGCTTACCGGCAGGCGCTGGCGCTGCGCCCCGATTATGCCAAGGCCCACTTCAATCTTGGCAATACGTTAAAGGCCATGCAGCGCAATGACGACGCCATCGCCAGCTACAAGGCGGCGCTGGCTCTGCTGCCCGGCGACGCGGAAGTCTACCTCAATCTCGGCAACGCCCAGCAAGACCTGAAACAATGGCAAGCCGCCATTTTCAGTTACCGCGCCGTGCTGCAGCTGGCGCCGCATAACACCGCCGTGCATGCCAACCTGGCCAGCGCGCTGCATGAAGCGGACGACTTCACGGGCGCAGCGGCCAGCTACCGGCGCGCCATCGAGGCAACACCGAACGAAGCCATGCTGTACAACAACCTGGCCCGCGCGCTGCAATCGCAGGGCCACGTCAGCGATGCCATCGCCGCCTATGAACAGGCACTGGCCATCGATGGCAACTTCGTGCAGGCGCTGAGCAGCCTGGGATTGCTGCAATGCCAGGAAAAAAATTATGCGTCGGCCATCGCCTTGTGCCAGCGCGCGCAGCTTCTGCAACCCGGCGATGCCCAGGCCTGCGGCCAGCTGGCCATCGTCTACGGCGCCGCCGAAGAGCAGGACAATGCGCTGCTGTACTTCCAGCGCGCGATCGACCTGGCGCCTGGCAGCGCCCTCGCCTACAACCAGCTGGGCGATTATTACAACACCATCCGCCGCTATGCCTTGGCCGTCGAAGCCTATCACGGCGCGACCGAGCGCGAACCGGACAACGACGAGGTACACAACAATCTCGGCGTAGCGCTGCAGGCACTGCAGCGCTACGACGAAGCCCATGCCGCCTATCTGCGCGCGCTGGAACTCAACCCGAAGAACGTCTCGGCCATGTGCAACCTGGGCTCCGTGTTCCAGGCGCAAAAAAACTATGCGCAGGCGCAGACACACTACCAGGCGGCGGTTGCGCTCGACCCCGCGTACGAGCGCGCCCACTTCGCGCTCGGCAACTGCCACGCGCTGACCAATGCGCCAACTGCGGCGCTGGAATGCTACCGCGCGGCGCTGGCCCTGAATCCCGACTTTCGCGACGCCTATGTCAACATCAGCGCCACCCTGAGCAATCTCGGCCGCATCGATGAAGCCATCGAAACCTGCCGCGCCGGCCTGAAAGTGTGCCCGCTGTGGGAGACCCTGTTCAGCAACTACCTGTTCCTGCTGTCGCACAGCGCCAAGCTCGATGCGGCCAGCCTGTTTGCCGAGCATCTGCGCTTTAGCGATACGTTCGAGACGCATGTGGCGAAAAGTGTCAAGGAGCACGGCAATGCGCGCGACCCGCTGCGCACCCTGAAAGTGGGCCTGGTCTCGGGCGACCTGCACAACCATCCCGTGCCACATTTCATCATCCCGGTGCTGGAGAATATCCGCGCCGAAGCGGGACTGTCGCTGCATGCCTACCATAACAATGCGCAGGATGACCACGTCACGCAGCGCTTGCGCGAAGTCATCCCCCACTGGCGCCAGGTCGAGCAGATGACCGACCTCGAACTGGCGCAGCAGATCCGCGACGACGGCATCGACATCCTGATCGACCTGTCGGGCCACACGGGCAAGAACCGCCTGCTGGTCTTTGCCAGCAAGCCGGCCCCCATCCAGGCCAGCTGGATCGGCTATCCGCTGACGACGGGCCTGCGCGCCATGGATTATTACCTGACCGATCCCTATTTCGCGCCGGACGGCATACTCGACAGTCAATTCACGGAAAAGCTGGTCCTGCTGCCGGCCTGCTCGCCGTTCCTGCCATCGGAATATGCACCCGGCATCCACCCTGCTCCCGCGCTGGCGAATGGCTACCTCACCTTCGGCAGCTTCAACCGCCTCAGCAAGATCAACCGCCAGGTCATCGCGCGCTGGTCCATGCTGCTGCGCGCCATTCCGGATGCCCGCATGCTGATCGCGGCCATGCCCACTTCCACGCCGTATCCGCTGCTCATGGACTGGTTCGAGGAAGAAGGCATCGCGCCGGAACGCCTGACCTTCGAGGGCCGCACGGGCATGACGCAGTTCATGGCAATGCACCATCGCGTCGATATCTGCCTCGACACTTTCCCGTACGGTGGCGGCACGACGACCTTCCACGCGCTGTGGATGGGCGTGCCCACCCTGACGACGGCTGGCGCCACCATGCCCAGCCGCGCCGGCACGTCGATCCTGCTGCAGGTGGGACTGGAAGAATTCATCGCCAAGGATGACGACGACTATGTGCGCAAGGCGCAGGCCATGGCGGCCAACCCAATGCTGCTGGGCGCCTACCGCTACAGCATGCGCCACCGCCTGGAACAATCGGCCATGGGCAACCCCAAGCTGATTACGGAAGGCCTGGAAAACAGCCTGCGTATCATGTGGCAGCGCTGGTGCGAAGGCTTGCCGCCCGTCTCGTTCGAGGCCCCCGTGGCCGTCCCCAACCCGCCGATTGGACTCGCATGAGCACGCAAAACAAGAAACCCGTGTATGTCACGCAGCCGCTGCTGCCTGACTTGCAGGACTTCCTGCCCTATCTGGAAACCATCTGGGAAAACAAGATCCTGACGAATGGCGGCCCGTTCCACCAGCAACTCGAACAGGCATTGTGCGACTACCTGGGCGTGAAATACATCAGCCTGTTCGCCAATGGCACCCTGGCGCTGATGACGGCGCTGCAGGCGCTGCGCATCAACGGTGAAGTCATCACCACGCCGTATTCGTTTGTCGCCACCGCGCACTCGCTGCTGTGGAACAGCATCAAGCCCGTGTTCGTCGATATCGATCCGGACAGCCTGAACCTCGACCCGGCCAAGATCGAGGCCGCCATCACGCCGCAAACCACCGCCATCATGCCGGTGCACTGCTACGGCCGGCCATGCGACGTCGCCGCCATTGAAAAGATCGCCGACAACTACAACCTCAAGGTGATCTATGACGCGGCACACGCGTTCGGCGTGCGCCACCAGGGAGGTAGTGTGCTCAACCATGGCGACCTGTCCGTCCTCAGTTTTCACGCCACGAAGGTCTTCAACACCTTCGAAGGCGGTGCCATCATCTCGCCGGACGCCAAGACCAAGCAGCGCATCGACCACCTGAAAAATTTCGGCTTCGTCGACGAAGTCACGGTGGTGGCGCCTGGCATCAACGGCAAGATGAGCGAAATCAACGCCGCCTTCGGCCTGCTGCAGCTGAAAAATATCGATGCGGCACTGGCCCAGCGCAAGGAAATCGATGCGCGCTACCGGCGCAACCTGGCGCCCGTGCATGGCATCGACTGCCTGCAGCCGGCGCTGGACGCCACCACCAATCACGCGTACTTCCCCATCCTCGTGCGGCCGGAATTTCCGCTGAGCCGCGACGCGCTGTTTGCCATACTGCGCGAAAACAATATCTATGCGCGGCGCTATTTCTACCCGCTCATCAGTGACTTCCCCATGTACCGCGGCATGCCATCGGCGGCGCCCGCCAACCTGCCCGTGGCCCGCAGAGCGGCGGAACAGGTGATTTGCCTGCCCCTGTACCCGACCCTGGAAACGGCGCAGATCGACGCCATCAGCGACCTCATCGCCATGCACGGGGCGCCAGCGGCGCTGCTGAAAACAGCATGAGAGTGGCCATCATGCAGCCGTATTTCCTGCCGTACATTGGCTATTACCAGCTGATCGCGGCGGCCGACCTGTTCATCGTGTACGACAACATCAAGTACACGAAGAAAGGCTGGATCAACCGCAACCGCATGCTGCTCAACGGGCAAGACGCGACCTTCAGCGTGCCGCTGAAAAATGGCTCGGACCAGCTGCACATCGGCGAGCGCGAGGTCTCGGCCCAGTTTGACGGGGAAAAGCTGCTGAACCAGCTGAAGGCGGCGTATGCGCGCGCGCCGCACTTCCAGGACATCTTTCCGCTGCTCGAAGCGGTGGTGCGCCACCCTGCCGCCAACCTGTTCGACTTCCTGCTGCACAGCCTGCAAGCGACCTGCCGCCAACTGGGCATCGACACGCCCCTGGTGCGCTCGTCCGGCATTGCCATCGATCATGGACTCAAGAGCCAGGACAAGGTGCTGGCCCTGTGCCAGGCGGTGGGCGCGCAGCGCTACATCAATGCATCCGGCGGACAGGAGCTGTACCAGGCGGAGGCCTTCCAGGCCCGCGGCATCGCCCTGGAATTCATCCAGCCGCGCCCGGCGAGCTATGCGCAGTTCGGCGGCGAATTCGTGCCGTGGCTGTCGATCGTCGATGCCATGATGTTCAATGCCCCGCAAACATTGCAACTTGCCATCCAGAATCAGTATGATGTCATTCATCCGCCTGCCTGACAGCGGCAGCGCGCAAGCATCAGCCCATGACGACCTCTAACCATGCCCGTGCAGGCATCCACGCCATGCCAGCCGTGGACGCGCCCGGCGCAAGCAAGGAATAACAATGATTCAATCCTCCCCACGCGAAGCGCCCTTCCGCTGGAAAAAACTCGGCAAGGTATTCACGCCCCAGGCCGTCGAAGGACGGCCCTGGCTGAAGGAATTTGCCCAGGCGCCTGCCACGCTCGTGTTCGACGACTACGTGCGCGTGTACTTCTCGTGCCGCCCAGGCCCCGACGCACAGGGCCAGTACGTCAGCTATTCAGCCTTTGTCGATCTCGAACGCAGCGACCTGTTCAAGATACGCCGGGTCAGCGAGCAGCCGATTCTCGCCCTGGGCGGCCTGGGCGAGTTCGATGAATTCGGCACCTATCCTGTCTCCGTGATCCGCGACGGCGGCCAGGTGCGCGCCTATTACGCGGGCTGGACGCGCTGCGAATCCGTGCCCTTCAACGTGGCCATCGGCGGCGCCGTCAGCGACGACGACGGCGTCACCTTCAGCAAGCTGGGCAAAGGTCCCGTGCTGCCCTACACGCCCGACGAGCCATTCGTCCTCAGCGGACCGAAGATCCGCCGTTTCGGCGACCTCTGGTACCTCTGGTATATCGCAGGCAGCAACTGGAAGATGGTCGATGGCCGCGCCGAGCCTGTCTACAAGATCCGCATGGCCACCTCCGACGATGGGCTGCACTGGAACAAGGTCAACCGCGACCTGATCGATAGCCGCGTCGAGGCCGACGAGGCGCAAGCCAGCCCCGACGTGTTTTATGCGAATGGCAAGTATCACATGTTCTTTTGCTATCGCTATAGCGGCAATTACCGCGGCAAGGAATTTGGCTACCGCATCGGCTACGCATCCAGCAGCAACCTGCTCGACTGGGTGCGCGACGACAGCAAGGCGGGCATCGACGTGGCCGAGGAAGGCTGGGATGCTGAAATGATCAGCTATCCGCATGTCTTCGAGCTCGACGGCAGCATCTACATGGCTTACCTGGGCGACCAGGTGGGCCGCCACGGTTTCGGCCTGGCCGTATTGGAAGGAAACCTCGCATGAGCAAGACCCTGCAGTGGAAAAAGCTGGGCCATATCTTCGATCCCGCCGAACACGTCCTGCCAAATGGCTGCCAGCACTTCGCCCAGTCGCCGCAGGCGCTGGTCTTCGACGACTTCGTGCGCATCTATTTCTCGACCCGCGCGGTGGACCCCGTGAACGGCAAGTACCTGAGCCATATCGCCTTCGTCGACATGCAAAAGGACTTGCGTACCGTCATTGCAGTGGCGCAGCAGCCCGTCATCGCCCTGGGCGCCCTGGGATGCTTCGATGAACACGGCATTTTTCCCATGAGCGTCATGCGCCATGGCGACGCCGTGTATGGCTACACCTGCGGCTGGAACCGGCGCGTTTCCGTGTCCGTGGATACCGCCATCGGACTGGCCATCAGCCATGACGATGGCCTCACGTTCGAACGCATCGGCCCAGGCCCCGTACTGGGCCCGTCCCTGCACGAACCCTGCCTGGTCGGCGATGGCTTCGTCAAGCGCATCGGCGACGTGTTCCACATGTGGTACATCTTCGGCACGGGCTGGCGCCGCTACAGCGCCGACAGCGCGCCCGACCGCACCTACAAGATCGGCCATGCCGTCTCCAGCGACGGCATCAACTGGACCAAGGAAGAGGCACGCCAGATCATCAGCGACCGGCTCGGCGCCGACGAAAGCCAGGCCCTGCCCACAGTGGTGACGATCGACGGACGCCACCACATGTTCTTCTGCTATCGCCAATCGTCGGATTTCCGTGTCAACAGCGGGCGCGGCTACCGCATCGGCCATGCCTGGTCCGACGACCTGGTCAACTGGACGCGCGATGACGAGCAACCGGCGCTGCACGGCACTGATGGCGCATGGGATAGCGACATGCAATGCTATCCGCACGTGTTCGAATGCGACGGCGCAGTCTACCTGCTCTACAACGGCAACCAGTTCGGCCGCCACGGCTTCGGCCTGGCCGTGCTGGAACAATGATGCCAGTGCTCGACTACCGGCACGGGCAAGCGGGTGAAGACGCGCTGCTGGCCCACTTCCTGGCCTGCGATGCCGGTTTTTTGGCCGCTTTGCGCGCGCGCACGGAGTTGGGCGCCTATGTCAGCAAGCTGCATGCGCGGGCACTGCGCTACGAGGCGTGGTCGGGTCCGCGCCTGGCGGGCTTGCTGGCCGCCTACCAACACGACGCGTCGGCAACCGTCCACATCAGCAATGTCAGCGTACTCAGCGACTTTTGGCGCCTGGGCATCGCGGGCCGCCTGCTGGAACTGTGCCTGGAACAGGCGCGCCGCGATGGCATGCGGCACGCCTCCCTGGAAGTGGCCGGCGACAACCATGCCGCACTTGCCCTGTATGGCGCAGCGGGGTTCCTGCCGGCCGGCCCGGCGGAAGGCACGATGCTGCGCATGCAGCTACAACTAATTCACCCATAGCGAGACCGCCATGACCAATACACGTGATTACAATCAAGAAATGATCGACAGCCAGGCCAGGAAATATGCGTACGGCTTCGATTTCGATGTCATGCATCCCTATATGCTGACGTCGTTCCAGCCTTTTTTCCGCCCTGGCAGCCTGCTTGAATTGGGCAGCTTCAAGGGCGACCTGACGCGGCGCCTGGCCAGCCACTTCGACGACATCACCTGCGTCGAGGCGTCCGAAGTGGCCGCCGCGGAGGCACGCGCGAAACTGGGCACGGCGGCGCAGATCATCGTCTCGCGCTTCGAACAGGCCGTCCTGCCGCGCAAATATGACAATATCGTGCTCACGCACGTGCTGGAACATATCGATGATCCCGTTGCGGTGCTCAAGCGCATCAATGACGAATGGCTGGCCGACGGCGGCAGTTTTTTCCTCGTCTGCCCCAACGCGAACGCACCGTCGCGCCAGATCGCCGTCAAAATGGGCTTGATCAGCCACAATACGGCCGTCACACCGGCCGAGGCCGAACATGGCCACCGCTGCACCTACACGCTCGATACCCTGGAACGCGATGCGCGCGCCGCTGGCCTGAACGTGGTGCACCGCTCCGGCATCTTCTTCAAGGCCCTGGCCAATTTCCAATGGGATCGCTTGCTGCAGACAGACATCATTTCTCCCGCCTACCTGGATGGCTGTTATCAATTAGGCCAGCAATATCCGGATTTATGCTCGAGTATTTTCCTGCTCTGCACGCGCGGCCCCACGGCACCGGCACCAGCGGTTTGAGCCGTCAGTCGATATGCGGGGAAAAAATAAAAATATTTCCTCATTGCATTTAATAAGTGCCGCGGCCCGGTCGTCTTGTACTGATAGGAGCAGCTAAAAGTCGCTCCTCACCGCAACCACCCAATTAGGAATGACACCATGCTGAGCCTTCACACCAACGCTGCCTCCCTGTCGGCACAAAATTCGATCACGAATACCCAATCCAAACTGTCGACTTCGATGACGCGCCTGAGCACCGGCTTCCGCATCAACTCGGCAATGGACGATGCTGCCGGCCTGCAAATCGCAACCCGCCTGAAAGCACAAACCAGCGGCATGACCGTTGCGATGAACAACACGCAAAACAGCACCTCGCTGCTGCAAACGGCTGAAGGCGCGTTCGCCGAAGTGACCAACATGCTGGTACGCATGAAAGACTTGGCAACCCAGGCAGCCGATGCCTCGTCGACCGCCAACGACAAGACCGCCATGCAAGCTGAATACAATGCATTGGGCCAGGAACTGTACAACGTCATGACCAACACCACGTTCGGCGGCACCAAGCTGCTGGGCGACGGTTCGGCTGCTACGGCTGGCACGCTGTCGGCATCGATGACGTTCCAGATCGGCGCCAGCTCGACCGAAAAAATGAGCTTCGACGTTTCCGGCAACCTGACCTCGCTGAACGCAGCTCTGACGGGCCTGAGCACCAACTTCGCCGCTGCCGCATCGACCGGCGCCACGGAACTGACCGCCACCGCCAACGCCACCATCGGCAAGCTGGCCGCCGCCATCGACAGCGTCAGCACCGTGCGTTCGGCACTGGGCGCGACGGCTAACCGTCTGGACCACGTCAACACCAACTTGTCGAACATCGCCACCAACACCAAAGCCGCTACCGGCCGCATCATGGACACCGACTTCGCTACCGAAAGCTCGAACATGACGTCGTCGCAAATGCTGCTGCAAGCTGGCACCGCGATGCTGAAACAAAGCAACAGCATGTCCTCGATGGTCATGTCCCTGCTGCAATAATAGTGACTTGGCCGCTCGCGGCCAGTCTCTCGAAGCCAGACTCCGGTCTGGCTTTTTTTTCGTGCGCAGCTGGCGCAAGCATGCCGCAACACGGGCCAAACAGGCCGGCGGAGCAAGAAATGGCATTTATTTCAAAAAATTTCCTTAAAGCATTTAATTAAGGTGGCGGCACGGTCGTCTTGTACTGATAGGAGCAGCTAAAAGTCGCTCCTCACCGCAACCACCCAATTAGGAATGACACCATGCTGAGCCTTCACACCAACGCTGCCTCCCTGTCGGCACAAAATTCGATCACGAATACCCAATCCAAACTGTCGACTTCGATGACGCGCCTGAGCACCGGCTTCCGCATCAACTCGGCAATGGACGATGCTGCCGGCCTGCAGATCGCAACCCGCCTGAAAGCACAAACCAGCGGCATGACCGTTGCAATGAACAACACGCAAAACAGCACCTCGCTGCTGCAAACGGCTGAAGGCGCGTTCGCCGAAGTGACCAACATGCTGGTACGCATGAAAGACTTGGCAACCCAGGCAGCCGATGCCTCGTCGACCGCCAACGACAAGACCGCCATGCAAGCTGAATACAATGCATTGGGCCAGGAACTGTACAACGTCATGACCAACACCACGTTCGGCGGCACCAAGCTGCTGGGCAACGGCGCAGCCGGCAATGGCACGCTGTCGGCTTCGATGACGTTCCAGATCGGCGCCAGCTCGACCGAAAAAATGAGCTTTGACGTCTCCGCCAATCTGAGCGCGCTGAATACCGCCCTGAGCGGCTTGAGCACGAACTTCTCGTCGGCAGGCACGACGACTTCCACGGAACTGACCGCTTCCGCCAATGCCACCATCGGCCTGCTGGCTACCGCCATCGACAGCGTCAGCACCGTGCGTTCGGCACTGGGCGCGACGGCCAACCGTCTGGACCACGTCAACACCAACTTGTCGAACATCGCCACCAACACCAAAGCCGCTACCGGCCGCATCATGGACACCGACTTCGCTACCGAAAGCTCGAACATGACGTCGTCGCAAATGCTGCTGCAAGCTGGCACCGCGATGCTGAAACAAAGCAACAGCATGTCCTCGATGGTCATGTCCCTGCTGCAATAATAGTGACTTGGCCGCTCGCGGCCAGTCTCTCGAAGCCAGACTCCGGTCTGGCTTTTTTTTCGCCTGCCGTGTCTGGCATTTCCCGCATATTGAACTAAATTGCCATCACGTTTAACGATGTTGCCGGCATAGTCGCCTATACAAGGTAGAACACCGAACAATCGCCTACTGGAGCCGCCGCGTGCTGAGCATTCATACCAATACTGCCGCACTGTCAGCCCAGCGGGCCATGGGCTGGGCCCAGCAAATGCTGTCGACGTCGATGACGCGCCTCTCCACCGGTTTTCGCATCAACTCGGCCATGGACGATGCGGCAGGCTTGCAGATCGCCACCAGGCTGAGCGCCCAGACCAGCGGCATGGCAGTGGCCATGCGCAACACGCAAAACAGTACCTCCCTACTGCAGACGGCCGAAGGCGCGTTTGGCGAAGTCACCAGCATGCTGGTGCGCATGAAGGACCTGGCCACCCAGGCGGCGGACGCCTCGTCGAACCAGAAGGACCGCGAGGCCATGCAGGGCGAATACGATGCGCTGGGCGCCGAGCTGTACAACGTGATGACAAACACCCGCTACGGCGGCACTTTATTGCTGGGCAACGGCAGCGCCGGCAAGGGCACCCTGTCGCAAGCCATGACATTCCAGATCGGCGCCACCGGCAGCGAGACCATGCAGTTCAACGTGGCGGGCGACATGGCCGGCCTGGATGCCGCCCTGCAGGCGATCTCCGTCAATTTCGCGCCGGGCGCCACAGCCGGCAGCGAATTTACCAGCAACAGCAGCGCCAACGGCATGATCGACATGCTGGCGGCGGCCGTCGACAAGGTCGGCAGCGTGCGTTCGGCGCTGGGCGCCACCGCGAACCGGCTCGGACACGTCTACAACAACCTGTCGAACATGATCACCAATACCAGGGCCGCCATCGGCCGCATCATGGATGTCGATTACGCGGCCGAAAGCGCCAACATGACCTCGGCCCAAATGCTGCTGCAAGCGAGCACGGCCATGCTCAAGCAAAGCCAGAGCATGAGCAAGCTGATTCTTTCTTTATTACAATAGTGACTGGCAGGGCGCGATGGCGGATCGGATGAATATGTATCAGCAGGAAGCAATGGCATGGCGATAGACCGCATCTCATCGGGCAACCCGGTGCCCCTGATTACCCAGCGCTTCGACGTCAGCCCCGCGACGCCGATGGTGCCGGGCGTGGTCCAGCCGCTGGTGCCCATCGGCCCCTACATGGCGCCAGCGCCCGACGCCGGCACCCTGCCCGCCCAGCTGCAACAGAAAGGACAGGACAGCCTGGCGTCCCTCATCAAGCCGAATGCCGATGGCACGGGCGGCGCCATGCCGCGCGACAGCAGCGCCATGCAGGTCAATCAACTGTTCTTCACGCGCCAGCTGGTCTGGCAACCGCCCGACGCGGCGCAGCTGGCCGCCTCGTGGCGCGTGATGGTCAAGACGTATGGCGAGCAATATGCGGCCCTGCAGGAGCAGGCGCGCGGCCAGCACGTGCCGGGCAACCTGTTCATGGCCGAGCAGCAACCGGCCCTGCTGCGCGAAGGCGCCCGCCCGCCCTTGAGCGTCGACAGCGAAGCATGGCGCTTCGCCGTATATGGCTGGGGCGGCCAGCGCCTGCTGCTGCGCGTGCTGGCCAGCGACGAAGACGAAGATGCAACGCCCAGGCGGCGCGGCAAGGCGGCGCTGCGCGTCGAACTGATCATCATCGGCATCGGCCGGGTCGTGATCCAGATGGAGCCGGCCGGCGACGGCGTACTGCTGGAACTGGCCGCCGACGAGGAAGCCGCATTGCGCCATTTGCGCCTGGCCCTGCCCGAGATCGCCGACGCCGTGCGGCGCGCGGGCCTGCGCGTGGTGCGCTGCCGCCTGAACCGCCAGCTGCATGCCCAGCGCGTGCACGGCAACTACCCGATGCAGGCGGGCGCCGCCTCGCTGTCGCTGGCCCTGTTCCGCGCCATGGCCGAAGTGGCGCTGCTGCTGACGCAACCGGAAGCGGAAGCGGCGGCCAATCCCGATGCGCCCGCTGCCAGCGAAGCCGCGGCGGCGGCCGAAGAGGAAACCATCGCCGTCTCGAAGGAAGTGGCGGCGCCGCTCGGTTACGACTATGGCGACGACGAAGAGACGGCACAAGGCGGCACCGTACTGCTGCTGGCCGACGGCCAGGAGCACGACCTGCTGCCGCCCATCGACGAACAGGATTGACGCAACAGAATTGATACAGCAAAAAAAACGGCGCCCGAAGCGCCGTTTTTCTTTTCATGTCACCGTCCTATCCCACCGTGCCGATGATGCTCACTTCGCGGTTTTCCGGGATTTCGTTGTATGACAGCACATGCAGGCCAGGCGCGAACAGGCGCGCATAGCGGGCCAGCAGCGGACGGATCTGCGGCAGCACCAGCAGCAGCGGCGGCGTGGCCTGCTGCTTCATCTGTTCGCGCGCCACCGGCATGTTCACTTGCAGCTGCGACAGCAGATGCGGGTCGATCGGATAGTTATCCAGGGTCACCTTGCCCGACTGGCGTGCCTGGTTCAGGGAGCCCAGCAGCATGTTTTCCAGCTCGCCGCCCAGGTTAAACGCCTGCATTTCCATCTTCTGGCCAAACAGCCCGCTGACGATCTGGCGCCGCAGCGCGCAGCGCACTTCGGCCGCCAGCAGGATCGGATCCTTGGTCGTTTCCGAGCTGTCGAGCAAGGTGGTGGCGATAGGCACGATATCTTTCAGCGACACATTTTCCGCCAGCAAGACGCGGAACACGCGCAGCAGTTGCGTGTGCGTCAGCGCCTTGTCAAGCGCGCCAGCCAGTTTCGGCGACAGGGCCGTCAGGCGCTCCATCATGTTCGAGACGTCTTCGTGGCGGAACAGTTCAGGCAGGTATTCGCGCACCATCTTCGACAAGTGCGTGGCGATCACGCTGGGCGCCTCGATGACCTGGTAGCCGAGGCCCAGCGCATGCGCCTTTTCACCCGGTTCGATCCACGTGACGGGCATGCCGTAGGCCGGCTCGATGCCGGGAATGCCGTCCAGCTGGCCATACACGTTCGGCGACGGGATCGCCATCAGGCGGTCAGCCTGCACTTCCGCCTGCGCCACCACGGTGCCCGACAGCACGATGGCGTATTGCGACGGCTTCAGGGCCAGATCATCGCGCACGCCGATATTCGGCAGCAGCAAGCCCATCGCCTCGGACAAGCTCTGGCGCACGCCCTTGACGCGCTTGTTCAGCGGTTCGCCTTGCGTTTTATCCACCATGCCAACCAGCTTGTAGCCAAGCATCACCATCAAGGGCTGCACGGCAGGCAGTTGCTGCCACTCCAGTTCGGCCGGACGCTCGTCGCGCAAGGCTGCCTCGATGGCGGCCATGCCGGCCGCGTCGGGTCCTTTCACGCGCTTGGTCAGGCGCCAGGCAACAAAAGCCAGCACGCCGGCAAAGGTCATGAACATGAACCATGGCATGCCCGGAATCAGGGCCAGCGCCACCATCATGCCGGCCGCGCTGTAGATTACCGTTGGCGACGTCAGCACCTGGCCTGCCACTTGCTGTTCGAAATCGCCCGAATCGCTGATGCGGGTCACCAGGATGGCGGCCGCGGCCGACAGCAGCAGCGCCGGAATCTGCGCCACCAGGCCATCACCGATGGTCAAGAGTGCGTATTGACGGAAGGCATCGCCAAACGACAGGTCGTGCATCAGCGAGCCGATGGCCACGCCGCCCACCATGTTGATGATCAGGATCAGGATACTGGCGACGGCATCGCCGCGCACGAACTTCGACGCGCCGTCCATGGCGCCGTAGAAATCCGCTTCGGCGGCCACGTCCTTGCGGCGGATCTGGGCTTTTTCCTGGTTGATCAAGCCGGCGTTCAGGTCGGCATCGATGGCCATCTGCTTGCCCGGCAAGGCGTCGAGGGTAAAGCGCGCGGACACTTCGGAGATACGCTCGGCACCCTTGGTGACGACGGCGAAGTTGATAATCATCAAGATCACGAAGACCACGATACCGACGACGAAGTTACCGCCGATCACCACGTTACCAAATGCCTCGATCACCTTACCGGCCGCATCCGCGCCCGTATGGCCGTGCAGCAGCACCACGCGCGTCGACGCCACATTCAAGGTCAGCCTGAGCATGGTGGTGGCCAGGATCACCGTCGGGAAGACGGAGAAATCGAGCGGCCGCTTGGCCGACACGCTGACGAGGATGACGATCAGTGCCAGCACGATATTGAAAGTGAACAAGATATCGAGCAGCACCGGCGGCAGCGGCAAGATGATCATTGCCAGGATCACCAGCAGGAACAGCGGCGTGGCGAACTTGTGGCGGCGCATTTCAGCAACCACTCGGTTCAGGAAATTCATGGCGGTACGACCTCGCTCAGATGAGATGGCACGGCCATCTCGGTGGGTAATACGGGCTGGGCAGCACGCTGCCCGGACCGGAATGCTTTCAATTGCAGGATGTAGTTCAGCACCTGCGACACGGCCTGGTACAGCTGCACGGGAATCTGCTGCTGCACCTGGCTGGTGTTGTAGATGGCGCGCGCCAGCGGCGGCAACTCCAGCGTTTCAATATGGTGCTCCTTCGCCACTTGCCGGATATACAGCGCCATCTCGTCGACGCCCTTGGCCACGACAAACGGCGCCTCGGCGCGGTCCTGGTCATACTTCAGCGCGACGGCGTAGTGCTCGGGATTGACGATCACCACGTCGGCGTCGGGCACGGTCTTGCGCACGCTGCGCCGGCCGATCTGCTGCTGCAGCTGGCGGATGCGCTGGCGCACTTCGGGCCGGCCTTCGCTGCTTTTATGCTCTTCCTTGACATCCTGCTTGCTCATGCGCTGGTTGCGGGCGAAGAAAAACGCCTGCGCCGGCACGTCGATGATGGCAAACAGGACGAAGACGGAAATGAGCGCCATCAGGCCGTCGAGCATCAGCGCGGAGCCATCGAGCATGGCCTGCTGCAAGGGCCGGTGCTGCAAGTCCACGTACTGCGTCAGGCTGGAGCGGCTCACATGCACCAGCACCATGCCCAGCACGACGGCCTTGGCGATGGACAAGCCGAATTCAAAAGCATGCTTGGGCGCAAACAGACGGCCCAGGTTCTTGGCGGGGCTCAGGCGTTCCATCTTCGGCATCCAGTTCTTCGTGCTGATGACCCAGCCGCCAGGAATCAATGAACCGAGCACAACAAACAGGGGCACGCAAAACAGCGGCACGATCATCTTGATCAGCAAGCCCACCGATGTCGTAAACGCCATCGACATGGCATTTTCCAGCGCGCCCTTGCTGTCGAGCGGCATGAAGGCCATGGCAAACAGCTCGCGAAAGCTCAGCAGATAGCCCGGCAGCAGGTAAATGAAGACCTTCATGCTGATCAGGATGCCCAGCGCCGTCGACAGGTCGCGCGAACGCACCACCTGCCCTTCCTGGCGCGATTTCTTCAGCTTCTGCGCTGACGCCTTTTCTGTCTTGTCGCCAGTGCTGCTATCCGCCATGGGCCACCCGCATCTGTTCCTGGATCATGTCGAGCACGCGGTTGGTCATGGCGATGTAGTGCTCAGGAATAAAGCGCACGATCTGTATCAGCATCAGCAGGCCGAACATGGTGATCATGGAAAACCCCAGCGAAAACAGGTTCAGCGACGGCGCCACCCGGTTCAGGAAGCCAAAGCCCAGTTGCACCACCATGGTGGAAAAGACGATGGGCAAGGCCAGCAGCATCGCGGCGGCGAAGATCCACGCCACGTTATACGCCACCGTCTGCAGCAGCAGCGGCCCGTAGCCCTGCCCCACGGGCCAGGCCGTGAAACTGGCGCCGATCACGCCCGTCAGCACCAGGTGGCCGTCGATGGCGAAAAACACGATCATGCACATGATGGTGAGCAAACCCGTGATCACGTCCGACGAAGTGCCGTTGAGCGGATCGTTCATGACGGCCATCGAAAAGCCCACCTGGCTCGACACCAGGTAGCCGAGCACCGACATGACGGACATGGCGAAGTGGAAGGCCAGACCGAGGACGAAGCCGATGATGGCCTGCTCCAGGGTGGCGACGAGGGCGTGCAGGGAAAACGGATCGATCTTCAGCAAGTCCTGCGACACGCCCGACGCCTGCATCACGGGCAGCATCAGGATCGCCAGCACCAGCGACAGCAGCACCCGCACGGGGACGGGCACCATGGCGTCGCCAATCACGGGCGAGGCGCTGAGCATGGCCAGGATGCGGCAGAACGGCCACCACACGGCCAGCAGAAACGGCAGCACCTGATTGAAAATCTGATCCATGGCGCGCGGCGCTATCCGACCAGGGTGGCGGCGCGCTGAAAAATGGACACGCAATAATCCATCAGGTAACCGGCCATCCAGCGTCCGGCCAGGATCAGGGCCAGCAAGGTGACCAGCAGGCGCGGCAGGAAACTCATGGTCTGTTCATTGATCGAGGTGGCCGCCTGCACCAGCGCGACCAGCAAGCCCATGAGCAAACCCGGCACGACCAGGATCACCACCAGCAGCATGACGACATGCAGCGCTTCGATGATCAGGTCGACGGCGACTTCAGGGGTAAACATGGATCAATAGCCCTGTATGCTGGTAACTAAGGTGTTGACGGTCAGGGTCCAGCCATCGACCAGCACGAACAGCAGCAGCTTGAACGGCAGCGAAATGACCAGCGGCGACAGCATCATCATGCCCATCGCCATCAGCACGGACGCCACCACCAGATCGATGATGAGGAACGGGATGAACAGCATGCAGCCGATCTGGAACGCCGTCTTGAGTTCGGACAAGACAAACGCGGCCAGCTTGACCGTGAAGCTGTGGTCTTGCGGGCGCATGCTCGACGGCTCGCCGGCCAGGTGCGCGATCTGCGCCAGCGCGGCCTTGCTCGTCTGCGCCAGCATGAAGCGCGAAATCGGCACTTCGGCGATCTTCAGGGCTTCCTGCATGCCGATCTGGTCGCGGTCGTACGGCACGAACGCTTCCTTCCACACCTGGTCGCCGATGGGGCGCATCACCAGCAAGGTGAGAATCAGGGCGATGCCGGTGACGATGCGGTTGGGCAAGCCCTGCTGCAGGCCCAGGGCCTGGCGCAGCAGGGACAGCACGATGACGAAGCGGGTAAAGCTGGTCATCATCATGACCATCACGGGCAGCAGCCCGAGCAGGGTCATGACGACCAGGATCTGCATCTTCACCGACAGGTCGGTCTTCGCGCCCGGCACCACGCCGGACAATAAATCCTGCGCCCCGGCGGCGGCGCAGCACAGCATCAGAACGGGGACAGCCAGCGCGGCAGCCAGCGCGCCGCGGCGCCGGCTCAAACCGGGTACCGCCAGCTTCATGCTGTCATCAGGTCGAGATTGAGGCCGTCGAGGTCGATGACTTTCAGGCCATAGTTCTCGCCGGCCACGACCACTTCGGCGCGGCCGATCGGCGTGCCATTGACCTTGATCACCAGCGGTTCGCCGGCCAGCATGTCGAGTTCGATCACGCTTTCAGGGCCGATGGCCATCAGCTCTTCGAGCGAGATGCGGGCCGAGCCCACTTCCAGGGTCAGCGTCACGGGAATCTTGCGCATCATCTGCGGAATGTCGCGCCGCGCGCGGCCGCTGGCCACGTCGGACACGTCGCCCTGGTCGATGATCATGTCATCGCCCAGGTCTTCCAGCAGGGTTTCGCTCTGGTTGGTATCGTTCAGATTCATATTATTCGACATCTTCAAATGAGGTTAAACAGAGCTTGCCCTTGTGTTCGGAAACAGCAGCTGTAAATAAACGGGAGTCGTCGAGCATGACGTCGGTACGGCTCAGGCTGACGGGAATCACGTCGCCCACGCGCAGGTCGAACAAGGCGCCCAGTTGCACCTGTTTGCTGACGAGCCGGCCTTCCAGGGTCACTTGCAGGCGCGAAGCGAGCGGGCGCACGCTGCCACGCAAGGCTTTCTTCGCTTGCGCGCGCTCGGGCAGCAGGCCGCGCAGCACGTCGGCCATCAGGCGCTTGTCCAGCGAGAACCAGAACTGACCGCTCTGCCCCGCCTCGACGTCGCTGAGCGCCACGGTGACGATCCAGCTGCCGCGCGCCGGATGCACGCCAGACTGCACGGCGACCTCGGCACTGGTGTCGATGTCGCTGCTCTTGCCCAGGGTTTGCAGGTTCTTGTGGACGCGGGAAAACAAGCTGTTCACCAACTGTTGTCCCAGCACCACAGCGAGGCGCTCCTCCGTGGCCGTCACGCGCACCTGCGCCGGATCGGGCAGCGCACCCTTGGCGCCGGCACTACCATAGCGATAGTTCAGCACGCTCAAGAGTATCTGCCGTTCAAGGGCAAAGCCCGTCTGGCTGGCCGCCGTGGAAAAACTCAGCCAGCGGTTCACGCTGTCCTCGTTTTCCACGCGCGACAAGCTCACGCCATCGATCTGGAAGTTGCCCCAGTAGCGACGGCTCATCGGCTGGCGCAGGGCCACGGCCAGGTCGTCGCGCAGCTGGGCGCCGAATACATGCAGCAAATGGACAGGACGTCCAAGCAGACAAGAATCGAGGACTTGATGGCGCACAGTTTGATCTGTCTTAGTGGTTATCATGAGGGTCATGTCGTATTGCGGTGGCAGAACAAATTATACGGATCACCCGAAATTAAATACAGCATCATCTTGACCTTGCAAACCGATCCGCAAGCAAACGATTGCGCATCGTATCGCATGCTAGATGACTACGGTGCTGAACAATACATGAAAATGCTAAATATTGCCATGTATCAATATTCCTTGAGGCAATCCTCTCTTTACTTTATAGTTGCCCCGAGGTAAGCTTATAGCGACAAAATAGTGATTTGCAGTGCGCCATTCCGCTTACCTGATTCCGGTTTTTATGGCAGTTTCCAGTCCTTCTTATTGCCACCAGCAGAAACTTTTATCAGATAAATATTAGTTGTCATGGCCATGTAAATCATGTTGGCGTGGGTTTGCTGGGTTTGTTTGAGTCTGCTTGAGCGGATGGTGTGGCAACTGATAAAACTGATGGGTCCTGAAATCGGGCCGGGCGAGATGGCATTGGATGTAATGCCTGCCGGAATGGCAACACCAGTAATTTCTGATTGATACGTCACCGCATATTGAAAGTAGAGGGCAAGATGAGCAACGAACTCGCAGGTCTGATCAAGGCCGATCTGGCAGCACTGAGCAATGACGCGCGCGCCCTGGGCGCCAGCATCGCGCCTGCCGCCCAGTTCGGCGCGCCGGAACAATCCGGCTTCTCCTTTGCGCAAAGCATGAAAGACGCCATCGGCAAGGTCAACGGCGATGACCGCATGGCCGCGCAAAAAATGAGCGACGTCGACAGCGGCAAGAGCGACGACATGGTCGGCGCCATGCTGGCCAGCCAGGAAGCGAGCCTGTCCTTCTCCATGTTGATGCAAGTGCGCAACAAGGTCATGGGCGCCGTCGACGAACTCATCAAACTGCCTCTGTAATCTTCACGTCCTGATCCACGCCCAGCCTTCCAGCGAAAGTTACCCCAAGTGATTACCCCCATGAAGTCCGCATTTGCGCGCTGGCGCCTTGGCGCCCAGCCCGCCATTCCGCCCGCCCTGCTGAAAAACCTGGTTCCCATCGTCGTGCTGGCCATCGGCATCACCGCCATGGTGACCATGTATGCCTGGCGCGACCAGGCCAACTACAAGCCGGTGTTTGGCGCGCGCGAAAAAGTGGCCGTGACGGACATGATGGCCACCCTGGACGCGGAACACATCCCCTACCGCCTGCATCCGGACAGCGGCCAGGTGCTGGTGCCCGACGCCATGCTGGGCAAGGTGCGCATGCTGCTCGCATCGAAAGGCGTGACGGCGCAGCTGCCGGCCGGCCTGGAGCTGATGGACAAGAACGACCCGCTGGGCGTCTCCCAATTCGTGCAGGACGTGCGCTTCCGCCGCGGCCTGGAAGGCGAACTGGCGCAAAGCATCATGACGATGGACGCGATCGCTTCGGCGCGCGTCCATCTGTCGATTGCCAAATCGACTTCGTTTGTCGCCAGCGACGGCGACAAATCGTCCGCTTCCGTCGTGGTGGCGCTGAAACCGGGCCGCACCCTGGCGCAGGAACAGATCGCCGCCGTCATCAACATGGTGGCCGGCAGCGTCGCCAGCCTGGCGCCCACGCGCGTGAGCCTGGTCGACCAGAGCGGCAACCTGCTGTCCTCGCACATCGACCTGACGGACGGCTTCGATGCCTCGGCCGCCGGCAACGAAGGTGCGAAACGCTTCCAGGATGAAATCCGCCGCAACGTCACGGGCTTGCTGGGCCCGGTCATCGGCGAAGACAACTTCAAGCTCAGCGTGACGGCCGCCGTGAACAACGACCGCGTGGACGAAACGCTGGAAAAATACGGCGAAGCCCCGAAAGTAACGAGCGAAGCGATGCGCGAAGAGCAGGAACGCAACCGCACCGTGGCCGGCATTCCCGGCAGCCTGTCGAACCGTCCGCCAGCGGCCGCCGTGCCGGCACCGGCCGACGCCGCCGGCGCCGCCCCCGCCGATGGCGCGCCGAAGCCATCCGACGATGGCACGGCCCGCAAGAACGCCACCACGCGCCAGTACGCCTACGACCGCAGCATCACGCAGATCAAGCGCAGCCGTGGCCGCCTGGAAAAACTCAGCGTCGCCGTCGTCCTCAACAGCGCCGCCGCACCGAATCCGAAAACGGGCTGGACCCCTGCCGAACTGGGCAATATTGAAAAAATGCTGAGCAGCGGCCTGGGCATCAACGCCCAGCGCGGCGACAGCCTGAGCCTGACGGCGCTGGCCTTCCCGGCCAAGCCGCCCGTGGCGCAGTGGTGGGAAGAGCGCGATACCGTCGTCGATTTCAGCAGCTGGCTGCTGTACGCCCTGGGCGCCATCCTCGGCTACTTCCTGATCCTGCGTCCGCTGCTGCGCCTGCTGACCACGCGCCTGACGCCGCCGCCACTGAAACAGCTCGATCCCGCCCTGGCACTGGGCGGCGCCAGCGCCGCCGGCGCGAATGGCGTGGCCGCCGCCGGCGCGCCTGCCCTGGGCGTGAATGGCAGCCCGCTGGCGCTCGAAGGCGAGGCCGCCGCCGGCAACATGCCGGTCGTGCCGCTGCTGGAAAACTATGACTTGCCGCCACCTGGCTCGGCGGTCGACGTGATGGTCGACCACTTGAAAGTGCTGGCTGAAAAAGAACCCGAGCGTGTCGCCGAAGTCGTCAAACAATGGATGCAGAAAAATGGCCGAACTCAACAACAATAATCCCTCCGACGGCGCAGAATACGAAAGCGTCAGCCTGAACCCCGTGGAACAGGCGGCCATCGTGCTGCTGAGCATCGGCGAAGAACAGGCCGCCAATGTGCTGCGCTGCCTGTCGCGTGAAGAATTGCTGGAAGTCACGCAAGTGATGTCGCGCATGAGCGGCATCAAGGTCGAATCCGTGAAAACGGCCATGCAGACCTTCTTCGACGACTACCGCCAGCAAAGCGGCGTGCACGGCGCCTCGCGCAGCTACCTGAAGCGCTCGCTGGACATGGCGCTGGGCAGCGATATCGCAAATAGTGTGCTGAACAATATTTACGGCGACGCGATCCGCCCCAAGATGGCGCGCCTGCAGTGGGCTTCGCCGAAATGGCTGGCCGAATACATCGTCAACGAGCACGTGCAGATGCAAGCCGTATTCCTGGCCTTCCTGCCGCCCGCGCTGGCCGGCCAGATCCTCGATGCCCTGCCCGTCGAAGGCCGCGACCTGGTCTTGCTGAACCTGGCACGCCTGGACGAGATCGACCGCGACCTGCTGGTCGAGCTCGACGAACTGGTGGGCCGCTGCCTGGGCACGCTCGACACGCAAAGCACCAGCGTGGAAGGCATCCGCCAGGCCGCCGAGATTCTCAACCGCATGCCGGGCAACCGCGCCGCGCTGGTCGAACTGCTGCGCGCGCACGACCCTGACGTCGTGTCGGAAATCGAGCTGAGTATGTACGACTTCCTGATCCTGGCCACGCAGAGCGATGTCACGCTCACGCGCATCCTGGAAGACGTGCCGATGGAACAGTGGGCCATCGCCCTCAAGGGCGCGGAACCGTCGATCCGCGACGCCGTGCTGAAAACCATGCCGCGCCGCCAGGCGCAGAGCTTCGAAGACATGATGCGCCGTTCCGGCCCCGTGCCGCTGTCGCGCATCGAACAGACGCGCCAGGAAATCATGGCCACCGTCAAGGGCCTCGCCGATGCGGGCGAGATCGAAGTGCAACTGTTTGCCGAAGCGGTGATCGAATGAAACACTTCCGCTCGTATCGTTTCCCGCCCCTGTCGCAATTCATCGCCGCCGGCCAGCGCGCCTCCAACGAGGACACGGACGGCCAGTGGCAGGCATCCGTCTCGGAAGGCTTCGAGCAGGGCCAGCGCGACGGCTACGAAGTGGGCCTGGTGCAAGGCCAGCAGGACGGCTACGACACCGGACGCAACGATGGCATGGCGCAGGGCCGCGAAGAAGGCCGCAATGAAACCCTGGTAGCCCTGGACCGCCTGGCCCGCCCTGTCGACGCCATCTTGCGCGACCTGAAAAAAGTGCGCGCCGATTACCGCGAAGCGCAGCGCAAGGAAGTGGTCGACCTGGTGGCCAAGGTGGCGCGCCAGGTGATCCGCGCGGAACTGGCGCTGCAGCCGGTGCAATTGCTGGCCCTGGTCGACGAGACCCTGGCCTCGATGCCGCCCACGCGCGAGGAAATCGACGTCTTCCTCAATCCGGAAGAATTAAAACGCATCAGCGAACTCGATCCGAAGCGCGCCAAGCGCTGGAACCTGATCGCCGACGCGCGCCTCGACGCGGGCGAATGCCGCATCAAGGCGGGCGACAATGAAGTCGACGCGGGCTGCCATCAGCGCCTGTCCGCCTGCATGGAACAGGTCAGCAGCCACCTGGCGCTGGCCGCCGAACACGCGGACCAGGGCGCGCCTGCATGATCGCCGACACGCTGCGCAGTTTCGAGATCGGCGATATCCCGGTCGCGACGCCGACCGGCCGCCTGGTCGGCGCGTCCGGCCTGCTGCTGGAAAGCGCCGGCTGCCGCCTGCACACGGGCCAGCGTTGTCAAATTGAAACGGTGAGCGGCGAGTGGCTCGATGCGCAAGTCGTCGGTTTTCGCGAAAAACTGTCTTACCTGATGCCGTTCAAGAAGGCGACAGGACTGACCACCGGCGCCAGAGTTCTCCCGTTGCCCGACAAGGCCAGCCTGCAGATCGGCCCCTCGTGGCTGGGCCGCATGGTCAATGGCCTCGGCGAGCCGATCGATGACCTGGGCCGCCTCGGTGGCGAACACATCCTGGAAGTCACGCCACCGAAGATCAATCCCCTGAAGAAACAACCGGTGGTCGAACCGCTGGACGTGGGCGTGCGGGCGATCAACAGCATGCTGACCCTGGGCAAGGGGCAGCGCGTGGGCCTGATGGCCGGTTCCGGCGTGGGCAAGAGCGTGCTGCTGGGCCTGATCACGCGCCAGACGGTGGCCGATGTCGTCGTCGTCGGCCTGATCGGCGAGCGGGGCCGCGAAGTGCGCGAATTCGTGGAAAAGTCGCTCGGCGCCGAAGGCTTGAAAAAGGCCGTGCTGGTGATCGCACCGGCCGATGAGTCGCCCCTGATGCGCATCATGGCCACAGAGCTGTGCCATTCGATCGCCGCCCATTACCGCGACCAGGGCAAGCACGTGCTGCTGCTGGTCGATTCGCTGACGCGCTATGCCATGGCCTTGCGCGAAGTGGCGCTGGCCCTGGGCGAGCCGCCGGCCACGCGCGGCTACCCGCCGTCCGTCTTCTCGAACTTGCCGCAACTAGTGGAAAGCGCCGGCAATGGCGCCCACCCGGAAGGCAGCATGAGCGCCATCTACACGGTGCTGGCCGAAGGCGACGACCAGCAGGACCCCGTGGTCGACACGGCGCGCGCGATTCTCGACGGCCACATCGTGCTCACGCGCGAACTGGCCGAGCGGGGCCACTACCCCGCCATCGACATCGCCGCCTCGATCAGCCGCTGCATGGCGCAGGTGATCACGCCCAGCCACATGCAGGCGTCGCGCGCGCTGAAAGCGTCGATGGCGCGCCATGCGCGCGTGCGCGACCTGATCCCGCTGGGCGCCTACGTGCCCGGCGCCGACCCGATCACCGACCGCGCCGTCCAGCTGCACGCGCCCATCGAAGCCTTCCTGTGCCAGGGCACCAAGGAAGAGGCGCCGATGGGACCGTGCATCGAACAACTTGAACAGATCATGGCCTAGGAGCATACGTGAGCGACGCGCATACCATCCGCAACCTGACCACCCTGGTCGGCCTGCGCAGCACCGAAGTGGAACGCCTGCAAGGCGAAATGGCGGCGCAGACGGCCGTGCGCGAGCGCTACCAGAAAAACCTGGAGCGCCTGACGGGCCTGTACACGGATAGCGGCCCCAGCGGCGCCCTGCCCCTGGCCCTGTCCGTCAACTGCGGCAACTTCAAGCAAGCCGTGATGCAGATGGCCGACCAGCACCGTACCGACCTGCACCTGCACGAAGCCAACATGGCCGTCTCGCAGCGCGCGCTGAATACGGCCTGGGCCAAGCGCGAAGTGCTGGACCAGGTGCTGACGCAAAAGCAAAAACATGTTGCAAATGAGCAACACCGAGTTGATGCCAAGCGGCAAGACGAGCTGGCGACGCAATTCTGGTTCCGCGGGCAGGTAAAATGAGGTTTGTGTAAGTTTCTTTCAGGAAAACTTCACGAAACGGGAATGGGGGTCGCCTTGTACCGGTATATCCCTTTATTCAGGAGTCTGGCATGGCAAACGTAATTACCGCACCACGATACGATCCGATCGTCACAGCAGAACAATTGGCTACCAAATCGGTGGCGGCGCAAAAGGCAGCCCTGGCGAATCAGACCACGCTGGCCAACAACACCAGCAGCGCGCTGGGCAACCTGAAATCGGCCATCTCGGCATTCCAGCTGGCGATGACGACCATGACGTCCAGCAAATCGGTGCTGAGCCAGTCCGCCACCTTCAGCAATACCGCGTATGGCACGGGCACGGCCGGCATCAAGGCGGCGCCTGGCAGCTACGCGTTCTTTGTCGAACAACTGGCCACGGCCAGCCAGACCTCGTATGGCGGCTTGAGCAGCACCACGCCAGCCAACGGCGGCAACATGACCATCCGCCTCGGCGATCCGCTGGCTGCCGTCACCGCCGACAACGCTTTCGACATCGACCTGGCCGCCGCCAACAAGGATGGCGACGCCTACCTGACGCCGCAGGAAATCGCCGCCGCCATCAATGGCAACAGCAAGAATAATGCGCGCGTCACCGCTTCCGTCATCAATATCGGCAACCAGGCGCAACTGGTGCTGACGTCGAATCTCACCGGCGTGGCCAATGCCGTCTCGATCGACACCAACAGCGTGACGGATGCGGGCCTGAAGTCAGCGCTGCAGAGCGACATAAAAGCCATCGCGGCACCGAAGGACGCCATCGTCTGGCTGGGCGCGCAGGGTTCCGGCACCAAGATCACCCAGGCATCGAATACCTTCACCAACGTGCCTGACGTGAAAATGACGTTCACCAAGGCCATGACGGCAGGCGAGAGCCCCGTTACCGTGACCGTCGGCACCGACAGCGCCGGCACCATTGCCAATGTGCAAGCTTTCGTCGATGCCTACAACAAGCTGAAAAGCGTGATGGATGGCCTGGCCAGCCCCGGCAATCCGGAAAAAAATATCGCTGCCGGCATCTTTGCCCACGACTCCGGCCTGAACGCCCTGCGCACCAGCATGGGCGATGCCTTGCGCCTGAACGTCGATGGCGTATCGCTGGTAGCGTATGGCATTACCGCCCAGCGCGACGGCACGATCAGCCTGAATACGGCCAAGCTGACGGCCAAGCTGGCGGACAATCCTGGCGGCCTGGATAAACTGTTCGGCAATAACAGCCTGTCGGCCCCAGCCGGCGTGCTCGGCGGCCTGGACAAGGTGCTGGGACAGTGGAGCAATGTCACCAAAGGCCAGATCACCCAGCGCATGGCAGCGACGGACAAGTTGCAGAAAAGCCTGGCCAAGAGCGCCGAGCGCCTGACCAACCAGTACAACACTGCTTACACCCGTTTCCTGGACCAATATTCCCGACTGCAAGTATTGCAGGAGCAAATGACCCGGAATTCGGACATGTTCGATGCCATGTTTAGTAACGATAAATCCTAAGGCGGACGTGCCTGCCGCGCCGCCACAGTTAACATAGCGAGAAGAGAATAATGTTGAACAATGAAGCTTACGGCAGCTACCATGCCGTCAACCTGGATTCCCAGACCGCCCGCGCCACACCGGTCGAACTGGTACTGGTGCTGACGGACGGCCTGCTGGAAGAACTGGCGCGCGCGCGCGGGCACATCGTGGGCAAGCGCTACGAGCAAAAGGCCATCAGCCTGGATAAATGCACGCAGATCATCAACGGTCTGTCGAGCTCGCTCGATTTCGACAATGGCGGCGAAGTGGTGGTCAACCTGGCGCGCCTGTACGACTATTGCGTGGCTCGCCTGTACACGGCCGGCATCAAGCTCGACCCGACGCTGATCGATGAAGTGACTACCTTGATGACCACCATCAAGCGTGGCTGGGTGGGCGTCCAGGCCAATAATGCCTAGGCGCGCTGCACTGCAGCAGCTGAGCCGGCATTTGAGCGCGGCTGTCGCCCAGGCGGACTGGGAGGCGATGGAAAAACTCTCGGCCAGCCTGGCGAAAAACATTCCGCTGCTGGCCGAACGTGGCGCATGGAATGCGCTGGAACAAACAGAATTGTTGCAATTGCGCAAAATTCACGCGCAAGCGGTTAAAATTTGCTCTGCGGAAAAAGAACGCCTGGGTCAACACTTGGGTGCATTACAGGCAAATAAGGAAGGTTGGGTCGCCTACGCCGCGCTCGGCGAATACGACTCGGACGGGAATCAAGCATGATCATGAACTTCAACAAGGCGCCGGCCGCTCCGGCAGCGGCGGCCAATGCGGCACCGACACCAGCCTCGGCGCCAGCGCCGGCACAGACGGCCACCTTGCCTGGCACGCCAGGCTATGGCAGCAACGGCGCCGCGCCCTCCGCCCTGCCCCTGTTTGCGCAGGTGCTCGATGTGACAGGCGGGGAGTCGGCCGATGCCGGCACGCCCGCGCCAGCCCCCGTCAAGGATGGCGACAGCGACAGCCAGGCCGACAGCGGCTTGCCTGCCATGGCAGCGCCCGTCATCGGCCTGCCGGTGGCGATGCTGCCGCCAACGGACGCGGCCGCAGCCGAGGCGCGCGCCGCCGCGCAGGCACAGACACCAGCGCAGGCGAATGTGGCGCAAGCCAACCCGGCACTCAACATCAGCCTGCATCCGGCGGCAATCACCCTCACCGCACAGGGAACGGCGCAGCCGGCAGGCCGCGATACGCGCGAACCGCTGGCAGCAGCCATCCCGGCGAGCTCCGCCAAGGGCAGCGCGCCCGCACAGCCGTTCGAATCGCTGCTGCAGCAAGCCGCTCCGGCAAGCGCCGTCGTCGCCCCTGCCGCGCGCGATGGCGAACGCAGCGCCGCAACGCCCGCGCCAGCCGCGCCCAACCTGGGCTTGACGGGCGCCATCGGCAATACGGCTACGGCGGCCCCGGCCGGCGATACCATCAAGCTCAACGGCCCTGCACAGCAATGGCAGGAACCGCTGCGCGAAGCGCTGGGCGAACGCCTGCAGACGCAGATCGGCCGCAACAGCGAACACGCGACGATCCGCCTCGACCCGCCCATGCTGGGACGCATTGAAATTTCCATCCGCCACACGGCCGGCGCGCTGCAGGTAAACGTCACGGCGTCGAACTCGGAAGTGTTGCGTCAGCTGCAAGGCATCGGCGAAAACATGCGCAGCGACCTGGCACAGCGCCAGTACACCGAGGTGGCCGTGAATATCGGCGCCACCCCGCGCAGCCCGGCCGCCCAGGCGTTTGCCGAAGGCGATGCACGCGGCCAGCGTCAACCGGGCCGCCAGCAGGATGATGCCGAACCGGGCCGCGCCCTGTCCGACGGCAGCACTGCCAGTACCACTTACGCCATGCACGAGCGAGAGAGCGCCTGATGAATATGAAAATGAAACTGATCGGCGGCTTTGTCGCCGTGGCAGTGCTGGCCGCCGGCGCGGCTGGCGGCGCCATGTGGTACCTGGCCAAGCCGGTTGCCGGCCATGCCGATGCCACCGAAGCGAAAGCCCCGCCACCGCCCGCCACGGGCAAGAAGGCACGCAAGTTCATTACCCTGGACAAGGTCATCGTGATGCTGCGCCGCGGCCCCGGCGACGGTGAAACGCATTACCTGTCGGCCGACCTGGTGATCGCCACCACCGAGGAAAAGGAAAAGCTGACCAAGGACCACTTGCCGTTGATGCGCTCGATCGCCGTCAGCACCCTGTCGAGCTTTCCGATGGAAAAGGCACAGACCATGACGGTGGAGCAGTATGCCGAACAGATCAACAAGGCCTTCAATGTCAGCTATGAACGCGAGCAGATGGAAAAACCCTTCACCGAAGTCATGGTCGGCAAGCTGATCATTGAATAAGCCAACACGCCAGTCGACCTAGTGGGAGATCCCTTGGCCTATGTAGAGCAATACCAGGAAGCGTATGGCGCCGGCGAATATGCCGCCGCCAGCGCTTGCGCGGCCGTGCTCAGCGTTGCTGAAGAGCAACAACATCTGGTAGCGTACTCCCCTTTGGTGAAACGCATCGTGCGCCAGCTCAATTCGCAGGTGTCGGGCGCCATCGACCGCGACGACATGGAACAGATTGGCCTGATGGGCCTGCTGGAAGCCCTGCGCCGCTACGGCGTGCCGGACCAGTCTTTCGGCAGCTATGCCAGCCTGCGCATCCGTGGCGCCATCCTCGATGAACTGCGGCGCCAGGACTGGCGCCCGCGCGCCGTGCGCCAGGAAAGCCACCGCCTGCGCGACAGCGTGCGCGCCCTGACCCGGCGCCTGGGGCGCGAGCCGCTGGAAGCGGAAATCATGGCGGCCCTGAAACTGACGCCGGAAGCGTTCCAGGAATATCAATTGGCGGAAAACGCCGAGCTGATCGCCAGTTTCGACGAAGTGCTGCAGGAAAGCCTGGGGCAAGCCGACAGCGCACCGAGCCCGGAAGAGCAATTGATGGTGCGGCGCAGCCTGGAACAGGCGCTGCGCACGCTGGACGAACGGGAACAGCGCGTGGTGCAGATGTATTACGAATTCGAACTGAGCTATAAAGAAATTGCCGCCGTGCTGGACCTGAGCGACGCCCGTGTCTGCCAGCTCAACAAAACGGCGCTGGGCAAGATGAAAGCCATGCTGCAAGACGCATAAGAGTAAGCAAGATCCATCAAATTGACGCAGCACAATGACGCAGAAAGGCAGTTGACATGGTAATTATCGGTATCTTAATCGTGATGGGGTGTGTATTCGGAGGCTTCGCCCTGATGGGCGGCACCGTCCACGCGATCTGGCAACCGGTCGAGTTGATCATCATCATCGGCGCCGCCGTTGGCGCCCTGGTGCTGGGCAATCCCAAGCATGTACTCGGTGAAATGCTGCACCAGATGCGCAAGATCGTCACGCACAAGAAGCAAGGCTCGGAATTCCAGCGCCAGTTGCTGCTGCTGATGTATGAACTGCTGCAAACGGCCGCCGGCGGCCTGAAGGCGCTCGACGCCCACGTCGAGGCACCGCGCGAAAGCGCCCTGTTCCAGCGCTATCCGCTGGTGCTGGAAGAGCCGAAGCTGCTGGCCTTCATCGTCGACAACTTCCGTTTGATGGCGATGGGCAAGATCAACGCGCATGAGCTCGAAGGCGTGCTGGAGCAGGAACTGGAAGCCATCCACGACGAATTGCTGCAACCGTCGAAGTCCCTGCACAAGATCGCCGAAGCCATGCCAGGTTTCGGTATCCTGGCTGCCGTTCTGGGCATCGTGATGGCCATGAATTCCGTGGCCGACGGCGCCGATGCGGCGGAAATTTCGGAAAAAGTGGGTGCCGCCATGGTCGGTACCTTCATCGGCATCTTCTTTTGCTACGGCGTGCTCGATCCGATGTGCAACATGATGAAGCAATTGGTGGGCGAAGAAGGCTCGACCATGGAGTGCGTGAAGGTCGTGCTGGTCACGCACGTGGCGGGCAAGCCGCCCCTGCTGGCGATCGATGCGGGCCGCCGCCTGGTGCAGCTGAACATCAAGCCGAGCTTCGCCCAGCTGGAAAGCTGGATCAATGCGCTGGAAGATGGCGGCGCCGAACAAGAGCAGGGCCAAGGCCGGGGAGGCCGCCGTGCTAAAGCCGCATGAGAAACATGAACAGGCCATCATCAAGCGTGCTGGCCGCAAGCATGACGACGATGGCCATGGCGGCGCCTGGAAAGTAGCGTTCGCCGACTTTTGCCTGGCCCTGCTGTCGCTGTTCCTCGTGCTGTGGCTGATGGCCGCGCGCGAGCAGCAGGCAATGAAGGAAATCATGATGGATGCGTCGGCCAGCAGCCGCCAGGGCGAAGGCCAGGGCGTCATGCCGGAACAGAGTGGCGGTCCGCGCGGCAGCCTGATCGAGCGCTTCCCCATGCCCCGCAAGGGTTCGGGCGACACGCGCACGGAAGGCAAGCAGATGCAGGACGGCAAAGCCGGCTCAGCGCCGCAAAACCAGACCAAGGTCAGCTACCAGTCACCGGAAGACTTGATGGCCTTGTCGCGCGCGCTCGACAAGCTCAGCGACGAAGCGGGACTCAAGAGCAACCTGCAATCCGTGATCACGCCATACGGCTTGCGCGTCATGCTGCACGATACGGACAAGCAAGGCATGTTCGTGCGCGGCAGCGCCGTGCCGACCGACCGCTTCCGCAAGCTGCTGCGCCAGATGGGTCCCGTGTTTGCGCAAATGGAAAACCAGATGCTGATCGTCGGCCACACGGATTCCTTGCAATACGCCAATAACGGCTATGAAGGCTATTCGAACTGGACCCTGTCGGCCAACCGCGCCATGTCGGCGCGAGCGCAATTGCTGATCGGCAGCATGAGTCCGGACAGCGTGCTGCAAGTGGTGGGCATGGCCGACCGCGCGCCGCTGGACGTGAAAAACGCCAGCGCCGGCATCAACCGCCGCATCGAACTGTTAATATTGACGCGTGGCCAGGCAGACAGCATCGCCGCCATGTTCGGCATGGCCGGGCAAAAGCCGCAAGGCGACGAACTGCAAGTGGGTGAACCGGATGCGGGCACCTTGCAGCGCCTGCGCGAAAAACTGGGCCTGCCCGCAAAGAAGGAGCGGGATGAGCATGCAAATTAAGGGCAAGGGACAACGTATGAAAATCTCCTCCGGCAATACCGGTGCTGCCGTGCGCAGCAGCGCCGTCGCGCCGGCCGAGGCGATCGCCGAGAACGCGGGCGCCGCCGGCGCCATGGGCGGCTCGTCGGCCGGGGCGGAATTGCAATCGGCCGTGCTGCAACCGGCCATGGCCGCCCTGCGCGCCATGCCCGAGATCGACCACGAGCGCGTGGCCATGCTGCGCGATGCGCTGGCGAAGGGCGAATTGCCGTTCGATCCGTCAAAACTGGCAGGCTTGATCCAGCGTTTCCACGGCGGTGAATCGTGACCGCAGCGCGCAAGGGCATCACGCGCCAGGAAGCCGTGCGCCGCGTGCTGCAAGGCATGAAAGACGACAGTATCGGCTATGCCGCCCTGCAAACCTTATTGGAAGAGCAATTCCAGGCCACCCTGCACCACCGGAGTGCGCAGCTGACGGCGCTGGCCGACCAGGTCATCGCCGCCGTCGAACCGCTCGATGCGCGCCGCCGCCAGCGGGTCAGCCTCGTCACTGCCCTGCTGGGCCCGCAAGGCGACATGGCCCAATTGTTTGCGCTGTTGCAAGAAGACGCGCGTACGAGCGCCGAACGCGACTGGGCCGCGCTCGAGCAGATGGTGCTTGAATGCAAACGCCTGAACGCCCGCAACAGTGATTTATTAACAGAGCAGTACAGCATCATGCAGCGCGTGCTGCATGGCGAGGAAGATACGTATGCGCCAGGCTGATTTCCTGACCCGCGCCACGGCGGCAACGCCGTCGACGGCAGCCACGTCCGCCGTGCAGAGCAATATGCGCGCCACCGACGCCACCAGTTCCAGCGGCAACTTCAGCAGCGTGTTCCGGCAAGTACAGGGCGAAGTGGCCCGCTTCATCGAACAGGGCGGCGGCAATGCCACCAGCCTGAACCCGCAAGGCCGCGCCTACCTGGAACAGAGCCAGCCCGTCAATGTGCTGGGCAGCATCAACCAGGGCGGAGAAATCGGCGAAGTACAGCAGCAATTTCTCGCCTCGATCAAGCCGTGGACGCAAGAAACGGGCGCGCGCCTGGGCGTGGCGCCGGAAATCGTCGCCGCCCACGCGGCACTGGAATCGGGCTGGGGCCAGCGTCCGCTGCGCCAGGGCACGGGGGCGGACACGAATAATCTGTTCGGCATCAAGGCCGGCGGCAAATGGCAGGGCGACGTGGCCAGCAATGTCACCACCGAATACGAGGCGGGCAGCGGCACGGCCCTGAAGAAAACGGAACGTTTCCGCAGCTACCCGGACCAGGCCAGCGCTTTCCGCGACTATGCGCAGGTCTTGCTCGACAATCCGCGCTACCGTGCCGCCCTGAACACGGGTGCCGACGCGGGCGCCTTCGCGCAGGGCCTGGCGCGCGGCGGCTATGCCACCGATCCGAATTACGCCGCCAAGCTGACGCAGCTGGCGACGCGTCTGCAGCGCACGGCCGCCGCAGACTGATTTTCCTTAACGGCCGGGAAGTTCGGCCGGTTCCACCACGCCCGCATCGACCACCCTGGCACGTATCACCGTGCCGCTGGTGGCGTTGCGCACGCGAATCACCTCGCCCAGCGCGCCCGGATCCATCGCTTCGCCGGCCATGCTCACTTCCACCTGCTCCTTGCGCGCCACGATATTCACCGCACTGCCCCGCTTGATCAGCACGGGCGATGCCAGTTGTCCCTGACGCAACACTTCGCCGGCACGCAAACTGCGCCGGCTCGACAGGCCAACGGCGCCGGGCAAGGAGGCAATACTGTCGGGCACCATCGTCACGTCGCGCCGCGCCAGGGTCACGTCGCCCGCCTGCAACGGCGTATTGGCCGTGACGGGGACGCTGGTGACGGCCACCTGGGCCGTGATGCTGCCGCGCGCCAGCATTTCATAACGCCAACCGTTGCTCCCAGGACACACTGCGACAAAGCGCATGCGCTGCGCCGACCGGCTGTCCGCCGTTTCCAGCGCAACGGGCGCCGCGCACGCCGGCACGGGGCGCGTGCTTTTTACCACGGTGACTTGAAACTGCGGTTCCAGCAGTCCGGCCGAGGCTGCCTGCTGCGCCAATTGCTCGCGCGCCAATTGTTCCACACGCGAAAATATATTGTCGGCTGGCAATTCTGCGCGTCCTGCACTACTATATAGGCTGGTCAGTAAAAAGAGGCCCGGAAGCAGTATGTGACGACATTGCGCCTTGTTCCACATCACGGAATAGTTCTCAAAGTAAATCATTGCTAACCTTAATCAAAGATACTGAAGCGGCATGACCTTACCATGCGTCAACATGACCAGGCTGGGATTTTACCTCTGCACCACCTATTTTCTAGCCCGAACCGCAAAAAGCACGAACGAATTCAACACAAAGGATGACCATGGGGATTAATTTCAAGGATGCGCTGGGCGTGCACGCCGATGCGCTCGCGCTGCGTGCCGACCGCACACGCGTACTGGCCGCCAACATCGCCAATGAAAACACGCCCGGCTTCCAGGCCATGGACATGGATTTCGGCAGCGCCCTGCAGCAGTTGCAGGACAACGAAGCCGGCCTGCTGTCGACCGATGACGATGCCAGCGCCCTGTACCGCGTCCCCTATCACCCCAGCCGCGACGGCAATACCGTCGAAATCGGCGTCGAGCAGGCGGCGTTCTCGCAGAATGCCACCGACTTCCAGACCAGCCTGACTTTCGTCAACATGAAACTGAAGGGTCTGTCCAAGGCCATTTCCGGACAATAAGGATCAGCATGAGCTTCCAGGATATTTCCAAGATCGCCGGTTCGGCGATGGCGGCGCAAACCGTGCGCCTCAATACCATCGCCAGCAACCTGGCCAATGCCGATTCCGTGGCCGGTTCCGAAGGCGAAACCTACCGCGCGCGCAAGCCCGTATTTGCGGCCGTGATGGATGGCCCCGGTGCCAGCGGCGCCGGTGGAAGAGTGCAGGTGCTCGACGTGGTGCAAAGCGATGAACCGCTGCGCAAGGTGTATGAACCGGGCCATCCGATGGCCAATGCCGATGGCATGGTGTTCTACCCCAACGTCAATCAGGTGGCCGAAATGACCGACATGATGTCGGCGTCGCGCGCGTTTGAAACCAATGTCGAAGTTCTGGGCCGCATCAAGTCGATGCAGCAATCGCTCCTCAAATTAGGTGAAGCATAATCCATGGAAACCAATCTCTTTACAAACAACACCAGCGGCAGCAACAGCGGCAGCAATGCCGTCAAGTCGCAAAGCAATGCTACCCAGGATATGTTCACCAAATTGCTGGTGGCCCAGATCAAGAATCAGGATCCCCTCGCGCCGACCGATCCGAGCCAGTTCGTCAATCAATTGACGCAGCAGGCGCAGACGGAAGCGATGCAAAATCTGTCGGCGCTGACCAGCGCCAATGCCAGCGTGCTGCAATCGATGCAGGTGCTGGCCCTGGGCGCGCAAGTGGGCTCCGAAGTGATGGTCAACAGCGAAACGGTCCAGCTCGACAAGAGCAAGGTCAGCGGCACCATCGCGCTCGCGGCCGGCACCACCAAGACCACGGTGACCCTGAAAGGCATCGACGACAAGGAATACAAGATCGAACTGGGCGCCAAAGGTGCCGGCACGGTACCGTTCACCATCGATCCCGTGGCCCTGGGCTTGCCTGCTGGCACCTATACCATGGCGGTGACGACCAGTGGCACCGAAAAACCGACGGTCGACATCGCAGGCAAGCTCAATAGCGTGCGCCTGTCGGCCGGCGGCAGCATGATTCTGAGCGTGTCGAACCTGGGCGAAGTCAACCCTGGCGCGATCACCGGTTTTAACGGTAAGACGGCCTGATCCGCCCTTCCCTTCGTTTCCTGAACACTAATCTCGTCCTTCACTAAAGGAAGTCAACATGAGTTTCGACATCGCCCTGTCCGGTATCCAGTCCATCAACCAACAGTTGAACAGCACCAGTAACAATATCGCCAACGCCGGCACCTACGGCTTCAAGAGCAGCCGCGCCAACTTTTCGGCCATGTACGCCGGTTCGCGCGCCACGGGCACGGAAATCGGCTCGCTGACGCAAAGCATGTCGCTCAATGGCGGCGTGCTGAACACGGGCCGCGCGCTTGACGCGGCCATCGATGGCCGCGGCTATTTCGTCACGCGCGATGCGCAGAACACGATGACCTACAGCCGCGTCGGCATCTTTTCGGCCAGCAATGAAGGCAAGCTGATCGATGCGAATGGCCGCCTGGTGCAGGGTTATGCCGCCGTCAAGGGCAGCACCACCTTGGGCACCATGGGCGACATGCTCATCCCAACGGGCCAGATTCCCGCCGTGGCCTCGACCAAGCTGGCGTATGCCGCCAACATGTCGTCCGAATGGACCGTGAAAACGCCGCCGTTCAACAAGACCAACGAACTGAGCTACAACAGCGCCAAGTCCTCGATCGTCTACGATTCGCTGGGTGCCAAGCACTCGCTGGGCCAGTATTTCGTCAAGACGGCAACGGGCGTGGACGTGCACTACACCTTCGACAACGCCGATGTGACGCCGGTGACGAGCATGACCTTCGACACGAACGGCAAGCTGGTGACCGGCACGGGCGCCACGCCAGTGCTGCCGACGCCGCCTGGCGCGGCGCCGCTGTCGGTCGTCATTGACTACACGGGCACCACCCAGTTCGCCGGCGAAGCCACCACCTCGACCGACCGCGCCGACGGCTATGCCTCGGGCACCTACACGGGCGTGGAACTGGCCGATGACGGCTCCGTCGTGGCGAAATACACGAACGGCCAAAAACAGAGCATCGGCGTGATCGCCCTGGCTACCTTCCCTGACGAAGGCGCATTGACGGCCGTCAACGATACCAGCTGGGTCGCCTCGACCACTTCCGGCACCGCCATGTATGACCGTCCGGGCGTCGGCATGGCCGGCAAACTGGTGACGAGCTCGCTGGAACAGTCGAACGTCGACATCACCTCCGAACTGGTGGGCCTGATGACGTCGCAGCGTAACTACCAGGCCAACTCGAAGGTCATCTCGACCGAGAACGCCATGCTGCAATCGCTGATGCAAGCGCTGTAATCCACGATACGCAAAGGTAAAGAGCAATGGATGCGCTGATTTATACCGCCATGAGCGGGGCCGACCGTGCCCTGCGGGCACAGCAGGTACACGCCAACAACCTGGCCAACATCGAAACGGGCGGCTTCCGCGCCAACCTGGAAGTGTCCACTGCCCAGCCGTTGCAAAACGGCTATGGCTACGACGACCGCCACATGACGCAGACGCAGTCGAGCGCCATCGGCACGCGCACGGGCGCCATCAAGGAAACGGGACGCGAACTCGACGTGGCAGTCACGGGCCCCGGCTTTCTCGCGGTACAGTGGCAAAACGGCGAAGCCTACACGCGCGCCGGCGCCATGGACCTCGATGAAACGGGCGCGCTGACCATCAACGGCCGGCCCGTGCTGGGCGAAGGCGGTCCGATCACGATTCCCGAGCACACCAGCCTGTCGATCGGCGGCGATGGCACGATTTCCATCCAGGTGCCGGGCACTGCGCAGATGCAGACGGTCGACAAGCTCAAGCTGGTCAACGCCGAAGCGGGCGAACTGACCAAGAACGAAGCGGGCCTGATCGTGGCGCGCGGCGGCGAAGACCTGCAAGCTGATCCGACGGTACGCATCCGCGACCGCCATCTGGAAGGCAGCAACGTCTCGGCCGTCGAGGAAATGGTCGCCACCATGAGCCTGAACCGCAGTTTCGAGATGCAGATGAAAGTTTTCAAGGCCAGCGATTCCATGACGGAATCGGGCAACCGCCTGCTGGGCGCTTAAGCCCAACGCCAATCTATTATTAGGAGCAATACATGAATCCAGCAATGTGGATCAGCAAGACCGGCGTGCAGGCACAAGATGCCAAACTGCAAGCCATCGCGAATAACCTGGCCAACGTCAATACGGTCGGCTTCAAGCGCGACCGCGTCGTCTTCGAAGACCTGTTTTACCAGGTCGAGCAACAGCCGGGCACGCAGCGCGCCGACAACACCCTCTCGCCATCGGGCGTGCAGCTGGGTAACGGTACGCACATGGTCGGCACGCAAAAGGTGTTTACCACCGGCAGCCTGCAAACGACCAGCCGCGAATTCGACGTCGCCATCACCGGCAACGGTTTCCTGCAAGTGCTGCGCCCGAACGGCGAAGCGGCCTACACGCGCGCCGGCCAGCTGGGCATCAATGAAAACGGCGTGATGGTCAACGCCCAGGGCTTGCCCCTGGTGCCGCAGATCACCGTGCCGAACAACGCCACGGCCATCACCATCGGTGAAAACGGCATGGTCACGGCCACCGTGCCGGGCAATGTCGCCGGTACCGAACTGGGCCAGCTGAACCTCTCCAGCTTCGTCAACCCGACCGGCCTGCTGGCACTCGGTGAAAACCTGTTCCAGGAGACGGCATCGAGCGGCACACCGACGGAAGGCCGTCCCGGCGAAGGCGCCCTGGGCAAATTGAAGCAATTCGCGCTGGAAGGCTCGAACGTGCAAGTGGTCGAAGAGATGGTCGACATGATCGCCGCCCAGCGCACCTATGAAATGAATACCAAGGTGCTGTCGGCCGCCGACAATATGCTGCAATACCTGGCGCAAGCGGCACGTTGATGAAGGCCGCACTGAAAGCCGGAGCGGCGCTGCTGCTGGTCCTGGCGGCCGGTTGCGCCAGCCAGCCGGTGGCCCCTCTGGCGCCCAGCTTTTCCGATACGCCGCTGCCCGTGGCGCCGCGCAGCGCTGCGCGCGGCGGCGTGGCCGGCGGCGTCTTCAATCCCGATGCGGGCCTGGCCCTGACTTCCGACAGCCGCGCTTTCCGCGTCGGCGACGTCGTCACGGTGGCCCTGCAGGAAACCACGCAGGCGAGCAAGAAGGCGGGCACCTCGTTCAACAAGGGTTCGTCCGTCGGCGTGCAGGCGGCCAATATCCTCGGCAAGACCTTCCCCAAGACGGGCATCGACCTGTCTGCCGACCGCAACTTCGCCGGCGACTCGACCAGCACGCAGCAAAACGCGCTGTCCGGCGCCATCACGGTGATCGTGCAGGAAGTGCTGCCGAACGGCTTGCTGCGCGTGCAGGGCGAAAAAACCCTGACCCTGAACCAGGGCGAGGAATTCGTGCGCCTGCGCGGCTACCTGCGCGCGGCCGATATCGATTCCAACAACCAGGTGTCCTCGTTGCGCATCGCCAATGCGCAGATCGCCTATTCCGGCCAGGGCACCCTGGCCGAAGCCAACAAACCAGGCTGGCTGACGCGTTTCTTCGTCGGCCCATGGATGCCGTTTTAAGGTGACCTCATGAAATTTCGTTCCGCCCTGCCCCTGGCAGCCATGCTCGCTGCGCTGTCCGGCTTTGCCCTGCCTGCCAGCGCCGCGCAAGTGCTGCGCAACCTGGTCAGCATCGAGGGCGTGCGCGACAACCCGCTGGTCGGCTACGGCCTCGTCGTGGGCCTGAACGGCAGCGGCGACACCACGCAGGTGAAGTTTTCCAGCCAGTCCGTGGTCAACATGCTCAAGCAGTTCGGCGTGAAAATGCCGGACGGCGCCGAATCGAAAAGCAAGAACGTCGCCACCGTCATGGTCAGCGCCGTGTTTCCTCCGGGATACCGCCGTGGCCAGGCCATCGACGTGACCGTATCGTCCTTGGGCGATGCGAAAAGCTTGCGCGGCGGCACCTTGCTGCTGACGCAATTGCGCGCGGCCGACAATGAAACGTATGCGCTGGCGCAAGGCAACGTCGTCGTCGGCGGCTTGAACGCCACCGGCAAGAGCGGTTCGTCCGTCACCGTCAACACGCCCACCTCGGGCCGCATTCCCAACGGCGGCAACATCGAGCGCGAAATCCTCAGCGATTTCTCGACCAAGCCGACCGTCACCCTGAATCTGCGCCACCCGCATTTCGAGACGGCCATCAATATCGTCGAAGCCGTCAACCGCCGCTTTGGCGCCGTCGCCACCACCAGCGACGCCACCAGCGTGGAAGTGCTGGCGCCGGAAAACCCGACCCAGCGCGTGGCCTTCATGGCCAAGCTCGAAGCCTTGAGCGTCGATGTCGGCGTCGATACGCCGAAAGTGGTATTCAATTCGCGCACGGGCACCGTGGTCATCGCCGAAGGCTTGCGCGTGAAAGCGGCCGCCGTCACACACGGCTCGCTCAAGGTCGTCATTTCCGAAAGCTCGGCCGTCAGCCAGCCGGCGCCCTTCGGCCGCGGCCAGACCACCGTCACGCCGCAATCCAAAGTGTCCGTCGACCAGGGCAACGGCAATATGTTCAAATGGCCGGCCGGCGCCAAGCTGCAATCGATCATCGACGTGGTCAACAGCCTGGGCGCCTCGCCCGATGACATCATGGCAATTTTGCAAGCCCTCGACCAGGCGGGAGCCATCGAAGGCGAACTGGTGGTGATCTAACGTGCCCGTCAAAAAGCCCAGGACTGCGTTGCACTGCCTCGTCGTACATTCGTACTGCCTTCGGCAATGCGCCTTGCCCTGAACATTTTGACGAACACTGAAAGCTGAATGGAAATGAATGTAAACGACAGCAGCAGCGCCCTGCCCCCCGCGCTCGACGACCGCTCCCCTGCCGCCGCCACGCCGGCCGATCCGCGCTACGCGGCCAAGGCCACCGAGGCGGCCGTCAAGTTCGAAGCGTTCTTCATCTCGCACATGCTGCGCCAGATGCGTTCGGGCACGCGCGAGATGGCGGGCGAGGACAGCGTCTTCAAGGATCCCGTCAACAGCGACATGCTGGAAATGGCCGACAACCTGGTGGCCGACAAGATGGCCGGCCAGCGCGCCTTCGGCATCGCCGACGCCATCCTGCGCCAGCTGCTGCCGGCGGCCAGCGCCCCGGTGGCAGCCAAAAGCACTGTCAAGACCGACAATATTGCAGCCCCGCTTAATAAATCCGTCTGAAGCGTCGCCTGTACAAGGTAACAACGATTCAATGCCTGCCCACCCGCACGCGCCACTCTCTTCACGAAAGAAACTTGCCCAATGAGCATCATCAGCAATGCATTGTCAGGCAGCATCGCCGCCCAGGCCGCACTCAATGCGGCCAGCCAGAACATCGCCAACCTGCAAACGGCGGGCTATACGCGCCAGGGCGTGCTGTTGTCCTCGCTTGGTGCCGGCGCGGGCGTGCGCTCGGCCGGCAATGGGGTGGAAGTGTCCGCCCTGCTGCGCTTTGCCGATGCTTATAAAAGCCAGCAAATGTGGCGCGCAGCGTCCGACCAGGGCGCCCGTTCGCAGACCCAACCTTACCTGACGCAGCTCGAGCGCGTGATGGGCGACGATGCTTCCAGCATCAGCAACGGCATCGACGGCTTTTTCGCCGCCCTCAACGCCTCGGCCGTCGACCCGACCTCGACGCCCCTGCGCCAGCAGATCGTCACCTCCGCCGACGCCATGGCGCAGCGCTTCAACAGCATCAGCACCGTCATGGGCAACCAGTTGCTGTCGGTGCAGCAGCAACGCGCAGCGATCGTGCCGCAAGTCAATACCACCCTGGCCAATATCGCCGCGCTGAACCAGCGCATCAGCACCTCCACCGCCGCCGGCACGAATGTGTCGTCGCTGATGGATGCGCGCGACCAGCTGATCGACGGCCTGGCCTCGCAAATGGGCATCGAGGTCCTCGACCAGCCGGACGGTTCGCGCAATATCGCGCTGAAGTCGGGCCAGCCGCTGGTGATCGGCAGCCTGGCCGGCACCATGAGCAGCAACATGACGAACACCGGCGAACAGACGCTGAGCCTTGATTTCGCCAAGTCCTCGTACAAGCTCGACCCGGTCGCCATCGGCGGGCAGATGGGCGGCCTGGGCGAGTTCGAGCAAAATACCCTGAAACCGCTGCAGCAGTCGCTGCAAGACATGGCCACCCAGTTGACCAACAAGGTCAACGCACAGCTGGCACTGGGCAAGACCATGGCCGGGACCCCAGGTGGTCCCCTGCTTGCCTACGCAAATGGCAAGCTGAGCATTACCCCCGGCTTCAACGCCAAGGACCTGGCCCTGTCGCTGACGGGCCAGGCCGGCGACAGCGGCAACTTGCAGAAATTAATCGAGATCAAGAATCAGCCGATCACCGTCAGCTGGGTCGGTTCTGTCCTGATGAGCGACGCGGATACGCAGCTGGTCGGCAAGCTGGGCATTTACAGCCAGCAGAACCAGGCCTTGCTGAAGACGGCCAACACGGTGCGCGCCCAAGCGATCGACGACTGGAAGTCCACCAGCGGCGTGAACAAGGATGAAGAAGCGATGAGCCTGGTCGAATTCCAAAATATGTATCAAGCAAACATGAAAGTCATTTCCGTGGCGAATAGCTTGTTTGACGCCACTTTGCAAATGATGGGTTAAGGAGAAGATCATGCGTGTCGCCAGTAGCCAGTACCAATCGCTGATCAATATTTCGCTTCAGCAAAATCAGGAACGCATCAACTTCCTGACGCAGCAAATGTCTTCCGGCTTGCGCATCCAGCTGCCATCGGACGATCCGATCGGCAACGTGCGCATTTCGCGCCTGACGCGCGAGCAAGCCATGGTCACGCAGTACCAGGACAATATCGCCACGGTGAAAGTGCGCCTGCTGAAGAATGAAAACTACCTGTCGAGCATGGTCACCGACATGGGCCAGGCGCGCGACTTGCTGGTATGGGCCGCCGACGGCAGCAATACGCCGGGCGACCTGAATGCGATGACGCAATCGCTGACGGCCATGCGCGACAGCGTGCTGTACACGGCCAACCTGAAAGACCAGGAAGGCCGCTACATGTTTTCCGGCACAGCGACCGACCAGCCCGCAATCAAATACGACCCGACGGCAGCTGCCGGCTCGCGCTACAGCTACATCGGCAACACCGACACGCAGACCGTGGTAGTGGGCAATGGCGTGACGCAGGCGGCCAACGTCGACGTGAAGAACCTGGAAGTGTGGCTCAACAAGATCGACCAGGTCATCACCACGCTCGGCACGCCGGGCGTCAACCCCAACGACCCGGCAGTGCGCGCCATCGTCAACGACGGCCTGGGCGGCACCGATGATGGCATGGATTTGCTCTCTGGCAAGATCGCCATCTTCGGCGGCGCGCAAAACATCCTCACCACGCTGTCCGGCAACCTGGCCAATGTGTCGCTGTCGAACAATTCAGCCCTGCTGGACCTGAAAAAGACCGACATGGGCGCGGCGGCGATTGAACTGACCGGCTACCAGACGGCCCTGCAGGCAACCTATAAAGCCTACACCAAGGTTGGCACTATTTCCCTGTTTGATCTTCTCTGACCATCATGCAAATCGTTCAGACTTCCTCCTCTTCCGGCGTCAATGCCAAAGGCGCCGGCACAGCCCGCGTCGTCGATGACGCGTCCGCCGCAGTCAAAAGCAGTGCCAGCGCGCGCAGCGAGGCGCCGGCAGCGAGGAGTTCGACGGCGAGCCTGCAGCGTGGCCTGAGCAACTGGGATCACCAGCTGCAGGGGGAAATTTCTAACGCACAACAAACCCTCGACTACCTGGAACGCAGCAGCAGCCAGTTGCAAGCGCTGAAAAGCGAACTGGCGGCCAAACTGGCAGCGCGCCAGGGACGCGAAGGGCAAGTCGAGGCCAGAGTACGGCAGTTCAGCAATACCTGGCGCCAGCGCGCCAGCGCCTCGGGCGGCACGCTCGACGCACAGCTCAGCTATACCAGCCCGCAGGCGGCACAGCAGAACTTCAGCATCCGCGGCCTGACCATGGCCAGCCTGCAGGAAGGCCCGCAGGAAGTGCTGGCCTTTTCCGTCGGCGGCGCGAGCCAGGCCTTGCGCTCGGTGAATATCGAACCTGGCCTGAGCGAGAACGAAATCGTCTCCCGCTTCGACCGCGCACTGATGCCGTCAGGCATAGGCGTCAAGCTGGGCGAGAATGGCGAACTGGTATTCAGCACGTCGGAAGCCGCCTGGGCCAGCGTGCGCGACAGCCTGTCCGTGCGCGGCAGCGGCATCCGCTACCCGACCGGCCAGATGAGCCGCGTGCGCACGGATGCGGAACCGGCCGCCATCGCCCCGGAAGAATGGAGTACCGGCGACGTGGAAGCCCTGCGCGCCACCTTGCAGCAAGTGGTGCAGGCGCTGGCGCAGTTGCAGGCGGCGCGCAGCTCCGTCAGCCTGGCCCTGGCGCAAGCGACGGGACGGGTCGCCCGCGCGCAACCGGTGCAGCAAGTCAACGTCAGCATGGATACCTTGGCGGAAAACTTCACGGAAAAAGCCAGCCAGCCCGGCTATGAATCACTGCTGGCGATCAGCTCGGCGCTGGTCGGCATCAGCCGCGAGCGCGTCGTCGCGCTGCTGGGCCTGGAATAACCCCCTGCCGCGTGCGCTGACTTGGCGCACGCGGCAATAATGGGGCGCACCCCCTAGCTCAGGACGGTGGAAATCCGTAAGATGCTGCTGTCGCTGGCGCTTTGTCCCATACGCCAGCGCATCCCGTCATCCACCTCCGGAGTTCCCTTGATAAAGACCGCCGCCCGGCTGATCAGCTACGCCCTGCTGGGCAAATCCGGCAAGCACCCCCTCGATATCGCCAAGGTGCGCAAGGTATTGATTTTGCGCAACGACAAGATCGGCGACATGATCGTCACCACGGCCCTGCTGCGCGAACTGAAGAAAAACTATCCGCACTGGCAGATCGACGTGGCCGCCAGCAGCGCCAACCGGGCGGTGCTCGCCGATAATCCGCATGTCGGCGAAATCCTCATCTGGGACAAACAGCCGCTGCTGCGCGACTTGCGCACCACCATCGCCGAGCTGCGCCGACGCCGCTATGACATCATCTTCAACCCCTACAACCGCTTTTCCATTCCCTTGCTGCTGCGCATCAAATGGCTGGGTGCGCGCTATTTGACGGGCTTTGCCATTCCCAAGTACGGCACTTCAACGGCGAATCTGGGCATGTTCGACCATACGGTGCCCTGCGACCGCAGCCGCCACATCCTGCACAGCTATTTCGCCACGTTCGGGCAATTTGAGCTGCGCGACATCGATATGCGCTATGAACTGTTCGGCGTAGATGCGCACGCGGCTCGGGTCGACGCCGCCTGCGATACCCTGCTGCGCACGCATGAAGGCCTGTTTTGCCTGAATTTCCAGGGCAGCAATGCGCAACGCACGGTCAGCGTGGCCGATGCCCAGCGCTGCTGCGCGGCCCTGGCGGCGCGCTACCCGCGCCATGCGCTGCTGGTGATCGCCGCGCCGGGCACCGAGGCGCGCGCCGCCGAGATCGTGCGCGGCGCCGGCCATGCCAACGTGATGGCCGCGCCGTCCACCGGCCACATCCTGGAGCTGGCGGCCCTGATCCGCCGCTGCGAACTGGTGCTGTCGCCCGACACGTCGGTGATCCACATCGCCTCGGCGTATGACAGGAAGATCGTCGGCTACTACATCCGCACCGACAACTACCGCTGGTTTTATCCGGCCAGCCGCCATTACCGCGTGATCCTGGCGCCCGGCCTGACCCTGGCCACGGTCAATGCCGCCGAGACCCTGGCCGCCGTGGAACAGCTGATGCAGGGCGATGGGCAGGCGCAAGCGACGCTTCAAGCCGCCGGCTGAGCCGCCAGCAAGCCATCCATCTGCCCTGCCAGCAGCGCGCGGGAAAAGAAATATCCTTGCGCATAGTCGCAGCCGGCGGCGCGCAGCAAATCGCGCTGCGACGCCGTCTCCACGCCTTCGGCCACGACTTTCACTCCCAGCCGCTGCGCCAGTGCAATGATCGCCTCGCACAAGCCCAGCCCGGCATCGTCGCGTCCCAGTTCGCCGACCAGCGAACGGTCGATCTTGAGAAAGTCGATATCGGCCTTCTTGATGCATCCCAGCGATACCTGGCCGCTGCCGAAATCGTCGAGCGCCAGCGCCAGGCCCATGGCGCGGAACTGGCGCAGGCGGTCGCCCACCTGGCGCGCCTTGTCGAGCAGCACGGCTTCTGTTGTTTCGATGACGATGGCGCCCGGCGCCAGGCCCGCCCGCGCCAGGGCATTGCCCCAGTCCTGGTACAGCGCGGCGTCGCAGCGAAATTCCACGGGCGACTTGTTGATACAGATCGGGAACGGGGCGCCATGCTCGCCCTGCCACTGGCGCGCCTGGCGCACTACCTGCTGAAACACCCATTCGCCGATATCGATGATCAGGCCGTTTGCCTCGGCAAAGGCGATGAAATCGGCAGGCACGAGCAAGCCGCGCAGCGGATGGCGCCAGCGCAGCAGCGCCTCGGCCCGCTCGATCGTGCCATCGCACAGGCGGATGATGGGCTGGTAATGCACTTCGAACTGCTCCTGCGCCAGCGCCAGGCGCATCTCGCGCACCGTGGTGCGGCGCAGGTCGGCCGCCTGCTGCAAGGCCGGCGTGAAATAGCTGTAGCCGTTGCGCCCCGCACTCTTGGCCGCATACATGGCCTGGTCGGCGTGCCGCAGCAAGGTTTCCGTTGCCTCGGCGTCGGCCGGAAACAGCGCCACGCCCACGCTGGCCGACACTTGCGCCGTGTCGCCGTCGAGCACGAAAGGCAGGGCCAGCGCCGTCGTCAATTCCTGCAGCACGCGTTCGATGCCGCCCAGGTGCCCCACGCCGGCCAGGATGACGGTGAACTCGTCGCCGCCCAGGCGCGCTACCGTGTCGGTGGCGCGCACGCGCTCGCTGATGCGCAGCGCCGCCTGGCGCAGCAGCATGTCGCCCTTCTCGTGGCCGAGACGGTCATTCACCTGCTTGAAATGGTCGAGGTCGATGAACAGCAGGGCCAGGCAACCGCCTTCGCGGCTGGCGTGGCGCGCCTCGTGCTGCAAGCGGTCGAGGAACATGTGGCGGTTCGGCAAGCCCGTCAAGGGGTCGAAATTGGCTTGCCGCCAGATGCGCTCGGACGCGGCGCGCTGGGCCGTGATGTCGCTGACGAGCGCCAGCGCGCCCAGGTAGGTGCCGCTGGAATCGAAGATGGGATTGGTGGCCAGGGTGGCCCACAAGGTGCTGCCGTCACGCCGCAGGAACTTGAATTCGTGGCGCTCGGCGATGCCATCCTGGCGCCGCGCAATGTTGCGCTCCAGGATGGCGCGCCCCTCGTCATCCATGAAGGCGGCCAGCGGCTGGCCCAGCATATCCTCGATCTGGCAACCGAGCATGTGCGCCATCTTCGGATTGACAAAGCTGGTCAGCGCCTGCGCATCGATTTCCCAGATGCCCTCCTCGGCGCCGTGCACGATGCGCCGGAAGCGCTCTTCGCTGCGTTCGAGCGCAGCCAGCTTGCCCTCGGCCTGCTCGAGCACCAGGCGCAGCGCCTGGCCGTTCGGATCTGCGCTGCCCAGCAGGCTGACGGGCAAGCCCGCCTCGCGCGCGCCAGGGCGCAGCCGTACCTGCAGCTGGATGCGCTCGGGCTCGCTGCTATTGAGCACGCGCTGCACGAACTGCTCGAAATCGTGGCGGAACGCCTCGTGCACATACGAACGGAACAGCACGTGGCCAAGGCGCTCGCGCACCAGGCCGAACAATTCGGCCGCCACCAGGTTGACCTGCACGATCGCACCATCGAGGCCGAGCACGAAATAGGCGACAGGCGCCAGCAGGTATAAATCGTTGAAATAGGCTTGCTCGCGTTCAGCCTTCACCCGTTCCGGACTGAAGACGCCATCGTCAAGCAGGGGCGCGGCATGCCCCAACACGCCGTCATGGCTGTGCTGGGAGGAATCCGGATCAGGTACCGCGAGCGGTGGTATGTCCATGGCTATCCTTTGCACCGCCGCCCTGGCAACCAGGTGGGTGCAGTTGCAAGACTAGCATGCGCCACGCGCAGTGTCGAGCCAAGCCTGCCATGGATGCCACTTCTACAACAAGGCCGTTCAGCGCCCCATGCGGCTGCGGCGCAAGCCGAAATCATGGCCCACCACCAGCAAGGTGCTCGCTACCAGGCTCGATAGCCCCACGATCAGCTGGATCAATTTGTCATCAGGCAAGATCCATAGCGACGAGTCCGGCGTCTCGCAGCCCGTGGCCGCGCTGATCAGGGGAGACACCCAGGCCGCGTCCGGCGTCACGTCGAGCACGACGGCGCCGTCGGCGCTGGTCTGCATATAGATATCGCCGCCTTCGGCCAAAGTAAAGCAGATGCCCACGCCCGTTTCCGTGGCGCGAATATTGTCCTGCATGCTGCGGTTATGTTCTTCGATCCACACTTCCACGTCGTATGGCGTTTCCAGGTGCTCCCACGGACGGGGGCGAAAACGGGGACGTTCGTCCGCACTGGCGGGGGTGTCAGGAACCTCGGGGATGTTGCTGTCTGCTGCGCCTTGCATGCTCGTTGACCTTTTCTGCGGTGATGCGGCGGGACCGGTTGCCTGCCAGCCGCCATTATCCACCGTTCAGGGCAAGCATGGTATTCCCACGCCGAATCAATCAGAAAAACTGACAGCTATCGACTTTAAAGATCAGCATGCCTGACTTAAAATACGCGCCATCTCTTCTTTACAGGCTTTACATGCAAGGCATTAAACGCAAAATCGTCTACGTCACCGCTTTTGAAATCATCGGCATGGCCATTTCCACGCTCTGGCTGACCCTGCTTTCGGGCGAATCGCCCACCAGCACGGGGCCGCTGGCCATCATGATCACCAGCATCGCCGTGATCTGGAACCTGCTCTACAACACCGCGTTCGAATACTGGGAAATCCGTCAAGTGTCGCGCACGCGCACGGTCTGGCGCCGCATCCTGCATGCGATCGGCTTCCAGATCACGCTGGTCATCTACCTGATCCCGCTGATCGCCTGGTGGCTGAACATCAGCCTGTGGCAAGCCTTCGTGCTCGATTTCGCCCTGATGCTGATCATCCCGTGCTACAGCTTCATTTTTAACTATTTCTTCGACGGTCTGTTCGGCGTGCCCCTGTCGGCGCAGCAGCCGAAGGAAGAGGCGCCCGATACTCAGGGCGCGGCCGTTTCCGACGCGCTCAGCAACTGAAGAAAGGACCGCGCCGCCATGCCCAGCGGCCGGTCCTTCATCCACACCAGGTGGATGGGCACGACCAGGCCATTGCCCGTATTCTTGAACGCCACGCAGCGCACCCGCCCCGCCGCCAGAGAATGCTGGATGGCCGAGGCGGCAAAGTTGCCCCAGCCCAGTCCCGCTTCCACCATCGCCAGCGCCATCGGCAAACTGTCCGTGCGCCAATAGGACAGCCCCACCACGGGGCGCGCATCGGCCAGGTCGAGTTCGCGGCTGGCCACGATGATCTGGCGCAAGTTCACCAATTCCTCGATATACAAGGGCTGGCCCGCCGCGCTGGGCGGATGCTGGGTGGAGATAATCGCCAGCAAGGCATCGCTGCCGACCAGCTGGAACTGCTCCGCATGATTGATGCGTCCGCCTGCGAAAGCCATGCAGGCGCTGATGCGGCCCCGGTGCAGCATGTCGAGCACATCGTCCTGCGGCGCCGTCAGCACCTCGATATCGAGCAAGGGGTGGCGCTGCGACAGCGCGCGCACGGCGGCCAGGAAGGGAGTATGGTCGAGCTCGGCCGCGATGCCCAGCGAAATGCGGCTTTCCAGTCCCTGCGACAATTCCTGTACATGCAAGTGCAACTGTTTCAATTGCTCGGCGATCAGGCGCGCGTGCGGTATCAGGGCCAGCGCGGCCGGCGTGGGCACGGCTTCGCGCGCGCCGCGGTCGAACAGGGTGATGCCCAGTTCCGCCTCGATATTGGCCATCGCCATGCTGACGGCCGACGGCGCCCGCCGCAAGGCGCGCGCGGCAGCCGAGAACGAGCCGCCATCGACGACGGCCAGGAACAGTTCGATGTTATGGCTGGACAGTTTCATGAAAAAGTGGAAAGTGCGGCACTTTCGGGCGCACGGGCGGTCAAAACGGGGAACGACAGCAACACTCGGGAGTACACATGCGCCATCGATTAACTTACCGCCGCAGCGGCTACATTTCCGACTTTACCCGCTTCATCGACGGCTACCTGCAAGCGCACCCGGAAGTGCAAGCCAGCCAGCGCCAGGGCTGGCGCATTTTCTGGGGGCGTCCGGCCAGCATGCGCGAACTGGAACTGGCTCACGCGGACAGCGTGCCGGAACCGCCCTACCATTACGACTAAAAACTCTTAGCCTTTCCAGACGCGCTGCAATCCGGTGTCCGCATGGATCCAGCCACCACGCGGGCCGTTGCGGTAATAGAAGCCCACGCCGCCCTGCTTGAAGCTGCGCACCAGCGAACCGAGCACTTCCGCGTTCAGATTCGCCACGCGGATGTCGGCGGCGCGGCCCGAGATGTGCAGCGACTGGCGCGCGGCCGGCACGCCCGCTTCGCGCAGCCTGCTGTTCGACTCCGCCGTGCGGTAGCCCGACAAAATCTCCAGCGGCTGCTCGATGCCGTAGCGGGCCACGAACGCTTGCGTGCCCCACAGGGTTTCCAGCAGTTTCGGATCGATGGGCGCCGTCTTCTTGCCGTTCACGTCGCGCAGCAAGTGACACAGTTCCTGGTAGGCCGAATCGATGACTTCGCCATCTTTCCAGTACAGCAGCTTGGCCTTTTCATTGCTGGCCGGGCGCACCACTTCCAGGGTACGGGGCTTGAGCCAGAATTCCAGGTCCAGCGCCTGCGCATCGAAAATGTCGGGTGGCGGTTCCATCTCGGTGATGGCCTGGCGCGACTGCGAGGTGATCGAGCGGTCGATGCTGGCCAGTTGCGTCGGCTGCGGCGGCACGGCCGTGCGCGGCGCGCGCGGCTTGGCGCTGGCCGAAGCCGAGGCGGGAGCGGCCGTGCGCGAGGCGCAGCCGATGAGAGGAGTGGCAACCAGGCCCAGCGCGGCCAGGCCCATACCGTGGTGTAGAAAATTTCTGCGCGATGCCATAGTCAGTCCAATTTAACGATGGGAATACTATAGCGTATTGTGCCGCGAAGAAAAACCCTCAATGCCTATCGTGTCACCCTCATTTCAAGGCATTTTGCGTCAGGCGGCAGCCGCGACGGAGGCGCCGGCGCCTTTCGCCTGCGCCAGCGCCGTCAATGGCTTGTCGAGCAGATAACCCTGGGCCACGATGGGCAAGCCCGTGATGGCGGCGACGCGTTGCAGCGCAGCCAGCGCGGCCGGCGTGTCGAGGCGCTTGAAAATGACGAGGATTTTCGCCGCATGGCACACAGTGACGAAGCTGGCGACGGCTTGCTCGTCGCTGAGGTTGCCCGCGTCGAGCTTGAACGCATGCGGGTGCAAGCGCTCCAGCATGCCCGTTGCCTCATGCACGTTGGCCACGTTGATGGCCAGGCGGAAACCGTTGCGGCGGTAATTGTCGGCCACGTAGTTGAGCAGCCAGCCCTGGTTCGGCGTGACCGTCGGCAATTGCAGCACGATGCGCTCGATGGGCAAGCCCAGCGCGTCGAGGATGCGCTGGAAAGCGTGACCGTGATTGCTGCTGACGGCGCTCAGCAGGCGGTCATGCACATTCAGGTACAGGTCGGCCTGCTCCGCTTCCGCCTGCCGGAAAAAATTAATGGCATGCAGCATGCGGCACAGCCGGTCCAGCTCCACGGATTCATCGTCGCTGGCCGCGTGATCGAGCAAGCGCCACAGCGACAAGCCCTCGTCCGCCTTCGACACGCTGCGCGCCAGTCCTTCGAACGCCACCAGCTTGCCGCTTTCCAGTTCGCGCAGCGGCTGGAAGGCGCTGGTCATGGTGCAATTGAAAAAGCGCCCCAGCGCCCGGCCCTCCCCGTCGAGCCAGACGCTGGTGCCGGCCTGGGTTTGATGCGACAGGCGGGCCAGGTAATTTTTCAGGACGGGAAATGGCATACGTGCTCCTTCGTAAGGCTGCGCCAGCTGCCCTCATGGGGAAGACGGCGCCAAAGTGTGCAGAGTAAGGCAGCGCAAACCAAAGGAGAACGAATGGTTTCGCCATTTGATATGCACCCAGCAAATATGGACGCAACAACGGACAGCGCATAACGATAGTCAGAAACATTCCTTCCCGCCCCCTGGCCCAGCCTTTACTGTGGGCATATACCGATACCATCAGGAAGGGCCGCCATGTGCCAGTTACTCGCAATGAACAGCAGCAAGCCTGCGGCGCTGGGATTTTCCTTTGCCGGCTTTGCCGAACGGGGCGGACGCACGGACGAGCACCGCGACGGCTGGGGCATCGCCTATCATTCCAGCAGCGGCTGCACCCTGCTGACGGATCACCTGGCGGCCATCGATTCGCCGCTGGCGGCCCAGGTGCAGCAGCATCCCGTGAAGGCGAAAAACATCGTCGCGCACATCCGCAAGGCCACGCAAGGCCGCATCGCCCAGGAAAATACCCACCCGTTCGCCCGCGACCTGTGGGGCAAGACCTGGTCCTTCGCCCACAATGGGGACTTGAAAACGTGGCGTGCGCCCGCGAATGCGCACTACCGCGCCAGCGGCGACACGGACAGCGAACAAGCCTTCTGCCACCTGCTGGCCACCTTGCGCACGCAGTTTCCCCTCGGTGAACCCCCGCGCGCCGACTTGCGCGCCGCCATCGCCGAGGTCGCCCAGGACATTGCGGCGCACGGCACCTTCAATTTCATCCTGTCGGACGGCGAACTGCTGTTTGCCCACTGTTCCACGCATTTGCACTATGTGATACGCGAATACCCGTTTTCCGTGGCGCAACTGATCGACTGCGAGCGCAGCATCGACTTTCGCCAGCACAACCACCTGGACGACAGGATCGCCGTCATCGCCACATATCCCCTGACGCAAAACGAGGATTGGCTGGCGTTCGCACCCGGCGAACTGAAACTGTTTACGGGCGGCACCTTGCTGCCGGCAGATGATGCCGCGCCACAAGGCGTGTATATCCAGATCAGTTACTGAGGGAATTATTGAACGGGAAGAAATGGCCCGCCGCCGGATGGGCGGGCTGAGGGACTGCCGGGGCGTCAGGCCGAATTGCAGTTGCAAAAGCGCTTGCGCTTGGGGTCGCCGCTTGCGATGCCCGTGGGATCAATCTGTTTCCAGCAAAAAATCGTTTCCACGCCATATGGCGAACGCACATTGCCCGCCTCGACATAACCCTGCTTGACGAAAAAGGCCTGGCTGCTGGCCGTGCTGTGCAGTTGCAGGGCCTTGATGCCCCACTCGCGCGCCTGCGCTTCGAGTTGCTCCACCAGCGCCTTGCCGGCGCCGCGGCCTTGCGCCTCGGGCAGCAGGTAGCACAGGGCCAGCTTGCCGGCGCGCGTCAGCAAGCCGACGCCGACAACGGCGCCCGCCTCGACTGCGACCAGCGAAAAATTAGTCGGCGACGCAAACCAGCACGCCACCATCTGCGGTGTTTTATTGCCCAGCCAGGCTTCCAGGATGGCCGGATCGTCCCGATGATCGAGGCTGCAGCATTCGACGATGGAGCGTCGTAATACGTTGCACGCCTCGAAAGCGTCGGTCGATGTTGCAATACGAATTTCAAGACTCATGTACGCTCACAAAATATTCCAGTTGCCGATGCAGACGGTTTTCCCCCTGTATCGTGCGATTCGACTATACACCAAGCGGCGCTTTCGGGTTTTTTGCCGCACGCCACGGGCCGGTTTTGCCTATGGCGCTATGCCTGCAGACTAAGTGCTGATGCGCATCTTGCCCACGAATGTTTCCAGAAATCGATATATGTTTTTTAGCGCAAACGGGAATCGAATCTAAGAGCCTATCCCCGCAGGGAGCGTCTTCTGCTGGCAGCGCATCAGGAGCGCGGACAAGGCGTGAGGAGGACGCGTGGCGAGCCACGCGACGACGAGCAACGCAGTCCCCGCTTCTGAGGGGCGCCAGAAGGGGATGTATTCATCTGCTGGGATAGGCTCTAAGCATATTACGAAAAATTCGTTTCTTTTCCGGCCGGAATTTTAGACTATGTCTATCTATTCTCACAACAAGAGTTCAATATGACCCATTCCAACGCCGTAACGACTGCCGCAGCAACGCTCACCCAACGCTCGCGCCGCTGGTTCCTGGCCAGCGCCCTGGCTGCTTCCGCCGCCGCCATGAGCCTGCCGATGGCCGCCAGCGCCGCCGAACCGGTGGTCTTGCTGAACGCGTCCTACGACGTGATGCGCGAATTGTTCAAGGACGTGAATCCCGCATTTATTGCTGATTGGAAAGCCAAAACGGGCGAAACCATCACCATCAAGCAGTCGCACGGCGGCTCCAGCAAGCAGGCGCGCTCCGTCGCCGATGGCCTGGAAGCATCCGTCGTGACCATGAACCAGGCCAATGACATCGACATCCTCGTCGACCGCGGCCTCGTGGTGGCCGACTGGGCCAAGAAATTCCCGAACAATGCGGCGCCGTTTTACTCAACCATGGTGTACCTGGTGCGCAAAGGCAACCCGAAACACATCAAGGATTGGGACGACCTGGCCAAGCCCGGCATCAAGGTCATCGTGCCGAATCCGAAAACCTCGGGCAATGGCCGCTACACCTACCTGGCGGCCTGGGGCTATGCCGTGAAAAAAGGCGGCAGCGAAGCGCAGGCGCGCGACCTCGTCACCAAACTGTTCAAGAACGTGCCCGTGCTGGACGGCGGCGGCCGCGGCGCCACCACCACCTTCACGCAGCGCGAAATCGGCGATGTGCTGGTGACGTTTGAAAATGAAGTGCAACTGGTGCGCGCCGAATTCGGCGACAACTTCGAAGTCGTGTATCCAAGCATCTCCATCCTGGCCGAGTCGCCGGTGGCCGTCGTCGACAAGGTCGTCGACCGCCGCGGCATCCGCAAGGAAGCCACGGCCTACCTGCAATACCTGTACTCGGAACCAGGCCAGGAACTGGTCGCCAAGCACTACCTGCGCCCCCGTTCGGCGGCCGTCGCCAAGAAATACGCGGCCAGCTTCAAGCCGATCACCCTGTTCACCATCGACGACGTCTTTGGCGGCTGGAAACAGGCACAAAAGAAACACTTTGACGATGGTGGCGAGTTCGACAAGATTTATCAGAAGTAATCTTCGCCGCATCAACAAAAACCGGGACATGTCCCGGTTTTTTTATGCCTCCACACATCACTGCTTCTTCAGCAGCAGCTTGAATTGCGGCACCCAGCGCCCGTCCAGCAGCATCTCGCTGGCCGCCTCATAGGCATCGCCCGACGGCGTCCAGCGCACGCGATAGGTCAGCGTCTTGCCATTCGCCCCCACGTATTGCGTGGCGGGAAAGTCGAGGCCGCCGTCCGCCGGCAGCATCGTGCCGCGGCTATGGCCGCCGCTGTTTTCCACATACAGGAAGGCTACCTTGCCTGCGGCGGGATCGTGGTAATACGTGGTTTCGCCCACGTAGTCGGGCTTGCCGGGGCTGCGCACCGTGTGCACGTCGCGCAGCATCTGGCCGCCATACAGCCACTGGAAACAGTGCTCATCCGTTTGTTTTCCGCCGGGAAACTCGCCCTTCCAGCAATGTCCGGCCAGGAACGCCATCGGCTGCAGGGAGGCAATGGGTTGCGCCAGCACGGCCGAGGTGGACAACAGCAGGGGCAACAGCAAGAGCGACAGCAGGAATGGACGCATGGCACACCTCCGGTAGATGCTTGAGTATAGGCGAATAATATGCTTGCAGCAGCGCTGGCGCACACTTTGCGCATATCGATATGCGCATCGATTCGTGGTCAAAAGCGTGCGCGGGCCGTACTCTGGCCTTGTCGCGCCGCATGGCGTATTACGGGCTCAAAGGAAATATCATGGCTATCTCGGAAGTGAATGTACGCAACCAGTTTCGCGGCAAGATCAAGGAAATCATCTTTGGGCCCGTGGTCTCGGAAGTGGACGTGGAAACGCCGCACGGCATCGTCACCTCGGTGATCACCTCGCGCTCGATCAAGGACCTGGACTTGAAAGTGGGCAGCGAAGTCATCGCGCTGGTGAAATCGACGGAAGTGTCGATCGCCAAGATCCAGTAAGGGTTACCCACCCACTAACGCCGCGCCCCTTGCCATCCGGCAGCGGCGCGTGCGTCAGGGCTTGATATACACATACCCTTCCTGCCACTGCAAGCGGCTCAGCTCGGCCACGCCCGAGGGCACGATGACGGCGTCGGGCAGCACGCGCTGGCGGTCGATGTTGCGTCCTTGCAAGGTGTTATTGCAGACACGGAAACTCACGCCGCGCTTGGTCAGCTCGCGCACCACTGCGTCATACGGAGTGCCATTCTTGTCGACGGCGCCATCGAGCAGGAAATCGATGCCGGGGCCATGCGCGACGAGCACGATGGTGGCTTGGGGACTGGCGTCCAGGTGATTGCGGATATTTTTCAGCGCAGCCGTGGCATTGCTGGCGTCATTGACGTGATACACCACCTTTTCCTCCTTCTGCGCTGCCGTGGCGGCAGTGCAAGCGAACAAGGAAAGAAGGATGGCGGAGAACCAGCGGCGCAAGATTGTCATGAGATGTCCATTTCAGTGGCAGATTAAAAACATTGCCATCATATCAATCTCTGAACAAATACGTAAACGTGCGGCTGACGGGCAGCTTTTCCGTGCTGCCCCGCAGCAGCACCTGCATGCGCTCGGCGTCGATGCGTTCGGCCGCCTCGATGGCTTTCACGTTGACCATGGTGCCGCGGTGGATTTGCCAGAACTGTTCCGGATCGAGGCCACCCAATAAATCCTTCAGCGGCGTGCGCACCAGCGCTTCCGAGCCGGCCAGCACCACGCGCGTGTACTTGGTGTCGGCCTGAAAGAACAGCACGTCGTCAATGTCGATCAGGCGGATCTGCTTGCCCACGCTGGCCCTGATCCATTTCAATTTTTCGCGCGGCGCGGCCGGCAGCGCCGCGCGCAGCGACTGCAGCAAGTGGGCCATGTCGGCCGGCTGCGCGCCCAGCTTGTCGCGCAGCCGGGATAGCGCGCGCTGCAGGCGCTCGGCCTGCACGGGCTTCAACAGATAATCGACGGCGCCCGCATCGAAGGCATCGACGGCATACTGGTCATACGCGGTGACAAATACCACGTGCGCCCGCACGCCGATGCGCTCGGCCACTTCCAGGCCCGACAGGCCAGGCATGCGGATGTCGAGGAAGACCACGTCCGGCTCATGCTCGAGGAAACCGTCCCAGGCATCGTTGCCGTTTTCCGCCACCAGCACGATGCGTGCCTCGGGCCAGGCCAGCGCCAGCATCGTTTGCAGGCGTTCGCGCATCAGGGGCTCGTCTTCGGCGATCAGGATGGTGGCATTCATGCGGCAAGTTCTTTCAGGCTGGATGCAATTTTAATGGGAAGCAATATCTCGGCGATCACGCCCCCCTCTTCGCCGTCGCGCAGGGTCAGGCTGGCGGACGGATCGGACAGCGACAGCCGGCTGCGCACGTTTTCCAGGCCCAGGCCGCCTTCCGGCGCGCTGCCCGCGGCGCTTGCCGGCAAGCCCATGCCCGTGTCCTGCACGCGCAAGCGCAACATGCCGTCCACCCGCAGCGCCGACAGGCGGATCTCGCCGCCGCGCAAGGACGGTTCAATACCGTGCTTGATGGCATTTTCCGCCAGGGTCAGCAAGATCATGCTGGGAATCGTCGCGTGTGCAAATTCGGCCGGCAAGTCCAGCGCATAGCGCAGGCGGGAGCCCATGCGCGCCTGCATCACGCGCAAATACGCAGCCACCATGTCGAACTCGCTTTGCAGCGGCACTTGCTCGCTGCGCATCTCCGCCATGCTGGCGCGCAAAAAGGCAATCAGGTCGGCCGTCAATGCCGCGGCCCGGCCGGCGCCTTGCGCTCCCTGCTCGGCCAGCTGCTGCACGGCGCCCAGGGTATTGAACAGAAAATGCGGCTCGATCTGCGCGCGCAGCAGCCGCAGCTGCGATTCGCTCAGTTCGCGCGCCAGGCGGTCGCGCTCGGCATCCTGCTGCAGCTGCAGGGCCAGCGCTTCGTACTGGCGGTTGCGCCAGGTGCTCACGACCGCCAGCGGCACCATATAAAACAACCCGGCCACCAGCAAGGCAATGCCGCCCACGCGCAGCAAGCGCTCGAAGGCCATTTCCATGGAACCCGTATCGCTCAAGCCGGCCAGCAGCACGCCGGCCGCTACCCCTGCCGCGCAGGTCGACACGATCAACAAAAGCTTCTTGAACTTGTAGCGCACGGAACTGCGGTAATTGAACCAGACGCCCACCAGGCCCCACGCCAGCGCAAAACCCAAGCCGTTGCTGAAGACCAGGGCCTTGAGCAATTCGAACCGGGCCGGCAGCAGCAGGTGCAGGGTGACGCCGATGGCGCTGAACAGCAGCATCAGCTTGAACGCGGCGATGTAAAAACCGGCGCCGCGGTACTTGAGCAGGAAATCGTGCAATTGCTGGCGCTCGATCGGCGTCAGCTTGACCAGCTTCATGGCGACGTAGCGGCGCACTCTTCCCTGGATCTGGTCCGCCATCTCGGGATGTTTCAGCACCAGCAGCGATTCTTCGTCGATGCTGCGGTACCAATCCGTATATTTTTTTAACACGATGCGCTCCCTTGGTCTGTGATTCAGGCATGAACGCAGTCTACGGCGCCACCGTGGCAGGACATAGCGCGGGGCGACGAAGCACGAAGGGACAGGCATCAACGACGAGGTACATGGCGCCTGCCGGACCCTCGCTGCCAATATTGCTGAAATAATACGAAGTTTCCAAGGCGAAATCAATAATTGCGCAACAATTTTCACTACGGCAAGATTAGCCCCATTTATTTGCCAAATTGGCCGCAACACCGCTTGTCGCGGGCCTGTACCGTAGACATCGCTTGATCTTTAATGGTATTGTTTAAGCTTGGCAAATATTGCCTCCGAGATACACTCCGCGTCCCCATGCGGCCCGTTTCCGGATTTGCGCGCAGCGCCCACGATGGCGCCCCAAAACTGCTTTCCCACATACAATCCCATGCTCAAAAAAATGTTCGCCGCGGTGCTGATGACGCTTTCGACAGCGGCCATCGCCGTGCCCTTCGGTTCCCAGTCGATACTGGTGGTCGAAGACGGCACAGGCAAAGTCTTGCTTGAAAAAAATTCCAACGTGGTGGTGCCCATCGCCTCGCTGACCAAACTCATGACGGCCATGGTCGTGCTCGACTCCAAGGCGAATATGCAGGAAGAGATCAGCATCGACCGCGAGGATGTCGATACCTTGAAACACAGCACCTCGCGCGTGCCCGTGGGCGCCACGCTGAGCCGTCATGACGTGCTGCAACTGGCGCTGATGTCGTCCGACAACCGCGCCGCCGCCTCGCTGGCGCGCACTTTCCCCGGCGGCCCCACCGCATTTGCCGTGGCTGTCAACGCCAAGATCAAGGCCCTGGGCATGCGCCAGACCGTGATCGAAGAGCCGACGGGCTTGTCGCCGAACAACCAGTCGACGGCAGCAGACCTCGTCAAGATGGCCGTGGCCGCCTCGCGCTACCCGGAAATCAGCCGCATCACGACGGATTCGAAGGACGTGATCCAGATCAAGGGCCGCGACGTGGAATACCACAACACGAACCGCCTGGTCGGTGCCAAGGGCTGGGATATCGGCCTGTCGAAAACGGGCTACACGAATGAAGCGGGCCGTTGCCTGATCATGCGTATCAAGTCGGCCGGTAAGTTCGCCACCATGATCCTGCTCAACGCGCGCGCCAATTCCGTGCGCGCCATGGACGCCGTCAACATCCGCCGCATGCTGGCGGCCGAGAACGGCATCGAAGAACCGAAAGTGATGCGCGCCTCGGTCAGCCGGCACAAAAAAGCGCCGGCGAAACCATCGAAACGCCGCCGCGCACGTTAAGCACGGCTGAGAAAACGCCCATGGCGGCGTTGCAGTGCCTGGCCGTACTAGTCGTACTGCCTGCGGCACTGCGCCTTGCCCTGAACGTTTTTCAGGCGTGCTTTCATATCGGGAAAATACTTATTTCGCTTGCCGGTTGGTCATCACCACGCCGGCAATCGTCACCGCGCCGCCCACCAGCATCGAGGCCAGCACCGGCTCGCCCAAGAGCGCCGCCGCCAGCACGATGCCGAACACGGGCACGAGGTTGTTGAAGACGGCCGTGCGCGACGGGCCCAGCGCTTTCACACCCTCGTAATACCAGACAAAGCCGATCACCGTGCCGAACACGCCCAGATAGCCGATGGCGGCCCACACTTGCCAGCCAAAGCTGTGCCATGGCACGCTCGGGAATTCCACGGCCGCCCCCACCAGCAAAAAGGCCAGGCCCCACATCGACGCATACGTGGTGGCGGCAATCGGGCTCAAGCCCTTCAGCGCGACCCTGCCGATCAGGGTGTAGGCGGCCCAGCTGGAAATGCCGCAAAACATGAACACCTCGCCCATGCCGATGCCGCCACCCGTGCCGTGCAGCACGCCGGCGAGATCGCCGCGCGTGATGACGATGGCCGTACCGCAAAACGCCAGCATGATGCCCAGCCACTTGAAGGAACCGAGCCGTTCGCGGAACAGCATGGCCGAGGCCAGCGCCGTGACGATAGGGTTCAGGGCCACGAACAGGGCCGTGCGCCCCGCCGGCATGCGCGACAGGGCCGCCAGGAAGCACAGGTTGTATAAAAAAATGCCCGTCAGGCCCAGCGCGGCCGTCGTTGCCAACTGCTTGCGGTCCAGGCGCGGCAAGCCCCCTTCCAGTTTCCACGCCAGCATGACCAGCAACAGCACGGCCACGCCGAAGCGCCCGCTGGCGGCCGTCATGGGCGGCATCTGCTGCGCCAGCACGCGCCCCGCGATAAAGGTGCCGCCCCAGAACAGGGCGACAAAGATCAGTTTGATGTAGACGAGCGGCGATTGCACGGAAGGCAAGGCGGCTGATGGTATGGCGGAAGAAGACATGGAATATCCTGTATGGCCGCTTGCGCGGCGGGTGGCGTCCATATATATTAATACTAATATCAACTCATGAAATAATGAGTAAATACTCATAACTCAACAAAACCACACCATGACCTTCACGCAACTGGAAATTTTTACCCTGGTGGCCGAATTGCACGGCTTTTCCGCTGCCGCCGCGCAGCTGGGCATCAGCCAGTCGGCCGTCTCGCACGCCTTGAAGGCGCTGGAAAAGGAGATGGGCGTGGACCTCATCGTGCGCCACCAGGCGTCGGCCGAACTGACGGACGTGGGCCGCCAGCTGCTCGTGCGCGCGCGCGAAATCCTCGGCTTGTCGGAGGCCATGCGCCAGGAAGCGGCCGACGTGCTGGGCCAGCGCCAGGGCACCCTGCGCATCGGTTCCTTCGGCCCGACGTCATCGTTGAATCTGCTGCCGGCCATCACGGCCCAGTTTCGCCAGCGCTATCCGGGCATCGACTTGCGCATCGACGAGGGTGCAGACCATGAAGTGGTGCAGTGGATACGCGAACGCAGGGTCGATGTCGGCTTCGTCGTGCTGCCCGACGAGCGCTTCGACACGGCGCCGCTGGTGGAAGACCAGATGATGGCGCTGGTGCCGCGCAGCCATGCGCTGGCCAGCGAAACCGCCATCACCCTGGCGCAGCTGTGCGAAGGGCCGTTCATCATGTCCGAGGCGGGATGCGCCTGCCTGATCGAACCGCTGTTCGCCAACGCGGGCTTGCAGCCGAACGTGCCCTATCGCATCAGCCAGGTGATCACCATCCTCGACATGGTCAGCCGCGGCGACGGCCTGTCCATCGTGGCAGAACTGGCCCTGCCGCAGCGCCTGCGGGAGCAGTATCCGGAACTGGTCGCCCTGCCGCTCAATCCACCCGTCAGCCGCAAGGTGGGCCTGGCCGTGCGCGACCGGCGCCAGAATACGCCCGCCACCAACGCCTTTTTCGAGGTGGCCAGGCAGATGGCGCCGACCCTGGCGCCCCGCCGCGCTTGAGAGTTTAGAAAGTCTCCCATTCCTCGCTGCGCTCCGGCTTGACGGCCGCCGCCTTTGCCGGAGTGCTGGCGAGGCGCGGCGCCATCGGGGCGCGCACCACGGGCCGAACGGGTTGCTGCTGCTGCTGCGGCGGCGGCGCCTGCCCCTCATCGAGCTTGAACACGCCCACCACCTGCGCCAGGGTGCTGGCCTGGTCTTGCAGGCTTTCCGCCGCAGCCGCAGCCTCTTCCACCAGGGCCGCATTCTGCTGCGTCACCTGGTCCATCTGCGCGATGGCCTGGTTCACCTGCTCGATGCCCGAACTCTGCTCGGCGCTGGCGGCCGTGATCTCGCCCATGATGTCGGTTACGCGGCGCACGCTGTCGACGATTTCCTGCATCGTCGCGCCAGCCTCGTCGACGAGGCGCGCGCCCGAATCGACCTTGCCCACCGAATCGTCGATCAGCAGCTTGATTTCCTTCGCCGCGCCGGCGGAGCGTTGCGCCAGGCTGCGCACCTCCGTCGCCACCACGGCAAAGCCCCGCCCCTGCTCTCCCGCGCGCGCCGCCTCCACGGCCGCATTGAGCGCGAGGATATTCGTCTGGAAGGCGATGCCGTCGATGACGCTGATGATGTCGACGATCTTCTTCGACGAATCGTTGATCGAGGCCATGGTATCGACCACCTGCGCCACCACTTGCCCGCCCTTGCTGGCCACGCCGGACGCCGATTGCGCCATCTGGTTGGCCTGGCGCGCATTGTCCGCATTCTGTTTCACCGTGCTGGTCAGCTCCTCCATCGAGGCGGCCGTTTCTTCCAGCGAACTGGCTTGCTGTTCCGTGCGCGACGACAGGTCCTGGTTGCCGGCGGCGATTTCCGACGAGGAAACCTTGACCGATTCGCTGGCCGTGCGGATTTTCACGAGAACGGCGGCGATCTTGTCGATGAAGCGGTTGAAGGCGCCGGCGATCTGCGCCAGTTCATCCACGCCGGAAGCGTCGAGGCGGCGCGTCAAATCGCCTTCGCCCGAGGCGATATCGTCGAGCGCGTCGCGCACCAGCTCCAGGCGCTTGAGCATTTTAAAGACCAGCAGCGACAGCAGCAGCGCCGCCAGCCCGGTCAGCAGCGCGGCAGTGACGGTGGCTGTCGTCAGCATGGTCTGCAAGGCTTGCATGGCTTCCTGCTGGTCGAGCACCACGGCCAGCAGCCAGTCGGTGCCCGCCACGCGCGTGACGTACAGCATGCCGTCGCGCTCATTGAGGCGCACGGCCTCGCTCGTGCGCGTGCTTTCCAGCCGGTTGACCTGCGCGGCCGACAGCGCCGCATCGAGTTTCGCCACCGGCTGCAGGCTCAGGTCCTTGTTCGCATGGGCGATGATGGTGCCGCTCTGGTCGACGAGGAAGGCAAAGCTGTGCGGGGTCGGCTTGATCGCCACCACGTTGGCGATCACCGTATCGAGCAGCACGTCCGCGCCCGCCACGCCCAGCAGCGCCTCTTTCGGGCCGACGGGCGCCGTAAACGACACCACCAGCTTGTGGCTGGCCGCGTCCACATACGGCGGCGTGAGCATCGGCACGCCCGCCTTGACGGTGTCCGTGTACCAGGCGCGCGCCGTGGGATCGAAATCGGCCGGGCGGCCCGGATGGGTAAACACGGAGCGCTTGTCCGCATAGCCGATGAACACTTCCGCAAAATCGCCGGCCTTTTCCGCGATCTGGAAGGCGCGCAGCGGATCGGGCGTCTCGGCGGACATGACAACGGATGCCATGACCTTTTTCTTGCCATCGACCCATTGCGCCAGCACGGCCGACTGGCTTTGCAGCAGTTGCTGCATCTGCTGATCCGACGACGCCAGCATGCTGCTGCGCGTCGTCACGTAATTGGCAACCGACAAGGCCAGCATGGACAGTACGACAATGGCCACGCAAATGAGCACCAGCCGCGTGCGAAGGGAAGACAACATGATGGACTCCTCGTTTCGATTTTAATGGCGTGAAACAGTGCTGTTGCACCGCTTTCTCTACGCAAGCATTTTCACACAAAAATCGGAACAATTTTCATCAATATTCGGAATACAACACATATATTTCCGTGTGGAAACCTATCGAACCCTGTCAACCTATCAGCGGATCAGCCCCCTCAAGCCGCTGGCCCGCTGCGTGCGGCGCAGGATCGCGTCGAACAGCACGGCCTGCGTGGGCGAGACGAGGGTAAAGAAGTCGCGCGCGCGCGTGATGCCCGTGTAGACCAGTTCGCGCGCCAGCATGGCGCCGCCTTCCTGCGGCAGCACCAGCACCGTGTGGCGAAATTCCGAGCCCTGCGATTTGTGCACCGTCATGGCGAACGCCGTCTCCACGTGGCGCAGGCGCGTGGCCAGCACGCTGCGCACATTCTCGCCCTCCAAAAAATACACGCGCAGGGAACCGGGTCGCGCAGGATCGCGCAAGGTCAAGCCGATATCGCCATTGAACACGCCGGTGCCGTAGTCGTTGCGCGTGACCATCACGGGACGGCCCACATACCATTCGCTGCGGCGTATCAAGCCATCCTTTTCCAGCCGCAGTTCGATGGCCGTGTTCAGGCCCGCCACGCCCCACTCGCCTTCGCGCACGGCGCACAGGATGCGGAACGATTCAAAACTGTGCAGCACGGCGCGCACCCAGTCGTCATGCTGCGCGTAGCCTTCACCGCCCGCATTCACCAGTTCCAGGTAAGGCTGGTAGCCGCCCGGTGCGTCGGCGCGTCCGCGCAAGGCCAGGCGCAGCACGTCTTCCTGCTGCGCCGGCACGCTCCACGCCAGCTGGCCGCCGCTGTCGCCGGCGAAGCACGCTTTGGCCAGATCGGGCCTGCCGCCATTCACGGCCAGCGCCAGCTCGCCGATCGGACCGCTGAAGCGGTGGCTGTGGCGCAGCATCACCGTCTGCTGCGCCAGCGCGCCGGCGGCACCGGCAAAATCAGCGGGTATGGCCACGCCGCTGGCCGCCTGCGCATACGCGATGGTGGCGTCCGTGTAGCCGCCCGCCTGCGCGTCGTGGCACAAGTCGCCCAGCACGGCGCCCGCTTCCACGGACGCCAGTTGGTCCTTGTCGCCGAGCAGTATCAGGATCGCCGTGGACGGCAAGGCATCGAGCACGCTGGCCATCATCTCCAGGTGCACCATCGACGCTTCATCGACGATCAGCACATCGACGTCGAGCGGATTGCCCGCGTGATGGGCAAAGGCGCGCGTCTCGGGCCGCGCACCCAGCAAACTATGCAGGGTGCGGGCCGCCCCCATGCGCCGCGCCAGTTCCTGCAGGGGCAAGGCATCGCCCGCCTTCGCCGCCAAGCCTTCCAGCGCCTTGTCGATCGACTGTTTCAGGCGAGCGGCCGCCTTGCCCGTCGGCGCGGCCAGTGCGATGCGCAGCTGCTCCGGCTGCGGCGAGACGGCAAACAGCAGTGTCAAAAGGCTCGCCACCGTGTACGTCTTGCCCGTCCCCGGCCCGCCCGTGATGATGGCCACCTTGCCGCGCAGGGCGATCGCGCACGCCACTTTTTGCCAGTCCGGGCCACCATCCTGCGCGGGCTGGTCGAACAGGATGTCGAGCCATTGCCGCACCTGCGCCAGCGGGGGATCAATCAAATCCTGTGCGCGGAGGGCGATTTTCTCGCCCACCAGGCTTTCGTCGCGCCAGTAGCGGCGCAGATACAAACGGTCGCCATCGAGCACCAGCGGCTGGCGCGCATCGGCCGCACCGACCTGCCACACTTGCGGCGCGCCGGCCAGCAGCGCGCGCCAGCCATCGACGCTGTCCGGCAGCGGACCGGAGACGGCCAGCACGGCATGCCACAGCTCCTCGCTCCAGCCCAGCAACTGCGACGGTTCGCTGGCCAGTTCAAACAGCATCAAACAACTGTGCCCCCGCCCTTCCAGCTCGGACAGCACCACGCACGCCACGGCCACGGCCGGCGCATACGGCGCATTCTCGTTCAGGCTGGCGATGAAGCGGGCAAAGGCGGCGCTCAGGCGGCGCAGATGGCCCGCTTCGGCCACGCCGTCAAAGTGGGTCAACAAGGCATCCATCTGCAAGGCATCCATCTGCTCATTATGCTGCATGGTGTTCCGTTTCTTCTAACAGTTGATCGAGGCCGTTCAGCAATTCCAGCTGCGGCGCCAGCCAGTAGCAGCCATGTGTATCCGCATTCGCGATGCCGCGCAGGAACAGGAAGATGGCGCCGCCCAGGTGCTCAGCCGCATCATAGGCATCACCGAGCCGGCTTTTCAGCAACCGGTGCAGGGCCAGCATATAGATGGCGCCCTGGATATCGTAGCGGTGCTGCGCCATGCCGGCGGCCAGCGCCTGCGTGTGGTAGGCACCATCGTTGGCGCCCAGCGCATTCGACTTGTAGTCGAGCACCCAGTAGCGGCCATCCCGTTCGATGACCAGGTCGGCAAAGCCTTTCAGCATGCCGTGCAGCTGGCGCCGCGGCAGCACGGGACGCGGCGCGCCATCGAGCAGCAGGCGCGTGCACAGCTGGTCGAGCGCCCCCGTGGACAAATGCTCGCTGGGGAACCAGAACTCCATCTCGGACAGGGTGCTATCGAGCTGCGACAGCGACGCATCGAGCAGCGGCAACGGCGTGAGGGCGATTTCCCTGAGCCAGGCGATGGCGTCTTCCTGGCGATGGCCCCAGCCGGCCCGCTCGCAGCGCGCGGCCAGACGGGTGTCGAAGTGCGCCTCGTGGACGCTGTCAAAACCTTCGCTGCCCATCCACTCGAGCTGCTCGTGCAGGAAATTGCCGGGCACGGAGCCGCGCGGGAAGCGGTGCCATGGCGCGTCGCCCATGTGCATCGGCGAAGTCACGGCGACGGCCGTGCCATCTTCCAGCAGGGTTTCTTCCAGCGCCCGCTGCGGCACGTGCGCGGCCGCCACGGCGCCGATCTGGCGCGTCAGCGACGTAAAGCTGCCTACCGACCAGTCGCGCTCGAACTCGCCCACGAACACGGGCGCGGGACGCAACTCGGGGCGCCGCTCGACCCGGTCCAGCACCGTGCAGGCATCGGGCTGCGCCAGAGAACCCACGTAGATGGCGTCGCAGTCACCCGCCACCTGCTGCCAGCGCAGCAGCAACTGGTCAAACGGCAGCTTGTCGCCGCCCGTCAGCAGGTAGCCGAGCGCCGATTCGTGCAAGGTGTTCTCGCCCGCCTTGCGCGCCGCCTGGGCGGCCACGCCCAGCCACAGGAAGTGGCGCGCGCGCGTCAGCGCCACGTACAGCAGGCGCAGGTCTTCCTCGATGCGCGCCTCTTCGACCGCCGCCATGGCTTCGTCGGACAAGGACAAGTCGAGGCGGCGTTCGCCATCCTCGCCCGCATAGTCGAAGAAGCTGCGGTTGCGTTTATCCACCTTGCGCGCCGTGACGGCGAACGGCAGATACACGAGCGGATATTCGAGCCCCTTGGACTTGTGCACGGTGATGACCTTGACCAGCTCCGCATCGCTTTCCAGGCGCAGCACGCGCTCGTCGCCGCCCTCGCCTTCGCCGGCGATCTGCTCGGCCAGCCAGCGTATCAGCGCCTGCTCGCCATCGAGCTGGCGGCTGGCCGATTGCAGCAGTTCGGCCAGGTGCAGCAGATTCGTCAGCCGCCGCTCGCCGCCCGTCTGCTGCAGCAGCATGGCGGGCAATTGCAGCTCGTGGATGAAGCGGCGCAGCATGGCCAGCACGCCCTGGCGCTGCCAGATCAGGTGCAAGGCCTTCAACTGCTCGACCCTGCGTTCCCATTCCAGTTCATCGCTGGACAGGCGCGCCAGCTCGCCCAGCGACAGGCCGATGGTGCGCGTGGCAAAGGCGGCGCGCGCCAGTCCCCCGTCGAGCGGATTGGCCAACGCCGCCAGCCAGCGCAGCACATCTTGCGCTTCCTCGCTGTCGACGACGGAATCCTTGTCGGACAGGTACACGCTGGCGACCCGGCGGCGCGCCAGCGCGCGGCGGATGGCGGCCGCTTCCTTGCGGTCGCGCACGAGGATGGCGATATCGGCCGGCTGCAGGCGCGTAAAACCGTCGGGGCCAGTAAAACCGGCTTGCGCATCGCCCAGCATGGCGACGATATGTTCGGCGCAGTGCTGCGCGAAATACTCGCGGTAGCTGTCGCCGCGCAGCCCTTCATCGCTGGCGCAGGCGGCCAGCAGGGCCGGCAGCGGGCCGCTGGCGTTCACCAGGTATTCGGCGCGGCCCTTGGCATCGACGGCTTCGAACGGCAGCGGGTTCTCGCCATTTTTCCGGTAGCGGAAGGCACCAAGCGGCACTTCGGCGCGCTCGGCGTGCAGGAACAGCTGGTTGACGGCCGCCACCAGGGGCGCCGTCGAACGGTAGTTGGTGCCCAGCTGGTAATGGCGTCCCGTCGTCGCGCGCCGCGCCGCCAGGTAGCTCTGGATGTCGGCGCCGCGAAAGCCGTAGATCGACTGTTTCGGGTCGCCGATCAGGAACAGGCCCAGGGCCGGATCGTTGTCGGCAATGCGGTACAGCAGATTGAAAATCTGGTACTGGGCGGGCGCCGTATCCTGGAATTCATCGACCATGGCCAGCGGATACTGGTCGATGATGCGCTGGCGCAGGGCCGTGCCATTCTCGCCGGCCAGCGCGTCGTGCAGGCGCTGCAGCATGTCGGCAAAGCCGAACTGGCGCGACTGGCGTTTTAGCTGGTCCATGCGTCGCGCGATGGCCGCCGCAGCATGCAGGTGCAGCTTGTGCGCCAGCGGCGTGAGGCCCGCCAGGGCGATGCCCAGCCCTTCCGTATGCTCGAAGCACTCGGGCACCTGGGCCGTGAAACTCTTGGCAAACGCATCCTCGATGCCGAACGGCGTCAATCTCTCCCACGCCTTGGCCGTGATGGCCGGCTGCAGCAGCAGCGGGTCTTGCGCCCAGCGGCGCAAGCCATCGAACCACTTCGCCAGGTTCTCCGGCTTCATCTTGACGCCGTTAAAACACTTGGGATTGGCGGCGCGGTGGTCGTTGATCCAGGCGGCCATCTTGTCCACGCGCTCGACCCATCCCGCCTTCAGGGTAGCCAGCTGCGCGGCCAGCGCCCGCTGTTCGCGCGCGATCAGCGCGGACAACGGTTCCTCGTCCGCCATGCCCATGATGTCCGCGCGGCGCGCCAGCTCGCGCGCGCCCTTCTTCAGCGCCCCGACGTCGGGCCAGCAGGCCAGCAGCACGTCGAGCGCCTGCGGCGGCAAGGGATAGACTTGCTGGCGCCAGTAATCGTGGGCCGCATCCTCGAACAGGGCTTGCTCGTCGCTGACCAGTTCTTCGTCGAACAGGCTGCCGCTGTCGAACGCGTGCTCGCGCAGCATGCGCTGGCACCAGGCGTCGATGGTGAAAATGGCCGCTTCATCCATCGTCTCGGCGGCCAGCATCAGCCGATGCGCGGCCTTTTGCCGTTCGCTCTCGTCCGGATAGGACTCGAGCAAGGCGTCGAGAAAGGGGTCGCTGCCGCCGGATTCAATGCCAAATTCGTGGCGAAAATAGGCGGCCGCTTCGATCAGGCGCTCGCGCACGCGGTTCGACAATTCGCGCGTGGCGGCGCGGGTAAACGTCATCACGAGGATGTCGGCCGGCAGCAAGGGACGCGTAAAACGGCTGTCGTCGTCGCCATGCCCCAGCACGAGCCGCACGTACAGCGCGGCGATGGTCCAGGTCTTGCCCGTGCCGGCCGACGCTTCGATCAGGCGCGAGCCGTGCAGCGGGAACGCCAGGGGGTTGAGCAGATGGCTCGTCATGGTTCTTCTCCCGCGCCGTCTGCGGGCGCGCTGATAGGGTCGATCGTGATGTGTTCCTGCAGCCAGTCGGCCAGCGGGCCATACAGCTCGCGCGTGCAGTCTTCCCAGGCCTCTTCCGCGGCCAATGCGGAAAACTCGGGCCACAGGCGCGCCAGGCACAGTTCTTCGCGCTCGCCGGAGACTTCAAAGCCGCCGTCGTAGACGGCCCGCGGGTCGCCCTGCTGCACCAGCGCGAGGCCCGTCTTGCACGCCGTCGGCAGCGGATGGTTCATGCCTTCGCGCCACAGCGCCAGCAAGGTGGCCAGCGCATCGCGCGACGTAGCCGGATCGAGCGGCGCCATGCTGACGATGGCGTCGCGCGCCACCAGGTAGCCGGTGACGGGGAAACCGAGGGCGGCGGCGGCCAGCTGGCGCAGCCACATCAGCATCAGCTTGTCGCCGCGCGCCAGGCCGCCCTTGTCCGTCACCTTCGAGGAAATCTGCATCAGCCAGGCCGTGTCCTGCCCGTTGCTGCACAATTTGTCGAGCCAGTCGTCGATCTGCAGCTCGCCAAACGGCAAGTTGATGGCGCGCTTCTCGGCCGCGTACGGAAACGAGGCGCGCAAGGACAGCCACGCGCTGCGCACGGGCACCAGCGCCTCGACCAATTGCGCCTGCACTTGCCGGCCGATCAGACCGATGGGCAGCACGCCTTCGCGCGCCAGCTTTTCCGCGCGCGCTTCCAGGCTGGCGCGCACGTCATCGAGCGCTTCGACGGCGCCGCCGTCGTCCAGCATGGTGTCTTCCAGCAGATAGCGCTCGAGCGCGTTCAGGCCAAACGGCTCTTCATCCTCGCCCAGCATGGCCGCATCGGCGAAATACACGCTCAAGCGGCGGCGGAAAAAGTATTTGACGGGCTGGCGCAAAAAGCTGGCCAGCTCGCCCAGTTTCAGCCGCGTGCCGGGATCGAGCTCGTAAGGGCCAAGCGCCAGTTCCTCGGCCTGCGCATCCGCATCGGCATGCGCCACGCGCCATTCGCGCGCGTAGGTCAGCAAGCCATCGGCCTCGAAATAGCGGCGGCTGAACGGCTGCAGCGCATGCTCGGTGGTGAGCGATACAAGGTGCCGGTCCAGCGACCAGCCGGCGGCCAGGTAATCGCGCAGCTGCGACACCAGCACGGACGGCGGCTGCTCGGAATTGTCGCGCACATTGCGCCCCACCCAGCTCACGTACAGCTTGTCGCGCGCGGCCAGCAAGGCTTCGAGCATCAGGTAGCGGTCATCGTCGCGGCGCGAGCGGTCGCCCGGGCGCGCCATGCCGGGCAGCGCCAGCAGGTCGAAATCGGCCTTCTGCGCGCGGCGCGGGAAATCGCCATCGTTCATGCCCAGCAGGCAGACGACGCGGAACGGCACGGCGCGCATCGGCATCAGGGTGCAAAACGTGACGCCGCCGGAGACGAATTGATGGTTCAGGGTCGGCTCGTCCAGTGCGCCCAGCCACGCCACGCGCAGCACGGACAGCGGTACCTGCTCGACAAAGCCCGCATGCTCGCAGGTTTCCAGCCAGCCCTGCAATGCGCCTTCCAGCTGCGCCAGGGTCAAACGGTCGCCCTCGTCGTCAGCATCAAAGAAGGCGGCCAGCAGCGCGCGCGCCTGCACGCCCCACTCGGTTGGCGTGCGCGCGCCTGCCAGCACGGTGCGCCAGTGCAGCAGCGCCTCGACCAGCTGCGCAAGGGACCCCGCCAGCGCCGCATCGAGGCCGCCCACTTCCGCATACGGCTCGATGCCGCCAAAGCTGGCGCCACTGCCGCTGGCATAGCCGAGCAGCATGCGCCGCACGCCGAATATCCACGCATTCTGCTCGCCGGCCGCGCCCAGCCCCAGGCCGGCGCGGTGTTCCTGGTCCAGGCCCCAGCGCACGCCGGCCCCTTCGATCCACGCGCCCAGGGTGGCCAGGTCGTCCGGCTGCAGGCCGAAGCGGGCGGCAAGCGCCGGCACGTCGAGCAAGTCGCGCACCTCGCTCTGGCGGCAGCGCTGCTGCGGCAGCTGCAGCAGCCACTCGAGCGCGACGAGCAGCGGATTGACGCTGCGGTCCTTCACGTCGCCGATCTCGAACGGAATGAAACGCTCGTCATTGCGCCGGTACTGGCCGAAGACGGCGTGGATGGCGGCCGTAAAAGTGTCGATGTCGGGCACCATCACCACCACGTCGCGCGGGCGCAAGCCCGTCTGGGCGCTGTGCGCGAACATGGCCAGCAGCTGGTCGTGCAGCACTTCTACTTCGCGCTGCACGCTGTGCGCCACGTGGAATTCGATCGAGCGGTCGCCTGGCTCGGGCGGCACTTGCTCATGCTCGGCCAGCGGGCGCAGTTCGCGGATCGCCACCTGCACCTGCTGCAGCAGGGTCTCGCCCGTTTCCTCGCCAAACAGGTCGATGCGCAGGCTGTCGTCGCGCCCCTCGGCTTGCGCGTGTTCGTCGAATTCGTCGAGCATGCGGATGAAATCGCGCCCTTGCCTGCCCCAGCTGGCCAGCAGCGGGTGGCTGTGCGCATGCAGTTCTTCCAGCGGAATTTGCGCCAGGTCGGTGCCGTTGCGCTGCCGCTGACGCTTGTTTTGCGCGCGCAGCAAGTCGCGCCCGTCGATGATGTCGCCCCAGTAAAACTGGCACGGATTGGGCACGGCCAGCACCACCTGCGTGTGGCGCGCCAGCGCGGCCAGCGCCTGCAAGGTCTGGTACGGCAAGGCCGACACGCCAAACAGCACGACGCGGCGCGGCAGCTTGCCGGCAGGCGCATCGCCGGCGGCGATCGCTGCCAGGAAGGCGTCGTGGATGTCGGCGCGGCCCGTGTCGCGCTCGAACGCCTCGACATCGGCAGCCACGGCGCGCCACAACTGCGCCTGCCAGCGCTGGTCTTCCTTCAATGCGATGGATACACCGCGCGCCGTGCGCAACTGGTCGCTACCCGCCGCCCAATCGGCCAGCCAGTCGGCGCGGTAGACCTGGTACTGGTCGAACAAATCGGCCAGCCGCTCGGCCAGCTGCAGCCGGCGCTCGCTGTCGCCATCGGCAAGGAAGTAGCGCAGCGGCGCGAAGACCGGGTCGGCCAGCAAGGACGGCAACAGGCGCATCAAACGCCACGTCAGCGGGGACTTATCGAACGGCGACACGCGCGGGACGCGCTCGCGCCCCAGCATGCCCCGGTAGCTTTCCCATAGCAGGCGCGCCGGCAGCGCGATGCGCGTGGCGGCGCACACGCCCATCTCCTCGGCCAGGGCGATCTTCAGCCACTCGGCCACGCCGTTTGACTGCACCAGGAAGATATCCGTTTCCAGGGGCGCCAGCGGATGCTGGCGCAGCCACTGGAAGACAGCGGCGCGCAGCTGTTCCAGCTGGTTGCCATGCAGGATGAGGAGGCCGGGCGTAACGGGAGTATGCATGCTGATCCGATGGGTTGCCGCGCCTCCGGCCGGGTGGCCAGAGACGTCAAAGGCATATTATCGCCGCTGCTTGCGTCAGGGGGCGTCGCTGGCGGCAAATTCCACTGAAATTTGTTCTGCCACCTGCGCCAGCGCCGGCCCGAGCGCCGTCAGCAAGGCGCGCGCCTGCTGCAGATCGCCGCCCAGACGCAAGCCTTCGATCGACGTGCACAGACCCGCAAAGGCATGCGCGCCCACGGCCAGCGCCGACGATTTGCTGCGGTGGCCCAGGTCGGCCAGGCGTCCCAGGTCTTCCAGCGCCATGGCCTGCTCCATTTCGGCGATGCCGTCGCGCGCCGTATCGAGAAACAGCTGGGTGTACTTGCGCATCTTCACGGCGTCATTGCTAAACGTGAGCGCCAGCGTGGCCAGGTCGAGGATGGCCGTGTCGCGCAATTCCGGCGACGCGGCCGATGGCGGCGCTTTCGGCGCTGCCGCCGGCCTCTCGCCCGCGCGCGCATGGCCGATGCCGCCAATGCCTCCACGCAGGCGGAACCATTTCGCCAGCAGGTGAAACAGCAGATTCGGGGCGATCGGCTTGGTCACGAATTCGTCCATGCCCGCCGCCAGGCAGCGGGCGCGGTCTTCGCTGCCCGCATTGGCCGTCATGGCGATCACCAGCAGGCCGGCAAGCTGCGGATCGGCGCGGATGCGGCGCGTCGCCTCGAAGCCGTCCATTTCCGGCATCTGCACGTCCATCAGCACGCAGTCATAGCGCTGGTGGGCCAGCAATTCCAGCGCCTCGCGGCCATTGCAGGCGACGCAGACGGTGGCGCCGGCGTCTTCCAGCAATTCGCAGCCCACCTGCTGGCTGAAGACGTTATCTTCCACGAGCAGGATGGACGCGCCGCGTATCACTCCCAGCACTTCCGGCTCCACTTCGGCGATGCGCTCGTCGCTGGCCTGCGTGCTTTTCTCCAGGCGCGCCGTGAACCAGAAGGTGCTGCCCAGGCCAGGCTGGCTGTACACGCCCACCTTGCCACCCATGAGCTCCACCAGCTGCTTGCTGATCACCAGTCCCAGGCCGCTGCCGCCATACTTGCGCGTGGTCGACGGGTCCGCCTGGTGGAAAGAGCGGAACAGCTGCGCCACCTCGTCCTGGTTCATGCCGATGCCCCGGTCCTGCACTTCGAAGCGCAGCATGCTGTGGCTGCCCCGCTCCTCGGACTGGCGCACGCGCACGAAGATGCTGCCATTGTCGGAAAACTTGATGGCGTTGCTGGCCAGGTTCAGCAAGACCTGCTCCAGGCGCAGCGGGTCGCCACGCCAGCGCTGCGTCAGTTCCGGCGCGATATCGAATTGCAGTGCCAGACCCTTGACGGCGGCCGCATCGCCGAGCTGGCTGGCGATGTTCGCCAGCAGGGTGTCGAGACGGAAATCCAGCACTTCCAGTTCCAGCTTGCCCGCCTCGATCTTGGAAAAATCGAGGATGTCGTTGATCAGGCCCAGCAAATGCTGGCCCGAATGGAAGATTTTCTGCAGATAGTCGCGCTGGCGCGCGTCGGCTACCGATTTCAGCGCCAGATGCGCCATGCCGATGATGCTGTTCATCGGCGTGCGGATCTCATGGCTCATGTTCGACAGGAAGTCGCTCTTGGCCTGGCTGGCCGCGTCGGCCTGCTCCTTCAGCCGGTGCAGCTCCGTCACGTCGGTGGACAAACCGATCAGGCCCGTGACGGGACCGGGCAAGCCCAATGGCACCTTCACGCTCCACAGATGATGCACCTGCCCTTGCGCATCGACGAAGCGCTCCTCGCCGACGAACTTGGCGCCGCTGTCGAACACCTGGCGCTCCGTGCGCTGCGCGGATGCCGCCGCATCGCCGAGCATCAATTCGCCATCCTGGCGGCCGATCAGCTGCTCCGCCGAACGGCCCAGTATCTTCGCCGTGCGCGCATTCACGTAGCGGTAGCGCAGGTCGGCATCCTTCATGTAGACGTAGGCGTCGACGCTGTCGAGCACCGTATCGAGCAAGGTGCGCTGCGCCACCGCGTTGCGGCGCGAGCGGTACAAGGTAAAGATATAGCCATAAATGAGCAGGGTGCCGGCCACGCCGACGGCCAGCGCCAGCCATGGAAAATAGCGGTCGAAGGGGCTGTACAGCTCCGCCTTGCGCACGCGGAAATGGGCTTTCCACAGGCCGCCCTGGTACGCCACCGGCAGCACCTGGTCGAAATAGTCGGCATCGCTGCCCGGCTGCGGCGGCGGGGCCGTCAGGTCGCCACCGTCGTTGAACAGCAGGCGGTCCTGCGGCGTGATGCGCCAGACGCCGTCGGCAGGCGGCGCCTCGGCGGCGCTGTACAGGGTCAGGTGCAGCGGTTCCAGGGCGCTGCGTTCGAGTGCGCTGTGCACCAGCTGCGCCACGCCAAAGCCGATGCCGACGGATCCCTGATAGGCGGCGCGCCGCTCGGCCACGCTGCCTTGCGGCATGCCATTGCGGTACACGGGCAGGCGCATGCCCAGGCCCACGTGCGCGGGCGGTCCCTTGATCATGATCACCTGGCCCGACGCGCCGACCTCGCCGCTGTCGCGCGCCTGCGCCAGGGCCTGCGCCACCAGCGGGTTGGCGCCGATATCGACGCCCATGCGCTCGGCCAGCAGGGAGTCGGGTTCCAGGTAAGTGAGCACCGCGTATTCCGGCCGCTCGCCGGGCGGACGGATGGTGAATGCGGGATAGCCGCGCGGCGCCAGGCTGGTGTCTTTGCGCACGGCCTCGATGAAGGCGGCGCGCTGCGCCGACGGGACGGCCACCGCGTAATTGACCGATTCGATGGCAGGGAACTGGCGCGCGATATCGAGGCCGGCCACGTAATCGTGGAACTGGCGGCGCGTCAGGTGCTCGCTGGTGCGGAACAGGGCTTCGAGGCCGCGCAGCAGGTCGGAATAGCTTTTTACGCGCGTGGCCAGGCTATGCTGGGCGCCATGCGTGAGATTGTCGAAACGCTGTTCGGCGTCGTCATTGACCGTGCGCGCCGCACCCGCATACAGGGCGCCGCCCACCACCAATGCCAGCAGCAAGCCACCCGCCCAGATCCTGATGCCTGATCCCGCCCCGCCCTTGCTCAAAGTGTGCATTGTCAATCGCTTATTCCGGTTTCCTCGAATGTGCGGCGCTCCGGCCACCCAGCAAGTACGAGGATACTATCAAAGCTCCTGCCAGACGCGCTTGTGCAAGAAAAAAAGCGCGCATGATGGTTGCACTGGAAAACAACGTGCGCTTAAGCCTCCCGCAGCTCACCGGCCAGGAAGTCGCAAAAGGCGCGCACCTTTTCCTGCACATGGCGTCCGTCGGGCATCAAGGCATACACGCCGCGCCTGGCCATGCCGTGCGACGGCAGCACGCGCACCAGGGCACCGCTGGCCAGCAGCGGCGCGGCGACGAACGACGGCAGCGCGCCCACGCCGATGCCCGCCACCAGCATGTCGGCCAGCAGCAGGCTGCTGTCGGCGGAAAAGCGCACGGGCAGGACGATGCTGCTGCTCCCTTCCGGGCCGGCCAGCTGCCAGATGCCGGGGCTGTCGGCCAGGCGGTAAGCCAGGCAATCGTGGCCGTGCAAATCCTGCGCCTGACGGGGCGTGCCACGCCGCGCCAGGTAGGCGGGCGCCGCGCAAATCATCTGTTCGACGTCGCCCAGGCGGCGCGCCACCAGGGTCGAATCGGCCAGCGCGGCGCGGATGCGCAGCGACACGTCATAGCCCTCGCCCACCACGTCGCGCAGGCGGTCGTCCAGGGTCATTTCGATTTTGACTTCCGGATAGCGGTCCATGAACACCGGCAGCAGCGGCGACAGCACCTTCAGGCCAAACGACAGCGGTACATTCACGCGCAGCCGCCCCGCCACCTTGCCGGCGCAGCCGCGTGTGGCCAGTTCCAGCGCATCGATTTCATCGAGCAGGCGGCAGCACTCCAGATAATAGGCGCGCCCGCCGTCCGACAAACTCATGCGCCGCGTCGTGCGCACCAGCAGCACGGTCGCCAGATGCGCCTCCAGCTGGCGCACCTGCTTGCTGATGGCCGCCGCCGACTGGTTCAGGTCCAGCGCCGCCTTGCTGAAGCTGTCGCGCTCGACCACCTTGCGAAACACGCGCATGTGCGCCAGGACATCCATGATTCTTTCCTTATGGTTGAATATCTTATTATTTTATCGCTGATTATCAATGAATTAGAAAATAATATGATGGCGGCTTCTTCATTCATGTCACGCAAGGAGTACCCCCATGTTCAAACCATCCGCCACCCTGACCACCGTGCTGCTGGCGCTGCTGGCCGGCACAGCGCAGGCCACCCCGGCCGCCGCCCTGCCGGAAGTGGGCATCAGCCCCTGGGGGCCGAAAGACGAGATCGGCCGCCTGAACCTGATGACACCGGCCTCGCGCGCCGCCATCCTGGCGCGCATCGACGGCGGCAAGAGCTACGACCTGGCCGTCGATTTCTATGTCGGCATGCCCAGCTGGCAGGCGGCCGGCGATCCACCCTACCAGATGTGGATGACGCACACGCCGAAGGGCAACGTGGTGGCCGACTCAATGAACGTGGGCGAACAGATGAACCGCCACGTCAGTTATACGGGTTCGGCCGTGTCCATGTATGCGCACATGGGCACACATATCGACGCCCTCAATCACTTTGGATTGAACGGCAAGATCTGGAATGGTTTTACGGAAGAGCAATACCTGGGCGACCGGGGCTGGACCGTGACGGGGGCCGAAAAACTGCCGCCCATCGTCGCGCGCGGCGTGCTGATCGACGTGGCCGTGGCCAAGGGATTACAACAGCTGCCCGACAATTACCGGGTCACGCGGCAAGACTTGCGCGCGGCGCTGGCAAAACAGAAGGTCACGCTGGAAAAAGGCGACGTGGTGCTGATACGCACGGGCCGCATGCAGCACTATGAGCAGGCGCAAGCGTACATGGCCAATCCCCCCGGCCTGTCGCTGGACGCGGCAAAATTCCTCGTGGAAGATGGCGGCGCCATGGTGGTCGGTGCGGACAACCTCAGTTTCGAAGCGTTTCCGTCCGAAGTGGCAGGCAATTACCTGCCCGTGCACACCTATCTGCTGGCGCAGCAGGGCACGCCCATCCTGGAACTGGTCGACCTGGAAGCGCTGTCGCGCGACAGGGTCTACCAGTTTGCCTTCATCGGCGCTTCATTGAAATTCCGTGGCGGCGACGCGGCCCCCATCCGTCCCGTGGCGCTGCCGATCCGCTAAATCACACGGTCGCGGCCAGCAAGCCCTGTGCGCCATGGTCATCCCAGGCATCGGCGCAGCGCACCACCTCGCCCACGACGATGATGCTGGGGCTGCCCAGGCCGCTGGCCAGCAAGTCGGCAGGCAAGGCTTGCAAGGTACTCAGCAACTGGCGCTGCGCCGGCAAGCTGGCCGATTGCACCACGGCCACGGGCGTGCCTGGCGCCATGCCGCCGGCCAGCAAGCCGGCCTGGATGGCGGCCACCCGGGCCACGCCCATGTAGATGACGAGGGTGAGCTTGCTCTGCGCCAGTGCCGTCCAGTTCGGCTCGGACGCGCTATCCTTGCCATGGCCCGTGACGAAGATGGCGCCCTGGCTCCAGCCGCGGTGCGTCAGCGGCACGCCGATGCTGGACGGCGCGGCCAGGCCGCTGCTGATGCCAGGGATTACTTCGACGGCCACGCCGTGGCTGCGCAGGTAGGCGCGCTCTTCGCCGCCGCGCCCGAACAGATAGGGGTCGCCCCCTTTCAAGCGCACCACGTGCAGGCCGGCGCGGGCTTCGGCCAGCATCAGGCGTTCGATGAAGGCCTGCGGCGTGGAAGCGCAGCCGCCCCGCTTGCCCACCTCGACCACGCGTACGCCGGGCGCCGCATGCGCGAGGATGGCCGGGTTGACGAGGTCGTCGATCAGCACCACGTCGGCCCGCGCGATGGCCTTCACCGCCTTGATGGTCAACAGGTCCGGGTCGCCGGGGCCGGCGCCGACCAAAGTCACGCTTCCTTGTTGTGCCATGATGAAATCTCCCATTAAAAAAAGTGGCCGATGGCAAACGATGCCGCGTACGCTTCCGGCGCGCTGCCGTCCCACACGACGCCGTCGCACAGGGTCGAGCTGCGCAGCGGTGAAGCGGGCAAGGGCGTGGCCGTCATTTCCGCCGCCTGGCGGTACAGGTCGATGCGGTTGACTTGCCTTGCCACCGTCAGGTAATCGGGTTCGTCGCGCAGCAAGCCCCAGCGCCGGTGCTGGGTCATGAACCACATGCCGTCGGACAGATAGGGGAAATTGACGGCGCCGGCGCCATAAAACTTCAAGCCGTGCGCCTCGTCCCAGGTCTTGCCCAGGCCATCCTGATAATGACCGAGAATGCGCGGCGCCAGCGTTTCCTGCGGCGTATTCAAGTAAGCGGGCTCGGCCAGGATGGCCGCCATGGCCAGCCGGTTGGCATCGGTGGCGTCGATCCAGCGCCCCGCCTCGAGCACGGCGGCGATCAGGGCGCGGCAGCTGTTCGGATGCTGCTGCGCAAACGAGGCGCTGGTGCCCAGCACCTTGCCCGGATGGTCGGGCCAGATGGCGCCGCTGGTGGTGGCTGTCACGCCGACGCCATCGACGATGGCCTTGTAGCCCCACGGTTCCCCGGCGCAAAAGCCATCCATCTGGCCCGCGCGCAAGGCGGCCACCATCTGCGACGGCGGCACCGTCATCACGCGCGCGTCGCGCAGCGGGTCGATGCCATGCGCAGCCAGCCAGTATTGCAGCAGCATCGCGTGGTTGCCGGTCGGGAAAGTATGCGCAAACGCAAATGGCCGCGTTGCGGCGCGCATGTGCCGCGCCAGTGTGGCGCCATCGTGGGCGCCCTCGCGCGCCAGCGCCGCCGACAGGGTGACGGCCTGGCCGCTGTGATTGAGGTTCATCAGCACGGCCATGTCGTGCTGCTGTCCGCCGATGCCCATCTGCACGCCATACACGAGGCCGTACAACACGTGGGCAACGTCGAGTTCGCCGCTATTCAATTTGTCGCGCACGCCTGCCCACGACATCTCGCGGCTCAGTTCGATCTTGATGCCGTATTTTTCATCCAGGCCCAGCTTTGACGCCATCACCAGCGAGGCGCAATCGGCCAGCGGCAGGTAGCCGATGCGTATCGTCTGTTTTTCCGGCTGCAGGGACCGCATCATCTGGGCACCATGTCCCGCCTCTTTGCCCGCTTGCTCTGTCATACCATTCCTTGCTGATAAGTACTGTTTTTCCGCGCCACCGTGGGCAAGGCTCTCCCCTTCCAGCAGCAAGGACCGTGCCTGTGCACGTCCCGTCCAGGGAGGCTGGAAACGCACCGGAATGGTGCACTGCACCAGCATGTATCAGGAAATGGACGATTCATCCCAGCAAGTCCTCCACGTCGAGGATACGCTGGGCAATTCCCGCCAGTTTGAGTTTCTTGTTCATGGCCATGCTGCGCAAGCGCTGGTAAGCCTGGTCTTCCGTCAAGCCGTGATGCGTCATCAACAGGCCCTTGGCCCGCTCGATCACCTTGCGCTCGAGCAGCTTGTGCCGCGTGTCGAGCAATTCGGCGCGCAATTTTTCTTCCTGGCGAAAACGCGCCAGGGCCACGTTCAGCACGGGTTGAATGCGCTCGGCCTGCAAGCCGGCCACGATATAGGCGGACACGCCGGCCGCCATGGCCGCGTCAATGCTGGCCGTGGCGCCGTCTTCGGTAAACAGCACGATGGGGCGGCGCTCATCGCGCGTGGCAATGACGATGTGTTCGAGTACGTCGCGCGCATCCGATTCGGCGTCAATGATGATGAGGTCGGGCTGCAACTGGGCGATACGTTCGGGAAGGTAGAGGTCGGCTGGCAGGGAGGCGACGATGTCATACCCCGATTCAAGCAAACCGATGCGCAAGGCGTTGCCACGCTGCACCTGGGCCGCCAATGCCGCATTCTCGTGCACGCCGTGCTCGACAATAGTGTTGACGACAACGATGCGCAATGGCTGGGTACGGCTGGACGTCATGGAGGGCTATCTGCAATGGCTAAACACAACCATTGCAGTAAGCAAGAAGCGAACCAGATAGCGCTAGCGCCCCTTACTTCAGGGTCGGCATGGCAAATTCGGCACCGGCTCCCGTGGAAGCGGGCCAGCGCTGCGTCACCGCCTTCTGCTTCGTGTAGAAACGCACGGATTCCGGACCATGCGCGTGGTGGTCGCCGAACAGGCTGCGCTTCCAGCCGCCGAAGCTGTGGAAAGCCATCGGCACGGGGATCGGCACGTTGACGCCCTGCTTTTCCCATCCCTCCCCACCTGCACGCGGTGCATGTGCTCGCACCCGACGTGCAGTTTGGATGGGCTTATTTCAATGTCGGCATGGCAAATTCGGCGCCGGCAGCCGTGGAAGCGGGCCAGCGCTGCGTCACCGCCTTCTGCTTCGTGTAGAACCGCACGGATTCCGGACCATGCGCGTGGTGGTCGCCGAACAGGCTGCGCTTCCAGCCGCCGAAGCTGTGGAAAGCCATCGGCACGGGGATCGGCACGTTGATGCCCACCATCCCCACCTGCACCCGGTGCGTGTATTCGCGCGCCGTATTCCCATCGCGCGTGTAGATCGCCGTACCATTGCCGTATTCATGCGCATTGACCAGGTCCAGCGCCGTGGCAAAATCGGGCACGCGCACGATGCACAGCACGGGGCCAAAGATTTCCTCCTTGTAGATCGTCATCTCCGGCGTGACATGGTCGAACAGGCTGCCGCCGAGGAAAAAGCCGTTTTCGTGGCCTGGCAACACGAAACCGCGCCCGTCACTGACCAACTTGGCACCTTCCTTGACGCCCGTGGCGATATAGCCGGCAATCTTCTCCTTGTGCACTTGCGTGACCACAGGACCCATTTCCGCTGTTAAATCCATGCCCTGCGTGATCTTGAGGGCGGCGATGCGCGGCACCAGCGCCTCGACCAGCTGGTCCGCCACATTGCCCACCGCCACCACCACCGAAATAGCCATGCAGCGCTCGCCCGCCGAACCGAAGGCGGCGCCCATCAGGGCATCGACGGTTTGCGGAATATCCGCGTCCGGCATGACCACCATGTGGTTTTTCGCGCCGCCCAGCGCCTGCACGCGCTTGCCCTGCGCGCAGCCGGTGGCGTAGATATATTCGGCGATCGGCGTGGAACCGACAAAGCTGACGGCGCGCACGTCCGGGTGATGCAACAAGCCATCGACGGCTTCCTTGTCGCCCTGCACCACGTTGAAGACGCCGTCCGGCAAACCCGCATCCGTCAACAGTTGCGCCAGCAGCAGGCTGGCCGATGGGTCGCGTTCCGACGGCTTTAATACGAACGTATTACCGCAGGCAATTGCCATCGGGAACATCCACATCGGCACCATCACGGGAAAATTGAAGGGCGTGATGCCGACGCACACGCCGAGCGCCTGGCGGATGGACCAGGCATCGATGCCGCCGGCCACCTGCTCCGAATACTCCCCCTTCATCATTTGCGGGATGCCGCAGGCAAATTCCACCACTTCGATGCCGCGCGTCACTTCCCCTTTGGCATCCGTGAACACTTTGCCGTGCTCTGCCGTGATCAGGGCGGCCAATTGATCCGAGTGCTCTTCCAGCAATTCCTTGAACTTGAACATCACGCGGGCGCGGCGCAGGGGCGAGGTTTGCGACCAGGCGGGAAACGCCGCATGGGCGGCGGCCACGGCCGCGTTCAATTCGGAAGGCGTCGCCAGCGCCACCTTCGCCGTCACGGCGCCCGTGGCGGGATTGAAGACGTCGCTCATGCGCTCGGAGCGCGAAGCCATCGGGTTGCCACCGATAAAGTGGCCGATCTGTTGCGTTGTCATTGGAGTTCCTTTATTTGCTATTCATCAGCCACTCATGGGCCGGATCATTTTTAAAGTGCCACACGCGTTTCGGGCCGGCCATCACGTTCAGGTAATACCCATCGTAGCCATACGGCACGGTCACAGGGTGGTAGCCCCTGGGCACCATCACCACGTCGTGGTTTTCCACGGCCATGGCTTCATCGATGGAACGGTCATCCGTGTAGACCCGCTGGAAGGCAAAGCCCTGTTCCGGGTTCAGGCGGTGGTAATAGGTTTCCTCGAGCGAACTTTCCAGCGGTACATTGTCGCTGTCGTGTTTATGCGGCGGATAGCTCGACGAATGGCCGGATGGCGTCACCACCTCCACCACCAGCAAGCCGTCGGCCTCGGCCGTCTGCGGCAGGATGTCGCACACATAACGCGTGTTGGCACCCTTGCCGCGCACGGAGCGCGTCATGGACGATGGCTCGATCAGGCGTGCCGGACGCTGGGTCGTGGCCGGTGCGCTGCACAGGGCCACTTCCGCGTTGCTCACCGCCGTGATGCTGACCTTGGTTTCCAATGGGACATACACGGCATACGGCGAGCGGTCCTCGAAGACGCTTTGGCGCTTGCCGATCTCGCGCCATTCCTGCCCGTCCGCGTTGACGGTGACCGTGCCCGTCAGCACGACGATGCACAGTTCGCGGCTGCCTGTCTCCAGGTTCAATGACTCGCCCGCTTGAAGCCGGTGCGCGGCAAAGCCCACATGTGTCCAGCCGGCCGACTCGGGTGTCACCTCGACGATGGCGGAACCCGGCCGGGCCTTCACCAGCAGCGGGCTCATGCCGCCTCCCGGCCCAGGCGGGGAATCGCATCGACCAGGCGTGCCAGGTAATCGTGGCCCATCTTCGCGTATTCGTAGCTGGGCGCGACGGCCGGGTCTTGCTCCGCTTCCACCACCAGCCAGCCTTCGTAGCCGTGCAGATACAGCCGCGTCAGGATGGCCGGGAAGTCGATGCTGCCGTCGCCCGGCACGCTGAAGGCGCCATTGATGACGGCCTGCAGGAAACTCCAGTGGCCATTGCGGGCCAGTTTCACCACGTTGGGGCGCACGTCCTTGCAATGCACGTGGCAAATGCGATCGATATGTTTATTCAGCACTGCCAGCGCATCGCCGCCGGCAAAGGTGATGTGGCCCGTGTCGAACAGCAAGCCGACCTCGGGTCCCGTCAAGGCCATCAATTGGTCCACATCGGCCGGCGTTTCCACGTAAGCGCCCATGTGATGGTGATAGGCCAGGCGTACTCCATGCGCCAGCAGGTGGGCGGCAAAGGCCGTCAATTTGTTTGCATATTCCTGCCATTGCTGCTGCGACTGGAAACGGGGGCGCTTATACAGGGCGCGCGCTTCGCCCTGGATGGCGTCGGCCACTTCGCCGTAGACCATCACGGTGGCGCCGCTGTCCGCCAGCAAACGCAGATGCGATGCCACTGCGGCGATCTCTTCCTCGACAGAGCGGTGCGCCAGGCGCCCCGAATACCAGCCGGAGACACACGCCAGGCCATACTTGCCCAGCACGGCGTTCAGGGACGGGGCGTCTTTCGGAAACTTGTTGCCCAGCTCAAAGCCCACGTAGCCGATCTCGGCGCCTTCCTTGAGGGCCGTTTCCAGCGGGGTTTCTCCCCCCAGCGACGGCAAATCGTCGTTCATCCACGAGATCGGGTTGATGCCGATCTTCACATTCCATGTCGGTGCGTTCATTTTTGTTGTCCTTGGCGGTCAAGTTCATAATGGGCGCGCGCAAGCTGCACGCCGGGCTGGGTGGAGACCTCGGGCACGGCCACTTCCCACCAGCAACCACCCTCTTCGGTCGTGCGCGTGTCGTCCGTATCGATGCAGATCAGATAGGTACGCGTAGCGGCGCGGGCGCGCAGCATCGCCTGTTCCAGTTCGGCAATCGAGCCCACATGTTCGGACAGCGCGCCCAGCGATTGCGCATGCAGGGCAAAGTCGATATGCGGCGCGCTATCGGGCAACATATTGTTGAACGAAGCATTGCCGCACGCCTGCTGCAGGCGGTTGATGCAGCCATAGCCCCGGTTGTCGAGCACGACGATGATGAGTTTTTTATCGAGCATGACGGAAGTGGCAATTTCCGAATTCATCATCAGATAACTGCCGTCGCCCACCATGACGATGACCTCCGCTGCCGGTTTTGCCATCTTGACGCCGAGGCCGCCGGCGATTTCATAGCCCATGCACGAATAGCCGTATTCCATGTGGTAGCCGCCTGGCGTCGACGTGCGCCACAGCTTGTGCAGTTCGGCCGGCAGAGTCCCCGCCGCGCAAACGACGATGTCGCGGCTGGTGGAATCGGGAGCGGAACGCTGCACGGCGCCGATGACTTCGCCGTCGTACGGCAAGCCGGCCACCTCGCGCTTGCCGGTGATGGCAGCCACCGTCGCGCGCCAGGCGTTGCCCGCCTGCTGCGCGCGGTCCATCCATTGCCCTGCGCTGTTCCAGCTGCCAAGCAGCCGCGACAGGCCTTGCAAGCCCAGCGTCGCGTCCGCCTGCAAGCCCAGGCCGCGACGTTTCAGTACGTCAAAACTGTTGACGTTCAAGCTGACCAGTTGCGCCTGCGCAAACAGGGAATTCGAGCCGGTGGTGAAATCCTGCAGGCGCGTGCCGATGGCCAGCACCACGTCCGCATCCGCCGCCAGCGCGTTAGCGGCAGGCGAGCCCGTCACGCCGATGGCGCCCAGCTGCAGCGGATGATCCCACGGCAAGGCGCTCTTGCCCGCCTGGGTTTCCGCCACGGGAATGCCATGGCGCTCGGCAAACGCCTGCAAGGCGGCGCTGGCCTGGCCGTACAGCACGCCGCCGCCAGCCACGATCAGCGGCTGCTTGGCGTTTTTCAACAGCGACACCGCTTCTTCCAACTCCTGCTCGACAGGCGGCAAGGCGCGGAAACGCACGACTCTCGGTTCGAAAAAGCTGGCAGGATAGTCATACGCCATCGTTTGCACGTCTTGCGGCAAAGATAAAGTGACGGGGCCGCAGGCGGCCGGGTCCGTCAAGGCGGCGATGGCACGCGGCAAGGCGGTGAGCAATTGCTCCGGATAGACGATGCGGTCGAAATAACGCGATAAAGGTTTGAAGGCATCATTCACCGAGACACTGCCGTCCGAGGCATCTTCCAGCTGCTGCAGCACGGGATCGGGTGCGCGCGAGACGAATACGTCGCCGGGCAGCAAGAGCACGGGCAAGCGATTCACGTGCGCCAGGGCGGCGGCCGTCAGCAAGTTGGTGGCGCCGGGACCGATGGAACTGGTCACCGCCATCATGCGCCGGCGCATGTGCGCTTTTGCGTAAGCGATGGCCGCGTGCGCCATCGCCTGCTCGTTGTGGGCGCGATAAGTCGGGAAACTGTCACGGTACTGGTACAGCGCCTCGCCCAATCCCGCCACGTTGCCGTGGCCAAAGATGGCGAAGGCGCCGCCGAACAAAGGTTCGCCCCCTTCCACCCGCAAGGCGGCCAGATAGCGCACCAGCGCCTGCGCCATGGTCAATCTGATCGTGGCGCTCATGCTGCACGCTCCAGGCGGTTGCGCGTACGCTGCCACAGGGCGATGAGCTGCTCGAAGTTGGCGCGCACTGCAGCGATCAGGCCCGCATCGTCGAGTTCACCCGCCAGCCAGCGGCGGCTCGGTTCCTGGAAGATGGTGCGGCCCACCATGAAGCCGCGGCACGTCGTGCTGGCACTGGCTTGCTCAAAACTGTCGGCCAGCGCGGCAATCGGCGCGTTCAAACCCAGCAGGACGACGCCACGGCAATACGGATCGCGCTCATGCACGAGGGCATCGATGGCTTGCCATTGTTGGGCAGACATACTTTCCAGCTTCCACCATTCCGGGTAAATACCCAGGTTGTACAGGCGCTTGACGGCACGCAAAACCGTGTCGTCGCCGTGCGGCAAGGCTTCCGACGGTATCACTTCCAGCAACAGTTCGTGACCGCTCACTTGCGCCGCGTCGTACAGGGCCTTGATCTGCGCTTCCTGTTCCAGGCGGTTTTCCACAGCATCGTCCGGGTGCAGCTGCACCAGGCACTTGATCACGTGCTCCTTGGGCCAGCTGAGCAGGTGCGAGCCGATGGAACGGCCCCAGTCGAATTGCAGCGGGTTTGATCCCGGCAATTCCACGGGACGGCCGATCCACCAGCCACGTCCCGTCGCATCATTGAGGGCATCGACGCCATAGCGGCCATCGATCAGCACGCCAGTCTTGCCGGCCAGCTGCAAGGCCGTTTCCGTCTGCGCCACGGCTTGCACCATCAATTGCTTCAGGGCCGCAATGGCGGACTCGGGTGCACCCGTCTGTTGCGCCAGCTCAAAGAATTGCGTGCGGTGGTCAAAGGCAAACACGCACAGCTCATTCCACTCCTTGCGCGCTACCGTCGTGCGGTGCAGACGGGACAAGGTCGCGTCCTGGTCCGGCTGCGTCAGTCTGGCCGCGTTGGCCAGGAAATAGTCGAGCTCGACGGGCGAAGGCATGGCCGGCGCGCAACCGTGGCGCGACACGACCAAGGCGCCGCAGCCATTCGCGTAGCGGCAGCACGCTTCGTAATCCTCGCCGCGCAGCCAGCCTTTCAGAAAGCCCGAGAGAAACGCGTCGCCCGCGCCCAGCACGTTCAATACTTCCACGCGCACGCCACGGTAGTTATACGCGTCATCGAGGCTGTGCGGCACCACATTGTCGATGACGGCGCTGCCCAGCGGCCCGCGCTTGACGACGAGGGTCGCCAGGGTGGCGGACCGCACGGCGCGCAGGGACGCCATGATGTCGGCGCCGCCACCGGCGATCATGAATTCCTCTTCCGTGCCGACGATCAAGTCGAACTGCGGCAAGATGCTTTGCAGATGTTTGGTGACGCCTTCGTTCGAAACAAAACGCGTTTCGCCGTCCGCCTTGCCCGACAAGCCCCACAGCACGGGCCGGTAATCGATGTCGAGCACGGTGCGCACGTTGCTGGCGCGGGCCAATGTAAGGGCCTGCGTGCTGACGGCGTGCATGGCGGCCGTGGAGAAATGCGTGCCAGTGATCAACAGCGCCTTGCTCGAGCCAATGAAGGCCGCATCCACCGAAGATGCTTCGATGGCCATGTCGGCGCAATTTTCACGGTAGAAAATCAGCGGAAACGTGTTTTTATCCTTGATGCCCAGCATCACCAGGGCCGTCAGGCGGTCGCGGTCGATGCCCACATGGCTGACATCGCAACCCTCTTTCGACAAGGTGTCGGTGAGGAAACGCCCCATGTGATCGTCGCCCACCTTCGACAGCATGGCGGACTTCAAGCCCAGGCGCGCCGTGCCGAAGGCGATGTTCGCCGACGAGCCGCCCAGGTATTTGGCAAAGCTGGTCGCGTCTTCCAGGGTGCTGCCGATCTGCTGCGCGTACAGGTCCACCGCCAGGCGGCCCAGGCAGATCACGTCCAGCGCTCGCCCCTGGGCAAATTGTGTGGAATTATTCATGGCTATCCTTAAATCGTGACACCGTCGAGTTCACTCATCAGCGTTTGCATTTCCGCACCGCCCGCCATCATGTCCAGCAAGGCATCCTTGGTCACCGTATCCTTGGTGAAGGTGCCCAGCGACTTGCCCCGGTTCAATAAAGTGAACGAGTCGCCGACCGGATACGCATGGTGCACATTATGCGTAATAAAGATCACGGAAATGCCCCGCTCGCGCGCCTTGTAAATCAGTTTCAATACATTGAACGATTGCTTGACGCCCAGGGCGGCCGTCGGCTCGTCGAGGATCAGCACGCGGGCGCCGAAATGGATGGCGCGGGCGATGGCCAGGCACTGCTTTTCGCCGCCCGACATCGTGCCGATGGCCTGGTGCGGGTCGCGCACCATGATGCCCATCTCGGCCAGCTTGTCGCGCGCCGTCTCGGCCGCATAGTCGATATCCATCACGGGCACCAGACCCAGCAGCTTTTTCATCGGCTCGCGGCCCATGAAGAAATTGCGCGCCACGGACAGCAGCGGCACCAGCGCCAGGTCCTGGTAGACGGTGGCCACGCCCATGTCCAGCGCTTCACTGGGCGAATTGAAGACGACGGGCTTGCCATCGACCAGGTATTGGCCATCGGTCGGTTTGTGCACACCGGCCAGGGTCTTGATCAAAGTCGACTTGCCGGCGCCGTTGTCGCCCAGCAAACAATGAACCTCCCCCTCGCGCAAGCGCATGGTGATGTTTTGCAGGGCCAGCACGGAGCCGAAACGCTTGCTGACGTTTTCCAGGGCAAGAATATGCTCGCTCATGATTTATCTCGCTTCCGTGACGCGTGAGCGTACAAAGTTATTGAACAGCACCGCGATCAGCAGCATCACGCCGAGGAACACGCGGAACCAGTCCGAATTGATGTTGGTATAAGTGATGCCGATCTGCACCACGCCGAAGATCAGCGCGCCGAAGCAGGCGCCGACGACGGAACCGTAGCCGCCCGTCAGCAAGGCGCCACCGATCACGGCCGCGATGATGGCTTCAAATTCCTTTTGCATGCCGCGGTCGGCGGCGGCCGAACCCACGTCGCATACTTGCAAGGTGGCAAACAGGCAGGCACAGAAGGCCGTGAAGACGAACAGCGAGATCTTGACCTTGCGCACCGGCACGCCCACGTTCTTGGCCGCGTTGGCGTCGCCGCCCACGGCAAACATCCAGTTGCCGAAGCGGGTACGCGACAACACGAATGCCGCGCCGGCAGCCAGCACCAGCCACCAGGCGATGACTTTCGGAATGCCTTTCACCAGCGGCGAGCCGTCGTCGAGCACGGCGATCCAGCCATGCGCGCCCATCCACTGGAACAGGCCCGTCGCCACATTGCCGTGGAACAGCAGGCTGGCCAGCCAGTCCTGCGCCGCCAGGTCGCCCACGCCGCTGACGATGGTGCGGTTGGCAAACATGATCGACAGGGCCAGCGTCAGGCCGCGCAGGATGAACAGGAACGCCAGGGTAACGATGAACGATGGCAAGCGCGTCTTGATGACGATGTAGCCGTTGAGCCAGCCCAGCGCCATGGAACCGGCAAAGGCGAACAGGATGGCGGCCCACAATGGCCAGTGGAAATAGATCGTCGGAATGGCGATCATCATGCCGGCAAAGCCGATCATGGAACCGATCGACAGGTCGAATTCACCGGCGATCATCAACAGACAGGCGCCGATGGCGATGATGCCCAGGTAGGATGCCACTTGCATCCAGTTGACGACGCCATCGAGATTGAACATGCCGGAATCGCCGGCCGTGATAACGAAGAAGGCAAACACGAGCACCGCGCCGGAAATCGAGGCGAATTCGGGGCGGCCAAAAAACCGTTTGACCCAGCTGGTCGTGCCCACGCGCTCGTCGGCGGCGGCAACTGGCTTGCTGGAGGCGCCCGGAGGCGGAGGAGGATACTTGCCGGGGCTAGCCAGGCTGGATTTGAGCGCAGTCATACGATGTCCTTTCAGTGATACTTGTTACCAATTCCAATTACTTTCCTGCCAGCATCGCTGGCGCCAGGCGTGTTCCTCCCATGCGCCGCCCGCGGGAGGCGGTGCGGCGCTGGGCAACTCCCGGTGGCGACTGTGTGGATTAGCGGTATTGGCCGGCGTATTTTTCGACCTTGGAGATATTTTCCTTGGTCACGAAACCGGGGCCTGAGCTGATGTGGCGTGGGCCGTAGATGGGCGTCAGGCCGTATTCCGCCAGGCGCGCCTGGTATTTCGGATTGGCGATCAGGATTTCCTTGACCTTGGCCAGGTCAGTGATCTTTTGCTGTTTCATGATGGCCATCACGGCGACAGGAATGTAACCTTGCAGGTAGGGCTGCTGGTCGATCGCGAACTGGATGCTGCCATCCTTGATGCCCTTGGCGATTTCTTCCGACAAGTCAAAGCTGGCGAAATACATCTTGCCTTTCAAGCCCAGCTTCTCGACGGCGCGCATGGCGGCCGGCGCCGAATCCGGTCCCAGCGCCAGCACGGCCTGGGTCTTCGGATTGCTGCGCAGATAGGCGCTGACCTTGCTTTCGATCACGCCAGGGTCGACGCCATTGGTGTCGAGCGTGGACGATTTGAAGTCGACGCCGAGCGCATCGGCAAAACCGCGGCAGCGTTCGAACGACGAGGCATTCATCGCATAGTGATTCACGCACACGAACGACTTGATGCCCGCCTCCTTGGCGCGCTTGCCGGCGCCCAGGCCCGCGTCATATTCGGGCTGGCCCACGTGCATGATGGCTTTCAGCTGCTCGCTTTGCGCGATGGTGCCCGAATTGATGGTCACGAGCATGATTTTCTTGGCCACTACCGTACCCAGCGGTTTTTGCAGCACGCTGAAGTCGGCGATATCGGCGATCAAGCCATCGTAATTGCGCGCGGCCGACTGCTCGATCAGGCGCGCCATGTCGGCCAGGTCGCCATTCGGCGGATTGCGGTAGTCGACGGACACGTTGAAGTCTTCACCGGCTTGCTTGATGGCGTTCTTGATGGTGTTCCACCAGGAATCGGAGTCCGGCGCGTGGCTGACCATGACGAATTTCTCGCCGGCAGCATGGCTGGCGCCCGTGCTCAAACCCAGGCTCAGGCCCAGGCTGGCGATGGCCAGGCACTTCATCAAACCCTTGCTTTTATTGCTATGCATGAATGTCTCCTAGACGGATTAATTTTTATAGTTGCGAGCTTTTATGAAGGGTGTCACCGGGCTGGCCTTGCGGCACACGAACCGATGCACTGCGCACAGCTTAGGCCACAAAAAAGACAAATGCAATAAAATTTTCAAAATAAATTTAAATAGAAATTCATTTCTATTTTTGGATTTCCCTCCTATAATTCTCGCCAGAACCAGCCGCAGCAATCCTACGGCCCAGCAAGCATACAGAGGAAAACACCATGGCAGCCACCGCCCCCATCGAACAATTGATGCAGCACATTGCCGCCGAGTACGACAACCTGTCGCGCCAGCTGAAAGTCATCGCCCAATACATTGAAAAGCACCGGGCCAGCCTGATGCTCGAGCGCATCAGCGATATCGCTGCCGCCTGCGACGTGCAGCCATCCGCCATCGTGCGTTTCGCGCAGCGCTTCGGCTACACGGGTTTCAGTGAAATGCAGGATGTGTTCCGCCAGGCATACACGGACCAGGCCGGCGCCACGCCCGACTACCAGCAGCGCATCCGCAAGCTCATTTCCACGCGCGACGCCGCCCTCAGCGCAGGCGACCTGACGCGCGAATTCGTCGGCGCCAGCCGCGCCGGCCTCGATGACTTGGCGGCCGGCCTCGACGACGCGCAGCTGGAAGCGGCCGTCAACCTGCTGCTGAAAGCGGAAAATATCTATGTGATCGGCGTGCGCCGGTCCTTTCCGATCGCCTCCTACATCGCCTACGCACTGGAACACACGGACAAGCGCGTCCACCTGATCAGCGGACTGGGCGGCATGCACCGCGAACAGATGCGCAGTGTGCGCGAACGCGATGTGGCGATCGCCATCAGTTTCTCGCCTTACGGCAAGGAAACCCAGCAGTGCATCAAGGCGGCGCAAGACAAGGGCGCCAAGGTCCTCGTGATTACCGACAGCAAACTGGCCCCGCTCGCGCGGGCCGCCGACGCGCTGCTCACCGTCACCGAGGGCAGTGCCTTCGCCTTCCGTTCGCTGACCAGCACCATCTGCCTGTGCCAGGCGCTGTTCATCGCGCTGGCATACAAATTAGAGCTCGACATCGAAGAAATCCACACCCCAGGAGAACATGATGATTGAAGTAGCGTTGTTCGGCGCCGGACGCATCGGCAAAATCCACGCGGCCAACCTGGCTGCCCAACCCGGCGTGCAGTTCAAGTACGTGGTCGACGTCAACCAGGAAGCGGCCGCCGCGCTGGCCGGACTGCATGGCGGCAGCAGCGCGACTGTCGAGGCTGCCTTGGCCGACCCCGCCATCAAGGCCGTCGTCATCGCTTCCAGCACGGACACGCATGCGGACCTGATCCTGCGTTCGGCCGCCGCCGGCAAGGCCATCTTTTGCGAAAAACCCGTCGACCTGACCATCGACCGTGCGCGCGCCTGCGCCGCCGCCGTCAAGGAAGCCAAGGTACTGTGCATGCTGGGTTTCCAGCGCCGCTACGACCCGACTTTCAATGCAGTCAAGACACGCATCGAAGCGGGCGAAATCGGCACGCCCGAATTGCTGGTCGTCACCAGCCGCGACCCTGGTCCTCCGCCCGTCAGCTACATCAAGGTGTCGGGCGGCATCTTCAAGGATATGCTGATCCACGATTTCGACATCTTCCGCTGGATACTCGACGATGAAGCCGTCAGCGTGCACGCCACGGGCAGCTGCCTGGTCGACCCCGCCATCGGCGAGGCGGGCGACCTGGACACGGCCGTCGTCACCATCCGCACGGCCAAGGGACGCTTGTGCCAGATCAATGCCTCGCGCCGCGCCGCCTACGGCTACGACCAGCGCTTCGAAGTGCTGGGCAGTGCCGGCATGCTGCAAGCGGGCAACCACAAGCCGACGGAAGTGACGGCCTATGGTTCGGTGAATGTCAGCGTGGACAAGCCGGAAGACTTCTTCCTGGAACGTTATCGCGTGGCCTACGCGCAGGAAATGGCGCATTTCTTTGACGCCCTCACCCACGGCACGCCGCTGCGCACCACCGTCCACGATGGCTTGAAGGCACTGGAACTGGCCGAGGCGGCCACCTTGTCGTGGCGCGAACAGCGCGTGGTCACTTTATAAACCGATAATAAAAATACCTGGAGACACCATGTCATCCCCAACATTAAAAGTCGGCATCGTCGGCCTGGGCCGGCTGGGCCAGCGCCACGCCATCAACCTGGCGCAGCGCGTGCCAAATGCCGAAGTCGTGGCCGCCTGCAGCCCCGTACCAGCAGAACTGGACTGGGCAGCCAGCACGCTCGGCATCACCACCGGTTATGCCGACTACGACGCCCTGCTGGCCCACCCGGGCCTGGACGCCGTCTTCCTCGTCACGCCCACCTCGCTGCATGCGGATCAGATCATCGCCGCCCTGCGCGCCGGCAAGCACGTGTTTTGCGAAAAGCCGCTGTCGCTGGACCTGGCCGATTGCCTGAAGGTGGAAGCGGAAGCGGCGCGCCACCCGCAGCTGACCATCATGATCGGCTTCGTGCGCCGCTTCGATGCCAGCTACCATGACGCGCAGCAAAAGATCGCCCAAGGACTGATCGGCAAGCCGTATCTGGTGCGTTCGCAAACCTGCGACCAGAACGACCCCAGCGGCGCCTTCATGCGCTTCGCCCCCACCAGCGGCGGCATCTTCCTCGATTGCAGCGTGCACGATATCGACTTGGCGCGCTGGCTGCTGGGCAATCCCGTGCCCAAACGCGTGTATGCGAGCGGCACCAACGCCATCCACACGGGCTTGCAGGCGTTCGGCGACGTGGACAATGGCCTGGCGACGGTCGAATTTTCCGATGGCAGCATGGCCAGCTTCATGGCTTCGCGCACCATGGCGCACGGCCACGAAACCCTGACGGAAGTGTTTGGCACGGGCGGCCGCCTGGCCGTGGGCAGCAATCCGCGACTGAACAGAGTGGAAATTTCGGATGCGCATGGCGTACGCAATGAATGCACGCCGGACTTCTATGCCCGCTTCGCCGACGCCTTTTTGATCGAGGCGCAGGAGTTCACGGATGCGGCACTGGGCCGGCGCACCTTGTCGCTGACCTTGCACGACGCGACGGAAGCAACGCGCATCGGCCTGGCCATGACGCAGGCGATGCGCGAGGCACGGCCCGTGGAGTTTTAAGCCCAAGACTGGGACTCAGGCAGCCGGCGCGGGAAATGGACGCTCGGGCTGCCTGGGTTCCACGGCCAGGCGCAAGCCCATGGCATCGAGGATGGCCGTCAAGGTGCTCAAGGAGGGATTGCCATCGGGCGACAAGGTGCGGTACAGCTGCGTAGGATTGAGCTTGGCCGCCTGCGCCACGGCGGGCACGCCGCCAAAGGCGCGCGTCAGCTGCCGTAGCACGGCCAGCAGTTCGCCGCGGTCGCCATCGACGAGGATATCGTTGATCAATGCAAGGGCGAAAGCGGGATCGTCGCGGTACAGTTCGGCCATCGCCTCGTCATGCGAGCGGTCTCTTGGTGGTTTGCTCATAACCTCTTTCACGTCCTCTTTCATCTTCCCTCTCCTTCCAATCATGCCAGCAGGCACAGGCGTATTCGATATCTTTCGACTGCGTGCGCTTGTCTCCACGCGCTTGCGCCGCCACACAATAATAAAATGATCTGCCCGTCAGCGATGGCGTAATACACGCGGTAGCCAGGCCCCACATCGATGCGCAACTCCCACACACCGTCGCGGCAAAACTTGTGGTCGCCAAAATTGCCGGGAATCATACGCAGTACCCGGCGCACGATGGCTACCCTGGCCGTATTGTCGCGCTGGCGCTTCAGCCATTCCGTATACAGATCCCTGCCCGATGATGTCAGGTAGTGCCGTATCTCGTACATCACATTCGTCCATAAACGAAGAAAGATCAAGGGGAAAATCACGTGTACATGTAAAAAAGTAGGCCGCCCATCTTGCTACCAAACCCGCGCACACAGGCCGCGAATGCCGGGTTCACTGAGCTACATCAAGATGCGTTTTTCTAATTGTTATAGGGAAATGATGTCGCGTGTGTACATCGCATCTGCATGCAGATGCGCTATACAATAAGCACCTGTTCAACCGCCAGGAAGCATGCCGCCATGACGAATAACGACAGCAACTCCCCTTCCCTTGCCGACGTGGCCGAACGCTACGTGAAGCTGGTCCTGGCCATGGGCCAGCACGATGCCTCGTATGTGGACGCGTATTACGGCCCGCCCGCATGGCAACAAGAAGCGATAGAACAGCAACTGAGTTTGAGCGGCATCAAGGATGGCGCAAACGCGGCGCTGGCCCTGCTGACCGACGCCGCCTGCTTGCGCGCCCTCAACCTGCGCAAGCAGTTGCAAGCCGTACTGGCCAAGGCGGACATGCTGCAGGGATCGCGCCTGGATTTCGATACGGAAAGCGCGCGCCTGTACGACGCCGTCTCGCCCCACCACAGCCGCGCATACTATGCAGAACTGGTGGCGCAGATCGATGCCCTGCTGCCTGGCGACGGCACGGTCAGCGACCGGGTCAATGCCTTGCGCGCGCAACTTGTCATTCCCGCCGACAAACTACGCGCCGTCATGGATGCGGCCATCCGCGCGGGCCGCGAACGCACCTTGCAGTACATCGCCCTGCCCGAAGGCGAAGATTTCGTGCTGGAATTCGTCACCGACAAGCCGTGGAGCGGCTACAACTGGTACAAGGGCAACTACCAGAGCGTGATCCAGATCAATACGGACTTGCCCGTGTACATAGACCGCGCCGTCGACCTCGGCTGCCACGAAGCGTATCCGGGCCACCACGTCTACAACGTGCTGCTCGAGCGCGACCTGGTGCGTGGCAAGGGCTGGATAGAATACTGCATCTATCCGCTATATTCTCCGCAATCCCTGATTGCCGAAGGCACGGCCAATTACGGCATCGAACTGAGTTTCACGGATGCGGAGCGGCTGGCTTTCGAACAGCAGGTGCTGTACCCGCTGGCCGGCCTCGATCCGGCGCTGGCGCCCCGCTATGCGCAACTCAATGGGCTGCTGGCCAAACTGAGCTATGCCGACAACGATATCGCGCGCCAGTACCTCGAAGGCAGCCTGAACCGCGAAGAGGCACTGGAATGGCTGGTCAACGTGCGCCTGTACCCGGCCGAGAAATCCGCGCAGCGCCTGCAGTTCTACGACGCCATGGGCGCGTACGTCATCAATTACAACCTGGGCCAGGACATGGCGAAAACCTATGTCGAGCGCCAGGGCGCGACGCGCGCGGAACACTGGGCCGCGTTCCGCGACCTGATGTCGTCGCCACGCGTGCCCAGCGCCTTGCGTGCCTGAGCCTTACTTCGGCGGCAAGCAGTACAGCGGCAAGGCCACGGCAAGGCACGCCAGCCCTGCCAGCAGCATCGCCAGCTGAAAGCCGGCGGCCAGGGCGGCAACCTGCCCCGCCCGCTCCAGCAGGGTGGCGGCGCGCAAGCTCATCACGCTGCCCAGCACGGCCACGCCCATGGTCATCCCCGTCTGGCGCAAGGCATTCATGATGGCCGATGCCATGGCGGCCCGCTCGCCTTCCACGGCTGCCATCGCCAGCAAGCCCGTGGCTGGCACGGCCAATCCCATGGCCAGGCCCAGCAGGCCGAACAGGCTGCCGACGATGGCGTAGGGCGTCCGCGGCGCCAAGGTCGCCGTCGCCAGCAGCACCAGCCCCGCCAGCACATAGCCCGCCAGCATCAATCGCCGCAGGGACACGTGGCGGCTGAGGCGGCCGAAGCACAGGGAAACGATGCCCATGGCCGCAAACTGCGGCAAAATGCGCCAGCCGCTGGCGCCCGCCGGCCAGCCCTGGATTTGCTGCAGGTACAGCGAGAAAAAGAACAGGCTGCTGTAGCAGGCAAACCCCAGCACCAGCGAGGCCAGGTTGATCACCGCAAAGGGCCGGTCGCGAAACAGCCGCAGCGGCAACAGGGGGCGCGGCGCGCGCGCTTCGACGGCCAGGAAGGCGATGAAGGCCAGCAGCGCCACGCCCAGCGATGGCCAGGCAGCCATGCCGCCCGGTCCGCCCGCCTCGCCCAGCGCGATCAAGCCGTAGGTGAGCGCGCCGAGCCAGACGATGCTGAGTACCTGCCCCGTCCGGTCCAGCGCCGCCTGCTCACGGTAATGGCGCTCCGTGATGCCCCAGGCCCCCAGCAGCATGGCCAGCAATCCCAGCGGCAGGTTGATCAGGAAGATGCTTTGCCAGCCCGTGGTCTCCAGCAGCATGCCGCCCAGCAGCGGCCCCAGGATCAGCGCCAGCGCGCTGAAAGCCGACCAGCCGCCGATCACGTGCGCCCGTTCGCGCGGGTCGGGAAACGCGTGGCTCAATATCGGCATCGCGCCGGGGATCAGCAAGGCCCCCGCGACGCCCTGCACGGCCCGGCCCGCCAGCAGCAGCGGCAGGCTGGCGGCCAGCGCGCACAGCAGCGAGCCCACTGTAAATAACGCCACGCCCAGCAGCCAGATGCGCTTGTGCCCATGCCGATCGCCCAGCGGACCGGCCGACAGCATGCAGGCCGACAGGCACAGCGCGTAGGCGTTGACCACCCACTGCAAGCCCGCCATATCCGTCGCCAGCGCCGTTTGCAAGGTGGGCAAGGCCACGTTGACGATGCTGATATCGAGCGAGGCAAGAAAGGTTCCAAGGTAGGCGGCGGCTACCAGAGCCGCCCGGCGATAACGTTGCATGAGTGGTTCCGATGTATGAGTTTGCCTTCATCATAACAATCGACTGACCGTCGGTCAATTAAAAACCAATCGTGTGCACAGGTGAGCTTTGGCAGCGCCAGCGCTTCACTTATACTAGACGCATGACTACTTTCCTCCGCGCCATGCACGACGCCGCCCCTGCCACGGACACGCCCGCACGCCCCCGCACCAAACCAGCCGAAGTGCGCCTCGATGAATTGATGACCGCCGCCGAGCGCCTGTTCCTCGACAAGGGTGTTGACGCGACCACCGTCAGCGACATCACCAGCCTGGCCGGCGTGGCGAAAGGCACGTTCTATCACTATTTTCCGTCCAAGCACGAGATGCTGGCGGCGCTGGCCGAACGCTATACGCAGCATTTCCTGGCCAGCCTGGAAGCGGCCATCAGCCTGTGCATGCCCAACGACTGGGAAGGCCGGCTGCGCGCGTGGGTGCAGGCGAATGTCGCCACTTACCTGCGCACCTGGCAATTGCACGACATCGTCTACACGAGCCACCGGCGCAGCATCGGCATCGCCCCTGCGGACAATGCCGACAAGAACGCCATCCTGGCCCAGCTCGGCGCCATCCTGGCGGGCGGCGCGGCGGCGGGCGCATGGCCCCTGCCGCAGCCGCGCCTGGCGGCCCTGATGATTTACTCGGCCGTGCACGGCGTGACGGACGACGCCATCGCCGCGCAGTTACAGGACAGCAGCGCCTTCGCCGCTGACGTGGCCGACGCCTGCCTGCGCATGCTGGGCACGCCGCACTGACGCGGCAGGCATGGCGGCACTTCAGTGTGCCGGCAGGCGGATGGTCGCTTCCAGGCCGCCGTCGCGGTGGTTGGCCAGGGTCAGCTCGCCGCCATGGGCCTGGATGATGCTGCGCGCGATACCGAGCCCCAATCCCATGCCATGCGCGTTTTGCTCGCGGCCATGTTCCAGCCGCACATAGGGCTGGAATAGGCTGGCGAACGCCTCTTCGGCCACGCCGGGGCCGTCATCGCGGATGCGGATCACCACGTTGACGCCTTCGCGGCACGCCGACAGGTGGGCCGTCTTGCCATAAAACAGGGCATTGTCGAGCAGATTACCGATGGCGCGCTTCAGGGCCAGGGGCTTGGCCTTCACGCTCAGGCCCGTCTCCGCGTAATGCACTTCATGGCCAGCCAGCTGGGTCCCGCGCACCATGCGCTGCAGCAAGGGGTCCAGGCGCACCTCGGTGGCGTTTTCATGGATATCGCTATCCTTCACGCATTGCAGCGCGCCCTTGACCATCATGTCCAGCTCATCGAGGTCATCGTGGAATTCGTTGCGCTGCACATCGTCGTCGAGCAACTCCGTGCGCAATTTCAGGCGCGTGATGGGCGTGCGCAAGTCGTGCGAAATCGAGACGAACAGCCGTTCGCGGTCTTCCAGGTAGCGCTGGATGCGTTCGCGCATGCCGCTGAAGGCGCGCGCCGTCTGCACGAACTCGCGGCTGCCCGTCTGCGGCAGGGGCGGCGGCGTCTCGCCACGGCCAAACGCTTCGGCCGCGTCCGACAAGGCGGCCAGCGGCCGTGTTGTCCAGCGTACGACGAGGATCGACAGCAGCAGCACGGCCGCCAGCGACAACGCTTGCAGCAATACCCGGTCCAGTGTCCACGGATTACTGCTTTGCAAGAAATACGGGTTGGGCATCAGTGCCGCCAGGTACAGCCAGTTGCCAGGCTCCAGCTCGGCCTGGATCACGAGGACGGGCGCGGGATTCGGTTTCAGCAGCAAGATGTGCTGCACCCAGTTTTCCGGCAAGTCGCCGATGTGCGCGCCGCTGTCGGCCACCACCAGGTCGCCCGGCCAGGCGAAACCCACGCGGTAGCCGGCCAGTTGCGGCAAGTCGTTCTTCAGCGCCGCGCCCACTGTGGCCACCACCGTATCGGCCAGCGCGTGCGGGGCGATTTCGCGGATGGCCAGCGGCCCCTGGTTGACGTTGACAAAGAAGCGCGTGCCGCCCATCTCGCGAAATTGCTGGATCAGGATGGGGCGGTAGTTGGCCGGCAGGCTGAGGAAGAAACGGATGGTGCTGGCGGCGCTGCGGGCCAGGTGCTGCGAAGCCATGCGCGCCTCCACCGCCGAGTCGCGGCGCAGCTGCGCGGCCCAGATCAGGTTGCCCACCAGTTGCGTGGCCAGCACGCCGGCGACCATCACCACGGACAAGCGCCCCAGCAGCGACGGCGGCAACAGGCGCTCGAGCAGCCGGCGCGCGCCCCGCTCAGGCATGCGCACTGCTCACGTCGGCCGAAAAGACATAGCCGGCGCCGCGCACCGTCTTGATCAGCATGGGCTGCTTGCCATCGTCCTTCAGGCGCAAGCGCAGCCGGCTGACCTGCACGTCGAGCGAGCGGTCGAGCGGCCCCGCGTCGCGCCCCCGCGTCTGCTCGCACAGCACGCTGCGGTCGAGGATATCGCCAGGATGCTCGACAAAGTAGCGCAGCAGCTGGAAATCGAGGCCCGTCAGCTGCAGCGCTTCGCCATCGGCATCCGTCACCGTGCGCTCCAGCGTGTCGAGGGTGAAACCGACGAAGCGGTAATAGCGGGGCGGCGCGGCCGCGTCGATGCCCGTGCGGCGGTGGATGGCCTTGATGCGCGCCAGCAATTCGCGTGGGCTGTAGGGCTTGGCGATGTAGTCGTCGGCGCCCAGTTCCAGCCCCACCACCCGGTCCGTCTCGTCGGAGCTGGCCGTCAGCATGATGATGGGCACGTTCGAGCGGGCGCGCACTACCTTGCACAGGGCAAAGCCATCCGTGTCGGGCAGCATCACGTCGAGGATCACCAGCGACAGGCTGTCGACGTGGCGGTGGAATTCGGCCAGGAAGGTGGCGCCATCGTGCGCCAGGCCCACCTCGTACTGGTTCTTTTCCAGGTAGGCCTTCAACAGCATGCGGGTCTTTTGATCGTCGTCAACGACCAGGATTTTGCGTGACATGGTCTCGTCCTTTTTTATTCAGCGCCTGCAACATGCTGCCGATACGGCGCTGGGCGTCGGCCGCGCTGATCGTCTCGTCCAGGAAATAGCGGTGCACTTCGGCGATGATGGCGTCCTTGCTGGTTTCATCGGTGGCCATGCGGTGCACGAGGCTGGGCGCCTGGAACGCGGCGCCGCGCGCGAATGCCTGCGCCGAGGCGCGTGCACAGCTGTCCAGACGCGACAGGTCGGCCTGGCGCAAGGCGGGAATCGAGCCCTTCACCTGGCTGTATTCGAGCTGCACGGGCAGCGAAGCGACCACCTGCGCCAGCTTTTCCTGCGCGCCCTGGTGCGTGTAGTCGGACGCGAACATGGCCAGCGTATCGATGCTGTACAGGTGGTAGTCGCCCGTGTCCGGTGCGGCGGCGCAGCCGAACACTTCGTCCGTGGCGCGGCCCCAGGCGTTCAGCTCTCCCTTCGCCCAGTCGCCCATGATGTACATGGCCGCCTCGCCATCGCCCACCTGGCGCGCCATTTCGGGCCAGCCCTGTTCGCGCAGCGGCGTGCCCATCCACTGCTTCAGCGACCTCAGCCGCTGCAAGGCGTGGCGCAGGCGCGGGTCGGCATACGCTTCGGCTTTCTTGTCGACAAACAGGGCGCGGTAATACGCGGGCCCCGATTCGGCCAGCACCAGCGTTTCAAACAAGGTCGCCACCTGCCACGCTTCGCTGCTTTGCGCCAGCGGCGTGATGCCGGCCTGGCGCAGCTTGCCGGCCACGCGCTCGAAGTCGCTCCAGCTGCGCGGCACGGCCAGGCCCAGGCGCTGGAATATCTTGCGGTTGTAAAACAGGGTATTGATGCGGTGGATGCCGGCCGGCACGCCCATCGTATGGCCCCGGTTTTGCAGCAATCCCCACACGGTGGGATACATGGTCGCGCGCCAGTTGTTGCTGGCGGCGACGCTGTCGAGCTGCAGCAGCAAGCCCAGGTCGCTCCACTCGCCCAGGGTATAGCCGATCAGCTGCATGACTTCCGGCGAATTGCCGGCCAGCACGCGGCTCTTCAAGACCTTGCCCGCGCCGACCCCGGCGCCGCCCGCAATCCCCGCGTCGCGCCATTCGACGCCTTCCTGCGCCAGGCGTGCCACCAGCACGTCGGCGGCGCGGCGTTCGCCGGTTGACGTCCACCAGTGCAGCACTTGCAGCGGCTCGGCCCGCAAGGGCACGCTGCAGAACATGGCAGCCAGCAACGCCAGCGCCGCCACGCCGCGACGGCGGGCGGCCCCGGCATGGCGGTCGGCGGTGCTGCGCGGTGGCGTCTTCAATCCTGTCCCCTTTTTCTTGTCGCGACAAACTATAGCCCAACTACAAAACAGCATGTTGGTAATTTAGTACCTTGATTTGTAAAGAAATGTGAGCTTTTGTTGCCCTATCTTGCGCGGAGGATAAACCGGGCCAGCCACCCGACGCCCCGCGCGGCGCGCCACGGCAGCGGATGACGGTAAGGAAAGGTAAGCAAGCGCACCTGCGCATTTGAAAATTATCCTTTTGAATCAACAGGATAAGAAAAATACATCGGCCCAATGCCGGGCGCTGGCGTCACATTTTCTCCGATGCTACTGTCCGCCAACTGCAGCGTAACCGGCAGTAAAACAAGACCAACATCAACAAGGAGACGACATGCAACTGCATGCAAAAGGCGGCGTGGCCGCGCGCAACACATTGCTGGCCCTGCTGCTGGCCAGCGGCACGGCACAAGCTGGCACGCTGACCATCGAAAGCTGGCGCGTGGATGACAAGACCCTGTGGGAAACGGTGCTCATTCCCGCCTTCCAGAAAAAGCACCCTGGCATCGAGATCAAGTTCTCGCCCACGGCCCCCACCGAATACGATTCCACCCTGAACGCGCGCCTGAGCGGCGGCACGGCAGGCGACTTGCTGGCCTGCCGCCCGTTCGACGTCTCGCTGGCCCTGTACAAGCGGGGCCAGCTGGAAAAGCTCGACGGCAAGGCCGGCATGGATAACTTCCCCGCCTCGGCCAAGGTGGCGTGGCAGACGGACGATGGCAAGGACACCTTCTGCATGCCGATCGCCTCCGTCATGCATGGTTTCCTGTACAACAAAAAAATCTTCCGCGAACTGAAACTGCAGCCACCCGCCACGGAAGAGGAATTCTTCAAGGTACTGGAAACGGTCAAGAAAAGCGGCAAATATGCGCCCTTGGCGCTGGGCACGGCCGACCAGTGGGAAGCGAACCAGGTGGTCTTCACCAGCATCGGCGCCAATTACTGGAAGGGTGAAGAAGGCCGCAAGGCGCTGATCGCCGGCAAGGCCAAATTTACCGACCCGCAATTCGTCGCCGCCTGGGAATACGAGGCCCGCCTGGGCAGCTACCTGTCCAAGGGGGCCAGCGCGCAAACCTATGGCGACAGCCAGAACCAGTTTGCGCTGGGCAAGGCCGCCATCTACCCGTCCGGCTCCTGGGACATCGCCTACTTCAAGCAAGACCCGGAACTGGAGCTGGGCGCCTTCAACCCGCCCGTGCGCAAGGCCGGCGACAAGTGCTATATCTCGGACCACACGGACATCGGCATGAGCGTCAACAAAAAGTCGAAGAACAAGGAAGACGCCTACAAATTCCTCGCCTGGCTCGGTTCGCAGGAATTCGCCGACATCTACACCAACAAGGTGACGGGCTTCTTCTCGCTGTCAAACCATCTGATCTCCATCAAGGACCCGCTGGCCAAGCAGATGAACGGCTGGCGCGCCAGCTGCGCCTCGACCATCCGCCTGAACGCGCAAATCCTCAACCGTGGCGAACCGAGCATGGAAAACGAGCTGTGGAACGTCAACGCCCAGGTCTTGAACGGCAAGCTGGCGCCGAAGGACGCGGCGCGCCAGATCCAGTCCGGCTTTGCCAAGTGGTACAAGCCGCAGCAGCAATAAATCCCTCCCTCCTCCCCGCGCAACCGGCCTGAGCAAAGCGATGCGGCAGCCGGTGGCACGGTTTTGCCGGCGGCCCCGCCGCCGGTGCTTTTCTTCGTCTGGAGTTTCGCCGTGAAAAAAGCTTTCCCATGGCACGTGCTCGTGTTCCTGGCACCGGCGCTGGTCATTTACTCGCTGTTCAGCGCCCTGCCCCTGGCCGATACCCTGCGTCTCGGCCTGTACACGACCGACGAGAGCGGCCAGCACCATTTTGCCGGCCTGGCCAACTACGCCACCATCCTGTTCGACCCGCAATGGTCGCAAAGTTTCTGGAATGCGATGTGGAACAACTGCAAGTTCTTCCTCATTCACATGCTGCTGCAAAATCCCATCGGCCTGCTGCTGGCCACCCTCTTCAGCCTCAAGGGGTTGAAGGGCGAACGCAGCTACCGCACCCTGATCTTCCTGCCGACCCTGCTGTCCGTCGTCATCATCGGCTTCATCTGGCAGCTGATCCTGTCGCCGCTGTGGGGCGTGGGCCAGTCGCTGATGGATGGCGTCGGCATCGGCAGTTACTTCGCGCCGTGGCTGGGCCAGGAATCGACGGCCCTGCTGACCATCGCCCTCATTTCGGTTTGGCAATATATCGGCATTCCCATGATGCTGATCTATGCGGCCCTGCTGGCCGTGCCCGAGGAAATCATCGAGGCGGCCCACGCGGAAGGGGCCAGCGCCATGCGCATCTTCTGGCAAATCAAGCTGCCGCTGATCTGGCCCACCCTGGGACTGGTGACCATCCTCACCTTTGTCGCCAATTTCAACGCCTTCGATCTCGTGTATTCCGTGAAAGGCGCGCTGGCGGGACCGAACTACGCCACCGACATCCTCGGCACCTTCTTTTACCGCACCTTCTTCGGCTATCAGGCCCAGCTGGGCAGCCCCACCATGGGCGCCGCCGTGGCCACCATGATGTTCCTCGTGATCCTCGTGGGCGTGGGCGTGTATTTCTTTTTCGTGCAGCGCAAGCTGACACGCTACGAACTGTAAGGGCCGCCATGCGCAACGTTTCCACCCGCCCCCTGGGCCGCGCCGCCGTGCATGCGATCCTGGCCGGCTACACCATCATCGCCCTGTTCCCCATCGTCTTGATCCTGATCAACTCGGTCAAGACGCGGGCCGCCATCTTCGACAATCCGCTGGCCCTGCCCACGCCCTCCACCTTTTCGCTCGTGGGCTTTCACAAGGTGCTTGCCAATTCCGACTTCCTGCTGTACTTCGGCAACAGCCTGTTCGTCACTCTGCTGTCGCTGCTGCTGATCGTGCTATTCGGCGCCATGGCGGCCTGGGCCTTGTCGGAATACACGTTTACGGGCAACCGCCTGCTGACCCTGTACCTGGCGCTGGGCATCATGATCCCCATCCGCCTCGGCACGGTGTCCATCCTGGAACTGGTGGTGCGGCTCGACCTGATCAACACCCTGAGCGCGCTGGTGCTCGTGTACACGGCGCAGGGCCTGCCGCTGGCCGTGATGATTCTGTCCGAATTCGTGCGCCAGGTGCCGCGCGAACTGAAGGATGCGGCGCGCTGCGACGGGGTGGGCGAATTCGCCATCTTCTTCCAGGTGATCCTGCCCCTGATCCGCCCCGCCATCGCCACGGTGGCCGTGTTCACCATGATTCCCGCCTGGAACGACCTGTGGTTCCCGCTGATCCTGGCGCCATCGGACCGCACCAAGACCGTCACCCTGGGCGTGCAGCAATTCATCGGCCAATACGTGACGGACTGGAACTCCGTGCTGGCGGCGCTGTCGCTGGCCGTCATTCCCGTGCTCATCATGTACGTCATTTTCTCTCGTCAACTGATCCGCGGCCTGACGTCCGGCGCGGTCAAATAATAGGTGCGCCATGGCCCATGTAAGCCTGCAACAACTGACCAAATCCTACGACGGCCGCCACAATGTGCTGGCCGGCATCGACCTCGACATCCGCGACGGTGAATTCGTCGTGCTGGTGGGCCCTTCCGGCTGCGGCAAATCGACCTTGCTGCGCATGCTGTGCGGCCTGGAAAGCATTTCGCAGGGCACCTTGTCCATCGGCGGCAAGGTTGTCAACGACTTGCCGCCGGCCGAACGGGGCATCGCCATGGTCTTCCAGAGCTATGCCCTGTATCCGCACATGAGCGTGTACCGCAACATGGCGTTCGGCCTGAAGATCGCCGGCGCCAGCAAGGAAGCCATCGCCCAGCGCGTGCGCCACGCGGCCGCCATCCTGAAGATCGACCACCTGCTGGAACGGCTGCCGCGCGAACTGTCGGGCGGCCAGCGCCAGCGCGTGGCCATCGGCCGCGCCATCGTGCGCGAACCGCAGCTGTTCCTGTTCGACGAGCCGCTGTCCAACCTCGACGCGGCCCTGCGCGTGCAGACGCGGCTGGAAATTGCCAAGCTGCATCGCCAGTTGAACGCCACCATCGTGTATGTGACGCACGACCAGGTCGAGGCGATGACCCTGGGCGACAAGATCGTCGTCATGCATGGCGGCCATATCCAGCAGGCCGGCACGCCGCTCGAGCTGTACCAGCAGCCGGCCAACCGCTTCGTGGCCGGCTTCATCGGCGCGCCGATGATGAATTTCTTCGAGGGCAAGGTCATCGCCGCGCAGGACGATGGCGTGCGCGTGGCGCTGGCCAGCGGCCAGGAAATCACGGCCCTCGTCGATCCGGCCGGCTTGCTGCCGGGCGATGCCGTCACGGTCGGCCTGCGCGCCGAACATATCCTGGAAAACGGCGATGGCAGCGCCCAGTTCCAGGGCGTCGTCAGCCTGGTGGAACACCTGGGCGAAGCCAACTTCATCTACCTGGCACTGGACAACGGCCAGGAACTGGTGATACGCGGCGACGGCAACAACCGCGTGCCGCTGGGCCAGCCATTCACGGTCTCGGCCGCCAGCAGCGCCTTCCATCTGTTCGACGCGCAAGACGTGGCGCGCACGCGGCGCGAACCCGGCAACCTGATTTCATCGAAACAGATTTTGGCCGCCTGAGCTTTCCGCCCAGGCAGTCCCCCGATTGGATCGGCAGCGATCCGGTACGACGTGCCCAAGCACGCATTTTGATAACGACAAGGAGATTCCATGCAACACCCGATCAAGACCTCGCTGGCCCTGGCCTGCACTATGCTGCTGGCCAGCGGCGCCGCCCACGCCAGCGATGCCGAAGGCGAATACCACGGCTACTTCCGCGCCGGCCTCGGCTCGAGCTCGGACAGCCGCGGCCCGCAAAGTTGCTACGGCCTGGGCGGCAACACCATGCGCTACCGGCTCGGCAACGAATGCGACACCTATGGCGAGTTCGAATACCAGAAGGAAATGGCCAAGTCGCCCAATGGCGTCAGCTTCGTCGGCCATATCATGGTGGCCGCCTACACGCCCAGCTCCGCCGTCAGCGATTCGGAACTGAGCATGTCGAAGATGTACGTGGAAGCGAAAAACATCGCCATGCTCAACGGCGGCACGGCCTGGATCGGCAAGCGCTACTACATGCGTCCCGACATCCACATGCTGGACTTGCAATACATCAATATGAACGGCACGGGCGGCGGCATCGACCAGTACAAGCTGGGACCGGGCCGCATCAGCTATGGCTTCTTCAAGGATAACGACAAGCCCGGCAACTCGGCCATCCGGCAAAATCTCGTCTACCAGGGCATCCCCATCAACCAGGATGGCACGCTGGAAGTGCTGACCACCCTCATCACGCCCGACAAGAAGGACAGCACCTCGCACAGCGGCTGGCAGGCCACCGTGCTGCACAAGCAGGATAAAGTGTGGGGCGGCGCCAACACCTTCGGCATCCAGTACGGCGTGGGGCCGGGCACGGGCGCCGGCGGCCAGTGCTGCGACCGCATGGGCACGACGGGTTCGATCCGCAACGGCAGCGACGTCACGCGCCTGCGCATCTTCAATTCGCTGTGGATACAGCCGACGCCGGAATGGAGCGCGGAAATGATCGCCATCGTGCAGCGCGACAAGTCCGACGCCACGGGCGGCAGTTCGACCTGGACCACCCTGGGCGTGCGCCCCGTGTATGCCGTCAACGACAACTTCAAGCTGCAATTCGAGCTGGGCACGGACCGCGTGACCTCGCCCACGGGCGGCGCAGCGCAGCGCCTGACCAAGCTGACCTTCGCGCCCACCCTGACAGCCGGCAAAGGTTACTGGTCGCGCCCCGAGCTGCGCGCCTTTGTCACCTACGGCAAATGGAACGACGCCGCCACGGCCGCCGTCAACAAGGCCAATGAATCGGGCCCCGTGTACGGCAACGCCACCAGCGGCACCTCGTTCGGCCTGCAGGTGGAAACGTGGTTTTAAGCGCTGGTTTTAATTAGCCATCTTGATATGGCGCAGTGCATGCGCCTGTCGGACTGCGCGAAATCGCGTGCCGCGCTATGCTGCACGCCATACCGCTCACTTCGGAGGTCGCATGCACACCGCATTTCCCCGGGTCGCCGCCGCGCTGGCCCTGTCTTTCGCCAGCATGGCCTGGGCTCGCGATGCCGCCGTCGCGCCGGCCCCCGTCCTGAGCGCGCGCCAGCAGGCGCTGATGGCCACCGTCGTGGGCAGCGCCGCCCAGCCGCGCATCCTGCAGGTAAGCCTCGATGAACTGCATCCGACCCAGCCGGCCATCGGCTACGACCAGGTGTACTACAAGCTGGGACGCTATGCGGCCGAGGAAAAACACATCACCGACATCGCCAAGCCAAAGAAATTCGCCGACCTGTGCGAAGCCAATGGCCAGGGCGACGTCTTGCCCGGCACGGCCAATGTGGCCGGCGCCACCCTGGCCGCGCCGCCGGCCGGCTACCGCTGCAAGGCGGCCGTGGGCAGCCGTCCGGGCGACATGAAAAGCGTCGTCATCGGCCCGCGCGGCACCGTGTACCTGACCGATGGCCACCACACGTTTTCCACTTTCCGGGATGCCGATGGCGGGCGCAATCATCGATTGAAGGTCTGGGTCAAGGTCAGCGACAATTTCAGCGCGCTGGGCGAAGCGGCCTTCTGGACACGCATGCGCGAAGAGAACAAGGTGTGGCTGAAAAACGGCCGCAACCAGGCCATCACGCCGCAGCAGCTGCCGTCCGCCATCGGCCTGAAGGCCCTGGGCGACGATCCGTACCGCTCGCTCGTCTACTTTACGCGCGGGATCGGCTACGAGCCGCCCGACAAGGCCACGGAATTCCTCGAATTCTACTGGGCCGACTGGCTGCGCCGCAAACCGGCGCTCAACCTGGAACGTGCCGATCTGCTTGATCCCGCCGCGTATGCCAGCGCCATCCTGCTGGCCGCGCAGGCGATGGTGGCGCTGCAACCGGCGGAGATCGTCAGCGGCGGCAAGCGCGCGGAGGACCTTGGCGCGCTGCGCGAAATCGACCACGCAGCATTCGACGAACTGACCGAAGACAAGGGCAAGCTGGGCTACGCCATCGGCTACCGCAAGTCGCTGCTGCGCCAGTAACCTCCCGGCGTGTCATCATCCTGACATCTGCGCCCGCTAGCATGTCGGCACTTTTCAGGCCGACATCACGGGACACCATGTACAAGCACAATATCCGCCGCAGCACCTTATCCATTGCCATCGCCTTCGCGCTGGGCGCCAGCCTGGCCGCCTGCGGCGGCAACGACTACCGCGATACCAGCACGGCGCCCGTCGCCCCGGTGGAGCCCGTCGCCCCCGCACGCATCCTGAACGTGGTAGTGGCCACCGGCAAGGCCGTGGCGAATGCCTCCGTCACCGTGCTCGACGCCGGCAAGAATGCCGTCGGCAGCGGCACCACGGACGCGAACGGCAAAGCGGCCATCACCCTGGCCGCCACGGCGAAGGCGCCCTTCCTCGTCTCCGTCACGCCGGCAGGCGGCACCACGCTGTACGCACTGTCGCTGAAGGAAAGCGCCGTCAACCTGACGCCGCTCACCTCCGTCATCGCCATGCAACTGCTGGGCAGCATCCCGTCGAGCGCATCCCCCGCCAGCCTGGCCGCCATTGATGCGGCACGCCTGCAAACGGCGCAGACGCAGCTGGGCACGGCCCTGGCGGCGCCCCTGCAAACCCTGGGCATGGCGGCCAGCTATGATTTCGTCAATGGCCCCCTGACGCCGAACAGCAAGGACCCGGCAGACGTCCTGCTCGACAACCTGCAGGTAAAGCAGAACGGTACGGATATCGATATCGTCAACGCCAGCGGCAGCATCGTCGCGCAGATCACCGATGGCGGCGCGCCGCTCGCCACCGGCAAGAGCGTGCTGGAAACGCCGCCCGTGCTCAGCGCGCGCCAGCAAGTCCTGGCAGCCACGGCTGCCGGCACCGATGCAGCGCCCGTCTTCCTGCAAGTGTCGCTCGACGAACTGCACCCCACGCAACCGGCCATCGGCTACGACCAGGTGTACTACAAGCTGGGCCGCTATGGCGCGGAAGACCTGGTCATGGCCAAGACCAACAAGCCGAAGAAATTCGCCGAACTGTGCGAAGCCAACGGCCAGGACGACGTGGTAAGCAAGACGGCCAACGTGGCCGGCGCCACCCTGACCAATCCACCGTCGACGTTCCAGTGCAAGGCTGCCGTGGGCACCAAGCCGGGCGACATGAAGACCGTCGTCATCGGCCCGAACGGCACCCTGTACCTGACGGACGGCCACCATACGTTTTCCGCCTTCCGCGACGCCGACAATGGCCAGAACCTGCAGCTGAAAGTGTGGGTCAAGGTGACGGACAATTTCAGCAAGCTCAATGAATACGATTTCTGGGCGCAGATGAAAAAGGTCAACAAGGTCTGGCTGAAAGACGGCAGCAACAAGGCGATCGCCACCAGCCAGCTGCCCGCGTCCATCGGCTTGAAGTCGCTGGGCAACGACCCGTACCGCTCGCTCGTCTACTTCACGCGCGACGCCGGCTACGTGGTGCCGTCGACAGCCACGGAATTCCTCGAATTCTACTGGGCAGACTGGCTGCGCACACAGGCCGGCATCGACCTGGCCAAGACGGATACACGCGACGCCGCCAGCTACATGGCCACCATCAAGAGCGCATCGACGGCGATGGCCGGCCTGAAAGCGAATGATATCGTCAGCCGCGGCGTGACGGCGCAAACCCTGGGCTGGACTGGCGTCTTCAGCCAGGCGGCGCTGGACGACCTGGTCACGCCAACGGGCAAGCTCAGCTATTCCATCGCGTACAAGAAATCTCTGGCGAAATAAGCGCGGCGCAAACGACAACGGCCCGCCTGTCAGCTGACAGGCGGGCCGTTTTCATGGATAACGACGCTTAGGCGATGCGCTCGCCGTTGGCCGGATCGAACAGGGCCGCTTTCGACAGGTTGAACGACAGCTGCATGGTCTGTCCTGGCAGCACGGCTTCGCGCGGGTGCGTGCGGCAAGTCACGGCGGCGCCGTTCAGGCGCGTCGTCAGCAAGGTATCCGGGCCGGTCGGCTCGACCAGGTCGATCAGGCAACCGAGTTCCTGGCCCACGTCGCCGTGCGCGCTGCTCATGTCCGTGATCTGCTCCGGGCGCACGCCCAGGATCACGTCGCGGCCCGCATAGCTGCGCAGTTTGTCGGCCGCGAACGGCAAGGCCAGGCGCATGCTCTTGCCCGCGTTCTCGATGGCGACAAACACCTCGTTGCCTTCGATGACAGGCTTGACGGTGATGAAGTTCATCGATGGCGAACCGATGAAACCGGCCACGAACAGGTTGGCCGGATTGTCGTAGATTTCCTGCGGCGTGCCCAGCTGCTGCACTACCCCATCCTTCATAACGGCGATCAGGTCGCCCATGGTCATCGCTTCGATCTGGTCATGCGTGACGTAGACGATGGTGGCCTTCAGGCGCTGGTGCAGCAGCTTGATCTCGGCGCGCATTTCCACGCGCAGCTTGGCGTCCAGGTTCGACAGCGGTTCGTCGAACAGGAACAGCGACGGCTTGCGCGAAATGGCGCGGCCCATGGCGACCCTCTGGCGCTGTCCGCCCGACAGCTGCGCCGGACGACGGTCGAGCAAATGCGTGATCTGCAGGGTTTCGGCGACGCGGGCGACGATTTCTTCCTGCTCCGCCTTCGGCACTTTTTTCACGTTCAAGCCAAACGCGATGTTTTCGCGCACCGTCATCGACGGGTACAGCGCGTAGGACTGGAACACCATGGCGATGTCGCGGTCCTTCGGCGGCAGGTCGTTGACGACCTTGCCGTCGATGAGGATTTCGCCCGACGTGACGCTTTCCAGGCCGGCCACCATGTTGAGCAAGGTCGACTTGCCGGAGCCGGAGCCGCCGACGAGGATCAGGAATTGGCCATCCTTGATCTCGATGTCGATGCCCTTGAGGACTTCGACGCCATTCGTGTACACCTTGCGGATGCTGCGTATCGATAAACTGGACATATTCTTTCCTTAACCTTTGACTGCGCCTGCGGTCAGACCGCGCACAAAATAACGGCCTGCGACCAGATAGACCAGCAGGGTCGGCAGCGCGGCAATCACCGCGGCCGCCATGTTGACGTTGTATTCCTTCACGCCCGTGGACGTGTTGACCAGGTTGTTCAAGCCCACCGTGATCGGCTGCGAATCGCCGCTGGCGAAGACGATGCCGAACAGGAAGTCGTTCCAGATCTGCGTGAATTGCCAGATGATGCAGACGACGAAAATCGGACCCGAAATCGGCAGCACGATCTTGCGGAAGATCAGGAAGAAGCCGGCGCCGTCGATGCGCGCCGCCTTGATCAATTCTTCCGGCACGCCGATATAGTAGTTACGGAAGAACAGGGTCGTGAACGCCGTGCCATACACCACGTGGACAAAGACCAGGCCGGTAGTCGTATTGGCCAGGCCGAATTCGCCCAGCAGGCGCGCCATCGGCAGGATCACCACCTGGAACGGAATGAAGCAGCCCACCAGCAAGGCGGCAAACAGGATTTCCGAACCGCGGAAGCGCCAGTGCGCGAACACATAGCCGTTGAAGGCGCCCAGGAAGGTCGAGATCAGCACGGCGGGAATCACCATCTTGATCGAGTTCCAGAAGAACGGCTGCATGCCGTCGCAGGTGACGCCCGTGCAGGCCGAGGACCAGGCCTTGGACCAGGAATCGAACTGCCACACGTGCGGCAAGGCCAGCAGATTGCCGCTGCGGATCTCGTCGAGCGACTTGAACGACGTCGACAGGGTCACGTACAGGGGCACGATGTAGTACACCGCAAACAGAATCAGCAGCAGGTATACCACAACCCGTCCGAGGGTGAGGCGATTATTGCGGGTAGGTGTCATCTCATCGCCTTTGCGCTGCGCGTTTCCAGGTACATCAGCGGCACGAGCACGGCCACGATGGTGGCCAGCATCATCATTGCCGATGCCGAGCCCAGGCCCAGCTGGCCGCGGGTGAAGGAAAACTGGTACATGAAGATGGCCGGCACGGACGACGAATTGCCAGGTCCGCCAGCCGTCAATGCGATGACCAGGTCGAAGCTCTTGATCGCGATATGCGCGAGGATCAGCAGCACGCTGAAGAACACGGGACGCATGGCGGGAATCACGATGCGCCAGTAGATCGTCGGCAGGGACGCGCCATCGACTTGCGCCGCCTTGATGATTTCATCATCGATGCCGCGCAGGCCGGCCAGGAACAGGGCCATGACAAAGCCCGACGACTGCCACACGCCGGCGATCACCACCGTGTAGATGGCCATGTCGGAGTTCACCAGCCAGTCGAAGGTAAACGAGGTCCAGCCCCAGTCGTGCATGACCTTTTCCAGGCCCAGGCTGGGATTGAGCATCCATTTCCAGGCCGTACCGGTGACGATGAAGGACAGCGCCATCGGATACAGGTAGATGGCGCGCAGCGCGCCTTCGGCGCGGATTTTCTGGTCCAGCAGGATGGCCAGGAACAGGCCGATGGCGATGCTGCAACCGATGAACAGGACACCAAAGATGCCGAGGTTCTTGAGCGAGGTCCACCAGCGCTCATTATCGAACAGCTCGTAGTATTGCACCAGGCCGGCGAACTCGTAGTTCGGCATCAGCCGCGATTCGGTCAGCGACAGCCAACCGGTCAAAAAGATAAAACCATAGACGAATACCAAGCTGGCGATGAGCGTGGGGCCCAACACCATCTGCGGTATCCATCGGTCGAATTGCTTGCGTATGGACATAGGACAGCCGTAGAAGTAGAACTGCGTGTGGCGCCGGCCTGGTCGAGCGCCAGGGCGGACGCCTGCGATGCATGCGATGCAGCGGGCGCCGGCGGGAGTGCCGGCGCCGTCGTGATTACTTCACTTTTGCCGCTTTGGCCAATGCTGCAACCGCGTCTTTCGAGCTCATGTTGGTGTTCATGAACTTGGCGATGACGTCGGTCACGGCGCCTTGCGTGGCCGATGGCAGCGCCATGCCGTGGGCGAACGATGGCACCAGGCCGCCGGTCTTGTTGGTGGCGTCCATGTCTTCCATCGATTTCAGGGCGCAAGCGTCAAACTTGTCCTTGGAAACGCCGGAACGCACAGGGATGGAACCCTTGTTCAGGTTGAAGATCGACTGGAACTTCGGATTCATGATGGCGTTGGCCAGGGCGATCTGCCCCTTCTTCGCATTCGCATCCTTTTGCGTGAACATGGCAAACGAATCGATATTGAAGGTGTAGGCCTTGTCCGTGCCAGGAGCTGCCACGCACAGGTAGTCCTTGCCCGGCACCTTGCCTGCGGCCGTGAACTCGCCCTTGGCCCAGTCGCCCATGAACTGGAAGCCGGCCTTGTTGTTGATGACCATGGCGGTGGCCAGGTTCCAGTCGCGGCCTGCCGCATCCTTGTCGATGTAGGTTTTCACCTTGCCCAGGGTGTCGAACACCTTGAGCATGGTCGGGCCGGTCAATTCCTTCTGGTCCAGCTTGAGGATGGCCTTTTTGTAGAATTCCGTGCCGCCTACGCCCAGCGCGACGGATTCAAACACGGTGGCGTCCTGCCAAGGCTGGCCGCCGTGGGCGATCGCGATGCCGCCCGATTTCTTGATTTTCTCGGCCGCGTCGAAGAACGCATCCCAGGTGGTCGGGGTGGTGGCCACGCCGGCTTTTTTCAGCACTTCCGGATTGACCCACATCCAGTTGACGCGGTGGACGTTGACGGGAGCGGCGACGTAGTGGCCCTTGTATTTCATGATGTCGGCGACGACTTTCGGCAGCACGGCATCCCATTTGCCTGGAATGGCGGCATCATCGATATTCGCCAGCACGCCTTCTGCGCCCCATTCCTGGATCGATGGGCCCTTGAGCTGGGCAGCCGTTGGCGGATTGCCGGAAATGACGCGGGTTTTCAGCGCGGTCGCGGCGTTTTCGCCAGCGCCACCGGCCACGGCGAAATCTTTCCAGCCGAAGCCGCTTTCTTTCACGATTTGCTGCAACTGGCCCACGGACTTCGCTTCGCCGCCGGAGGTCCAGTAGTGCAACACTTCCACGTCGGTCGCAAAGGCGTTGCCGGCAAATGCCAGGGTGGTCAACGCGGCCAGTTGGGTAATCTTGAATTTCAGTTTCATCTCCACATTCCTTTTTTGATCAAGCTTTTAGGGGGCTTCGGCATACGGGGGCCGAAAAAGGTGAAATCTGCGCCTGTACCGGCGCTCTTGTGCTCAGACCCGCTTGCAAACGGGCATCATCTTCAGTGAAAAGACGGCGCCGTGATCCATGAACGACTACATTGCATTTATATCACGGGACGGCGCCAAAAACGCATCCGCGAAGGATGCGCCAGGTTGATTTAGACTTACAACGCCTGCCAACTTAGAACCAGGTTTCCACCTGGAAACCATACGACGTGCCGCTGGTGTTGTTGTTATAGATCGGGCCGCCGTTGTTCGACGCGTTGACCGAGGCGGTGGCCGCATCGTTCCATTTGCCGTACGTCACGAAAGCGCGCAGTTCAGGACGCGACCACAGGCCAGGGCCGGCCGAGATCGTCGGTGCGATGGTCAGCTTGGTCAGGCGCTTGGCTGGCTGGCCGCCCGATTGCGTCACGCGGTCCGTGCCCAGTTCGCCCACCAGCTTGAAGTTGTTGGTGAATGCGTACACAGGACGCACGCCGACCGAGGTCCAGGTCGAGGAACCGGCGGCGGTCGATTCGTCTTTTTGCCACAGGGCGACGAATTCCATGCCGAAGTTTTCCATCGGCTGGATCGCCATGTCATTGAAGACGCGCGTGCGCTTGCGGTCAGAACCGTAGGAAGTGCTGCCCGAGGCGCCGAACTGTCCGTTGCCGTCACCGCCAACACCAGGGCCGACGCCGTACTGCACGCCGAAGGTGTTGCCGCCGCCGAAGACTTTGCCTTGACGGTGGAATGCCGACAGTTGCCAGCCGTTATGTTTCGGGCCGTAGATGTCGTTGTCCTTGCCTTCGGCCGTGATGATGGTCGCGGCCAGGTCCAGGGTGCCATTTTCATTGACGGGAATTTCGCCGTAGATGAAGTTCTGGCGCACGGCGGAACGGGTGCCGGTGATGGCGCCAGTGTTCTTATCGCGGGCATTGATGTCGTTGTCCTTGAAGAAGGCATACGAGAATTTACCCGGGCCAACAGGAATGCGGTCCAGGCCGGCGCCGGTGCCGTTCATGTTGATGTATTGCAGATCCAGCATGTGGATGTCAGGACGGTAGTAGAAACGCTTGCCGACCCAAGCCGTGCCGCCGTTCAGGAAATCGAGTCCCTGCGCTTCGACATAGGCCTTGACGATGCCCAGTTTGTTGTCGCCGAAATCCGAGTTTGGCGCGTAGGCGTTGACCCAGATGGTGGCCAGGTAGTTCACGCCGCCGGACTTGGCAACAGACTTGGTGTAGCCGAATTCCGTGTAGGCGTCGCACTCATTGCCCAGACGATATTTCATGGTATTGCCACCCAGGCCGAAGCAGCCTTGCGAACCGCCGTCGCTCGACGTATTGCTGCCGGCGCCAGCGCGCAGGTAGCCGTGGAAGCCTTCGGAGTCGGATGGGTACATTGGGTCGGCGGCAGCGGAACCGCTGGCGATGGCCAAGACGATGGCAGCTGGCAGTGTCTTCAACACGGCCTTCAACATGGTGCGATGCAGCATGGTAAGTCTCCTCAGTAATTTATTTTTTATCTAGTCATTCGTGGCCGAATGTACTGGCCAGAATTCTTTCCAGCAGGGACATAGTAACTATACTACGAACAAATATCAACATATTATGTTGTAATCCTACGACTACTCTGCGACACTTTATTTGCGCAGGGATTTGCCGGTTGACCGCCCTGATTTTTCAGCTGGCGCCGCCCGTTTCCGGCGCTGCGTGCAAGCATTTGCGCGGGTGCCCCGCATTTTTCGGCACGCGGCACGTATACGAATTAAAATCCTTGGTTTTTGCCATAACGACAGTGCGCCGCCATGACAGCGCACGCAAACGAGACTAGGCACCGCCATGAAAATTGATGAAAAAATGGAAGTAGCAGGCAGCGATCCGGCGGAGCGATTCAGTGAAGGGCCGCGCCTGCTGGCCGACATCGGCGGCACCAATGCCCGTTTCGTGCTTGAGACGCGCCAGGGCCACCTGGAAGCGGTGGCCGTGCTGCCCTGCGACGACTACGCTTCGCTGCTCGACGCCATCACCGCGTATATGGATAGCAGCGAGGCGCGCGCCGCCGGTTCGGCCCGCGTGCGCCATGCGGCCATCGCCATCGCCAATCCCATCGACGACGACACTATCCGCATGATGAACCATCACTGGTTCTTCTCGATCGAGGCCATGCGCGCCACGCTGGGCCTCGACACCCTGCTGGTGGTGAATGACTTCACGGCGCTGGCCATGGCCCTGCCCTATCTGCGGCCCGACCAGCGCCTGCAGATCGGCGGCGGCATGGCGCGCGCCGACAGCGTCATCGGCCTGCTCGGTTCGGGCACGGGCCTGGGCGTGTCGGGCATGATCCCCGCAGAAGACCGCTGGATCGCGCTGGGCAGCGAAGGGGGCCACGTCAGCTTCGCGCCCTGCGACCAGCGCGAGATGGACGTGCTGTCCTTCGCCTGGCGCGAACTGTCGCACGTCTCGGCCGAACGCCTCGCTTCCGGGCGCGGCCTGGAACTGATCTACCGTGCCCTGTCCGAACGCGCCGGCAAGCCCGACGCGCTGCCGCTGCTGGCAGCCGAAATCACCAGCCGCGCCCTGAACAATGAATGCGAAGTGTGCCTTGAAGCGGTGGACTGTTTCTGCGCCATCCTCGGCTCCATCGCCGGCAACGTGGCCATGACCCTGGGCGCGCTGGGCGGCATCTATATAGGCGGGGGCATCGTGCCGCGCCTGGGCCCCCTGTTCGAGCAGTCGCAGTTCCGCGCCCGCTTCGAGCAAAAGGGCCGCCTGAACGACTACCTGGCGCAGATCCCCACCTTTCTGATCACGGCCGAACTGCCGACGTTCCTCGGTATCGCCGCCATCCTGGCGCAAAAGCTCAAGCGCGCCCATTCCGGCGCGCCCGTGCTCGAATCCGTGCGCCAGGCGCGCGGGCGCATGAGCCCCTCGGAATGCAAGGTGGCCGACTGGGTGCTGAAGGAGCCGAACGCCATGCTGACCCTGCCGATCGCGGAAATCGCCCAGAGGGTCGGCGTGAGCCAGCCAACCGTGATGCGCTTTTGCCGCTCGATCGGCGTGCAGGGCCTGGCCGACTTCAAATTGAAGCTGGCGTCCGGCCTGACGGGCGGCGCCATTACGGTAGCCCACTGCCACGTGGAGATCTCGGACTCCGACGCCGAACTGGCGCGCAAGGTGTTGGGCAATAACGCCTCGGCCGCGCTGGCCCTGCGCGACATGCTCGACGTGAAGGCGCTGACGGCCGCCATCGAACTGCTGCGCGGCGCGCAGCGCGTGGAGCTGCTGGCCGTGGGCAGCGCCCGCGTGGTGGCCGACGACATGCAGCACAAGCTGCTCAACCTGGGCATCGTCAGCAGCTTCTTTGCCGATCCGCAGGCGCAGGAAATGAGCGCCGCCATGCTGAAACCGGGCGACGTGGCGCTGGTCATTTCCCGTTCGGGCGCCCTGCCCGACCTGCTGCGCACCGTCAAGGTGGCGCAGGGCTGCGGCGCGCGCGTGCTGGCGATCACGGCCAGCGGTTCGCCGCTGGCCAGGCTGGCCGACGTGCTGCTGACCTTGAACCACCCGGAAGGCAATCTCAATTTCGTGCCCATGATCGTGCGTCTGCTGCAGCTGATGATGCTCGATATCCTGTCCGTGGGACTGGCGCGGCGCGACACGGCGCAGCGCACCAGCGCCGCCGAACTGGAAGAAGGCCAATTGCACGGCATGCGCATCAGCGGCAAGCTGAAGTTCGGTGGCCACCTCGAATAAGGCGGCGCACGCCGCCCCCGATACCGCCAGCGGCGCCACCGTGCATGACGTGGCGCGCGTGGCCGGCGTATCGGCCATGACGGTATCGCGCGTGATCAATGGACGCAGCAGCGTCAGCTCGGCCACGCGCGACAAGGTCGAGGCGGCGATCGCCAGCCTGCGCTATCAGCCCAACCTGGCGGCCAGGGCGGCCCGCACGGGCACCCTGCGCATCGGCCTGTTGTACAGCAATCCGAGCGCAGCCTTCCTCAGCGAATTTTTAGTTGGCGCCATGGATCAATGCCGCCAGGGCGGCGGCCAGTTGCTGCTGGAACGCTGCGAAGACCTGGACAGCCAGCGCGCCGGCATCGATTGCCTGGTGGCGGCCGGCGTGGATGGCATCCTCGTGCCGCCGCCCCTGTGCGATTCGCCGGAAGTGCTGGCGCAACTGAACCGGATGGGTATCCCGGCCATCGCCGTGGCCACGGCGCGCCCCTCGCCCGGCGTCTCGGCCGTGCGCATCGACGACTACGAAGGCGCGCTGGCCATGACGCGCCACCTGCTCGCGCTGGGCCATCGCGACATCGGCTTCATCGAAGGCGATCCGGCGCATACACCCGCCCTGCTGCGCCGCCAGGCCTTCGAGGACGCCATGCGGGAAGCCGGCTTGCAGGTGCCGCCGCACAGGGTGGCGCAAGGCTATTTTACGTATCGCTCGGGACTCGACGCGGCGCGCCGGCTGCTGGCGCAGAAACCGCACCCGAGCGCCATCTTCGCCAGCAACGACGACATGGCCGCCGCCACCCTGGCCGTGGTGCACGGCATGGGCCTGCAGGTGCCGGCGGAATTGAGCGTGTGCGGCTTCGACGACACGCCCGTCGCCACCACCGTCTGGCCCGAGCTGACCACCATCCACCAGCCCATCGCCGACATGGCGCGCGCCGCCGTCAATCTCGTCATCGACGAAATCCGCCAGCGCCGCGCGGGGGAACCGGCCACCGCCACGCATCATTTGATGGCGTTTACCTTGATGGAGCGGGCGTCGACGGGACCCGTTACGCGGGGTCAGACCCGCCGGGCCTGACTCCGGCATTTACCGCCGGGCTGGTACTGCTAGCGCAGCACCGTGCGCGCCGCCAGCGATTCCACCAGTTCCACGGAGGGCGGCGAGCCACCAGCCGCCAGGCAGGCGCCCGCGCCCGCCGCGACGGCAAAACGCAAGTGCTGGCCGCCATTGGCATCGGGCCGGTACATCAGGCTGTACAGCAAGCCGCCGATGCTGGCGTCGCCCGCCCCCACCGAATCGACCACCTCGATGACGGGCGGTGCCGCCTGCCATGTTTGTTCGCCCTGGTACAGCGCCGCACCCTGCGCGCCGCGCGTATACAAATACGTGGCTTGCGGATTCCAGCTGCGCAGCATGGCAAACGCGCCATCGATGTCGTCATGGCGGAACAGGCCCGCCAGGTCTTCATCGGACACCTTGATCACGTCGGCCAGCTGCGTCATGCGGCGCAGGGTGGCGTCATAGCGTTCATCCATCATGATGCGGAAGTTCGGGTCGTAGCTGATCTTCACGCCAGCCGCCTTGAGCTCCTGCGCCAGCGCCACCAGCTTGCCCGCCAGCGGTTCGCGCGCCAGGCTGATGCCGCCGAAATGCACCCATTGCGCCCCCTGCATCCAGCCGGCCGGCAGGAGCGATGCGTCGAAATGCAGGTCGGCGCTGTCGTCGCCGATGAAGTAATAGGTAGGCGGATGCAGTTCATGCACGATGGCCAGCAGCGGCGACTTCGCATGGCGCTGCAAAAAACGCATGTCCAGGCCCGCCACGTCGGTCGCCTGCGCCAGAGCGTCGCCGAAGACGTCGAGGCTGACGCCGCCCGCAAAGGCGCTGGGCACGCCCAGGCGCGCCATCACGCGCGCCACGTTCCAGGTCGAGCCGCCCACCTGGCTGTTCCAGGAGTCCGCGCCCGTGCGCAGCATGTCCGTCAACGCTTCGCCGGCCGACACAAAAGCGGGGAAAGAGGGAAAAGCGGTGGCGCTCATGCGGCACCGCCAATCACGTTCAGCACTTCATAGCAGGCGCCCATGGTGTGGTAATCGGTCTTGCCGGCCGGGCTTTTCTCGTTGCTGATCTTGCCGTTTTCCGGCGTCAAAATGCGGTACCAGGCGCCGTGTTCATGGTCGACGAAATGCGTCCAGCTGTAGTCCCAGATCTTGTCATAGCTTTGCCAGTAGGCCTCGTCCCCGGTGCGGGCGGCCAGCACGGCGGCGGCGGCGAAGCTTTCCGCCTGCACCCAGAAGTATTTGTCGCCATCGCAGATCTCGTCCTGCGGGCCGAAACCGTAGTGGATGCCGCCATGCGCGCCATCCCATGCCTTGGCCAGGGCCATGTCGTACAGCGCGCGCGCGCGCGGCAGCAGCCAGTCGGACGGGCCGGCCATGAACCGGCTGTGGCGCTCCATGATCAGCAGCAGCTTGGCCCATTCCGTGAAGTGGCCAGGCTGGTAACCCCACGGACGGAAGATATTGCTCTTGTCGTGCAGGTTGTAGTCCCAGTCGATCGACCAGTCGGGCGTGTAGTGTTCCCAGATCATGCCGTTCGCCAGACCCGCCTGACGGACCGTGATGTTGTGCGCCAGGGTTTCGGCGCGGTGCAGATATCTCGCTTCGCCCGTCGCCTCGAACGCTGCCAGCATGGCTTCGCAGGCGTGCATGTTGGCGTTCTGGCCCCGGTAGCCGTCCAGGGTGGACCAGTCGGCGCTGGCCACGTCCGCATACAGGCCGTGTTCGGGCAGCCAGAAGCGCTGCTCCATCAGCTCAAACGTTTCGTCCAGATACGCACGTGCTTCCGGCACGCCCGCCTGCAAGGCGTGGGCATAGGCCAGCAGCACGAAGGCCAGGCCGTAGCAGTGGTTGGCGCCATCTTCGACCTGCTTGACGCCATCCTTCCACGACAGTTGCCAGGCATAGCCGCCCGTGGCCGGGTCGCGGTGCACGTCGCGCAAAAAGGCCACGCCGTGGCGCAGGGCCGCCTGGTAATCGTCGCCGCCGAAGTGGCGGTATGCCATGGCGTAATTGAAGATGAAGCGCGTGCTGCTGACCAGGTGGCGCGTGCTGGCGTCATACACCGTGCCGTCATCGAGGAAGAAGTGATAGAAGCCGCCGCTCGGGTCAACAGCGCGCGGGTGATAAAAATTCATCGTGTGCAGGATATGCTTTTCAAGCGTCGCCTTGGAGCGGAAATCGGGATTCATGGGTCTCTCATGATATTGTTATCGATAACAATGATGATAGCATGCCGTCCTGACTCCGTCATGCCCGCTCAGGGAGTCTTGGCCAGCCTGAGCTTTTCGCGCCACAGTGCCGCCTGCGCCGGGTCGGCCGCCTGTTCCAGCTCGCCCTTATCGTACACCTTGATCAGTCGTTCGATGGCTTCCGCGTCGCCCTGCTTCGCCGCCAACAGGTACAGCGCGAAAGGCTTGGGCGCCGGCCCTTGCCGGGTGGGGCCGCCACGGCCCTGTTCCAGCAGCCGCGCAAAACCCGTCTGCCCCGGCGGACTTTTGGCGATGGCGGCCATTTCATACCAGCCCAGGGCCGCCTCGTCGCTCTGCGGCACGCCCTGCCCCACTTCATACGAGTACGCGACATTATTCAAGCCGGGCGGGTCGAGCGCCTTGGCCGCCTTCATGTACCAGGTGAACGCTTCCTTGCGCTGCGCCTCGTCCTCGGCCGTCATCATCAGGCGGTAGCCGATTTCATTGTAGGCATAGATAAAGCCGTTTTCGGCATAGAACTTCAGCCAGTGCAGCGCATGCGCCTGTTCTGCCGGGCTGCTGTGGATATTTTCAAAGTGCATGGCCAGCGTGAAGTTGGCCAGCTCCACGCCTTGCGCGGCGCCCTTGCGCGACCAGTATTCGCCCAGCTTGCGGTCGATGGCCATGCCCTGCCCCAGCGTGTAGGCCACGCCGAGGAAAGCCTGCGCCGGACCATAGCCGCCTTCGGCCGATTTCCGCATCCACGCCAGGCCGGCGTCGACGTCGCGCGGCGTGCCTTCGCCGCCGTGCAGCATCTGCGCCAGCTCCAGCTGGGAGGCCGTATCTCCTCCTTCCGCAGCCAGGCGCGCCTTCCCGAAGGCGGCCACCTTGTCCGGCGACAGGTCGGCCGGACGGTCGATCACGGCCCGCACCCTTGCGCGCATGTCGTCGAGGCCGGACATATCGAATTCGGCCAGCGCCGGATGCTGGCGCGGTTCCTTGGTGGACGCCGGCTGCGCCAGCACGGGCTGCGCCAGGGCCAGGCTCAATACAAACAGCATGGTCTTCATTTCTTTTCCTTCTCGGCCAGCTTGCCGCGCCATTCGGCCGCGTCTTCGGCATTCGCAGCCTGTCCCAGTTCGCCTTTGACATACACATCGATCATGCGCCGCATCGCGGGCACGTCGCCGCTCCACCCCGCCCGCTCGTACCAGACCAGGGCCCACTTGTCCGACTGCGCCACGCCGAGGCCCAGCTCGTGCGCGCGGGCCAGGTTGCGCATGCCGGCCGGCTCCTTTTCACGCGCCGATCTGGAATACCAGTGGAAAGCCTCGGCGCGATCCTGTTCATCGACGGCTGCGCGCATCAGGTGCTCGCCCAGCGCATTGTAGGCGGGCACGAAGTGCTGCTCGTTCGCCGCCGCCTTCAGCCAGGTGATGGCCAGCGCCTGCTCTTCGGCGCTGCTGTCGCCATCGATGAATTCCAGCGCCAGGATGGTTTGCGCCTCTGCATTGCCCTGCGCCGCGCCCTTGCGCAGCCAGTATTCGCCCTGCACGCGGTCGATGGGCACCTTGCCGCCCAAGGTATAGGCCACCCCAAAAGCCGACTGTGCCGGCGCATAGCCGCCTTCGGCCGACTTGCGTATCCAGGCCATCGACTGCGCCGTATCTTGCGGCGTGCCGACGCCCAGCTGCAGCATGCGCGCCAGGTCCAGCTGCGCCTCCACGTCGCCCGCTTCGGCCGCGCGCCGTGCCTGCTCAAACTCGGCGATGCTTTCCGGGCTATGGCTAGCCGCATCAGCCCTCGCCTTGATGGCGAGCAGCTGCAGGTCGAGCAAGGTGGGCGAGGTCTGGGCCAGGAGCGGCAACGGCAGCAGGAAAGGAATCAGCAAGAGGAATTTCTTGGGCATGCGGCGGTGTCGGGAAGAAGAAAACACGCATGGTAGCCGATGCCACGCCAGACAGGCGCGCACTGCACAAGAAGTTTGACAGGGCAAGCCGGCAGGCTTACATTGCACGAGCCCACCACTTACACAGGAACGCCATGAACCGCCTCGCCACAACCGCCTTGACCCTGCTGCTCGCCGCAGCCTCCGTGGGCGCCAGCGCCGCCGACACCCAGCTGGCCGGCTGCGCCGCCAAGCGCGAAAGCATCCGCAGCGAATTGCGCCAGGCGCAGGAACAGGGCCTGTCCGACAAGGTCGCGGGCCTCACGCGCGCGCTCGACGAAGTCAACGCCCACTGCCGCGACAGTACCCTGGTCGAACGCCACAACAAGAAGATCGTCAAGGCGCAGGCGAAGGTGAACCAGACGGAGCGCTCGCTGCGCCTGGCCCAGGAAGCCAACAAGGAACCGAAGAAGATCGCCAAGCTGGAAGGCAAGCTGGAAAAAGCCAGGGCGGAACTGGCCACCCTGCAGGCGCAGCAACCTTAAACTTTATCGCCCAGCAGCTGATAAATGCTGGAGAAATCCAGCGCGCCCGATCCCGCCTTGCTGTGCAAACTATATAGATTGCGCGACAAGGCGCCCAGCGGCACCGAAGCGCCGCTGGCCAGCGCGCTTTCCACGGCCAGCCCCAGGTCTTTCAGCATCAGGTCGACGCCAAAGCCGCCCGTGTAGCCGCGCGACGCGGGCACATTCTCGGCCACGCCCGGACACGGGTTGTAGACGTCCAGGGTCCAGTTGCGGCCCGAGCTTTTCGCCATCACGTCGGACACCACCTTGGGATCGAGGCCATTGGCCACGCCCAGGCGTATGGCTTCGCTGGTGCCGATCATGAGTATCCCCAGCAGCATGTTGTTGCATATCTTGACCGTCTGGCCGCAACCGGAGCCGCCCGCGTGAAAGATGGCCTTGCCCATGACGTCCAGGTAGGGCCGCGCCGCCGCCAGCGCGGATTCTTCGCCGCCCACCATGAAAGTCAGCGTGCCGTTGGTGGCGCCCGCCGTACCGCCCGAAACGGGCGCGTCCAGCATCGGCATGCCCCTCTCCTGCGCCGCGCGGCCCACCTGGCGCGCCGCCTCGGTGGAAATCGTCGAACAATCGATCAGCAGGGTGCCGGGCCGCGCCTGCGCCAAAATACCCGCGTCCCCAAGGTAGGCCCCCAGCACATGGCGGCTGGCCGGCAGCATGGTGATGACGATATCGGCCTGGCCGATCGCCGCCGCCTGGTCATCGGACACGAGGCCGCCGCCGTCGGCAAACTGCCGCACGCTGGCCGGCAGCAAATCGAAGCCCGTCACCGCATGGCCGGCCCGCACGAGGTTCTGCGCCATGGGCAAGCCCATATTGCCCAGGCCGATGAAAACGATATTGGTGCCCATGGCCTTCCCCTTATTTCATCGCAATGGTGGTATTGACGCCGCTGCCGCCGTCGTCCGGGGCGAACCAGCGCGCCGTGACGGTCTTGGTCTGCGTCCAGAAGTACAGCGCCTGCTTGCCGTTCGGGCCCAGATCGCCCAGCTTCGACGCGCGCGACCCCGTAAAACTGAAATACGCGACGGGCACGGGAATAGCCACGTTGATGCCCACCTGCCCCACATCGATCTCGTTCTGGAATTTGCGCCCGGCCCAGCCGGACGAGGTGAAGATCGAGGTGCCGTTGCCGTTCGGGTTGGCGTTGATGAAGGCGATGGCCTGGTCCAGCGTGTCCGTTTCGACCACGCACATGGCGGGGCCGAAGATTTCCTGCGTGTAGACGGAGTTCGATGCCTGGACCTTGGAGAAAATCGTCGGGCCCATGAAGTTGCCGCCCTCATAGCCTGCCACCTTGTGGCCGCGGCCGTCGAGCAGCAACTGCGCGCCTTCGTCCACGCCTGCCTGGATCAGCTTTTCCGCGCGCTGCATGGCCGCCTTGGAAACCATCGGTCCCAGGTCGGCATCGCGGTCGCTGCCCGGCCCCACTTTCAGCGCCTGCGAGCGGGCGACGATTTCCGGCAGCCAGGAGCGCGCCTCGCCCACCAGCACCACCACGGAATTGGCCATGCAGCGCTGGCCAGCCGCACCGAAGGCCGCGCCGATCAGGTTATTGATCGCCTGCTCCTTGTTGGCGTCGGCCAGCACCACGCAATGGTTTTTCGCGCCCATCATCGATTGCGCGCGCTTGCCCGATTCGCTGGCGCGGCGGTACACATGCGTGCCCACATGGGTGGAGCCGATGAAGGACACGGCCTTGATGTCGGGATGGTCGCACAGCATGTTGACGACGTCGGCGCCGCCGTGCACGACGTTCAGGACGCCGGCCGGCAAGCCCGCCTGGTACATCAGCTCGACCAGGTACATGGTCGAGGACGGGTCCTGTTCCGACGGTTTCAGCACAAACGTATTGCCGCAGGCGATAGCGATCGGGAACATGAAGCACGGCAGCATGACGGGAAAATTGAACGCCGTGATGCCGGCGCCCACGCCCAGCGGCTGGTAGATATTGTAGACATCGACGCCGGTGGCCGCATTTTCCGCAATCTCGCCCAGCTGCAGGGTGGCGATCGAACACGCGTGCTCCACCACTTCCAGGCCGCGCATGACTTCCCCTTCCGCGTCGGGTAGGGTCTTGCCGTGTTCGCGCGTGATCAGTTCGGCCAAGGCCCCGATGTTTTCGCGGATCAGATGCTGGTACTTGAGCATGATGCGCATGCGCGCGGCCAGCGGGGTATTGCGCCAGGTCTTGAACGCTTCCCTGGCCGTGGCGACGGCCAGGTTGACTTCGTCCGGCGTGGAAAACGGCACCTTGGCGACGATTTCCTGCGTGGCCGGGTTGACGACGTCGCGCCATTCGCTGCTGCTTGACGCATGGTGCTTGCCGCCGATGTGCAGGGGGATGGCAGGGACCGGGGTGACTGCGTGGGTGAGGGCTTGGTTCATGTGATGCTCCGTAAGGTGTTCGTTGATTACTTCTTGACCAGATTGCACGCCGCAGCATCCATCGGCTTGAACGCCTGGTCGGCGGGGATGGTGGACAGCACTTTCAGGTAATCCCACGCGCCTTTCGATTCGGCCGGGGTCTTCACCTGCACCAGGTACATGTCGTGGATCACGCGGCCATCGGGGCGGATCGAGGCGTTGTTCATCACGGAATCCTTGATGGGCAGCTGGCGCATTTTTTCGGCGACGATTTTCGAGTCGTCGCTCTTCGCGGCCGCCACCGACTTCAGGTAGTGGTAGACGCTGGAATACACGCCCGCCTGCACCATGGTCGGCTTGGCGCCCTTGTTGAGCGCCTCGAAGCGTTTCGCAAACGCGCGGCTGCGCTCATCGTAATCCCAGTAAAAACCGTCCGCGTAGACGAGGCCCTGGGCCGTATCCAGTCCCAGCGCATGCACGTCCGAGAGGAACACCAGCAAGGCGGCCAGGCGCTGGTCCTTGCCGCTGCCGATGCGGAATTCGCGCGCCTGCTTGATGGCCGATACCGTGTCGGCGCCGCCATTGGCCAGGCCGATCACCTGCGCTTTCGAGCCTTGCGCCTGCACCAGGAAGGACGAGAAATCGGACGCGTTGAGGGGATGGCGCACGGCGCCCACGACGGTGCCGCCATTGCGCTTGACGACATCGCTGGCGTCCTTTTCCAGCGAATGGCCGAACGCGTAATCGACGGTGACGAAGTACCAGGATTTCTGTCCCAGCTTGGTCAGCGCCGCCGCCGTGCCGGCTGCCTGCGAATACGTGTCGAACATCCAGTGGAAGCCGTTCGGCGAGCAGTCTTCATTGGTCAGGCGCCCCGTGGCCGGGCCGCTGAACATGGCGATGCCGCCCTTCTCTTTCATCAGCTTTTGCACGGACAGAGCGACCGAGGAATTGGTCAGGTCGGCGATGGCGTCGACCTTGTCGCGGTCTATCCATTCGCGCGCCTTGGAGGCGGCGATGTCGGCCTTGTTCAAATGGTCGGCCGAGAGGATTTCGATCTTCATGCCCTTGCATTCGGCCTTCAGGCAATCCTCGACGGCCATCTGGCTGGCGACGACGGAGCCGCGCCCGCCCATGGCCGAATACGGGCCGGACATGTCGGTCAGGATGCCGACCTTGACGACGCCATCGGAAATTTGCGCGTGCGCGCCGCCAAAGGAAAGGGTGAGCGCCAGCGCGCCCATGGCCAGAACGGTTTTTTTCATGCGTGTCTCCAGGTGAATGGGTTTTCTTATATGTTTAGATGCATTCTGCATGTGTAAAAATATGCACTCAAGTGAAATTAATGCATAATTCCTTTGCAAAAATGCACAGAGGGGGTTTGCCATGCTCGATTGGGACAATGTACGGGTCTTCCTGGAACTGACGCGCAGCGCCGGCCTCGTCGATGCGGCGAAAAAGCTGGGCATCGACCATTCCACCGTGTCGCGGCGCATGCGCAAGTTCGAGGAGCAGGTGGGCACGCAGCTGTTCGACCGCAACTACGTGGGCTACCAGCTGACGCCCGAAGGCCACCGCCTGATGGAATACGCGGAAACCATGGAAAGCACGGTGTTCGCCGCCACCGAGGAATTGGGCGAGCACAACCGCCTGTTGTCAGGCCAGGTGCGCCTGGGCGCCACGGAAGGCTTCGGCGCCATCGTGCTGGCGCCCCACCTGGCGCAGTTCTGCGGGCGATACCCGCACATCAGCGTGGACCTGATCGCCGTGCCCCGCTTTGTCAGCCTGTCCAAGCGCGAGGCGGACGTGGCCATTTCCGTCGAACGCCCCCAGTCCGGCCCCTACGTGGTGACGAAGCTGTCCGACTACCGCCTGAAACTGTATGCCACGCCCGCCTACCTGGCGCGCCACGCGCCGATCACCAGCGTGGCCCAACTGGCGCAGCACCCCATCATCGGCTACGTGGACGACCTGGTCTTCAGTTCGGAGCTGCGCTACATGGACAACGTGGCGCCCGATTCCCTGCGCGCGTTTCGCAGCACCAGCGTGATCGCCCAGTATCACGCGGCGCGCGCGGGCCAGGCGCTGGCCATCCTGCCCTGCTTCGTGGCCCAGCAGTCGAACGAACTGGTGCCCGTGCTCGATGGCGAGATCGACCTGCTGCGCGCCTTCTGGATGATTTCGCCCAGCGAGCGGCGCAATATTGCCAGGGTCAGCGCCCTGTGGAACTACTTGCGTGCCGCCGTCGATTTGAATCATGGCTACCTGATGGGCGAAACAGCCGTGCCCAGCTGGCCAACTTGAGCAAACTGCGGCGCGCTACACTGTCGCCACATACTAATGAGGAGAACGCCATGCTGATGGATGCGAACCAGGCCGTACTGGTCATTGTCGACCTGCAAGGTCGCTTGATGCCGGCCATCCACGATGCCGGCCTCGTGCTGGCGCAAAACCTGCGCCTGGCGAAGATCGCCCGACTGCTCGACGTGCCCGTGCTGGGCACGGAACAGAACCGCCAGGGGCTGGGGCCGAACGTGGAAGAGATCGCCGCCCTGTGCGAACGGACCTTGCACAAGACGCATTTCGGCGCCTGTGCCGACGGACTGCAGGCCATCCTGCCGCCTGGACGCAAACAAATCGTCATCACGGGTTGCGAAGCCCATGTGTGCATGCTGCAGACGGCCATCGGCTTGCTGGAACTGGGGTACGAGGTCATCATCGCCATCGACGCCGTCGGCTCGCGCCAGGCCGCCAGCCGCGACGCGGCGCTGGCCCGCCTGGGCAAGCTGGGCGCCCATCTGGTGACGGTGGAAATGCTGGCCTTCGAATGGTTGCGCGATTGCAAGCATCCGCGTTTCCGCGAAGTATTGGCGCTGATTAAATAGAAAGCAGGTTTAAGCCAGATCAATCCTGTCGGCCGCCCATTTGCTAGCTTGGTAACAGCGCCGCCATTCCGAGCGGTGCGCCGTCCACATCAGCAAGGGAGCCATCATGGCCTATATCCTGCGGGGCAAGCTGTGCGGCTTGATCTGTGCCGAGTGTCCTGAAGCCTTATCCCACGTCATCGTGCGCCTGTACCGGCCGCGCGAGTCGCAAAACGTCACGGCCCTGGCCGTGGCCAGCGCCAAGGAAACCTTCGCCATCCTCACGGACGAGGAAGTGCAGGCGAAAGCGCCCTTCCTGCTGGCCGAAGCGCGCACGGATGACAATGGCAACTACAGTTTTACCCTGGAAGACGATTATCGGGGCGAGGCCGTCGAAGTCGATATCCTGTGCCCCACCGTGCCGCATCTGAAACCGGGGCCGAAAGACCCCGTGCCGCTGCAGTTTTCCATCACCACCATCCAGCCCCGCTGGCGCCAGGTAGAGAACGATTTCCTCGCCGTCTGGGATTATTGCCTGCCGCAACGCTTCTGGTGCCTGGTGCGCGCCCGCTTCGGCGCCTGGACCATCTGCGGCCGGCTGCGCACCTGCGACGCTCCCCACGCGCCGATCGCCGGCGCCACCGTGCGGGCGTTCGACGCGGACTGGCTGCAGGACGATGCGCTGGGAGTGGCGGTGACGGACGCCAGCGGGCGCTTCCGCATCGATTACCTGACGTCGGACTTCACCTTGACGCCTTTCTCGCCATTCATCAACGTGGAATTCGCCAGCGGGCCAGACGTGTATTTCACGGCGCAGCTGGGCAGCGTGACGATCCTGTCGGAAACGCAAGCCAACGGACGCCAGCCGGGGCGCGAAAATGTGGGCCACTGCTTCTGCGTGGAATTGTGTTCGAAAGACGTCTTGCCGCCCGACGTGGAAGGCGTGCCCCACTGGCAGCAGGTGGAAATCTTCGACATCCACCCGTTTCCCTCGCTGTCCGGCTTTTCCGCGCAAGGCTATGCGGGCGGCGCCGGAGCCTCGTATGTGTTCGCCGGCGGTGTCACCTTGAAGGGCAATTGCCCGCTGCGCAACAGCGCCATTCCCGCCAACCCGCTGGAATACCGTTTCCTGATCGGCGAATGGTCCTGGCCCGGCGGCAGCGACGACCCGGCAGCCATCCCCACGGTGGCACCCGCCAGCCTGGCGCCGCTCACGCAAATCCTCGGCACGCACGTCGGCTATGTGTTTTATACAAACGGACTGGGTCTCGGCGATTCGGCGCCCGTCATCATCGACGCGGGCGATCTGCAGCCTGGCGGCTGGATACGGGTGGACGGCAAGCCCGTCACCGTGGACATGCGCGACGGCACGACGGCCGTCGTCAACGTGGCGCCCAGCATCTTCCTGCGCACGTTTGACTTGCTGACCGTGAATACGCCGGCCATCACCAGCCTGCATCCGGCCAAGCTGCCGGGCGGCTTGCCCATCCTCGACGCGGGCCGCAGCCTGACGGCCGCCGAGAGCGAACCGATACGCCGCTACCGCCTGGGCTTCGAGGTGCGCGATGGCAATACCATGGCGCTGGTGGCGACGGACGGGCTCGATTCCATCGTCTTCGACAACTCGCCCGTCATCGTGGCACTGGACTTGGAAGAGCTGCGCAGCAATGCCTGCAACCCCATCGCGGGCGGCCTCGTGCATATCCTGTACACGATCGACCATCCGCATCTGCGCTTTTTCAATATCACGATTTCCAACAACAACGGCATCCAGCATCCGCCACCACCGTTGCCGGCCGCCAGCTTCACGCCGCCGCCACCACCGAGCAATTATCTGTTCCGCGGCGGCGCGGGCGGGCCGCATTTATCAGGCAACAATGGCGGCTTCCCCGTCAACGTGGCGCTCGATCCGCCGTGCGCCTACAGGGTGGCCATCGGTTGGCAAACGCGGCATTACCTGGCGTCGTCGCACAGCATTGACAGGCTGTATTGCAAATAACGCGTAAAAACCTGCTGTGCGTCGCGACTTGCGGCCTGCGGTGCTCACTGTGCTCTTGCACAGTTCCGCGCCGAGGCCACAATTCACTTCCGCTCGCTACGGTTTTTAAAGCGTTATTCTTGATCAGAAATAGCGCACCCACGCCTGCTGCGACGAACGCTTGTAGCGAGCAAACGCGCGGCAGGGAAAGTACAGCACGGGCATCAGGGCCAGCGCGATCAGCCACACTTGCCAGACATGCTCGACGCCATACCGGGCACCGTGGTTGGCGCCCAGCACGGCTGTCAAGGCGAGACCGATGGCCAGCAGCAGGTATAAATGCAGCAGATAGTAAAACATGGGCGCGCCGCCAAAGGTGGCGCAAGCCCGCGTGAACCAGTTGTCAAGCGACTCCAGCCAGGCCAGGCCCAGCATACCCAGGCCCAGGGTGAACAGCAAAAAGTCCAGCGATGGCGGATATTTCGTGAAGTTCAGCACGCTCATGGCCGTGCGCAAGACCGTGTCGCCCGCCACCCACGGCAGGGTTTCACCATAGATATTGCAACCGCGCAGCACGGCCAGCAACAGCAAGCTGCCTGCGCCCAGCGCCAGCAGCAGGCGCCGCCGCCCCTCCGGCGAACGACTGCGCGCATACAGGGGCCCGGCCGCATAGCCGAGCACGATCACGCCTATCCACGGCAGCAACGGATAACTGACCTTGATCTTCATGGCGCCGTCCGCCACCAGATACCCCCGTTGCAGCAGCACCGTCAGCAAATAATAGCCAAAGCTGCCCTCTTCCGCGCGCAAGCCCGTGAGCAAATGCTGGCCCGCGATGATCGCCACGCCCAACAGTGCCAGCACTTTCAACGGCAACTGGTGCAGCACGGCCAGCGCCATCATGGCCAGGCCGATGACCCAGATCACCTGCAGATACAGCACGGCTGGCGGAAACGCCCCGCTCCAGGCGAAATTGACGAACACCAATTCCAGCACCACCAGCAGCAAGCCCCGCTTGAACAAGAAGCCCGTGGCGCTGCGGGGCCCGGCGGCCGGATGCGCATACAGCCAGGCGGACAAGCCCGTCAGGAAAACGAACATGGGCGCGCACACGTGGGCGGCCAGGCGCGTGAAGAACAGGGCCGGATCGACGCTGGCTGCATCCATCGGGTCGCTGACCTGGTGGTGTAAAAAGACAGTTTCACGCACATGGTCGAACAGCATGATCAGCATGACGAGGCCGCGCAGCACGTCGATGACGGCGATGCGGGTGCGCAGGGTGGCAGAAGAAGTCGATGTCATAGTAATTGCTTAAAAACGGTAATGGGCATGCAAGGTCACCGTGCGCTCGGCACCCGGCGCCACCCACAGCTGGCTATACGAACTCGCATAGTAGCTGCGGTTGAACAGGTTTTCCACGTTCAGGGCCAGGCGCAATTGTGCGTTGGGCGAATACGACGCCAGCAATCTGGCCGTCGTATAGGCCGGCAGGGTAAATTGGCTGCTGACGGCCACGTCGCCCAGGCGCTCGCCCACATATTGCACGCCGCCGCCCACGCTGGCCGTGCCCGTGTCCAGCGCAAATTGCTGGGTGGCCAGCAGGTTGGCGCTGTGGCGCGGCACGTTGGCGAAGCGGCTGCCCGTCACGATCGTATTGTCGCCGCGCGTGACGGTGGCGTTGGTGTACGCATAGGCGCCCGAGACGCGCAAGCCGCGCGCCACTTCACCCGACACGTCCAGTTCCAGCCCCCGGCTGCCCACTTCGCCCGCCGCGATGGCGAAATCCGTGTTGGCGGGATTCGTCGTCAGCACATTGCTCTTGCGGATGTCGTACACGGCCACGGTGCCCGTCAGCTTGCCCGTTTCCAGCTTGGCGCCCAGTTCATACGAGCGGCTGCGCTCTGCCGGGAAAGCCTGGTTGGCGATGCTGATGCCGCTGTTGGGGCGGAAGCCCTTGGCCGCGCTTGCATACAGCGACCACATTGTCGACGGCTGGTAGACGAGGCCCGCGCGGGGACTCGTGGCCGACAGCGACTGGCGGTTGCTCACGTTCAGGCGATTGTTCGTCACGTCCTGCGTGTACGTATCGTGGCGCACGCCGACCAGCGCCTTCCATTGCGCGCCCAGATCCAGTTGATCCTGCGCATACAGGCCGCGCGCCTTTTGTCCTTCCTGCGTGTCGATGGACAGGGCCAGCGGATCGGCCTTGCCGCCATACGCGGGATTGAAGATGTCGATGGCATAGGCATTCGCGGCCGAAGGATTGCGGCGCAGCTGCACCCGGTGGTCGTCGAAATGATAGGCGTCGATACCGGCCAGCACCTCGTGCGCCAGCGCGCCCGTCCTGAACTTGCCCAGCACTTCGACGCGGGCCGACACGTCGGTGGCGGAGAAATCACGGTGGCGGCGCTGGCGGTTCAGGGTGCGTCCATCGGCCAGCAGCTTGTTCGCCTCGGTCGAATAACCGCTCAATTCGCTGTCGCGGTAGGAAGCCCCTGCCTGCACCGTCCAGTCTTCCGACAGCGCGTGGTGGATGAACAGCTGCTGCCCCAGCGACTTGACCGTCATGGGCCCGTCTCCCGGTTCGCCCAGGAAGCGCGAGACGGGGACAAGACCCAGCTGGCCGTTCACGGCCACCACGCCGCGGTCGAACGGCGCGCGCTGGCGCACCGCTTCGATTTCATACGACACGGTCGTGTGCTCGCCCAGCAGCCAGAGAAACGAGGGAGAAAACAGGCTGCGCTCGACCTTCAAGGTATCACGGAAACTGTGCCCTTCTTCATGCGCCGCGTTCAGGCGGTAGGCGATGGTGGCGCTCAGCGGTCCCGTCAAATCCAAAGCTGCGCGGCGCGTCTGGAAGCTGCCGAACGACACATCGGCGCTGTACTCGGGCGCGAATTTCGGCTTCTTCGTCGTGATGTTCACCGTGCCGCCCGGCTCGCCCCGGCCGTACAGGGCCGACGCGGGGCCTTTCAGCACTTCGATAGCCTGCGTATTGCCGCCGTCGCGCATGCCGTTGTAGCCGCGGCTGGAACTGAAACCGTTGACCATGTAGTCGGAGCCGAAATTCGGGTCGCCCGTAAAGCCACGCATGGCATAGCTGTCCCACAAACCGCCCAGCGGACTTTGCTTCGCGATGCCGCTGGCCAGGTCCAGCGCGCCGGCCAGGGTCGTCACGCCGGCGTCGCGCAGCAAGTCGCCGGTCAGCACGCGCACGCTTTGCGGCAAATCCATCAGCAAGGCATCCGTCTTGGTGGCGCCCGTGGCGGACAGGCTGCGGTAATGCTGGCGCTCGGCCTTGACGGTGACAACGTCCTGCGCGTCAGGCTTGTCGGCAGCGGGGTCAGCTGCCAGCGTCAGGGGACTGGTGGCGGCAAGCAACAGCGCCACGGGGCGGCGTAAAAACACGGACATGGGATTCCTGACAATGGACAATTCAATGCAATAGGCTTGCATTATAATTGATAATCAATTCTCATTAAAGCCTTCGTGAAAAATCTGCGCCAGGAACTCCACAAACACTTGCACCTTGGCCGCGCGCAGCTGGCGCGGGTGGAACAGCGCCCACAGATCCGGCCCCCGCGTGCGGAACGGTTGCAGCACGGGCACCAGAGTCCCTTCGCGCAAGGGCTGCAACACGGAGACGGACAGGGCCTGGACGACGCCGCAGCCGGCCTGGGCGGCGGCGATCATCGATTCGATATGGTCGAAGGCCAGGGCGGCCGGCGGCGTGTGCGCATACGCCGCATCGCCCTCGCCGGCCTGGAACAGCCAGGGCCGCACCTGGCGCGATTTCGGGTACAGAAAATGCAGGCAGGCAAACTGGTCCAGTTCTTGCGGCGTGCGCGGCGTGCCATGCCGGGCGACAAAGGCGGGCGAGGCGCAGCACAGATAATCCATGTTCAGCAGGCTGCGCGCCACCAGCGATGAATCCTGCGGTGCGCCGATGCGCAGCATCACGTCGATGCCCTCTTCCACCATGTCGACCAGGCGGTCGCTGACGGTCAGGCGCAGGGAAATGTCGGGATAGGCGGCGGTAAAGCGGGGCAAGGCGGGCGCCACCAGGTTGCGGCTGATGCTGCTGGGCATGTCCACACGCAAGCTGCCCGATGGCCGCTCGGCCGCCTGCAGCAAGCTCGTTTCCAGCGCCGCCATGTCGGCCAGCACCTGGCGCGCCTGCGCATGGCACTGCCGGCCTTCGGCCGTGAGCGACATGCTGCGCGTGGTGCGCTGCAAGAGACGCACGCCGAAGTGCTTTTCCAGCGCCGCCACCTGGTTCGTCACGGACGACGTGGAAATACCCAGGCGCTGCGCCGCCTTGCTGAAGCCGCCCGCCTCGACCACGGCGCAAAACACGTGCATTGCTTCCAGCCTGTCCATGCCAGTCTCCTGTAATTCTTTGATTCCGGCGATTATCCACGATACTGAAATAGTGCATCGGGATGCGCCCCATTTTTCTTTGGACCGTCCCCGCCTAGACTGGGGCATCAACCACCGGAGAATCCCATGCAAGCCCTCATCCTCAACACCTTTGCCGCCCCCATGAGCATGGCCAACCTGCCCGTGCCGCAGCCCGGCCCCGGCCAAGTCCTCGTGCGCATCGCCGCCAGCGGCGTCAATCCGCTGGACACGAAGATCGCCGCCGGCGCCGCCCCACACGCCCGGCCCCGCCTGCCCGCCATCCTCGGCATCGACATGGCCGGCACGGTGGCGGCCATCGGCGATGGCGTGACGACTTTTCACGTTGGCGCAACAGTCTATGGCATGGCGGGCGGCATCGGCGGCATCCAGGGCTCGCTGGCCGAGTACGGCGTCTTCGACGCAGCGCTGCTGGCGCCCGTGCCGCCAGCGCTGAGCATGCGCGAAGCGGCCGCCCTGCCCCTCGTCTTCATCACGGCCTGGGAAGGGCTGGTCGACCGCGCCCACGTGCAGGCAGGCGACAGCGTACTCGTGCATGGCGGCGCGGGCGGCGTGGGCCATATGGCCGTGCAGCTGGCCGTCGCCCTTGGCGCCACGGTGTATGCCACGGGCAGCGCGGCCAGCCGCGATGCCATCGAGGCGCTGGGCGCCCGCTTCATCGATTACCGCACCAGCACGGTGGATGACTACGTGGCCGAACACACGGGCGGCGCCGGCTTCGACATCGTCTACGACACCGTGGGCAGCGCTACCCTGGACGCCAGTTTCAAGGCGGCACGCATCTATGGCGGCCACGTCGTCAGCTGCCTCGGCTGGGGCACGTTCGCGCTGAGCCCGCTGACGGCGCGCGCGGCCAGCTATTCGGGCGTGTTCACCCTGCTGCCCCTGTTGAGCGGCCAGGGCCATGCGCGCCATGGCGCCATCCTGCGCGAAGCCAACAAGCTGATCGAGGCTGGCAAGCTGCAGGTGCGGCTCGACCCGCGCCGCTTTACCTTGCGTACGGTGCACGATGCGCATGCGGCACAAATCGATGGCAGCGCGCGCGGCAAGCTGGTGGTGGATGTGGAGGATTGAACGCCGGCTTGTTTCCCGCGCGCCGAAGCGTTAATATGCAAGAATAAACTTGCATATTGATGAGGCCGGGAATGCGTGAAAATCTGGAAAAACTGCTGGCGCAGGGGCGCGACAACGCCCTGCTGCGCTTTGGCCTGGGCGACGCCTGCCTGAAAGACAATGACGCCGAGCAAGCGGCCCTGCACCTGGCGCAAGCCACCGTGCAGCAGCCCGGCTATTCCGCCGCCTGGAAGCTGCTGGGCAAAGCCTTGCACCAGCTTGGCCGGCTGGACGAAGCGCAGGCGGCCTGGACCACGGGCGTGACAGTGGCCCAGCAGCAAGGCGACCTGCAAGCCGTCAAGGAAATGACGGTGTTCCTGAAACGCCTGCAAAAATAGCGGCAGGCGTCAGGGTAAAACCGTTTAATGCGCGTGCGCCGCGCCCTTGGCCTCAAGAGGCAGCGCGACGCCCCGTTCCTTCGCCAGGCGCTTGGCCAGCAAGCCGCCCGCTTCGGCCGCATAGGCGCGGCAAGCATTCGCATCGATCAGGGGATTGTCCGTGCCGCTGCGCTTGGCGGCCTTGCCCAGCACGTCCGTCGTGCCCGGATGGACCGGGATGATGATGTCGCATGGCAAGGCGGCCACCTTGGCGATGCTCGCTTCGAACGAGGCCGAAATGTCAGGCGTGCCACCCTTGCCCGCGCCTTTGCCTGTATAGCGGAAATCGCCGCTCGCATACGGGTTCAGGCTGTCCGCATACACGACGTCCAGGCAGCGGTCGCCTTCGCACGAGGTCCACGTCCACGTCGTGCCGCCCGGCGTGTGGCCCGGCGTCATGTGGGCCGTCAAGGTCACTGGGCCCACCTTGACGGTATCGCCCTCGCCCACCAGGCTGACCTTGCGCACCTTGGCCACATGCACGACGGGATTGGCCTGGTATTGCGGATCATCCTTGCCATTGGTGCCGCTTTGCAGCACCGGAGCGGCCGCTGCGCTGGCCATCACGGTGGCGCCGCTGGCCCGCTGCAGCGCGGCAATGCCGCCCGCATGGTCCCAATGGGCGTGCGAATTGAGGATGACTTTCACATCCTCGATGCGAAAGCCCAGCGTCTTGATATTCGCCACGATCAGGGGCGCCGACTGCGGCAGCGCGCCGTCGAGCAGGATATGGCCCTGCGGACTCGTCACCAGCACGGCGGACAGGCCGGCCGTCCCCACATACCAGCTATTGCCATAGATATTGAACGGCTTGACGGGCGCGTTCCATTCCTTGCAATTATCGCAATCGACAGGTTTATCCTGCATGGGTGCGGGGGTCTTCGCCTGCACCGAACCAGCCGCCATGGTCGCAACCGTAGCCAGCATCAACTTCGCCAATAGTGTCATCTTCATCTCCAGAGTGTAAAAAGGTGGGCGCCCGCACTGGCGCGCCCGGGGGGGGGTATCAATGCATGCGGCCTGGGCTCCCGGCCAGGGTGTCGCGGATGTGTCCGGCGTCGAGCGAGCGCCGCTGCGCGCCGTCGGCGTCCAGCAGCACCACCGTGACGTGCTTGCCGCCGCTGCGCATGCGCATCGTCAGGCAACTGCCCGCCTCGTTGCTGCTGCCCGTCTTGGACAGCAGAATGTCCCAGCCCTTGCCGCCCACCAGCGGATTGGTGTTGTGCAGGGTGCGCGTCTTGCCATTGACGGCCACGCTCGCCTGCGGGTGGCTGGTGATGCGCGCGATGTCCGGATAGCGCGCGGCCGCCGCGACGATCTTCGCCACTTCGCTGGCAGTGGACATATTCGCGGGAGAACTGCCGACGGGGTCCGTCAAGGTGGTGCGGCGCAAGCCCAGGTGGCGGATCTTCGCTTGCAACGCTTGCGCAAAGGCAGTGTTGCCGCCGGGATAGGTGCGCGCCAGCGCGGCGGCGGCGCGGTTTTCGGACGGCAACAGGGCCAGTTGCAGCAGCGCGCCGCGCGACACGGCCACGCCATCGGCCAGCAGGCTGTGGCGCTGCAACGACGCATCGCCGTCGGCGCGCACGATGCGCAACTGTTCATCGGGATCGAGTCCCGCATCGAGCACCACCATGGCCGTCATCAGCTTGGTGATCGAGGCGATGGGCACGACGGCATCCGCATCTTTCGCCATCAACACCTTGCCGCTGGCGTCATCGAATACCAGCATGTGTTTCGCGCTGACGGGCAAGGCCAGCATGCCGGCGGCAGCCTCGGCCAGCATCGCCCCGCTGACTGCGGGCTTTTCCTGCGTCTGCAGCAACAGGGTGGCGCAGGCCAGCAGCAAGGCGGGTACGGCCAGTTTCCAGCCGGCAGTATCCAGCCCAGGCGCCATCAGGCGTTCTATGCGCGTCAGCAACGCCCCGCCCCGTGCCGACATCAGCAAGCGGGAATGCTGCGGCGCAGCCGTGTGCAGGGACAGCGCATGCAGCGCCGTGGCCAGCTGCTGCGGGTCTTGCAGCGCCTGCGCAGCCAGGGCATCGGCCACCTGTTCCCGCTCGGCCCGCATGCGCGCCGACAGCCACCAGACGACGGGGTGAAAAAACAGCAGCGCCTCGGCCACGCTTTGCAACAGGTTGACCAGGTAATCCCAGCGCCGCACATGCGCCAGTTCATGCGCCAGCAGCGCTTCGAGCAGGGCGACGGGCATGCCGCTCAGCAAGGCGGCCGGCAGCAGGATGACGGGGCGCCAGAAACCCACCGTCACGGGACTGGCCAGGCCTGCATGCAGCTTCAGCGGCACTGACCGACTGCCGCGCAAGCCCATGCGCAGCGCCAACGCATCGAGGCGCGCCTGCCAGATGGCGGGGGCCGCCACAGCCTGGCGGCGCAGCCTGCCGACCCAGGCCAGGCCCAGGCACAGGCGCAAGCTCATCAGGCCAACGCCGGCGCTCCAGGCCAGCACCAGGGCCGGCATCCACGCTTGCAACGCGGCGCGCCAGGCGGGCGGCGCAGCCATCGGCAGCTGGGCCGGCGATGTGCCCGACAGCAGAGACAGCAGGTGGAGCGAGGGAATGCATAGGCACAGCAGCAGCGCCAGCGCGCACACGGCATAGCGCCAGCGCGCGCTGGCGTGGCGCAGCAGCCAGAGCAATACAGCGGAGACGGCGCCGACGATCAAGCCCTGCCAGACAAAATACAGCAAGACCCAGCCCAGCGCAGGGACAAGGTTGCCCAACTCTATGCCCAGGTCCAGGTTCATGGCGCGCCGCCATCCTTGCTGCGCAGGATTTTTTCAATTTCCAGGCGTTCCGCGTCGCTCACGTGTTCGCGCAGCGCCGTCAGCACGAGCGCCTTGCCGGAACCGGAAAACACCTTGCCGATCAAGTCCTTGAGCAAACTCGTTTGCAACTTTTCCTGCGCTTCGACGGCCGCATACAGCTGCGGCCGCTGGCTTTCATCGCGGCTCAGCAAGCCCTTGCCATGCATCAGTTGCAACTGGCGCAGCACGGTGGCGTAACTGGCGTCGGCACGCTCAGCGGCCAGCGCGTCATACACGGCGCGGGCGTCGGACGGGCCGCGCTGCCACAGGATGCGCAGCAGGTCCAGTTCGGCGGCCGTGGGATGGGGAGTGGAGGTATTTTTTAACATGCCGCTAGAATACCCAGTCTAGAACTCAATGTCTAGAACTTTTTTTCTAGACTGCTGGACTGGTCTAGAATTCGCGCAAGCGGTCGAACAGCGCCAGCAAGGCCGCCTCATCGACGAGCGTGGCGCCCTGCCCGCCCAGCTGCCCACGCAGCTGGGCCAGCAGCTCGGCCAGCACCGTGTAGATTTCCTCGCGCTCGACCGTCTCGATGATGCTCGTGCGCCGCTCGATCTTGTTGAAGGCATCCACATAGGCGGCGACCATCGTTTCCAGCGCGGCGGCCGCCGCCGTCGCCTGCATGGCGGCATCGATGCCGCGCGTCACGGCCAGCATGTTCTTGTAGGCCAGCGCCGCCTTTTTCGCATACGCGGGGGAAATATGCTCGCGGCCATCCCAATCGCGGAACGGGTTGAGCAGGTTATCCGCCAGCCATTCCGGCTTGCGTGCCTTGGTCACCGACAAGTCCAGTCCCAGCGCCGCCGCTGTCTTGTAGCCGGCCTTGATGGCCTTGGCGACATCCGCTGGCAAGCTGGTCAGCCACAAGGCCGACAGCTTCGGCAATTGCGCGGCCGATGGAAATTCCTCCGCCGTGAAACCGAACAGGTCATAGGCGGTGAACGTCCGCAGCTCGGTCAGCCGCGCAAGGCTGGCCATCTGCGACGCCATCCCCGGCTTGCCCCAGATGCGCAAGGATGTCAGATGGGGAAAACGCTGCGCTACGTGCGCCAGATCAACGTCCTTCATGCCGATCAGCGACAGGCCGCCCAACTGGTCGAGACCGTGGAACGGCGGCAGCGCGTGCGTGCACTGCAGTGTCAGGTGGCGGCCGTCCGCGCCATCGTCGATGCGCAGCGCCGGCGATGGCGCGCTGCGCAGCGCGAGCAGGCTCAAGCCTTCGTTCAAGACCAGGCTGGTGACGCCATCGGGCTGCAGGATCAGGCGGCTCAAGCCGCTGCCGCTGAAGTCGAGCGCATGCACCGTCGATGATTGCCAGTCCAGCTCATTGATGAAGGGATTGCCCTGGATAAACTCCATCAAGGCTTGCGTGCCGTTGCCAGTCTCGATCGACATCAGGCAAGGCAGTTGCTCCAGCTCGGACACGTCGCCCAGCGCCTGCAAGACGCTGTCATTGATTTTCGTCGCGTCCTGCCGGAAGACCTGGCCGCCCAGCGTCACTTCACGCTTGTCCGACGCGGCCTTGAACCGCTGGCGCCGCAGCGGATCGATGCGCTCCCAGTTGCGCTGGCGCAGCACGCTGTCGCCCACGTACCAGGCACTGCGGTAGCTATTGACTTCCACATCCACCAGCGGCGCGATATTGCCAACCAGCGTATAGCCAGGCGGCACGTTCGCCGTGGCATAGCAGTGATCGTGGCGATTATTCCAGAAGAAATAATCGCACAGCAGCGGCCGCATGGCTTGCACGGCCGCCGCATCGGGCAAGGCGTCACCGGTCCAGTCCAGCTCCAGCACGGCAGCTACGGGCCTGGACGAGGATGCATCCTTGATGCGGGTGACCTGGCAAGCCACATACTGCTGCAGCTCGGACGAAAACACACTGTAAACATCTCCAACATTCGCTAGCACGCAACTTCCTTTTCAAAACACCTGACGGTCGAATGTTGAAAGATAGCAAAAATGACAGCGCGATGTCGTCCTGTTCAGTCCGCGTGCAGCTTGTGGTGCATGCGGCGCAGCCCCAGCCACACGGCGGCCGCCACGAACGGCACCAGCGCGCCGACGAGGATTTCCGGATTCACGGGCAAGCCCATCACCTTGGCCGCCTTGCCCGTGTAGCTGAACAGACCGATCACATAATAGGAAATGGCGGCCACCGACAAGCCTTCCACCGCTTGCTGCAAGCGCAGCTGCTGCGCCGCGCGGGCGTTCATCGATTGCAGGATTTGCCGGTTCTGCAATTCCTGCACGATGCCCACGCGCGTGCGCAGCAAGTCATTCGTGTTGGCGATGCGCTGCGCCATCGCTTCCTGGCGGCTGGCCATGGCTTCGCACGTGTTCATGGCGGGCGTCAAACGGCGGTCCATGAATTCCTCGACCGTGGGTATGCCTTCGATGCGCACTTCGCGCAACTCGTCGATGCGGGCCTTGACCAGGCCCATGTAGGCTTTCGAGGCGGAAAAACGGTAGCTATTGTCGAGCGACAGCTTTTCAATGCGGGCGGCCAGGCGCGTGATGCGGTCGAGCAAGGCTTGCTCGGCAACACCCTCGTCGGCCTTCACCAGGCCCGGGGCGTCGTCCGTGTCGACCATGGCGGCGGCCAGGGTGGCCAGTTCGTTCTCGATGGCATTCAAGGATGGCGCCGCCTGCATGGCGTAGGGCAAGCCCAATAAAGCCATCATGCGGTAGGTTTCGATTTCCAGCACGCGCTGCACCAGGCGGCCCGACTGCTGCGAGCGCATGCCCGCATCGCGGATGACGAAACGGCTGAAGCCATCGGACTGGATGGTGAAATCCGTCCACAATTCGCCGCCTTGCAGCACCTTGCTGCCGGCCAGGGTATTGCCCTCGAACACGCGCGACAAGCCCTGCATGAATATCTCGGCCGGTTCGGTCGCCTGCTCGAGCACCACGTGCGCGGCCACCATCAGCTTGCCCTTCAAGCCCACCAGCCACTGCTGCGGCAATTGCGCCAAAGGCATGCGCTCGAACGCCTGTTCCAGGGGCAAGGCCTGTCCCGGATGCTCGGCGAAGGTAAACGTGGCAAATTCCGTGTGGCATTCCCATTTCAGGCGGAAGCGGCCAAAGTCGTAATAAAAATACTTGGCTTCGGCAGCCGGGGGCGTGACGCCGAAATGCGTGCACAGGGCCGCCAGGGTGGCATGCTGGGCGGCCATATTCGACGCACCGGGCGCTGCGCTGTCATCCTTGTACACGGCCAGATGGGTGATCAGCTCGGGCGCATCGAGCTGCAAAAACGGCCGCGAATGGATTTCCGCCGCCAGCGGCACGCGCAATGCGTGGTTCAAACTGGAGTTAATCAAGTGCATGATAGCCAAAGGTAAAGTTGCAAAACTGCTTAGACCCGCGCGCGTGCTGCTGTGCCCGCAGCGTGGGTCTGATTGTCACAGTGTAACAAAGCAGGAAGCATGCCTACCTTTTCAAACTCCGATCATGCCGTTTTGGCAATACTCATCACACCCTGCGCCGCGTCCTGGCGCGTGCCCAGCCACCAGAAAAACGCGGCCAGCGCCACGGCAGAGGCCTGCCCCAGCGCCAATTTGAACGCACTGTCGAACAGCAACGGTGCGACAAAACCGGACACGAGCGCAAACACCAGCATTTGCACGAAGTTTTGCAAGGAGGCAGCCAGGCCCCGCATCTGCGGAAAAATGTCGAGCGTCGACATGGTCATGCCCGGCAAGGCCAGCGACATGCCGAACGCGTACAGCATCACGGGCACGACGGCGAACGGGATGCTCGCCGCGAACCAGTGGTTGTAGGCAATGTTGAGCGCGCCCGTGGCCGCCATGGCCAGCAAGCCCCAGCGCACCAGCACGGCGCTTTTCACCGCATGGGCCAGCTTGCCCGACAGCGCCGAGCCGCCCACCAGGCCCGCCACCATGGGGATGAACATCCAGCCGAAGGCCGTTTCCGGCAGGTGCAGCAGTTCCAGGATGAAATGCGGGGCCGAGGCGATGTACAGGGCAAAGCCGCCAAACGCAAAGGCCACGGCCAGCGAACGCAGCAGGAACGCCCGGTGGCGTAAGGCCAGCCAGTAATTGCGCGCGATGTTGCCTGGGTGAAAAGGTTGACGTTGCTCGACGGCTAAACTTTCTGGCAAGCCTTTCAGGCAGGCCAGCAACAGCAGCACCGTGACGGAAAAGGTGAACACGAACGTCGATTGCCAGCCATACGCCACGTGCAACCAGCCGCCGATAATGGGCGCGATGGCGGGCGCGATGCCGAACACCATCATGATATTGGCCAGCATCTTCTGTGCGGCCGCGCCCGACAGACTGTCACGCACGATGGCTTGGCCGATGACCCTGCCCGCCCCCGCCGAGGCGCCCTGCATGCCGCGGAAGAACAGCAGCCAGCCAAAGCTGGGGGCAAACGCGGCGCCGATGGAGCCCACGGCAAAGATCAGCAGCGAAGCGAGGATCACGGGACGGCGGCCAAACGAATCGGACAAGGTGCCGTAGAACAAGGTCATGAAGGCATAGGCGGCCAGGTAGACGCTCAGGGTCTGCTGCACCAGCACGCTGCTGACGTCGAAATGCGTGCCGATCGCGGGAAATGACGGCAGGAAGGTATCGGTGGCGAACGGGCCCAGCATGGCCAGCCCGGCCAGCACCAGGGTCAGGTTGCGCGCTTTCATGCGCCCGCCTGCACAGCATATTGGCGGCGCAAGCCGTCGAGGGCCGCCAGCGAGAACGCGGCGACATGCTGCGCAATGCTGGCAGTGCCAGTCTCGTCATAGGTAATTTCCGGCGCCACCAGTTCATGCACGATGCGCGAACGGGCATAGAACACGGCTTGGCCGATCACGCTGAACACGCATTTCTGCAGCACGTCCGCCGGCATGGCCTCGCCCACCACGCCACGGATCAATCCTGTAAACAGGGCATGGTGCGCGCGCACATCGCGGTCTGCCAGCATGTGGATGGCGGACGTGGGTTCGATCAATTCGCGCGCCACCAGGCGGCTGAACAGCGAAGCCGCTCCCGGACGCAGCATGTCGAAGACCATCGCTTCTATCGCCAGGCGCAACTGTTCCACGGGCGCCACGGCCGCCGCCGGGCCTGCCTCCGGCGCGGCAGCGGCCGAGGCACGCGCCAGCGCGCGCGCATGGTCGAAGGCTGCCAGGTACAGCTCTTCCTTACCATGAAAATAATAGTTAACCATCGCCACGTTGACGTGGGCCGCCTCGCAGATCCTGCGCACGGACGCGAGCTTGTAGCCTTCGTCGGCAAACAGCTGGACCGCCGCCTGCAGGATGCGCGTGCGCGCCGTTTCGACTTCTTCTGTCATGCCATTCCCATCACTTAAACAGCTGTTTAATATTATTCAGCATTGTATCAAACAGCTGTTTAATTTTCAAATGGACGCAAAAAAGCCCGGCGAACCGGGCTTTGCAAGGGTATTGCTCTAGCTTAGTGTTTCATCGCCGGCATCGCGGATGACGTCGAGGTGGCGCCCAGCGGACGGGCCACGGCATTGACTTCGATCGTTTCGCGGCGCTTGTCCTCGCCTTCGACGACCAGGGTCAGCGGGATCTTGTCGCCCGCCTTCACCTGCCCTTTGAGTTCCAGCAGCATCACGTGGTAGCCGCCCGGTTTCAGTTCGACGGCTTTGCCGGCTGGCAAGGCGATTTCCTTGACCTGGCGCATGCGCATCATATTGTCCGTCATGCTCATTTCATGGATTTCCGCCACGCCGGCCACGGGCGAGCGCACTTCCAGCAGGCGCATGGCTTTCGGCGCCGTGATCTGCATGAAGGCGCCCGTGGCTTTTTGCTGCGGCACGGTGGCGCGCACCCACGGGTCGGTAATCTGCACGGAAGTCTGGGCAGCGGCGGAGAAGGACAGCACGGCCAGGGCCGTGGCCGTGGCCAGCAGGGTTTTCAAATGGGTCATGATCATTCCTAGGTATGGTTATAAGGTGTATTTCGATTTCATCAGGGTCTTGATATCCTGCACGCACTCGTCGCCCGTCAACTGGTGCTTCAGGCCCAGGCGCATGCGTCCCTCGGCATCGAGCACATAGCTGATGGCCGTATGGTCCATCGTGTAGGAACTGCCGCTCGGCACACGGCGGTAGAATACCTTGTAATTGAAGGCCGTCTGCGCCGTCGCCTGCGGGTCCGTGCGCAAACCCAGGAAGCTGGGGTCGAAGGCGCGCATGTATTCGCCCAGCAGCTCGGGCGTGTCGCGCTCGGGGTCGATGCTGATGAAGATCACTTGCAGCTTATCGGCATCCGGCCCCAGTTTCTGGCGGATTTCCAGCGCGCGCGACAGGGCTGTCGGACACACGTCCGGGCATTGCGTAAAGCCAAAGAAGACCATCACATATTTGCCCTTGAAATCGGCCAGGGTGTAGACCTTGCCGTCGGGGCCGCTCAACTTGAAGTCGGGCTTGTAATCGCCTCCCGTCAAGTCGAGGCCGTTGTAATGGGGTTTCGGCGCTGGTTCGCAAGCGGCAAGCGTGAGCAATCCCGCCGTACCGGCGAGAAGAAAAAGACGACGTTTCATGGCATTCTGGCCCGATGGGCGTAGTGGATACAGTTAAGACGTGGAAGGCGTGACGGGTGTATTCAGGCAGCCAGAGGCGGGCCGCGCGGGCTGGCGGCCAGCCAGGCGAACGGGGCCCGCGGCGCCTGGTAAAACAATGGCGGATACAGGTCGTGGCCCGTGATCACGGGCAGCGGCGATGCTGACGACGGCGGCAAACCCGCGCTGCCCGCATGGCTCATGCAGAACGGGCAATGCTCGATGTGGTGCAGCACGGAATCAGTGGTGGATTTGGCGGCTGGCGCCAGGTCCGCTTGCGTGTAGACGGCGCCGCTGGCCGAGCAAATCTCGACGGCGGCATTGTTCGCGTTCGCATGCAGCGAAGCAAACGCATACGACAGGGATGGCGACAGCGCATTGAGCAGTATCGCCAGGCAGGCGAACCACATATGCCACTGTTTGCGCTTCAATAATGATCCCATGGCCCCGATTATAACGGAGTCTGGCTATCGCGTTGCGCAGGCGCGCCCGCCTGGCCACGCAGGAACAGGCTGGGGCGCACGCCCGCCACGTCCACGCAGGCATCGCAAAACGCGGGGATCGAGGCAAAGCCGGAGCCGGCCGCCACTTGCGCCAGGTCGCGCTCGCCGTGCCCGCCCTCGGCATCCGCTTGCGCCGCCGTGTGCAGCGCGTGCGCCAGGCGCTGTTCGCGCACCAGGCTGAGCAATGCCTCGCCTTCGGAAAACAGGCGCGCCCTGGCCTTGTGCGGCGTCACTTGCCACAGGGCCGCCAGGCGCGCAGCCGTCCACTTACCTTGCGGCGTATCAAAGATGTGCTGCGCCAGCGCCTGGCTCCAGCGCTTGCCGCCGCCGTGTCCGCCATCGGGCTCATCGCCTTCCAGCGCCAGGGTGAACACGGCCGGCTTGCCCCGCCCCGGCATCACGTCGCAGGCAAAGCGCAGGAAAGCAGGCACGACGAAACTGTCGCCGCTGGCCAGTTTCTTGGTGGTGATTTCATTGTGCAAGGTCACAAAGCCCTGGCGCACGGTAACGCGCAACCGGAGCGGAAAGCGCAAGCCCAGCAGGTGCAATGGATGATCGGAAACGAGGGCCATGCGTCAGGTCAAGGTGGTGAACGAGCCGCCAGCATGCCACACATCGCGCGTCCGGTCTGTCATCACAGCGACGCCACGCCATAACGGCGCAAGCCGTCCAGGTCGACGACGCGAATGGATTGGTAAGCAATGTTGATCAGGTTCAGTTCGGCCAGATGGCCCAGTGCCTGGTTGACGCGCTGGCGCGAAATGCCGGTCAGCAAGCCGATTTCTTCCTGCGACAGCTCAAGCACGCTGGACGTGCGCGGGTATAGCATGGGGTGGAACAGTTGCGCGATGGCTTGCGCCACTTGCGCGTCGACGGCCAGCAGGCGCTGGTTCTGGATGGTGGCGATGAATTGCCCCATGCGTTCATTCAGCTGGCGGATGACGAAGGCATTGAAGGAGAGGCTCTCGGCCAGCAGCAGGTGAAACAGGTCCACCGGCACGAGGATGATGCGCGATGCGCGCACGGCCACCACGTCGTAGCGGCGCAGTTCGCGCTTGAGCACGCTGCCCTCGCCGCACCAGCCACCGGCCGGCACGCCGGAAAACGTGGCGCCGCGTCCATCGGCATTGTAGACGGCCAACTTGATCAAGCCCGTGTGCACGCCGATCCAGTGCGCCGACGGTTCGCCGCGCCGCGTGATGAAGGCGCCCGCCTCGAAATGCCGGATCACGCTGCCAGCGCGCAACAGGGCCTGATGCCCGGTATCGAGGGCCGTGAACCAATCGTGGCTGTCGAGTTCGGGCACGGCACGGTCTACACTATCGTTGCTATCCATTCCATCCTTCAGTTGTCACTAAGATGACAGTGATTTTCCAACGCCGGTGCTATGCTAACCGGTATCAATCCCGAAACAGGGAGCTACAAGATTCTTTTACCAGGAGACAAGCATGACAGCTGATTTCAACACCGGCCTCGGCAAAAACAGCGCCAACTACGCCGCCCTCACCCCGCTCGACTATATCGCCAGGGCAGCGGCAGTATATGGCAATCGCCTGGCAATTGCACATGGCGCCGTGCGCCAGACGTGGGGCGAAACCTATGCGCGCACGCGCCGCCTCGCCTCCGGCCTCATCAAGCTGGGTGTGGGCACGGGCGACACGGTGGCCGTGATGTTGCCGAACACGCCCGCCATGGTGGAAGCGAGCTTTGGCGTCCCGATGGCCGGCGCCGTCCTCAACGCCCTGAACATCCGCCTCGACCTGGCCTCCCTGACCTTCATGCTGCGCCATGGCCAAGCCAAGGTCTTGCTGGCCGACACGGAATTTGCCGAACTGGCGCGCCAGATGGCGGCGCAGATTCCCGGCTTGCGCGTGATCCAGGTCAACGACGTGCTGGGACCGGAAGTGGAGCCATTTGCCGAGCTCGACTATGAGAGCTTGCTGGCCAGCGGCGACCCCAACTATGACTGGCAGCCGCCTGCGGACGAGTGGGATGCCATCGCTTTGAACTACACGTCCGGCACCACGGGCGACCCGAAAGGCGTCGTCTACCACCACCGCGGCGCGGCCCTGAACGCCCTGTCGAATATATTAGAGTGGGACATGCCCAAGCATGCCGTGTATTTATGGACCTTGCCGATGTTCCACTGCAATGGCTGGTGCTTCCCGTGGACCGTGGCCGCGCGGGCCGGCGTCAACGTGTGCCTGCGCAAGTTCGAACCGAAACTCGTGTTCGACCTGATGCGCGAATTGCGTATCACCCACTATTGCGCCGCGCCCATCGTGCATGCAGCGCTGGCCAATGCGCCCGCCAACTGGCGTGACGGCATCGACTGGACCGTGCGCGGCATGGTGGCAGGCGCACCGCCGCCGGCCGCCATGGTGGCGAAGATCGAAGCCATGGGTTTCGACTTGATCCACTCGTATGGCTTGACGGAAGTGTACGGCCCGGCCGCCATCTGCGCCGAGCAGGATGGGTGGGCGGCCCTGTCGCAGGAAGAACGCGCCGTATTGAAGTCGCGCCAGGGCGTGCGCTACCACCTGCAAAGCGCCGTGGCCGTGCTGGACCCGGAGACCATGCAGCCGGTGGCGGCCGACGGCGAACAGATCGGCGAGATCATGTTCCGCGGCAATATCTGCATGAAAGGCTATCTGAAAAATGAAAAAGCGACGCAGGAAGCGTTCGCCGGCGGCTGGTTCCACACGGGCGACCTCGGCGTCATGTATCCGGACGGCTATATCAAGCTGAAGGACCGCAGCAAGGACATCATCATTTCCGGCGGAGAAAACATTTCCAGCGTGGAAGTGGAAGACGCGCTGTACCACCATCCGCAGGTGCTGGCCGCCGCCGTCATTGCCCAGCCCGACGAGAAATGGGGCGAGACGCCATGCGCCTTCGTCGAGCTGCGCGAAGGCGGCACGGTGACGGAAGCGGAATTGATCGCCTTTTGCAAGAACAACCTGGCCGGTTTCAAGGTGCCGAAAGCCATTTATTTCGGCCCCCTGCCGCGCACGTCGACGGGCAAGATCCAGAAGTTCGAACTGCGCAAACGCATGCAGTCGGACAAGGCCATCGACGTCTGATTTGTACCTGTCAGTCGCGCTTGCCTTGCAACCACGCCGGCTGCGCCACCACCAGGCGCGAGAAGCTGGCGATGCTGGCCACGGCGGCGAAGCCTGCCGCCAGGCACAGCGCATACGTCGTGCCACGCGTGGCGGAAACCGTGAAGCAATACGCGACGAGCGCCGCGCCCGTCGCTTGCCCGATCAGGCGCGACGTGGCCACCACGCCGCTGGCGCCGCCGGCCCGCTCGGGCGGCGCACTGCCCATGATGGCTTTCAGATTGGGCGCCTGGAAGAAACCGAAACCGATGCCGCACAGGGCCATGCGCCAGCCGATATCGAACACGCTGGGATGGGCCGGTATCCACACCAGGGTCAGCAAGCCGCCCGCCAGCGCCGCCAGGCCGATGCCGCCCAGCACGCCCGGCGAATAGCGGTCGCTGAGGCGCCCGGCGACAGGCGCCATCACGGCCACCAGCACGGCCCACGGCGTCATCAGGAAGCCCGTCTCGACGGGTGAACGGCCCAGCGTGACTTCAAAATAGAAGGGCAGCGAGACGAAGGCCAGGCCCTGCGCGGCAAACGTGCAGATGGCCGTCAGCGACGACAGCAGGAATAATGGACGGCGAAACAGGTCGATCGGCAGCATCGGAGCTGCGTGCCCCGCCTGGCGGTGCAGCAGCAAAATAAAGAAGATCACTACCGCCACCAGTTCCGGCAGCAAGGTCGACAGGGCCGCGTGATGGGCCGCATCGCCAAACAACAGGATCAGCAAGCCGAAAGCGCCCACGTTGTACAGCGCCGTGCGCGCATCGAGGGTATGCCCGGAAAGTTTGGTCGCCGGCAGCATGCGGCTGGCGAGGAAGAAGCCGGCCACGCCCAGCGGCACATTGATGGCGAACAGCCACGGCCACGACGCCGTCGCCAGGATCAAGGAAGCAGCCGTGGGCCCGATGGCAAACGCGACAGCCACCACCAGCGCATTGTTGCCAAACGCGCGTCCCAGCAAGTGTTTAGGGTACAGGGCGCGCAGCAGCGCCGTATTGACGCTCATCATGGCGCTGGCGCCGACGCCCTGGAACAGGCGCGCCACCACCAGCGAGGGCAAGGACCAGGCCAGTGCGCAAGCGAGCGAAGCGAGGGTAAATAAAAACATGCCGGAGATGAATACGCGCCGGTAGCCGGCGATTTCGCCGAGGGCGGAAAACGGCAGCAAGGTCGCCACCATGGCCAGCTGGTACACGTTGACGATCCAGACGGAAGCGGCCGGCGTCGTGTGCAGCTCGCCGGCGATGGCCGGCAAGGCCGTGTTGGCAATCGCCGTATCGAGCGAGGCCATGCCCACGCCGATGGCCAGCGCCAGCATGGCCCATACACGGGCGCCGGGCGGCAAGCCGTCCTCGCCCACCATCACGGCTTGCGTTTGCTGCCGCCTAGACTGCTGCATACACTACCTGTTCATCTTGCTGATCCGGACAATACACTAACATGTATGTAAGAAACCTGCAGGAGAGGCCAGCTTACTTCTGGCAGTCGATGACCTTGAAGTCTTTCGAATAGCAGATGCGCAACTCGCCCGAGTGCTTTTCATAGCCGAGCCAGCGGCCCTTCAGTTGCGGGTTATGCTGCTTCATCCACTGGAACAGCTCGTTCTTTGGCATGGTGGAATCCGGCAACTTCAAAGCCTGGAACAGTTCGCGTTCCTTTTCGAAATATTCCTTGGCCGTATCGAAATCGCAGGCACCATGCTTTTCCCATTCACCCTGCAGCAAGGCTTCGCCCGGCTGCATGCACATGTAGGGCAGGATGTCGGACGGCGCCAGCTTCGGCAGATTGCCCTTGCAGTAACGCGGATGCAGTTCCGTCTTGCGCGGCGGCGTCACGGAAATGTCTTCGCAGCTGGCCGGATTGGCCGACTGCGCCCACAAGCCATGCACGATCCAGCCGAACTGGTTGCTCTCGGCGCACTGGAAGGCGGCCTTTTTCGACACTGCGCCACGGCGGCGCTGGCTGTCGCAAAAGCCTGGCGACCATGACAGCGCCAGCATGAAGTAATCGGTGGGCACGTTCGTGCTTTGCTTGTAGCACGTGTTTTTCTCGTCCGACGGCTTGACGTCGTAATCGTAGTAGCTGACGTTGCGGGGAATGGCGCACGTGGCGTCGGCCGCGTGGACGGCGCCGGCAGACAGGCTGAGGAACACGGCGGCCAGCGCGGGCAAGACAGAGCGGATTTTCATCGAGCTTCCTTCAAGATATAAAAACGCCGGCAACTGAGTGCCGGCGCGGTATGGAAATTACACCATCAACTTAGCAAACTTTATGCATCCAGCCGTGCGTATCAGCCGCCGTGCCATGCTGCAAGCCCAGCAGGGCTTCGCGCAGGGCCAGGGTAACGGCGCCATTTTCATTGTTGTTGATGGTCATTTCAAAGCCATTGGCCTTGGCCACGCCCACGGGCGTGATGACGGCGGCCGTACCGCAGGCGAACACTTCGGTCATGCGGCCCGAGGCGATGTCGTCGCGCCATTGCTGGACGGACAATTTACGCTCTTCCGTCGCATAGCCAAGGTCTTTCGCCATTTCCAGCAGGCTGCGGCGGGTGATGCCTGGCAGCAAGGTGCCCGTCAATTCCGGCGTCACGACGGTGACTTTCTCGCCATCCTTGTAAACGAAGAACAGGTTCATGCCGCCCATTTCCTCGATGAATTCGCGGTGCACGGCGTCCAGCCACACGACCTGGTCGCAGCCCTTCTCTTGCGCTTGCGACTGGGCCATCAGGCTGGCCGCGTAGTTGCCCGCGCATTTGGCTTCACCGGTGCCGCCCGGCGCGGCGCGCACGAAGTCTTCGCTGATCCACACGGTGACGGGTTTCACGCCTTTCGGGAAGTAGGCGCCGGCTGGCGAGGCGAACAGCACGAACAGGTATTCTTCCGATGGACGCACGCCCAGGTACGGGTCGGTGGCGATCATCAGCGGACGCATGTACAGGCTCTCGCCCGTGTTCTTCGGCACCCAGTTGCGGTCTTGCGAAATGAGCGCGTCGCCCGCTTCCAGGAACAGTTCGACCGGAATGGCCGGCATGGCCAGGCGCGCGGCGCTGCGGTTGAAGCGCTCGGCATTCTGTTCAGGACGGAAGGTCTTGATGCTGCCATCGGGCTGGGCAAACGCCTTGTAGCCTTCGAAGATGGCCTGGCCGTAATGCAGGGACGACGCGGACGGGTCCAGCGTCAAAGGGCCGTAGGCCTTCAATTCGCCCTGCTGCCACTTGCCGTCGCGGTAAGGAATCACCACCATGTGGTCGGTGAAGATGCGGCCGAAAGCGGGATTGACCATGCGCGCGGCGCGCTCGGCGTCGGACAGGGGGTGGGCGGATGGGGTGACGACGAGATTCGGTGTGGAAGTGGTCATGGCAGCAGAAGACGAGTCAGGGAGAATAAAGAGATTCCCTATTGTAGCGCCTAATGCGCGCGGCGAGGAGGAGGATGGCCCGCCGCCCATTGTTGCGCCGCATCAAAGGGTGGCGCCGTCAGCTAACCCGCAAGGGCTTGCCCCGCCCTGCCTACGCTTCTTCAGCGCACTGGCTGCAGCGCATCTGCACGGAAATCACGTTGGCGCCGATGTCCATGCCGTGCGCCACCGCCGTCTGGCGCAGCTGTTCCACCAGCGCCGCATCCTGCACCAGCACGCTGCGCTCGCAGACCCTGCACACGAGGTAGCAACTGTCCGTCTCCACCTGGTCCGGCTTGATCAGGTAGCGCGCCTTGTTGCCGCTGGCGCTAGCTTCGCGCTCGCGCAGCAGCAAGCCGGCCAGCTCCATTTCCTTGAGCACGCGGTAAATCGTGCCCAGGCTGACGGCAATGCCGATGTGCAGCAGTTGCTGATAAATGCCTTCCGCATTCATCGCTTGCCGCTGCGTGCCGGCCAGCACTTGCAAGATGCAGATGCGCGCGCTGGTCGGGCGCAGGCGCACGGCGCGCAAACGCTCGAACACGCGGCCATCGCCCTGGTATTGAATGTCTTGCATGGGATTCTCCGCTTGTGCGTTCTGCTCTCCCTACCTTGCCAAGCGAGAACGTCAAAAGGGAACAGGGAAATGAAAAAAAGCGCCGCCCCGATCTGCCGGGTGCGGCGCCTTGTGCTACATCAAACGGGCGGACATCAGAACTTGATGTTGGCCGTCACGGTTGCGGAACGGCCAGGGGCCACGCCAGCGTAGTGCGGCGAGGAAACCTTGTCGAAGTACAGCTTGTTCGTCAGGTTCTGGATGTTCAGCTGCAGGGTCACGTTGCGGTTGACCACATAGCTGGCCATGGCGTCGAAGCGCGTGTAAGCCGGGGCAAACTTGTTGTTGGCCACGTTCGCATAGACTTTATCGACGTAGTTCACGCCGCCACCCACCGTGATGGCGGGCGTGACCAGGTACGAGGTCCACAGCGAGGCGCTGTTTTTCGGCGTGGTGGGGAACTGGTTGCCGTTGTACGGCGACGGCGCGTATTGCGTCACGCCATTGATCACGCCATTCGTGACATAGCCATTGTTTTCCACGATGGCGTTCAGGTGCGTGTAGCCGCCGAAGACCGACCATTCCTTGGTGATATTGCCGCTCACGCCCAGCTCGATACCCTTGACTTGCTTGTCGCCCACGTTTTGCGTGCTGCCGTCCGGCGCCGTCACGCGCGCATTGTTCATGTCGCTCTGGAAATAGGCGCCGCTCACGGACAGGCGGCCGCCCGGCAGCACTTCCCATTTCGTGCCCAGCTCGAAGCTCTTGCTTTCTTGCGGCTTCAGGTTCTGGATGGCGACCGACAGGCCGTCGATGCCGTCGCCGCCGTCATTGCCCGGCGGCGTGGACGAGGTGCCGTAGGAAATATACACGCTGCTGTTGGTCGATGGCTTGTACACCAGGCCCGCCTGGTAGCTGGCGAACGTGGCATGCACATTGGCGCTGGTGGCGGCCGTGGTCTTGCCGTCGAGCGTGTATTGCGGCGTGTTCAGCGAGCTCTTGTAGTCATCCCAGCGGATGCCCACGTTGAGCAGCCATTGCGGCGTGAACTCGATGGTGTCGAAACCGTACACGGAACGCGTGTTGGTGACGATGTTCGTGCGGGCCGGCGACACCGTGCGCGTGTAGACCCATGGGTCGTTGGCGTTCGGGTTGAGCAACGGTGCGCAGTTGTACAGGGTGGCCGCGCCATAGGTCGGGCAGCTGGAGCCGACTTTTTCCAGCGGGTTGTTGGTCCCCGGGCTGAACAGGTAGGAGCTGCGGTCCGTTTCTTCGCGGCCGATTTCCAGGCCGACGGTGTAGGTGTGCTTGACGCCGCCGGCCAGGAATTCGCCGCCCAGGCTGGTCGCATTGGCCAGCGCATCCGTATCGGTGGTGCGCGTGTTGGCGCGGCGCCAGACGGTGCCGTACAGCATGGTATTGCCCTTGGAATCGTCGGGCTGGGTCCACACGTAGTCGTTGCTGGTCTTGCCGTAACGGGTCACATTGCGCAAAATCAATTTATTGCCGAAGTCGTGGCGCACGTCGATGGTGCCGATATCGCTCTGCGTATCGCGGAAGTCGCGGTTCACCAGGCCATAGAAGGTGTCGCGCGGCACGTTGACGGGCGTGCCGTTGCCATTTTTCGCCACATTGGCGCCGGAAGAGAACGGGTTGTTGAACGGCAAGCCGGTGTCCGGCAATTCGCTCGACTGCATGTGGTAGTAGCTGAGGGTGGCCTGCGTGGCCGATTTCAGGCCGAAGGTGATCGATGGCGCGATGCCCCAGCGGTCGCCATTGATGAAATCGCGGCCGGCAACGTGGGCGTCGTGCGCCATCACGTTCAGGCGCACGGCCACGTCATCGCTGATGACGCGGTTCACGTCCGCCGTGGCGCGGCGGTACTTGGCGCTGCCCAGGCCGACGGTGGCGTTGGTGAAGTCTTCCGCCTTCGGCGTCTTGCTGATCAGGTTGACACCGCCGCCTGCGGACGAGCGGCCGCCGTAGGCCGAGTTCGGGCCTTTGACGACTTCGATTTGTTCCAGCGCAAAGATTTCACGCGATTGCGAACCCGTGTCGCGGATGCCATCGATATACGTATCCGTTTGCGCGTTGTAGCCGCGGATAAACAGATTGTCGCCCACGGGGTTGCCGCCTTCGCCGGCGCCGATGGTGATGCCCGGCACGGTACGCAGCGCATCCGTCAGCGAGACGGCGCCCGTTTGCGAAATGATTTCAGCAGGAATCACGGTCACGGATTTGGGCGTGTCCAGCAGCGGCGCCGTCAGCTTGTCGCTGGCCGATTTGACCGGCGCCTGGATCAGGCGGTCAGCCGTGCCCACGACCTTGACTTCCTGCAACTGCTGCGGCTTGTCCGTCGTTTGCGCGTGCAGCGCCAGCGGCATGGCCAGGGTGGCAAACGCGGCCAGGGCCGTGCCATGCATGCGCGGCGTGGAAGTGGTGTGGTGCTTGCGGCTGCGGATGGTAACGCCCGCTTTGTCTTTCGATGTCATCGCTATCTTTCAATGTATCGGATGGAATAAATTGGCTGGCTACTGCCCCCCGGCAGTTGGCTGGCTCGTTGATTGCTTGGGTAATGCAAACCTGGCGACTACGAAACTAGAACCGCCACAGCGCCGTCATGCGCAAGGCCCGGGGCGAACCGGGCGCGATGTTGTCGTTGCTGTGGGCGGAGGCGTAATATTTCTTGTTGAATAAATTTTCCATGTTCAGCTGCAGCTGAAAATTTCCCTGCGGCTTGAAGTAGACGGCGCCATCGACACGGGTAAAGCCGGGCAATACCACCGTATTCGACACCGAGGCGTACACGGCGCTGCGGGCGATCACGCCCAGGCCGGCGCCCCAGGCGGGCGAAAAATCGTAGCGGTTCCACAGCGACAGGCTGTGCCTGGGCACATGCGCCACCGTGGCACCCTCCACGGCCGTCGTCGCCTGCGTGGCCGTCAGCACGGCACGCTGCCACGCATAGCCGCCGGCGATGCTCCAGCCAGCTTGGACCTTGCCATTCACGTCCAGTTCCAGGCCTTCGCTGCGCTGGCCGTCGACCAGCATCGCCCGCGTCGTATCGGCGGGGTCGGTGACGGCCACATTGCTGCGTTCCAGGCGGTACACGGCCGCGCTGGCGGAAAGTAGCGGCGTCACCTCCCATTTGACGCCCAGCTCCACGTTGCGGAAACGCTCCGGCTCGAAGACGGCATTGCTGGGCGTCAACGATGCCAGCTGCTCACCCGCGCGCGGCAGGAAGGATTGGCTGACGCTGGCATACAGCGACAGCGCGGGCACGGGCTGGTAAATGAGGGCGGCGCGCGGCGACCACGGCGCATCCGTGCGGGCGATGCGCGCGCCAGTACGCTTGTTGACGAAATCGACGGCAAAGCGCTCGTAGCGCATGCCGGCAACCACCTGCCAGCGGGCACTGAAACGCAGCTGGTCCTGCAGATAAAGCGCGGCCGTATCGGCCACGCCATGGTTGTCCGCATCCGTGGCGCTGGGGCGGAAAGTCACGGGCAAGTCCGTCACGGGATGCGATGTAGGCAGGCTGATGTGGGTGACGTTGTCGCCCAGGGTAGTGAAATAGCCGGTGTTGCGCAGATTGTCCGTCGTCTGGCGGCCCAGTTCCAGGCCCGCCGTCAACCGGTGCTGCACGGTCCCGGCCGCCACCGTCCACTCGACGTCCGTCTGGTTGAACAGGTTGCGCCGCCTGGTGGCGCTGTTGTACGCCAGCACGGTCACGTTCCCGCCATCGGCGCTGACGGGGCCGGGAAAGGCGTTCTGGTACAGCTTGTCGTAATCGGCCAGGCGCGTGCGGTTGCGCAGGCTTGCGCCACCGCCCAGATCATGTTCGAAGGTCACGCCCAGCGCATCGATATACGCCCACGACGGGCTGCTGCCGGCGATGCCGAAAAACGTGGACGGATCCGTCTCGAACGGCCGCCCCTGGTAAGAAGGCAGGCCCCGGTCCGTCACCCGGTCGTCGCGAAAATGTTCATAGCTGGCCACCACGCTGGTGCGCGGCGACAAGCGCCAGGCCAGCACGGGATTGATGGCGCTGCGGCGCACGTCGACGCCCTGGCGAAAAGAATCGCTGTTTTCCGCCATGGCGTTGACGCGCACGGCGACATCGCCGCCGAAGACCTGTTGCACATCGAGCGCGGCGCGCCGGTTGCGCCAGGCGCCCAGGCTCACGCTCGCTTCGCCGTCGTTCGTCCATTGCGGCTGCTTGGTGGCGCGGTTGATGATGCCACCGCCGCCGCCGCGGCCAAAGACCATGGCGTTCGGCCCCTTGATGGCTTCGACTCTTTCGATATTGTAGAAATCGCGGTAGTACTGCACGTCGTCGCGCATGCCGTCCAGATAGAAATCCGAGGTCGAACTGTTGCCGCGCATCACCGCCGTATCGCGGTTGCCCTCGCCCGCGGCCGTGCCCACGCCCGGCATGTAGCGCATGGCGTCGGCCAGGGCGCGCATGTCCTGGTCGCGTATCAGTTCGCCGCTGACCACGCTGACGGCTTGCGGCGTGTCGCGCAAGGCCGTGTCATTGCGGCTGGCGGCGGCGGAGCTGGCACGGCGGTAGCCATCGTCGCCGCTGCCCTGCACGGTGACGGGCGCCAGCACTTGCAGGCCCGCGCCCTCCCCGTCCAGGTCGGCGCGCAGGGGCGTGGGCGCCAGGCGCACGATGTAACTTCCGTCCGGCAACTGCACGGCCACCAGGCCCGTGCCTGCCAGCAATTGCTGCAAGCCCTGGGGAATGGACAAGCTGGCATTCACGCCGCCGCTGCGTTTGCCCTGCGTCAAGCCGCCTTCGGCCGACAGCAAGATCCCCGCCTGGCCCGCAAATTGGCGCAGGGCCTGGCCCAGCGGCGCGGCGGCGATGCGGAAGCTGCGTACCGCCTCTTCCGCCGCCGGCGCCGTGGCAGGCACGGCCAGCAGCGCGGCGGCCAGGGACAGCGGCAGCAGACGGCGGGCAAACGGCAGGGAGATGGGGTACGACGGCACGGCATTCCTTATTGATGTTGAGCAAGTTACTTCTACCTTGCCAAACAACTTTTCAAAAAGGGAACCAGTTTTGAGAAATATTCTTATTTACTGTTTTGACTGGGCAACTGGGCTTCCACCGTGACCCACCAGTCGTGCACGCGGTTGATCCTGACGGGCAAGGTCGCTTCCAGCGCCGCCAGGATGCGGTCCGTGTCGGCCAGCGGATAGCTGCCCACCAGGCGCAAATGGGCCACGTCGGGTGCGCAGCCCAGGTGGCCGCGGCGGTAGCGCGACAGTTGCGCGAGGAAATCATCGAGCCGCATCTGCTCCGGCTGCAAGCGGTATTCGATCCAGGCAGCCGCGTTCGGGTCGGCGGCGAACGGTTCGCCAATGAAACCGTCGCCAAAACGCACTTGCTGGCCGGCCGGCACGATGCGCGGCGCACCGCCATCGCGGGGCGCCACCTCGACACTGCCCTCGTAGACGGCCAGCAAGGTCGCATCGCCCTGCGGCTGCACGCTGAAACGCGTGCCCAGCGCGCGCAGGCGGCCATGCACGGTATCGACCACCAGCGGCCGCGCCGGTTGCCGGCTGTCGCGCGCGCTACTGACATAAATCTCACCACCATGCAGGGCTATGCGGCGCAACTGATCGCTGTAATCGATGTCGAGGGAGCTTGCCGTATTGAGCCACAGCTGCGAGCCGTCGGCCAGCGCCAGCTGGCGTATCGCGCCGACCGGCGTCTTTTCGGCCGCATTCAGGCTGGCGACCCAGCTGCGCGTATCGCGCCGCAGCAGCACGGTGCCGCCCAGGCCGCCAGTCAGGCACAGCGCCAGCAAACCCTTGACGAGGCTGCGACGCTGGGCATCGCTCTGGCGCGGCCCGGCAGCGTCGAGCGCCTGGCGCGCCGGTTCGCCGGGCAGCTGGCGAAATTCGGCGCTGACGGCTTCCACCCGGCGCCAGGCGGCGCGGTGGGCGGGAGAGCTGGCATGCCAGCGCTCCCAGGCTTGCTGGTCGGCGGGATCGGCGTCTTCGCCGCGCAGCACGGCGAACCATTCGGCCGCTTCCTGCAAGATGGCGTAGTCGGCCGGCGGCATGGCGGATTCAGGCGGCATCGTCCACGCACAGCATGCATTGCAGCATGGCTTGCGCCATGTATTTCTTGACCATCCGTTCGGACACTTCCAGCTGGACGGCAATCTGCGCATACGTCAGGCCGTCGAGCTGCGCCAATAGAAATGCCTGGCGCGCGCGCGGCGACAGCGTATCGAGCATGGCGTCGATGCGGTACAGCGCTTCCACCACGAGGGCGCGCTCTTCGGGCGACGGCGCCGTCAGCTCGGGACCGCTGGCCAGGGCGGCAAGGAAAGTGCGTTCCAGGGTCAGCCGGCGCCAGTGATTGACCAGCAAGCCATTGGCGACCGTGCTCAGGTAGGCACGCGGTTCGCGCAGGCTGTCCGCCGACTGCGTGGCCAGCATGCGCACGAAAGTGTCTTGCGCCAGGTCGGCTGCGCCATCGCGGCAGCCCAGCTTGCGCCACAGCCAGTTGTACAGCCAGCCATGGTGGCTGCTGTACAGGTCGCTAAAGCTATCGAGGGAAGGAGAAATGGAGGACACGGGCAAACAGACAAAGGGGCTGCCAAACTTGCCGGTCAAGTGGGTCAGCATTGCATCATGATCACGAATGAGAATGATTTTCATTTTCACACAATTTCACGACGATGTAAATTATCAAAACCATCATCCTTGCACGGCATGGGCCTTTTGCGCAACACATGCCGCCGCGCCATCATTTGCGAATGATTCTCGTTTGCGATAATATGTCAGCCTTCCTTCTTCCCCGCCATGCCTGACGCCCTGCATGGCGGCGCCATCGAAAGCCGCCATGACGACCTCCTCCTTTCCACAACCCCAGCTGCGCGCCAGCGCCGACGAGGCGCCGGAAACCAGCCAGCAGCGCCAGCTTGCCGCCACGCCTGAAGAGCGGCGCTGGCACTGGAGCTGGAAGCAGGTGTGGTTTCAATTGCACTGGTTTATCGGCATCACGGCCGGCACGGTGCTGGTGATCATTGGCCTGAGCGGCGCCACCCTGGCCTTCAAGGATGAATTGCTCGATGTCATAAATCCCGGCGTGCGCCATGTGGCCGTGGAAACACGCGCGCCGCTGACGCCGGCCCAACTGGGCAACATTGCCGCTGCCGAACACGGCCAGCGCGTCGCCTCGATCACCATGTATGCGGAGGCGGGCGCGGCGCCACGCCTGTTCTTCGCGCCGAAGAATGGCCAGCGGCGCGGCGAATCCATTTATGTCCACCCGTACACGGGAGCGACCCGGCCGGCACTGACGGGGGCGGGCTTTTTCGAGTGGACGGAATCGCTGCACCGCTGGCTGCTGCTGCCCCGCGATCCGGGCCGGCAAGTAGCGGGCGCGCTGGCCCTGTGCCTGCTGGGCCTGGCGCTGTCCGGCCTGTACCTGCGCTGGCCGCGCCGGCCGCTGGACTGGCGCACCTGGCTGACCTTCGATCCCGCCCTGAAGGGCCGCTCCTTTTTGTGGAATCTGCACGCCGTGGCCGGCACCTGGTGCCTGGTGGTCTACGTGGCGCTGACCCTGACGGGCATTTACTGGAGCTACGACGTGGTGCGCGACAATATCGACGCCTGGGCCGGCAAGCCGCCCAGGATGGCGCAGGCGCCCGGCAAGAAAAGCCAGTCCAAGGAGAAGAAGGAAGCGCCGGCCGTCGACATCAGCCTGGCCTGGAGCAGCTTCCAGCAGCATGCCCCCGGCTGGACCCTGGCCAGCGTGCGCCTGCCGGCACGCGCCGGCGAAGCCGTGCAATTCACGTGGCTGGCCAGCGATGCGCCGCATGAGCGGGCGCGCAGCCGCATGAGCATCCTGCCGGCCGACGGCACGGTGACGGAAAACGAACCGTACAGCCAGCAGGCCCTGGGTTCGCGCCTCGTCAACATCATTTATCCGCTGCACATGGGCACGTATTTTGGCTTGCCGGGCCGCATCATCGTCACCTTGGCCAGCCTGGGCCTGCCCCTGTTCGCCATCACGGGCTGGATGCTGTACCTGGGCCGCCGCAAGGCAAAACAGGCCGTGCGGGCGCAGCGCGCCATGCTGGGCGCCGGTGCGGCGGACCAGGCGAACACGGGATTGCCCACCCTCGTGGCCTACGCCAGCCAGTCGGGCCAGGCCGAGCGCCTGGCCCTGGAAAGCGCGCGCGCCCTGCAGCAGGCGGGCGTAGCCGTCGACGTGCAATCGCTGGACCAGTTTGATCCCGCGCAATTGCGCCAGTACGAACGGGCCCTGATCGTCGCCAGCACCTTTGGCGAAGGCGAGGCGCCGGATGGTACGCGCCGCTTCGTGCGCCTGCTACAAGCCACCTCCGGCACGCCGCTGGCGGGCCTGGAATTCGGCATGCTGGCCCTGGGCGACCGCCATTACAGCGCCTTCTGCGGCTTCGGCCATGCGCTGGCGCAACAATTGCAGGCGCTGGGCGCCACGCCCCTGTTCCCGCTGATCGAAGTGGACAAGCACGACCCCGCCGCCCTGGCCAGCTGGTCCACAGCGCTGGCCCGCTGCAGCGGCAGCGCCATCGACGCCATCGGCATGCAGGAAGAAGCATCATATGCCGAGTGGCGCCTGGCGCGCCGCGTGCTGCTCAACCCGGGCAGCCTGGGCGGCGAACTGCATGAAATCACCTTGACGGGCCCCGCCGATGCCACCTGGGAAGCGGGCGCGCTGGCGGAAATCATCCCATGTAATGCGGACGGCAGCGATGGCGAGGCAGGCAGTGCCCATCACGCGCCGCGCAGCTATTCGCTCGCTTCGCTGCCATCCGATGGCGAACTGCAATTGCTCGTGCGTCAAGAGCGCCATGCGGGCGATGACAACCAGGGCTATGGCGTCTGTTCCGGCTGGCTCACGCGCTTCGCCCCGCTGGACACCCCCATCCGCCTGCGCCTGCAAGCCAATCCCGCCTTCGCGCCCGCCCTGGTCGACGTGCCCTGCATTTACATCGGCAACGGTTCCGGCCTGGCCGGCTTGCGTGCGCATTTGCGCGCGCGCCAGCGGGCGGGACTGGCCCGCAACTGGCTGCTGTTCGGCGAGCGCCAGCAAGCTTTTGACAGTATCTGCGGCGCAGAGTTGCAAGGCTGGCTGGACGCTGGCCACCTGGCGCGCCTGGACCGTGTCTTTTCGCGCGATGGTGAAACACGACAATACGTGCAGGACCGTCTGCGCGCCAGCGCCGGCGAACTGCGCGACTGGCTGGCGCAAGGGGCCATCGTCTACGTGTGCGGCAGCCTGCAAGGCATGGCGACAGGAATCGATGCTGTACTGCAAGAAGTACTGGGCCAGGAGGGACTCGATGCCCTGCTGGCGGCCGGACGCTACCGTCGCGACGTGTATTGATCTACATCAGCCCGCCCCCGGCGCCGCCCGGCTATGTGGGCAGGCGCACAGTCAGCGCCTGCCATCGGACTACAGTAGCGGCATAGCGGCATGGAGACATATCCGCGCCGCCCCACCCACAGTCTGCGAGGCTAGCCATGAAAAACCCCTGGATGAGCATGTACCTGAGCGCCGCCAACCGCATCGCCAACACGGCGCGAGGCCATGCCACGGCCGCCGTCAAGCGCGAAGCGGCGAAAAATACGCGGCAATTGACGCAAGTGTGGTTCGATTCCTTCCTGCCCCCGGCAGGCAAGCCACGGCGCGGGCGCAAGGCGAAATAGCCCCTGGCAGCAGACGAACTGGTGCAGTGCATCACAGCAATAAGTTGAAGTTACGACCAGGTGGGCTAAACTGCAAGCATAGAATAAAGATATGCGTACGCGATTGAAGTGACCGGCAGGCGCCGCAACCCCGCGCCGCCACCGGCTCATCAGGAGACGACCATGTTGACGCTCAAAGTGCTGGCCTGCCTTGCCCTGTCGGCCTTGATGCTCGTGCCCCTCGTGCTGAGGGATACGATGCAAACGTCCGCCGGGCAGCAATTGCAGGTGCCGAATGTCGATGCGCAAGGCATGTGGGCCCACTGGCCCAAGCAATAAGACGCGCGGCTGAGAAAACGTCGCTGACTGCGTTGCCGTGCCTCGTCGTACATTCGTACTGCCTTCGGCGCGGCGCCTTGCCAGCGGCGTTTTTCAGCGGCGCTCGGTAACACGTCGCATCGATGAAAACCGCTTAATTGCGGGTGGGGATTTGTTCTCTCCGCCCATTTATTTTTGCCTTGATTTGCTCCCCCCTCTTCGCCGTATTTTTGATCCAGATCATGGATTTCCACCTTTGCTGCGCCCAAACTGGAACAGTCCGCTTCGCACCGTGACGGACTTAACCTGGAGCATCGGCATGGGTAAATCGCATTGGAAGGATGAGATGGCGCTGGGGGTTCCCGTCATCGACGAGGCGCATGAGGCGCTGTTTCAGGAGCTGGCGCGGCTGCAGCAGTTGGGCGACCAGCATTTCAGCGTGGCGTTTCGCGAACTGATCGCGGCCGTCGAACGCGACTTCCGCGAGGAAGAGGATTTGATGGAGCAGATCGCCTTTCCTTCGCTGGCCAACCACCGCGAACAGCATGCGCGCGTGCTCAGCGGCTTGCACCATGCCTGGGCCGCCGTCGATGAAGGCGACCTGGAACAGGGCCGCCATGCGCTGTCGCTCTTGCCGCAATGGCTGATCTTCCACCAGGCCACGATGGACTTGGCCCTGGCGGCGGCGCTGGAAATGGTGCAGCGCCAGCCAAACTAACCTCTACAGCAGCAGCACCGTGGCTTGCTCGGGCATGACGACGCGGTAGTGTCCCGGGTATTTGTCTTCGCCGTCGAAAATCTTGCAGAACACGGGTTGGTTGATGTCGTTCACGGCCGACTCGTTCATGGGCAAGGTGGCGATCAGTTGCTCGCCATCCATCAACTGCAAGGCGCTGCCCCGCTCGGCCGCGCAAAACGCCAGCGATTGCACATCGCTGGCGAACGGCCGCTTGTACCATGGCGTGATGGCCCGCACGGCGCGCCTGGCGTCCTGCAAGACTTGCCCCACGCGCGTGACGTTCCAGGCATCGCGCGCCACAGACGGCTGGAGGACGATATTCGCCGTCAGCTCCCCCCTGCCCTTGTTCACCAGGAAAGTGCCGTCCTGCGCGGCGATGTCATCGTTGAGCGGCACGACAAACACCCCGCCGCTGGAGACCTTGATCGGCACAGGCGCGCCATTGCCTTGCAAGGCCACACGCACGTCGTCGATGGTGGCGCTCAGCTTGGCAGGAATCAGGCGCAGGGCCATGACCACGCTGCCGCTCGACACTTGCCACACTTTCCTGGCCGTCAGATAACTTTCGCGGTAAGCCGTGAAACGGATGCGCGGCGCCTTGGCGTCGCTGCTGGCCGTGATCGTCACCATTTGCGGTGGCAAGGCTTCGTCTGCGCTCGCCGCTGGCGCCGGTGCCGATACCGGTGCCGCGGCGGGTATGACAGGCGTGGCAGGCGCAAGGGGTGGCGATACGGCGGCGGGCACGCTGGCGCTCTGCAGCGGCGCGGGAACAGCCGGCGGCGGCGCGTGTTCCTGGGCCTGGCCCAGCGACACGACACACAACCATCCGGCACAAGCGATCCATGTACGCATGCATTTCTTTCAATGAGGAAAATATTTTATCAGCGCCTGCATTATCGCAGAAGGCCCGCCGATGCGCCGCCCCGGGTCTGCCTGCACTCCTGTCTGCACTCTTTTGGTGCACGCGCTTGATTATTTGGCAAATATCGCCTATATTGATAATGATTCTTATTCACGAAAGTGACGGGAATCGCGCGCCCTTCTTTTCCACTGCCCGACCGCGCCGGGCCTTGCGGTGGAACTGCTATCCAAGCCAGACCACGGGCCAGCATCACGCCATCCCCCCAGCTACTGCGCACCTCGCCAGACGAGATAGGAAAACACACGACTACAATATTCCAGGACAATGATGCAATCGACTACCGTATTTTCTTCTTCGCACCAGCCCGCCTTGCGCCCCCTCCCCCGCCTGCTGCACATCGCCCTGCTGAGCCTTGCCGCCGGCGTGGTCCTGCCGGCACAGGCTGCCGACGCCGCTGCGGCCGACGTCACCATGCCAGCCGTCACCGTGCTGGGCCAGTCGACGGCTACCACGGAAGGCACGCAGTCATACACGGCGGGCGAAGCGCGCAGCGCCACGCGCATGGACATGTCCTTGCGCGAAACGCCGCAATCGGTCAGCGTCATCACGCGCCAGCTGCTTGACGACCTGGGCGCCGTGCGCCTGGATCAGGCGCTGGCACAGACGACGGGCATCCAGGTGGGCCAGAACGATACGGAGCGCACGACCTTTTATGCGCGCGGCTTCGGCATCGACAATATCCAGATCGACGGCATGGCGCGCGGCGGCAATGCGCCATTGCAAGACACGATCCTGTATGACCGCATCGAGGTCGTGCGCGGCGCCACCGGCCTGATGGGCGGCACGGGCGACCCGTCGGCCACCATCAACATGATACGCAAGCGGCCGACGAAGGAATTCCAGGCCAGCGCCGGCCTGATCATGGGCCGCTGGGATGACCAGCGCGTCGAGGCCGACCTCTCCACGCCGCTGAACGCGGAGGGCAGCGTGCGGGCGCGCACAGCCCTGGCCTGGCAAAAACGCGATTCCTACCTGGACATGTATCACGAGCGCAAGACGGTCGGCATGGTCATCGTCGAGGCGGACGTGCGCCCCGGCACCCTGCTGACTGCCGGCGTCGATTTCCAGGACAACAAACCCACGGGCGCCACCTGGGGCGCCGTGCCGTACTGGAACGCAGATGGCAGCCTGGCCAATTTGCCGCGCAACACCAGTTTCACGACGCCATGGAGCACCTGGGCCAACAAGCAGCACACGCTATTCACATCGCTGGACCAGCGCCTGCCCGGTAACTGGAATGTGCACCTGGGCTATGCGCGCACGGAAAGCACGAACCGCACCACCGTCGCCTATGCGGGCGCGGGCCATCCCGACCCGGCTACCGGTGAAGGCATGCGCCTGTGGACGGGCGCCTGGGGCGCAGGCAAGAAGAACAGCGACAATTTCGACGTGTACGCCAGCGGTCCCTTCACCTTGCTGGGACGCAAGCACACGGCCATCGTCGGCTGGAACGGCGGCAACCAGCGCTCGCGCTCGCTGGGCGGCGAAGCGAAAATCAATTACCCGGACTTCATCCCCGATTACCGCAGCTGGACGGGCAACATTCCCCGTCCCGTGTTCCACCCGGACGGCTCGCACACGGAAACCGTGACGCGCCTGGCGGGCGGCTATGTGGCCACGCGTTTGAGCCTGGCCGACCCGCTGCACCTGATCATCGGCGCGCGCAGCAGCACGTACCGTACGGATACGCGCAACTACGATACGCGAGGCGTGCACACGGACAATAGCGACTTCGTGGAAACGCGCAATGAAGTCACGCCGTATGTGGGTGCCGTGTTCGACATCAACAAGCAATTTTCGGCCTACGCCAGCTTCACGCAGCTGTTCAACCCGCAATCGAGCAAGGACCGCAACAACCAGTTCCTGGCGCCGGAAACGGGCGACAATGCGGAACTGGGCATCAAGGGCGAATTCTATGAAGGCAAGCTGAATGCGTCGGCCGCCCTGTTCCACACGAAGAAAAAGAACCTGGCGGAACTCGACCGCACGGTGCCGCCCGGCTTTTTGCTGCCCGACGGCGGCCAGGCCATGGTGGCCAATGGCGCCGGCGTGACGGCCAAGGGCGTGGAATTCGACGTCTCAGGCCAGATCACGCCCGCCTGGGAAGCGAGCGGCGGCTATACCTACCTGCACGCGGCCGAGGCAGATGGCCGACGCGCCGCCACCACGCAGCCGCGCCATTTGCTGCGCCTGGCCACCAGCTACCGCTTCGACGGCAGCCTGGCTGGCCTGAAAGCGGGCGCCAGCATGACGGCGCAAAGCGCCACCTACAGTGAATCGTGGTACGGCCGCCCGCCATCGGGCACGATCACGGATATCCCGCAGGCCGGCTATGCACTGGTCAACGCCATGGCCAGCTATACGCTCAGCAAGCATGCCAGCGTGCAGTTGAACGTGAATAACTTGCTCGATAAAAAGTACTACCGCAACGTGGGCTTCTTCGACGGCGTGTTCTGGGGCGAACCGCGCAACATCAGCCTGGCCGTGCGCACGGCGTTTTAAATAAGCGCATCGCGGGCGCCAGCACGGCGGACGAAGCCCTGTCCGCCGTGCCGTGAATGGCAATGATCTGCGCGATAGCGCATTCATTGATATGGAATTGAAATAGGCAACAATCAGCCATGAACACGTCCTTGCGTTAATGATTTTTTGATATTATCAAAAATTTAAAACAGGGATATCTGATGGAAATGAAAAAGACGGCTGTCTGGACGGCACTGGTGCTGTTATGCGCCGGCGTGCTGCCGGTGCTTTCCGCAAACGCGGCAGCGCCAGCTTGCACGAACTGCTTTGAAAAACGCTGGATTTATTACGGCGGCAATATTACGGCAGCAGCCTCCACGGCCGATGCCAGTTTCAACAAGGTCATCGAGCTGATTCATGTCGCCAAGGCGGAGGGCTATAACGGCATCGCCCTCAATGCGGGCGGCAGCGGTTCCTATGTGGCCATGCTCAATCCCGCCACGGCGGCAAAATATCCCAATTACTTCCCCAATTTCGCCCTAGTGGTGCAGGCGGCCAAGGATAACGGCATCGAATTGATACCGGTCGGCGGCGGCCCGGAAGTCCCCGTCAGTGCCGCGCCGGACTTGATCGAGGCCTTGCCGGCCATCGATACGCCGTTTATCGTACAAGGCAGGCGCGCGGTGCCTGTTGGCCTGTCTGCCATTGACGATCCCGGTTTTGAAAACAGCAGCCCGGCATGGGAATTGTTTGAAAAAACGGCAGGCAACAGCGTTGTCGACAATACGGTCGCGCACACGGGCCAGCGCTCGATTAAATTCAGCAAGGCTGGAGACAGCAATATGGCCCGGCTGCACCGCAAGTTAAGCAACCTGCGCCCGAACACCGCTTACCGCGCATCGTTCTGGATCAAGACTGAAAACTACCATCCCGACGCCGCATTCAGGATACAGATTACCGATCCCACGGCAAAGGCGCCAATGTATTCGAATGCCAACGCCGGGCTGGGCTGGGGTACGCAAAATGGCGCCTGGAATGGCAGCGGCAACACACTGGCTGGCACGCAGGATTGGAAACAATATAATCTGGACTTCAATACAGGGAATAATCCCCTGACGTATTTGTATATTGGCAGCTGGAAAGTGAATCTGCTGCAGGCTGGCGCCGTCTGGCTCGATGATCTGGACATCAAACAGATCGGCCTGGCCCATACGATACGGCGCAATCCCGCGACCTTGCCCGTCACGGTCAAGTCGGAAGACGGCAGCATCACGTATGTGGAATCGCTCGATTATGTCGTTGGCACGGAAGCGCTGAACCTTCCCGCGCAAAGCAGCATCGGCGAAGGCGCCATCCTGCACGTATCAGCCTACCAGTCGGCGCAGAACATGACCTCCATGTGGAGTACGCCGGCCAGCGCCTGCTATCAGAAATTCTTCGATATCCAGAAACAGTATTACGACAATATCCACGGCCTGCTCGACGGCCCGACGAAATTCTTCCTCTACTACGATGAAAACCGGGTACTCAACTGGGATCCTGCCTGCGGCAACATCACGGCTGGCAAATACCTGGCGCACATGATCGAGAAACACCAGGAAACCCTGCTGCAAGCGTACCCGAATCTGGAACTGTATGTCTGGAATGACATGTTCGATCCGAAGATGAACGCCATTCCCAAATACTGGGCCGTCAACGGCGACGTAAGCAACTCATGGGAAGGCCTGAAGACGACTACGGTCATCGTCAACTGGAGCGATGAAGGGACCGCCAAGCGCAAGGCATCGCTGGAATTCTTCCATGGCCTCGGGCATCGGCAAATGATCGCCGGCTACTACGACGACAGCGCCCTCGACACCGGCAATGTGCATTCCTGGATGGAGGCGCTGGCGCAGGCGGAAAGCAATGGCGTAACGGGCGTCAACGGCTTCATGTACACCGCCTGGCGCGGCAATGCCGGCTATGCCGATGTCAAGGCCGTCGCCGACTACATCAAGAGGCATTATCCGCAGCGCTGGCCGCAGCAGTAAATCCCCCTGGCGGGACAGTTACTGCGGCGCGCTGCGCCAGTGCGCGGGCGCCGGCAGGGTAAAGCCATCGAGCAAGGGGCCGCCGACCGGCGCCAGCACGGCGGCGGCAACCTGCCCGAACGCATGCTGGCCGGCCGGCAAGTCGGCCGCCACCAGGCGCAGCGCGCCATCGAGTTGCCCGGCGATATAGGCGTCGAACGCCAGCAGGCGGCGAAACAGGTGCTTGCCCTCGCCGCTCCACTGTCCCGCCGCGCGCAAGTGCAGGTCGGCCAGCGCCGGATACAGCTGGCAGGCAACGGTCAGCGCCTCGCCCGGGTGACGGCTGTCGATCAGGTCTTCCAGCGAGGTGGTGATGGCGTAGCGGCGCCGCTGCAAATTGTCCACATCGAGCACGGGCGGCCCGGCGGCGGCGATGGCTTGCGCCAGCGCCAGCAGCTGCGCGTGCTGCGGTCCGGGCGCGGCGATGTTCTCGCCTTCCAGCACCATCCTCGCCAGCGGCACCGTGCCGCCCGGCGCATCGATTTCCTTGCAAAAATACGTGAACGTGGCCACGTCATGCGCGAACAGTTCCACCGTGCGCCCTTCGGCCACGATGGTCGAGCGCCAGGCGCAGTCGAGGTGCTCGAACAGCAGCAGCAAGTCGATATCGGAACTGGGCGTCTGCCGGCCCGTGGCGAACGAGCCGCCGATGATGGCCGCCACGGCCGTGGGATACTGCTGCCGCACCAGCCGCGCGGCAATCGCGCGGATATCGTCATAGGTAGGGATCGTCGTCAAAGCACATTCTCCGGGCCGAAAAAGGTTATCCTACACGCGATCGTGCAGACGACATGCACGCTGCCGCCATCCTGCTAAACTGGCGCCATCTGATCAAGGAACAAACATGGAATACGACTGCATCGTGGTGCCCTCGCCCGTGGGCGAGCTGACCCTGGTGGCGCGCGGCGCGGCCCTGACCGCCATCCTGTGGGAAAACGACAAGCCCAACCGCGTGCGTCTGGGCGCGATGCGCGTCGATGACAGTTGCCCCGTGCTGCAGGAAACGGCGCGCCAGCTGGCGGAATATTTCGCCGGCACGCGCCAGCAATTCGACGTGCCGCTCGATTTTGCCGGCACGCCATTCCAGCAGGAAGTGTGGCGTGCGCTGCTGACGATACCGTACGGCCAGACGCGCAGCTATGGCGAGATCGCGCGCCAGATCGGCCGTCCCGCCGCCATGCGCGCAGTGGGCGCCGCCAACGGCAAGAATCCCATTTCCATCATCGCCCCCTGCCACCGCGTCATCGGCGCCACGGGCGAGTTGACGGGTTTTGCGGGCGGCCTGCATGCCAAGGAAACCTTGCTGGCCCTGGAAGGCATCGCCCTGTCCAGCGACCGCGAAGCGCTGAAAACGGGCCACGCCCGCCGCCGCGCCGTGCCCATCGATACGGCGCAAGGCTGTTTGTTTTAAGCTGCAGCATCGCTCCCCTTGTGGGATACTCACGCCCCCCGCTCAAGCAAACACATCATATGCCCTACCTTGTCATCCTGTTCTTTGTTGTTCTGTATTTGCTGGCCACTTTCTTTTTCCACATTCCCGCCCTGGTCGCCCTCGTGTATGGCGTGCTGAGCCTGAGCTGTTTCGTCGCCTATGCGATCGACAAGTCCGCAGCAAAACAGGGACGCTGGCGCACGCCGGAACGCACCCTGTTGCTGCTGGGACTGCTTTGCGGCTGGCCGGGTGCCGTACTGGCGCAGCAATGGCTGCGCCACAAGTCCAGCAAGCGTTCATTCCGCATCGCGTTCTGGATCACGGTCGCCATCAACATCGGCGCTTTCGTGTATTTCAGCATGCATTACGCGGCGCCCGATATCGGCACCGAGGTGGCGCCGATCGAACTGTAAAACTGCCCGGCTTCTCGCTCGTAGAACACCGTTGTCGAGAAGCAGTTCCACCCGCTAAGATGTAACAGTTATTGCAGCGCATTGTTCATGAAAAGATCGCCTGTCAGAATATCAACATATACGATATTCAACCCCATTCATCTACACGGGAAAGCCCTTTTCAAGCATGCGTACCTTGCAATTCCACAATTCCTTCTTGTCACGCCTTGCTGTGGCGATTTGTTTCGCCATCAGTCTGGCCGGCTGCACCAGCTATCGCTTTATTCCCCCGGACTCCGACGCGGGCCGTCAATGCGTGACGAGCTGCGGGACCAATCAACAAATATGCATCGCAGGCAAAGAGCAAGTTGCGGCGGCCCAGGTACAGGCTTGTGAGATGAGGAATGTCAGTACCGTCTCCATTTGCCTGGCAGTTGCGAAAACAGATGCTGACCGGGAACTGTGCTCGAAGAAACGGCAATATTGTTCTTCCAACACAGCTGGAACGTGGCAATGCGAGGCAGATTACAGAGTGTGCTATACGCAATGCGGTGGCAGAATCGAGGAGAGTAAATAAAGTATCGAAAGGCTGATGCCGCCGCACAAGACGCCGCCGTGGCTACCGCGCATCACGAGGCGTGGCGGGTTTGATTCAATATTATTACTCGCCCAGCAAGCGCAGCGATTCCAGCCAGTCCGCCTTCCATTCGCGCAGCAATGGTTGCGTGGCGAAGGCCTTCTTCAGGTGCGCCATCGGCACGCGGTGCACATCGTGCAAGCCGAACGCCAACGTCACCGGATGCCACAGGTGGCTGTTCTTGCCGCCGCGCGAATTCTTGCGCACGCGCGCGCCATCGTCGCCAAAGATGCCCACGCCGCTGGCCAACCCCTTGTCCAGGTCGATCTTGCCCACGCCGGCAAAGGCAATCAAAATCTGCTCGCGTCCCAGGCCCTTCAAGGTGCTGGGCAAGACCACCGGCGCCGCTTTTTCAGCTTCGGCCGGGTCCGGCTGTGGGTGCTGGAGTTCCTTGAGCAAACGCAACAGATCGCGCTCCTGGAAGTGCAAGCCATCGACCGGCACGCGCAGTCCCGGCGCCTTCAGCTCGATGGCGATGTTGCCCGAGTCGCGCGTAAAGCGCAGCCACACGTCATCGGCGCCCGAGGCCAGGTGCTCCTTGTCGCCGATGAACACGACAGGCGCCGCATAGCGCGTTACGCCATCATGGAACAGTTCGGCCCATTCTTCACTGTAATCGAGCCAGACGTAGGGCAAGCCGCCCTGCTCCAGCAAACGTGCCAGGGTCCAAGGCGTGCCCGTCTGTTCAGCCAGCCAGGCACAGGCGTCAAAGGCGGTGGCGCGGTACGGCAAGGAAAGGGAGGTCATGGCGGTTCCGTCGATAAAAGTGGAGCGCAGTGTAGCAGACGCCGCCATCATCCCCGTCGGCAGGCGCAGCGGGCGCGCCTTTTTTGCGCGATGTGCTAGGCTGGAAGCATCAGCACGCGCCACGGCCCCCCGGCCGACTGGCGCACCACCACAAGGGGATCATCATGCATTCGAGCACCAACGCCGCCACCGCACCCGCCCCGCCACCGGAGCGCGATTCGCCCACGCCGGCCAATGAAAGCCATGCGGAGGAAGCGCTCGATGAAGCGCTGAAGGAAAGCTTTCCGGCCAGCGACCCGATCGCCATTGCCACCCCAAAACCGGCCGGCAAGACGCCCTCCTGAAGGCATCTCCCCCATCAGCCACCCTTGCGGTGGCTTTTTTTTGCCGAAACTGAATCTGGCCGCCCCACCCGCGCGTACATGGCTATGCCATGACGAATGAAGTTGCCACGCGGGAAGGAAAAGCCATGCAGCATTACAGCAAAAAAACGGATCCCATGGATCAGCGCCTGTATCTGGCCCAGCGCATCGACCGGGCCGGTGCACGCCTGCAACGCTTGCATGATGCGGCAGAACGGGAACGCTGCGCGCAATGGATCACGGCCTGGGCCGTGGCGGCGGGCGCCGATGCGCCGCGCGGCATGAAGCTGCGCATCCGCGGCGAATTCATTTTGCTGTGATAAAAGTAAAAGCCCCGCCCGATGCATGCGCACGGGGCGGGGCCAGTCAAGCCGACACCTTCCTATTTCGGCGTGTCGCGGTACTGCTCGGGCGTCGTGTCGCCATCGGCGATTTCATACCACATCGCGTTGAGCACGGCGAAGGTCGCCGCCAGCGGAAGACCCAGTATCCAGGCGAAATACCACATAGTTATTCCTTTCGTAAATTCTTAGTAGGCGTGACCGCTGTCGTCCTTGATTGCTTTTTCATCAACCTTACCCCACAGCACTTTATATACCCACGTCGTGTACGCCACGATGAGGGGAATGAAGACGGCCGTGACGACCAGCATGATGAACAGGGTCATGTGGCTGGACGAGGAATCCCACACCGTCAGGCTGGCACGCGGGTCGATCGACGATGGCAGGATGAACGGGAACATGGCCGCGCCCACGCCAAGGATGATGCCGGCGATGCCGGCCGCGCTGGCCAGCAAGGCCGGCACTTCGCGGCGCGCACGCTGGAAGGCAAACGCCAGCAGCGGGCAAAGCAGGCCCAGCGCAGGGGCGATCCAGGTCCACGGATGGGCGGCAAAATTGAGGAACCAGGCGCCCACGTGGACTTCCGCCGTTTTCAGCAGCGGATTCGACGGACCGTCGACCACCACCGTGCTGCTGATGCGGTAGCCATCGACCCACAGCCACAGGGCCACGCCGGCCAGCGCATACAGCACCACTGTCGCGATCGCCGCCACGCTGCCGTAGCGGCGCGCCCGTTCGGCCACGGCGCCGTCCGTTTTCAGCTGCAGCCAGGTGGCGCCGTGCATCACCAGCATGGCGACCGAGACGAGGCCGCACAGCAGGGCGAACGGGTTGAGCAGCGCAAAGAAGCTGCCGTCATAGAAGATGTGCATGTCTGGCGAGAAACGGAACGGCACGCCTTGCAGCACATTGCCAATCGCCACGCCGCAGATCAGGGCCGGCACGAAACCGCCCACGAACAGGGCCGCATCCCAACGGGCGCGCCAGCGCAGATCTTCGCGCTTGCTGCGGAATTTGAAGGCCACGGGACGCACGATCAACGCCACGAGGATGACGAACATGGCCAGATAAAAGCCCGAGAACGAGACGGCGTACAGTTGCGGCCAGGCGGCAAAGATGGCGCCGCCGCCGAGGATCAGCCACACCTGGTTGCCCTCCCACACGGGACCGATACTGTTGATGACGACCCTGCGTTCCAGGTCCGTCTTGCCGACGAAGGGCAGCAGGATGCCCGTGCCCAGGTCGAAGCCGTCCGTGATGGCAAAGCCCACCAGCAGGATGCCGATCAGCAGCCACCAGATCAGGCGCAGTGTTTCGTAAGAAATCATTTCATGCAAAATCATGGTCTGGCCCTCCTTAGGCGCGTTGAGTCTGAATGGCAGCGGGGGCTGGCACGGGGGCCGGCGCCTTCTCTTCCGGCCCCTTGCGGATGGCCTTGAGCATGAGCTTCATTTCGATAATCAACAGCACGGTGTAGATGGCGGCAAAGCCGGCAATCGTGATCAAGAGGGTCGAAGCGCCGAGGTTCGACACGGCCACGGCCGTCGGCAGCACGCCTTCGATCACCCACGGCTGGCGGCCCACTTCGGCCACGATCCAGCCCGCCTCGATGGCCACCCACGGCAGCGGGATGGCGAACACGGCCAGCTTCAGCAGCCAGCGGTGCTTGTCCAGGGTGCGGCGCGTCGACAGGATGAAGAACGTACCAGTCAACAAGATAAAGAACATGCCCAGGCCCACCATCACGCGGAAGGACCAGAACAGGGGCGCCACGGGCGGCACGGTATCGAGCGCGGCCTTGCGGATCTGCTCGGGCGTGGCCTGGCGAGGATCGTCGACATAGCGTTTCAGCAGCAGGGCATAGCCCATGGACTGGCCTTTCGACTCGAACATGTCCTTCGCCTCTTGCGGCACGGGGCTGCCCGGCGCCACGCCGCGGATGGTTTGCAGCGCGTCATACGCCTTGATGCCATCCTTGATCAGCAGCTCGCCGCGGTCGACCAGTTGCTCGATGCCAGGGATTTCCGTCGTCAGCGAACGCGTGCCGATCAAGCCCATGACCATCGGGATGTGCACGGCGTAATGCGTTTCGCGCGCTTTCGCGTCAGGGAAGCCGATGGCCGTAAAGGCGGCCGGGGCCGGCTCCGTGGTCCACATGGCTTCAATCGCGGCCAGCTTCATCTTTTGATGTTCGGACGACAGGTAGCCGCTTTCATCACCGAGCACCACCACTGACAGCGAGGCGGCCAGGCCGAACGAGGCGGCCACCGTCATCGAGCGCTTGGCCAGCTGCACGTGGCGGCCCTTCAGCAGATACCAGGCGGAAATACCCAGCACGAACACGGCCGCGGCTGTATAACCGGCCGACACCGTGTGCACGAATTTGGCCTGTGCCACGGGATTCGTCAGCACGGCGCCGAAATCCGTCACTTCCATGCGCATCGTTTGCGGATTGAAGGCCGCGCCGACGGGATTTTGCATCCAGCCGTTGGCGATCAGGATCCACAGGGCCGAAAAGTTCGAACCGATGGCCACCAGCCAGGTCGTGACTAGGTGGCCCCGCTTCGACAGCTTATCCCAGCCGAAGAAGAACAGGCCGACGAAGGTCGCTTCCAGGAAGAAGGCCATCAAGCCCTCGATGGCCAGCGGCGCGCCGAAAATGTCGCCCACATAATGGCTGTAATAGCTCCAGTTCATGCCGAACTGGAATTCCATGACGATGCCCGTCGCCACGCCCATGGCGAAGTTTATGCCGAACAAGACACCCCAGAACTTGGTCATGTCGCGCCAGATGGGGCGGTTCGTCATCACATAAACCGTCTCCATGATGGCGAGGATCACTGACAGGCCGATCGTCAGCGGAACAAATATAAAGTGGTACAGAGCTGTCAGCGCGAACTGCAGTCTGGATAAAGCGACAATATCGAAGTCCATATGATTTCCTTGGTGTTTCCCTACTGTAATTGTAAACTTGGTATCTATCTGATGCGATTCGATTGGTTCCGCTGCCTTCAGGCTGGCCTGCAGTACCGCCTGTCTCCGTTCTTGTTAATCCCCCCGCAAGCCCGCCAGGGCCGCTTCGAAGCCATCCGTGCCGCGCCGCAGCTCTTCGACGATGCGGCCGTCGCGGATGCGCAGCAGCCGGTCCGCCAGCGCCGCTTCGCGCCGCAAGTGGGTTGCGATCAGCAAGCTGCGCCCTTCGCTGCGCATCCGCAGGCGCTGCAGGACATCGATTGCCGTCTGCGCATTCAGCGCTTCCGTCGCTTCGTCGAGCAGCCACAAGGTCGACTCGTGCAGGAACAGCCGCGCCAGCGCCAAACGCCGCGCCTGGCCGCCCGACAAGCCCAAGCCGCCCTCGCCCAGCATGGTGCCCAAGCCGTCCGCAAAGGCCCGCACTTCGTCGTCCAGGCCGGCTGCCTGCAGCGCTTCCCACAGGCGTTCATCGCTGGCGGAAGGATCCGCCAGGCGCAGGTTGTCGCGCAAGCTGTCCTGGAACAATTCCGTCTTCTGTGTAAACAGGCAGGCGCGCGGCGCAGCCACCGTGCCCGACAGCGGCGCCAGCTCGCGCGCGGCGATGGCCAGCAAGGTCGACTTGCCCGCACCGCTGGGACCGATCAAGGCCACGCGCTCGCCGTCCGCGATGTGCAGCGATACGTCATGCAAGATGGCCACATGGCTGCCCGCATGGGCGGCGCTCACGCGTTCCAGGCGCAAGCCCGGCACGGCATCCACGGGCGGCACCGCTATGTCCCGTCCGGCCAGGCGCGGCGCCAGACGGCGCATGGCCAGCAGCATGCGGCCCGCTTCCAGCGCGCCGCGGCGCAGTCCAGCAAACGGTTCCACGGCCGTCAGGGCGATCAGCAGGGCCAGCGCGGCCAGCGGCACGTTCAGCGCCTGCTGCTCCAGCAGCGCGGCCACGGCCAGCAGCACGCCAGCCAGGGTCGCACTGCCGGCCACGCCATACGCGGCGCCGGCAGCCGTCTCCAGGCGCAGCAGGGCAAAATCGGCTTGCGCCAGCGAGCGGTCGATCTGCGCCAACGCCGCGCATTGGGCGTCGATGCGTCCCGCCATCACCAGGTCCGTCTGGCCCGCCACCAGGTCGATAGTGCCCGAACGCAATTTTTCAATGGCGCGCGAACGCACGATGGCGGGACGGCGGGCGCGCTGCGCGACGATCCAGCTGATGCCCCCGCCGGCGGCCAGCAGCCATGCGGCCAGGCCCAGGCCCAGCTGCCACTGCATCACGCCCAGCGCCACGCCGGCCAGCAAGGCCGCGCACAGGGCCGTGAAGGCGGGCACCAGCAGGCGCAAGTACAGCGATTCGAGCGCGTCGATATCGGCCGTCAGGCGGAACAGCAGCTTGGCGGGCTGGCGCAACAGGCGACTGGCCGCCTCCGGGCGCGACCAGCCGCGGAACAGCCGCACGCGGATGCTGGCCAGCGCGGCGAACGTGGCGTCGTGCGTGACGAGGCGCTCCGCATAGCGCGAGCCCGTGCGGCCGATGGCCAGCAGGCGGATGCCGGCGGACGGGCCGAACACGTCGAACAGGATCGCGGTGGACGCATGCAGGCCGGCGATCGAGGTGGCGGTAATAAACCAGCCGGACAAGCCCAATAACGCCATGCCGGACACCGCCGTCAGGGCCGCCAGCAAGGCGCCGCCGATCAGCTTGCCGGGCTGGGCCAGCAGCAACTGGCGCAGGACGGGGTTGCGTATCAGTGAATTTTTCATGCCTGCTGCTCCTGTACCAGGGCTCGGGCATCGACCTGCACCGTGCGCTGCAGGCGGCCGGCCAGCACGGGGTCGTGTGTGGCGACGATCATCGTCTTGCCTTTCGCCAGTGCCAGCAAGGCATCCGTCACGCGCGCCGCCGTTTCGCTGTCCAGGTGGGCCGTCGGTTCATCGACCAGCAGCAAATCGGCATGCGGGTGCAGGGCCACACGGGCCAGGGCCAGGCGCACGGCTTCGCCGCCGGACAAGCCCTGGCCGCCATCGCTGAGCATGACGGCCGGCTGGGCCTGCGCCACGGCAGCCAGGTCGGCCAGGTGCAGGGCCCGCGTCACCTGCGCGGCATTCGCGCCAACGCGGCCCAGGGTCACGTTCTGGCTGACGGACGCGGCAAACACGTGCGGGCGCTGCCCCATCCAGGCCATGCGCTGGCGCAAGATATTGACCGTGCTGTCGGTCAGGCGCACGCCGCCGATGCGGATGTCGCCGCCGCTGGCGGGCAGCAAGCCGGCCAGCAAGGACAGCAAGGTGGTCTTGCCGGCGCCGCTGGCGCCCAGCAGGGCTACGTGCTCGCCGGCACGCACCTTCAGGTCGAAGCCGTCGAACACGGGCGCCTCGCCAGGATGGGCAAAGCGCAATTGCCGGAGCTCCACGGCGGGCGGTGCCGCCACCGCCATGGCTGCGGCGGAGACGGCGGCAGGCAGTACCTGCGCGCCAGGCAGGGGCACGCCCTCGCCCGCCAGGTCGTGCAAGCCGGCCAGGCCCGCTTCGCCGGCCGCCTTGTCATGCCAAACGGCGGCCAGTTCGCGCAAGGGCTCGAAAAACGCGGGCGCCAGCAACAGGATAAACAAGCCCTGCCCCAGGTTCAGTTCCCGGCCCCAGGTGCCGAAATTGATGCTGCCCAACAAGGAGAAACCGATAAACGCCGCCACCATGGCCACGCCCAGCGCGGAAAACAGTTCCAGCACGGCGGACGACAAAAAGGCGATGCGCAGCACCACCATCGTGCGCCGGCGCACGGATTGCGACGAGGCATCCAGCCGTTCAGCCGTGGCCTCGACGGCGTCGAGCGCGCGCAAGGTGGCCAGGCCGCGCAGGCGGTCCAGCAGAAAGGCGTTCATGCTGCCCATTTCCACCATTTGTGCGCGGCTGGCCGCTTGCGCGCCCATGCCGACAAGGGCCATGAAGACGGGAATCAGGGGCGCGGCGATGAGCAGGATCAAGGCGGCGATCCACGACAGCGGCGTCACCACGGCGAGGATCACTAGCGGCACGAGCATGACTTTCCAGCGTGCCGGCTTGTAGCGCACCAGATACGGCACGATGGCTTCGGCCTGTTCGGCGATGACGCTGGCCGCCTGGCCCGACTGGGCGCGCTGGCGGTCCAGCGGCGAACGCTGCGCCAGCGCTTGCGCCACTTGCGCGCGCAAGGTCGACAGGTGCTCGCGCGCCGCCGCATACATGCGCCGCGCGCCCCACGCTTCGCAGCCGGCGCGCAGCACACCCAGCAGCAGCACGCCAGCGGCCGGCAGCAGGGCCGCACGCCAGGGCGCACCGCCCTGCATGGCTTGCACGGCCCAGGCCAGCAAGGCCGCTTGTGGCAGCCACAGCAAGGCGGCACCGCCCTGCGCCAGGCTGGCGACACGGGGAAGAATAAAGCGGGGCAAGGACAAGGGCGTGGTCGGCATCTTCTATACTTCTTGAGTTTTCAGAGTTTTCTGTAAATTCGATATTTTGTATAATACTGCGAAACATGACATATATCAATTGACCCTGCGGGTGTGGCGTGAAAAAATTCAGATAATTATGAAAACTCAACATATCCAAATGACGCCGCTGATCCTGACCTTCGTCAGCCATTTCGGCGAGATGGGCAGCCGCTGGGGCTTTAACCGGACAGTGGGGCAAGTGTACGCCTTGTTGTTTGTCGCGGAGCATCCTTTACACGCGGATGAAATCGCGGAACACCTGAGTTTTTCACGCTCGAACGTGAGCATCGGCCTCAAGGAATTGCAGGGCTGGGGCTTGATACGCCAGTCGCGCATTCCCGGTGATCGGCGCGAGTATTTTTCCTCGCTGGGCGATGTGTGGCAAATCTTCCGCGTGGTGGCCGCCGAGCGCCGCCGCCGCGAAGTGGCGCCCACCCTGACGGTGCTGCGCGAATCGCTGCTGGCGCCGGCCACGGAACCCGTGGACCAGTATGCGCAGGAGCGCATGCGCGAAATGTATGAATTGGTCGACCTGGCCAACACCTGGTTCGACGACTTGCAGCGCCTGTCGCCCGAATCGATGGCGCAGCTGATGAAAATGGGCGCCAAGGTGCAAAAACTGCTCAACGCCAAGGATCGCCTGTTTGGCGTCAGCAACAACAGCGACTGACGCCCCCTCCCTTCCCCAAGGCAAGACGCCGCCAGCACAAACTGGCGCCTATGTCACGCCATTTCCCAACCTCATGTTGGCTATCGCTGGCACAGCCAAACATAGCCATATACGATGTTGTCAAGCCAGCCAATAGAATTATTAAAATTGTATTAATTTATATCAAGAGTAAGCTTTCATATGCGTATTCACTACGCGCAGGAAATAGGTAAAAGCAGCTAAAACGGGCAATGGGATGACTTCCCCGGCATGCAGGGACGCGTCCCGACACTATGAAGCGACTGTCTCAAGCACAAGGGGATTTTCATGAAAAGCATAAAGAGCATTGCCATCAAGGCATCCATGCTGGCAGCAATGACTGTACTGGCAAGTGCGGCGCAAGCGGCCACCTGGGTGGATGTGGGTCCGGCCAGCGGTTTCGTCATCGCCGGCAGCACCGTCACCTATTCACCATCGCCGGCACTGCAGGTGAAATATTATGACGATAACCTGGTACCACAGAGTCCCTCGGACATCCAGGGTTATATCAATGGCGTGTTCGGCACCAGCCTGGGCGCCGCCGTCTCGTATTGCGACAACGCCACCTCGGGCTGCACTGCCGGCACCACGGCAGGCTTGAGTGGCGGTGTCAATTCCTATACGAGCGCGGCCGCCTATGACTACCTGGCCATCCACTTCGGCCAGGGCGAACTGGTGTTCCACTGGGCCGCTCCCGTGGCTGCCGGCACCACCTTCACGGTGGAGGGCCTGCCCAAGGATCTGAGCAACTACAGGGCCTTCATTTCCGCCGTGCCGGAACCTGAAACCTATGCCATGCTGCTCGCCGGCCTGGGCCTGCTGGGCTTCCTGGCACGCCGCCGCCAAGGAAAGTAAGCCGCATGAACGGCAGCGGCGCACCAGCGCCCGCTGCCGCCCGCCACACGCGCGGCCTGTTTACGCCGCACTTGCGGCGCCAGGCCCACTGTTTACACTATTTTTAGACTCCCCTCGCTATGCTTGGCGGCATCCACTGCCGACCGACGAGGGAGTCCCCATGCATGAACAACCGTTTCAGCCACGCGCACGCAAGGTGCTCCGCCAGCACCTGCCCGTGCGGGAACGACTGCGCCTGGCCCGACTGGCCAACAGAAAAATCATTTCGGCATGCTCGGCGCTGCTGTGCGCAGCGCCACTGCTGTATTTGCTGAGCGTGGTACTGTTTGCGCAGCCGTGAGCAGCTGCGCGAAAACCGAATGGAGGGAAAGAGGAGCTGCGTTGCGGCAGTTTGCCGCCGCATGATCGTGGCCAGTATGAAACTGGTCCGCCCAGAGGGAATCGAACCCCCATTCACGGTTTAGAAGACCGTTGTCCTATCCGTTGAACGATGGGCGGAGAGGTGCAGTATTTTAATCCATGCGCGCCAGCAATGAAATGCCAGCGCGGAATAGAAAACGGGCTGTCATTTCTGACAGCCCGCTTATGACTTTGGTCGGAGTACAAGGATTCGAACCTTGGACCCCCTGGTCCCAAACCAGGTGCGCTACCGGGCTGCGCCACACTCCGAAGACAAGATAATAACGCCCCTACCCAATTTCGTCAATTGCCATAGACGAATTAGATGGAAATAACTATCGGTTCCTGCCTGTCACGCGGTCACTTTATCGGCGATGCGGCGGGCCATCGACTCGGCCTTCTCCTTGTCTTTCGCTTCCACCATTACGCGGATCAGCGGTTCCGTGCCCGAAGCGCGGATCAGCACGCGGCCCGTGTCGCCCAGCTCTGCCTCGACCAGTTCCTTCTCGGCCACCATGGCGGCATTTTTCTGCCAGTCGAAACCGGGCGCCACGCGCAGGTTGATCAGGGTTTGCGGGAACAACACCAGCTCGGCCAGGCATTGCTGCAGGCTCTGGCCGCTGCGCTTGAGCGCGGACAATACTTGCAGCGCGGAGACGATGCCGTCGCCCGTCGTGTGCTTGTCCAGGCACAGCAAATGGCCGGAACCTTCGCCGCCCAGGATCCAGCCTTTTTCCTTCATGACTTCCAGCACGTAGCGGTCGCCCACCTTGGCGCGCGCAAAGCCGATGCCCTGCTGCTTGAACAGCACTTCCAGCGCCATATTCGTCATCAAGGTGCCGACGGCACCGGCCACGGAGCCTGTCGCCAGGCGGTCCTTGACCATGACGTACAACAACTCATCGCCGTTATACAGACGCCCGGTGGCGTCGCACATGATCAGGCGGTCGGCGTCGCCATCAAGGGCGATACCGAGGTCCGCGCCATGCTCGACGACGGCTTCGGCCATGGCCTTGGTTGCCGTGGCGCCGAAGCCCGCATTGATGTTGAAGCCGTCGGGCTTGTTGCCGATGGCGATGACTTCCGCGCCCAGTTCATGGAAGACGTGCGGCGCGATATGGTAGGCGGCGCCGTGCGCGCAATCAACGACGATCTTCAGGCCGCGCAAGTCCAGCTCGTTCGGGAAGGTGCCCTTGCAAAATTCGATGTAGCGGCCCTGGGCGTCATCGAGGCGCTTGGCGCGGCCCAGCTTGTCCGACGGCACGCAAGCCATGGGTTCGTCGAGCGCCGCTTCGATTTCCAGTTCTACGCTGTCGGGCAGCTTGGTGCCCTGGCCGGAAAAGAACTTGATGCCATTGTCATGATACGGATTGTGCGAAGCGGAAATGACGACACCGGCCGACAGGCGCAGGGCCCGCGTCAAATAGGCGATTGCCGGCGTCGGCATGGGGCCGGCCAGCATCACATCCACGCCGGCGGCCGACAGGCCCGCCTCCAGCGCCGCTTCCAGCATGTAACCGGAAATGCGCGTGTCCTTGCCGATCAGCACCGTCGGACGGGTCTTGCCGCCTTGCGACTTGGCCAGCACCTTGCCGGCAGCATAGCCGAGGCGCATGACGAAATCGGGGGTAATCGGCGCCGTGCCCACCAGGCCACGAATGCCATCGGTACCAAAATATTTACGCGTCATAGTATTTCTCTTTTTGTTGTTTATAATGAATCTTACAGGCTCAGTGCGCCATGCGCCAGACCTTCAGTGCATCGACGGTTTCAGCTACATCATGCACACGGATAATTTCCGCACCTTGTGCTACCGCAGCAAGCGCGCCGGCAACACTGCCGGCCAGACGCTGCTCGACGGGGCGTCCCGTGACGGCGCCGATCATCGACTTGCGCGACAGGCCTGCCAGCACGGGCAGGTCCAGTTCGCTGCGCAGCTGGCGCGTGGCGCGCAGCAAGGCATAGTTCTGCTCCACCGTCTTGCCGAAGCCAAAGCCGGGATCGACGCACAGGCGTTCGCGGTCGATGCCGGCCGCCGTCATCGTGTCGATGCGTTCGCGCAGGAAGTCGATGACTTCGCGCACCACATCTTCGTATTGAGGCTGGTCCTGCATGGTTTGCGGCACGCTTTGCATGTGCATGATGCACAGTGCGCAATCGCTGTCCCGCACGGCGTCGATGGCGCCGGCCGCGCGGAAACCGTTGATGTCGTTGATCATGTCGGCGCCCGCCAGGATGGCTTCGCGCATCACTTCCGGTTTGTACGTATCGACGGACATGGGCTTGCCGCAGTCGCGCAAGGCGTACAGCACCGGCATGACGCGCTGCAACTCATCCTGCAGCGGCAGCGGCGGCGCGCCGGGACGGCTCGATTCGCCGCCGATGTCGATGATGTCGACACCGTCGAGTATCATCTGCTCGGCGCGCGAAATGGCAAACTCCAGGTGTTGATACTGGCCCGCATCGGAAAACGAGTCGGGCGTGATGTTCAGGATGCCCATCACCAGCGCTTGCGTGCCCTGCAGGTTGAAGCCGAAACGGCCGAATTGCAAATAGTGTCGCATGTAAATCTTTGTAGTCGTCAGGAAAAAACTGCTGCGGCAACGAAAAAGGGCAAGGATTGCTCCTTACCCTCGTTCTTGCCATACCCTTGCGTGCCGCCCGTCAGGGCGGCCCTAATCAGGCTGGTGCCGTCACGTTTGGCGAGATGCCGCCCGTGCCGCTGTCACCGCCCGCATTGCGGCGTGGCGGGATGACTTTCGGTGGACGCGGCTCCAGGCCGGCCATGATGTCGTTGATTTGCTCTGCATCAATGGTTTCCCATTCCAGCAAGGCTTTGGTCATCATTTCGACCTTGTCGCGGTTGCTTTCCAGCAAGGTGCGCGCCAAAGCATATTGCTTGTCGAGAATGTTGCGGATTTCAGCATCGACCTTTTGCTGGGTCGCTTCCGAGATCGTCTTGGTGGCGCCACCAAAGAAACCTTCGTTTTCGCTGTCTTCGTAGACCATCACGCCCATGCTGTCGGACATGCCGAAGCGGGTCACCATGGAACGGGCCAGCTTGGTGGCACGCGAGAAGTCGTTCGACGCACCGGTGGACATTTGTCCCACGAAAATCTCTTCGGCGATACGGCCGCCGAACAGGATGGAAATTTCTTCCAGCATCTTGTCCTTGTAGGCGGACAAGTTGTCGTGTTCCGGCAGCTGCCAGGTCAGGCCCAGGGCCCAGCCGCGCGGCATGATCGTGACTTTATGCACGGGATCAGCCTTCGGCAGCAACTTGGCAACGACGGCATGACCGGACTCATGGTAAGCCGTATTGCGACGCTCTTCCTCGCGGATGATCATCGATTTGCGCTCAGGGCCCATGTAGATCTTGTCTTTCGCGTCTTCGAAGTCAGCCATTTCCACCAGGCGCTTGCTGCGGCGTGCGGCGAACAGGGCTGCCTCGTTGACCAGGTTGGCCAGGTCCGCGCCCGAGAAACCAGGGGTGCCGCGGGCCAGGATATCGGCTTTCACGTCGGTACCGATAGGTACTTTGCGCATGTGCACGTTCAATATCTGCTCGCGGCCGCGAATATCGGGCAAGCCGACGGAGACCTGGCGGTCGAAACGGCCTGGACGCAGCAGAGCTTTGTCGAGCACGTCGGCGCGGTTGGTGGCGGCCACGACGATCACGCCGGAGTTCGCTTCAAAACCGTCCATCTCGACCAGCAACTGGTTCAAGGTCTGTTCGCGCTCGTCATTGCCGCCGCCCATGCCGGCGCCGCGGTGACGGCCGACAGCGTCGATCTCGTCGATGAAGATGATGCACGGCGAGTGTTTCTTGGCGTTTTCAAACATGTCGCGTACGCGGCTGGCGCCCACGCCGACGAACATTTCCACGAAGTCGGAACCGGAAATCGAGAAGAACGGCACCTTGGCTTCGCCGGCGATGGCGCGCGCCAGCAGGGTTTTACCCGTGCCCGGAGGACCGACCATCAGCACGCCGCGGGGAATGCGGCCGCCCAGTTTCTGGAATTTGCTCGGATCCTTGAGGAAGTCGACCACTTCGTTGACTTCTTCTTTCGCTTCGTCGCAACCGGCGACATCGGCGAAGGTGACGGTGTTGCTGGCTTCATCCATCATGCGCGCCTTCGACTTGCCGAACGAGAATGCCCCGCCCTTGCCGCCGCCTTGCATCTGACGCATGAAGAAGACCCAGACGCCGATCAACAGCAGCATGGGGAACCAGGAAACAAAAATAGTTTGCAGGAAAGACGCTTCCTCGGGCGGACGCACATCGAAATGCACGCCATTGTCGCGCAGGTCGCCGATCAGGCCCTTGTCGAGGCTGGTGGCGGTGGTACGCACCTTGGTGTCGTCCATCAGCTTGGCGGTGATCGACGAACCTTCGATCACGACATCCTTGACGCGCTTGGCTTTGACTTCATCCAGCAAATCGGAATAAGCGATGGCCTTGCTGCCGCCTGTGGCGCCATGACTGTCGAATTGCTTGAACAGCATGAACAACAGCAGCAATACGACTACCCAGATGGCAGATTTGGAAAACATGTTATTCACGAAGACTCCTTGGATGCAGTGCGCATCTCTTTACCTATAGCTAGAAACACGATTTTACTCGCAATAAGCGGGCCGTGCCAAAGCCCGCCGATCCGTGCGCGCGAAAAAATCGCGTTCACGCAAAAAAATGCAGTATAAACAATTTAGGCTTTTATGCCATCAGACGCTACTGCACTTCTCGTTCCCATGTGCGGATTCCCGCTTAAATATCAAGGGCGGAATCATCTTCTTCCACGGCATTTTTCAGCGGATTCTTGATTCCACGGCCCATCAGGAAGATTTCCGACGATTTATCGCGGCTGGCCTTGGGCTTTTTCTGCACCACAACCTTGAATTCAGCGCGGAATTTCTCCACGATCTGGCTGAAACCCATGTCTTTAAAGCATTTCACCAGCAGCACGCCAGACGGCTTCAGGTGCAATTGCGAAAATTCGATGGCCAGGTCGATCAAGTGCTCCATGCGCGCGGCATCCGCCGTGGCGATGCCCGACAGGTTGGGCGCCATGTCCGACAGGACCAGGTCGACCTTGCGGCCCTGCAACACCACTTCCAGCTGGCGCAGCACGCGCGCTTCGCGGAAGTCGCCCTGGATGAAGTGGAAATCGGCGATCGGCTCCATTTCCAGCATGTCCAGGCCAATCAGGGTACCATTGACCCCGCCGCCGTCCTTGCCGGCCAGCTTGCGCCGCGTGTACTGGGCCCAGCTGCCGGGAGTGCAACCAAGGTCGACAATCACCTGGCCAGGTTTGATCAGTTTCTCGTCTTCATCGATTTCTTTGAGCTTGTATGCTGCCCGGGCGCGGTAGCCCTCTTTTTGCGCCAACTTCACATAAGGATCATTTATGTGGTCGTGCAACCAGTTTTTGTTTAATTTCTTCTTTGCCATTCGCGTAGAATACTGCTTTTAAGGGAATTACTAAATATTATTATGCTAAAACTTACACCCGTAGAGCGCAGCGCACTGCGCGCCGAAGCACACGCGCTGAAGCCTATCGTCATTATTGGCGAAGCGGGCTTGACACCTGCTGTCCTCAAAGAGATCGACCTTGGCCTGGATTCGCACGGCCTGATTAAAGTCCGCGTGTTCGGCGACGACCGCGAAGCGCGCGTCGGAATGTACGATACGATTTGCGGCAATCTCGGCGCCGCCCCGGTACAACATATTGGCAAACTGCTGGTAATCTACCGTCCGAAAAAAGAAGTGGTTAAGGAGAAGGTCAGCGCCGGCAAAGGCATGCGCGAAGTGACCATCGTCAAGGCCAGCGCCAGCGGCACCAAGCGCCCGAGCGTGACGAAAGTCATGATCAAGGGCAATGAGCGCGTTACCGAAGGCGGTTCCATCAAGCGTGCCAAGCCACGTCAGAAAAGCGCCAAGAAAAGCGCACTGGGCAGCAAGTAAGCCTGTTCACCCGGCAACCGCAAGGCGGCCGGGCTTGAAACAAGAAGCGGAGCACGGGATATTCCCTGCTCCGCTTTTTTATTGCTATTACGATATTCACACGCCGGCGATTGTCGGATTACGCGTGGCCTGCGGCCTCGCTAATCCGACCTACGTATGTCATGTAGGTCGGATTAGCGCGCAGCGCATAATCCGACAACACCCGAGGCGATTACTGCTGCTTCCAGATCAGCACGCCCGCCAGCAAGCTCTGCGCGGCAAAGATCACGGTCGACACGCCATGCAGCATGCCGAAGCGGCTGCGCATGGCCTCGTCCATGATACCCGACGGCGCCTGCGCCTTGAGTTCGGCCATCAGGGGCGAAATGCCGAAATGGCTGAGCAATGCGCACACCAGCATCGACAGCACCAGCGCTGCCAAGAGGCGCCGGCGCTTGAGTTCCAGCGCGCCGGGAGCCCATTGCAGCAAGGCCAGCAGCACCAGCGCACAGGCGATCGACAGCCAGGCTTCGGCGCGGAACATGCTGCCGGCAATATTGCCTGCCAGTACACGATCGCTCAGGGTGCCAAACAGGGTCGGCGCCACGATGAAGCCGATGGTCCACAGGCTGCCGGCCCACAGGGTGGCAACGAGGATGCGCACGCGGCCCAGCATCAGATGTACAGTACTTCCAGGATTTCGTATTCGCGCGGGCCGGACGGCGCCTGCACTTCCACCACGTCGCCGGCGTACTTGCCGATCAGCGCGCGGGCGATCGGGGACGTCACGGAAACCTTGTTCATTTTCAGGTCGGCTTCATCGAGGCCGACGATCTGGTACGTGACTTTCTGGCCCGATTCCAGGTCTTCCAGGTTCACGGTCGAGGCAAACACCACGCGGCCTTCCGCGTCGAGCGCGGTCGGGTCGATGATTTGCGCTGCACCCAGCTTGCCTTCGAGTTCGGCGATGCGGCCTTCGACGAAGGCCTGGCGTTCCTTGGCGGCATCGTACTCGGCGTTTTCCGACAGGTCGCCGTGCGAACGCGCTTCGGCGATCGCATCGATGACGATGCGGCGTTCCTTGGTCTTCAAATGATGCAGCTCTTCCTTCAAGAGTTCTGCGCCGTATTTGGTCAATGGGACTGAGGTCATGTTATCTCTACTATCTGCTAGTTATCGGCGCCGTTGTCCGTGTTTTGCCACGGTTAACGGACTTACCAAGTGAAAACCACAGAGGCCGCGCGCTGCTCTGCACGGAACTCTGTGGTTGATAAGCATGCAGTGTACCGCCTAACGGCGGCCACTGCAAACGCACTTAGTTCAAGGTCTTGTGCAGACCTTGCAAATCGTACACACGCAGCTCATCCAGGTGGCGGATGCCTTCGACGGCCGCTTCCGCGCCCGCGATGGTGGTGTAGGTCGTCACGCGCGATGCCAGGGCCGAGGTGCGGATGGCCCGCGAATCGACGATGGCACTGCGCTTTTCTTCCACGGTGTTGATCACCAGCACGATTTCATGGTTCTTGATCATGTCGACCACGTGCGGACGGCCTTCGATCACCTTGTTCACTGGCGTGACGGCGATGCCGGCAGCAGCGATCACGGCGGCCGTGCCCTTGGTGGCGACCACGGTGAAGCCGGACTCGACCAGGTCACGCGCCACTTGCACGGCGCGCGGCTTGTCCGACGCTTTCACGCTGATGAAGACCTTGCCCGATTTTGGCAGGTTCACGCCGGCGCCCAGTTGCGATTTCACAAACGCTTCGCCGAACGTCAGGCCCACGCCCATGACTTCGCCCGTCGATTTCATTTCAGGGCCCAGGATGGTGTCCACGCCAGGGAACTTGACGAACGGGAACACGGCTTCCTTGACGCTGAAGTACGGCGGCACGACTTCCTGCGTGATGCCTTGCGATGCCAGCGACTGGCCAACCATGCAGCGCGCGGCGATCTTCGCCAGTTGCAAACCCGTGGCTTTCGAGACGAAAGGCACGGTGCGCGACGCGCGTGGATTGACTTCCAGCACGAAGACGACGTCTTTCATTTCGCCGTCGATCTCTTGCTTCTGGATCGCGAACTGCACGTTCATCAGGCCGACCACGTTCAAGCCCTTGGCCATCAGCGCCGTCTGGCGTTTCAGTTCTTCAATGGTTTCCGGTGCCAGCGAGTATGGCGGCAGCGAGCAAGCCGAGTCGCCCGAGTGGACGCCTGCCTGTTCGATGTGTTCCATCACGCCGCCGATGAACGTCGTTTCGCCGTCGGAGATGCAATCGACGTCGCACTCGATGGCGTCGTTCAGGAAGCGGTCCAGCAGCACCGGCGAATCGTGCGAGACCTTGACGGCTTCGCGCATGTAGCGCTCGAGGTCGCGTTGCTCGTGGACGATTTCCATGGCGCGGCCACCCAGCACGTACGAAGGACGCACGACCAGCGGGTAGCCGATTTCCTGCGCCAGCGCCAGGGCGTCGGCTTCCGTGCGCGCGGTGCGGTTAGGCGGCTGGCGCAGTTCCAGCTTGTGCAGCATTTGCTGGAAACGCTCGCGGTCTTCGGCCGCATCGATCATGTCGGGCGAGGTGCCGATGATCGGTACGCCATTCGCTTCCAGGTCCAGCGCCAGTTTCAATGGCGTCTGGCCGCCGTACTGCACGATCACGCCTACCGGTTTTTCGATGGCGACGATTTCCAGCACGTCTTCCAGCGTCAAGGATTCGAAATACAGGCGGTCCGAGGTATCGTAGTCGGTCGAAACGGTTTCTGGGTTGCAATTGACCATGATGGTTTCGTAGCCGTCTTCGCGCATGGCGAGGGCAGCGTGGACGCAGCAATAGTCAAACTCGATACCCTGGCCGATACGGTTCGGGCCACCGCCCAGCACCATGATCTTTTTCTTGTCGGTCGGGTTCGATTCGCACTCTTCGTCGTACGTGGAATACATGTACGCCGTGTCGGTCGAAAATTCCGCTGCGCAGGTATCGACGCGCTTGTAGACGGGACGGATGTTGAGCGCATGGCGCTGCTGGCGCACGGCCGTGTCGGTCGTCTGCAGCAAAAAGCCCAGGCGGCGGTCCGAGAAGCCCTTCTGTTTCAACTTGTACAGGGTGTTCTTGTCCAGGTTTTCCAGCTTCTGCGTGTCCAGCCACAGTTCCAGGTCGACGATTTCCTTGATCTGGATCAGGAACCACGGGTCGATCTTGGTGAGTTGGTGCACTTCTTCCAGGGTGAAACCCTGGGCAAACGCGTCGCCCACGTACCAGATGCGCTCAGGACCAGGCTCGCCCAGTTCTTCTTCGATCTTTTCGCGGTCCTTGGTCTTTTCATTCATGCCGTCCACGCCCACTTCCAGGCCGCGCAAGGCTTTCTGGAACGATTCCTGGAAGGTACGGCCGATGGCCATCACTTCGCCGACGGATTTCATCTGCGTCGTCAGGTGGTGGTCGGCGGTCGGGAATTTCTCGAACGTGAAACGGGGGATCTTCGTGACGACATAATCGATCGACGGTTCGAACGAGGCCGGCGTGGCGCCGCCCGTGATTTCATTGCGCAGCTCGTCCAGGGTGAAACCGACGGCCAGCTTGGCGGCGATCTTGGCGATCGGGAAACCCGTCGCTTTCGATGCCAGGGCCGACGAACGCGATACGCGCGGGTTCATCTCGATGACGATCATGCGGCCATCGACGGGGTTGATCGAAAATTGCACGTTCGAGCCGCCGGTGTCGACGCCGATCTCGCGCAGCACTGCCAGGGAGGCATTGCGCATGATCTGGTATTCCTTGTCCGTCAGCGTTTGCGCAGGCGCCACCGTGATGGAGTCGCCCGTGTGCACGCCCATCGGGTCCAGGTTTTCGATCGAGCAGATGATGATGCAGTTGTCCGCCTTGTCGCGCACCACTTCCATCTCGTACTCTTTCCAGCCCAGCAACGATTCTTCGATCAGCAGCTCTTTCGTCGGCGATGCTTCCAGGCCGCGCTTGCAGATGGTTTCGAATTCTTCTTCGTTGTAGGCGATGCCGCCGCCGGAACCGCCCATGGTGAACGATGGACGGATGATGGTCGGGAAGCCCAGCGTGCGCTGCACGGCCCACGATTCTTCCATCGAGTGCGCCACGCCGGAACGGGCCGAACCGAGGCCGATCTTGGTCATCGCGTCCTTGAACTTGGAACGGTCTTCCGCCTTGTCGATGGCTTCCGGCGATGCGCCGATCAGTTCGACGTTGTATTTTGCCAGCACGCCATTGTTGAACAGGTCCAGCGCGCAGTTCAGCGCCGTCTGGCCGCCCATCGTCGGCAGGATCGCGTCAGGACGCTCCTTGGCGATGATGCGTTCAACGACCGACCAGGTGATCGGTTCGATATAGGTCACGTCGGCCATTTCCGGATCCGTCATGATGGTCGCAGGATTGCTGTTGACCAGGATGACTTTGTAGCCCTCTTCGCGCAGGGCCTTGCACGCTTGCGCGCCGGAATAATCGAATTCGCAGGCCTGGCCGATCACGATCGGGCCAGCGCCAATAATCAGAATACTTTTGATATCTAAACGTTTAGGCATTTTTCTTTTTCTCCTCCGCAGCCATCAGGTTGATGAAGCGGTCAAACAGGTAAGCAACATCCATCGGGCCCGGCGACGCTTCAGGGTGGCCCTGGAAGCAGAAGGCCGGCTTGTCCGTGCGGGCAAAGCCCTGCAGGGAACCGTCGAACAGCGATTCATGGGTCACGCGGCAATTCGCGGGCAAGGTTGCCGCGTCGACTGCGAAACCGTGGTTTTGCGAGGTAATCAAGACCTGTTTCGTTTCCAGGTCTTGCACCGGGTGGTTGGCGCCGTGGTGGCCGAACTTCATCTTCAGCGTCTTCGCGCCGGAAGCGATCGCCATGATCTGGTGACCGAGGCAGATGCCGAAGGTCGGGATACCCTTTTCGATCAGTTCCTTGGTTGCCGCGATGGCGTAGTCGCACGGCTCCGGATCGCCGGGACCGTTCGACAGGAAGATGCCGTCCGGATTCAGCGCCAGGGCGTCGGCGGCCGTCGCTTGCGCCGGCAATACGGTGACTTTGCAGCCGCGTGCCGTCAGCATGCGCAGGATGTTGCGCTTGACGCCGTAGTCGAAGGCGACCACGTGGTATTTCGCGTCCGCGTCGGCCAGCTGGCCATAGCCTTCGCCCAGCGTCCATTCCGTTTCGCGGTACTCGTAGGCGTCCTTGCTCGACACCACCTTGGCCAGGTCCATGCCGGCCAGGCCGGGGAAGGAGCGGGCCAGTTCCAGCGCTTGCGCGGCGGATGGCTCATTGCCTTGCGTGCCGACGAGGATGGCGCCGCCCTGCGCACCTTTTTCACGCAGGATGCGCGTGAGCTTGCGTGTATCGATGCCGGCGATGGCGACGATATTTTCAGCTTTGAGGTAGTCGGACAGGGAAAGGGTGGAACGGAAATTGGATGCCAGCAAAGGCAGATCGCGGATGATGAGGCCAGCGGCGTGTACCTTGGAAGATTCGACGTCTTCCGGATTGACGCCCGTATTGCCAATATGCGGATAGGTCAGGGTGACCATCTGGCGGCAATAGCTTGGGTCGGTAAGGATTTCCTGATACCCGGTCATGGAGGTATTGAAAACAACCTCGCCCGTGGTATGACCGGCGGCACCGATCGAAAAACCTTTAAAGATCGTTCCATCAGCAAGCGCTAATATGGCTGGAACGGCAGGGCCAGAAAAAAATGGCGGCAAGGGCAACTCCTGATAAAGTTACCGTAGCTGCGCCACGTCAGACCGACCGCCTAGTTACCCGAGCCAGATGCACTCAGGGTGTTTCAACGGTCATTTTGAATGAGGGGATGGGTAGTCGCTACGGTATATGTGTGATTGGCTAAACCTTTGAATTATAACCAAAAGGAAGCTTTTCCACAAGGAAGAAAATTCAGAATCGGCGGCATTTTTTTGCATGGCAACATAAAAACTGCGCCCCATGAAAAAAGCCGCCCGGCTTGCGCGGGGCGGCTGGTTCTGCAATTGCGGCTACTACTTAGGCCGTCAAAGCAGCGATGCCGGCTTTGGCGATTTGCGCGTCCTCGGCGGACTTGACGCCCGAGACGCCGACGGCGCCCACGTAATGACCGTCGAACACAATGGGCACGCCGCCTTCGAGCAAGCCGTCGATTTCCGGTGCGCTCAGGAACGACACGCGGCCGCCATTGATCATCTCTTCATAGATGCGCGATTCGCGGCGGCCCAGTGCGGCCGTCTTGGCTTTCGATGGGGCGATGTGCGACGAGATCGGCGCCACGCCATCCATGCGCTGCAGCCACAGCAGGTGGCCGCCGTCGTCGACGATGGCGATCGTGACCGCCCAGTTATTCTTGACCGCTTCCGCTTCGGCGGCGGCAGCGATTTTCTTTACGTCGTCCAGGGTCAAAATCGGTTTCGATTGCATGGTGCATCCTTGTTATGTTGAATCAAAATTGTATACGAAATGCGCGACGGCGCTACCCCCTACTGCTCGCGCTTGGCTTTCAGCTTTTGCTTGAGCTGCGCCATGACGGCAAAGGTCGCCTGCTCGCCCGCCAGGATCGCCTGATTGCGGCTGTTGAAATCGTTGCCCTTCATGGTGCCCAGGCTGGGCTGGATCACCACGTCCGCATCCTTGAGCTCGAACTGGTTGATGCGCTGGCCCATGATGGCGAAGGTCTGCATCAGCACTTCCATCGAGCTGATGGCCTTCTGGGTATCCGTTTGCGACGAGATATTCACGGCGATGATGAAATCGGCGCCCATGTCGCGCGCAAAGCGCACGGGTACGGGAGCGACGAGACCCCCATCGACATAGGTGTGGCCGGCAATCGTCACAGGCTGGAACACGCCGGGCACGGCCGACGAGGCGCGCACGGCCATGCCGGTGTTACCGCGCTGAAACAGGATCGGCTGGCCATTTTTCAAATCGGTCGCCACCACGCCGAAGGGAATCTTCAGCTTTTCCAGCGGCACGCCGCCCACGGCCTTGTTGACATAGCTTTGCAGCGCTTCGCCTTTCAGCACGCCGGAGGACTTGCCGAACAGGGGCAAGGCCCAGTCGGAAATGGCCGCCTCGTCCATGTCGAACGCCATCTTTTGCAGGGCAAAACCGGAATTGCCTGCCGCATACATGGCGCCCACCACACTGCCGGCGCTGGTGCCGGTGACGATGTCGGCGTTGATGCCCTGCGATTCGAGCGCCTTGATCACGCCGATATGCGCGAAACCGCGCGCCGCGCCACCGCCCAGCGCCAGGCCGATCTTGATCTTGCGCGGCGTGACGACGATGGGTTCGGGTGGCGTCAATACTTGAACGGGTTTCGGGGCGGTGGTATCGCAGCCGGCAAGCGCAAAGGCGGCCAGGGCAAGCAGGGTCAGGCGTTTAGGGAACATGGTGGAGAGGGGGAACCGCGCGCGGCAGTGGCAATAAAGGAGAGCCGATTGTAGCGCAAGCGGGGCCACCCGCACTGAAGGCCGTCTTAAATGTTTATGCTGACAATGTTCGTGCGCGCCGCCCCATCCAGCGGACCACTGCTAGACTGGCGCCTGGTTTTTACTTTCCTCCAATCAATATGTCAGAACACCAATTTGCCGACAGCCGCGCCCTGAGCGACCCATTTGCGCAACAGCTATCGCAGCAGCAGCCCGATGGCGCCCTCGCCTGGCTGACCGCCATCCTCTCCACGCAGGCGCCCGCGCTGCGCTCGTCGAACGCCACCTTGCTGGCTTACACGGGCAATCCGGCTGCCCTCGCCTGGATCGAGACCAATGTGGGCTCGCCCGTGGCGGGACAATGGGGCGTGGCGGCGGCGCTGCTGGGCACGCCGTGGCCACGCATCCTGGACTGGCTGCAGCGCGGCGGCGCGCACCGGCTGATGGCGCTCGATACCCTGCTCGCGTACCGCAAGCCGGCCGTCAACATGTCGCCGCTGGAACAGATCGCCGCCCCCGTGCTGCCGCAAGCGCCCGCGCGCGCCGACCTCGACGCCGCGCTGGCCGCCTGCCTGGCCGCCTCCGCGACGCCGCGCGTCCAGGCGGCCGTCAACTCGATCCAGCAGCATGCGGATGACATCCTGCGCGGCGGCCCACGCGGCGTAGCCGTGGCCGACTTGCCGCGCCTGTATCTCGACCCTGAGCCATTCAAGGACGCCCCCGCCATCCTGGAACGCCACGAAACGGTGGTCGGCGGCATGCGGGAAAACCTGCAGAACTTGCTCAAGGGAATACTGTGAGCAGGCAAGCCCTTGTCACGATCGACTTGAGCGATATCAACTCGCCGCGCCAGCTGCATGCGGCGCTGGCCGCCGCGCTGGGTTTTCCTTCCTTCTACGGCATGAACTGGGATGCGTTCTGGGACGCCGTCACGGGCCTGGTGGACATGCCGCAACAACTGGAGCTGCGCGGCTGGCCAGCCTTCGTCGCACGGCTGCCGCACGATGCGGCCCTCCTGCAGCGCATCCTGGCGCGCATGGCGCAGGAAATGCCGGACCTGGCCGCGCAAGTGCATTACGCTTGACACAACGTGACGCCAGGAAACGCTTGACAGCCCGCCCCAACCTCCCTTACATTAAGTGCATGTCCTCCTTCAAACATCCATCCCCTTCCCTGCTGTCGCTATCGCGACTACACCTAGCACGCGCATAAGTTTGCCGCATTGCTTCGCCTGGCCACACGCCGGCGTGTTTCAAAAACCCTGGAAGGTTTGATGATGTTTGCACCATCCCCATTCGTACACGTAGTTCCCCCTGCGACCGCCCCCGCTGGCATCGTCGCTGCACCGCTATCGCTACCGATCGCTTGCCTGGCCTAGTGTTGCGTGGCCGCCCGGCAAGCTTGCGCCACAACCATTGATTTCCCCCTATCTTCAGGAGTACCCGATCATGATGTTGCAAAACCCAGCTTCCAAATACCGCGCCTTTCCTCCCGTCAAATTGACCGACCGTCAATGGCCGAACCAGATCATCAGCAAACCGCCTATCTGGATGAGCACCGACTTGCGCGACGGCAACCAGTCGCTGATCGAGCCGATGAGCGCGGAAAAGAAGCTGCGGTTCTTCGACATGCTGATCGCCATCGGCCTCAAGGAAATCGAAGTGGGCTTCCCGTCGGCATCGCAAACGGATTTCGATTTCGTGCGCAAGCTCGTCGATGAGGGCCGCATCCCGGACGACGTCACCATCATCGTGCTGACCCAGTCGCGCGAAGAGCTGATCCGCCGCACGGTGGAATCCGTCGTCGGCGCCAAGCGCGCCATCGTCCACCTGTACAACTCCGTGGCGCCCGTGTTCCGCAAAGTCGTGTTCGGCATGTCGCGCGAGGAAATCACGAATATCGCCACCACCGGCACCACCCTGGTAAAACAGCTGGTGGCGCAGCATCCGGAAACGGAATGGGGTTTCGAATACACGCCGGAATCGTTTTCCACCACGGAACTCGATTTCTCCAAGCATATCTGCGACGCCGTCAGCGCCATCTGGAAGCCGACGCCGGCCAACAAGATGATCATCAATTTGCCATCGACCGTGGAATGCAGCACGCCCAACGTGTACGCGGACCAGATCGAATGGATGTCGCGCAAACTGGCGCGCCGCGATTCCATCATCATCAGCGTGCATCCGCATAACGACCGCGGCACGGCCGTCGCGTCGGCCGAGCTGGCCGTGATGGCGGGCGCCGACCGCGTGGAAGGCTGCTTGTTCGGCAATGGCGAGCGCACGGGCAACGTCGACCTGGTGACTTTGGCGATGAACCTGTACACGCAGGGCGTGCATCCGGGCCTCGATTTCTCCGACATCGATACCGTGCGCAAGTGCGTGGAAGAGTGCAACCAGCTGCCCGTCCACCCGCGCCACCCGTATGCGGGCGACCTGGTGTTTACGGCATTCTCCGGCTCGCACCAGGATGCGATCAAGAAAGGTTTCGCCAAGCAACAACCGGACAGCATCTGGGAAGTGCCGTACTTGCCGATCGACCCGGCCGACCTGGGCCGCAGCTACGACGCCGTGATCCGCGTCAACAGCCAGTCCGGCAAGGGCGGCATGGCGTACTTGCTGGAACAGGAATACGGCCTGGTCTTGCCGCGCCGCCTGCAGATCGAATTCTCGCGCGCCGTGCAAGCCGTGGCCGACGCCACGGGCCGCGAAATCGCCGCGCAGGATATCCATGAAATCTTCCAGAAGGAATACCTGGAGCAGACGGCGCCCTACGCCTACGCTTCGCACCGCATGGTGGAAGACACGAGCAGCGACGAATCCGTGCAGATCGACATCAGCCTGTCGCACCGTCAGACGCCATTGGCCCTGCAAGGCGGCGGCAACGGCCCCATCGATGCCTTCGTCAACGCCCTCGGTCTCGACATCAAGCTGATGGACTACCATGAGCACTCGATCGGCTCCGGCGCCAACGCGCAAGCGGCTTGCTACGTGGAGTTGCGCCTCGACAATGGCCCGACCCTGTTCGGCGCCGCCATCGACAGCAATATCGTCACCGCCTCGTTCAAGGCTGTCTTGTCGGCCGTGAACCGCCGCATCAAGCAGACGGACGCTGAAAAAACAACAGAGGCCGACGTGGCTGCCAACGCCGCCTGAGCACGGCCAGGGCATCCCTCATAGGGAGAAAAAGCGGTACGGCTTGATCGCCGTGCCGCTTTTTCATTTCTATTGGGCAATTAGCAGTGCAAATCAGGTATCACCGACCGTATAATCGTTGCATAACAAGACCACCGGAGACAGATCATTAGCTACCGAGGGAATCAGTATGAAATTGACGGATATGAAGATAGGCGTGCGCCTGGGCGCCGCTTTTGGCGTGGTGCTGTTGCTGATGGCAGTGCTGGTAGGCACGGGCCTTTTCCGGCTCGACAAGATCGGCGCGCTCAGCGAAGCCATCATCGAGAAAGACTGGGCCAAGGCCGATGCCATCGCCACCATCCGCAGCACCACGCGTTCGAACGCGGCACTGGTGCTGGAACTGTTCATCCATGAAGATCCGGCCCGCGCCAACGCCATCCACGGCGAAATCGATGCCAACAAGGCCACCATCACCGATGCGCTGGTCGTGCTCGATCGCCTGATCGTGCTGCCTGAAGGCAAGGAACTGCTGGCTACCCTGAAGCAGCAGCGCAAGGCCTATGTCGTGTCGTTCAGCCAGGCCGACAAGCTGCTGGTGGCGGGACAGCGCGCGGAAGCGGCCAAGCACGTGCGCGACGATACCCTGCCCGCCCTGAACCAATTGCAAAAGACGGTGAACCGCCTGAATGAAATCCAGCGCGGGGTGGTCGTGCATGGCGGCCAGCAAATCCAGCAGAATATTTCCGCAGCGAATGTGCTGATGGCCAGCCTGGGCACGGCCGCCCTGCTGCTGGGCGTGCTCTTTGCCTGGCGCGTCACGCGCTCGATCACCACGCCCATCGCCTATGCCTTGCGCGTGGCGCAAGCCGTGGCCGCAGGCGACCTGAGCAGCAAAATCGTGGCCGAAGGCAAGGATGAAGCGGGCCAGTTGCTGCAGGCGTTGCGCGACATGAATACCAACCTGGCCACCCTGGTGGGGCAGGTGCGCGGCGGCACGGGAACGATAGCCGTGGCGTCGAGCCAGATCGCCAGCGGCAATGCCGACCTGTCGGCCCGCACGGAAGCGCAAGCCAGCGCGCTGGAAGAGACGGCCTCGTCGATGATCGAACTGACGGGCACCGTGCGCAGCAACAGCGACAATGCGCGCCAGGCCGACAGCCTGGCCCGCTCGGCATCGGCCATCGCCCAGCGCGGCGGCTCGGCCATGGCGGAAGTGATCGGCACCATGGATGCCATCAATGCATCGTCGCGCAAGATCGTCGACATCATCGCCGTGATCGACGGTATCGCCTTCCAGACGAATATCCTGGCACTGAACGCGGCGGTGGAAGCGGCGCGCGCAGGTGAGCAAGGCCGCGGCTTTGCCGTGGTGGCGTCCGAAGTGCGCAACCTGGCGCAACGCTCGGCGGCGGCGGCGAAAGAAATCAAGGAACTGATCGCCGACTCCGTCAGCCGGGTCGGCCAGGGCGCGCAACTGGTCAGCCAGGCGGGCGCCACGATGGATGAAGTAGTGGCCAGCGTGGGCCGGGTCAGCGCCATCGTCGGTGAAATCAGCGTCGCCAACCACGAGCAGAGCGAAGGCATCGAGCAAATCAATGCGGCCATCATGCAGATGGACCAGACGACGCAGCAAAACGCGGCCCTCGTCGAGGAAGCGGCCGCGGCGGCGGCGGCCATGCATGAACAGGCGGGCGAACTGAAAACCCTCGTCAGCCAGTTCAAGCTGGAACAGAACACTGCCGCCAAGGCGCCGCCCCGCCCTGACGCACCCGCCGTCCCGCGCCTGCACTAAGTTATTCCACCTGGCGCGCCAGGCGGATGCCGGAAAATTGCCAGCGCGCGCCGGCCGGGAAGAAATTGCGGTAGCTGGCGCGCGCATGGCCGGCCGGCGTGGCGCACGACGAGCCGCGCAGCACATACTGGTTCAGCATGAACTTGCCGTTGTATTCGCCGAGCGCCCCGGGCGCCGTGCGGTAGCCCGGATACGGCGCGTAGCTGCTGCTGGTCCACTGCCAGCAATGGCCGAACATTTGCCGCAGTCCTGTTCCCGGTGCGCCGGCGGCCGGATGCAGCTGGCCAACTTGCAGCGCGACGCCTTGCGCCGCCACTTCCCATTCCGCTTCCGTCGGCAGGCGCGCGCCGGCCCAGTGCGCATAGGCGTCCGCCTCGAACAGGGACAGATGCGTGGCCGGCGCCTGCAGGTCGAGCCGATGCAAACCATATAGAGTGAATTCCTGCCATTGCCCCGCCTCGTCGCGCTGCCAGTACAACGGGCATTCCAGTTGCTGGCTACGCACCCAGTCCCAGCCTTCGGCCAGCCACCAATGCGCCGTGCGGTAGCCGCCCGCCTCGATGAAGGCCAGGTAGTCGCCATTCGTCACCAGGGCGCTGGCCAGTTCGAACGGCGCCACATATTGCGGATGGCGCGGCAATTCATTGTCGAAGCAAAAGCCATCGCCCGCATGGCCGATCTGCGCCAGGCCGCCGTCGAAGGCGAGCCAGGCCGTGGGCTGCGCGGCTTGCTGCGCTGATGGCGCCGCACTGTCCATGCGATCCAGGTAGGCAGGAAACAGGGCGCTCTGCGCCAGCAGGTGCTTGACGTCCGTCAACAGCAATTCCTGGTGCTGCTGCTCGTGTTCGAGCCCCAGCGCCAGCAGCATGGTCAGCCGTTCGCGCTCCTCGCGCGCCAGTTCGCCCGCCAGCAGGCGGCCGATGCGTGCATCGACATCCATCCGGTAGGCGCGCACGACGTCCATGCCGGGGCGCGTCAGCAGGCCACGCTGGGCGCGCGGGTGCTTCTCGCCCACGCCGTTGTAATAGGAATTGAACAGCACGCGGAAGGCCGGGTGGAATGGCGCAAACGCCGCTTCCATGCTTTCCAGAATAAACGTTTCGAAAAACCAGGTGGTATGCGCGAGGTGCCATTTCACGGGACTGGCGTCCGGCATCGACTGGGCGCCGCAATCCTCGTCGGACAGGGGCTCGGCCAGCCGCAGCGAGTGCTGGCGCACTTGATGGTAATGATCGATCAGCATCTGTTCCCTTCTTAGTCCCGGATGACCCGCGCGTAAATCACGGCAAACCACTGTTGCGGATCCGTCCAGACTTGCACGGTGGAAAACCCAGCCTGTTCCAGCAAGCCGACAAAGGCCGCGCGCGTGTACTTATAGCTGTCTTCAGTATGGATGCGCTCGCCTTTCGCGAAGCGCCGCTGGCCGCCTTTCCAATGGACAAACTGCTCGCTGCGCGCTTCCAGGTGCATTTCGACGCGGCGCTCGTCGGCATTGAAAAAGCCATGGTGCTGCCACGCGCGCACGTCGAAGTCGGCGCCGATCAGCCCGTTCACGTGGCGCAGCATGTTCAGGTTGAAGGCGGCCGTGACGCCCAGCGCATCGTCATAGGCGGCATCGAGGATGGCGTCGTCCTTGATCAGGTCGACGCCGATCAGCAGGCCGCCATCGCCGTCCGCATTCGCGCGCAGGCGGCGCAAAAAGGCGGTTGCTTGCTCGGGCGCAAAATTACCGATCGACGAGCCGGGATAGAAGAACAATCGCCGTGCCTCGCGCACGCTATCGGGCAAGTCCAGGCGGCTGGAAAAATCCAGGCCCAGGCCCGTCATCTCGATGTGCGGAAAGCGCTGCTGCAGCCGGCTCAGCGATTCGCTGAGGAAATCGTAGGAAATATCCACGGCCACGTACTGGGCCGGGTGCAGCAGGGGGAACAGGCTGGCGGCCTTGGCGCAATTGCCCGCGCCCAGGTCGATCAGGGTGCTGCCCGGCCCCACGGCGTGGGCGATCTCGGCGCCATGGCGGGCGAAGATGGCCGCTTCCGTGCGCGTCGGATAGTACTCGGGCAAGGCACAGATGGCTTCGAACAGCTTGGAGCCGAGCGCGTCGTACAGGTACTTGGGCGACGTCCAGGCATCGCGCGCCAGCAGGCCGCTGCTGATCTCGGCTATCGTGGCAGGAGTGGCGCTGGCCGCGCTGGCGTGGCTGGCGGGACGGAAATCGGACTGCTGTTGCGCAAGTGGCATGGTCATGGGCTGGCGTCGTCAATGTTAGGTTCACGAAGGGCTTGCACGGTCAGCCACCGGGCGCACCGCCCCTGCCGCAGCGGTTTGCGGGCGCCTCTGCCGATGACTTTTTCTCATCATAGCGGAATCCGCGCAAGCCAGCCGTGCGGCAGGTAACTTAAGGTCGATACGCGCCGTCTGCCGCAGGAACCACACAAAAGTGGTATTACCAAGCAAAAAGCATAAGCCTGTCGTATACTACACATTGCCGGCCAAACAATCCGCGCCCCTTTGCAGTTCCCAGGCCCCCCTCTCCCCCGCGTGCCTCCCTTTACGATAGCCGTTAACACCATGCTCGAATTGCGCCATCTGTCGAAGTCCTATGCCAATGCCCGTCCCGTGCTGGCCAACATTTCCTGCCGCTTCAAGGCCGGGGAATTCATCGCCATCATGGGTGACTCGGGCGTGGGCAAGTCGACCTTGCTGAACCTGATCGCCGGCCTCGATACGCCCGACGCGGGTGCCGAAGCGCACCCTATCCTGGTGGACGGCATTGCCATGTCCAGCCTCGATGACGCCGCCGCCACCCGGCTGCGTCGCGCCCGCATGGGCTTTATTTTCCAGGCCTTCCACGTCTTGCCGCACCTGACCCTGCTGCAAAACGTGGCCCTGCCACTGCTGCTCAACGGACTGCCCCAGGAGCGTGCCGCCAGCATGCTCGAGGCGCTCGGCCTGGGCGGGCGCGGCGGCGACTTTCCGCAGCAATTGTCCGGCGGCGAAATGCAGCGCGTGGCCATTGCCCGCGCACTCGTCCACAAGCCGGCACTGGTGCTGGCCGACGAGCCCACCGGCAACCTCGACCCGGACACGGCGCACAGCATCCTGCAATTGCTGCGCGCCGAAATCAAGGCCAACGGCAGTTGCGCGATCATGGTCACGCATTCGCTGGCCGCCGCCGAAATGGCGGACCGGACCATGATTCTGACGAAAAGCGGACTACAAAATACAACAATCGTCAACCAAACTGATCAAACAATCAGTTAATTTAACTGACCATCTGTCACAAGTTTTGTTATCGTAGTATTATTTAAACACTTGCCTGGTTATCAATGTTGTAACGCGAATGTTGTACTACGTCACCCAGACAGCCGTACTGCGATGACGAACTATAGCCGGGACCGCGTCAAAGTGGTCTCGTCCCTTGCATAACCTGAAGGAGGAGTAAATGAACGTTCGGCAAAAGAAGCTGGAAATGATTGAGGCGATGAACCGGGCGCGTGCGCTCGAACCATCGAGTTTTGTGCCCAACAAGCTGCTCGATACCCTGATCGAGAAGATGAACCTGAAAAATGATGCGGAACTGTGCCGTGTACTGGAAGTCCAGCCCCCCATCATCAGCAAGATTCGTCACGGCAAACTGTCGGTCGGTGCAACGATTTTATTGCGCATGCATGAAAAATCGGACATCACCATCCGCGAACTGAAGGAACTGTCCGCCACGCCAGTCCATTGATATAACCGCTGTTGTAATGCCATGCCAGGCACCCAGGTTCCCGGCGCCATGAACTTTTGCCATGAAATTCGCGCAGTTCGCTCACCGCACAACATCCGAGCACGATAGCGAAGAGACCCAGCCCAAACCATGCTGACCGTTTCTCTGCCCTCCCGCCCCAGTTCCACACCCTCCCCGCCTTCACCCTGCATTGCCCCGCCAGCCAGCATTTCCACTCACACTTGATCTGACACAACACGCATAGTCCGCGCAGGCATCAAGGTCGGCTTTTAACCAGCGATCCCAACCGCATGTCCAGCGACCCTCTTGCGCCGCCCGTGCTGCGCCTGACGCTCACGCGCGATCCCCTCGCCAATGCCGGCGACTGCCCCGCCGCGCCCGGCTGGCATGGCCAGACCCATGTGCTATCCAGCGCGCGCGGCATCGGCAGCTGCCGCATCGCCCTCGATATCGGCCCGTCCGACGTGGTGCAACTGCTGCTGTGCGACGGCAGTTCGCTGCTGGCGGGCAGCCTGGACCTGCCACGCTACCTGGGACCGGCCACGGCAGCGCGCGACGGCGCGCCCGCCAGCATCGAAGTGGGGCTGGCCTTGCGTCCGCAGGCGGCGCGCCAGCCGCCCGGCGCCAGCCGCGACGGCCTGGGCGCCTGGATGCTGCGGGCCGTGCGCGTGTACCGCTGCGGCGCCGCCGCCATGACGGCGCTGGCGGCGGCGGGCGCCTTCCAGGACCGCCAGCTGGAACAGCGCCTGGGTCTGTACCGCTGCGGCATCGAGGCCGGCAACATGACGGCCGTCGCCAGCCTGCCCGCCGGACCGGAACCTGTGCTGCTGCTGTTGCACGGCACGGCCTCATCGACCCAGCGCAGCTTTGGCGGCCTGTGGCGCAACGGCCTGGCGCCGCAACTGGCGGCGCAGTACGGCAACCGCATCTATGGCTTTGAGCACCGCAGCCTCAGCGACAGCCCCATCCAGAATGCGCTGGCCCTCGTGCGCCAGTTGCCGCACGGCGCCGTGCTGCACCTGCTGGCCCATTCGCGCGGCGGCCTGGTGGGCGAGTTGCTGGCGCGGGCGCAGCGCATCGACAGCCGCGGCGCCGTCGACCTGGCCGGCGACGGCCTGGAGCGGCTGAGCGAAAACACGGTGGGTGGCGAGGCGTTCAACAGCCACGATATCGACCACTTCACGGCGCAGGCACGGCTGGGCGGCCGCGGCGGCTACGACGAGGATGCGGCGCGCCTGCGCGAACTGAGCGTGGAACTGAAGAAACGCGCCATCCGCATCGCCCGCTTCGTGCGCGTGGCCTGCCCGGCGCGCGGCACCACCTTGATGTCGGGCCGGCTGGACCGCTGGGCCAGCGTGATGTTCAACCTGCTGCTGCAGGACGACGTTCCCGATGGCGCCGTGGCATTCCTGCTGGCCGTGGTGCAGCAGCGCTGCGACGCGCGCATCCTGCCTGGCCTGGAAGCGATGATGCCCGACTCGCCCCTGGTGGCGCTGCTCAACGCGCCCGACGTGCGCGTGGCCAGCCCGCTGCATGTGCTGGCCGGCGCCTGCAGCGGCGATGGCTTGCTGGGCTGGCTGGGCGACTGCCTGGGCGAACAGCTGTACGGCGGGCAGAACGACCTGGTGGTCAATTGCGCCTCGATGGCCGGCGGCGCCACGCGCAGCACGCCGGTGCGGCAACTGCTGCTGCGCGGGCCGCAGACGCACCACCTGAACTACTTCGAGCGCGCGCCGTCCAGCCTGGCCACCGTGCAGGCGCTCACGGGCGACGAAACCGGCTACCAGCCGCTGGCCGGCATGGAACATGGCGCGCTGGGGCGCGGCGGCGAAGTGCCGAAACGGCGCGCGCACGCGCCCATCGTGCTGCTGCTGCCCGACATGCTGGGCAGCCACCTGCAAGTGGGCAGCAACCGCATCTGGTTCGACCCCGTCAACCTGGTCGAAGGGCGCATCGAACGCCTGGCTGTGGGCCAGCCGCACATCGTCAGCGCCGGCTGGATCGAATCCTGCTATGAACCGTTTGCCCGCTTCCTCGCGCAAAGCCAGGAAGTGCGGCCCTTTGCCTATGACTGGCGCCTCTCGCTGCAGCATTCCGGCAGCGCCTTCCTGCCCGTGCTCGACGAGGCCATGGGCGACGCCGAACAGCGCGGCCAGCCGCTGCGCATCGTGGCCCACGGCATGGGCGGGCTGGTGGCGCGCCTGGCCCTGAAAGACCGCTGGCAGCGCTTCGGCGCCCTGCCCGGCAGCCGCCTGCTGCAGGTGGGCACGGCCAACCGTGGCACGCAGGCGATGGTGCAAGTGCTGCTGGGACGCGACCGGCTGGTGCAGATGCTGGCGTGCTGGATAGGCTGGAAGCACACGCGGCGCCAGTTTCTCGGCTTCGTGCGCGCCTTTCCCGGCGTGCTGGAGATGCTGCCGTGGCCGCAGGCGGGGGGCGGCATCGATTATTTCGACGCCGCCGCCTGGGCGCAGCTGGCCGCCGGCGACGGGCAAGCGGGCCTGCCCGGCGGCTGGCAGGCCCCCGAGGCGCCAGCGCTGGCCGCGGCGCGCGCCACCGTGGCCCTGCTGCAAGCGGCCCCGCTCGACGCCCGCCATTGCAGCTACCTGGCCGGCTGCGCCGACACGCCGGTGGCGCTGCGCCTGCGCGACGGCGGCATCGAGACCGCCTGGTCGCCGGACGGCGATGGCCGCACGGCCTGGCAAGGCGCGGTGCCGGACGGCGTAGCGGCCTGCTACCTGCCGGTGGCGCATGGCGACCTGCTGCTGCAAAAGGACTACTACCCGGCCATCGCGCAGCTGCTCGACAGCGGCCAGGGGACCTCCCTGCCGCGGCACCCGCCGCACGCGCCTGGCGGCGTCCCGCCCCGCTTCCATCCGTATGTGCCCGACGCTACGCCGCTGTACCCGCAGCCGCAGGAATTGCTCGACGCGGCCATCGGCGCCGCCGGCCCCGCCAGCGCACCGGAGAGCCGCGCGCCGCAGCTGAGCCTATCCGTCATCCACGGCAGCATGGCTTCGGCCGACGCGCCCGTCATGAGCGGCTGCTACGCGTCCGAATCGCTGCGCGGCAGCATGAGCTTCCTGGACCGCCTGCTGGCCGGCAAGCTGCAGGAAATCCACGCGCTGGGGCGCTTTCCGCAGCGCCCCGACTCCGCCCTGGTGGTGCTGCAGCCCGATGCGGCGCGCCGGCCCGGCGGCGCCATCGTCATCGGCCTGGGCGCGCTGGGCGAGCTGACGCCGGGCGAACTGGCGCGCGCCTTTGCCGGCGGCCTGCTCGAATATGCGTGCGTCTGCCTGCAGGTGCGCGCCGCCGGCCATGTAGCCGCGCCGCCGATGGGCGAACACGGCTTGCGCGTGGCCAGCCTGCTGTCCGGCTCCGGCTATGGCGGCTTGAGCATCGCCCTGTGCGCCCGGGCCCTGCTCGATGGCGCGCGCAGCGCCAACCGGCGCCTGGAAGACGCGGGCATGGCTTGCCGCATCGGCCACATCGCCATCTACGAACAGTCCGAGACGCGCGCCATCGCCGCCGCCATGGCCATCGAGCAGATCATGGCCGAGGCGCGCTACCAGGGCAGCTTCACCTTCGAACAGCGCATCCGCCACAGCCCGGGCGGCTACAGGCGCATCCTGCCCAGCCTGAGCGGCGACAATGGCTGGCGCCGCGTGCAGATCGTCGCCGCGGATCTCTCCGGCGCCCTGCGCTTCACCGTGCTGACGGACCGCGCCCACAACAGCGTCGACGAGGAACCGAACCAGCGGCAAGCCGTCGATGGCCTGATCATGGACGCCACCGACAACACCACCGACCAGCCGGGCCTGTCGCGCGCCCTGTACGAACTGATGCTGCCCAATGGCCTGAAGGCGGCCATCCCCGAGATGCGCGGCCTGATCCTGGCCGTCGACCAGAGCGCCGCCATCTATCCGTGGGAGCTGATGCGCGACGAGGCGGGCAGCGAGGAAAGCCCGCTGTCGACGCGCATCGGCATGGTGCGCCAGCTGGCCAGCCTGCGCGAGCAGCCGTCCGCCGTCAGCCCGCCCAGCAACAGCGTGCTGGTGATCGGCGATACCGATTCCGGCCTGCCCGAGCTGCCCGCCGCGCAGGCCGAGGCGCAGGACGTGGCGCGCATGTTCGGCGCGTACGGCTACCAGGTGCGCGAGCTGCTGCGCCCGCAGGCGCAGCGCGTGCTGGTGCATCTGTTCGACGAGCGCTATTTCGCCATCCACCTGGCCGGCCATGGCGAAGTGGCCGGCCCCGGCATCGCCCATACAGGGCTGGTGCTGGGGCCGAAAACGCGGCTGACGGCGGCGCAGGTGGGCAAGCTCAAACGCGTGCCGCAATTCGTCTTCATCAATTGCTGCCACCTGGGCGACATGCGTCCCGACGCCATCGCGCCATGGTCGAAACTGGCCGCCAGCCTGGCCACGGCCTTCATTGAAATGGGCTCGCAGGCGGTGATCGCGGCCGGCTGGCGCATCGACGACAAGGCGGCCAGCATCTTCGCGCACAGCTTTTATCACGCCATGCTGAGCGGCGAATACTTCGGCGACGCCGTGCGCCTGGCGCGCGAAGCGGCGTACCTGCAGTTCCCGGCGTCGAACACCTGGGGCGCCTACCAGGCGTATGGCGACGACCGCTACCGCTTTCCGAACACCCAGAGCCGGCCCTGGCAAGCGCCTGACTACCACTACCACGGCCACCTGCTGGCCGACCTGGAAACCCTGCACGCGCGCCTGGCGGGCGCCGATCCTGCGCGCCGCGCGGCCATCGAGGAAAAGCTGGGCAGCATCGAGGAAGCCGTGCGCGCGCGCTTCTTCGGTTGCGCCGACATCCGCGAAAACATGGCCGCCACGCGGGCCGGCCTCGGTGGCCTGGAAAACACCCTGCGCGCCATCGAACACTACCGGGCGGCGCACAGCGCGGCCGACGGCAAGGTGGGCTTGCGCGCGCTGGCGCACTGGGCGGAACTGGAGATACGCCAGGGCGCCGCCCTGTGCGGCCTCGATGCGGGCGCCGGCATCGAAGTACCTGCCGTGCCGGATATGCCACAGGGCCGGCAGTTGCTGCAGGACGGAAAACAGCATATCGACCTGCTGGTGGCGCTGGCGCCCACGGCGCAGCGCCTGGCGCTGCTGGGACGCTACTGGGCCTTGCAGGCGCGCCTGGCCTGCGGCGCAGGAAGCTCCGGCGCGCCGGCCCTGCGCGGCATGACGGATGCCTGCCTGGCCGCGCTGGAAGAAGCGCGGCGGCGCAGCGGCGTGGCCGACTGCGACCTCATTTTCCAGGTGCTGGCGGGCGCCCTGCTCCTGAAAGCCCATGCCGACGACAGCGCCTGGCGCGCGCTCGATCCGCAGCTGGGCGACTTGCTGCACGACGCCATCGCCTATGCGCGCCAGCGCCACGCGGACGAACACCGCGCCATCGATGCCGGCGCCCCCGTGCGCGCCGCCCTGCTGGCGGCCCTGTGGCAGGTGCCGGACGGCCAGCCTTTCGACGCGCCCGCGCGCGCCGCCTTCATGGCGCTATATCACGACGCCGTGCGGCGCCACGGCAGCATCGGCGAACCCGAAGCGATCACGGCGCCGCTGCGCTTCCTGCTCGAACTGCTGCCGCCCGACAGCGCGGACACCGGCTTGCGCAGCGCCGTGCAGGCGCTGGCCAGCCAGCTGCAATCCTCGCTTCCCGCCCTTAGCCAGGCACCACGCCATAATGGCGCGCATAGCGCTCGTCCAGATTCGCCAGCGGCATCATCATGAACATGTCGGCGCTTTCGAAATCAGGGTCCCAGGCTGGTTCGCCGCAAATCCAGGCGCCCGAACGCAGGTAGCCCTTGATCAGCGGCGGCACCTGCGGCTTGTGCGCCGCTTCCACCTGGTGGATCGGGAAAGGCAGGTGCGGCGTGACGCGGTACTCGCTTGGGGCCATGTGCTTTTCGGCCAGCGCCTGGTACACGGCGACGGCGTTATGGCCGCCATCGGCCAGGCTGATGCTGGCGCAGCCGACCAGGTAGTCGCAGCGCTCGCGTCGCATGTATTCGGCCAGACCGGACCACAGCAGCATGATCACGCTGCCGCCCCGGTATTTCGGGTGGATGCAGGCGCGGCCCGCTTCGACCATGCGTCCGCGCAGGTTCTTCAGGCGGCTCAGGTCGAACTCGTTTTCCGAATACAGCCGGCCGATCTTGGCCGCCTTGGCCGCGCTCAGCACGCGGTAGGTGCCCACCACTTTCAGGGTATCGGCGTCGCGCACGATCAGGTGGTCGCAGTGCGCGTCGAATTCATCGCTGTCGAGGCCATCGGCATTGGCCAGCGAACTCAATCCCATGGTTTCGATAAACACCTTGTAGCGCAAACGCTGGACTTCGCGCACTTCCGCCGCTGTCGTGGCCTGGCTCAGCACCAGTTGGACCGGCCGGGCCTTGGCTTCGTTTGATGCGATTATGTTCTGCATGGTTTCATCCCCCTGTGATCAAGACGACTCCAGCGTACTTGTCTAATATGTCAGGAAAATGACAGCCGAATGTCATTTCCATGACGCAAGTCAATGTCATTCGGGGATCGTGCATAATTACCACACTCGCCCAGCCGAAAGACATGATGAAATACCAGGACCCACCACACATCACGCCCTACACCAAGCCGGCAGCCGGCTGGGATGCTTTGAAACACGTGGCCATCAGCCTGCGCCAGGAGCGGGTCGCGCCCGGCAATCTGAAAGCGCTGCTGGCGCAAAACCAGCCGGACGGTTTCGATTGCCCCGGCTGCGCCTGGCCCGACCGCGACCACGCTTCCACGTTTGCCTTTTGCGAAAACGGCGCCAAGGCCGTCGCCGCCGAAGCGACCAGCCGCCGCGCCGGCCCGGAACTGTTTGCCAGCCATACCGTCACGCAGCTGCTGCAACAGTCGGACTACGCGCTCGAGCAGCACGGACGCCTGACCGAACCGATGGTGTACGACGCTGCCAGCGACCGCTACGTGCCGATTTCCTGGGATGACGCCTACGCCCTCGTGGGTCGCCACCTGCGCGCCCTGCCCGATCCGGACCAGGCCGCGTTCTATACGTCGGGGCGCGCCAGCAACGAAGCGGCCTTCCTGTACCAGCTGATGGCGCGCCTGTACGGCACCAACAACTTCCCCGACTGCTCCAACATGTGCCACGAGGCCACCAGCCGCGGCTTGCCGGCCACGGTAGGCATCGGCAAGGGCACGGTGACCCTGGCCGATTTCGAACTGGCCGACACCATCCTCATCTTCGGCCAGAATCCCGCCACCAACCACCCGCGCATGCTGGGCGAACTGCGCGACTGCGCGCGCCGCGGCGGCAGCATTGTTTCCATCAATCCCCTGCGCGAACGGGGCTTGCAGCGCTTCATGGACCCGCAAAGCGCGCTGGAAATGGCGACCCTGGGCAGCACGCGCCTGGCCGGCCTGTTCGTGCAGCCGACGCTGGGCGGAGACTTCGCCCTGATCAAGGCCGTCGCCAAGCGCGTCGTCGAGCATGACGATGCGGCGCTGGCGGCAGGCAGGCCCGCCGTCGTCGATCACGCTTTCATCGCGGAACACTGCAGCGGCTTTGACGCCTTCCGCGCCGACCTGCGGGCCGAAAGCTGGGACTTGCTGCTGAAAGAATCGGGCGTGGCGCGCGCGCAGATCGAGGCATTGACGGACATCTTCGTCAAGGGCCAGCGCATCATCGCCACCTGGGGCATGGGACTGACGCAGCACAAGCACAGCGTGGCGGCCATCCGCATGCTGTCGAACCTGATGATGCTGCGCGGCCAGATCGGCAAGCCGGGCGCCGGGCTGTGCCCCGTGCGCGGCCACTCGAACGTGCAGGGCGACCGCACGGTGGGTATCGAGGAAAAGCCGACCAAGGCCTTCCTCGACCGCCTGGGCCAGGTGTATGGATTCGAGCCGCCGCGCGCGCATGGCCACGACGTAGTGGCCAGCATCGAAGCCATGCAGCGCGGCGAGCTAAAGGTGTTCATCGCGCTGGGCGGCAATTTTGCCGCGGCTACGCCGGACACGCCACTCACTTTTGCCGCCCTGCGCCAGTGCGCGCTGACGGTGCAGGTGGCCACCAAGCTCAATCGCAGCCACCTGGTCATCGGCAAGGAAGCGCTGCTGCTGCCCACCCTGGGGCGCACGGAGATCGACCTGCAGCACGGCGTGGCGCAGGGCGTGACGGTGGAAGACTCGATGAGCATGGTGCATATCTCGTACGGCCGCAATGCGCCCGCTTCGCCGCAGCTGCGCTCGGAAGTGGCCATCGTGGCCGGCATGGCCGAAGCGACCGTGGGGAGCAGCCTGGTGGACTGGCGCGCGTATGCGGCAGACTATGCGCGCATCCGCGACGATATCGAGAAGGTATTCGATGACTTTTACGACTACAACGCCAGGGTGGCGCAGCCGGGCGGCTTTCATCTGACGGTGGCGTCGCGCGAACGCGTGTGGAAGACGGCCAGCGGCAAGGCCAGCTTCCTCGTCGCTCCGCTGGACCTCGACACGCCGCTGCACCGCGCCCGCGCGCGGCATGGCGAGCGCCTGATGGTGTTGATGAGCACGCGCTCGCACGACCAGTACAACACCACCATCTACGGCATGGATGACCGCTACCGCGGCGTGTACGGCACGCGCAAGGTCGTCTTCGCCAACGCGGAAGATATCGCCATGCTGGGCTTTGCCGATGGCGACCTGGTGGACTTGATCGGCGCCTGGGACGATGGCGTGGCGCGCCGCGCCGACGGCTTCCGGCTCGTGGCCTACGACATCCCGCGCGGCTGCCTGGGCGCGTATTACCCGGAGACGAACGCGCTGGTGCCGCTGGCCAGCACGGCCGACGGCGCCGGCACGCCCACGTCGAAGTCCGTCCCCGTGCTGCTGCAGCGCAGTGCTGCCTAAATACTGATACCGGGGGTGTAGTCGACGTACGCATCCTGGCGGCAGAAACCCACCAGCTTCATGCCCGCCTGCGTGGCGATGGAAATGGCCAGCGAACTGGGCGCGGAGATCGTCGCCAGCAACGGTATCTGCATGCGCGCCGCCTTGCGCGCCAGCTCGTAGCTGCCGCGGCTGGACAGGAAGACGAAGCCGCGCCGCATGTCCGCCCCGCTCAGTGCCAAATGGCCGATCAGTTTATCCAGGCCATTGTGGCGGCCGACATCCTCGAATACGTGCGCGATATCGCCATCGGGCGTGCACCACGCGGCTGCGTGCACGCCGCCCGTTTCCCGCATCAGCGCCTGGTGTTCTCGCAAGCCGCTTGATGCGCGCGCCAGCGCGGCCGGCAGGTCGACGTGGATCAGCGCCGGCGGCAGCGCTGCGGGCCGCAAATCGAGCATGTCGATGCTGTCGATGCCGCACACGCCGCAGCCCGTGCGGCCCGTGAGTTGGCGGCGCCGGTCCTTCAGGCGCACGAAATCTTCCTGGGCGATGCTCAAAGCCACTTCGGCGGAATCAGGACGCAGGAACACTTCGCAGTCGAAGATGGCGCCAGCGGAAGCGACCACGCCTTCCGTCAGCGCGAAGCCGTAGGCAAACGCTTCCAGGTCGCGCGGGGTGGCCATCATGACGACGTGGGAAATGCCATTGAAGACCAGCGCGACGGGAATTTCCTCGGCGACGTGGTCGATGGCTGGGGTAGAAATGCCCGCCTGGTGGCGGACAATGGCGCGCTCGACAAAGCCGGCGCGTTCGATCTCTGTATCTTCTGACATGGCAACCATGGGGGAACTAGCACAGGCCCCATGGTAAACCAGAACGGGCAGACAGGGGGCGGCCCCTGCCCGCGCCATCAATCCTTCTTCGGACGGCCCGTTTTCAGCTGCGGCAAGCCGGCCAGCACGTTTTGCAGGGTGGCCAGGTCGATCTGGCTGATCAGCGCCACGCCGATGCGCAGCAATTCGCTTTTCTTGATCTCGAAACCAGCCTTCAGGCAGGCTTTTTTCACCTGGCCCAGGACTTCGTATTCCGCTTCCGGCATGGTGAAGCTGTCGCGCACCAGTTTCGGCTTGCGGGCTTTTTCCTTGACGGCGGCGACCTTGGCGACCGGCGCTTTTTTCGCTGGCGCAGGCTTGGCGGCCGGCTTGGCTACCGGTTTGGCGACGGTTTTCACCGCAGGTTTGGCCGCCGGCTTGGCGACAGCTTTCACGGCTGGCTTGGCTGCCGGTTTGACGGCGGCTTTGACGATGGCTTTGGCCGCAGGCTTGGCAACGGCGGCCTTCGCTGCCGGTTTGGCGGCTGGCGCCTTGGCCACGGCTGGCTTGACCGCCGCTGGCTTGGCTGCCGCCGGCTTGACGGTGGCTTTTGCCACTGGCTTGACGGCTGGTTTAGCAGCTGGTTTAGCAGCTGGTTTAGCGGCGGGCTTCGCGGCCGGTGCCGCCTTGGCCGCAGCCGCATTGATCGAGGCGCTGGTAGGGAACATCGATACGGGCACGCTGTCGGCTTTTTTCGCTGGGACGGTTTTGGTCATGGATTCTCCAATCTAATAAATAATATAAACAATATATACTGTTTTTTAAAATCTTGCTTGCCGCACATCAAGTCATGCGCACGGCATGACCTTCTAGGCACTGGCGCGGATGGTAAAATCGACCCCGACCTCATCCCAGAATTCCTGCTCCTTCTCGATCCAGAACGACACGGTGGGATGGTGTGCGACCCAGCCGCGCTTGATGTCGAGTTCGATGCGGTTCTTCATGCGCAGGCGCAGTTCGCTGAAATCGGCTTCGATGCGCGCATGCATGAGCAAGATCGACAGGCGCAGCGCCAGCACGGCCTTGGCGAAATCGGGGTCGGACAGCACTTCGCCGATCTTGCGCAAGTTGCCCTTCTGCGCCAGGATCAGCCGGCTCATGGTCTTCTGTTCGCGCGTGGTAAAGCCGGGCAAGTCGGCGTTTTCCACGATGTAGGAGGCATGCTTGTGGTAGCCCGTCTGCGATACGGCCAGGCCCACTTCGTGCAGCAGGCTGCTCCAGCGCAGGCATTTCACCAGGGCGTCGGACGTGGGCTTGAGCTGCGCATACATGGCCAGCGCCTGCTCGGCCACCCTGCCGGCGCGCTGCTGGTCGATATGGAATTTCTCCATGCAGCCCTGCACCGACTGTTCGCGGCGGTCGCGCTTGGTCGAGCGCAGGTACAAATCCCACATCACGCCCATGCGCAAGCCCGCCTCGATCGGCGTCATGACGGGAATGGCCAGTTCGCGGAACAGGCCGATCAAGATGGCCAGGCCGCCGACGATGGTACTGGCGCGGTCGGGGCGCAAGCCGGGCATGTCGATGCGGCTGGTGTGACCAAGTTCGATGAAGCGGCGCGCCAGCGCATCGAGGCTGGCGCTCGTGAGCAAGCCGTCGCCCAGCTTGTTGCGGGCGATGATGTCGGCGATGGTGCGGATGGTGCCGGAAGAGCCGTAGGCCGTCTTCCAGTGCTGCGGACGGTACGGCGGCGCGGCATCCTCGAAATGGCTGCGCGCCGACAGGATGGCCGCCTCGAACGACGGCGCGTCGATGCGCCCGCCGATGAAGAACGACAGGCTTTGCTTGACCGTGCCCAGGCTGAACGACTCGACCCGTTCGATATCGTTGCCGCGCCCGAGTATCAGTTCGGTCGAGCCGCCGCCGATATCCATCACCAGCCGGCGTTCGCCGGGAATGGCCAGCGCATTGGCCACGCCCATGTAGATCAAGCGCCCCTCTTCCTCGCCCGAGATGATCTCGATCGGATGGCCGATGGCTTGTTCGGCCAGCGGCAGGAAGACGGCGCCGTTGCGCGCCACGCGCATGGCCGACGTGGCCACCACGCGCACGGCATCGAGTTCGAAGCCGGCGAGGATGGCGCGAAAGCGCTGCAGGCAAGCCAGGGCGCCCTGCATGGCCGCCTCGGTCAGGTCGCCATTGGCGTCCAGGCCGGCGGCCAGGCGTATCGGGTCGCGCACGCTCTTGACCACGCGGATCGTGTCGCCATCATGCTTGCCGACGTGTAAACGAAAACTGTTGGACCCCAGGTCCACCGCTGCATACATACTGGCCTCTTGTCTTGTCATTACTGTGCCAACTGAAAAAGTTGGCAAACTCAGTTGCTAAACTATATAAATCATTTAAACGATTTAAAAATCCTACCACACTACCCTCATCGTATGACAGCGGCGTGACAGGATTGTGACAAAACGGCAGCGGTGCGGCAGCTTAAGGCACGATGGTGGTAAACAGGTAAACAGCGAAAATCACCAGGTGCACCGTGCCCTGCATGACCGTGGTGCGGCCCGTGCCCAGCGACAGGGTGGCCACCATCAGCGACAGCAGCAACAGCACCGTCGACTTGATGTCGAGTCCCAGGGTAATCGTCAGGCCCGTGGCCAGCGACACCACCACCACGGCGGGAATCGTCAGGCCGATGCTGGCCAGCGCGGAACCGAGCGCCAGGTTCAAGCTCGTTTGCAGGCGATTCGCGCGCGCGGCGCGCACGGCGGCCAAGCCTTCGGGCAGCAGCACGATGGCGGCGATGACGATGCCGACCAGGGTTTTCGGCGCGCCCATGGCGGCGATCGCCGTCTCCAGCGCGGGCGCCAGCGACTTGGCCAGCAGCACCACGGCGCCCAGGCACACCAGCAGCGCGCCGGCGCTGACCCAGGCGACGGTGGCCGTGGGCGGCGCCGCATGCACCTCTTCATCGCCGACGGCTTCCTTGGGCAGGAAGTAATCGCGGTGGCGCACCGTCTGCACCAGCACGAAGGTGCCGTACAGGACCAGGGAAATGACAGCGATGAAGATCAACTGGCTGGAATTGTAGAAGGGACCGGCGGCGCTCGAGGTATAGTTCGGCAGCACCAGGGTCAAAACGGCAATCGCCGCCAGGGTGGCCAGCGAGGCGCTCACGCCCAGCAGGCCGAAGGTCTGCTCCTTGTGGCGCCCGGCGCCCAGCAGCAGGCAGATGCCGACGATGCCGTTCAGGATGATCATGATGGCGGCAAACACGGTGTCGCGCGCCAGCCCTGTCGTTTCCGGTCCGCCGGCCAGCATCAGCGAGACGATCAGCGCCACCTCGATCAAGGTCACGGCCAGCGCCAGCACCAGCGTGCCGTACGGTTCGCCGATGCGGTGGGCCACCACTTCCGCGTGGTACACGGCGGCCAGCACGCTGCCGATCAGGCCAGCCACCAGCAGTATCTGGTAGGCGCCGCCGACATTGAAGGTGGAACCGAACAGGAACAGCCAGCCGGCAACGGGGGCGGCAAGCGGCCATACAGGCAGGGATTTGAGCATTTTCATTATGGGCCTGGCAAGAGTAAGAAAGAGGAACTGCGGTGCGGACGGCACAGGGCAGCCTGGCGTGCGCTCGATAGCATAACTTGCTTAGCTTAAATGAAAGTTAGGGAATGCACACGTTCGGGTAGCGGCGCCCCGCGCCTTGCTCACCGTTCGAGCGCATTGCTGTGATGCACCTGCTTGCTACCAGTAACTATAGTCCCTTTAGTAACATGCCGTTGCAATTTCCTTGTGTTTTTTGCTTGCTGCAGCCGTCATAATGCAGGGCCCGCCCTCGCGGCACCGACCAAGGACAGACCATGATTTCCGTACACAGCGCCGCCATGCGTGCGTTCATCCTCGCGGGCAGCTTGCTGAGCGCCGCCGCACACGCGGACACACCGCCAGCGCAGGTCGACGCGAACTGGGCCACCGCGCCCGCGCCTGCCGCAGAGCCAAGGTGGCAAGACAGCCTGCCGCCCGCGCCGCCCGTGGAACCACGCGAAGAAAAGATCCTGCCCAAGAGCGAATGGCTGACCGTCGAACCGATGAAGGCGCCTGACCATCGCTGCGATCCCGGCCTCGATGCCCTGTTCCTGCCCAAGGAATGCGGCAAGGAACCCAGCTGGCTGGGCTCGCGCAAGAAGTAAGCGGGCTTGGGCTGAATTAAATGTCCAGGGTGCTGGCACCCTGCGCTTCCACTACCCTGTTGCGGCCCGCCTGCTTGGCCGCCTGCAGCGCCTCGTCGGCGCGCTTGAACAGGCTGACGGTGCTGTCCTCGGCGCGGATGGTCGTCACGCCCAGGCTGGCCGTCAGCTGCAGCACGGCGCGCTCCGTCTTGACGGGCAGCACTTCGACGGCGGCGCGGATGCGCTCGGCCACCATCAGCGCATCGGCCAGGGTCGTGCGCGGCAGCTGGATGGCGAATTCGGCACCGCCCAGGCGGCCCATCAGGTCGCTGTCGCGCAACTGCTGGCGGCACGTGTCGACGATGGTTTTCAGCACCGCATCGCCCACCGGATGGCCATAGCTGTCGTTGACTCTTTTAAAGTGATCGATATTGAGCACCACCAGCGCCGTCGGCAAGCCAGGCCGGCGCGCCAGTGCCATCCATGGCGCCAGCGCCTGGTAAAAGCCGCGCCGGTTCGGCACGCCCGTGGCCGCATCGAGCACTTCCAGGCGCGCCAGCTCGCCGCCCAGTTTTTCACGCGACAGCAGCAGGTAGCCGAAAGCATTCGTCAGCATCATCAGGTACAGGGCGCCAAAACCGGCCAGCTGCAGCAGCTCCGCGTCAAAATCGGGGACGGCGGCAGCCAGCACGCCGCGCGCGGCGATCAGCAGCGACAGCAAGCCCATGCTGACGACGAGGAAACGGCGCAGCATGCTCGCCTCGCGCCACTTGAGGCACAGGGCGGCCACGCCGGCGAGGAAGAAACCGGCCACGATCAGCGAACCGCCGGCGCTGCGCAGCAGCGGCGCCACATCGAACAGATAACAGGCGGCAAATAGGGTCACCGACAGCCCCAGCGCCGGCAAGACATAACGGCGCCAGCCGCTGCGCCCGGCCGCCTGCCACAGCGCGCCCGCATCGAGCGCCATGCCGGCAAACAGCAGGCTGTTACCCAGCAAGATGGAGAGGAAATCGGGTAGCACGCCGCGGAAGTACAGCAGGCACCAGGCCACGGCCTGGCATTGCTTGGCCACCGCCCAAGTGGACATGCTGAGCGACTTCTTGCGCTCGTACTCGAAGAAGAACAGGGCCGCGCACAGGCTCAGGTTGCCGAGCGCCAGGGCCAGTACCAGGGTCTTGATATCCATTGGCTACGCTATCGATGCGCAGGCGCGGCGCGCCAGGTCAGATTTCGTGCTCGACATTGGTGCTGCCGTCGCCGACCTTGCTGGCCCACGCCTGCACGAAATACTGCTTCTCCACGTCGCTGGGTGCCTCGTGCCAGAACACGATGAGGGTACCCTTGTGATCGTGGATCTGCGCCACTTTTTCAATGAAACCGACATTGTCGGCCTGGTCGGCCAGCGCCGCCGCGTAGCCATACACGCGCGTCAGCCGCTCGATGCGGTCAGGCTCCGTGAAACTGTTCGTCGCCGTAATAATGGGGTGATCCAAAAACATGCTTGTCTCCATGGTGCCCGACTGCGCGGCCGTGCCGCCGCGCGCCATATACATCTACATATTGCATCTACATATACGCATGCTCGGCGCGGATTAATCGGGTATGCTCACGGGAGCTTATCAGATTTCTCTGAATGCAACAAAGCATCTCCCACAGTCCACTCAGCGAAGTCGTCCCATGCCGGAAAACAGAAGCACCACCCCACTTGCCCCGCAGGTGCATACCTGTGGCGACCGGCGCCGCCTGGAATTCCAGCCCGGCATGATCCAGAGCGAAATGCTGCTGTCGCGCCCCGACCATCTGCTGCTGCGCTATGCGCGCGCCATGATGTGCTTTACCCTGTTCGTGCCGCGCCCGCGGCATATCCTGATGGTGGGACTGGGCGGCGGCTCGCTGCTGAAATTCTGCCACCGCCACCTGCCCGACACCCGCATCACCGTGCTGGAATTGCGCGCCGACGTGATCGCCCTGCGCGAGCAGTTCATGCTGCCGCCCGACGACGCGCGCCTGCGCATCATCGAGACGGATGCCGTCAGCTATATCCGCCAGCATCCGGGCTGCGCCGACGTGCTGCTGCTCGACGGCTATGACGAGACGGGCTTGCCGCCGGCACTGGGCAGCGCGCGCTTCTATGCGGACTGCCTGCGCGCGCTGCTGCCCGGCGGCGTGCTGGTGGCCAATCTGTTCAGTTATGACGAGCACTACCCTGCCATGCTGGCGCGCCTGATGCTCACCTTCCGCGGTGCCGTGTGCCACTTCGACGGCATCGCGGGCAATAACCGCATCATCTTCGCCGCCAAGCCGGAGCAAGGCCAAGGCGCCGACGGCCGCGCCGTGCGCGTGGTGCGCCTGGTGCGCTGGCGGCGGATGGCCGGCCTGGCTTTCCTGAACCGCTGGCTGCCGGCCTGGCAGTTGTGGCGTGTGCGCCGCCAGTCAGGCGCGGGCAGCGACTGAAAGTCGCCCTCCCCGACCATAGATATTGTTGCTTATTAGCAGTGATTTGGTGCAAAATCAGCATGATGGATGTGGTTTATGACAAACTACGGCCTGCGTGGGGCCGGCAGGCGCCGCCGAACCCATGTATCCATGAAGTGAGATAGGAAAAACCATGCTGCGTGGCCGCCTGCCATTGTCGATTTCTGCCGCGGCCGCGCTGACCTTTGCCTGCGGCGTCAGCGTGACGGCCGTGCTGTTCGCCGCCATCAGCCAGCTCGAATACGACAAGATGAGCCTGAGCCTGCAGCAGCGCGCCAGCGCCAGGGTGGCCGCCATCGAGCAGGGACTCGACGATGCCGTCGAGGTGCTGACCACGACGAACCAGCTGTTTGCCGCCGTCGTGCCCGTCACACGGGAGCAGTTCCACGACTTCACCACGCCGCTGCTGCAGCGCCACCCGTTCATCCAGGCCTTCAATTTCCACCGCATCGTGCCGCATGCGCAGCGCGCGGCATTCGAGGCCGAGCTGCGGCGCATCGTGCCCGACTACGCCATGACGGAAATGCGCGATGGCGTCGTCGTGCCCGCCACGAGGCGCGCCAGCTACCTGGTGGTGGACTACCTCGTACCGTTGCAGGGCAACCGCCCCGCCTTCGGCCTGAACGTCAGCCCGAACGGCGTGCTAGCGCGCGCGCTGGAACAGGCGATCGTCAGCGGCCAGACCACCGCAACCGGCCTGCTGGCCCTGGCGCAGGGACCGCAGCAGGGCTTCGTCATCGTGCGCCCCGTGTACCGCCACGGCGTACCCCTGCAGACGGTACAGCAGCGGCGCGCGGCATTGATCGGCGATACGGCGGTCATCGTGCGCGCCGGGGAACTGGTGCAGAAAATCCTCGCCGGCGCAGACCTGCTGGGCGACTCGCAGCTTGAACTGAGCGTCTACGCCGATGCCGGCGCCGACCCGCGCCAATTGATCTTCCGGCATGGTCAGGCGCCGGCCGACGAACCGGGCGGCGCCTGGGAGTCGCTGCCCCGCTGGCTGCACTTTGCCTACCACAGCCATTATGACCGGGCCTTCGCTTCCGCCGGCCGGCCCTGGCACGTGCGCGTGGTGGCTCATCCCCGCCCCTTCCTGGCCGACCATCTGGGCTCCCTGTTTACCCTGATCACGGGTTTGCTGTTCAGCGTATTGACGGCCGCCTTCGTGCAGTCGCTGACGCAGCGTTCGCGCCGCGTGCAACTGCTGGTGGAGCAGCGCACGGCCGACCTCAAACGCAGCAACGAGCTGCTCAGCGCCGACGTGCGGGCGCGCCAGCGCACGGAGCGCGCCTTGCAGGAGAGCGAAAAGCGCTTCCGCCGCCTGCTGGCCCTGTCCTCGGACTGGTACTGGGAACAGGATGCCAACTTCTGCTTCACCCACATCACCAGCGGTTTCACGGACAAGTCGAACATGCCGCTGGAACGCTTCATCGGCCTGACCCGCTGGGACAACAATGCAGAGATGCGCAATTCGCGCTGGGGCAAGCAGCATATCGCCAACCTGGAAGCGCACCTGCCCTTTTCCAACCTCGAATATGCGATGCAGGACCGCGATGGCCAGCTGCGCTGGTTCAGCATCAATGGCGAACCGCTGTTCAACGAGCTGGGCGAATTTCGCGGCTACCGGGGTACGGGTTCGGAAATCACGGAACGCAAGCTGGCCGAGCAGCAAATCCAGCACATCGCCCACCACGACGTGCTGACAGGCTTGCCCAACCGCGCCCTGCTGCGCGACCGCCTGGCGCAGGCGATGGCCCTGTCGCGCCGCAAGAACCGCGCATTATGGGTGCTGTTGATTGACCTCGACCGGTTCAAGTTCGTCAACGACAGCCTGGGCCACAAGGCCGGCGACCTGCTGCTGAAAACCATCGCCACGCGATTGCAGGCCAGCCTGCGCGAAAGCGATACGGTGGCGCGCCTGTCGGGCGACGAATTCGTCGCCATCCTGTGCGAACAGGCGGACGAAGTGCTCAGCGGCGCCATCGTGCAGCGCGTGATGGATGCCGTGGCGCAGCCGGTACTCTTGGATGGCAAGGAATTTTTCGTCACCTGCAGCATCGGCGTGGCCGTCTATGACATGTCGCGCTACGACGCCCCCGGCGACGTGACCCTGAATGGCGAGACGCAGAACCTGATCGAGCAGGCCGACATCGCCATGTACTGCGCCAAGAAACAGGGCCGCAACAACATCAAGTTCTACACGACGGCCATGAACCAGGCCACCCTGGAGCGCCTGCGCATCGAGACGGCGCTGCGCAACGCCCTGGAACGCGAGCAGTTCGTGCTGCATTACCAGCCGCAGGTGGACCTGGCCAGCGGCCGCATCGTCGGCGTGGAAGCGCTGCTGCGCTGGCAGCACCCCGACCTGGGCATGGTGGCGCCGCAGCGCTTCATCGCGCTGGCGGAAGACACGGGCCTGATCGTGCCGATCGGCGCCTGGGTCATGCGCGAAGCGTGCGCGCAGGTAAAACGCTGGCATGCGGCGGGACTGGACACCTTGCGCCTGGCCGTGAATCTGTCGGCGCGCCAGTTCAACGAGCCGAACCTGGTGGCGTCGATCGCCGACGTGCTGCTGGAAACGGGCTTGCCGCCGGCCTGCCTGGAGCTGGAACTGACGGAAAGCCTGTTCATGCACGACGTGGCGCTGGCCGTCAGCCAGCTGCACGACATGAAGGCGCTGGGGGTGAAGCTGTCGATCGACGACTTCGGCACCGGCTATTCCAGCTTCGCCTACCTGCGCACCTTCCCCATCGACGTGCTGAAGATCGACCGCAGCTTCGTCGGCGACGTGGCGCGCGACGCGGACGACGCGGCCATCGTCGTTTCCATCATCGCCCTGGCGCACAATTTAAAACTGCGCGTGGTGGCCGAGGGCGTGGAAACGGCCGAGCAGCTCGACTACCTGCGCCGCCATGGCTGCGACGAGGCGCAAGGTTTTTACTTCAGCCGGCCGCTGCCCGCACACGAAGTGGAAGCGCTGCTGCGGGCGGAAGAAACGCACGTCATGCTGTAGCCGGCGGCGGCACCCTGGCACCCAATTGCAGTTCCTGCCAATCGGGCTCAATGCCCGCTTGCTCGAGAAACGACGCCACGTCGAGCGCGCGGGCCGGATCGATGTCCTGTTGCGGATGCATCCACAGCAAGTCGCATTCCGTGCAAACGATCACCGCCTGCCCCGTCTTCTTGACCGTTGCGTGCAGCAGGTCGCCATATTCGCCGCAGGTGGGACACTCCATGCTCTTCGTCTTCATGCCCTGCCTTACAGCTTCTGTTGCAGGAACTCGAGGAAGCAGCTGATGCGCTGCGCCAGCTGCGTGTTGCGGTAGTAGACGGCGTGGATCTGCTGGCGGTAGCCCGTATAGAACGGCTGCAGCACCTGCACCAGGCGGCCGGCCGCGATGTCGTCCTTCGTCATGAAGTCGGACAGGCAGACGATGCCCTGGTCGTGCAGGGCCAGCTGGCGCAGGGTTTCGCCGCTGGACGCGGCCAGCGCGGGCACGATCTGCAGGCTGTTGCCGGCTTCGTGGCGCAGCGGCCAGCTATTGCCCAGTTCATATTGCGCAAAGCCCAGCAGCGCATGGCCGGACAGCGCTTCCGGCGTGGCCGGGGTGCCGTGGCGCGCCAGGTAGGCGGGCGTGGCCAGCACGTGCAACGGGCTGGCACTGAGCGGGCGCGCATGCAGGGTCGAGTCGACCAGGGCGCCGATGCGGATGGCGATGTCGGTGCGGTGCTCGAGCAGGTCGGCGATCTGGTCGTTGCTGGTCAGCTCCAGGCGGATGTCCGGGTACATGGCGCGAAATTCCGCCACGTGGGGCACCACGCAATGGAGCATGAAGGGCGAGGCGGCATCGACGGACAGGCGCCCGGCCGGCTTCTGGCGGCGGATGCGGATCGACTCTTCCACGTCTTCCATCGACGCGAGGATGGCGCGCGCCTTGTCCAGGAACAGCTGCCCCTCCTCCGTCAGCTCCATGCGCCGCGTGGTGCGCGTCAGCAGCGAGGTGGCCAGCTTGTCTTCCAGCCGCGACAGGGCGCGGCTGACGCCCGAGGTGGTTTGCCCCAGGTGCACGGCGGCCGCGCTCAGGGTACCGCTGTCGATCACGGTGACGAAGATTTTCAGGTCGTCCGAATTGATATCCATTATTGCCTTATTATTGCCGCATTGTTGCGCTATTTTCACATATCGCGCCATTATAATGGAATCATGGCAACAGTGAAGGCAGCAGCCAACATCAGGCAACGTAGAACAAAATGGCGATAAAATGACAGCTACTGCCGGCCAGCACGAACAGGTGCCAGATGCCGTGGCCATGGCGCAGCTTGTGGTCGGTGGCATAGAAAGCGATGCCGCCCGTATAGCACAGGCCGCCCGCCACCAGCCACAGGAAGCCATTCCACTCGAGCGCCGCCAGCAGCGGCTTGATGCCGATGACGATCAGCCAGCCCATGGCCACGTAAATCACCAGCGACAGGATGCGCGCGCCTTTCGCGTACACATATTCCTGCACGATGCCAAGCAGGGCCAGGCCCCACACGACGCCGAACAGCGACCAGCCCCAGGGCCCGCGCAGGGTCACCAGCATGAATGGCGTGTAGGTCCCCGCGATGAGCAGGTAGATGGCGCAGTGGTCGAGCCGCTGCAGCACGGCCTTGGCCTTGCCGCGCACGCTGTGGTACAGGGTGGAAGTGAGGTACAGGGTGAGCAGCATGGCAGCATACACGCTGCAGCTGACGATTTTCCAGGCATCGCCCGTGCGGGCCGCCACGACGATCAGGATGACGCCGCCGATGGCCGCCAGCGCGGCGCCCACCGTATGGGAAATGCTGTTGAAGCGTTCACCGTAATACATGCATCACCGCCTGCCGCGTTAAAGACAGGCTCATCGTACACGCTTGGGGGGTCAGGTGAAGCAACTTCCCCCCAATAGAAAGGCCGGGGTCGGACCCTGAGGGTCCGACCCCGGTACCTGCTTTGGGGGTGTCAATCAAGCTTCTTCCGCCTTCTTGCGCGCAGGACGGCGCGCCGGCGTCTTGCGCGGCGCCTTGGCTGGCTTGTCTTCGGCCACAACGGCCACTTCCACCGGCGCCACTTCAACGACAGGTGCGGCTTCCACCACGACGTCAGCCGCCTTCTTGGCCGGTTTCTTCGCCGCTGCCGCCTTGCGGGCCGGCGTACGCGCCTTGGCCTTCGGCTTCGCTTCCACTACCGGCTCAGGTACAGGCTCCGGCATGGTTTCCACCACCGGCGCCACCTCGACGGCGACAACTTCGGCACGCGCTTCACGCCCGCCATCGCCATTCTTGCGGCCACCGCGGCCATTGCGGCGCGAACCGCGCTTGGCGTTGCCTTCTTCCGTCGCCACCTCGGTCACCGTTTCGGCGGCGGCTTCGGCCACTTCGTGCTGCACTTCCGGCTGCGGCGCCGGCGCATATTGATCGACGACGACTGTTTCCGCGTCGGCCACCGGCACGAAAGCCTGTGGCGCGGACTCGCCGCGGCGTTGCTCGTTCTGCTTGCGGCCGCCACGGCCATTGCGGCGCGAATCGCGGCGGCTGCCGCCTTCGCGCTGATTGCCCTCTTCCGCCGTCACGCCCGTCTCGCCGGCGACGATGGCCTCGCCGGCGGCTTCCCCGTTCACGGCAGCGGGTACGGCCACCGGGCCGCTGCTGCGGTAGACATAGGCGCCCGATTTTTCATCGCGGCCAAATTCCAGCAAGCCGCGCGTCTGCGCTTCTTCCAGCAGGTTGCCGAAGGTACGGAAACCGTAATACGACTCGCTGAAATCGGGCTTGCGGCGCTTGATCGCTTCCTTCAGCATCGAGGCCCAGATCTTGCCGCTGTCGCCCCGTTCGGACACCAGCGCATCGAAGGTTTCGACAGCCATCTCGATCGCTTCCGTCTTGCGCGACTCGTACTTTTCCTTGCGGCGCACTTCTTCATCCGGCGAACGCTTGGCGGCCGCAGCCGGGCTTTCGCGCGCGTCGCGCTTGGCGGCCGTGCGGCGGCTCTCGCGCACCAGGTCATCGTAGAAAATGAATTCGTCGCAGTTCGCCACCAGCAGGTCGGAGGTCGACTGCTTGACGCCCACGCCGATCACCTGCTTGGCGTTTTCGCGCAGTTTCGACACGAGCGGCGAAAAATCGGAGTCGCCGCTGATGATGACGAAGGTGTTGACGTGGGCCTTGGTGTAGCACAGGTCCAGCGCATCGACCACCAGGCGGATGTCGGCCGAATTCTTGCCGGACTGGCGCACATGGGGAATTTCGATCAGCTCGAAGTTTGCCTCATGCATGGTGCCCTTGAAACTTTTATAACGGTCCCAGTCGCAATATGCCTTCTTGACAACGATGCTGCCCTTGAGCAGCAAGCGTTCAAGGATGGGCTTGATATCGAATTTTTCGTAATTTGCATCTCGCACGCCAAGCGCGACGTTTTCAAAGTCGCAAAACACGGCCATGCTGAGGTTTTCTGGGGATGACGCCATAAGGGTGAATTCTCGCTGATGATAAGGGCGGACGGGAAGCGCAACGCCTCCCTTTTCGTCTAGTATATTCGCCCATCCCCCGTTTCGGCGACAACTATCGTGCGCAGCCCGCCTATTGCGCGCCGCCGGCGGCGCTGGCGCTGGCGCCGGCGACCGGCCAAACGACGCTTTCATCGACGGAATACAGCTGGCACGGCAGGCTGCTCCGGCGTTGGCACGAGGCCAGCGCGCGCACATCGGGGCTTTCGCCCTCCTCGGCCCAGCCCCAGGCGCCGCTGGCCGACAGGGCAAAGGCGCGCGGCGCGGTTTTCTCCAGGAAGACGCGGTAGGCGGCGCGCCCCTGCTCTTCCAGGTAGGGCACGGCGGCGATATCGTCCTGCGGCGCGAAATGCGTGGCGGGCGGCGACGGCGCCTCGGCCACGCGGTAGACCTGGCGCACCGGCATGCCGATCTTCCGCAGGAAGCGCTCGGTGGCGGGCAACCACACGGCCACGCCGTCGCGGCTGCCCAGGGTCAGGTGCGCGTCGCGCTTGAACGGACCATAGGCGAGCAATTGCGCCCGGCCGCCCGATCCGGTAAAGGAATTGAACAGCCGCCGCGCCAGGGCCGGCGAAAAATACGAGTCATTCGCGCCATACAGCCACAGGCTGGGAATGTGGTTGTAGGCGCCCATGGTGGCGAAGGACTTGGCCAGCGCCCCTTGCCAGTCGCAGCCGGGCATGTCGACGCGCAAGCCGCCGGAAAAATTGAGCACGCCGCGCACGCCGGGCAGCACCCGGGTGGCCAGCGCCAGTGCCGCCATGCCGCCATACGACTGGCCCGCGACGACGATGCGTTCCGGGTCGACCCAGCTCTGGCGGCGCGCATACGCGAGCGCGGCCAGCATGTCGCGCGCCTGGCCCTGGGCGTTGCCCAGCATGTCGCAGCCGAAATCGCGGTAGGCGCCTGTGGAACGCGCAAAGCCGGCGCGCATGGGCAGCATCACCGCATAGCCGCGGCGCACGAATTCGGTCGCCATATAGATGAAGCGCTCGCGCGCCTGCAGCCGGGCCGGGCCGGCCTGCTTGCCATGATTCATCAGCAGCAGGGGAAACGGGCCGGGGCCGGCTGGACGGAACACCGTCGTTTCCAGCATCTCGCGCAAGCCATCGCCGGCCGGCACCATGATGACCTGCTCGTTCAGGCGCACGTCGAGCGGCAGTGACGAAGGGGCATACTCGGCTTTCAAGGGCAGGCAAGGCAGGCTGAGCAGAAAACCCAGGAAAAGAGGACGAAACAGGTGAAAAATGGCGGACTCCGTGGATGACTTCCCTGCCAGTCTAGGCAGCGAAATGCCACAGAACAATATAAAAAAATTACGTGATGCACCTATTTTTTGCGGCAACCGCCTGCAAGAAAAATTGTTGCCTTGCACCAACCACTTTTCCCGCTGGCGGGAGTAAACTGGGCGCATTCTGAAGGAGTTGCCATGTCCATATCCGCCCTCACCACCGGTACCTCGGGGCTGACCGCCAACCAGCGCGCGCTGGATGTGGCCGCCAACAATATCGCCAATGCGAATACGCCGGGCTTCCAGCCGCAACAAGCCGAGTTCCAGGAAGCCAGCCCGGCCGGCACGGGCGTTACCCTGTCTGTCGAAGGACGCAAGCTGGCCGCCAGCGAAAGCGTCAGCGGTGCCAACGCGAATGCGGCCAAGGCGGCGGAAAGCCGGCCGAACGGCGTGGGCCTCGCTTCCGAGCTGACGGATAACCTCGTCTACAAGGCCGGCTTTAATTTATCGGCGAATGTCGTCAAGGCGGCCGACCAAGCCTTGGGCAGCCTGATCGACGTCAAGACTTAAGTACGGCAACTATCGACACGCTAGTCTGGTTTTTGCATTTCCAGCACCAAAGGCGCCATCGCCGGCGCAATCAGCGCCAGCAGCCGTTCGGCGGGAATGCCGTCGCGCGCCTGCACCGACAGGCCATGCAGCAAGGCCGCATAGTAGTCGCCCAAGGCCTGCACGTCCGCCTCCCCTTTTAATTCTCCCGCCTGCTGCGCCGCGCGCAGGCGTTCGATGACGGCTTGCGTGCGTGCGCGGCGGTGCTGCGCCAGCCAGTCGGCGATGCCCGCGTTTTCCGCGCTCGTATTCGTGGCGGCCGTGACCACCATGCAGCCTTGCGGCTGGCCGCTGCGCGTGTACAGCAGCACCGCTTCTTCCAGCATGCGCGCCACGGCGTCACGCACATTCAGGCTGGCCGCCAGCGCATGCACGGCAAAGGCGCCCTCGCCCGTTTCATACAATTCCACGGCTTCGCGGAACAACTGCTCCTTCGAGCCGAACGCCGCATAGATGCGCGCCGAGGCGATGCCCAGCGCCGCCACCAGGTCGGCCATCGATACACCCTCGTAGCCGCGCGTCCAGAACGCGTCGCGCGCTTTTGCCAGCGCCAGCGCGCGGTCAAATTCCCTCGGTCTTCCTGCCATTTTCATCCTCTGCTTGCGAAGTGGCGGCCAGTATAACGCCTGGCGCCCACGGCGCGTTCCCGATTTATTTTGCATCACGGGCTTGACCGAAGGGAAAATTTCGCCTATTCTTTGTCGATCGACAAACAATAGGAGCCGATATGAAAACCATCCAAGGACCAAGCCTGCACCTGGCACAATTCGCCGCCGACACGGCGCCCTTCAACACCCTGCCCGCCATCGCCGAGTGGGCGGCCGGCATGGGCTTCAAGGCCCTGCAGATCCCCGCCTGGGATGCGCGCCTGTTCGACGTGGCGCAAGCGGCGCACAGCCAGCAATACTGCGACGATCTGGTCGCCATGCTGGCCAGCCATGGCCTGGTCATCAGCGAACTGACGACGCACATCCTCGGCCAGCTGGTGGCCGTGCACCCGGCCTACGACGCGCTGTGCGACAGCTTTGCGCCGGCACACCTGCACGGCCAGCCGGCGGCGCGCACCGAGTGGGCCATCGAGCAAGTGAAACTGGCGGCCATGGCCTCGAAGCGCCTGGGCCTGACCGACATGGGCACGTTCTCCGGCTCGTTCGCCTGGCCATATTTATTCCCGTTCCCGCAGCGCCCGCCCGGCCTGATCGAGGCGGCCTTCGACGAACTGGCGCGCCGCTGGCTGCCCATCCTCGACGTGTGCGAAGAACAGGGCATCAACCTGTGCTACGAAATCCACCCGAGCGAAGACCTGCATGACGGCATCAGCTTCGAGATGTTTTATGAACGCGTGGGCCGCCACCCGCGCTGCAAGATGCTGTTCGATCCGAGCCACTTCGTGCTGCAGCAGCTGAACTACCTGGAATTCATCGACATTTATAAAGACCACATCCGCATGTTCCATGTGAAGGATGCGGAGTTCAATCCGACGGGGCGGCAAGGCATCTATGGCGGCTACCAGTCGTGGGAAAACCGCGCCGGGCGTTTCCGTTCGCTGGGCGATGGCCAGGTCGACTTCAAGGCGATTTTCTCGAAGATGGCGCAGAACGATTACGCGGGCTGGGCCACGCTGGAATGGGAATGCTGCCTGAAGGACCAGGAAGTGGGCGCGCGCGAAGGCGTGGCCTTCATCAATGCCCACATCATTCCCGTGACCGACAAGATCTTCGACGACTTCGCCGGCGCCCCCGTCAGCGCGCAGCAGATCAATACCCTGCTCGGCATCGAGCACAACTAACAAGGAAACACCATGCATCAGAATCAAGACAGCTACACCCACGACTACGTCCGCATCGACGGCCAGCGCCTGCATTGCGTCATCGCTGGTACCGGCAAACCCGTGCTGCTGATCCCCGGCTGGCCGCAAACCTGGTATGCCTGGCGCCACGTGATGGCGGCCCTGGCCGCCCAGGGCTACCAGGCGATCGCCATCGATCCGCCCGGCAGCGGCCACTCGGAACGCCCGGCCGGCGGCTATGACACGGGCGCCGTTGCCGCCACCCTGCACCGCGCCATGCTGGCCCTGGGCCATGCGCAGTACGATGTCGTCGGCCACGATATCGGCATGTGGGTCGGCTATGCGCTGGCCAGCGATTTCCCGCAAGCCGTGACGAAACTGGCGCTGACGGAAGCCGTCATTCCAGGCCTGGCGCCGGCGCCGCCGATTTTTGTCGCGCCGTCCGACAACATCTTCCTGTGGCACTTCATGTTCAACCAGGTGCTCGATTTGCCGGAGATGCTCACGGCGGGCAAGGAACGCGAATACATCCGCTTCATCCTGGACCGCTGGTCGTACCGCCGCGACAAGGTGGCCGTCGACGTGTATGCGGACGCCTATGCCACGCCGGGCGCCCTGCGCGCTGGCTTCGCCTACTACCGCGCCATTCCGGAAACCATCCGGCAAAACCTCGAGCGGGCAAAGACAAGCCTGGCCATGCCCGTGCTGGCCATCGGCGCCGACCATGCGACGAATGACGCGCCCCTGCTGACCATGCAGGGCAAGGCCGATATTTTGCAGGGCGCCATCGTCGCCGAATGCGGCCACTTCATCATGGAAGAACAGCCGGAAGCGTTCATCGCCCACCTGCTGCCCTTCCTGGCCGGAGCACCCGCATGAGCCTCGACCCGCTGATCGCCGTCTGGCTGGAAGAGACAAGGGATGCGCCGCAGCCCGCCTCGCTGGCGGACCTGCGCGCCGCCACGGAAACGGGCTTGCGCCAGCTGCACGGACCATTGGAAGACGTCGCGTCGATCAAGGATTACGTGCTGCCAGGCGAGCATGCGCTGACCGTACGCGCCTATGTGCCGGCCGGCGCGGACACGGGCCAGCCCTTGCCCGCCATCGTCTTTGCGCATGGGGGAGGATGGTGTCTGTGCTCGCTGGACCTGTACGACAATCCGTGCCGCGCGCTGGCCAACGCCACCGGCTGCGTGGTCTTTTCCGTCGACTACCGGCTGGCGCCCGAGCACAAGTTCCCCGTGCCGCTGGAGGACTTTTACTCGGCGCTCTGCTGGGTCGCGGACCATGCCGAAGCGCTGGGCATCGACGTGAAACGGCTGGCCGTGGGCGGCGACAGCGCCGGCGGCAACCTGGCGGCGGCAGCGGCCCTGATGGCCCGCGACCAGGCCGGTCCCGCGCTGGCGCACCAGCTGCTGTTGTACCCGGCGCTCGATTTCGCCTTCGACACGCCGTCCTACCAACGCTATGCGGAAGGCCATTCGCTGACGCGGGAAGCCATGCGCTTTTGCTGGTCGGCGTACCTGAACGAGCCGGCTGACGGCGCGCAGCCCTACGCGGCGCCCCTGCGGGCCGCCTCGCTGAAGGACTTGCCGCCGGCGACCGTGCTGGTGTGCGAGTACGACCCGCTGCATGACGAAGGCGAAGCCTATGCGCGGTATTTGCGCGACGACGGCGTGGCGGCCGAGTGCGTGCAGCTCGACGGCATGATCCATGCGTCGATGCACATGCTGGGCTTGACGCCAGCGGCGCGGGGATTGTTCGACGTGGCGGGCCAAGCCATGCGGCAAGCGCTGGGGGCATAAAAAAACGCGCCGGGGATGGCTCCACGGCGCGTTTTTTCCATCAGTTGCGCGTCATTCCACCAGCTTGCGCACTTCGATACCGTTCAACCACTTCACGTGGCGCGGACCCGTGCGGATATCCCTGGCCGAGATCAGGGATATCTCGCCATCGCTCTCGTCAAGCGCCTTGCCGTTCTTCTCGTAGTAGACGATCACGCCCTCGCCGGCCGGCGCGTTATACAGCTCGCCCCAGGAAAACACCACCGCATAACCATCGGTGGCCGTGGCGATGATGGCAAGTTTCTTGACATCGTTATGGCCCGGCGCATCGAGCGCCGCCTTGTCGAGGATATCGCGCAGGCGCACGCCCTTGTAACTGGTAATGGTCTCGGCCTTGTCGCCGTTGTGGCGCGTGACGGCAAGCTCGCCGCCATTCGCCGGCGGCAGCTGGCGCAGGTCGGCCACTGTCAGGGTCAACGGCGTTGCCACCTTGCCCGTCACGGTCAGCGCATGGCTCATATGCTCGCTCGCCGGCGCCGGGCCGGCCCATGCGGGCGCCGTCGCCAGCAGGGCGGCCGAAGCAAAACCAAGGAATATTTTCTTCAACATGCTGTGTCCTTTCATGGAACAATCAAAAAATCAGAACTGGTATTGCGCATTGGTCAGCCAGGTGCGCCCCGCGCTGGGGAAACCGTCTGCCAGTGCATAGTTGCGGTCAGCCAGGTTGCTCACGCCCGCTTCCAGGGTCAAGGCCGGCAAGGGCCGGTACACGGCCTTCAGGTTGACGGTGGCAAAGCCGCCCAGTTCCAGGGTGTTCGAGACCCAGCGCCCGCTGTTCGCTTCCGCGATGGCCACGACATCGAGCTGGCGCGCCGCGTGCAGCACGGCGTGCGCCGTCAGCTTGTGGCGCGGCACGTCCGTCAGGCGGATGGCGCGGTCGCTGACGTTCTTCATTTCCGTGTACGTGTAGTTGCCGCCGAAGTCCAGCCACGCGCCGGCGCTGCCGCGCAAGCCCAGTTCCACGCCGCTGATGTGCGCCCTGCCCGCGTTGCGCATCTGCGCGCGCACGCCCGCCACATTCGCCACGCTCTGTATCTTGTCCTTCACGTCGCTGTAGAACAGGGCGGCATCGAGCGCCAGCCCGCGCACGCTTGCCTGGTAGCCCACTTCATAATTGAGCGCCTCCTCGGCGCGCAGGTTCGGGTTTTCAATATAGGTGCCCAGGCGCTGCGAGTAGCGGTCCTTCAGGGTCGGCAGGCGCGACTTGCGCGCCACCGTGGCGTACACCCTCGCATCAGTACCGATCTTGTGGAACAGGCCCGCCTGCAGGTCGGTGGCCGATTGATTCTCCGGCAAGGTATACGCATTGCCGGCGCTGTAGACAGTGTCCGGGCGCAGTGCGTTGCGCGAGGCGCCCAGCGACAGTTCCGTCGCCGCATTGAGGGCAATGCTGTCTTCCGCGCCCAGGGTCCACAGGGCATCCTTGTACCAGGTGGTGCGCACGCCCTTGGCATCGAGTTCCTGATGCTCGTCGGCCTTGTAGCTGGCGACAAAGCGCAGGCTGTGCGCGGCAAGGCGGAACGATTCGAGCTCCACCGCGCCGCCGTTCGTGCGGTCGTTATAGATGCTGCGCCCGCCGCTGACGCTGCCCTGGCCGCTGGTTTTCAGGGCCGCGTAGCTGCCGTTCGTGTAGGAGGTGATTTCATTGTCATAGCTGTCGTGGTACAGGCGCAGTTTCAGGCGCTCGGCGTCGCCCAGGCGCGTCTGCGAGGCGAAGTACACGCTTTCCTTGTTCCAGTACGGCCATTGCCAGTAGCGCGCGCCGACGGGATTCGTCGATGGCGGCTGGCCCTTCTCGCCATGCTGCTTGTAGTAGCTGAGTGCATATTCGTCGCCGCCCACGGGCGTGTAGCCCACCTTGAACGACAGTTTATGATCCTTGCGGTAGGCGTTGTTGCGCGTGCCGCCGTCTTCCGTGGCCGTCGGGCGGAAATCGGACGACAGGGGAAAGCCGTCGCTGTCGATGTACGACACGCCCGCCTGCAGATACCACAGGCCCTGGTTCGTGCCCACGTTGGCCGACACCTGGCGCTCGCTGCCCGAGCCGAAACCGATGGACGTATCGCCTTCCATCCGCGCGGACGGCTTGCGCGACACCAGGTTGATGGCGCCGCCCAGAGTATTGGCCCCATAGGCCACGGAACTGTAGCCCTTGGCCACCTGGATGGCGGCCAGGTCGGCCGTCGTGAAGCGGTTGAAATCGACATAGCCGTCATACGGCACGTAGACGGGAATGCCGTCGATGTACAGCGGCACTTGGCGAGAGTCGAAGCCGCGGATCGCGACGGTTTTCTCGTTGCGCGCATTGGTCGACAGCGACACGCCGGACAGCAAATTCAGAGCATCGCCCACGTTGTCGCGGTTAAAGCGGCGCATCTCGGCGCGGCTCACTTGCGACCCCACCTGCTGTTCCATCTGCCCTGCCTGCTCGCGCTGGCCGATCACCGTCACCGTGCCCAGCACGAACGGCGCCGCCTCGTCCTTGTCGGCGGTTTGCTGCGCCCGCGCCGTCTGTGCCATGTGCGCCAGCGCCAGCATCACGGCACCTGCCAATACCTGTTTCAACATCGTTTCGATCTTTCCACTGTCGTTATATAGAGTCTCATATAGCGATACTCAAAAAAGCGGCCACTCTTGCGGCGGCCGTCACCCAACAGCGCAATATACAGACGTATATAACGAGGCTCAAGCGACAAGCGCCAAAACGCCTGCGCAGGTCAATTTTCCGAGAAAAATTCATGCAGCGCAGCATTTCGCTGTGCGAACGAATGTTTCACAAAATGGTTGACACGTCGATTTTGGCTAGGCAAACTGATTTCCAGGGAGCCTGAAAATGAATGCAAATATGACAAATATTCAGACCACAGCAGATCCGGAAATCATCGTCTTCAGCGATGACGAGGAAGGCAAGGACCGCCAGTTCGTCAACGCGCTGGCGCGCGGGCTGGAAGTACTGCGCTGCTTTCGCCCCGGCGAAGTATTCCTGTCGAATGCGGACATGGCCAGGCGCACGGGCATTCCGAAACCGACGATTTCGCGCCTCACCTATACCCTCACCAAACTCGGCTACCTGAATTATTCGGACAGCCTGGGCAAGTACCAGCTGGGCGCCGGCGTGCTGGCTCTCGGTTACCGCATGCTGTCGAACCTCGATGTACGCAAGATGGCGCGCCCGCTGATGGAAGAACTGGCCGAGCATGCGCAGGCCTCCGTTTCGCTGGGCACGCGCGACCGCCTCAGCATGGTGTACGTGGAAACGTGCCGCAGCAGCGCCAACGTCACCCTGCGCCTCGACGTCGGTTCGCGCATCCCCCTGATGACGACCGCCATGGGCAAGGCCCTGCTGTGCATCCTGCCGCAGGCCGAACGCGACTACCTGATGGACCATGCGCGCGTGCACGAGACGGAACGCTGGCCGCGCATCAAGGCCGGTATCGAACAAGGCTTCAAGGATTACCAGGACCGGGGCTTTTGCATCTCGGCCGGCGAATGGCAGAACGACGTGCATGCCGTGGGCGTGCCCATGCTGGGTGCCGATGGCGAACAGGTGATGGCCTTCAATTGCGGCGGTCCCGCCTTCCTGCTGTCGCGCGAAAAACTCGAATCGGACCTGGGACCGCGCCTGGTCGCCCTGGTCAAGACAGTGGAAAAAAACCTGGGCCGCGGTTAGACTGCGCGCCCCCTCTCAACGACAGTTCAAATCAAAGCGCCGAGGAAACCGATGATACGCGACGAAGAAACCCTGAACATCCTGCTCGACAGCATCGCCCGTTTCGTGCGCGAAGTACTGGTGCCGAACGAGGCGCTGGTGGCCGAAACGGACACCATCCCGCCCGCCATCGTGGCGCAGATGCGCGAACTGGGCCTGTTCGGCCTGTCGATCCCGGAAGCCTACGGCGGCCTGGAACTGAGCATGGAAGAGGAAGTCAGGGTCGCTTTCGAAATCGCCCGCACCTCGCCCGCCTTCCGCTCGCTGATCGGCACGAACAACGGCATCGGTTCGCAAGGCATCGTTATCGACGGTACGGAAGCGCAAAAACAATACTATCTGCCCAAGCTGGCGGCGGGCGAGATCATCGGCTCGTTCGCCCTGACGGAAGCGGGATCGGGCTCCGACGCGGCGTCCCTGCGCACGACGGCCGTGCGCGACGGCGACTTCTATATCCTCAACGGCAGCAAACGCTATATCACCAACGCGCCCGAAGCGAGCATTTTTACCGTCATGGCCCGCACGGATCCCGTCAAGCGGGGCGCCTCGGCGATTTCCGCCTTCATCGTGGAAAAGGACACGCCCGGCCTCTCGCTGGGCAAGATTGATAAGAAAATGGGCCAGCAAGGCGCACATACCTGCGACGTCATCTTTGAAAATTGCCGTGTGCCGGCCGCGAACATCATCGGCGGCAAGGAAGGCGTGGGCTTCAAGACGGCCATGAAGGTGCTCGACAAGGGCCGCCTGCACATCGCCGCCGTCTGCGTGGGCGCGGCCGAGCGCATGCTGGCCGACGCCCTCGCGTATGCGATGGAGCGCCAGCAGTTCGGCCAGCCCATCGCGGAATTCCAGCTGATCCAGGCCATGCTGGCCGACAGCAAGGCGGAGATTTACGCGGCGCGCAGCATGGTGCTCGACGCGGCGCGCCGGCGCGACAACAAGGAAGACATTTCGACGGAAGCATCGTGCTGCAAGCTGTTCGCCTCCGAAATGTGCGGCAGGGTCGCTGACCGCTCCGTGCAGATCCACGGCGGCGCCGGCTACATCAGCGAATACGCGGCCGAGCGTTTCTACCGCGATGTGCGCCTGTTCCGCATCTATGAAGGCACGACGCAGATCCAGCAGATCGTCATCGCCCGCAACATGATCAAGGCAGCGCAAAAGTGAAGGAGGCCGCGATGGACATCCCCACCCTGCTGGCCGGCTTGCCGGCGCGCCTGTCGGCCATCCCCGCCTACTGGGCCGCGCGCGCGCCGGATGCGCCGGCGCTGCATGAAGCTGGCCGCAGCTGGACCTACGCGCAGTTGCAGCACAGTGTGGAAAGTGCAGCGCAGCTGCTGCGCAACCTCGACGTGCGCGCCGGCGACCGCCTGATGGTGGTGGGAGAAAATGGCGCGCTGCAGGTGGCGCTGATTTTTGCTGCCGCCGGCATCGATGCGTGGATCGTCAACGTCAATGCGCGCCTGTCGGCGCGCGAGATCGATACCATCGCCGCACACAGTTCCGCGCGGCGCGTGCTGTTCCTGGCCGGCGCCTCGCCGGAAGCGGCCGCGCATGCGGCGCGGCGCGGCGCCTGCCCTGTCACCGTCGATGGCATGGGCGAGCTGCTGGCCGGCGAATTGAACGACGCCGCCACCGCGGAAGACACGGTCCCCGGCAATGAACAGGTGGCCGCGCTGATCTACACGACGGGCACGACAGGCCAGTCAAAAGGCGTGATGCTCACGCACCGCAACCTGCTGTTCATCGCCGCCGTCTCCAGCACATTGCGGGGCCTGACGCGCAGCGACCGCGCGTATGGCGTGCTGCCGATTTCGCACGTGTACGGCCTGGCCTCGGTAGCACTGGGCACCCTGTATGCGGGCGCCGCGCTGTATCTGGTGCCGCGCTTTTCCGTCGATGGCCTGCTCTCGGCCCTGAAGGACGACGGCTTGACTATCGTGCAGGGCGTGCCCGCCATGTACGCCAAGCTGCTGCAAACCCTGGGCGGCGCCGATACGCCGCTGCCCACGCGGCTGCGCTTTGCGTATGCGGGCGGCTCGCCGCTGGCGCCATCGCTCAAGCGCGACGTGGAAAAGCTGCTGGGTACCGCGCTGCACAATGGCTACGGCATGACGGAAAGCGCGCCCACCATCAGCCAGACCCGCCTGGAAGCGCCGCGCCGCGACGATTCCGTCGGCATGCCGATCCCGGGCGTGGAAGTGCGCGTGGTGGACCTGGCCGGTACGGATGTGACGCCGGGCGAGCCGGGAGAATTGTGGATACGCGGACCGAACATCATGGCCGGCTATTACCGCGAACCGGCCATGACGGCGGCCACCATGCGCGACGGCGGCTGGCTCAATACGGGCGACATGGCGCGCCAGGAAGCGGACGGCGCGCTGTTCATTGTCGGACGCACCAAGGAATTGATCATCCGCTCCGGCTTCAATGTGTATCCGCTGGAAGTGGAAACGGCGCTGAACGCCCACCCTTCCGTGGTGCAGTCGGCCGTAGTGGGGCGCACTGTGGCCGATGGCAACGAGGACGTCATCGCCTACGTGGAACTGGACCCGCGCCAGCCCGCCAGCGTGGCAGAATTGCAGGCATGGCTGGCACAGACCCTGTCGCCGTACAAGTGCCCATCCGCCATCATCGTCATGGAAGCGCTGCCAGCGGCCGCCACGGGCAAGATTTTAAAGGGGCAGCTGCGGCAAATGGCGCAGAATGCACGATAAGTTGACCATGCTGTACCAGACCCGACAATAAAACCAAGCCACATCACCGGAGGAGACACGATGAAACGCACCTATACACGCATCGCCATGGCAGCGCTGGTTGCCAGCGCCTGGATGGCACAGGCCAGCGCCGACGAATTTCTAGTCGGCGCGGAAATCCCGCTGACGGGCAACCTGGCGCGGGTCGGCGCCGGCATGCAGGAAGGGATCATGGTCGCGGCCGAAGTCTTCAACAAGACCAACGGCAAGCACACCATCAAGATCATCACCGTCGACGACGAATCGGCGCCCGCCAAGGCCATCGCCGCCGTGGAAAAGCTGGCCAGCCAGGGCGTGGTGGCCATCACGGGCGGCTATGGCTCGAACAATATCTCGCCCGCCTCGGACACGGCGAATAAACTGGGCCTCGTCTACATCACCTCGGGCGGCGTGGACGACAGCCTGGTGTCCAGCGGGCGCAAGAATTTTTTCCGCATCAATAACACGGCCGGCTACGAAAAAGCCATGCTGGGCCTGCTGCAGGATGTGGGCGCCAAGTCCGTCTCCATCGTGTATTCGACCAAGGACGCCACCACGGGCCTGGCGAAAGACGTGGAAAAGGCCCTGGCCGCCAAGGGCGTGAAAGTGACGACACACTCGTTCGACCCGGCCATTACCGACTTCAAGCCAATCATCAACAAGATCAAGCTGCAGGATAAATCGGAAGTGGTGGCCATGGTCGGCTACGAAAACGATTACGTGGGCATCATCCGCGCCGCCCGCGTCCTGAAGCCGAAGATCAAGGCCATGGTGGGCGTGTGGTCGCTGGCCACGCCGAAAATGGCGGCCGACTTCCCCGACCTGATGCCGAACGTGTTCGGCACGGCCCTGCTGCCCTTCCCCACGGAATTCAAGACGGCCGACGGCAAGGCCTTCAGCGACGCCTACAAGCAGCTGTACAAGAAGGAGCCCGACTACCTGGGCCAGTTCGGCTATGTGCAATCGATGCTGCTGTTCGAAGCCATCGCGCGCGCGGCCGACAAGGGCACGCTCAAGAAAGGCGGCGTGGCCGAGGAAATGCGCAAGACGGACCGTGAAACCCTGATCGGCCGGGTGCAGTTCGCCGCCAATGGCGACAACCAGAATTTCGTGCACCGCATGGCGCAGCACCAGGACAAGAAAGTGGTGATCGTCTGGCCGAAGGAACACGCCACGGGCAAGCTGGCCTATCCAGCCCTGCCCTGGTAGGCAGCCTCCCGCTGCACACGCGCACGCCTGCCGGGCGTGCACCGATGAACGGCGGCCCTGGTGCATCTTCGCGATGCGCCAGGAAAGCCTGACGGGATGACGACATGACAGAATTAATCTTGCAAGCCTTGTATTCTGGCTTGCTGCAGGGCGGCTCCTACGCCCTGATCGCACTGGGACTGGCGCTGGTCTTCGGCACCATGAAAGTGATCAACCTGGCGCACGGCGAGCTGGTGCTGCTGGCCGCCTACATCGCCTACAGCGTGGAATCCGGCCTGGGCCTGGGGCCCATGTTCGCCATTCCCATCGCGCTGGTGATCGTCAGCCTCACATCCGTGGGCGTGTACCTGATCGTCAGCCGCATCAAGAAAGACCGCGAAATCAATTCGCTGATCCTCACCTATGGCATCGGCGTCATCCTCACCAATTTCATCCTGCTCGTATGGAAGGCGGACATCCGCTCGACCTCGTCGAGCTGGCTGCAGGAAGGCATCGAGATCGGTCCGTTTTTCAGCATGCGCAGCGAAGTGATCTTCTTTGGCGTCAGCCTGGTGCTGATGGCGGCCCTGTGGCGCTGGCTGTCCACCAGCTGGTATGGCCGCGCCGTGCGCGCCGTCTCCAGCAACCGCGACGCGGCCAAGCTGATGGGCATCGACCCGGGCCGCACGGAACTGGTTTCCTTTTTAGTCGCCGGCATCCTGGCCGCGTTTGCCGGCGTCGCCCTGTTCAGCTATGGCGTGATCCAGCCCGCCTACGGCGGCGCGCTGACGGTGAAAGCCTTCATCATTACGGTCCTCGCCGGCATCGGCTCGATACCCGGCGTGCTGATCGCCGCCGTGCTGCTGGGCGTGGCCGAAGCGCTGACCGTCACCCTGGCCAGCTCCGCGTTGCAGGAATTGTCCGGCATGGTGCTGTTCCTGCTGGTGCTGTTCATCATGCCGAACGGCCTGTTCGGCGCACAACGGAGGCGCGGATGAGCCGTACTTCACTGATGTCCACGGCGGGCCTGCTGCTGGCCGCCTATATCGCCGTGCCGCTGGCCCTGGGCGGCAACCAGTATGTGATGAGCATGGTGGTTGCGGCCCTGATCATCGGCGGCGTGGCCATGTCCTGGGCCCTGCTGGGCAATTTGGGCGGCATGGTCAGCTTCGGCCATGCGGCCTTCTTCGGCGTGGGCGCGTATGTCTCCGCCCTCGCTACCGTGAAACTGGGCTTGCCCGTGTTTGCCGCCATGCTGCTGGGCGGCGCGGGGGCAGCCATCGCCGCCGTCATCATGCTGCCCGTGCTGCGCCTGCGCGGGCCGTATTTTGCGCTGGCCATCCTCGCCTACGCCCACATCTTCCGCATCCTGGCCACGGAATGGAGTTCCGTGACGGGCGGCGCCGGCGGCATCAACAACATCCCGACCTTGCCCACCGTCTTCGGTTTTGATTTGGCCAGCAAGACGGGCGCCTACCTGGTGGTACTGACCCTGGTGGTGTGCTGCGCGTTTGCCTACAGCCGCATCCGCGCCAGCCACTACGGCATCGCCCTGCGCGCCATGCACGACAGCGAAGACGCCACGCGCGTCGTCGGCGTCAACAGCACCTTGCTGAAAGGCGCCATGCTGCTCGTGTCGGCCTTCATGGCAGGCCTGTTCGGCGCCTTCAACGCCCACTACATCAACTTCCTGGAGCCGGACTACGCCTTCAACAGCCTGTGGGTGACGTTGCCGATCGTGGCGGCCATCTTCGGCGGCTACCGCACCATCCTCGGCCCCGTGCTGGGCGCCGTGGTGGTCTACCTGGTCGACCAGCTGATTTTCAAATCGCTGATTCCCACTGGCCACCAGCTGGTGCTGGGCGTGCTGCTGGTGGCGATGATCGTCTTCAGTCCGAACGGCCTGCTGCCGCTGCTACGCAAGGCGTTCAAAGCGAAGGAGAAACAACATGCTTGAACTCGATAATGTCTGCGTGCGCTTCGGCGGCCTGACGGCCGTCGATTCCGTCACCCTGAACGTGGGCAGCCACGACGTGATCGGCCTGGTGGGCGCGAATGGCGCCGGCAAGACCACCCTGTTCAACGCGATCTCCGGCCTGGTGCGCCCCACCAGCGGCAGCATCCGCTTCGAGGGGCGCGACATCATGGCCACGCCCATGTACCAGCGCGCCCGCCTGGGACTGGGCCGCACCTTCCAGATTCCGCAACCCATGCATGAATTGACGGTGCGCGAAAACCTCATCGTGGCGCAGCGCTTCGGCACCGGCAAGGTGGACATGCGCAAGATCGATGAAATCCTCGACTTCACCAGCCTGGCGGACAAGGCCGGGCGCGACGCGGCCAGCGAACTGGCGCTGACGGAACTCAAGGCGCTGGAAGTGGCCAAGGCGCTGGCCACCAATCCAAAGCTGCTGCTGCTCGACGAAGTGCTGGCCGGCCTGGAAACGAACGGCAAGCGCCGCTTCATGGGCATGCTGAAGGACTTGCACGCGGCCTTTGGCGTGGGCATCGTCATGATCGAGCACGACATCGAAACCATCAGCAATCTGTGCCAGCGCGTGGCCGTGCTCAATTTTGGCCAGCTGATCGCCGACGGCACGCCCGATGCCGTGTTCCGCGATCCGGCCGTCATCGAAAGCTACACGGGAGCCGCGCATGCTTAACATAGAGAATCTGCGCGCCGGCTATGGCGCCATCAATGTGCTGTGGGATGTGTCGCTGTCGATCCAGAAGGGCAAGCTGACCACCATCATCGGCCCGAACGGGGCCGGCAAGACCACCCTGCTGCGCGCCATCATGGGTTTGCTGCCCGTGGGCGCGGGAAGCATCGCGCTCGATGGCGTGGCCATCAACGGCACGCCCACGTGGAAGATGAGCGACGCGAGGGTCACCATGATCCCCGAGGGCCGCATGACATTTCGCGACATGAGCGTGGAAGAAAACCTGATCATGGGCGCGTTTCCGAAAGAGCACCGCAGCCACATGCCGGCGCGCCTGGCCGAAGCCTACGCCATGTTCCCGCGCCTGCACGAGCGGCGCAAGCAGCTGGCCGGTTCATTATCCGGCGGCGAGGCGCAGATGCTGGCGATGGCGCGGGGCTTGATGTCGGATCCGTCGCTATTGATCATCGACGAACCGTCGCTGGGCCTGGCGCCGCTGGTGGTCAACGAGCTGTTCGAGATCCTCGCGCGCCTGAACGACGGCCGGCGCACCATCATCCTCGTCGAGCAGAACACGGCGCGCGCCGTGGGCGTGGCCGATCACGTCTACCTGATGCAAAGCGGCAAAGTAGCGCTGTCGCAGGCGGCTTCCGAGGTCGACCTCGATCACCTGCACGAACTCTATTTTGCGCGCTGAGCGATATCCGCCGCATGCCCATCGTGACGGCCTGCGGCCGTCACTCCTCGTCGTCCTCGTCGGCCAGCTTGTCGAACACCTGCAGCTCGGCCTTGCTCAATCCCGTCATCACGAAGGGATCGTCGGCAGGAAAGCGGCCAGTATCGACCAGCATGCGCAGCTTGCTCAAGCGATCTCCCAGCGCCAGCGCTCGCGCCTGCGGATCGGCATCGGCATCGACGCCGGCATGCCCGATCGCGCGGGTCACGGACTCGGGAAACTCCCATAACTCGGCGATCCGTACCGACAGGATGCGCGCTTGCGCAAACACCTGGGCAATGAAGGCATCCGATTGCGGAAAGGCATCGGGCGCATGCATCTGGTCGATCAGCCGGAACGCCACCACCAGGCCGACATTGGCCATCAGTCCCGCCAGATAGGCGTCGAAGGCGTTGGCCTGCATGGCGGGCGCGACCAGGTTGGCCGCCAGCGCGCATTTCTCGGACTGGCGCCAGATCAGCGGCGCCGTGCGTATGGTCAGGCCGCCGCTCTGCATGCTGACGATGGGACGGAAGGCGACGCGGGCGAGCAGCATGCGCATGCCGTTTTGCCCCAGCAGCATGATGGCGCCTTCCATGTTGTTGATCGACGGGCTGGCGTTGTAGCGCGAATGGTAGCGTGGCCGGTTCGCTTCGCGGTAGACCTCGGCGACCAGCAGCACGTCCTGGGCCAGTTGGCGCGACAGCTCGGCCGCGCTCATGTTTTCATTTTGCAAGGTACGCATCAACTGCGGAATGATGGCCGGAATGCGCGGCACCAGCGCGGCGCCGGCGACCGGTTCACTGGCCAGGCGCGTCAATTCATCCAGCATCTGCTGTTCGGCCTGCTTTGTCGCCTGCGTCGCACCCGCGGCCGCCAGCCAGCGGTAGTAGATGGCATCGATTTCGGTGATGGTGGCTGGCTGCCGTGCCATCTCGGGTGCCGCCCCTGCCGTGGCTGGCGCGAGCTTGTTTTTTCCGTCGCCGCCGTTCAGTAATTTTCCTATCCAACCCATTGCTATTCCAGCCTTATATGCATCACTATCGCGACATCCGCTGCGCGATTTTACTTGATGACAGCCGTGCCAGTGCGGCGGGCGTGGCCGGCTTGGTCCACCTGCCGCAAAGTGCTACAGTGGCGCTCGCGCAGGTCCCCCTCTTTGCAAGGTACATCATGAACAATCTGCTGGCCCAGTACGTCACCAGCCAGGCCCACAACAACGCCTGGGCCAACCACCGCCTGCTGAAAGCCTGCGGCGAACTGAGCCAGGCCGAATTCCAGGCCACGCGCGTCAGCTTTTTCCCCACCATCCAGTCCACCCTGAACCACATTCTCACGTGCGACTGGTTTTACCTCGATGCGCTCGAACGCGAGCTGCGCGACGAAGCGCCCCATCCCGACTGCTATGTCTTCTTTGAACAGGATGAGCCATTTACCGACTGCGCCACGCTGCAGGCGGCACAGCATGCAGCCGATGCGCGCCTGATCGCCCATTGCCGCAGGCTGTGCGACGCGGACCTGGCGCGGCCCGTGACGATCCTGCGCGACACGCCGCAAGTCGACACGCGCCAGCGCATGCTGGCGCATCTGTTCCAGCACCAGATCCACCACCGGGGGCAAGTGCACGCCATGCTGGCCGGCACGCGCATCGCGCCGCCGCAGCTCGACGAATTCTATTGCGCCGGCGAAGCGGACGAGCGGGCGCAGGATTTTGCGGAGCTGGGCTGGACAGAGGAAGATATCTGGGGCCAGCGCTGAACTATTCCTCGGCGTGGCAGCAGACGCACAGCTTGTTGCCGTCGAGGTCGCGGAAATAGGCGCCATAGTAATGGGCGTGGTAGTGGGTCCGCAAGCCGGGCGGCCCTTCGCACGCGGCGCCCAGCGCCAGCGCGGCCCGGTGGCAGCGGTCCACCTGGGCGCGGCTGGCCGCCAGCAGGGCCGTCATCTGTCCATTGCCGGGCGCGGCCGGCAAGCCGTCATGCGGCGCCGTCAGCACGAACAAGGGACGCGGCGCATCGTGCGCCATCCAGCCTGCCCATGGCTTGACGGGGTCATGAAATTTCTCGATCAAACCGAGTTCTCCCAGCAGCGCCGTGTAGAAGGCGTAGGCGCGGGGAAAGTCGTTGGTTCCCAGGCAGATATGGGACAGCATGCTGCTCCTTCATGAATTCAGATGTGCGGCGAAATGCGCCAGCTGATTATAATGGCGCATCGCTTTCCGACACGCTCCCATGCCAGACCTCGACCGCCTTCAGCTACACCCGCCGGCCAGCAGCGACCTTCCCGCTTTGCTGGCCTTCGAACTGGAAAACCGCGCGTATTTTGAAAACTGGGTCACGGCGCGCGCGCCATCCTACTACCACCCGGAAGCCATCGCCGCCGCCATCGAGCAGGCGCAGCGCGAGCGCCAGCAAGACCTCGCTTACCAGTACCTGGCAAAACTGGACGGGCAAATCATCGGCCGGGTCAATCTGACGGCCGTCACGCGCCCCTATTTCAACAAGGCAACGCTCGGCTACCGCATCGGCGAACGGTTCGGCGGACGCGGCTACGCCACGCGCGTGGTCGCCCTGCTGCTGGAGGAAGCGTTCGGCACACTGGAACTGTGGCGCCTGGAAGCGACGGCGCGGCCGCAAAACCTGGGCTCGGTCGCCGTCATGCAGCGTAACGGCTTTCACCAGTATGGCCGCTCGGAAAAAGCCATGCGCTTCCAGGATGTCTGGTCGGACCTGCTGTATTTTGAACGGCGCAACACGCAAACCATGGATGACGGCGCTCGGTGAGCTGTGGGATGGCATGCACGACAAGTGCCGGCATCGCGGAAGCCGGCGTAGTGATGCGTGCACGCAACAGCGGTACGCCATCCCCGCCATTCACCTGCGCATTGGTGCCCGCATTGGCGCCATTTAAGACTGGCTTCAGCCTCGCCGTGCATCGTGAATAGGTCGCCAGCAGCAATGGCGCCTCCCTTCACCATCACGGGCACAGCCCAGCGAAAGAGCCGACATGAGCACATGGATGCGCGCAAACAAAGGTTTTTTGATGTTCCTCCTGCTGTTCGGCGTGTTCCGCACGGCCGTGGCGGACTGGAATCCGATACCGTCGGCGTCCATGCGCCCCAACCTGCTCGAAGGCGACGTGGTCTTCGTCAACCGCCTGGCCTTCAACCTGAAAGTGCCGCTCACCGATATCGTGCTGCAGCGCCTGGCCGAACCGCAGCGGGGCGACATCGTCACCTTTTCTTCGCCAAAAGACGGCACGCGCCTGATCAAGCGCATCATCGCCCTGCCCGGCGACACGGTGGAAATGCGCAATGAGCAGCTGGTCATCAATGGCCTGCCTGCCCAGTACACGGCGCTCGACACGGCGCCTGAAACCATCGCCCACGTGGGCCAGCTGACGGCCCAGCGCATCAGCGAACGCAACCAAACCGAGCAGCACCGCATCCAGGTCTTGCCGCAAATCGCTGGCGCGCGGCGCAGCTTTGCCCCCGTGACGGTGCCGGCCGACCATTTCCTCATGCTGGGCGATAACCGCGACAACAGCGCCGACTCGCGCTATTTCGGCTTCGTGCCCCGTGCATTGCTGATCGGCAAGGCCGAGCGCATCCTCGTCTCGGCCAATATCGAGGAACATTGGCAGCCGCGGCTGCAGCGTTTCGGCATGAAACTGGAGTAAGTATCGCCCTTGCAACGGCGTCCTGCTTTTCGGTTAGCATGGCGCATCATGCAAAATTTTTCCTTCGCCAGCCAGCAGCCAGCCAGCAGCCACCACGCCCTCGATCAGCTGGCGCAGTTCCTGCAGCGCCATCCCGACGTGCTGCTGCTGACGGGCGCCGGCATCAGCACGGCGTCCGGCATTCCCGACTACCGCGACATGGAGGGCGTGCGGCGCGGCAACGCGCCCGTGCAAGGTCCCGATTTTCGCCGCCAGGAAGCCGTGCGCCGCCGCTACTGGGCGCGCAGCATGGTGGGCTGGCCGACCCTGGCGCGGGCCGTGCCGAATCCCGGTCACCTGGCCATCGCGCAACTGGCGCAGCGCCGGAGAATAGGCGGCCTGGTCACGCAAAACGTGGATGGCCTGCATCAGCAAGCCGGCAGCGCGGCCGTCACGGAGTTGCACGGCAGCATACATGGCGTCGTGTGCCTCGATTGCCATACCCGCCACACGCGCCGCCTGATCCAGGATCAGCTCGAACGCGACAATCCGCAGCTGCTGGGCGCCACGGCCACGCCGGCGCCCGATGGCGATGCCTTGCTGGAACCAATGCAGCTGGCCACCTTCCACGTGCCCGCCTGCCCCCGCTGCGGCGGCACCCTGCAGCCTGACGTGGTGTTTTTCGGCGATGGCGTGCCTGCCGCCTGCGCGGCCGAAGCCGAGCGCAAGATGATGGCAGCTGGCGCCCTGCTGGTGGTAGGTTCATCCGTCATGGTGTATTCGAGCTTTCGCCTGTGCCGCATGGCGGCCGAAACAGGCAAGCCCGTGGCCGCCATCAACCTGGGCAAGACGCGCGCCGACCATTTACTGGCATTCAAGACCGAAGCGCCGGCACAGGACATCCTGCCGCTGGTTGCGGCCATGCTCGATTGATGCCGCCCCCGCCGCTGCCACGGGAATCGGCACGCATGCTGGCCGGTGCCGGCATCGCCGTGCTGCTGCATGTGCTGCTTTGGCAAGTGCTGCGTTCAAACCACCTGCCGGCGCCACCGTTGCTGCCACAGCGCAGCACCCAACTGCTGTTGCTGGCCCCCGTGACGCCGCCCGCGCAACCCCTGCCGCCAGCAATCTCAAAAATCCAGGCACGGCCCCGGCATACGGTAGCCATCACGCCCGTGCCGGTGTCCGCAGCAATGCCCGCACCTGCTGCCGATGGCGACGTGGCAGCCGCATTGCCGCCTCCCGCTGCGCTCGACCTTGACGCCTTGAAACACCAGGCCAGGGAAGCGGCGCGTCAGACTGGCCCATCCATCGCCGGGCCAGCACTGACGTCCAGCGACAGGACGGCGCAAGCCATCGCCAGCGCCGCGCGGCCCAAGTGCGACAACGATTACAAGCCGCGGCTAGGCAATGTGGAATTCGCCGGCCTGGCCAAGCTGCCCTTCCTGCTGAAAGGCGCGACGGGCGACAGCGGCTGCAAGTGGTGACGCGTGCTTGCCGCTCTGCTATTCCAGCCGCCTGCCACTCTGGCTATACTGTGAGATTAACGAGGAGAATTCATGCTGGAACTGTTGAGTGAACACGCCTGTTTTGGCGGCGTACAACGCTTTTATCGCCACGACGCGCAAGCCATCGGCTTGCCCATGCGTTTCTCGGCCTTCATTCCCGACACGGCGCCAGGCGCCACGGTCAGCACCAAGCGCCCCGCCCTGTTTTACCTTGCCGGCCTGACCTGCACGGAAGAAACCTTCATGATCAAGGGCGGCGCGCAGCGCGTGGCGGCAGAAGAAGGACTGATCCTGATCGCGCCCGACACCAGCCCCCGTGGCGCGAACATCGCGGGCGAGAGCGAATCCTGGGATTTCGGCGTGGGCGCGGGCTTTTACGTGGACGCCACCGAGGCGCCGTGGAGCAGCCACTACCGCATGTACAGCTACATCCTGGAATTGCGCGCCCTGCTGGAACAGGAACTGGCGATCGATGCGCAACGCACGGGCATCTTCGGCCATTCGATGGGCGGCCATGGCGCGCTGGTGCTGGCCTTGCGCAATCCTGCGCTGTTCCGCTCCGTCTCCGCCTTCGCCCCCATCGCCGCACCGAGCCAATGTCCGTGGGGCAAGAAAGCGTTTACGGGCTACCTGGGCAGCGATGCAGCCAGCTGGCAGCAGTACGACGCCAGCGCGCTGATGCGCGGCCGGCAAGGCCAGCCAGCATCATTTCCCGAAGGTATCTTGATCGACCAGGGCCTGGCCGACAAGTTCCTGCCCGAGCAACTGTACCCCGACGTCTTCGAAGCGGCGTGCCGCGACGCCGACCAGCCTTTGCAGCTGCGCCGCCATGCCGGCTATGACCACGGCTATTACTTCATCGCCAGCTTCATGGAAGAGCATCTGCGCTTCCATGCGAAGAACCTGCGCGCCGCCTGATCTGCCGCGCTACTGCGACGTGCTGGTATGCCCGTTGAAATGGCGCGTGTACCAGTCCGTGGCCAGCAAGGCCGCCTGGTGGCGCGTGTCGGGGCCGCCGGGTGCGGCAATCTGTTCCAGTTGTTTGTCGCAGCGCAAAGTGGCGAACGCCATGCGGTTCAGGCCAGCCACGTCGGGATCGCGCCCGCCCACAATCAGCAACGATGGCACGCGCACATTTTCCAGCGCCGCCTTGCCCGCCATTTCCACCTGGCCATCGCACACGGCCAGCGCGGCGATTTCCGCGCTGCGCCAGGCCGCCAGCTGCATCACGACGGCCGCGCTGGTGCCATAGCCATACAGGCCGCAGGGCAAGCGCCGCGTGGACGCGTCCATCTGCAGCCAGCCCAGGGCTTTTTCCAGCTGGCGCGCCAGCAGCACGATATCGCTGCGCACGAAATAGGCGTGGCCATTGCTGCCGCCGCCAGGCCCGACGCCGCCCTGGTCGAAGCGCAGGGTGGCGATGCCCGCTCGCAAGAAATCTTGGGAAGTGGCGTGGCTGGAGGCGCCCAGGTAGTCGCTGTCGGCGCCTGCGCCGTGGGCAAACAGGACGATACCGACCGGCCGCTCGGGCATTTCAAGCACGCCATCCAGTTGAAGTTCATCGGCCGTAATGCTGACAAATTGTTCTTGCATGGTTGCCTCCGCAATCGAGCTGGGATCAAGCTAACGCTGAAGTCGAGCTGTGCGCTGATTTTACGCTGATCTTGCCGGGACGGGCACAGCCTGCATACCCGGGGCGGCTAACCTCAGTGTAGCAGCCCGCAGCCATTCCTGCGCAGCCGTTCGCGCACCGCCGCCAGGAAAGCAGGATGACAGGACTACACGGCGCCGTGCCGGTCCAGCCCCTTCAGCACGGCTTCCGGGCGGATCGGCAAATGCCGCACGCGCGAGGCCACGGCGGCAAAGATGGCGTTGCCAATGGCGGGCGCCACGGCCGTCGTGGGCGGTTCGCCCATGCCCGTCGAAGTTGCCGTGCTGGCAACAAATTCAATGTCGAGCTCGGGCACGTCGGCCATGCGCAAGGGCGTATAGGTATTCAGGTTGGTGTCCTTCACTTCGCCATTCAGGAAGGCCGTGCCTTCATGCAAGGCCATGCTCACGCCCCACAGGGCGCCCCCTTCCGCCTGCGCCAGCGCGCCATCGGGGTCGACGATGCTGCCCGCGTCAATCACCATGAACAATTTTTCGACTTTCACCATGCAAGTGCTGCGGTCCACCTTGACCCGCGCGACGCAGGCCGTCCAGGTGGGCATGTCGCGTTCCTGGCCGAACGTGGCGGCGATGCCCAGGCCCGTGTCGGGCGGCATGGCCTTGCCCCAGCCGGCCTTGTCCGCCACCCGCTGCAGCACGTGGGCCAGGCGCGCGGCGCCGCCGACGGCGTTCGGCGCGCTGCCCGCGTTGCGCCCCGTGCCCTGCAGCAAGGACAAACGGAACGCCAGCGGATCGACCTTGGCCGCCTGCGCCGCCTCATCCATGAAACTTTCCACGGCCCAATTCGTCCAGCCGGGCCCCACGGAGCGCAGCCAGCCGGGGCGGAAACTGCTATTGGCCAGATCGTTCGACACGGCCCGCACGCGCTGCGCACCGACCGTGTACCAGTGGTCGGCGCCGGCGATGGCGAACGGGTCATACGGATGGCCCTGCTTATCCTTGGCCAGGAAGGCGGGAATCATGGCTTGCGTGGGCCAGCCCGCGCTCGCTTCGTGCACCATCGCCGACACCTTGCCGGCGTCGTCGAAGGCCATGCGCACATGCTGCACGGATGGTGAACGGGGCGAATCGAAACGGGCATCGTCGGCCCGCGTGCAAATCATCTTGACGGGGCGCCCCACGGCTTGCGCGGCCAGCGCGGCCGGCACGCAATAATCGCCATTCAGGCGCCGCCCGAAGCCGCCACCCAGCAGATAGGTGTGCAGCATGACATTGCTCTCAGGCACCGTCAACGCTTGCGCCAGCACGGGCAGGATCAACGATTGCCACTGGTTGCCCGCATGAATGTGCCAGACGCCGTCGATTTCCTGCGCCACGGCATTCACGGGTTCCAGCTGAAAATGCAGCACGGTGCTGGTCGTGTAGTGGCGTTCCAGCTGCAGGCTGGCATCGTTGAACGCTTGCTCCACGCCATCATCATCGACCACGCGGGCGCCCAGGCTGGCATCGGCCAGCTGCTTGGTCCCATAGTTGAGGATATCCTGCTCCGCCACGTGGGCTGCCGCGCCGGCCCGCCATTTCACTTGCACGAGCTCGGCCGCGCGCATGGCGGCCGCATACGTTTCAGCCACCACCATGACCCAGCCGGGCACCGTGCCGCTGGGATCCTGCAAGGCAAACGAACGCAGGTAGCCCTTGACCTTTTTCGCGGCCGTATCATCGATGGACACCACTTTCGAGCCATAGCGCGTGGGCGGGATCTTCGGGCGCGCAAACAGCATGCCCTCGACTTCCGCATCGATGCCGTACACGGCCGTGCCATTGATCTTCGCGGGGATGTCCAGCGCCTGCACCTGCTGGCCGATCAGGCTGCGCTGCTGCGGCGTTTTCAGCACGATGGCCTTCAATTGCTCGGGCGTATACTGGCGCGCCAGCTTGCCACGGCGCACGATGTCGCCATAGCTGATCGAGCGCCCCCGGCCATGCACGACGCCCAGTCTGGCGTGGCAGGCGGACACGGGCACGCGCAGCAGGCGCGCGCCTTCCTCGACGAGCGCGAGGCGCCCGGCCGCGCCGGCACGGCTGAGCGGGTCGAAATTCTGCCAGACGGACCAGCTGCCGCCCGTCACCATCAAACCCCATTTCGGGTCCGTATCCACGTAATGCAGGCGCACCTTGCTCCAATCCGCTTCCAGCTCCTCGGCGACGATGCGCGCCAGGGCCGTGCCGATGTGCTGGCCCATTTCCGCCTTGGCGATGTTGACGGTGACGATGCCGTCGCGGCCGATCTGGAACCAGATGCCGGGATCGAACACGGGCGCGATGCCTTGTTTTGGCGGCACGGGCGCCGCCTTGCCGGCGGCCAGGGAGCTGTCGGCGCGCAAGAAAGCCAGGGTAAAACCCGTGCCGGCGGCGGCGATCAGGAAACCGCGCCGGCTCAGCGGGCTGGGACAGGCACTGGTAGTTTCTTTTGGCAACTTAAACACCGGGCGCCTCCTGCATGCCGGCCGCCAGCTTGATTGCCTTGCGAATGCGCACATATGCCATGCAGCGGCACAGATTACCGCTCATGACGGCATCAATATTCGCATCCGTCGGCTGCGGATAGTCTTTCAACAGGGTGGCTGCCTGCATGATCTGGCCCGACTGGCAATAGCCGCACTGGGGCGCCTGCGTGGCGAGCCACGCCCGCTGCAGCGGGTGCGTGCCGTCTGGCGAGAGGCCTTCGATGGTGGTGATGGCGCAGCCGGCCACGGCGGCAATCGGCGTGATGCAGGAGCGCATGGCGCGGCCATCCACGTGCACGGTGCAGGCGCCGCACATGCCGATGCCGCAGCCAAACTTCGTGCCTTTTAAGCGGGCTTCGTCGCGCAGCACCCACAGCAGCGGCGTCTCGGCGTCGGCCTCGGTGCCGAAGGGTTGGCCATTCACGGTAATGTTATACATAAATATTTAAGAAACTTTCAAGAATTACTTGCCGGCGCGCGCGCGCCCCACGGCCGCTTCCAGGTTCGTCCAGGCCGGCTGATGGCTGCGGCTGCGGCGCAAATAGGCGGCCAGCTGGGCCACGTCGTTGTCCGTCAGCGAGGCGGCAAAGCCGGGCATCAGCACGCCGGGCATGGCTGCATCCTTGCTGATGCCGTGCAATATCACCTGGATCAGGTTGGCGGGATCGGGCGCGCTGACGGCGCTGTTCAGGCTTAGTTCCGGACGCAAGGCTGCGGGCTGGCCATCGCTGTTCGAGTGGCACGACGCGCAGGCGGCCACGTACAGGCTGGCGCCACGGTCATTGTCGACCAGGCTGACCCTCTGCGAGCGGGCGATGCCGGCCTTTACCACGGTATCGGTATCCACCTGGCGTTGCTCTGCCCCGGCCACGCCGGCAAAATACGTTGCCAGCGCGCGGATATCGCTGTCGGGCGAGGCGCCCATGCCTTCATGCACGACGGCCGACATGGGTCCTGCCGCCACGCCGTGCAGGGCCGTCGCCCCCGTGCGCAGGAAGGCGTACAGCTCGTCTTGCGTCCATGGCAAGGGTGCCGTGTTGGCGCTGGTCAAGGCCGGCGCATACCAGTGGTCGATGGGCGCGCCCAGATAGGACGAACCGGCAAGCTCGGCGCCCAGCGCATTGCGCGGCGTGTGGCAGGCGGCGCAATGGGCCAGGCCTTCGGCCAGATAGCGGCCCCGGTTCCAGTCCAGTCCTTGCGCAGGATCAAGCTGGAAAGTCGCTGGCTTGAAAAACAGCAGCTTCCAGCCCGCCTGCAAGGGGCGCAGGTTCAGGGGAAACGGCACGCTGTTGGCGGGCGCCACCGCATACACGGGCGGGCGCGTCATGACATACGCGTACAAGGCCGTCAGGTCCGTATCCGAAACGAGGTTGAAATGGGTGTACGGAAAGACAGGATACAAATGGGCGCCATCGCGGCCCACGCCTTCGCGCATGGCCCGCTGGAAGGCGGCCAGCGACCAGCGGCCGATGCCCGTTTGCCTGTCGGGCGTGATATTCGTCGCGTAGATCGTGCCGAACGGCGTGGCCAGGCCGTGGCCGCCCGCGTAATCGGCGCCGCCCTTGGCCGTATGGCAGGCGGCGCAATTGCCCATGCCGGCCAGGATGCGGCCCCGTTCCACCACTTGCGGGGAAAATGCCGTGGCGGCAGGCGGATCGATGGGCGCCAGCGCAGGGCGCCAGTAATACAGATACGCGGCCAGGGCCGCCACGATGAGCAATGCCAGCGACAGCAGCAGTCCGGTGAAAATTTTCTTGAGCAAAACAGGAACCAGTGAAAAGTAAAGGCCAGGGTAAAAGCAAAGATATCAAGCAAGGCGGCCAGCCGCCGGCCAACGGCGGCGGCAGCAGGGCCACAGTGACAATCTTACCGCGATTGTGACTTGTTGTATGTACGCAATGACACGCAGGCGGTGCCTACAGGCGGGCCGCGCCTTATAATCAGCGTTTCAGCACGCCGCCGCTCCTTCATGCATACCGTTACCATCATCCTCATCCTCGTTCTGACCGTCGTCCTGTGCGGCTTTCTCGCCCGCTCGCGCTGGGTCAAGCTGCCGCTGCCCTTGATCCAGATCGCCGGCGGCACGGGATTGGCCGTGTTTGGCGTGCAAGTGCCGCTCGATCCCGACATTTTCTTCCTGCTCTTCATCCCGCCACTGCTGTTTCTCGATGGCTGGCGCATCCCCAAGGGCGCCTTCTTTTCCGACGCCCGTTCGATCCTGATGCTGGCCATCGGCCTGGTGCTGTTTACCGTGCTGGGCATGGGCTTTTTCATCGACTGGCTGATCCCCAGCGTGCCGCTGGCCGTCGCCTTCGCGCTGGGCGCCATCCTCTCGCCGACGGACCCCGTGGCCGTGTCGGCGATCGCCGCCGGCAACCCGATCCCGCCGCGCCTGATGCACATCCTGGAAGGCGAATCCCTGCTCAACGACGCGTCGGGCCTCGTCTGCTTCACGTTTGCCGTAGGCGCCATGATGACGGGCGGCTTTTCCATCGGTGCCGCCTCGCTGAGTTTCCTGCAGGAAGCGGGCGGCGGCATCATCATCGGCCTGGCCATCTCGTGGGGCGTGGGCCTGGCGAATAAATGGCTGGTGAGCAAGGTCGGCGAAGAGCCGGGCCTGCAAATCCTCATCAGCATCCTGATCCCGTTCGCCGCCTACCTGGGCGCCGAGCAAATCCACGGTTCCGGCATCCTGGCCGCCGCCACGGCGGGCGTGTCCATGCATTACGCCGACCTGATCGGCCGTCCGCTGGCCGCCACGCGCACCCAGCGCAAGGCGGTGTGGGATACCGTGCAACTGGTCTTGAATGGCGTGATCTTCGTCATGCTGGGCGCGCAGCTGCCCACCACCGTTGCCGGCTTGCCGGCCGCCTCCGCCGAAATCGGCGCCGGCAGCGCCTGGAAACTGCCGCTGTTCGTCATCGCCATCACGGTGGGACTGACCTTCATGCGCTTCCTGTGGGTCTTCATTTCCATGAAACTGACCCTGTTCAAGCACCACAAGAAAATGGCGGGCGAACCGAAGGACGCGGCGTTGCTGGCGCGCCCCAGCCTGCGCCTGCTGCTGGTGGCGTCGTTCGCGGGCGTGCGCGGTGCGCTGACCCTGGCCGGCATTCTGACCCTGCCCTTGTTCTTGCCCGACGGCACGCGCTTTCCCGCGCGCGACCTCGTCATCTTCCTGGCCATGGGCGTGATTTTATTGTCGCTGCTGCTGGCCAGCGTCACCTTGCCCTTGCTGACCAAGGGCCTCGTGTTCGCGCCGCCCGCGCGCCGTTCGACGGAAGAGCGCAATGCCCGCGCCGCTGCCGCCGAAGCGGCCATCGCGCGGCTGGAAAAAGTGTGCGAAGGCATCGACAAAAATGACAAGCAGCAAGTCGTCACGGAGGCGGCCAACCGCCTGATCGAAGCCTACCGGCGCCGCCTCGCGTATGGCGAAAGCAGCAACGACGAAGCGATGCGGCTGCAGGAACTGGCCAAGGCCGAACGGGCGCTGCGCCTGGAAGCGCTGAATGCGGAGCGGGATGAACTGTTCCGCCGACGCATCTCGGGCGAACTGGACGACACCATCCATTTGCGCCTGCTGCGCGAAATCGACTTGCTGGAAGCGACACTGGAAGAATAGCAACACTTTGGCACGCCACGGCAGTGTTGACAAGTAATTCTCATGGTAAAGAATGCAAGTTTTCACATTCGTGTTTATAATGCAAGGTTTATGGCGTAGCGCCGTGATTTACTTTCAACAGGGACTTCCGTAGAGTCTGTGTTGCTGAGTAACTAGTTGAATAGCAACCCGACCTGCATAAAGACACCGACGCCGTGCCCTCCTTCCCTCGCCACCGGCAGCGCTCCGCGCCGCCCGCCCTGCTCGTCGTGCTGCTGGCCGCGCTGCTGGCATCATTGCTGGCCTGCACGGCGCTGGCCCCGTGTGCGTGGGCGCAAACGGGCGCGGCGGTGGACGCCAGGCGTCCCGCCGAGGTGGCCCAGGTCCTGTTTGGCATCATCAGCTATGTGCGCTGGCCCGTGGCGCGCCAGGAAGTGCGCGTCTGCATGCTCGGTGCGCCCCGTTACGGCGCGGCCATCGTCGACACGCCCGCTTCCAGCCTGGGCCAGCGCATCCGCGTGAAAATTCCGGCGGCAGCCGCCGCTGTCAGCGAATGCGACGTCATCTACCTGGGCAGCCTGCCCGAGGGCGAACGCGAGCATCTGCTGGCGCAGATCATCGGCAAGCCGATTTTATCGGTGGCCGAACCCGGCACGTCCTGCGCCGTGGGCACCATGTTCTGCCTGCGCCTCGCCGAGGCGCAGATCGGTTTTGACGTCAACCTCGACGCCATCGCCCGCAGCGGCCTGCGCGTGCATCCGAACGCCTTGCAAATTGCACGTCGCAAGGGACCGCCGCCATGAGCGCCCGGATGAGCAACAAGCCTGCCCGCCGGCCCCGCCCGACGCTCGACAGCGTGCTGCGGCGCGCCCACCTGAGCGTGTCGCTGATCGCCGTGCTGGCGGCTGGCCTGACCCTGACAGCCGTGGCGCTGCTGGCCCTGCGCGTGTATTCGGACCAGAACCTGCGCCTGGTGGCCCGCTCGATGAGCTACACGGTGGAAGGGGCCGTCGTCTTTGGCGATTCCATGGCCGCCAAGGAAGCGCTGGCCTTGATCGGCGTCAATGAAGACATCGACCAGGCGCAGGTGAGCGACACGGCCGGCAACGTGCTGGCCCGCTGGGAACGGGGCGAACACGGCACGCGCTACTACATCGAACGCGCGCTGACGGGCTGGATGCTGCCCGATTCGCTGACCTTCCCCATCACGCGCAACGAACAGGCCATCGGCAGCATCAAGCTGGTGCCGCACAGCCGCAGCCTGCTGCCCTTCCTGCTCAGCGGCCTGACCTGCCTGCTCGCCTGCCTGGTGCTCAGCCTCGTCGTCGCCGTGCGCCTGTCGCGCAGCATGGAAACGGAGATCACGTCGCCCCTGCGCCACCTGGCGGAAACGGCCCACCGCGTGCGGCGCGACCGCTCGTTCGAACTGCGCGTGCCGCCGGCCAATATTGCCGAGCTGAACCAGATCAATGACGACTTCAACGCCCTGCTCGACGAACTGGAAGCATGGCAAAGCCATCTGCAAAAGGAAAACGCCTCGCTGTCGCACCGCGCCAACCACGACAGCCTGACGGGCCTGTCCAACCGCGCCTTCATGGAAGCGGAGCTGGAACGCGCCATCCTCGAAGCGCGGGTCGGCAATGGCAAGGTGGCCGTGCTGTTCCTCGACAGCGACCGTTTCAAATATATCAACGACACCTTCGGCCATGCCTCGGGCGACCGCGTGCTGGTGACGATCGCCGCGCGCATCAAGCAGCAATTGCGCGAGGGCGACCTGGTGGCGCGCCTGGGCGGCGACGAATTCGCCATCCTGCTCAAGCCGCTGCGCAACAGCAGCGACGCCATGCACATCGCCGACAACATCATCGCCGCCATGGCGCAAGCCATTGAGCTGCCCACCGGCAATAGCATCGTCAGCTCGCTGACCATCGGCGTGGCCGTCTTCCCCGATCACGCCATCGACGCCGTTTCGCTGGTCGGCGCGGCGGACGAAGCCATGTACCGCGCCAAGCAGGCGCAGCGCGGCACGCGCCAGGTGGCGCGCCTGCCGCAACCCCATACCCACCCCTGAATCAAGGAGCAATACCATGCAATCCATCTACAAGCAATTACGCCGCGTCTTCCTCGGCTTGTTCATGCTGGGCCTGCTGGCCGCCTGCCAGAGCACGCCAGAGAAAAAACCGCTGTTCAATGCCGAGCAAGTGGCCACCTTGAAGGAGCAAGGCTTCAACCAGACCGAAGAAGGCTGGGAGCTGAGCTTTACCGACAAGCTGCTGTTCGATTTCGGCGCTTCCAGCCTGACGGCGCCGAGCCGGGCCGCCATCCAGAAAATCAGCGCCGCCCTGCTGAAAGTGGGCATCACGCACATGCGCGTGGAAGGCCATACGGACAACGAAGGTGCCGAAGTGCTGAACAACAAACTGTCGCTGGCGCGCGCCAACGTGGTGGCCGATGCGATGGGCGTGGCCGGCATTCCACGCGGCAATATCACCGTCAAGGGCCTGGGCATGAGCAAGCCGGTCGCCTCGAACGCCAGCAAGGCCGGCAAGGCGGAAAACCGCCGCGTCACCGTCATCGTCTCGGCCCCATGAGGACAGGCGCGCCCGCCCGCTGGGTCGTGATGGGCGTGTCCGGCTGCGGCAAGAGCGCCGTCGGCAGCCTGCTGGCCAGCACGCTGGGCGTGCCGTATGTGGAAGGCGACGACGTGCATTCCCCGGAAAACGTGGCCAAGATGGCGGCCGGCATCCCGCTCGACGACGCCGACCGTGCCGGCTGGCTGGCCGCCCTGCGCGAGCGCATCGCCACGGCCAGCGCGCAAGGCGACGGCCTCGTCGTTTCCTGCTCGGCCCTGAAGCGCGCCTACCGCGACGTGCTGCGCGAGGGCGACCCGGCCCTGCGCTTTGTCCACCTGGACGGCCCGCGCGCCGTGCTGGAAAGCCGCTTGCAGCGCCCCGGCCATTTCATGCCGGCCAGCCTGCTCGACAGCCAGCTGGCCACGCTGCAACCGCTGCAGGCGGACGAGGCCGGCATCGTGCTCGACATCCGCCAGCCGCTGGCCGTGCTGGTCGGACAGATCCTGCAAACGCCCTGACTGGCAGCCGCGCGGCTGGACAGCCCGCGGCCCCCTGTGTAGACTGGCGCGCACTTTCATGGGGATTTTTATGAGCACACCAACCACCAAACCAGCACCGGGCCCGGAATTCTGGGAACGCGCCGACCAGGTCATCGCCCTGGCCAATGAACAATGCATGCACAGCGGCGGCAATGAAGTCGCCACCTCGCTGCTGTACGCGGCTGCCCGCTTCAACGCCTTCCTCGTCGCCAGCAAGAGCAACGACGTGGCCAAGATGCAGGAAGAGAAGGAAGGTGCCGTGGCGTTCTTCACGGAACAGTACAAGCGCATGCTGACCGACAACTTCAACGACTACATCACCAACTTCGACAAGTACACGCAACCGTCGTCAGCCCCCAAGGGTTGATGTCCGCAGCCAGCCTGGCCAGCCACCGCGCCCGCGCCACCTACGCCGACAGCGTGCTGAAAGGTGCAGTACGCTTTGCGCCTTTGCAATCGCTGTGGCTGATAGCCATGCTGGCCGGCGCCGTGACGGGCGCCCTGTTCTATTTCAGCTGGACCGGCTTGCTGCTGTTTGTGAGCGGCACGGCCATCGTCCTGCTGTTCGGCCATTCGCTGGGCAGCCATCGCAAGCTGATCCACGACAGCTTTGCATGCCCGCAATGGCTGGCATATGTACTCGTGTACCTGGGCGTGCTGGTGGGCCTCAGCGGCCCGCTGGGCCTGCTGCGCCAGCACGAACTGCGCGACTATGCGCAGCGCCTGCCCGCTTGCCACCCGTATCTGCGCCACGGCGCCGGCTTCTGGCGCGATGCCTGGTGGCAATTATTCTGCCGCCTCGACCTCGACCATCCGCCGCACATCGCCATCGAGCCGCGCATCGCGCACGACCGCTTCTATCGTTTTCTGGAAAGAACCTGGATGCTGCAGCAACTGCCGTGGGCCGTGCTGTTCTACGCCTGGGGCGGCTGGGGCCTGGTCTGCTGGGGCGTCTGCGCGCGGGTCAGCGCCGGCGTGCTCGGTCACTGGCTGATCGGCTACTTCGCCCACAACCATGGCCAGATGCACTTTCATGTCGACGGCGCCGCCGTGCAAGGCCGGAATATCCGCCTGACATCGCTGCTGACCATGGGCGAATGCTGGCACAACAACCATCACGCGTACCCGGGCTCGGCCAGGCTTGGCCTGCTGCCGGGAGAATGGGACCCGGGCTGGTGGATGCTGCTGCTCTTGCGGCGCCTGAGGCTCGTCTCCGGCCTGCGCCTGCCGCAAGACCTGGCGCCGCGGCCGGAACTGCGCCGCATTGATACCGCTAGCGCTCAGGCGCCGTCGCCACCGGCCAGGTAATTGTTTTTGACGCGCACGTAATGCTCGGCCGAATAGCGCAGGTAGGCGATCTCGGCTTCGGTGAGCGCGCGCACCTTGGCAGCGGGCCGGCCCACGTACAGATGGCCGCTTTCCAGCACCTTGCCCGGCGATACCAGGCTGCCCGCACCCAGCATCACGTGCTTTTCCACCACCACGTCATCCATGACGATGCTGCCCATGCCGATCAGGCACTCGTCGCCGATGGTGCAGCCGTGCAAGATCACGGAGTGGCCGATGGTCACGTAGTTGCCGATGGTCAGCGGTGAACCATCGGGCTTGGCCGCATTCCTGTGCGACACGTGGCCCATGGAAAAGTCCTGGATATTGCTGCCTTCGCCGATGACGATGCGGTTGACGTCGCCGCGCAGCACGCTGTTGCACCAGATGGAGCAGTCGTCGCCGATCTGCACATCGCCGATCACTTGCGCCGTATCATGCAGGTAGACGCGCTCGCCCACGACGGGGCGGGTATTCAGGTAGGAACTGACAGGCATCGCTTTCTCACTCTTCATAAATAGTAAACATTCACACCCAGCCGGCGGCCAGCGCAAAAATGGCCAGCCCATGCACCAGGGACGCGCCCAGCAAGCCGGCACGGCAATATACCAGCCCCGCCACCACGCCTTCGATCACGGTAAACACGAGGATGGGCGCGCCCACCTGCGTGACGGTGGTGGCGAGGAAGGCGTGGCACAGGCCGAACAGCAGGCCCGACACCAGCGCCGCGCGCCAGGCCGGCAGCCAGGCGCGCAATTGCTGCTGCAGCAAACCGCGAAACAGCAATTCCTCATAACAATTGGCCGCCAGCGCAAAACCCAGCAGCAAGGGCAGCGCGGATGGCGCGACGGGCGCCAGCGAGGGCAGGTTAAACACGGCTTTCAAGCCCGTCGCCAGCGCGATGATCAGGCCGGCGCCCGCCACACCCAGCAGCACGGACAGGGCTGGCCGCATGCCGAACCAGTGGATCTGTCGGCGCGCCTCGCTTTCCAGCCAGCATGTGCTGGCCACCAGCCCCAGCGACATGGCGCCCAGCGCCAGCAAGTCCAGCGGCGGCGCCGTGAAACGCAAGCCGCCCGCCGCCACCTGCCAATAGCCGTGTGCCGTCATCGCATCGCGCGCCAGCACGAAAAATAAAATGTGCACGAGCACGCGCAGCAGCGGCACCGAGCGTGGCACAGTACGCGGCAACACCAGCAGCAAGGCGCCGCAAACGAGGAAGGCGGGCGTGATCGCCAGCAGATACTGCGCCAGGGAAGTGATCTCGGGCATCGTTCGGCTCAAGTCGGAATACGGTGCCAACGGGCACGGGCGCAGCAATTGTATGCGCCGGCTGGCAAAACGGGCAACCTATCTTGCTATGCGGCCTTGCGCCATCCATGCATCAGGCCATGCGCCGCCAGTCCGGCAGCCAGCCCCCACAGGGCGCCGCCCACGCCCAGCAGGGTCACATTCGCGGCCGTCGCCAGGAAAGTAATCAAGGCCGTTTCGCGCATGCGCACGTCCGCCATCGCCTGCGCCAGGCTGTTGCCGATGGCGCCCAGCAGGGCCAGGCCCGCCAGCGCCGTGATGAAGCTGCGCGGCAAGACCATGAACAGGCTGGCCAGGGTGACGCCGAAGATGCCCACCAGAATGTACAGCACGCCGCACGCCAGCCCCGCGACATAGCGCTTCGACGGATCCGCATGCGCATCCTTGCCCGTGCAGATGGCGGCCGTGATAGCGGCCACGTTGAAGGCGTGCGCGCCGAATGGCGCCATGAGCAGCGAACCGAACCCCGTCACCGTCAGGATGGGATTGGCGCTGACCTGGTAGCCGTCATTGCGCAGCACCAGCATGCCGGGCATGTACTGCCCCGTCAGGGTGATCAGGAACAGGGGCAGCGCCACGCCCAGCAGGGACGCCACGGAAAAGCGCGGCATCTCGAACACGGGCGCGGCCAGGGCCAGTGCTATGCCTTGCGCATCGATGCGTCCCTGCGCCAGCAGCAGGACCAGGCCGATCAGCATGATGCCGACGACGGCAAAGCGTGCCGTGAAACGGCGCAGCACGGCATACGACAGCAGCAATACCACCACCAGCAGCGGGTCGGCGCTGGCGCCGCCAAACGCATTCACGCCAAACTGCAGCAGGATACCGGCCAGCAAGCCGGCAGCGATGCCGCCAGGAATCAAGCGCACCAGGCGCTCGAAGGCGCCGGACATGCCCAGCACAATGAAGGCGATGGCGGAGATCATGTAGGCGCCGATCACCTCGGCATACGGCGTGTGCGGCATGACGGTGGCCAGGAAGGCCACGCCGGGCGTGGACCAGGCCGTGATGATGGGCGCGCGGTAGCGGTAGCTGAGCCAGATGCCCGTCACGCCCACGCCGATGCTCAGCGACCAGACCCAGGATGCCGTCTGCGCCGCGCTCAGCTGGGCTAGCTGGGCTGCCTGGAACACCAGCACGAAGGTGCCGCCATAGTTGACGAGGACGGAAATGAAGGCGGCCATGGCGGGGGACGCCAGGTCGCGCCAGCGCGCCTGGCGCCTGTTGCCGGTTGCGGCCGATGATGTGGAGCTTGTGTGCATGCGTGTGCCCTTGCCTGATGTTCAAAAGGGGCATCTTAGCGTTTGCATGGACTGCTCGGACAGGCCACTTTCCGCATGCATAACAGACCACTTGAATACTTACCCCAGCGCGCGGGCCAGGCGGACGATACCGCTGTCGATCTCGTGCGGCGTGAGTGCGGCAAAGCCCAGCAGCCAGCCGCCCCGCGCGGGCGGCGTTGCGTACAGCCGGCTCAGGCCCGGCAGCACGATGCCCGCCTGCGCCGCCAGGCGTATCGTCTCCAGCTCGTCCCTGCCCTCGTGCAGCAGACACGGCATCTGCAAGCCGCCCGGCGGCAGCTGCGCCGCGACGACGTGCGGCAAGTGCCGCTGCACGGCCTGCGCCATCGCATCGCGGCGCACGGCGTAGACCTTGCGCATGGCGCGCACATGGGCCGCGAAATGGCCATCGGCGATGAAACGGGCCAGTGTCAGCTGGTCCAGCTGCGGCGTGTGGCCATCGAGAATGCTGCGCGCATGGGTCATCGGCTTGACCAGCGCGGGCGGCAGCACCATGTAGCCGATGCGCAGGCCCGGATACAGCGACTTGGCGAAGGTACCCAGATAAATCGTGCGCTGCTGCGTGTCCAGCCCCTGTACGCACGCCGTCGGCAAGCCCGCGTAGTGAAACTGGCTGTCGTAATCATCCTCGATGATCCAGCCCCGGCGTTCCGCAGCCCAGGCAGTCAGGGCCAGCCGGCGCTCGAGCGCCAGGGTGGCGCCCGTCGGGTATTGATGCGATGGCGTGACGTAAATCGTGTTGGCGCCGCTGCGGTCCGCGCGCAGGTGGTCGATGGACAAGCCATGCGTATCGACGGGTACTGGAATCACCTGCAATTGCGCCATCTCGAACGCCTTGCGCGCGCCGAAATAACCGGGGTCTTCCATCAGGATGGGACCGTGCGCGTCGGCCAGCACCTGCGCGCACAGGTACAGGGCCTGGCGCGTGCTGCTCAGCACCAGCACCTGGCTGGCCGTGGCCCGCGCGCCCCGCTCCAGGTTCACATAGTCGGCGATGGCCTGGCGCAAAGGCCCGGCCCCTTGCGGGTCGCCGTGCAGCAGCATGCCGGCCTGGTGTTCGCCTGCCGCCTGGCGCCGCAAGCGCTCCCACACGTCGAGCGGAAAGGCCCGCGTTTCCGGCAAGCCCGTGGCGAATGCCTTCACGCTCTGCTGGTCGGCCACGCCGCCACTGGCGAGAATCTGCGCACCGCGCGCGCTGAGGGCCACCGGCTGCGCGGACAAGGGCGGCAGCGTCATCGCAGGCTTGCCCAGCAAGCTCGCGCCTATCGTCGGCGAGACAAAACTGCCCGATCCCGTTCGCCGCCGCAGATAGCCATCGAGGCGCAGCTGCGCATACGCCATTTCCACCGTATCGCGCGACACCCCCAGCGATTGCGCCAGCGCGCGCGTGGCCGGCAGGCGCAGGCCGGGCGTCAGCACGCCGTCGAGTATCAGCTGGCGCAGCGCGCGCTGCACCCGCACGCGCAAGTCGAGCGCCGCCAGTTCAGGCGCGGCGATGCGGATTTTCAGGGTGTCGAGTTCGAACTGCGGCGTCATATGGCCTTGGCGCGGGCCGCATCCACGGCAGCCATGCTGCTGGCCAGCGAAAAACCGTGCTGCTGCAGCACCGCCACCAGCTGCTCGCCGGCGCAGCCCAAACGCAGGTTTTCCGCCACCCAGTCTTGCCAGGCGGCGCCGATCTCCGGCATGGGCTCATCTTCCAGCGTGAGACCGAGTATGCATGCGGCCAGCAAGCCGTTGATGCGCTTCGTGTCGATCAGGTGCTGCACCACCGCGTGGCCCGACTGCGGGAACGGGTGCAGGGTGCAGCGGCCGAAGGCGGCCAGGCGCTGCGCGTGCATGGCGTCGAGGTTGACCGATTCGCTGGCGCTGGCGCCGGCACTGGCCGCGTCAGGCCGCGTGCCGAACACCAGGTGCAGCTGCGTATCGTCCGTCGCCCTGGCGCGGCACAGGGCCGCCAGGTCATAGTAGCCAGACGGCGGCGGGTCTTGCGCCAGCGATTCCATCACGGGCAGCCAGCGCAGCTCATGGTACAAGCGCGCCTGCTGCACGTCGAGGAAGGACAGCGGCCCGAAGGCGACGATCTGCTGCGCGTCCAACAGCAAACCATACATGACGGCCGCGTACGCGCCCATGGATTGGCCGACGGTGGTGACTTGACTGGGCGCGATGCGGCGCACGAGTTCGCGCAGGGCCTGCGCCGTTTCATCCACATGGCTGCCCAGGCCCGCGATGCGGCGGTGGTACCAGGCATTGCCCGAATCGCGCACGAGGATCTTGTTCAGATGCTGGCCGCTGGCCTGCTCCAGCTTGCGCAGGCGCCCGTAAAAATCGAAGGCGGGACGCGTCGTCCACGAAACGAAACCGAAGGCGATCACCAGCGGCGCGCCGGGCACGATGCGGTCGACCAGCACATCGTCGGCACTGGTGGCGACCAGTCGATTATCCAGCGCTTGCGCTTGCAGCATCGGCCCGGCTCCCCGATCAAGGTTAAAACAATAGAAAGCATGAGTGTAATGCCAGTACTGGCAAAATGGAAACATTCGCCGCTGCCGTACGCCGGCCGGCGCGAAAAACCTGCTAGTCTGCAGGCATTCCCCCCTCACAGGAGCGCCCCATGCTGCATCGCCTGACGCATCGTCTCACCTACCTGCCCCTTGCCGCCGCCATCGCCATGGCCGGCGGCTGCGCCACCACGCCCGACAGCGCCAAGCCGGACACCGGTCTGACACCGATGTACAGCCTGACGAATACCTACTGGAAGCTGACGCAGCTCGATGGCGCCGACGTGACGATGGCGCCGCAGCAGGAGCGCGAAGTACGCATCACCCTCACCGACGATGGCAAGGTCCATGGTTTCACGGGCTGCAACCGCGTGATGGGCGGCTATACCTTGAGCGGCAACGTCCTGCGCTTCACGCAACTGGCCGGCACGCGCATGGCCTGCCCGCCGCCCCTGATACGGCTGGAAAGCGCGGTATTGGCCAATTTGAACAGCGTGACGGGCTACCGCTTCGAAGGCGAGTACCTGATCCTGCTCAAGGATGGCGCGCCTGTGGCCAGGTTTGAATCGGTCTACCTGTGAAATAAAAATCGACTGCCGTTACAATGGCTTCCAGCCCATCATCCGGAAGGAAGCCATGTCCGCACTGCCCTCGCCGTCTTCATCCCCGACACCATCGGCCGCCGGCCGCTACCGGGCTTTTCTTTTTGACATGGACGGCACCGTCATCAATTCCATCGCCGCCGCCGAACGCATCTGGGGCACGTGGGCGCAGCGCCAGGGCCTCGACGTGGCGGCCTTCCTGCCCACCATCCACGGCGCGCGCTCGGTCGACACCATCGCCAAGCTGCGCTTGCCCGGCGTCGACGCGCAGCGCGAGTCGCAGGGCATCACGGATGCGGAAATCATCGATGTGGAAGGAATTATTGAAATCGCCGGCGCGCTGCGCTTCTTGCAGTCGCTGCCGCCCGCGCAATGGGCCATCGTCACCTCGGCGCCAAGGGCACTGGCCACGGCCCGCCTGAAGGCGGCCGGCATGCCCATCCCCGCCATCATGGTGACGGCGGAAGACGTCAAGGCCGGCAAGCCGAAACCCGATTGCTACCTGCTGGCGGCGGAAAAACTGGGCGTTGCGCCCTCTGACTGCCTGGTATTCGAGGATGCCTCCGTCGGCATCGAGGCGGGAGAAGCGGCCGGTGCGAAGGTCATCGTCGTCACTGCCACGCATGCGCATCCGCTGGCCACGCGCCACCCGGCCATCGACAGCTACGAGCGCATCGTGGCAACCGTCGATGGTGACGGCTTTATTGTCCTGGCGGAGATGGCTGCAACACCCGCGACAAGATAGCCTGCTCCAGCGCGGCGAAAGCCGCATGGCCGCGCTGTCGCGGGCGCGGCAAATCCACCTGCACGTCCATGGTGATCTGCCCATCCTCGATCAGCAGCACGCGGTCGGCCAGGGCCACGGCCTCGGCCACGTCATGCGTCACCAGCACGGCCGTGAAGCCGCGCGCCAGCCACAGCGACTCGATCAGCTGCTGCATCTCGATGCGCGTCAGGGCGTCCAGCGCCCCGAGCGGCTCGTCGAGCAGCAGCAACTGGGGCTCGTGCACAAGGGCGCGGGCCAGCGCCACCCGCTGTTTCTGCCCTCCCGACAGGGCCGACGGCCAGTCGTCCGCCCGCTCGGCCAGGCCCACCGTCCACAGCGAAGCGGCCGCCGCACCGACGGAACGGGGCAGGCCCAGAGCCACGTTGTCGAGCACTGTCTTCCACGGCAGCAAACGCGATTCCTGAAACATGATGCGGATGTCGGGCGCGCCGATGCCGCTGCCGATGGCGATTCTGCCGTCATCGACGCTTTCCAGGCCCGCGATCGAGCGCAGCAAGGTACTCTTGCCGCAGCCGCTGCGCCCCACGATGGCGACAAACTCGCCCGCTTCCAGCTGCAGGTCGACGTTTTTCAGCACGGAGCGACTGGTGTAGGATTTGCTCAGGTTCGTCAGCGCCAAGGGTACGCCACGCCGCTGCAAGGGAGCCTGTGGGGCTATCTTCGCCTGCGGCGGCGCACTGGCCGGGTCGTACTGCACGAAGTGCGACAGGAAATCCGTTTCGATCTGGATGGGGGCAAGCAGCATGGTGTCTTCTTTCGTCATTAGCGGTAAGCGGGATTCCAGCGCAGGCAGTGGCGCTCCAGCCGGCGCGAGAACAAATCGGCCAGCTTGCCCAGCAAGGCATACAGCAGTATCCCCACCAGCACCACGTCCGTTTGCAAAAATTCGCGCGCATTCATGGTCATGTAGCCGATGCCGGCCTGCGCCGAGATGGTTTCGGCGACGATCAGCAGCACCCACACGAGGCCCAGCGAAAAGCGCACGCCCACCAGAATGGAAGGCATGGCGGCCGGCAGGATCACGTCGCGGTACAAGGGCCAGCCGGACAAGCCATAGCTTTTCGCCATTTCGATCAAGCCCTGGTCGGCCGAGCGGATGCCGTGGAAGGTATTCAGGTAGACGGGAAAGAACACGCCGACGGCCAGCAGAAACAGCTTGGCCGTCTCATCGATGCCGAACCACAGGATCACCAGCGGAATCAGGGCCAGGGCCGGGATGTTGCGCACCATTTGCAGGGTCGTGTCGAGCAGTGTTTCCGCATGGCGGAAACTGCCCGTCAATAGCCCCAGCAGCAAGCCCAGTCCCGCGCCGATGGCGAAACCGACCGTCGCGCGCCACAAGCTCGTTTTCAGGTGCAGCCACAGTTCGCCCGACACGGCCAGGTGCCAGAAGGCTTTCGCCACGGCCCACGGCTCGGGCAGGATGCGGCTCGACAGCCAGCCCCACTGCGCCGCCAGTTGCCAGGCCAGCAGCAGCGCCACGGGCAAGGCCCACGGCGCCAAGGCATTGCGCCACGGCGCGGCGCCTGCCCGTTGTATGGAGCCGGCCGCCATCTCAGGCCGCCTTTTTCTGCGGCGCGGCCGGCACGATATTGCTGGCCATGACTTCGCCGAAGGGCCCCGTCAGTGACTGCTCGCCCAAGGCCTTGCCCTTGCCCAGCAGCGGAAATACCAGTTCGGCGAAGCGGTACGATTCTTCCAGGTGCGGATAACCGGAGAAAATGAAGGTATCGATGCCCAGGTCCGCGTATTCCTGCATGCGCGCCACCACGGTCGGGCCGTCGCCGACCAGGGCCGTGCCCGCGCCGCCGCGCACCAGGCCCACGCCGGCCCAGAGATTCGGCGACACTTCGAGCTTGTCGCGCCGCCCGCCATGCAAGGCCGCCATGCGCTGCTGGCCCACGGAATCCATCTTGCCGAAGGCCGCCTGCGCCTTGGCGATGATGTCATCGTCCAGGTGACTGATCAGTTCATCGGCCGCGCGCCAGGCCGCCTCGTTGGTTTCGCGCACGATCACGTGCAATCGGATGCCAAACCGGACTGTGCGGCCTTTTTTTGCTGCGCGCGCGCGGATGTCGGCGATTTTCTCGGCCACGGCGGCCGGCGGCTCGCCCCACGTCAGGTACACGTCCATCTGCTCGGCCGCCAGTTCATGCGCCGGCTCGGACGAGCCGCCGAAATACAGGGGCGGATACGGTTTCTGCACGGGCGGGTACAGGGTTTTCGCGCCCTTTACCTGGATATGCTTGCCCTCGAAATCGTAGCCGGCCGCGCCGCCCTCGCCCGCCAGGGTGGCGCGCCACACCTTGATGAATTCATCGGAAATTTCATAGCGCTTGGCATGGTCGGCAAACAGGCCGTCCGCTTCCAGTTCGCCCTGGTCACCGCCCGTGACGACATTGATCAAGAGGCGCCCATTCGACAGGCGGTCAAAGGTGGACGCCATGCGCACGGCCAGGCCGGGCGTGGACAGGCCGGGACGGATGGCCACGAGGAATTTGAGCTTTTGCGTCACGCTGATCAGCGACGACGCCACCACCCACGCGTCTTCGCAGGAGCGGCCCGTGGGCAGCAGCACGCCGTCGTAGCCGAGCGTATCGGCGGCCACGGCCACCTGGCGCAGATAATCGGCATTGACGGGGCGCGCGCCCTGCGACGTGCCCAGGTAGCGGCTGTCGCCGTGGGTAGGGATGAACCAGAAGACATTCAATGACATGGCGTGCTTTCCTTTGCTTGTTTCTTTGCTTGTTTATTTTGTGCTGGTGGCCAGCTGGCGCACCGGCAGCAGCGCGTCCTTGACGACGATCGGTTTCGGAATCAGCTTCAGGCTGGAAAACGCGTCCGCCACCCTTTGCTGCGAAGCGATGACGTCGACCGACACGGGTTTGACGCCATACGCATAGCGCGAAGCGGCCAGCGCCACGACATCCTTGCCCAGCCCCGTCTGCGCGGCGAGGATCGTCGCCACTTCTTCCGGATTGTTGCGGCCCCAGTCATCGACCTTGGCCACCTCGTCGAGCACGATGCGCAGGATCTCGGGATTTTTTTCCGCATACGTGCGCGAAGCCAGGTAGAACTGGTAGTTCGCCACCAGGCCCTTGCCATCGGCCAGGACGCGGGCGCCCAGCTGCTTTTCGGCGGCCGCCAGGAACGGATCCCAGATGGCCCACGCGTCCACGCTGCCCCGCTCGAAGGCGGCGCGCGCATCGGCCGGCGGCAGGAACACGGGCTGGATGTCGGCGTACGCGACACCGGCCTTTTCCAGCGCCTTCAATAACAGGTAATGCACGTTCGAACCCTTGTTCAGGGCAATTTTCTTGCCCTTCAAGTCGGCCAAGGTGCGCAGGCCGGAACCCTTGGGCACGACGATGGCTTCGCTGGCAGGCGACGCCGGCTCATTGCCGACATACACCAGATTCGCGCCGGCCGCCTGGGCAAAGATCGGCGGCGCCTCGCCCACGGTGCCGAAATCGATGCTGCCCACGTTGAGGCCTTCCAGCAGCACGGGACCGGCCGGGAACTCCGTCCATTTCACGCCCACGCCCTGCTCTGCCAGGCGTTTTTCCAGGGTGCCGCGCCCTTTCAGCAAGGTCAATGTGCCGTATTTCTGGTAACCGATGCGGACCTCCCCCTTGGCCTGCGCCTGCGCCGCGGCCGGCATGCCGGCCGCCATCACGCCCGCGGCGGCGGCAAACAGCAGGCCCAGGGTGGTACGGCGCGAGAGTCGTTGTGCGTGGCGGTGTGTCATGGCAGTTCCTTGGTCGGTGAATAATCAGGCGGCTTGATACTGGGGCGCGTAAGGCTGGTCTTGCAGCGAACGCACGGGCAACGGGATATCGGCGGGCGCGGACGGGCGCTGTCCCTGCAGCACGAACAGGCCGGTGGAGAGTTCCTCGATGCCGGCCTGCACGCGTTCAGCAATCGGCGCATCCAGGCTCAGGCCCCGCTCTTCATGCCACGCCAGCTGCTGCGCATTGGCATAGATGCTGGTGAAGACTTGCTTGGCGCCCAGCGCATGCAGCACGGGACGCAGCGCATAGTCGAGCGCCAGGGTGTGGGCATGGCCGCCGCCCGTGGCCAGCGGCAGCACCAGCTTGCCGGCCAGGCCATCTTGCGGCAACAGGTCGAGGAAGGCTTTCAGCAAGCCGGTATATGAAGCCTTGTAGATGGGCGTGGCGATCACGATGGCGTCCGCGTCAGCCACGGCGCGCACGGCGCGGGCAATCGCCGCGTCGTCGTAGTCGGCCAGCAGCAAGGCATGTGCCGGCAAGTCGCGCACATGCAGCTTGGCGTAGCTGTAGCCCTGCAGCGCCAGCTGTTCGCCGATATGCAGCAGCAGACGGCTGGAACTCGATGGGAGTTGCGGGCTACCGCCCAATAACAAGATGCTCATGTGATGCCCGTCCCTGTACGTTGTCGGATTGGAGTTACTCGGATGCTTGCAGCCTATCGCCATCAGCAGCCGTGTAAAACGAATGCTTTCGCGCTTCGATATGCGTTTTTTGACCATCCAGGCCTGACGCCCCGCAAGCGAAGTCGCCGCTCCTTGCGCGGCTTTTTTCGCATATCCATGCGCGGTTTTCTTCGTGTACGGCGCGTGCCTGGCGGTGCAATATCGGCGTCATCGTCTTTCTGGAATGTCACCCATGTCTAGCGTTTTTCTCCATGCCGCCCGTCCCCAGCCACCTGTGCCGGAACCCCTGCAGGACGCCATCAGCATCGCCACGTCGCTGGCCGCGCGCCTGGCTGAAACGGCCAATGCCCGCGACCAGGCCGGCGGGCACGCTGCGCAGGAACGCGAATGGCTGCGCGAGTCGGGTTTGCTGACCTTGTCGATCCCCGTGGAATTCGGCGGCCAGGGCGCGTCGTGGCCCCTCGTGTACCAGGTGATCCGCATCCTGGCGCGGGCCGACAGCGCACTGGCGCATGTCTTCGGCTTCCACCACCTGCAGCTGGCCGGCCTGCAGCTGTATGGCAGCGCGCAGCAGCAGCGCCGCCTGCTCGCCTTGACCGTTGACGAGCGCCTGTTCTGGGGCAATGCCTTGAATCCCCTCGACAAACGGGTCACGGCCAGCGACAGCGACGACGGCTACCTCCTCGACGGCATCAAGAGCTTTTCTTCCGGTTCCGTGGGATCGGACTGGCTGACCGTCTCCGCCTGGCATGCGCCCACGCAAACGGCGCTGATCGCCGCCCTGCCCACGCGCCAGGATGGCGTCACCGTGCAGGCGGACTGGGATGCCTTCGGCCAGCGCCAGACGGACAGCGGCAATGTGCATTTCCACGGCGTCGCCCTGCCGCGCGAACTGGTGCTGCAGGCGCCCGCGCAGGCCGCCACGCCGCAAGCCACCGTGCGCTCGCAGATCGCGCAACTGATCATGGCCAACCTCTATCTGGGCATCGCCGAAGGCGCGTTCGAGGCGGCGCGCCGGTACACGGACGAGCAGGCGAAAGCCTGGTTTGCCTCGGGCGTGGCCAAGGCAACGGACGACCCATTGGTGCAGCACCGCTACGGCCAGCTGTGGCTCTTGCTGCGTCCCGCGCAAGTGCTGGCCGACGCGGCGGCGCAGGAACTGGAAAAGGTGTTCCGCAAGGGCGCGCTGGTAACGGCGCGCGAACGGGGCTTGCTGGCCGTGGCCGTGGCCGAAGCCAAGTGCCTGGCGCACAAGGCTGGGCTGGAAATCAGCAGCCAGATGTTCGAACTGACGGGCGCCCGTTCCACCTCGGCCCAGTATGGCTACGACCGTTTCTGGCGCAACGTGCGCGTGCATACCCTGCACGACCCCATCGACTACAAGCTGCGCGACCTGGGACGCTTTGCCTTGACCGGCACGGTGCCCGAACCAACCGCGTATTCATAATTCACCCACCAAGGAGCCACCATGACCATCGCCCGCCGCAGCATCCTCCTCAGCGCCCTGACCCTGGCCTTGACGGCCACCTTCGCCCACGCCAAGGACCCGAAGGACATCACCATCGGCACCAGCGCCGGGCCGTACGCGGACCAGATCAAGCTGGGCATCAAGCCCATCCTGGAAAAGCAGGGCTACAAGGTCAAGCTGGTGGAATTCAACGACTACATCCAGCCGAACTTCGCGCTGGCCGAGGGTTCGCTGGACGCCAACGTCTTCCAGCACATCGTCTACCTGAAGAAATTCGCGCTGGAGCACAAGCTGGCGCTGACGGACCTGATCACGATCCCCACGGCGCCGATTGCCATCTACAGCAAGAAGCACAAGACCCTGGACGACGTGAAGGAAGGCACGACGGTGGGCTTGCCGAACGATCCGACCAACCAGGCGCGCGCGCTGGTGCTGCTCGACCAGCTGGGCTGGATCAAGCTGCGCGCCAGCTTCGACCCCGTGCGCGCATCGGAAAAGGATATCGCCGTCAACACCAGGAAAATCAAGCTGCTGCCGCTGGAAGCGGCGCAGCTGCCACGCTCGCTGGGCGACACCGACTACTCCTTCATCAACGGCAATTACGCGCTGGCGTCGGGGCTGAAACTGACGGACGCGCTGGTGGCCGAGAAAATCTCGCCCAACTACATCAACCTGGTGGCCGTGCGCACGGCGGACAAGGACAAGCAGTTCGCAAAAGACCTGGCGGCCGCCTACCGCTCGCGCGAATTCCTCGACATCACGAATAAACACTTTGCCGGCTATTCGAAACCCGACTACCAGCAAGCCTTGCAGACGGCGGCCAAGTAAGCCATGGCAAAGACGATACGCTTCAACGCCTTCCAGATGAATACCGTCGGCCACCAGTCGCCGGGCCTGTGGACGCATGCGCGCGACCGCAGCCACCGCTATACCGATCCGCAGCACTGGACGGAACTGGCGCGGCTGCTGGAAGCGGGTCTGTTCGACGCGGTGTTCCTGGCCGACGTGCTGGGCGTGTATGACGTGTACCGGGGCAGCCTCGATGCGGCCCTGGAACACGGCGTGCAGGTGCCGCTGAACGACCCGCTGGCCCTCGTGCCCATCATGGCGCAGGCGACCACGCACCTGGGTTTCGGCGTCACCTGCGCCCTCACCTATGAACATCCGTACACGTTCGCGCGGCGCATGTCCACCCTCGACCACCTGACTGGCGGGCGCATCGGCTGGAATATCGTCACCGGCTATCTCGATAGCGCGGCGCGCAACCTGGGCCTGGGCCAGCAACTGGGCCACGACGAGCGCTACGACCTGGCCGACGAATACCTCGACGTCGTCTACAAGCTGTGGGAAAAAAGCTGGGACGACGACGCCGTCGTCAACGACAAGGCACGCGGCATCTATGCCGATCCGGCCAGAGTCCATCCGATCAACCATGCCGGGCGCCACTACCAGGTGCCCGGCATCCATTTGTGCGAGCCGTCGCCGCAGCGCACGCCCCTGCTGTACCAGGCGGGTACCTCGCCGCGCGGCACGCGCTTCGCGGCGCGCCATGCGGAAGCCACCTTTGTCAGTGGCCCCAGCAAGACGGTGGTGAAACGCTACGCCGACGACCTGCGCGCCGCCGTGCGGCAGGCCGGCCGCGATGGCGACGCGCTGCTGATCTACGCGCAGGCGCTGGTCATCACGGGCGCCACCGAGGAAGAAGCGCGCGCCAAGCATGCCGACTACCTGCGCCACGTGAATATCGAGGCGGCCCTCGTGCTGCTGTCCGGCTGGACGGGCGTCGATTTCAGCCGCTACCCGCTCGACGCCACCATCGACTACATCGATTCCCCGGCCGGCCGCTCGGCGCTGGCCTCGTTCAGCCAGGCCGATCCGAGTCGCACGTGGACGGTACGTGAAGCGGCCGAATACATCGGCCTGGGCGGGCGCGGCCCGGTGCTGGTGGGCGATGCGCGCCAGGTGGCCGACCAACTGGAAAACTGGCTCGACGAGACGGGCATCGACGGCTTCAACCTCGCCTTCGCCGTGGCCCACGACAGCATGGCCGACGTGGTGGAACACATCGTGCCGGAACTGCAGCGGCGCGGCCGCTACCGCACCCAATACGAGGAAGGCAGCTTGCGCCACAAGGTCTTCGGCCAGGGCCCCCGCCTGCCCGCCGATCACGCGGGCCGGCAGGTCAGCATCGCACCGGACAGCGCCACCCTGGCCGCCGCATGAATGCCAGGCGGGGCAGTGACAAGCCCTGCCATTCATGTTAGCTTGCCGTGTTAATAATACATGGGCAAGTGCGTGCATTCCTTTTCGTCTCCAGACAAACCAGCTACCCTCCTCGCCTGCGGCGTCCTGGCCGCCAGCCTGCTGTGCGGTGGCCAGGCCGCCGCGCAAAACGACGAGCGGGCCGCGCCGGCCGACACCAGCCAGTCCGTCCACGTCAGCAGCATCCGCAATCCGGAATTGAAATCGTACCGCGTGATGGCGGCCGGCCTCGATGCCTTTGACGACCACCATGCACTGGCGCCCAGGGCACGCGAAGTGCGCTTCCAGCTGATTCCCGCCCCCGGTGTCGCGGCCGATGCCCTGCGGGACGCAACCTTGCGCATCGTCGGCAACGAGACGGCGATCAGCGTGCCCCTGTCTGCCGATGGCAGCTTTGTGCTGCCCCGCAGCGCGCAAGCCGACAGCGACGACGCGGACCTGGTCACCAACCAGAAAAAAGACCGGTTCCGCTGGCAAGCCAGCGTACGCAGCGACGACGTACCGCCCGGCATGCGCCGCCTGGGCGACCTGCGCCTGCAGTGCCAGGTCGGCATCGCCATTGCCAAGAAAGAGACGCCCTTCTTGCTACGCACCCTGGTCGCCACCAAGCTGCGCACCACCGACTGGTGCTCCGCCATTGAACTCAAGATGAGCACCTACAGCGATCCGGCCATCGCCAGCGCCACCCTGCTCGATGGCGGGCGTCGCGTCGCGCTGCAGGTGAAAAATGGCGGCACGTCCTTCCTGGCCCCCTTGGGCGACACCCGCTATGCGGACGATACCCTGATAGAACTGGTGTACCTTGATGCCGCCGGTGCACCGCCCGCATCCTTGTGACCATTTGCGTCGCGCCCCGTTCCATGTCAGCATATGCCACCCTGGCACCACGGATAAGGATCGCAATGCCCCCCACTCTTACGCGCGCGCTGGCACTGGCGCTGCTGGCAGGCCATGGCTCCCTGGCATTGGCGCAAGCGCCAGTCACGCCGCCGACGCCTGGTTGCGATGTCTGCGCCACCTGGAATGCGGACCAGGCCCCCTTTCGCATCTTCGGCAATACCTATTATGTGGGCGTCAAAGGCCTCAGTTCCGTGCTGGTGACGTCGCCGCAGGGCCACGTGCTGATCGACGGCGGCTTGCCGGAATCGGCGCCCAAGATCAGCGCCAATATCGGCACGCTGGGTTTTCGCATCGAGGACGTGAAACTGATCCTCAATTCGCACGGCCATATCGACCATGCGGGCGGCCTGGCCGAACTGCAGCGGCGCAGCAATGCGCTGGTGGCCGCCAGCCCGTCGGCCGCGCTGGACCTGGCGTCGGGCGAAGTGGGGCCGGATGACCCGCAATACCACGCGCTGCCCAAGTACCCGCCCGTCAAGGACATGCGCCTGGCGCGCGACGGCGGCCGGTTCAATGTCGGCCCCGTCAACCTGACGGCGCACGCCACGCCGGGCCACACGCCCGGAGGCTTGAGCTGGACGTGGCAATCGTGCGACGGCCCCCGCTGCCTGAACATGGTCTATGCGGACAGCCTCAACGCCGTCTCGCGTCCCGGCTTCAAGTTCAGCGCCAGCAGCGAGTATCCGAACGCGGTGGCGGACTTGCGCCGCAGCTTCGAGACCCTGGAAAAACTGCCTTGCGACGTGCTGATCTCCGCCCACCCGGAGGCGTCGCAGCTGTGGGAGCGGCTGGAAGCGAGCGCCACGGCCGGCAGCGAGGCGTTCATCGACCCGCAAGCCTGCCGCGCCTACGTGGCGGCGGCGCGCACCGTGCTCGAGGCGCGCCTGGAGCAGGAACGGTAGGCTTGTCAACCGTGCACGCTGGCGTGGCGCCGATCTGCTACGCTGGCGCCATTCATTTGAAGAAGGAAATGCCATGTTCACACTCGCCAGATTGATTCCCCTCGCCGCCATCGTCGCCATCACCGCCGGCTGCGCGCAGACGCCCGTGCGCAGCGACGCTGCCGCCGCCGCGCCAGGCGCCACCTCGCCAGCCAAGCCGGCACCGAAGCTGACGGGCACGCAGTGGAAGCTGAAGGAATTGAAGGGCAAGCAAGTGGTGCGCAAGGCGCCCGAGCAGCGCGAAGTGACCCTGCTGCTGGCTGAAGGCCGCGCCAGCGGCAACAGCGGCTGCAACCAGATGATGGGCGGCTACACCAGCGATGGCGTCAGCACCCTGAACTTTGGGCAGATGGCCGGCACCATGATGATGTGCCAGCCGCAGGACATGGACCTGGAACGCCTGCTGCTGACCACCTTGGGCGAAGTCAATGGCTACCGCTACGCCGACCAGGAATTGCTGTTGCTGAAGGATGGCGTGCCCGTGGCGCGCTATGAAGCGCTGACGGTGAAGTAAAACTGCTGCCTTCCCCCAAAGGCAAAGACTGGGGTCGTACCCTCAGGGTACGACCCCGGCATCTGTCAGGGGCTTGCTCCACCTCCACCGCACCTAGTCATTGCGCATCTGCGCCTGCGATACATTACTGTTCGCTGGCACGCTCTGCGTCAGCCACACATTCCCCCCGATAGTCGATCCCGCGCCGATGGTGATGCGCCCCAGCACGGTCGCGCCCGCGTATATCACCACGTCGTCCTCGACGATGGGGTGGCGCGGCGTGCCCTTGATCAGCGCGCCGGAAGCATCGGCGGGAAAACGCTTGGCGCCCAGGGTGACGGCCTGATACAGGCGCACGCGCTGGCCGATGATGGCCGTCTCGCCGATCACCACGCCCGTGCCGTGGTCGATGAAGAAGGAGGCGCCGATGTGCGCGCCCGGGTGGATGTCGATGCCCGTCAGGGTGTGCGCGATGTCGGCGATCAGGCGCGCCAGGAACGGTGCGCCGAGCGCGTGCAGGCGGTGCGCCAGGCGGTGGTACAGGATGGCGATGGTGCCCGGGTAGCACAGCATGATCTCGGCCACCGAGGTGGCGGCCGGGTCGCCCGCATACGCGGCCTGCACGTCCGACACCAGCAGGGCGCGGATATCGGGCAGGCTGGCGGCAAAGGCGCGGGTGATGTCGCGCGCCTGCTGCGCCAAGGCCGCGTCGTCGCTGGCGGCATCCCCCTCATCGCCGGCCGGCACTGAGAACAGCAAGCCGCGCCGCACCTGTTCGCTGAGGCGGTTCAGGGTGGTGTTGAGGGTGTCGCCGACAAAATAATCGATGCTTTCGTCCGTCAGGTTGGGCCGCCCGTAATGCGTGGGGAACAAGGCTGCCGACAGGCCGTTGACGATGGTAGTGAGGGCTTCGCGCGACGGCAGTTCGCGCACCCTGCCGTTATGGCGGATCTTGTGCTTGTCTTCGCGCGAGCTGCGCAAGGCCTGGATCACGGGCCCCAGGTTCCATTGAGCCGTGTCGTCGGCGGGCGCCGCGGGATAAATACTGTGCATGGCGTATCACTTCCAGAAAATGGCAAACAAGCCGGGTCGCCCAAGCATAGCGGTGGCGACAAGCGATGCAAACGAAGAATTTCAAGATTCCATATGCGAAAAACACATATGAATGACAAACAAGGCCGGCGCCAAACCCGATTGCGTCCACTAGCGTAAAATGACGGGCTAACAAAAACACTCTTCAACATGACTAAATTATTAACATGGATTTTGGCGGGCCTGGCGATGGTCGGACCGCTTGCAATTGACACCTATCTGCCGTCTTTCCCCGCCATCGTGCAAGATTTCAATGCCAGCCCCCTGCTGGTGCAGCAAACCCTGAGCTTTTTCCTGTTCACGTTCGCCTTCATGATGCTGTTTTACGGCACCCTGTCCGACTCGTTCGGCCGCCGTCCCGTGATTCTCGTCTCGCTGGTGCTGTATGTGATCGCCTCCGTGGGCGCCGCGCTGGCGCCGTCGCTGGGCTGGCTGCTGGCCTGGCGCGTGCTGCAGGGACTTTCGGCGGGCGCCGGTTCCGTGATCGGGCGCGCCATCGTGCAAGACCGCTATTCGGGCGCCGCCGCGCAAAAAATCCTCTCGCACATCATGATGGTGTTCGCGCTGGCGCCGGCCATCGCCCCCGTGCTGGGCGGCTGGCTGCAAGTGGGCCTGGGCTGGCGCTGGATCTTCTGGTTCCTGACGGCGTTTGGCGTGCTGATGTTCGTCGTCGTCTGGCGCGCGCTGCCGGAAAGCTTGCCGAAGGAGCAGCGCCACGCCTTCCACCTGGGCGATATCGCCGTCAATTACTGGAAAGTGCTGTGCCACCGCCAGTTCCTGCTGCTGTCGACGGCCATCGGCGCCGCCTTTGGCGGCTTCGCTTTGTACATCGGTTCGGCCGCCTACTTCATCATCAACATCCTGCACCTGCCGGAAACGGCATTTGCCTGGCTGTTCATTCCCCTGATCAGCGGCATGGTGTTCGGTTCGGCCCTGTCGGCGAAGATCGCCCACCGCTACAGCCAGCGCCAGATGATCTGGGCCGGCTTTATCCTGATGCTGGTGGCGGCTGCAGCCAACATCGGCTACAACTATGTCTTCGCCGCCGAAGTGCCGTGGGCCGTGCTGCCGCTGTTCTTCTACTCGTTCGCCCTGTCGATCGCCATGCCGCCGATGACCCTGATGGCCCTGAACCACTTCCCCAACAACAGCGGCCTGGCGTCGTCGATGCAGTCGTTCATCCAGATGCTGCTGTTCGCGCTGGTCTCGGGCCTGGTGGCGCCGCTGCTGTTCGACAGCGCCTTGAATCTGGCGTATGGCGTGATGGCGGGATTGCTGGTGAGTTTGGTTTGCTGGGTGTTTGCGCAGGGCGGGAAAACGGAAGCGGTCAAGCAGTAGCTTTTACAGCGGATTTTTCAGGTCGGGAGCACCTGAAAAACGTTCAGGACAAGGCGCCGTGCCGCAGGCAGTACGCTAGTACGGCAAGGCACGGCAACGCCGTCATGGACGTTTTCTCAGGCGCTCCTCAAGGCCAGGGCGCTGGCGTCACATCCACATACTGCGCGCCGCCCTGCTCCGGTTCCGCTTCATTTTGCTGCACAGGCTGGTTCAAGGAACCGGCCGGCGAACGCAGACTCAAGATTTCCTTGCGCGCCTCGACGAAGTCGGCGGAACTCAAGGGGTTGTGCTGGTCAGGCCAGTGGCTGACGGCCCATTCCTGCAAGGCTTCAAAGCGCCGCCACAGTTCGGCGACGAATTCGCGGCGCGTCTCTTCCAGCTGTTCCGGAGTCTTTTCAATTGCTTCGCTAATATTGACTTCCATGACTGTTCCCTCGCTGACAAGTTATTTTGCCAGCCTACCCAGAGACCAGCCAGGCGTCTGTTCGCGAACGAACACAGAACTTATTCGGGCATCTTGCGGAAACCCACGGCCAGGCGGTTCCAGGTATTGATGGAGCCGATGGCCAGGGTGACATTGACCATTTCCGCCGGCGTCAATTGTTCCGCCAGCGCCCCATAGTCTGCGTCGGGAGCATGGTTCTGCGGCAGCAGGGTCAGCGCCTCCGTCCAGGCCAGCACGGCTCGCTCGCGCGGCGTGAAGAACGGCGTTTCGCGCCAGACGGACACGGCATACAGGCGACGTTCCGTTTCGCCGGCCTTGCGCGCGTCGCTCGTGTGCATGTCCACGCAAAAAGCGCAGCCGTTGATTTGCGAGGCGCGCAGGCGGATCAGCTCGAGCAGCGAGTGTTCCACGCCCAGCTTGGCGATCGCCGCTTCCAGCGCGTACATGGCCTTGACGGCGTCCGGCGAAGCTTGTGTGAAGTCGAGTCGTTGCTGTGTCATGATGCATTCCTTGATAGAGTAAAGATGCACTATTGTAGAAGCGCAAGCAGTACGCGCGGCAGGCCAATCCCCCCGAAAAACAGCAGACCACCAGCAGACACACCATGGAATTACATATCCTGATCGACGGCACGCGCGACCTGGGCGGCCAGCTGTACCGCCAGCTCAGCGAAGCCATCCGCTCGGGCCGGCTGACGGACGGCCAGCAATTGCCGCCCTCACGCCTGCTGGCCAGCCAGCTGGGGCTGTCGCGCAAGACGGTCTCCGACGTGTATGACAAGCTCGGTTATGAAAAGCTGCTGGTCGGCAAAGTGGGCGTGGGCAGCTTCGTGCAGACGCCGCACGCCTCGCCGCAGCGCCGCCACGCCAGCACGCCGCTGGCCAGCGCGCAGCGCATCGCCCGCTGGGAAGCGACACCCACGCCCTTGCGCCGTGCCAGCCAGGAAGAGCCCGCGCGCTACGCCTTCATCGGCGGACGCGCCACGCCCGCGCACTTCCCGCAGGATGAATGGCGCGCCTGCATGCTGCACGCGCTGCGCCAGGGTGGACAGGCGCGCGGCCGCTATGCGCCTGTCGCCGGCTTGCCATCCTTGCGCGCGGCGATTGCCGGCCATGCCGCCTTCAGCCGCGGCATCCATTGCACCGAGGAACAAGTGCTCGTCACCAGCGGCGCGCAGCAAGCCTTGCACCTGCTGGCGCTGACCTTGCTGGAGCCCGGTGACACGGTTGCCGTGGAAGAACCCGGCTACCCGGTGGCGCGCGCCGTGTTCGCCAGCCAGGGCGCCCGCGTGGTGGGCATCGAAGTGGACGAGGATGGCCTCGTCGTCGGGCAGATTCCCGACGGTACGCGCTTGATCTATGTCACGCCCGCGCATCAATTTCCACTGGGCATGCCGATGAGCATGGCGCGACGCCACGCCTTGCTGGAGCGGGCCCAGCAACTGGGTGCCATCATCATCGAGGACGACTACGACAGCGCCTTCCGCTACGAAGGCCGGCCCGAGGATTCCCTGCAAAGCATGGACCGCTATGGCGTCGTGGCCCATGTGGGCAGCTTTTCCAAGATCATGCTGCCGGAATTGCGGCTCGGCTATGCAGTGCTGCCGCAAGCCATCGTGGCCGCCGTGGAAACGGTGAAATACCTGAGCGATTGCCATACGGCCAGCCTGGGCCAGCATGCGCTGGCCAAGTTCATCGGCGACGGCCATTTGCTGCGCCACATACGCCGCTGCCACGACATTTATGCGGGCCGCCGCGAGCGGCTGCAGCACTGGTTCAACGGCCCGTTGGCGCCGTGGTTCCGCCTCGTGCCGGCCAGCGCCGGCTTCCACGTGGCGGCCCTGGCCCAGGCGCCGCTCGACATCGCCGAATTGCTGCGCCGCGCGCGCCTGGCCGACATCAGCCTGTATGCGCTATCGGGCTTTTACCATGGCGTGGCGCGTCACGAAGGCCTGTTCCTCGGCTATGGCGCCATCGACAAGCTCGATATCGATACGGCGCTGGCCCAGGTGCTGGCGATCCTGCAGGAAATAGCACCGCTGGCCGTCAACGGGGCTGCCAGCGATAATGTCCCGTGATGGGATAGCTGAACAAAATATTTTCCTCGCGCGCACCCTCGCCGATGTTGTGGATGATGAGCGGCACGCCGCTCCATGACTGCTTGTCGCTGACGATGCCGATGTGCGTGAGGTTGCGCGGCAGGCGCCAGGTGACGATGTCGCCCGCGCGGTAAGCGTTCGCTTCCTTGCTTGGCGACAGGCTGGTGCCGTGGCGGGCAAAGTACGTGCCCAGGTTCGGCACGCGGCGGTGATCGATATTGCGGTCCGGCCCCTTCATTTGCCAGCGTCCCTGCTGCTGGTACACCTGCCACGCCTTGCGCATGTCTTCGTGCACCAGCACCTGCAAATCCTGCCCCAGCTGGCGGTAGGCGCGCACGACCACGTCCGTGCACACGCCCCGCTCTATCGGCACGTCGCCGCCCGGATAGGCGAGCCGTTCGTAGCGCGGGTCGTACTGCAGGGTCACGCCCACCTGCTTGCGGGCGGCGACGACGAGGGCTTGCGGGGTAGCAGGGATGGCCGACGCCAGCATGGGCGCTAGGGCAAGCATCAGGATGGGGAGCAGTTTGATTGGCATCAACGTCAATGGTCGGATGAAAATGCCAACTTTACCGCAGCGGCAAGGAAAACGCCGTACGCTTAGACGCCCGCCAGCTGCGCCAGGTGGCCAGGAAAATCCACGGCCGGGCCGGCCGCATTGATGGTATCGAAATAATCATGCCAGCCCGTAGCGGCGATGCCTGCCAGCAAGGCGTTCAGTACCGCCTCGTCCGGGAAGCGCCAGACGGCATAGAATTGCTGGGCAGCCGCATGCAGCTTGCCGCCATCGATGGCGCCCATGGCCAGCGCTTCGGCGCCCGTGCCGGACAAGACCGCCATGCCGGCGCCCACCGTATCGAAATACGCCTGGCGCGCGGCGCCATCGAGGGCCAGCCAGGCCGGTTTCGGACTGTACAGTTCTAACAGGTAATGCATGTTTTCTCCTTCAGTGATCCATCGTCAGGCCAGCGAGCGCTGGGCGCGCTTGCAGATGCGTTGCGTGGCGGCATTGGCACTTTCCAGCAGCCATTGCGCACACAGGCTGCGTACCCAGTCGGGCCGGCTCTTGGCCGCATCGTTGAGCCAATTGGCCACGGAATCCTGCACGTAGACGGCCGGGTCAGCGCGCAAGGCTTGCAACACGGGCAAGGCCAGCTGCGGCCGCTCTTTTAACTGGGCAATATGCGCGCACCAGACGCCGCGCGGGCGCAGCGCTTCGCAGGCGAAACGGCGGACTCTTTCCGACGGGTCCGACGTCCACGGCGCCAGCAAGCGAATGGCGTCGTCAAGATGCGCCGCCAGATGGGGCCGCAGGGCCAGCCAGGCCCATTCACGCACGCCGAAGTGGCCATCGTCGGCCAGCGGCCGCATGGCGGCCAGCTGTTGCGGCAAGGTCCAGCCAGCCTGGGCGGCGATGGCAAAGCAGACCCAGCCTCGTACCGTGTCGGAAACATGCGCTAGCAATGGCGCCAAGTCAACTTGTGCGTCGAGCAGCAATTGCGCCGCCAGCGCCATGCGTTTGGTGATGCCGGCTGCGGCCTGCGCGCGCATCTGCTCCAGCCGGGCCGCGCCGATAGCGGGCACAGCCGCCGCCAGCAGCTGGGCGAAATCGATGGCCAGCCCTTCCGTCAGGGTGGTGCTGGCCACGCTTCCCCCGTTCAGCAGCGCCAGGCGCGCGGGAGCGATGTCGGCGACGCCACGACTCATGCGGCACCTCGGTCCGTCTTGCGCCAGGCTTTTTCCAGCAGCGCGCTCAACAACTGCATTTCTTCCGGCGTGAAATCGGCAAACAGGCTGGCGATCCATTGCGCGTGCTCATCGACCAGGGTGGCTGCGGCCATTTCTCCCTTGGCACTCCGGCGCACCAGCAGCTTGCGCCGGTCGACCTGGTCCGCGTGGCGCGCCAGGAACCCATCGCGTTCCAGGCCGTCGAGCAAGCCCGTGATGGTGCCGCGCGTCACGCCGGCCCGCTCGGCCAGTTCGTGCGGCGACAGTCCGCCGGGCACGTCGCGCAGCAGGGCCAGCAAGACAAACTTGCCTTCCGACAAACCATGCCGGCCCAGGCGCGCGGCGCAATCGCCATCGATGGCGGAGGCCAGGCCCAGCACTTCAAAGCACAGGCGCAACTGACCGATGGAGCGCGTCATGTCGAGACCGCTGGCGCGCCGCTGCACGTCGCCCAGCAGGGCCGTATATTTCTGTTCGAGTTTTATCATATGGCGCAATATAATATGGCACCATATAAAATGTCAAATGGAAAACCTGCGATGGTTTTCCTGCCGGCTCAAAGGCGGGCTTTGTCCCGCGCCCAGGCGATGATAGCATTCGCATCGATGGCACCGGGCTGGCGCGCCACTTCCACGCCACGCATAAACAGGGCCAGGGTGGGAATGCTGCGGATATTGAAACGGCTGCCCAGGTCCGGCGACGCTTCCGTATTCACCTTGACGATGCGAAATGCGGGTTCCAGGGTCTTGGCGGCCTGCACATAGAATGGCGCCATGCTGCGGCAGGGACCGCACCACGGCGCCCAGAAGTCGACCAGCACGGGAATGTCGCTGCGTTCGATATGCTTGAGGAAACGGGCACTGGCCAGGTCCACGGGCTGGCCCGTAAATAAATCCTTCTGGCACTTGCCGCACGTGGGCTGCTCAATCAGGCGGGCTGCCGGCAGGCGGTTGACGGCGTCGCAATGGGGGCACACGATGTGCAGGGAGTCTGGCGGGGTCGAGGTCATGGCATTCCTGGAAAGCGTAGTGTCAAGTTGATGGACATTTTACGGTGTATCGTACAACGCCGCCGGCACGCTGGCGGCGCTTATCCGCAGAGTCCACTATAGTGTGCTGGAACGGCGCGCACATTGCCGGGCCGGCCAAGGAAAACAATGCCTGATGTCGCAGAAAACATGGAATTGAAGAACACCGAGCTGGCTACCGCCCTGCGCTTGCAGCGCGCGGCCTGCCTGGCCCACCCCGTGCCGACCCTGCCCGAGCGCCAACGCGACCTGCAGACTCTGCAGCGCTTTATCCGCGAGCATAAAGATGCGCTATGCGAAGCGATCAGTGCCGATTATGGCAACCGCTCCCGGCACGAAACCTTGCTGGCGGAGATTTTTCCCGCCATCGACGGCATAGCCCATGTATTAAAACACTTGAAAAAATGGATGCGGCCGCAGCGCCGCGGCGTGGACTGGCGCAGCTTTCCTGGCGCCCGCAACCGCGTGATGCCCCAGCCGCTGGGCGTGGTGGGCGTCATCGTGCCGTGGAATTTTCCCGTGAACCTGAGCCTGGTGCCCTTGACCTATATTTTCGCCGCCGGCAACCGCGCCATGGTCAAGATGAGCGAAAACTCGCGCCACCTGGCACGGCTGCTGATCGACACCATGCCCGCCTACTTTCCGCCAGAAAAGCTGCAGTTTTTTGACGAGACGGGCGGCGTGGGTATGGAATTTTCACAATTGCCGTTCGACCACCTGCTGTTTACGGGTTCCGGCCAGACGGGCCGCGCCGTCATGGCGGCGGCCGCGCGCAATCTATGCCCCGTCACCCTGGAGCTGGGCGGCAAGGCGCCGGCCATCGTCTGCGCCGATTTCGACGTGCGCACGGCAGCCGAGCGCATCCTGTTCGTCAAGTACCTGAACGCGGGGCAAATCTGCACCAGCGTCGACCACGCCTGGCTGCCCGAAGCCAGCATCGCCGCCTTCGTCGCGCATGCGCGCGACATCGTGCCCACGCGCTACCCGCGGCTGGACACGCCCGACTACACCTCCATCATCGACGAGGCCGCCTTTGAGCGCCTGCTGCTGGCGCTCGACGAGGCGCGGGAACGGGGCGCGCAAGTGATTTCGCTGTTGCCGGGCCCAGCGTACGACCGGGTCACGCGCAAGATCGCGCCGCACATCGTGCTCGACGCGCCCGAAGATTGCCTGTTGCTGACGCGGGAAATCTTCGGTCCCATCCTGCCGCTGCGCGGCTATGCGAACCTTGACACCGTGATCGACAGCATCAACGCGGGTCCGCGCCCGTTGGCCATCTATCCGTTCAGCAAGCAGGCAGACACGGTGCAGCTGCTGATCGACCGCGTGATGTCGGGCGGCGTGTCCGTCAACGACGCCCTCTTCCACGTGGGCCAGCACGATCTGCCCTTCGGCGGCGTGGGAGAATCGGGCATGGGCCACTACCATGGCGTGGAAGGTTTCCACACCTTCAGCAAGCTGCGGCCCGTGTTTTACCAGGCCCGCTACAGTGTGCTGAAACTGCTGTGGCCACCGTATGGCAAGCTGGCCAGCCGCGTGCTGGCCTTCCTGACGCGCTGATGCTTTACAGGAACAGCGAGGCGGCGATGGCCCACATGACGAGAGCGATGATGCCGTCGAGCACGCGCCAGGCCATGGGCTTGGCAAACACGGGCGCCAGGTAGCGGGCGCCAAAGCCCAGCAGGAAGAACCACAGGGCCGAAGCCATGATGGCGCCGCCGGCGAAGTAGAAGCGTCCCACGCCTTCATGCTGGCCGCCGATCGAGCCGAGCAGGATGACCGTATCGAGGAAGGCGTGCGGGTTCAGCAGGCTGAACGCCAGTGCCGCGCCGATCACGGCCCAGTAGCCTTCGGGCGACTTGGCGGCCGACACCGTCAGGGCCGTTGGGCGCCAGGCCGACTTGGCGGCACGCAAGCCATACGCGATCAGGAAGGTGGCGCCGCCGGCCTTGGCCCACAGCAGGAAATTGGGATTGTCGGCAATGAATGTGCCCATGCCGGCCACGCCGGCCGTGATCAGGATGGCGTCGCACACCAGGCAGACCAGGATGCAGGTGAGCACGTAATGGCGCTTCAAGCCCTGCTTGAGCAAGAAAGCGTTTTGCGTGCCGATGGCCACGATCAGGCTCGCTCCGAGCCCCATGCCTTTCAAGAAGATTGCGCTGTCCATATCGATTCCTTTATTGCTTTCCATCACGCGCACGGCCGCCCACGCTCTGCCGGCAACGGCAAAGTCATCAAAGGTAGGTGGAGGGTGTAGCGGTACCAGCAGGACCGCGCGGGAGAGTGGAGTTGTTACCCTATTTCAACAGTGTAAAGAAAAAGTAAATATAAGTATAATGAATGATTCTAACCATATATAAGAGAAACTTATGCGCGTCGTCGATTACCGTGGATTGGCCGCCCTCGACGCCGTGATCGGCCTGGGCAGCTTTGAAAAGGCCGCGCAGGCGCTGGCGATCAGCCAACCGGCCGTGTCGCAGCGCATCCGCACCCTGGAAAACCTGGAAGGCACCCTGCTGATCATCCGCAGCCACCCGCCCCTGCCCACGGAAGCGGGCCAACGCCTGATCGCCCATTACCGGCAAGTCAAGCTGCTCGAAGCGGCGCTCGACGCCCAGCCCGGCCCCACCACGCATTTGCCGGAACTGGCCATCGCCGTCAACGCCGACAGCGCCGCCACCTGGATCCCGGAAGCGCTGGGACCGCTGCTGTCGCCGCCGTCGTGCCTGCTCGATATCCGCCTCGACGATCAGGACCACACCCTGAGCCAGCTGCGCGAAGGGCGCGTGTTTGCCTGCGTCACCAGCGCCAACGACCTGGTGGCCGGCACCACGGCCACGCCGCTGGGCGGCATGCGCTACCTGTGCGTAGCCTCGCCCGCGTTCGCGCAGCAATGGTTTCCCCATGGTTTTACGGTGGAAGCCGTCAGCCAGGCGCCGGCCATCACGTTTGGCAGCAAGGATGCCCTGCACGAGCGCTACCTGCAGCACCGCCTCGGCTACACGGGCCGCTATCCGCACCATGTGCTCGGTTCGGCGCGCGACTTCGTGCGCTTCATCGAAGCGGGCTATGCTTATGGCATGGTGCCCTTGCTGCAGGCGGAAACAGCGCTGGCCGCCGGCAGGCTGGTCGACGTGGCGGCCGGGCAGGCGCTCGATGTGCCCCTGACCTGGCATGCCTGGGATATCCAGACGCCCCTCACACGCACCCTGTCGGACGCCGTCATCGCCACGGCGCGCAAATGGCTGTTACAGGACTGATTGACGCATGCAACATTTATCTATGCCAGACAGCAACTTCTCCGTGTGCGCCCTGCCTTGCCTGGCCTACACTGCAAGCATCAGCCATCACCATCAGGAGCAAGCATGACGATCCTGCGCACCACCCTGCTCGGTTTGCTGGGGGCCATCCCGCTGGCTGTCGGCCTGGCCGCCTGCTCGCCCTTGATAGCCATCAATGCCTTGTCGTCCGGCAACGCCTCGCAAGTGACGCGCGGCCTGGCCTACGGCCCTCTGCCACGGCAAAAGCTCGATGTCTACGCCCCCAGGACCCGCACGGGGCCCGTGCCCGTGGTGGTGTTCTTTTACGGCGGCAACTGGACAACGGGCGAGCGCGCCGACTATGCCTTCGTTGGTCACGCGCTCGCGGCGCGCGGCTATCTGGCCGTGATCGCCGACTACCGGCTGTATCCGGACGTGCACTATCCCGAAATCTTGCAGGATGCGGCCCGCGCCGTGGCATGGGCCGCGATGGAGTCCAGCCGCCATGGCGGCGACCCGACGCGACTGTTCGTCATGGGCCATAGCGCCGGCGCCTACAATGCGGCGATGTTAGCGCTCGACGCCAGTCTGCTGGCGCGCCACGGCATGCGTCCGCACGACTTGCGGGGTTGGATCGGCCTGGCCGGCCCCTATGATTTCCTGCCAATAGAAAACACCATCACCCGCCCCGTTTTCTTTTACCCGGACACGCCCGCCGCTTCGCAGCCCATCCATCACGTGACTGCCGAAGCGCCGCCCGCCCTGCTGATCGCACCGGCGCCCGGCAAGGATAAGCTGGTCGATCCGCAACGCAACACGGGTGGCCTGGCCAGGGCCTTGCGGGCGCTTGCCAGGCCCGTGACGGAAACGTATTTCGACAAGGTCAGCCATACCACCCTGGTCGCCTCGCTGGCCAGCCCCTTGCGCATGCTGGCGCCCACGCTCGACGCCGTGAGCGCCTTTATCGACGCCAACAGCAAGACAGACCATGCGGCGGACAACACGGCAAACAACGGAGGCACGCCGCAAGACGCCAGGCCAACGCCTCCGGCCACGCCGCAGCAGCCGGCAATGGCGCAGGGCACCGCCACGCAAGCAGCCGCGGCGCGCGTCCACGACAAAACGCCCGTCCCCTGAGGGACGGGCGCTCTGCCTGGCCACGACGCGCAACGCTGCGTGTCAACCAGCCGCACCTCAAGGCTCGGCCCCCGAATGCGGATTCAGTTGACTGCAGCGGCCCGCTTACTCTTTACGGCTGGCGCTGCTGCTACTTTTGCTTTGAGCGGAGCCCGCTTGCGATACGCTGCCGCTGGCCGAGCTTTCGCTGCCGGCCGACTGCTGGCTACCCTGATGGCTGCCGCTTTGCAGGCTTTGGCCGTCACGGCTTTGCGCGCCGCGTTGCTGCTCGCGGTTGGCACCGTTCTGATGATAGGCCTGGAACGGTTCGGCGATGCGCTGCATGGCTTCCTGCTGCTTGCGCACGTTTTTCTCCGTTTCTTCCGACGCCGTGCGAGCCACTTCTTCGGCCAGGGCCTTGGCAGTACGGCTCGTTTCATTCACATGCCGCTCTGCCACGTTGGCCAGCTCGACTTGCGTATCGGCTGCCAGGCGCGCTACCTGTTGCTGGTATTTGCGCAGTTGCTCGGCGGCAGGTTGGCCCGAGGCGGCAGCCACCTGGAACACATCTTCAGCGCGCTCGACCGTCAGCAGGTTCTGGCTGGTGACCGTGGTTTCTTCCAGCAAGCCTTGCGCCAGCTGCATGTTCAGGTCACTGAAGTGCTGCACCGACTGGAACAGCGACTTCGACAGTCCATTAAAGAAAGCCAGCTGGGCTTCCAGGTGGTTTTTGGCGGCAGGGGTAACACTACGGGAATATGGATACATGGAGTTCCTCATTAAATAGCGGTTGGGTGGACACAAACAAATGGCGACACCACCGGCAGTCGAACGGTGAGGCAAACGGCCAGGCTACGCCACGAAACGCGAAAAAACATATCCGATTGGTGGGAAGATGCTTTGCAACGCGAGTCCCAAGGCTACGTGAGCACCGCTGGCGAGGGATGATCTGGATCAAAGGTGCGCTAGGCTGCGCAGAAAGTTTTGGCTGGACGGCTTGCCTTTGGCAAACGTCAGTGACGGGAAGGAAAATCTGTGCCAGGCAAGCTCAACAAGCGGCGCCCGCGCCCGGCACGACGGGCTTGTAGCCATGGCTGCGCAGCGACGCTTCCAGCCAGCGATTGCCATACCAGCCGCGCGCCAGCAGGTAACTGAGCTCCGAGACGGCCATCAGCAGCATCATCGGGCCGATGCGCAGTTCGGTGGCCAGATGGCTGCCAAACCACAGGCACGCATCCATCGCCAGCATGAGCAGCAGCAGCCACCAGCGGCGCTTGGCGACGGCCCAGAACGAGCCCAGGAACAGGGCCGGCCAGGAAAAACCCGCCTTGACGTAGGCATAGCGGCCGGCATCGTCGGCAAACAGGGTGGCGCTGTGCTTCATGCTGCTCTCTTCAGGAAATAACGGTGTCAGGGCTCGGGATGGTGGCAGACTGCTTCGACATTGTGACCGTCCGGCCCCAGCACGAAAGCGCCATAGTAATTCGGGTGATACAGGGCGCGGATGCCTGGCGCGCCGTTATCCTTGCCGCCCGCTTCCAGCGCGGCCTTGTAAAAGGCGTCCACCTGGGCACGGTTGTCCGCCGCGAAGGCGAGATGCATGCCGGCATGCGGCGTGCCGCCCACGCCGAACCAGAAATCGGGCTTGCCATCCTTGCCCAGGCCGACCCAACCCTGCTCTTCCATCACCACCGCGACGCCCAAGGGCGCCAGGGCGGCCGAAAAGAAGGCCTTGCTGGCCTGTGCATCGCTGACATTCAAACCGATGTGATCAAGAATCATGATGGCGCTCCCTGGCGATAGTGAAATGGAAGTACAGTATGCGTCAACATTGCCTTTTAAGCAACCGCAACTGCGAATCCGGCTGCTCAGGAAACGCCATGCGCCTGCCTAGCGCAGGTTGCCCGTGTGGCCCAGCGAATAGCGGCCCGGCTGCGGCCATACGGTCAAGCCGTGCGGTTCCTGGCCAACTTTGACCTTGGCAACGTCGCCGCTGTTCGTATCGATACGGTAGACCACGTCGTCGAAACGGCCGGACAGCCACAGGTACTTGCCATCGGCGGACACATTGCCCATGTCGGGGCTGCCGCCGCCAGGTATCGGCCAGTTCGACACGACTTTTTCCGTGGCGAAATCGATCACGCTGACGCTGCCCTTGCCCTTGGGCTTGCCGTGGATGCGGTGCGTGCCACGGTTGGCCACGTACAATTTCTTGCCATCGCGGCTAGGGTACAAGCCATGCGCGCCCACGCCCGTCTGGATGAAGCCGATTTCCTTCAGGGTGGCGCCATCGACGATGTGCACGCCGTCGGCGTCCATGTCGGCGATATAGAATTTCTTGCCATCCGGCGAGATGCGTATGTCTTGCGGCATGCCCTTCTTGACGCTGCAGATCTCATTTGCCGGGCCGCCCACGGGGCCGGATTCCGCAAAGCGCTTGGCCGGCATCTGCAATTTCAGGTAGCCATCGACCTTGCGGCCCACCAGGTCGATCTTGGCGATGGTGCCGTCGAACTCGCAAGTGAACATGGCGTAGCGGCCGTCATTGGAGAAATCGGCATGGTTGATGCCGCCGCACTGGGGCGTGTCGATCGAATACTGCACCGCCATGGTCTTCGGATCGCGGAAATCGAGGCGGTGGCGCGCTTCGGCCACGACGATGGCCGATTTGCCGTCCGGCGTGTAATACATATTGTAGGGATCATCAACGGGCACTTCCTTGCCCGGCTTGCCGCTCAAAGGGTCGATAGGCGTCAAACTGCCCTTGTCCGTGCGCTCGGCATTGTTCGCCACCCACAGGGTGCGCAAGTCCCACGACGGCACCACGTGCTGCGGGCCGCTGCCGACCTTGAACTTGTCGACAACTTTCAGGGTCTCCTGGTCGATCACGTAGACATCGTTCGAGCGCAGGTTGGGCACGTAGACACGGCGCAAATGATCCTTGACGACGGGGCTCATATTGCTGCTGGCGATGCTGCCGTACACGTTTTTCGGATCCACCAGCGGCGGCATGCCCGGCAGCGGCGAATAGGCGGCGGCCGGCGCGACGGCGGCTGGAGCCGCTGTGCTGGCGCCGGTGACCTGGCTGGCCACGCCCAGGCCGGCCAGTGCGGCAGCCAGGGCGGACAAGGTGACGATGGTGCGTCGTTGAGATTTTTTCATGTGATTTCGCGTCGTTTCGTTGCAAAAAGCCGGAAGTTCAGCACTTCCAGCGGAAGTTATTTATTACGTTTCAGCAGCTGTTTGACGGCAGCCACCGAGGTATCCACCTGCAGCTTGACACCGATCTGGCCCAGTTCAGCCGTGGCGCGCGTCGCGTCACCGCGCACGCCGTCCGCCACGCCGGGCTTGGGTCCGTGGGCCATGGCGTCGCTGCGCACCAGCGACGGGTCCGTCGCCAGCATCAAGGCCGCATCCGCCAAGCCCGCGTGCAGGCCGATCTCGGTGCTGCTGTAGCCACGTTTCTGCAACTCGGCAATATAGGCCGATTGCGTGATGTCATAGTAGTCGAGCAAGGCGTAAGCGCGCGCATCCTTGCCGGAGGAAGCCTTGCCCCAGGCGCGGTTGAGTTTGTTGGCCACGTTTTGCTCATTTTTTTGATAGCCGCCATGGTCGCCGAGAAAAATGATGTCGCGGAAACCATGCTGGCGCAGGCTGGCGGCCGCCCCTTCCAGCACGGCTTCGAAGGCGGCAGGCGGAATCGAGATCGTGCCGGCAAAGCGCATGTGGCCGGCCGGCGGAGAAACCGCGCCTTCCGGCACGTAGGAGACGACGGGCGCGACGATGGTATTGCCCAGCTTTTGCGCAATCTGCCGCGCCAGCAGGCCGGCGCGCACATTGTGCTTGCCCAGCGCGATATACGGCCCGCTCTGCTCGACGCCGCCAATCGGCACCAGCACGGTCGTGGCGCCGTGGTCGATACGGCTGCGCAACTCCGTGCTGGTCAGCTCTTCCAGCATGACACTGCTGCTGGCAGGCGCAGCCGCCATGAGGGGCGCCGTGACCAGCAGGCACGAAAATGTCAGGACGAACAGGGAAACGGGGGGCTTGCGTGAAATGCGGAGCGTGGATGGCGCGCAAGGCGCCGTTCGCTGAGGGAACTGCAGAGTCATAAGCCAACATCTTTCCAAGGTCAAAGGCGCCGTGCCCGGCCTTGCCAGGCAAGCTGGCTGCCACGCAGGAATTGTATTCCATCATGACGGGAACGGCACGTTAATTTGACGGGGCAGTTTGCAAGGAATTGACGAAGAGAAACTATCTATCAGGCTGTTGTCGCGTTAGCTCCGCCCTCCTCGGCATTGTGGCGAGTGTCGTTGCGCTTCTCGGCATAGGCCTTGAGCGAGCGCATCGTCCTGGGAAGCCCGTCCCGGACCTGTCTGGCAACGCCTGGGCCGAACAGAAAGGCAAGGGCTCCAGTGAACCACACGCGGTGAACGACTTGCGACCCGCCCTCTGCCGCAACAACCGTGTGCTCGAAGTGGATGCGGAACCAAGGGATGTAGCCCTCGACGGTGAACGAGCGGCCTGCCGAGCGCTCCGTGACCAGCATCGCAATACCCATCCCCTTGCTGGGAACTATCCTGCCCTGTGTTCCCACCGCGAACGGTCCATTGAGCCGGGCTTGCTTTGTATCCGGATCCCACAAGTGCCAGCGGTCGACCTCGCTCCAAATCTGATCGATGACCGTGGGCGGGACGGCAATGTGGATGCTTTCTTGAATTTGCGCCAATTTGGGGGATCTCCCTATCATTGTGTGAAAGTAACTGGGCCTGTTATCCGGCGTCGCGCAGCATATGGAAATTGGGGATATTGGCCCGCGGCATAGCATTCATCACGCAATATCGCCATGCCATTGCGCCAATTCAAAAATACTCCGCCAGCAGGAACAAATGCCGCAGCCTTTTCTTTGCCTCGACAAAAAATATATCCGCTGGAATTGCAGGATACACTGTTTTTTTATCATGCCAATAGAATCATATTCTGGTTATACTGGTCGCAGATAAAGCCGGGCCATGATGACAGCCTTGTTTTGCGCCAGGATCAAGGGATGCTCCGGATTCGACCGCAAGCTACTGCTCGCCATGGCCATGAGCATATGAAACTTTGAGAAATGATGAATACAGCACATTGGCGGGTTCAGGAACTACAGCATCACTCAGCGGATATCGCCTGGCTGAATGCCGAAGACGCCCGCCGCGCCTATGAGGTAGCAGGCCTTCACGACTCAAAGACCCATCTCGGCCTGAACATAAACACCGTTGACTCGATCGAGCGCCTCGTATTCGGAAATGATGTGGCCACCGCAACAAAATGGTTACGCGCCCGTATGCCTGGAACTCAGCAGGTCGTAGTGGTGTTTGGAGAAGACGAATGTTTCTTGTGCAGCAGTGTGTTCCTGGTCGAGAATTGGTCGGATATTTTTATCCCATCACGTGACGACGCGATGATCTATTCGCACGACACACCGCTTATCCTGTTTTATTGCCATGAGAATGAATTCGAAGTGGGACAGCGAATTGTTTTTGATTAGAGACCGAGTTCGGCCAAAAGCGGACCTACCCGTCCAAACTACAATTCTGATGAACATAGACGAACTTACTCGACGCCGCGTTGAAACCGCTCTTCTGGACTGTGATGGTTCGTGTAGAGATATCAACTTCGCCGAATGCATTTCGACATCTGGAGCCATTGACGTCCTAAGGGTTCTAGCATCATCTTGGACTTTGGTTCAGGCGATGACGGGTGAGGGCGATGATATTGCAAAAGCCGAGTTGCAAAGCAATCTTCGACAGGCATCTGGCTCGCTATCCACTGTTTGGAATGGCGGCAGCAACCCTGAGCATATCCAAGCGTACTTCCGCTGGGATGAACCAGACAGAGTATTCTGTGAGATCACGTTTTTCCCCCAGGACTTTGACGGCGAAACCTTCAAACTCATAGATTTCCTGTCGATGTTAAGCAAGTTGGCCTTGGCTGCGCGTAGTGCTGAGTATTATGTGCGCTACGAAGATGCATCTTGGCGTCACGGGCAGCATGAAAAGGATAGCGTGATTCTTTCTGATAGAGTGCTGTCGCTTTCACCGACCTGACGGGTGTCGGCCACAAGCGGACTGATATTTTTTTGAAAATTGCTTATGCAACGCCATTTCTACGCGACAGCAAAGGACCTTCTTCCAGTTTTCGAACTTGTTGAGGCGAAGATTCCGCTTGGCTATACGCGAACTGGGCTATTTGACGAGGATACTTACGCGACGTTTGACAGCGGGGCTGAACTTCCGACACTAACAAAAGCCTTAGTTGTTACTAGTGCGGTAGCGGGGCCAGGATACCTTGTCACTGATCGGGCGTCTCTTATCCAGAGTAGGGGCATCCAACAAAATTATGGGCGAAAAAAATTCGCCATCGACCAGTTGATGAATCCTGATAGTATTGTTTTCCAGCACGGCGGCTTTTATTCTGACCAGATTTTGTTATCTGGTCGTATCTCGACGGCATCAGACACTCCGGTGGCCACGAGGCTACAACGTGCGTTCTCTACTGCGTTGACCAAGAAATTTGTCCGCGTTAAAGCTTATTGGGTTGGACCAGATGCTTTGGCAATATTAGAACGAGGTGCACGCTTAACGATTGGCGCTGCCTCGCCAAGCGAATTCGATTTGGCGCTTGACGGCTAATTGCTCTAGGCCCGGTACCGGCCAGAAGCAGTCATAGAAATTTATTCCCAGGAGTACCGAGCCCGATCATGTACGAACAAATATTCAGAAATCTTCCCGGGAATCCTGATTGGCAAGGTTCGTTCTATGAAAGGCTGACTGAATACGGTGATTGGAATATTGTCGAGTTCTGGAAACTGCACTGGGATTTGGTGGAAGCCGCACGTTCTGAAGCACATCATGGGGCTGTCAGCAGAGAACTAGCGCTGGCTGTTGCAACTCTCTACGCAAAAGTCTCTAGTTTGATTTTGGCACATTACAACGTTAATGACGTGTTCCTGATTAGTAATTTGTCACCAGATCAGCTTTTAGCTTTTACGGAGAGGTTCGAGCATGCAATGCTTGGTGTTTTTTCTGGTGAGGTGATTGCAGAGTCCTCATATGAGCTACCTAGTCCGCTTATTGCGGTAAGTTAGCTCAGGGCAAGCCGCTTTCGGCCAGAAGCGGACAGTCGGCAATTGACCAATTAAGCTTTACTCAGAAAGTCAGCATGTCTCACCGTGATCCTTTTGATGTTATTTCATCCACCGTTGATCTGGATGATCCGGTAGAGCACGGTGATGCTCAACGCTTTATGGTTAACGCCCTGGCTCGGGTGATCGAATGTCTACCCGTTACCGCGCAGTCTTCTGTTTTGGCTGCTAAACGATATCTTGAGGGCGCGGCAACGGATAGCGAGGCCTTAGCTGTCCGGGTGAGGCTTTGGGAGACCATCCGAGGACGCGATATGTCGGATGACCCTGAGGTGTTGCGTATCAGAACCACGATTTGTGCGCTGCACGGCATGGACGCTGAAGCACCTTACGACAAGTTGGAATACTTTCTGTTTTTTTGGGAGCGCAGCGGCTTAAGCATGGTCGAGCTAGCTGGAGCTATGTTCGACACATACGGCGTTGTTTATCACGACGCTTAATCGGCTGCGGTGGCATATGTCGAATGCGTCAGATCTATGTCTGCTTCGGGGCGTAACCTGCTAACGACGGCAACCGGCCAGAAGCAGTCGTTCGACAAAGCGTTCGGGGGCAGAACGGTCGAGCTTTTTTGAATACTGGAGAATTTCAATGGCTGTATGGCAATTCAAGTTCACCTTGATTCCCGCAAGAAGGATTGTCGAAGTACATGGCAAAGTGCCTGATTTCCTGCTTCAGTTTGCTGCTGTTGTGCCAGACGCAAGTTTCGATGATGAAATGGTTTGGCCAAATTATTGGGAAGGCGTAGACAAATCTGCCATACAGGCCCTCGCGAAGAGTGTATTGCCCGTAGCTGATTCTTGGAGCGCTGAGGCGACTATGTATGGCAATTCTAAAACAGACGACATACAGGTTTGGGACGATTCCGTTGACGTTCGTCTGGATTGTTCAAATCTGAACATCAGGCTGCTCGAAAGCATCGTTGCTATTGCTGATGACTGTGGGTACTGCATAGTACTGTGCGAAGGGGGACGAGTTATCGCTCCCATAGTGGAACAAGTGACAGAAGCCCTGAAAGCATCGTCTGCATCCAGATTCGTCAAGGATCCAAACGCATTTCTCGCTTCCAGCGATCGAATTTTCCAAGCTAGCATTGGTTAGGAAAGGTCGGCTGTGGGACGGAAGCTGTCTCACATGAACGGCGGCAACCGGCCAAAAGCGGACCTAGCCAAATACGTGAACAACGCCAGGAATATTAAAGGAATGATCGCGCATGAAGATCGAAGACCTAGCTGAGACCTACGTGCTCTCCTTCTACCTGGAGCAGCGCCATTCCTATTTTCTGACGAAGTTGATTGGCTATGACGGGACACGATTTGAGTTGCTGGCGACAAATTCCGATGGCTCGCCAATTGGATTTGAAGTTGGCGAACTTCGTTTTGCCGGGAACATCACAACTCGTGAGAATGTTCCAAGTCTTGGTGAGCTTGAAGGTGCGGCGACAACTGAAGATGGTGCAATCCTTGAAGGTGACTTCGGCGACATCAGAATTCGCGCAAACAACATTACCATCAAGAAGGAATCCTAGTTCTCGATGGTCCGCTTTGGGGCGAAAGCGGACTCACGTGTGCGAAAGGCAGGCACCCTGACTTGCGAAACAGGGCAGTGCCCTCCTTCCCTGTCAGCCCGGGAAACCTTACTTACCGTCGTCACAGATACCGAACATCAACGCCCCCCCCGAATAGAACAATGACATCACCAAAACCCCGGCGTACCGGGGCAATTCAATGACTAAACTTAAGCGCGGGCACTGCGGCCAGGCAGCGCCAGGCGCCGGCTGGCTGAGGCTGAAGCCGCGGCCGGCAAGCCACCCGCCACTGTCAGCGCTTTGCCCTGGGCGTCGCCACGCAGGCGGAACACGGCCACCACGTCGACCAGTTCCACGGCACGATCCTGCAGCGAGGAAGCCGCGGCGGCCGCCTCTTCCACGAGGGCCGCGTTTTGCTGGGTGACCTGGTCCATTTGCGAAATGGCCTGATTCACCTGCTCGATGCCGGCGCTCTGCTCGTGGCTGGCGTTGGCGATGTCGCCCATGATGTCCGTCACGCGGCGGATGCTGGCGACGATTTCTTCCATCGTCGCGCCCGCCTGGTCGACCAGTGCGCTGCCCGTGTTGACCTTGTCGACGGAATCTTCGATCAAGCCCTTGATTTCCTTGGCGGCAGCCGCCGAGCGCTGCGCCAGGTTGCGCACTTCCGTGGCCACCACGGCAAAGCCCCGGCCCTGCTCGCCTGCGCGCGCCGCTTCCACGGCCGCGTTCAGCGCCAGAATGTTGGTTTGGAAGGCAATGCCATCGATCACGCCGATAATGTCGGCGATCTTCTTCGCCGATTCATTGATCGAACCCATCGTGCCCACCACTTGCGCCACCACGGCGCCGCCCTTGCGGGCCACGTCCGAGGCGGACACGGCCAGCGAGTTCGCCTGGCGCGCATTGTCCGTATTCTGGCGTACGGCCGAGGTCAGCTCTTCCAGGCTGGATGCCGTTTCTTCCAGGGAAGACGCCTGCTGTTCGGTGCGCACCGACAAGTCCGCGTTGCCGGCGGAAATCTGCGCGGCCGCCACGCTGACCGTATCGGCCGAGGCGCGCACGGTGGCGATCACGCCGACAATGCGCTCGAGGAATTTATTGAAGGCGGTGGCCGTGCGGCCCACTTCATCCATGCGCTCGACGGGCATGGCGGCGGACAGGTCCAGCGAAGCGCTGACGCGCTCCAGCGTGTGTTCGATATTGCCCAGGCCGCCGCTGATGGTGCGGTAGATATGCCAGGCCAGCGCGCCCGTCAGCAACACGGCCACGCCCAGCACGGCCAGCATGGTGTTGAACGCCGTGTCGTAGGCGGCCAGGCTTTCCGCTTTCACGTCATCGACCAGCTTGTTGTTGTAGGCGATATGGTCATCCATGCTTTTCTTCGCGGCGGCGGCCGTGATGGCCAGCGGCGTGCCGGCCAGCAAGGTGGCGCGTACGCCATCCATGTCGCCCGCGTAGGCGGCGGCAAAGAATGGCGCCAGCGCGCGGCGGTAGGCTTCCATCGCGGCCTGGTCGGCGTCGAGCATCTTGCTGTCCGTCGCGTCATACAGGCGCTCGGCACGGTAGGTGGCGATGACCTTGTCGAAATTCGTGTTGGCATCGGCCACGGCCTTGTCCAGCGCCGTCTTGTCGGCCAGGTTCGAGAATACGGACAGGCGGTAGCCGGCCAGGCGCGAGTCGGCCAGGAAACCCTTGGCCGCATTCAAGCCCTGGATGCTGGGAATGATGCGGTTTTGCACGGTATCAAAACGCTCCTGGGCGCGCTGCAGCTGGATGGCGCCGCCGGCGCCCAGCAATAGCAGGGCCAGCAAGGCGATGGTCAGGGTCAGAATTAATTGCTTGGTGATATTCATGGTGTGTCACAGTAAAAAGGTAGCCTGGCAAGGCCAGGCAGGATAAGTAGCTGCCGATCAGGTGGCCGGGGATCGGTTGCTAGGCCGCCAGCGGGGAAGCCTCGGGCGCGCGGCGTAGCAAGTCGCCATGCTGGCGGCAAAATGCCAGGCCCGCCTTGTGGCCCACGTCGAACAGCAACTGCATGTTCGAACTGGACCAGTCAAGCGTATCGGGCCAGTGCTGCTCCGGGATGCCGCCCATCAAGTCGAGCTTGAGCAGGCGCCGCTTGGGCTGGCCCGTGCGCGCATCCGTGTTGTGTTCGAGTTCGAACAGGCGCAGCTCGCTTTTGGAAATTTTCACCAGCGGCGTGATGATGGAGCGCACCCAGGCGTCGTACAGGTTGCGCGGCTTGCGCAGCAGTCGCTCGTCGCCGAGGATGTCGAGGATGACCAGCGTATCGGCGTCATGGTGCTCGCCCTTGCCTTCGATAAACGGGTCGAAATTGAGCGTATCGAGCGCCGCGCCTTCGATGTAGTCGTCGCCGGCGATGGTCGTGGGCGCATACAGGAACGGGAACGACAACGCGGCGCGCACGTGGATCGGTTCAATTTCGTGCTTGCCCCAGATTTGCATGCGGTGCTCGCTGAGGTTGTAGGCATTGATGTAGAAATCGGGGCGCATGCGGGCCACGCCCGAGAAATCCACGGCTTTTTCCAGGAAGGGCAAGTGCGCGCACAGGCCCAGGCTTTTCGCCGACAGGTCCGACGGCGACAGCGACGACACCATCAACTTGCCCCAGTCCGACCAGGCCGTGGGCACGCCCGCAAACGTTTGCTGGAAGGCCTGAAAAAAAGGATTGTTGGCCGGCGGCTGGAAGGCGTCGCGGAAAGTGCTCGCATGCATGCCCGGCTTCTGGAACACCTTGTAGTTGATCGGGATCATCTTGTAGATGCTGTCGGCCACGCCCGTGTCGGCCCAGCTTTGCAAGGCCTGGCGCGGCGTGGCCTCGTGCGGCGTCGTGTAAAGCAAACCCATCAACACGCCGGCGCCCGAGGCGGAAATAACGTCGAACTCGATGCCCTCGTCAAGGAAAGCAGCCAGGGCGCCGGCGATCAAGGTGGAATTTGGTGCGCCGCCACCCAGCAGCAAACCCGTTTTGCGGGCCGGTTTCGCTGTCGTGGCTGGCGCCGGATCCTGCGGCGTCGTAGTGACTGTCTTCATGCACACTCCCTGAACGGAACGGGGTTACCATCCCTTAATTGTTGGTTACTACACGCTTATGGCGCCTAATCCTGCACATGTTCCCGCAAGCGACCAGCTGATGCAATGTTGCAGAAACAGATATGAAATTAACATAAATAAATTCCTTATGGCAATTTCCATAACGAATGACGGGTATTCAGGAAGGCCATAAGTTGATGCCGTGCGGCATGGCGTGATGCGGCGCAGCAAATATAAATCCAGCGGCGTTAGGAATAATCGTTTTGGGGTAGGAATATTCCCCAAGCAGCCGCCAGCGCGGCGGCCAGGGCCATCAAAGGGATGATGCAGGGTCGGGAGGGGGCGGAGAAAAATGCAGGTGGGTACACAAATGGTCAACAAAGACGCGGATTTTAGGTGACAGGTGACGGCTCGACGGCCACAGCACCCAGAACTTGCTCGAGTACAGCAGGCAATCGGCCAGCACGGCTTGCAGTTCGCCGCGCGCGATGGCGTCGCGCACGATAAAGTCAGGCAGGTAAGCCAGGCCCACGCCCTGCGTGGCGGCGCCGATCAAGGCCTCGATATTGTTGCAGGTCAAGGCGGTCGGCAAGCGCAACTCGCCGCCGCTGTCGCCGTCGGCCCGCTGCAGCGCCCATTCCTGCAGCTTGCCCGTGGTGGGAAACTTATAGCGCACGCAGGCGTGCCCTTCCAGCGCGCGTGGCGTGGCCGGCACGCCGTGACGGGCGAAATATGCGGGAGCGCCCACGATGGCAAAAGCAAACGGCCCCAGCTCGCGCGCCATCAGCCGCGAATCCGTCAAGGTGCCGCTGCGCACGGCCACGTCGACGCCTTCGGCCACCACGTCGACCAGGCGGTCGTTGAAATCGAGGTCGAGCTCGATCTCCGGGTACTTGCGCGTAAACTCGGCCAGCAGGGGCAGGATGATGCGGTAGCCGATCACGGGCAGGCTGACGCGCAGCTTGCCGCGCGGCGCCTCGGCCAGGTGCGACAGTTCCGCCTCGGCATCACCGAGGTCGGCCAGGATGCGCTGGCAGCGTTCGTAAAACAGCGCCCCCTCGTTGCTCAGGCTGATGCGCCGCGTGCTGCGGTTGAGCAGGCGCACGCCCAGCTTTTCTTCCAGCCGCGCCACGCTCTTGCCCACGGCCGAGGCCGACACGCCGAGCAGCCGCCCGGCCGCCACATAACTGCGCGTTTCCGCCGCGCGCACGAAGGCGGCAATGCCATTCAGATTATCCATGCCATGTCGCCATTTCGATTAGGGAATATTTGTCCGTTATGAGCGGATTTTCAGCCACTTTTTCATTGATTACGCCCATATTATCATCGGATTCCCTCTTTCTGGAATCATTCCCATGGATACGAATCTTCCCGCGCAAGCCCCGGACCAAGCGACTGCACGGCGCACGCTGGTGCTGGCCGCCGTCTGCCTGGCCGCGCTATGCATGCCGCTCAGTTTTACGGGACCGGCCATCGCCATTCCCGCCATCGCCGCCGACCTGCACGGCTCGCCGCTGGCGCTTGCGTGGATCACGAATGCCTTCATGCTCAGCTTTGGCGGATGCCTGATGGTGGCCGGCACGCTGGCCGACCGCTATGGCCGCAAGCGCGTGTTCTTGCTGGGCATGGGCGTGTTTTCCGCCGCCGCGCTGGCACTGGCGGCCGCGCCCGGCATCCTGTGGCTCGACGTGCTGCGCGCCGTCCAGGGCCTGGGCTGCGCCATGGCCCTGTCGAGCGGACTGGCGGCCCTGGCACAGGAATTCGACGGCCCCGCCCGCGCGCGCGCCTTCAGCCTGATCGGCACGGCCTTCGGCGCGGGCCTGGCCTTCGGTCCCTTCCTGGCAGGCACCTTGATCACCCACACGGGCTGGCGCGCCATTTTTGTCGCCACTGCCGCGGCCGGCCTGGCCGCCCTGCTGGCCGCCGCGCGCGCCATGCGCGAATCGCGCGATCCGCAGGCGCAGGGCGTCGACTGGCCCGGCGCCCTGACGTTTACCGGCGCATTGTCACTGTTTACGTATGGCTTGCTGCAGGCGCCCGACAGCGGCTGGGGCAGTGCTGCCAGCCTGGGACTGCTCGGTGGCGCGGCCTTGCTGCTGGGCGCATTCATCCGCGTGGAGCGGCGCGCGGCGCGGCCCATGCTGGACTTGACCCTGTTCCGCCTGCCTGCTTTTGCTGGCGTACAACTGCTGGCGGCAGCGCCCGCGTTTTCCTTTGTCGTACTGCTGGTACTGCTGCCGGCCCGCTTCATCGGCATCGAAGGCTACAGCGCGCTGGAAGCGGGACGCATGATGATCGCCCTGTCGGCACCCATGCTGGTGCTGCCGGTCCTGGCCGGCATGGCGGCGCAGCGCCTCGCCGCCGCCCACATCTGCGCGACCGGCCTGCTGCTGGCGGCGGGCGGCTTGCTGTGGCTCTCCACCTGCGCGCCAGGGCAAGCGCCCGCTACCTTGATCGGGCCGCTACTGCTGATCGGCTGCGGCATCAGCCTGCCCTGGGGCTTGATGGATGGTCTGGCCATCAGCGTCGTGCCCGTCGAGCGGGCCGGCATGGCAGCCGGCATCTTCAATACGACGCGCGTGGCGGGCGAAGGCCTGGCGCTGGCCATCGTCAGCGCGCTGCTGGGCACGCTCACCGTCGCGGCGCTGGGCGGTACCGGCAGCGGCGCGCAACAGGCAGCGCACGCGGGCCCCTTCCTGGCGCTGGGCGAGCTGCGCCATGCCGCTACCCTGCTGCCGCAGGCGGGCGCCGCCGAGCTGGCGCAAGCCTATGGCACGGCCTTCCGCCACTTGCTGTATGTGCTGGCCAGCATCACCACGGCATCGGCCCTGCTGATCCTCGCCTTTTTGCGCCATCCGGCCACAGCGGCCACGGACACGGCCGCCCTGCCCACCTGCAAGGCGCCAAACTAAGTCGCCCGGCTTTCCCGCGGCAACCATCCCCTGTCCCGCCATACCCGGCGGCGCCCACGCGCCGCCGCGCGCCTTTGATGTTTCTCTGCAACACCTCAAAAGTCTTCAAGAACAAAACGAGTTTACTTATCAAAGCGCTTTGAACTATACTCAAAGCGCTTTGAAACATAGTTAAAGCGCTTTGGTTTCGCAAATTGATGCGCGCCGATCCCACACCTATAAAAACACTGGAGACACAATGAACAAATTTTTCTTGAAAGCGTTGCCGGCGGCAGTGCTGATGGCCTTGAGTGCGTCGGCCCAGGCCGCCCTGCCGATCGACTTCGGCGGCTATATCCGCTCGGGCTTCGGCACCAGCAGCGAAGGCGGCAAGGAAGCGTGTTTCGGCCTGGCCGGCGCCTCGTCCAAGTATCGTCTGGGCAATGAGTGCGAAACCTACGGCGAACTGAAATTCGGCGGCGAAGCCTTCAAGGCAGCCAACGGCACCACCTTCCGCATCAATACCCTGGTGGCGTTTTCCGTCAATCAGAACCAGGATTGGGAGCAATCGGACCCATCGTGGCGCGAAATGAACGTGGTCGCCGACAAGATCGGCACGGGCGCCTTCGCCGAAGCGCGCGCCTGGGTCGGCAAGCGCTACTACGACCGCCAGGACGTGCACATCACCGATTACTACTTCTGGAATAACAGCGGCCCTGGCGCCGGCCTGGAAAACATCGACCTGGGCGCCGCCAAGCTGGCCTACGCCGTCGTGCGCACGGCCGACGACGGCGACAGCAAGCGCATGGGCCTGTCCCACGACCTGCGCTTCTCCGGCATCAAGGTCAACCCCGATGGCGAACTGACCTTGGGCCTGCAATTCAACCAGAAACGCAATGCGCAAGGCGCGGCCCCCATCGCCAGCGGCCACTTGCTGACCATCATGCATACGCAAGGCAATCTGCTGGGCGGCTTCAACAAGGTGGCATTGCAGTACGGCAAGGGCAGCGCCGCCAACACGGGCGGCTTCAGCCTGGGCGCCGGCAAGGATGACAAGGTCGTGCGCCTGACGGAACAGATCATGATCCAGCCCAAAGGCGCCTGGTCGGGCATGGGCACCTTCGTCTACGAAGACAAGGAAACGGCAGGCGTGAGCAGCAAGTGGACATCGATCGGCGCGCGCCCCGTCTACCACTTCACGGACAACTACAGCCTGGCCGTGGAACTGGGCCACGACATCGTCAAGCCGGAAGGCGGCGAAAGCCGCAACCTAACCAAGCTGACGTTCGCACCGCAACTGTCGGCCGGCAACAGCTTCTGGTCGCGTCCCGTGCTGCGCGCCTTCTACACCTATGCCAAATGGAACAAGGCAGCCCAGTCGGCCGCCGCCGCGGAATCGGCGCTGTCGTCGACGGGCGTGTTCGGTGGCAAGACCAACGGCAGCTCGGTCGGTTTCCAAGTGGAATCCTGGTGGTAAGAGCATCTGAAAAACGCCCATGGCGGCGTTGCACGGTCTTGCCGTACTAGCGTACTGTCTGCGACCGTGCGCCTTGCCCTGAACGTTTTGTCAGACGCTCTTTGTTCAAACCTACCCAACACTGGCTGATGCCGCAAGGCACCAGCCACTGGCAGCAACACCGCCCGCTATGAAAGGGGCAGGCAGTACCCGGACCCACCATTTCGCCGCTGCACGCGATGGCCGGCAGCTTCAATGTAGTGATTCAGCAGTATCCTCTTTTAGCGCGGGCGCCCCTGGGTTTGCCCGCGTATTTTTTTGGGCGCTGCCGCCGCTTGTCATACCCCTGATCATTCCGGCATTTATCAGATAAACTACCCGTCATCGCACCGCATCGCTCCCGACCCACCCTGGATAGACCCCAACTGCAGCATCCATGAACCTCAAAAATCTCGCCAAAACGCTAGGAATATCCGAAACCACCGTCAGCCGCGCCTTGAATGGCTATCCGGAAGTGAGCGAACGCACGCGCGAGCGGGTGCTGGCCGCCGCGCAGGCGGCCGGCTACCGTCCCAACCCCATGGCGCGCAGCCTGGCCGTGGGACGCACGAATATCGTCGGCATCATCTACCCGCTGATGCCGAACGACCTGGCCGACCCCATGTTCATCGAAATCGTGGGCGGCATGTCGGAAGCGCTGGAAGCCCAGCAGATGGACATGATGATCGCGCCCGCCTCGGCCGGCAACGAATTCCACACCTATGAACGCATGGTCAAGGGCCGCCGCATCGATGGCCTGATCGTCGGACGCACGAAACCGTTCGACGAGCGCATCGCCTACCTGGCGCAGCAGGGCATGCCGTTCGTCGCCCATGGCCGCACCCAGCTGAACCAGCCGCACGCGTGGTTCGACTACGATAATGAGGCGGGCATGCGCCTGGCCGTCGAGCGCCTGGCGCAGCTGGGCCATCAGCGCATCGGCCTGATCAGCGCCACGCCGGACCTGAACTTCGTGCGCCAGCGCGTCGAGAGTTTCCAGCACGCCATGCAGGCGGGCGGCCTGGCCGTCGACCCGGACAACCTGGTCGACAATGCGCACGACCGCCGCGCCGGCTACCAGGCCATGCAGCGCCTGCTGGCCCGCTCGCCCCGCCCCACGGCCGTCATCGTCGACAATCACATGTCGGGCGTGGGCGCCGTGCGCGCCCTGCTCGACGCGGGCATCGCCATCGGCAGCGAAATGTCGCTGATCGTCTGGGGCGTGATGGAGGATTCCCTGGCCGGCCACAACGTCACCACCGTCGTCCAGCCCGACCCGCGCGGCGCTGGCGCGAAGATGATCCACATGCTGCTGGCCCTGATGGATGGCACGCCCGTCACCGACCTGCAGGAACTGTGGCCGTGCGAACTGCTGCCGGGCGAGTCGGCAGGGCCCGTAATACACGCATGATTCAGCCTCTCACCGCGTAACCCGCGAAATACCGGGGTCAGACCCTCAGGGTCTGACCCCAGCCCTTGCATAGGGTTTCGTCTTCGGCCAGGGGATGAACATCCCCTCCCTGAATCACCCTCATAAAAAAATCGTATGTCTGGCGCGTGTATCGCTTTACTTTTCAAAGCGCTTTGAACTATACTCATTTCATACCCAAAGCGCTTTGAATTTTAAAATAAGACGTTCGCCTACCAACCAGCAGCGCCGCCCTGATAGCCACGGCTACAGGCAACTTTTAAGAAATCATTCATGCCGACCATCCAGAACAATCTCGCCCACCTGCCCGCCGACTGGTGGCGCAGCGCCGTCATCTACCAGGTTTATCCACGCAGCTTCCTCGACAGCAATGGCGACGGCATCGGCGACTTGCCTGGCATCACCTCCAAGCTCGATTACATCGCCGCCCTGGGCGCCGACATCGTGTGGATCTCGCCCTTCTTCACGTCGCCGATGAAGGATTTCGGCTACGACGTAGCCGACTTCTGCGACGTCGATCCCATGTTTGGCACTCTGGCCGATTTCGACCGCCTGGTGGCGCGCGCCCATGAGCTGGGCTTGAAAGTGATGATCGACCAGGTGTTGTCGCATTCGTCCGACAACCACCCGTGGTTCGTGGAAAGCCGCTCCAGCCGCGACAATGCCAAGGCCGACTGGTATGTGTGGGCCGACCAGAAGCCGGACGGCACGGCGCCGAACAACTGGCTGTCCGTGTTCGGCGGTTCCGCCTGGCAATGGGAGCCGCGCCGCGGCCAGTACTACCTGCACGATTTCCTCGCCAGCCAGCCCGACCTGAATTTCCACAATCCGGCCGTGCAGCAGGCCCAGCTGGACAATCTGCGTTTCTGGCTGGAACGGGGCGTCGATGGCTTCCGCTTCGATTCCTGCAACTTCCCGTATCACGACCAGCTGCTGCGCGACAATCCACCAGCCGTGCAGCGCGACGCGAGCAGCGTGTCGGCCATCAACCCGTACGGCATGCAGGCGCACGTGTACGACAAGACGCAGCCGGAAAACATCGCTTATTTGCAGCGCGTGCGCGCCATACTTGACGAATATCAAGCCATTTCCATCGGCGAAGTGGGCGACGACAATGCGCTGGCCACCATGGCTGCCTACACGGGCGCCGACAAGCTGCACATGGCCTACAGTTTCAACTTGCTGACGGCGGAATTTTCGGCCGCGCACATCCGCACCCAGGTGGAAGAATTCGAGGCGCAAGTGGCCGACGGCTGGGCTTCCTGGTCCGTGGGCAACCACGACAGCGTGCGCGTCATGACGCGCTGGGGTGGCGAAAACCCGTCGCCATCGCTGGCCAAGGTGGTGCTGGCCGTGCAGGCCGCGCTGAAAGGCACGCCTTGCCTGTACCAGGGCGACGAGCTGGCCCTGACGGAAGCGGACATTCCTTTCGAGGCGCTGCAAGACCCGTACGGCATCCCGTTCTGGCCCCAGTTCAAGGGCCGCGATGGCTGCCGCACGCCGATGCCGTGGGTGGCCGAGGCGCCGCATGGCGGCTTCAGCAATGCCAAACCTTGGCTGCCCGTGCCGCCCGAGCATCTGGCCCGCGCCGTTGATGTCGAAGAAAACGATGCCGCTTCACCATTGCAGTTTGCGCAGAAGATCCTCGCCTGGCGCCGCACCCTGCCGCAATTGCTGCGCGGCGATATCGTCTTCTTCGATGCACCGGAACCCGTGCTGGCCCTGCGCCGCGACTTGCCTGGTCAACCGTCCGTCCTGGCCGCCTTCAACCTGGGCACGCAAGCGGTCACCTTCGCCTGGCCGGACGCGGCGCCAGCGGCCGACCTGGCCGGTCACGGCTTGCCAGGTAGCAAAGATGGCCAACAGCTCAGCCTGCCCCCACATGGCGGCTGGTTCGGCACCCTGGCGTAAATCGCAGGCTTTGGCGGCCATGCCGCCAATTACAATAACGAGCCCCGCGCATCAGCGGGGCCAAATAACAGCGTATCAGTGCCTGGCAAAATCGTAGCGAGCGGATGAGAGTTGTGGCAGAGAAGCGCAGCTGTGCGAAGGCACAGTGAGCATCGCCAGCCGCAAATCTCGACGCGCAGTAGATTTGGCCAGGCACATTCAGTGAGATTGAGGACGACAGACATGGCTGGACTGAAGTTAACAGGCCTGAAGAAGGCATATGGCGACGTGCAAACCCTGCACGGCATCGACCTGGAGATCGCCGATGGCGAATTCATGGTGTTCGTGGGCCCGTCGGGTTGTGGCAAATCCACCTTGCTGCGCAGTATCTGCGGCCTGGAAGAAATCAGCGGCGGCGATTTATTCATCGGCAAGACCCGCATGAACGACGTGCCGCCCGCCAAGCGCGGCATCGCCATGGTGTTCCAGAGCTACGCCTTGTACCCGCACATGAGCGTGGCGCAGAACATGGCGTTTGGCTTGAAACTGGCCGGCATGAGCAAGGTGCAGATCGCCGACGCCGTGCAACGCGCCGCGCAGATCCTGCGCATCGAACCTTTGCTGGAACGCAAACCGAAGGACTTGTCGGGCGGCCAGCGCCAGCGCGTGGCCATCGGCCGCGCCATCGTGCGCAAGCCCGACGTCTTCCTGTTCGACGAGCCGCTGTCCAACCTCGACGCTTCGCTGCGCGTGCAGATGCGCATCGAACTGGCGAACTTGCACCGCGAATTGCGCTCAACCATGATTTACGTCACGCATGACCAGGTCGAAGCGATGACCCTGGCCGACCGCATCGTCGTGCTCAACGCGGGCCGCATCGAACAGGTGGGCGCGCCGCTGGAGCTGTACCACCATCCCGCCAACCTGTTCGTGGCCGGCTTCCTCGGTTCGCCCCGCATGAACTTCCTCAAAGGCAAGATCCACAGCTATGCCGATGGCGTGGCCACCATCGCCACCAACGCGGGCGGCATGCTGCAGGCCGTCCTGACGCAGCCGCTGGCCAGCGGCACCCCCGTCACCGTCGGCGCGCGTCCCGAACACGTGCAAGCGTGCTCGCCCGGCGCCACTGCCGCCATCACGGCCACCGTGCAGGCGGTGGAAAAACTGGGCGACATCAGCTATCTGTATGTGCAAGTACCGGGCGGCGACGAGCCGCTGGTGGTGCGCGCCGATGCGGAAACGGACTGGGCCATTGGCCAATCCGTGGCGCTGCAAGTGGCGCCCGCCCGCGTCCACGTGTTCGACGAGCATGGACAGACCCGTACCTGATTCCGAATTTAAAGGGCCAGGCGCTACAGGCGCCGCCTGGCCTGGTTGTATCGTCTCAGCCTTGATACTTAACATAAAAAAAGACACTGGAGATTGACATGTCCTTCACACACGCGAAACGCAGCTTCATCAAAACCACCCTGATCGCCGCCGCCCTGGCCGGCATCGGCAACCTGGCCGCCGTCAGCATGGCGAACGCGGCCGAAGCAGGCACCCTCTTGATCTGGATCAATGGCGACAAGGGCTACAAGGGCCTGGCAAAGGTCGGCGAGGAATTCACCAAGAAGACAGGCGTCAAGGTCGTCGTCGAGCATCCGGAAGATGCACCGAACAAATTCCAGCAAGCGGCGGCCGCCGGCAAGGGTCCGGACATCTGGATCTGGCCGCATGACCGCATCGGCACCTGGATCGACGCCGGCTTGCTGCAGCCATTGACGCCAAGCAAGGAAGCGCGCGCCGCCATCCTGCCGCTGGCCTGGAACGCCTTCACGGTGGGCGGCAAGACCTGGGGCTACCCGATCTCCATCGAAGCCGTCGCCCTCGTCTACAACAAGGACCTGGTGCCGACGCCACCAAAAACCTTCGAAGAAATCGCCGCGCTGGACAAGAAATTGTCCGCTCAGGGCAAGAAAGCCATCCTGTGGGATTACACGAACACCTATTTCACGTGGCCTTTGCTGGGCGCGGGCGGCGGCTTCCCGTTTGAAGTCAAGGCCGACGGCCGCTACGATGCGGCAAAAACGGGCGTGAACAATGCCGGTTCGCAGGCTGGCGTGAATGCGCTGATGACCCTGATCAACAGCGGCGCCATGCCGAAGGGCGCGGGCTACGCGGAAATGGAAGCCGGTTTCAACCAGGGCAAGATCGCCATGATGATCAACGGCCCATGGTCGTGGGACAATGCGCGCAAGTCGAAGATCAACTTTGGCGTGGCAACGATCCCTACCGTGGCAGGCAAGACGGCCACCCCGTTCGTGGGCGTGCTGGGCGCGATGATTTCCAAGGCTAGCCCGAACAAGGACCTGGCCACGGAATTCCTGGAAAACCAGATGCTGCAGATCAATGGCCTGAAAACCATCAACGCCGACGTCCCGCTGGGCACGCCAGCGAACAAGGTGCTGTTCGCGGAATTGAAAGCCAACCCGAACATCCAGGCGACGATGGAAAGCGCGCAAGCGGGCCGTCCGATGCCGAACAACCCGGAAATGGGCCGCTTCTGGTCGTCGATGCAATCGGCGCTGGAAAACATCACGCAAGGCCGCCAGACGACCAAGGATGGCCTGGATGCGGCGGCAAAGCGGATTACGACCGCCAATTAAGCAGGTCAAGGCGTAGGTCGGATTAGGCCCGAAGGGCCGTAATCCGACACCAGCAGCCAACAATGTTGTCGGATTACGCTGCATAGCCGCTAATCCGACCTACGCCATCTCGTATCACTCCATCTTCACAGGTATCCATCGTGCGCAAGTTTATCGGCCCTACGGTATTGACCATCAGCATGGCGCTGGGTCTGTATCTGCTCTTCATGTTGTACATTTCCGGCCAGACCATGCTGGCCGCCGTTTTCCTCGGCTTGCTGACCCTGACGACGTTTGTCTTCACGTCACCGCGCGCCTATGCCTACCGCTATCTGTTTCCCGGCATTACGGCGGTCATCGTCTTCGTGCTGCTGCCGATGGTGTACACGGTGTCGATCGGCTTTACCAATTTCAGTTCGCGCAACCTGCTCACGTATGAGCGGGCCACGCAATACCTGCTCGACGAGACGCAGCGCGTGGAAAGCGCCGGCTATGCCATGACCGTGCATGCCGACAACAAGGAATACCGCCTGCGCCTGGAAAGCCCGGACACGGGCGAAGTGCTCTTGACGCAGCCGCTGGCCCTCAAGCGCGCCGTCCCCCTGAACGTGGAAGTGGCGCCGCTGGATCCCGTGCAGGCGCCCGTGCTGGCCGCGCCGCTGCCCATCAAGGACATCATCGCCCTGCAAAAGGACTTGAAGCTGCTCACCCTGGTCATGCCGAACAAGATCGAGCTGCGCATGGTGGGCTTGCGCGAATTCGGCCCCGTCGCGCATGTCTACAAACAACTGCCCGACAAGACCCTGAAGAAAATCGCCACGGGCGAGCTCGTGACACCGAACTTCAAGACGGGCTTTTATGAAATGCCGGACGGTACCAAGCTGGAACCGGGCTTCAAGGTCAATGTCGGCTTCGCCAACTTCGTGAAGATTTTCTCCGATGAAGCGTTCCGCGGCCCCTTCCTGCGCATTTTCGTGTGGACCATCGTTTTCGCCCTGATCAGCGTGGCCACGACGACGGGCCTGGGCATGGTGCTGGCCGTACTGCTGAACTGGGATGCGCTGCGCTTCCGCGGCCTGTACCGCACCCTGCTGTTCCTGCCGTACGCCGTGCCGGGTTTTATCTCCATCCTGGTCTTCAAAGGCTTGTTCAACAATAACTTCGGCGAAATCAACCTCGTGCTCGACGCCCTGTTCGGCATCAAGCCCGCCTGGTTCTCGGACACCACGCTGGCCAAGGCCATGATTTTGATCGTCAACACCTGGCTCGGCTACCCCTACATGATGGTGGTGTGCATGGGCTTGATCAAGGCGATCCCGTCGGACCTGTACGAAGCGTCGGCCCTGGCCGGCGCGGGACCGCTGACGAATTTCTTCAAGATCACGTTGCCGTTGATCATCAAGCCACTGACGCCGCTGATGGTGGCCAGCCTGGGTTTTAACTTCAATAACTTTGTACTGATCAGCTTGCTGACGGGCGGACGTCCCGATTTCCTCGACACCACCTTGCCGGCCGGCACGACGGACTTGCTCGTGTCCTACACCTACCGCATCGCGTTCGAGGATTCCGGCCAGAACTTTGGCCTGGCCGCCGCCATCTCGACCCTGATCTTCTTCCTCGTGGCCGCGATTTCGCTGGTCAACATGCGCCTGACGCGCATGAACAAAGCATAAAGGACAGCATATGGCTATCGTTGTCGACCGTTCCAACCGCTGGCGCATCCTGGCGGCCCACGTCGCCGTGATCGCGCTGATCGCGCTGGTGATGTTCCCCTTCCTGATGATCTTGTCGATCTCTTTGCGCCCTGGCAACTTCGCCTCGGGCAGCCTGATACCGCCCGAGATCAGCTTCGAGCACTGGCGCCTGGCGCTGGGCATGTCTTACCAGGCGCCCAACGGCACCCTGGTCGAGCCGGACTTCCCCGTGCTGCTGTGGCTGTGGAATTCCATCAAGGTGGCAAGCATGAGCGCCACCGTCACCGTGCTGCTGTCGACCACCTGCGCGTATGCGTTCGCGCGCATGCAGTTCCGCTTCAAGTCGCAAACCCTTTCCGCGCTAATGCTGCTGCAGATGTTCCCCGCCGTGCTGGCCCTGGTGGCCATCTACGCCATCTTCGATGTGCTGGGCAGCTACGTGCCGTGGCTGGGCATCGACCACCACGGCAGCCTGGTGCTGGCCTACACGGGCGGCATCGCCCTGCATATCTGGACCATCAAGGGCTACTATCAAACCATCCCCATCGAGATCGAGGAAGCGGCCAAGGTCGACGGCGCCACGCAATGGCAGGCATTCATCTACGTGCTGCTGCCGATGACGGTGCCGATCCTGATGGTGGTATTCCTGCTGTCGTTCATCGGCGCCATCATCGAATACCCGATCGCCTCCGTGTTGCTGCATGAACAGAACAACCTGACCCTGGCCGTCGGCTCGAAACTGTTCCTGTACGAGCAAAAATACCTGTGGGGCGACTTCGCCGCGGCAGCCATTTTGTCCGGCCTGCCCATCACGGCCGTATTCCTGCTGGCGCAAAAATGGATGATCTCCGGCCTGACGGCTGGCGGCGTGAAGGGCTGACCATGCGCCGCGCCCTGACTACGCTGGCCGCCCTGTTACTCAGCGCTTCGGCGCAGGCAGGGAGCTTTGCGGACAACCCCATCGTCTACTTCGCCGTGACGGACCGCTTCGCCAACGGCAATCCTGGAAACGACCATAGTTATGGCCGCGCCGCCGACCCGCAAGGCGGCGATGTGGGCAGCTTTCACGGCGGCGACATCGCCGGCATTACGCAGCAGCTCAAAGCCGGCTACTTCCGCGACCTGGGCGTCAACGCCCTGTGGATCACGGCGCCGTACGAACAGATCCACGGCTGGGTGGTGGGCGGCAAGCAGCAGTTCCAGCACTACGCCTACCACGGCTACTGGGCGCTCGACTTCACGACCATGGATGCCAACATGGGCACGCGCGAGGAACTGCGCGAGATGATAGACACGGCCCATGCGCAAGGCATCCGCGTGCTGTTCGACGTGGTGCTGAACCATCCCGGCTACGCGGACTTGCGCACCCTGTCCGAATACAAGGTGCCGGTCCTGTGGCCCGGCCATGAGCAGGCCGTGCTGCGCGACTATCACAGCTTCATCGACTACAACAACTTCGAATTCAAGCAGTGGTGGGGCCCGGACTGGGTGCGCGCCGGCTTGCCCGGCTACCCCGACGGCGGCAAGGATGATTTCACCATGCAGCTGGCCTACCTGCCCGACTTCCGCACGGAGAGCGGCAAGGCCGTGGGCTTGCCGCCGATTTTGCAGCGCAAGGCCGACACGCGCGCCGTGGCCCTGCCCGATGCGACTGTCCGCACTTACCTTGTCCACTGGCTGGCCGACTGGGTGCGCGAATTCGGCGTCGACGGCTTCAGGGCCGACACCGTCAAGCACGTGGAGCCGGCAAGCTGGCTGGCCCTGCGCGCGGCAGCCACCGATGCCCTCAAGGATTGGAAAACCCGCCATCCGCAGCAAAAGATCGATGACGCGCCGTTCTGGATGACGGGCGAAGCGTGGGGCCACGGCCCCGAGCGCAGCAGCTGGCATGACGCCGGTTTCGATTCGATGATCAATTTCGACTTTCAAAGCCGCGCTGGCGGCGACTGGAAAAGCATCGATGGCGTCTACCGCCAGTACGCGGGCTTGCTGGGCAAGGGCCCGGGCCCCCGCTACGACATCCTGTCGTATATCTCGTCGCACGACACCAGCCTGTTCCCGCGCGACCGGCTGAAACATGGCTTGTCCGCCCTGCTGCTGGCGCCGGGCGGCGTGCAGCTGTTCTATGGTGATGAAAGCGCGCGCCAGCCTGGCGCGGCGCCCGTCGGCGACGAACAGCAGGCCACCCGCTCCGACATGAACTGGAGCTCGATGGATGGGGCCACCCTCGCGCATGCGCGCAAACTGGGCCAGTTCCGCCTGCGCCACCCTGCCCTGGCGCGCGGAGAACACCGCTTCATCAACGACAAACCGTACGCATTCGCCCGCGTGACACAGGGCGACGCCGTCATCGCCGTACCCGAGGCGCAAGGCCCGCTCGAACTGAAAGTGCACGGCGTGTTCGCCGACGGCACCAGTCTGCGCGACGCTTACACGAATCAAACCTATATCGTAAAAAACGGCACCGTCGCGGTGAACGCGGGCGGCACCGTCCTGCTGGAGAAAGCTGCACCATGAGTACCTATGACATTTTAGTGGTCGGCGGCGCCGGCATCGACACGATCGTGCGCGTCCCCGACCTGCAATTGCCCGTCGCCGATTCGCTGCACGTGCCGCCCATCCGCGACTACGTGGCGCACACGGGCAACGGCGTGGCGCTGGGCTGCCATGCGCTGGGATTGCGCTGCAAGTTCATCGACTTCATCGGCGACGATGCGCAGGGCGCGGCCATCCTGCAGCGCTACAAGGAAGCCCGGCTCGATTTTTCACACCTTGTCGAACCCTCGGGCACGCGGCGCAGCGTCAACCTGGTCGACCCGCAAGGGCGCCGGCTGTCGCTGTACGACGGACGCCATCCGGAAGACGTGCGCATGCCGGCCGCTTTTTATCTTCCCTACCTGGGCCCGGCGCGCCATGCGCACTTTTCCATCATGGGCTGGGTGGCCGAGCTGTTTGACGATGCGCAAGTGTGCGGCACCACGGTGTCGACGGATTTGCACGACTGGGATGGCGTCAACCCGCACCACAAGGTCTTTGCGCTGCGCGCCGACCTGGTCTTCCTCAGCACGGCCGCGCTGGGCAAGCGTACGGAGTCCGTCATGCGCGCCATTATCTCGGAAGGCCGCGCACAGGCCGTCATCGCCATGGCCGGAGCGGACGGCGCCTACCTGCTGGAACGGGGCGGCGAGACCGTGCGTCACACGCCGACGGCAGGCTTGAAGCTGCCCGTGGTAGACACGAACGGCGCCGGCGACTCGTTCGTGGCGGCCTTCCTGCATGCCTGGCTGGGCGGCGCGGGCCTGGACGATGCCATGCGCCGCGGCGCCATCGGCGGCGCATTTGCCTGCGCGCAGAACGGCACGCATGAACGGTTCATCGGGCTGGCAGAGCTGCATGACTTATATCAAGATAGCACTAGCTTATGAATTAATATTCTATCAAGCGTAGCAACCAGTTAACGGACGCATGGCACAATGGCTGCGGATTTCACCACCGCATACCATAGCAACCGGAGACCACATGAGAATCGAAACCCTGGCCGTGCACGCCGGCTACACCCCCGACCCGACCACCAAGGCCGCCGCCGTCCCCATTTACCAGACGGTGGCCTACGCCTTCGACAATGCCCAGCATGGCGCCGACCTGTTCGACCTCAAGGTCGCCGGCAATATCTACACGCGCATCATGAACCCCACGCAGGACGTGCTGGAAAAACGGGTCGCGGCGCTGGAAGGCGGCGTGGCCGCGCTGGCCGTGGCGTCGGGCATGGCGGCGATCACCTATGCGATCCAGACCATCGCCGAAGCGGGCGACAATTTCATCTCCGCCAGCCAGCTGTATGGCGGCACCTACAACCTGTTTGCCCACACCCTGCCGCAGATCGGCATCGAAGTGCGCTTCGCCGACGCGCGCCAGCCCGAGACGTTTGCCGCTCTGATCGACGCGCGCACCAAGGCCATCTTCTGCGAATCGATCGGCAACCCGCTGGGCAATGTCACCGATGTAGCGAAACTGGCCGAGATCGCGCATGCGCACGGCATCCCGCTGATCGTCGATAACACGGTGCCGAGTCCCTATCTGTTCCGTCCCATCGAGCATGGCGCCGATATCGTCGTGCACTCGCTGACCAAATACCTGGGCGGCCACGGCACCACCGTGGGCGGCGCCATCGTCGACAGCGGCAAGTTCCCGTGGGCCGAGCACAAAGAACGCTTCAAGCGCCTGAACGAACCGGACGTGTCGTATCACGGCGTCGTCTACACGGAAGCCTTCGGCCCGGCCGCCTTCATCGGCCGCGCCAGGGTCGTCCCTCTGCGCAATATGGGCGCGGCCATCTCGCCACTCTCCGCCTTCCAGCTGATCCAGGGCATCGAGACGCTGGCCCTGCGCATGGACCGCATCTGCGACAACACGCTGGCTCTGGCCAGGCACCTGAAACAGCATCCGAAAGTCGCATGGGTCAATTACGCGGGCCTGGAAGACCACCCGGACCACGCGCTGGTGAAGAAATACATGAATGGCCGCGCCTCGGGCATTTTATCGTTCGGCCTGAAACTGGCGGCTGGTGAAGATCCACGCGCGGCCGGCGCCCGCGTGCTCGACGCCCTGCAACTGTTCACGCGCCTGGTCAACATCGGCGACGCCAAGTCGCTGGCCACGCACCCTGCCTCCACCACGCACCGCCAGCTCAATCCCGAAGAACTGGCGAAGGCAGGCGTGTCGGAAGACATGCTGCGCCTGTCCGTCGGCATCGAGCATATCGACGACTTGCGCGAAGACCTGGAGCAAGCCTTGAACGCGGCGTAAGCCTCTTTTCCACGCCGCCCGGAGGGGACTTCATGCCATAATCGGCGGCATGTCTTCCCCTCCTACTCCCCCTGAACAGCCGGCATCCGGCCATTTCCGCGCCGAATACGCGCGGCGCATGAATGCCGTGCTTGACCATATCGACCGCCACCTCGACACGCCGCTGGACCTGGCCCAGCTGGCCGACGTCGCGCATTTTTCACGTTTCCACTTTCACCGCGTATTCGCTGCCTGGATGGGCGAGACGCTGGGCGACTATGCGCGCCGCCGGCGCCTGGAAACGGCAGCCCTGCGGCTGGCCTGCCGTCCCGACGAAACGATACTGGACATCGCGCTGGCGACGGGCTTCGGTTCCGGCGAAGCGTTTGCGCGCGCCTTCAAGCTGAAATTCGGCTGCACGCCAACGGCCTGGCGCGCCGGCATCGCCGCAAAAAACGCTGCCATGCTCGCAGCCATGCGCCTGCGCCGGCAAGATAGCAATCCGGATCAGGCCATGCGCAATCCTGGTCAGGAAAACGGGCCGGACTTCCAGCACCATGGGCACTCCAATCCACTTCATAGAGAGAGTCCCATGCAAGTCACCATCCTCGACCTGCCGCCCGCCACCGTGGCGTGCCAGCGCCATATCGGCCCCTACGGTCCCGCCATCGGCGCCTTCTGGCGCGACACCATCGCGCCATGGATGCAGTCGCACGGCCTGGGCGACGCGACGTGCTACGGCATCGGCCATGACGATCCCAGCATCACGCCGCCAGACAAATGCCGCTACGACGCCTGCGTCACCGTGCCCGATGCGTTCCAGTCGGGCGGCCGGGCCAGCAGCACCACCCTGCCGGGCGGGCGCTATGCGGTGGCGCAATTCAAGGGACCATCCAGCGCCATTGCCGAAACATGGACGCGCATGACGCGCGAATGGCTGCCGGCCAGCGGCCTGCAGTGGGATGAGCGCCCGTGCTTCGAGCGCTTTTCCGCGGCCACGGCGCTGGACCCGGCCACCGGCGAATTCTCCTGCGACATCTGCATCCCCGTGCGGCCCCTGTAGCTTCCTCTTTCGCGTGTATCAGCCCGCGATACCATAACGCGATGCCGGCTTGCCGCGCATCGCGCCTGCGAACAGGGCCAGACGGGCAGAGTCAAACTGCTCCCACAAGGCCTGGTCTTCGACGGAAGGCAAGGTCACCAGTTCGCCCTGATCCAGGCCCGCCAGCGCCGCATCGACACAGTCTTCCGCGCGCATGATGGTGGCCTGGTCCAGCTGCGCCAACGGCACGCCGCTCAATTCCCAGATTTCCGTCGCCGTCGATGCGGGCAGCACCAGCTGCACCGTAATGCCCGTGCCGGCCAGCTCCTGCTGCAAGCCGCGCGTGAAATTCATCACATAGCCCTTGGTGGCGCTGTAGATCGTGCTGACGGGCAAGATGTGGAAGGACAGCACGGAGCCGATATTGATGATGGTGCCGCTGTTGCGCAGCTTGAACTGCGGCAGCACGGCGTAGCTCAACTCCGCCACGGCCGTCACGTTGACCTTGTCCATGGTGGCGATGCCCGCTTTCGGCGTATCGACGACGGGCGCCAGGGTCGAGGCGCCCGCATTATTGACCAGCATGGTGATGGCCGGATTGCTGGCCAGTTCATCGGCCACGCGCTGCAGGTCGGCCGGTGCGGACAGGTCCGCCGCCATGGCGCGCACGGACACGCCATACTTTTCCGCCAGCGACTTGGCCAGCACGCCCAGGCGTTCGACCCGGCGCGCCACCAGGATCAAATCGAAGCCACGGCTGGCCAGGCGGTCCGCATACACGGCGCCCAGGCCCGACGATGCGCCGGTGACGAGGGCCGTGCCTTGGGTAGTAACTGCATTCATGATCATTCCTTCTTCAATATAGGGGGTGGACTGGCGTCACCAAACATGACAGCCATCATGCTTCAACACATTAAATATGACGGTCATCATGTTTAATGTGTTGAAGCATGACGAACATCATGTATGATGTCAACCATTATTTTTGAACCGCGATCAGGAACCTGCCATGCGTTATCCCGCCGAAGAAACCGCTGAAAAGCACCAGCGCATCCTGACGCAAGCGGCGCGACTGTTCCGTGAAAAGGGCTACGATGGCGTCAGCGTGGGACAGATCATGCAGGCGACGGGGCTCACGCATGGCCCCTTCTACAACCACTTCGCTTCGAAGGAAGCGCTGATGGCGGAAAGCACCCTGCATGGCTCGGAACACTCGCGCGTGGCGCTCGATGCGGCAACGGCAAGCCCGGAAGCCATGCGCCAGTATGTGCGCGACTACGTGAGCGCTGCCCACCGAGACGCGCCGGGCGATGGCTGTTTGCTGGCCGCCCTGGCAAGCGACGCGCGCAAGCAGCCGGCCGTGCGCCCCGCCTTCACCGTCCACCTGAAAACCATCATCGGCAAGCTGGTCACGCATTTTCCGTGGCAGAAAAAGCGCAACCGACAACAGGAAGCCATCGTCATGCTGTCAGCCATGGTGGGCGCCGTGGCGCTGGCGCGCGCCGTCGACGATGCCGCGTTTTCCGATGAGATCCTGGCGGCAGTCAGCGCCACGTTTGCACCTCCAACATCTGCGCCACCTGCCTGACCCTGTCGGCCACCGTGCCGGACACATCGATAAAAGCGATCCCCCGCCGCGCCAGCTCGTCCTGGTACCACGCATGCTGGCGCGCGCGAAAATCCTCGTCGCGGCGCGTGCCATCCTGGATGAAGGGGAAGTCTGGGGCGCACAGCAGCACCAGGTCGTAACGGTGTTCTGCCAGCTGCGCCAATTCCTGTTCGGCCCTGCCAAACATCTCGACACAGTAAAAATACGTCGTCATGGGCGAGGTATCGCAAAACAGCCAGCGCCGCGCAGCCAATAGCGCCTGCGCTTCGCGGCGCAGCTGTTCCCGGCCGATCTTCAGCAGATCGTCATAGTTCAATATGCCATCCTGGCTTTCCCACAACTCGCGGCCATATTCGGCTACCCAGGCCGTCTCGAAATGCGCCGCCAGTGCTTGCGCCAAGGTCGTCTTGCCGCTCGATTCGCCACCGAGCACGCACACGCGCGTGACAAAATCGGCGCGCACAATCGGCGACAGGAAGGCGCTGTGCGCATGCGGGTCTTGCCTGGCCCGCGTGCCGGACACGGGCACCGCAGTTCTCGCCTGGTCCACGCTCACGTGCGCCACCGGCCCGCCGGCATAATGCAGTTCCAGCACCCGCGCAAAGCCTGGGCCATAGTCCTCGCTGGTGAAGACGGCATCGACGGGCAGCGCCAGCACCGTCCAGCACAACCAGCCCATGAAATGGCGGTGCGCGTCGCCATCGTCGTCGTTGTGCGGCAGCGTACGCGCCGGCATGCCGCGCGCGGCGCACAGAGCGGCCAGGCGCGCATCGTCCAGCACGACGATGTGCGCCTGCGGGAATTGCGCGCGCAGCCACCGTTCCCGGCGCGCCGGCTCGTAACCGGGAAATTCGGGCCTGGTGTAGCTGACCACCAGCAGTTCTTCGCTGGCCTCTTGCGCACGATGGATCAACAGTTCGTGGCCCTGGTGCAGCGGGCAGAATTTACCGACCACGAGGCCGCGTTTATAAAGGTTCATGCCACGGCTTCCTGCAAATCCGAAGTGTATTGAATGATCTTGTCTTCCGCCAGCAAGGTCTCGACCGCGATGGCGCCGAAAAAAGGCGCGAGCAAGGAGCGCGCCCGGTCAGCCTGCGGCATGGCGTTCGGCGCCAGGCGCAGCGCGATGGCGCCGTCGCCATGCTGGTGCACGCCGAACAGGGCGATGGCCAGCGGTTTCAGGGCATGCGTAATGTCGATATTGTTGATCCATTCGCCATTGATCGTCCTGTAGCGCAGGGGACTGCGGCCGGCCAGGCCCACCAGCACGGGACCATGCGGGCCATGCGCCAGCGAAGCGTAATCACCCGTGCGGTAGCGAACCAGCGGCAGGCAAAAATTGAAGCCGCCCGTCACGGTGATTTCGCCGCGTGCGCCATCCGGCACGGGCTGGCCCGCGCCATCGAGGATTTCCACGTACAGCCGGTGCTGCAGCAGCACGTGGCCACCCGCCTGTTCATCGTAGACGGCCACGGGCCCCACTTCATTGAGCGAATAGATATCGAGCACGGGGCAGCCGAACGCCGCTTCGAGGCGCGCGCGCATGCCGGGCAACAGCATCATCGACACGGACAGCAGCGCGGCCGGCTTGTGCGCCATGGGCAAGGTCAGGAGCTCGGCAAACGAGATGGGGTCGCCCGCAATCAGCTCGGGCGCCATGGCGTCCAGGTAGCGCGCGCGGTCGCCCGGGTCGCGCCAGTCGTCCTCGTGCAGGTTGATCTTCGCCAGGCCCGATTCGTTCATCGTCGGCGTGACGGAGACATAGGTGAAGCAGCGGCGCTGATGCCCCAGCAGCATCACGCCCACCTGGCCCGCGCCATGGCGCAGGGTGACGCCGAAGCGGTACAGCGCACGCTTGTGGAAGGCCAGGTAGCGCCCCGCCACCAGCGGGTGCGAGGCGATCAGCAGCGGGTGGCCAGTCGTGCCTGTCGTCTGGAAGTTGATCATGCGCGCCAGATCCGCCTCGTCGGGCACGAAGGCGGCGATATCGTGGGCCAGTTCGGCGCGGCTGATGGGCGCCACGTCCGCCAGGCGAGAAGGAGGCGAACCGCAGGCGCGGTAGTACGGCACGGTGGCGTAGGTCGCCTTGAGAAAATCGGGCAGCCAGGATGGCGGCGCAGCCGCGCTCCAAGCGACTACCGCCTGCATGACTTCCTGCTCATAGGCGCGCAGCGCTTCAACCTCCCCGGCCAGCAGCTTGTTGCCGCTGCGGTTGCGGTACCGGGGTGCTGCGGGATGGCTGCGCAGTTTTTCCAGCATGCGCGCCCCCGCCTGCGTCAAGGTGGGACAGTAGTCGCGGTCCGATTCCCAGGCGCCGCCCGGCAGGTTGACGTCAGGTTTGCCAGCGAGCGTCATTCGCGCGACCACTTGTCGGCCGATTCCTCGGCCGCCTTTTTCGCCAGCGCCTCGCGGATCTCCCGCGCGCGCTGCTCGGCCAGCCGACTCGCTTCGAGCAGGCGGCGGCGCTCCGTGCCGCTGATGGCGGACAATCTGTCCGTGGCCTGCGCCACGCTTTCGTCGCGGGGCCGAAAGCCCAGGCGCGCCAGCACGATGCGCGCCAGTTCCTCGCGCCGCTCGGGGTCTTGCGTGAACTGGTGGGCCGGCGTGGCAGCCGCCAGTTCGCGCGCCTCCTCGCCCAGCACCTGCAACAAATCGTGCTGCGGCAACTGCTGGCCGATGAACCAGTCGTCGGCCAACAGCCAGCACAGGACCATGGCCAGCGCCAGCCGGTTGCGGTCCGCCTTCACCTGCGCACCGATAAAACCCTGCAAGGATGCGGCCGGCGCACGCGCGCCATGCAGCAGCAAGATGTCGTTGACCAGCGCGGCAACCGCCACGGCTTGCGCATTGGCGACGCCGGCGATGCGCGGCTCGGCGAGGAATTCGACGGGGGTGTCGGCCAGGCGGTGGGTCAGGGTTTCGAGGTGGGGACCGTGAGTATGCATGTCATTGTTGTATGTAGTGGCGCCGGCTGAACGCCCGCGCAAAGTCCAGCAAGTCCTCGTAGCGCTCGACGGCGTGGATATCCCAGCCCTGCTCGCGGCGCGCGCGCTTCAGATCGTCATAGGTCTGCTGCAGCCACTTATGGGCCGCCGCGCCTTCCCAGTCGCGCTCCAGGTTCAGGGCCATCGTACCACCCGCACCGCCCTGCTCCAGCGCCTTGGCGGAAATATCCCAGCCGCTGTTGCCCAGCTCATCATTGTCGAACATGGTGGTGATGCCGTCGTCGGAAATCATCAGGATGTGAGCGGGCCGTTCGCGCCTGGCCGCATAGGTCTGGCGCAGGCGGTGGATGGGGAAACAGGTGCCGCCGCCAAAAAATTCCGTCAGCACGCCGAGGATCATGTCTTCATTGCGCACGAAGCCTGGCGTTTGCATCACCTCGTTCTTGCCGCTCCACAGGGTCACCTGCACTTTCGCGCCGGCGCGCAGTGCGGACAAGGCGATGACGGTGCCAGCCAGTGTCAGGAACGAGGTGTGCGCCTGCGGGTTCGGCATGGAGCCGGAACTGTCCACGTACATGTCCAGGTCGACGGGCACGGCATCGGTGGCGCGCGCCGGTTCGCGGCCATACACGCGGCGCACGGTGGTCACGCCCGGCACGGGGCGCGGCGATTGCATCACCGATTGCAGCCAGTCGATGTCTTCCAGAGGGTCGCCGATTTCCCATGCTTCCAGACCTTCCATCTGCGGCTCCTGCGACTCGGGCGCGGGGCGGCTGGGGAACGCCACCAGGTGCGGCAATGCCCGTTCGCGGTAATAGCGGATGGCGATTTCATGGTCGCTCAGGTTCACGCCCGACGCCTTTAAGATATCGCCCAGCTCGAACGGTTCGCGCAGTTGCCCGCCGCCCTGCCTGGCGGGCGCCTCGGTCACAGGTTCCTCGCCATCAAGGCCGGAAATGCGCTTGTCGTGCACCGGGTGGATGGCGCCGTCCGCCTCGTCGTCCTCGATCTGCTGCGCGCCATAAGTCTGGCAGCCACGGGCCGCGTCGCGCGTGTCGAGCAGATAGCGGCTCGGGCTCAAGGCATCCATGTCTTCCACCAGGTAAGGCAGCAGCAAGGTGGCGAAGCGGCCCGCCGCCAGCATCCAGTCGTTCGCGTAAACACGGATCAGGCGCGCGCCCAGCCAGGCATCCGTGTCCAGGCGTTCGTCTGCACTACCGCCTCCGAGTTCGCCCTTTTGCAGCTGCCACAGATTTTCATAGATGCGCATGTACAGGGTCCATACGCCGCCGCTACCCTTGGCATCGGCTTGCGCAGAGCGCCCCTGCTGCAGTTTGCGGTAGATATCGGCCATGCGCAAATTCGCCTGGCGCTGCAAACGGTCGTTGATGAACAGGTCCGTGTACAGGTTGGCCACCATGGGCGCATGCTGCTCCAGGGTCGGCAAGGCGCGGCGCATGCGCGCCAGCAGGCGGAACTGGTCGCTGGCACTGCCCGGCGCGAGAATGTGGTGGCCGATTTCATGGGCAAGCACTTCCAGCGCATAGTCGTCCAGGCCCAGCTCCGTCACCAGCGGCAAGTCCACCACCACGCTCTGGTCCAGCAAGCGGATCATGGCGAAGCTGCCGGACAAGCCCTGCTTGCTGGCCTCGACGCGGCTGGCGCACAGGTTCGGGTCGCGCAGGCGCGTAAATTTGCTCCACGCGGCCAGGGCCTCGGGCCAGGCGGCGCGCCAGCGGTCGATCAAGTCGGCATCGTTCTTCATGCGAGCGGCAGCAAACGGATCGCATGCGTCCACGGTGACGTGACGGCGAGCGTATGCGCATTCGCGGCAAGCGCGATATCACCGGCCGGCAGGTCGAGCGCGATGCTGCGCGCGCCGATATGCACGGTCGCCCCCTCGAGGCGCACGGACGCCGGCATGGCACTTGGCGCCTGCTCGAACTCCTGCGCCGTGGCGCTGTGCAGCACGGCGCCATAGGCGTCGGCCACCAGCAGGTAGTGGCGCTCGGCGCTGCGCACGACAAAACCGTCCTTTGTCGCGCGCACTTGCGGCGGTGTGCCGAAGTCGCCACCGAGGCCGCTGAAGCTGCCGAACGCCCTGCCCTCGGCATTGCCGCGCCAGGGATTCGCCAGCAACTGCGCATGCACCTGCGGCCATTGCGCGCCCGGCTCGCCAAAGGCGGCCAGCGCCAGCGCTTGTGGCAAGGTGTCGGCGGCGGCCAGCGCGCCCAGGCGGAAATGCGCGACGCCGGCGCGCCAGGCCAGCACCTGGCCCACGGCACGCAGCTGCGCGACGCTGGCGACTTGCGGCGCCACGGCAGCCATCCCGGCCTGCCATTGCGCGGGCCGCGCTCCCGCAACGGCGCCAATGTGGATGGCGGCGTTGCTGAGCATGCCCAATACATCCACGGGCGCGGTGGCCAGCAACGGCGCAAACGAGGGCGCCAGTTCGCGCCAGACGGTATTCAGGAACGGATTTTTCGCGGCAGGCCCGGCCAGGCCATGGCCCACCAGTTCCAGCGCCATGTCATAGGCGGCAAAGGTAGCGCCGCCCACGCGCTCGGGCGCGGCGGCGGCCAAGGCCACCACCAGCGGATCGACGCCGTCGTGCAGGAAGGCGCCAAAGGCGGCCATGTCGAGCGCGGGAAAGCGCCGGCGCGCTTCCACGGCGCGCGCATTGAACTGGGCGCGGCCGCTGGCAAGTATCGAGGAAAAGGCAGGAGAAATCATCGCAGCCTGTCAATCGCTGTGCGAAAAGTGCAGCAGATAGCGCTCATCCCCTGACTCGAAGGCGATCTCGTCCCAGTGAATCGCGTACCAGACACCAGGTGGCGGCGTCATCGTCACGGCGTGCACGGTGAATCCGGTCAACGACATGTCCAGCGCTTCGAGGAAGGCGTTGACGAGGCAGGCGCGAAAACGGCCGGGCGGCGCCGTGCGCATGTGATCCGACGAGAAGAACCAGCGCTGGCATAGCTGCTCCAGCTGCGCGCGCCCGCACGGCACCGCCGCGATCTGCCACAAGGCCGCCGGCAAGTCGCGCGCGGGTTCGATGACGGTCAATGCATAATCTTCGATGCGCAAGCCCAGCGCCGTGGCCAGGTCTGGCGCGTCGGGCAGGCGTTGCAGCTCGTAAGTTGCGCACAGGTCGCTGGCCTCGCTGTTCAACATGGCCAGCGCATCGAGAAACCCGCGGCAGTGATCGATATTCAGAGCGTAATTCATTGCGAACGCAGCCAAGTGCGGTAGTTCGTATAGCGCTGGTGCAGGTACTTGAGCTTCAGCAGGTCGTCGTACAGGGGACCGTACAATTTTCTGCCCTTCGTGCGTTCGCCGATCAGCTTTTCGATGCGGTTCAGGCGCGCCAGGGTCTCGCGCTCGCTGACGCCATCGAGGCCCAGGTCGAATTCGGCCGACAGCACGCCGACAGGATCATCGCGGTCCAGATCCAGGCGGTTGAATTCATCGTTCGACAAATCGAACAGGCGGCGCAGCCAGCCCAGCCTGTCGCTGCGGTAGGCGGCGTTTTCCGGCAGCGCGAAAAATGGCGCATCCGGGTCCGGCTGCAGCTTGTTATGCAGGACGAACGGCAGCACCTGGCGCAAGTCTTCCAGCGCCACCTCGCCATTGCCGCGGAAATAAGCCATGGCCTTGGCGTAGATCATGAGCGCCATCAGGGTGCGCACGGAAATGCCGTTCAAGGTCTGGCAGCCCAGGTCTTTCAGGCGGTCGCGCCCATTGTCGGCCGCCTGCGCGGCGCCCCGGTCGGCGCCGGCCAGGCGGGCCGTATCCTTGGTCATGTATTCAAACTGGCCGCCGGCCGTCTCGAACAGCTCGAACTGGCTGGCAAAGAATTCCAGGCGGCGGCGTACGGCGTCGGGTATGGCCACCTGGCGGATGGATGCGCCGATCTGATCCACCTCCCCTTCCGTGAAGATGATATCGGGCGGCACCAGCTCTTCGGGCCGCACGTTTTCTTCCACGCGCAGCAGCAGTTCGTTCAGGAAGCGCGGGTTGAAAGCGAGCGCCTGCACCGTCACGTCGACCCGGTCGCGCAGCGCTTCGATTACCTGGTAGGTGCCGCCGCCCTGGTCGTCGTTGGCCGTCAGATACCAGGCCGCTTCCGGGCATTCGTAAATATGGTTCAGCACTTCCGCGTAATTGTCGCCCATGACGGTGAGCAGCGCGCTTTGCGTGCGCGTGGGGATGCGGTTGTATTCATCGACGATTTTCACGCGCATGCCCAGCCAGGCGCGCCAGGCGATGCGGATATCGTCCATGCTTTGCGCGTTCACCAGGTCCGCCGGCAGCGGATTGCCCAGCAAGTCCGCCACCGTCATCTGCGGGTGGCCATGCTGCATGGCGCGTTTCACCTCTTTCACCGTCGAACCGGCCAGCACGCCCATCAGCAGGGCGCTGGCCGTCTTGCCCCGCCCCGGCCCGCCGACGAACAGGCATTTGCGGCGCGTGGCGAACGTCAGCAGGGGCAGCAAAATGAAGCTGGAATAGCTTTGCGCCGACGGCAGATTCAGGGTGCGGCGGCTGTCGCCCACGGAATACGTCTGCGACGGGCCATCGTTGTATTCGATGTCGTAATGGGGGCTGATGATGGCGTGATTGACGATCCAGAAATACGCCTGGCGCAGCTTTTCATCGAACGGCCGCGCTTGCGCCTCGCCTTCCGCTCCCAGCGCGATGGGGCCCTGGTACAGGTCCGCCACGTCGAACTGCCGCGCGGCGGGCGCGGACTTGGGTTTGGTGGGGGCCTGGGACAGGCGCTGGAACAGGTTAAAAGACGGCATGGCAATATTCTTCCATTAAGGAAATGAAATTATTGCACAAGCCACCTGCAAGCACCGGTTCGGATGACAAGCAACTCAGCCCGCCATCGGCGTGGCCAAAAACACCGGCTGCTGCTCGGCCAGCGCCGTCAAAGCGGCCACGGCCGGATAATCGCTGTCTGCCATCACGTCGGGCACCATCTGCTGAGCAAAACTCCAGGCCACCGCAATGGTGATGCCGGCAATACTCAAGCAGTCTGGCGCCTCTTCGCGCAATGACGCCTCCAGCTGCGCCCAGGCCCCATGCAACTGCAGCTGGACGCGGTCCAGCCAGGGCTGGTGCTGTTTTTCCTGCGGGCGCAAGCGCCGTTCATAGACGATCTGCACGGCTTTGTCGCAGGCGGCCAAAGCATAGCTGGTTTGGCACAGCGCGCGCAGGCGAGCCGGACCCGGCTCCGGCCTGATGCGGGGAGCATGCGCGGCCAGTTCCTCCAGATACGCCAGGATCAGGGTCGAGTCCATCAGCACCTGGCCGTCGTCCGTGACCAGGGTCGGCACTTTGACGGCCGGGTTGATGCTCCGTACCTGGTCGACATCGGAAAACACCGACAAGGGCCGATGTTCGTGCTCCAGGCCCAGCACTTTCATACCGATGGCAACGCGCCTGACGTAGGGCGAATCGAACATGCCGATCAATATCATGGCCTTCTCCTCTCCATCTGATGAATAAACGCGATGACTTGCGCCGCGACGGGCAAGGGCGCGTCTTCCATCAGGAAGTGCCCGGCCTCGTCAAACAGATGCAAGGTGGCGCCGGGAATATCGCGCTGCAGGCGATGGCCGTAAGCCACCGGCTGCCACTCGTCCTGCTGGCCCCATAACACCTGTACCGGCACTGTCAACTGCGGCAGTCTTTCGGCAAAGTCCATCGTATAGCAGGCGTTATAGTGCGCCACCTGGTGCTGGTAGAACGAGGGCTGGCCCACCACGCCGCACAGCGGCTCCAGGTAGCACCGCAGAAGCTCGCCCTGCATCCTGTCCTTGTGAAAAACGGCCATGCCCAACTGCCGCGCCATCGTGCCGCGATGCTCGCTGGCCGGCGTCAAGGCACGCCGGGCGAAATCATCGCGCAGATGCTTCCAGGTGGGCGACGGCCAGGAATCGTAGCTGGGCGCGTCGGCGATGCTCAAGCTGCGCAGGCGCGACGCGTGGTCGAACGCCAGGCGCAGCGCAATGGCGCCGCCGATATCGTGGCCGAACAAATGGGTGGTCGGCAGTTGCCAGTGGTCGAGCAAGGCTGCCAGCAAGGTCACCTGCGCCGCTACCGAGGTATCGGCCTCGACGGGCCGCTCCGACCGTCCAAAGCCCAGCAAGTCATACAGGTGCACCTGGCAACCGGCATCGACGAACAGCGGTACCAGTTCGCGCCAGATAATGCTGTGCGCCGGCGTGCCATGCACGAGCACCAGCGGCGTGCCTGCGCCATGGATGCCGGTGGCGATACGGTGGCCGTGGATCAGGGCGTGACCATTCAACAGCGGTTCTTGACTCGTCATCAGATGTCCTTTTGTTTGCGGAACCTGCAGGCTAAGGCTTGACTGGACATGACGCCAGTGACATTCTTTTGACCTTCAATCCAACTTTTGTCATGACCCATGAATTTGCGCCTATCCGTCGATGCCCTGCGTGTGTTCAGGGCAGTGGTACAAACCGGCAGCATGAGCCAGGCCGCCAGCCTGCTCCATCTGAGCCAGTCGGCTGTCAGCTGGAAAATCAAGCGATTGGAGCAGCAGCTCGATTGCCAGCTGCTGGCGCGTAGCGGCGGGCTGTTTGGCACGACCGACCAGGGAGCCGTGCTGCTGCGGCATGCCGTCAACATACTCGATGCCCACGATGACGCCGTCGCCCATTTTTCGCCATCGGCGATGCATGGCCGGCTGCGCGTCGGCGTGACGGAGCAGATTTCATTGACGGACGTGTGCGCGGTACTGTCGCAGTTCTCGCATCACCACCCCAAGGTGGACGTGCAACTGGTGGTGGAGCAAAGCCAGGTATTGCGCGAACGCTTTGCCGACGGCGTGTTCGATGTGATTTTGCATCAGGATTTTGCCGGCATGGCGGCGCCGGCCGACACGCTGTTATGGACAGAAACACTGCATTGGTGCGCTGCCACGGCAGAGCAGACTTTGCCGGGCGAGACCGTCAAGCTGATCACCTATGGGCCGCACTGCTTTTACCGCCGGCTGGCCGAGGAAAAGCTGGGCCAGGCCGGCATGGCCTGGAGCGTGGGCCTGGAATGCCCGTCGGTGGCGGGCGTGCTGACCGCGATTGCCGCCGGCCTGGGCATGGCGGTGGTCAATGAACGCAACCTGGGCCAGGGCGTGCACCGGCATGCGGCACTGGAACGGCTGGCGCCTCTGCCCCGTGTCGCCAGCCTGCTGCGGGCCAATGACAACCTGCCCGACCCCGTGCGTGACGGTTTTTGCCAGCTGCTGCTGGCAGCATTGCAGAACAGGAGGCATGATGGATCCCGTCGCTAGCGATGCGGCCAGAGCAGGTCAACCTTCTCCTCGTCGCTCAGCCACCAGCGCTTTCCGTCCTTGTCCTTGTGCACACCGAATATTTTCTGGTAGTTGTAGGTCTTGCAGTGCAGCTTCAGCCAGGCGTGGTAGTAGTCATCAAGAAAAGCGCTGAATATCTGCTGGAAGCGTGGTTCGCTGGCGTCTTTTTCGGGCAGCTCGAAGCTGCCTAACCTGGCAACGATGTGCGCGATGTCCGCCCTGCTGACGCCGTCGAGTTTCACGGGATCGGGCAAGGCGATCCTGAACGCCAGCACTTCCGCGCCCTCCTCTTCCCACCACTCGCGCAAATTGAAGCGGGAAATATCCTTTCCGCTTAGTGCCTGCAATTGATCCGCGAGTCTGTCGTATTCGGCGTTGTCGTCGTCGCCATGTGTATCACAGAACTGCGTATAAGCCAGTATCGATGCCAAAATCGTGGCATACCTTTCTTCCGCCACAGCCAGCGGGGGCTCCAGCGCTTGCTCTGATTTCATGCTCATCCTTGTTTGATGACGGGTGCCGGCGCCTCGGCGCGCCAGCGCCACCAGCCCAGCGCCACGCAGGCCAGCAGCAAGGCCAGCAAGCCCGCCACTTCATGGCGGATTTCATACAGCGAGGCGCCCATCTGGTTGAGCGCGACAAAGCCCTGGATGCCGGCCGTCGATGGCAGCAGCCAGCGCAGCCATTGCAGCACGACGGGCATGGACGACACGGGCCAGGTCAGGCCCGCGAGGAACAGCACCGGCATTGAGGTGGCGATCATCAGCTGCGTACCCCGTTCGCGCGTGCGGAACAGCATGCCCAGCAGCATGCCGAAGGCCGCTTCCGCCAGGGAAAACAACACCAGCAGCAAGAGCATGCCGCCAAAGTTGCCGCCACGGGGGTAATCCTGAAACCAGAAGACAAAGCCGAAGAAATAGCAGCAGTTCAAGAAGGCCACGCAGGCGAACGCCAGCAGCATGCCCATATACCCACCCGCCGTGCGCCTGCCCGCCACGGGAAAGGCCTTGCGCTGATACCAGGTGCCGAACAGCATGGTCATGCCGATCAGCAAGGTCTGCTGCACAATGAGCGTAGCCACTCCCGGCACGACATACGCGCCATAGCCTTCCTTGACGTTAAACAGGGGCACGGCGTCGAAGGCGATGGGCGAGCGCTGCTGGTTGGCCTGGATGGTGGACGGCGTGCCCGCGCCCAGACGCTTGAGCTCAATACCGGCCGACACCGTGCCCACCACTTCGGCCAGCCCGTTCAGGGCCACCTTGTTCAACATCAGATACAAGCCATTGCCCGCCACTTGCGCGTGGGCGGCGCGGCCGGCCAGCACGTCCGTCTGCAAGCCGTCGGGGATGATCAAGACGCCCATGACCTTATCGCGCCACAGCAAATCTTGCGCGACGGGCAAGTCCGGCGTGACGGCGATCACTTGCAGCGACGGATGGGCCATGGCAAAGCGCGTCAGCTGGCGCGACATGGCGCTGCGGTCCTGGTCGACGACCGCCACCGGCACGCGCTGGACGATTTCCGTCGAGTACGGCAGCGGATAGAAGAAGGAATAGATGATGCCGCCGATGAACAGCAAGGTCAGCGCGCCCTTGTCCGTCAGCATGGCGCGCCAGGTGGCGAGAAAGGCTGGCCACATCATGTGCGTCCCCAGGCGGCAGGCGCATTCGCGCGGCGCGCCAGCAGGAATACGCCCACGGCGCCGCAGCCGGCGGCAAAGCCGGCCAGTATCAGCATTTCCTGCACGCCATAGCGCCACGGTGCGCCGGCCAGCCAGTATTTCGTTTGCAGCTGCAGATAATGCGTGAGCGGCAAGGCTTCCGCCCAGGCGCGCGCTGGCGCCGGCATGGCCATCAGGGGAAAGGCCTGACCCGCAAACGCAAAGGCCGGCGCCGTGATGAAGGCGGCACCGGACAGCGCCAGGCGCAGCGACAGGGTGGCGGCGATCAGCAAGGTGGCCAGGCCACAATACGCGAGCACCAGCAGCAGCATGCTCAGCAGCAAGGCCGGCAAGCTGCCCGCCACGGCCCAGCCCCGCGCCAGGCTGAAGAACAGCAAGTACAGCAGCGCCAGGGCGCAGTAGGCGACGAGGGGAAACAGCAACTTGGCGCCGATGGCGCGCAGCCAGCTGCCATCGGCCGAGGCCAGCCATTGGGGCACCGTGCCGTCGCGCAACTCGCGGCCGATACTGGTGACGACGGCAACGACGATGAAAATCTGCAGCATGGCCGGCATCAGGGCCAGGGTCAAAAATGCTTCATAGCTGGTGTTTTCGTTGTATAAACTGTTCAAGGTCGTGCGTATCGGTTCGAACTGGGCCGCCGCCTGCACGCCCGACATACCTTTCTTTACCCGCGCCGTCATCTCGATGCCGGCCGACAAGGTCGTGCTGACCGTGCGCACGTCGCGCAGCAAGGCGCCCGCGTGCGAGGAAAACTGCGCGTTGTACAGCCATTGCACGGTGGTTTGCCGGCCGCCCAGCAGTTTCTGCTCGAAATCGTTCGGGATCAGCAGATAGCCGAACGCCGTGCGCTCGCGCAGCCGGTGCAGGGCTTCGTCGCTGGACGCCACTTTCGCCGCCACGGCAATGCCGGGCGAAGCGTCGAGCCAGCGCGTGAGCTGGCGCGACAGGGTGGAATTGTCGTTATCGATGACGACGATGGGCAAGTCGCGCGCGATGCCGGCGGAAAACACCAGCCACAACATGCCGCACAGCACCACCGGAATCCAGCTGAGCATGCCGATATCCCAGAAGTCGCCGCGCAAGCGCCGCCACTCGCGTGCCAGCGCTGAAACCGGCTCTTTATCCGCTTCGTTCATCGCTTATCAGAGCGGTGGGAACACGACCGACATGCCCGGGCGCAAGCCCTCGACCTTGATGGCGGGACGCAAGCGGATTTCAAACGTGCGCAAGTCCGTGCCGCCCGGACGGGCCGCACGCCACGTGGCGAAGTCCGGCAGTACGGCCACGGAGCTGACCTTGAAACTCAGTTGCTGTTTCAGCGCGGGCACATTGGCCGTATGCGTGCTGCCCATGGAAAACGCTGCCATTTCATCTTCGCGCACTTGCAGCACGGCCCAGGCGTCGTCGAGGTTCACCAGGGTGATTACGGGAAAGCCCTGCGGCGCCAGTTCGCCCGGCTGTATCTGGATCTTGCTGACCTGGCCCGCCACGGGCGCGGCGATCTTCGTCTCGGCCAGGGCGATCTGCGCTTCCGTCAGCACGGCGCCCACCTGGCGCGCCTGGGCGGCGGCGGCCGTCTTGTCTTCGGGACGGGCACCCTTTTGCGCCATGTCATATTGCGCGCGGGCCGCTTGCGCCAGCTGGTCGGCCGCGCGCCATTGGGCTTGCGCCTCGTCGCGTTTCTGCTGGGCGATCACGCCTTGCTCGAACATATTGTTGACGCGGGTGTAAGTGGTTTTGGCGATGGTGGCCCCCGTTTGCGCCCGCTCCCAGTTCGCCTTGGCGGCGGCGATTTCTTCCGGTCGCGCCCCCGCTTCCGCTTTTTTCGCCACGGCGTCGGCCGCTTGCGTGGCGGCCGTCGCTTGCGCGATCTTCGCATCCACTTCCGGACTCGTCAGCTGGAACAGCAGCTCGCCTTTCGGAACCGTCTGGCCCAGCTTGACGTACAGCTCGCCCACCCTGCCCGGCACTTTCGACGAGACATTGACTTCCTGCGCATCCATCTGTCCCTGCAAAGGCAGGCGCTGCGGCTGGAATGCCTGGTACAAGCCCCAGCCCACGAAGGCCAGGACGATCACTGCGGCGACTATGACCAAGGGTTTTTTGGAGGTACTCATTATTATTTGTCCACAGGTAATTGGATATCGGCCGCTGCCGCCAGGCTGCCCAGGCGCTGCGTCTCGCCCGTCGCTTCCAGCAATTGCGCCAGCCCCATCACATAGTTATAGGCCGTCTGCGCGCGCTGGGTCTCGACCTTGGCCAGGTTCAGGCGCGCATCGACCACTTCCAGCGACGTCACTTGCCCTTGCTGGAAAGCCACCGTTTGCAAGCGGATATTTTCGCGCGCCAGCTCCACCGACGAGGCCGTGGACAGGTACTGGATGCGGGCGTTTTCCAGCGCGCGCCAGTTCTTTTCGATCAGGGTGGGAATGTCGCGCTCGGCCTGGCGCGCCACCACTTCCACCCGCTCCTGGTCGAGCTTGGCGGCGGCAATCATCTTGCCCGTATTGATGCGGTGCACGAGCGGCACGGACACGACCAGGCCGATGGCCCAGTTCGAACGTACGAGTTTTTCATTGCCGCGATTCAAATTGTAGTTACCGATGGCAAAGACGGTGGGCGCGTATTCCTTGCCGTGCAGCTTCAAGGCTTGTTCCGCCTGCACGCGCTTGCTGTCGATCTTTTTCCAGTTCGCATTCTCGCGCATGCCCGTGCTGATGAACGATTGCAAAGTACCCACCGGCAAGCTGTTGACGAACAGCGGCGTGCTGGGAAGCACTTGCGAGTTGACGGCAAGCAAACGGTCGAGCGCCACCTGGGCGATTTCCTCGTCGCTGCGCGCCTGCGCTTCCTCGCTGCGGGCGCTGTCCAGGGCCACGTCGGCGCGCAGGCGTTCCGCGCGCGAAATCAGACCGCCCTTTTCCAGCTTGGCCGCGTCGCGCTGGTGCTGCGTCACGCCGGCCGTCACTTCGGCCCGCACGGCCACCACCCGCTTGGCCAGCAGCAGCTGGAAATAGCGCTGCGCCACCAGGGTGGCCAGCTGCTCTTCCGCTTCCGTGCGCTCCGCTTGCGCGGCCAGGGTCAGGCTGGAAGCGAGGCCCTTGACGGCATCCAGGCGCCCGCCCGTGTAGATGGGCCACATGCCCAGCAAGCCGAAGGAGGTCAGGTCCGTCACCACTTCGCGGTTAAGGGAATTGGGAATATGCGGCGTGGGCAAGCCGGGAATCGGCGGCAGCACGGATTCGATGCCGCCCACCACGCCGGACAAGCCGCTCGTATCGATATTCAAGTCCGTCGACAGACGGCCGCGAAACGCCGTCAAGTCCACGGAAGGACCGTCGATATTCGACAGCGCTTCCGCCTTCAGTGTTTTCGCGCGCACGTCGAGCGCGGCGCCCTGCACGGCGCCCGAAGCCTTGGCCGCTTGCTGCAGCGCTTCGTTGAATGTCAGCGGTTCCGCCAGCGCGGGCAGGGTCGCGCCCAGCGCGCCCGCCAGCAATAATGATAAGTGTCCTTGCAATCTGCCCATGTAGCGTCCAGTCAATGAATGAGGGGAAAGCACGGGGTTGCCATGTTTATACTTTCACAATAGCAATTATATCTACGGATGTCTATTCCAGCCTGCACTATTGGTTACCGGAGCCGACACATAAAAACGGGCGCCTCTTGCGGGGCGCCCGTTGAGCTCAAGCAGCTACCCGGCGAATTACTTCTTCGCCTTCTTGCTACCCTTCTCCTTTTCCTTTTCAAATACGGCAAAGAACTCGGACGCCATGTTGCGGATGGCGCGGCCGATGTTGGCGTAGTCGTATTCGTTCAGGTTGGCCAGCGACACGCGGCCGGACGGATGCGTGGTGCCGAAGCCGCGGCCAGGCAACAGGATGACGCCCGTTTCCTCGGCCAGGCGGAACAGGGCTTCGTTCGGTTTGAGCTTTTTCAGCAGCCACTGCGAAAACTCCACGCCATGCATCTGCGCGGCCAGCGACTCCATGTCCAGCAGGTGGTAGTAGCGCACGGAATTGGCGTCGTGCACCATCGGCAAGCCCAGCTCGCGGTACAGCGCTTCCTTGCGGCGCAGCACGATGCGTTTCATCGACTGTTTGTACTTTTGCTCTTCATCCATCAGCGAGAACAGGGAGAACAAGGTCATCTGCGCCTGCACGGGCGTGGACAGGCCGGCCGTGTGGTTCAGCGCCACCGTGCGGCTGTCGGCCACCAGGCGGTCGATGAATTTCAGCTCGCGCGGCTCCGTCGTGATGGAGTGATAGCGGGCATCGAGCTGCTTCTTGATGGTTTCCGGCAACTTGGCAATCTTGGCGTCGAGCACATTGTTTTCATGCGTGGCCACCACGCCCATGCGCCAGCCCGTCGCGCCGAAGTATTTCGAGAACGAATACACGAGGATGGTGTTGAACGGGCAAATGGCGAACAGCGAGACGAAATTATCGGCAAAGGTGCCGTACACGTCATCGGTCAAAATGATCAGGTCCGGGCGCTTCTTGATGATCTTGGCGATGTATTCCAGGGTCTCGTCATCGATCTTGACGGATGGCGGATTGCTCGGATTGACGAGGAAGAAAGCCTTCACCTTCGGATCCAGCAGCTTGTCCAGCTCCTTCTTGGTGAATTGCCAGTTGTTCGATTGCGGCGCATCGATATGCACGGTGTTCAGCTTGTAATCGTTCAGCTGGGGAATTTCGATGTAGGGCGTGAAGATCGGCATGCCCAGGGCGATCGTGTCGCCTTCCTGGATGATGTGGTTCGATTTCAGGCTGGCAAACAGATACGTCATGGCGGCCGTGCCGCCTTCGACGGCGTACATGTCGAAGTTGCCGACGAATGGATGGTCTCCGATCATTTCGCGGTGAATATATTGGCCGACGATTTTCTCGGACAGGCGCAGCATGCGGTCCGGCACGGGATAGTTGCAGCCGAGGATGGCTTCGCACATCTCGTAGATGAAGTCGCCCGCGCTCAAGCCCAGCTGGTCGCGCACATACGACACGGCTGCCTTGATGAAGTGCACGCCCGGCGTCTCAGCATGCTGGCGCACGAAGATTTCAAAGCGCGCCTCGATGCCGTCGCGCGTGGGGAAACCACCCACGTCGTCCATGTACACATAGGAACGCTCCGCTTCCGTCATGGCGAATTGGCCGAACTGGAAGAAGCCATGGCGTGGCGTAGTCGCCAGGAAATTCGGGTTGCCGCGGCCCGCATTGAGCATCAGGCGGTTGCTTTGCTTGGCCGTCTGGATCAGCGCATCCTTCAATTCAAATGGGCTCAACAGGGCGAGTTTGCTTGGGTTACTGAAATCCATTTTTGCTACTCCTTATAGACTGACAATGTTCAGGGTTCTTGCACATACTTGCAGACTCAGACGAAGGCCACAATCAGCGGCCCCAGCAGGGTCAGGAAAACGTTGGCCAAGGCATATGTGATGGCAAACGGTACGGTGGGAATCGAGTTTTGCGCCGCATTCAGCACTTCGCCGAACGCGGGATTGGCGCTGCGCGAGCCGGACAAGGCGCCCGCGAATACGGCCACGTTGTCATAACGCAAGATGTAGCGGCCGATCAGCATGGTCAAGATCATCGGCAGGATGGTCACCACCACACCCACGCCAAACAGGGTCAGGCCGTGTTCGCGCACGGTTTGCACGGCTTGCAGGCCGGACGTGAGGCCGACGACGGCAACGAAGCCGGCCAGTCCCAGGTCTTTCAGGATTTGCACGGCGCCGCTGGGCATGTAGCCAAACGTCTGGCGCTTGGCGCGGAACCAGCCGAATACCAGGCCCGACAGCAGCACGCCGCCACCGCTGCCCAAGGTCAGCGGAATCGAACCGATGCGCGCCACCAGCAAGCCCACCAGCAGGCCGACGACGAGGCCGGCGCCCATGTAGACAAAGTCCGTCTTGGCGCTCGGCACGATCATGTAACCCACTTCGGCCGCCACGCGCTTGACGTCCTGCTCGGCACCATAGATGGTCACCACGTCGCCCGTCTGCACCACGGTTTCCGCCTGCATGGGGAGGATCTTGCCCATGCGGCTCAGCTGCACGACAAAGATGCCGTGGCGCACGCCCGGCGCCGTGGCGCTGCGGATTTCGCCCACGGTCTTGTTGTGGTAAGCCTTGTTGGTCAGCACCATGTCGCGGCGCTGCATCACCAGTTCCATGCCTTCGACGGCCAGCAATTCCTTGCCCAGCTGGGAAGAGACGCTGAGCATGGCTTCGCGGCGGCCCACCAGCAGCACGATATCGTCGGCCGCCAGCACCAGGTCCGGGCTGACGTCGATGATCTGGCCATTGCGTTTCACGCGCTCGATGGTGATGGCCGTGTTCGGATTGGCGCTTTCGATGTCCGCCACGGAGCGGCCGGCACCGGGGCCCACGTCGTAGATGCGGCCGATCAAGTCAGGCGCGGCCGGCGTCTGGCCCGGCCCCAGCACTTGCACACCCGCTTGCAGCGCCGTTTCCGCCTTGATCGCATCTTCGCGGATGGTGCGGCCCATGAGCTTTGGCAAGATGTTGACGCAGACAATGATGGCGCCAAACGAGCCGAAAACATAGGTCACGGCATAGCCGACGGCCACGTTGCCCTGCAGGCGCGCCACCTCGTCGGCCGCCAGGCCCAGCTTGGTGATCGCGTCGCCGGCCGTGCCGATGATGGCCGACTGCGTCAAGCCGCCCGCCGCCACGCCCGCTGCCAGGCCCTTGTCCAGGCCAAACACCTTGGCCAGGATGACCACCGTCAGCAGCGCCGTCACGGCCAGCACGACGGCCAGGATGATTTCACGCACGGACTGGCGCCCCAGCGAATTGAAAAATTGCGGGCCGCTTTCATAGCCAACGGCGTAAATGAACAGGGCAAACAGCACCGACTTGACGCCGGGATCGATGGCGACGCCCACCTGGCTGACGAGTACCGCCACCAGCAGTGAACCGGCTACCCCGCCCAGCTGGAACGAGCCGAACTTGATCTTGCCGATGTAGTAACCCGCTGCCAGGGAGAGAAACAAGGCAATTTCGGGCGACTTCTTGAATAACTCATGCAACCATTCCATGCGGACCGCCTTTCGTGTTGAAGGAATTCTTTACTGCGTGTGCCCTTGCCGGCTGCTCATGCGTGGACGGAGCCGGCCAGGGCCACGATGAGCGGCCCCAGCAGGGGCAGCACCACGTTCGAGATGGCATACGTAATCGTGTAGCCCAGCAAGGGCGTGGAATTACCGGCCGCGTTCTGCACGGCGGACAAAGCCGGCGTACTGCACTGCTGGCCGGCGATGGCGCCCAGCAGCACGGGCGCTTCCAGCTTGAGGAAAAAGTGCCCCACCAGCAGCGACAGCGAGGCGGGGATGACGGCGATCAATACGCCCATCAGCGGCAACGACAGCCCGTACTGGCGGATCAGATCGATCGCCTGCGGCCCCGACGCCAGGCCCACGCAGGCGATGAAGGTGGCCAGGCCGATATCCTTCATCATGTCGAGCGCGCTGGGCGGGATGCCCTGCATGCCCGGCTTGCGCGCCTGGTACCAGCCGAACACGAGGCCCGTCAGCAAGGCGCCGCCGCCCGTGCCCAGCGAAAACGGAATGCCGCCCAGCTTGGCGGAAAAGCCGCCGATATACACGCCCAGCACGATGCCGATGCTGGCGTAGACAATATTGCTGCGGTCGCCCGTGGGCACGCGCTTGCCGATGGCGGCCAGCGCCGTGTTCAGCTCGCGTCCTTCCGTCGTGCCGTACAGGCGCAGCACGTCGTCGCGCTGCAAGGAAAGATCAGGCAGCGGCGGCATGCTGTGTTCGCCACGAACGACGGCCGCCACGTGAACGCCGGAAGGCAAGGCCAGCTGGCGCAAGGGCTGGCCCACCAGCGATGCTTGCTGCAGCACCACTTCGACGGCGGAGACAGCCATGTTCAAGCCCGTCGTGTCGGCAAATTCCTCGCCCAGGATGGCTTCGGCCGCCACCAGCGCGGGACGGTGGCCGATCACCAGCACTTCGTCGTTGTTGCGCAAGCGCAGTTCCGGTTCCAAAGGCAATACCTTGCCGTGCCGGCGCACGCGCGTGATGCTGGCGCGGCCCGCAAAAATATGCTGCAAGGCATCTATACGGCGTCCCGCGCCACGGCTGATGCGGTAGGCGCGCCCCACCATCTCCGGCGTCGCCTGCACGCCGTCGCCATCGGTCTGCGCGCCGCCCATCTTTTCCCACAATTTATCGGCTTCCTCGCGCAGGTTGACGCGCAACAACAGCGGAAAGATCTGGCTGGTGACGATGACGATGGCGATCAGGCCGAAGATATACGTGATGGAATACGCGGTGACGACGTTGGCCTGCAGCTCGGCGATGCGGGCCGCCGGCAGCGCCAGTTTCGAGATGGCGTCCGTGGCCGTGCCGACGACGGCCGATTCCGTGGCCGCGCCCGCCATCATGCCGGCCGCCGTACCCTGGTCCAGGCCCAGGAAACGCGTGGCCAGCAGCACCAGCGCCAGCACCACCACCACTTCGATCAGGCACAGCAGCCCTAATCGCAAACCCTTGGCATTCAGGTTGGCAAAGAACTGGGGACCGCCCGCATAGCCGAGGGCAAAGATGAACAGCATGAAGAAGACATTCTTGACGCTGGCGTCCAGGGTGATGCCCAGCTGGCCGATCAGCAGCGCGGCGATCAGGGTGCCGCACACGCCGCCCAGCTGGATCGGGCCGAAGCGTATCTGCCCTACCGCGTAGCCTAGCCCCAGCGCCAGGAACAGGGCCAGTTCCGGCACCTGGTGCAATATGGACGTGATCGAATCGAGCATGGACAAACCTTCGAAAAGATAACGGATGGTTACAAGAGAACAGAGCGTTCGGCGGCTGACGGCAGCTGGCTGTTGAACGGGCGCACGGATCCTGCACGGCACTTGCGATAAACGCTTGCGCCGGAGAAATGTTGTTACGAGGAATTATGTTCGGTGAAAATTTTACAAGTGTCAACAGGTGTTCTGTTGAACTTGCTTTGCTTTTCATCAAACATCCTGCGCACGATTGAAGCACTTGTTTGACATCGATCAACAAAACTATTAGTAATGTCTCGGACGATACCAAAGTGCCTTGCGCGCCAGCGGTGTCTCTTCCGGCAAGTCGGGATTGGCCAGCTCCAGCACGTGGCGCCGGGACAGATTCAGGCCCTGCGCGAGGCGGCCAAAATGGCGCTGGAACAGCTGCGCGAAACTGCCGTCGGCAAGCATGGTTTCCAGTCCCGTTTCAATGTGGCGCGCCAGTTCCGGCCGGTGCTTGCCGACAAAAAAGTACAGCGCGGCCGGGTAGCGGATGACCAGGTGAGTGTCCAGCGCCAGCGGCAATTGCGCGTGGCTGGCCAGCTCGCTTTGCGCCTCGATCACGGAACGGGGAAAGTAATCGATGCGCCCTGCCGCCAGTTGCTGGAACAGGCCCTCATAGGTGCTCGACGTATCGAGGCGCAAGCCATTCGCCTGCAGGATGGCGGAGTCGGGCCAGTCGCGCATCTGCCCGGCAGACAGCCGCGCCAGGGCGGCAATGCTGCGCACATCGCGCAGCAGTTGCGGCTGGCGCGCCTGGATCAATGCCACTCTCCAGCCGATGAGGCCGCGGTCGATGGGGATGCGCACTGGCAACAATTGCGTTTCGCGCGCGCGGCTCGTCATCGCCCAGACGACATCGACGCTGCCCGATGCCATGGCGATTTCCTGCATCGCGCGCGTCTGCACCATGCGCAGTGCGGAGCGGCGCAAGGCATAGGCCTGGCCCGAACGGGCCAGCGCCTGTTGCAGCAAGGCCGTCACATAGCCTTGCTGCGGATCATCGAGCGCCTGATGGCGCGGATACACGAGCGGCAGCGGCGGCACCGCGCCGATGGCCGCGCCCAACGGCCACAGGGCGGCAAGCTTGAGCAGGGGGCGGCGCCGCATGGCCCCTCCTTTCCAGCGCATTCATAGCGTTCTTATCAGAATGACAGTATCGCGCAGCAGAGCACGCTTGTCGACTGGAATACGGCAACTGTGTACAAAACAACAGCAGTTTCAGACTGCAGCAGAGTGGCTGGAGTTAATCCAGATCAACAAAACCGCAAATAGGAAATAAATCTTGCGTGCTGCTCTGGACGGCATGCGCGCCCCTCGCCTACGCTGTTTTTTTATTTGAAAAACAAGAGGAACACATGCAGACAGCGCGCTTGAATATTATCGGGATGGATCACGAAGGCTGCGCCGACAGGCTGACGGGCGCGCTCGAAGCCGTCACGGGCGTGAGCACCGTGTGCGTCTCGCTGGCGCGGCACGGCGCCACGGTGCAGTTCGACGAACGTCTGGCCACGCAGGAACGCCTGCTGGCCGCCGTCAACGACGCCGGCTTCATGGGCGAAGCGACGGATGAAGAACAGCTGGCATCGTGCAGCGGCGCTTGCGGCCACTGCCGCCACTGAGCGCCTGCCCCCTCTTCCCTTCGCCGCTCAGCCTTCCCGCGCGCCCCGGTCGCGCAGATGCGCCAGCACGCGGCGCGGTCCCAGCGCCTGCAGGTCGAACGGCGGCAACTCGATGGCGTCGAGCGTATTCTTGAACAGCAAGCCCAGTTCCGTATCGCCTTCCAGGCTCAAACGACGGCTGAAGAACAGGGTGTCCGGATCTTCGTGGCGCCGCGCCAGCAGCATCAAATCATGCACGCTGGCCGCGATGCACAGGTCCGGCACGTCGACATAGCGCTCGGCCACAAACACCGTGCCCTGCCACTCGAAATCGAAGGCGATGCCCGCGTCCAGCAGCCGCAAGCGCAAGCTGCGCCCTTCCAGGCTGCGCCGCACGTCGTCGGGCAATTGCGGCGCCAGCAGGCGGTTCAAGCCTTGCACGAACAGCCAGGAGGCGGGATACGGGGGCAGCTTGGACAGCAATTCGGCCAGCGGTTCCGGCAAGCGGTACGACACGCCGGGCTTGCTCATGGGAGGCTTGGCCGGGATCGGCAATCTTTCCAGTTGATCTTGCATGGTGCTTCCTTTCGATGCGTTCAATGTGGGGCGTGCTGTTCCATGCCGGGCTGGCCGTGCCAGTAGCCGTCGCAGGCGCCGGCCGGCTGGCAGGCCGCCAGCTGGGCCTGGGCGCCGATGCCGCTGACCTGGCCACGGCGGGCGCGGTCAAAGATGGCGATGACTTGTTCCGTATGCATGGCTTGCGGGCTGATGCGCGCCACCACCACGCCCATGTCGCGCATGGCGTCGAGTTCTCGCACCAGGTTGTAGACCAGCGCCGACTGCGTCTGCGTGCCATTCAGTACCAGGAATGGCACTTCGTCGCGCGTGCGCAGCAGCAGGCCGTCCGGCTCTTCCAGGCAGCTGTAGCCGCAATCGTCCTTCGGCAGGTTGCGGTTGCGCGCCGTGAAGCAGCGCGCGGAAAACGCCAGCGGCATGCGGCCGTAGGCGAAGACTTCCGTCTCCAGCCCTTCCGGCTTCTGGCGCTGCATCTCGGCCAGCGCCGTCTGCCCCATTTCCAGCGGCATCACCCAGCGCCGTGCACCCAGGCGCGCCAGCAATTGCAGGCTGGGGCCATTGAACAGGTTCAAATGGGGACCGGCGACGAAGGACGTACCCTTTTCCATGCAGTGCACGGCGCCCATGTCGTTGGCCTCGACGCCATAGCGGCCATTGCCCGTGATGCGGCGCAGGGTCGCCAGTTCGGCGCCCGCCTCGATCAGCGCCTGCGTCGACAGCACCACTTCCTTGCCGGCGGCGGCCAGCATGTCGGCGATATCGAGCCAGTCGGCCAGGCGCACCTCATGCCGGCGCGAGCAGACGGTTTCGCCCAGGTACACGATATCGACGGCGGTGCCGGCGATCTGCTGGTAAAACTCGAAGACGGTGGCACGCGGCCAGTAGTACAGCAAGGGGCCCAGTGAGAGCTTCAGCATGTTCATCCTCTATTTCCAAGATCTGTGGTAAGCACCTAATGTGTGCTGCTGGCCTTCGGCCAGCTTGTCCATGGCCGCCATCCAGCCCGGCTTGACGGCGTAGCGCGCATTGCCTTCGCGGCAGGCGTCGATCGCCTCGCGCCACACGCGCGTCACCTGCGCCACGTAGGCGGGGCTGCGCTGGCGCCCTTCGATCTTCACGGCCCGCACGCCCATGGCGATCAGTTGCGGCAGCAGCGCCAGGGTATTCAGGCTGGCCGGCTCCTCGATGGCGTAATACTCTTCGTCATTGACTTCGAAACGGCCCTTGCACAGGGTCGGATAGCTGGCGTTTTCGCCGGGCGCATAGCGGTCGATCAGCACGCCGTTCAGGCGCGATTCGAGGCCGTTCGGCGTTTCCAGCCAACGCACGGATTTCGCCGGCGAGCACACGCCATGGGTATTCGGCGCCTCGCCCGTCGCATACGACGACAGCGCGCAACGTCCTTCGACCATCACGCACAGGGAGCCGAAACCGAAGACCTCGATCTCGACTTCCGTCTTGGCGATCAGTTGCTCCACCTGCGCCATCGACAGCACGCGCGGCAGCACGGCGCGGGCGATGCCGAAGTGCTCATGGTAAAAATTGATGGCTTCGTAGTTGGTGGCCGAGCCCTGCACGGAAAGGTGCAGGCGCAGCTGCGGGTGATGCTCACTTGCGTAGGCCATCAGGCCAGGATCGGCCACGATCATGGCGTCGATGCCGGCCTGCGCGGCGCGGTCGATGGCGCTGCGCCACACGGCCCAGTTGTGCGGCTGCGGATAGGTATTCAGCGCCAGCAGCACCTTGCGCCCATATTGGTGGGCATAGCGCACGCCCTCGGCGATGGCCTTCTCGTCGAAATTGAGGCCGGCGAAATTGCGCGCATTGGTGGCGTCGCGAAAGCCCAGGTAAACGGTGTCGGCGCCATTGTCGACGGCTGCTTTCAAGGCGGGCAGGCTGCCGGCGGGGCAGACCAGTTCCAGCGGTCCGGCCACGCGGGTGGCGGTGGTTGATTCAAGCATCATGATATTCACAGTCCTGTATCGGCTCAGGGTGCAGACTATAGCCCCGCCCATGCTGGCCAGTCCTTGACGCAGGTGAAGGAATGCATGCATGGCTGGCGCGCGTTCAACTTGCTTGACCTGGCTGTAAAATGCCCCACTTTTCTCCCTCTTCGATTGCCCGCCATGCCCCGCAAACCGCTGCTGATCTTCCTGCTCACCCTGTTCCTCACCGTGCTGCAAGTACAGTGGGCCGCGCCCGCCGACGGCTATGTCGAAGAAAAGCTCTCCATCCTGTCGCCCGAGATACTGGGCGCGTATCCGGGCGTGCTGCTGCTGTTCCTGCAAGCCGTCTTCGCGCGCCGCGCCATGCCGGTGCCGCGCCAGATCGCCATCAGCACGGGCCTGCTGGCCGTCTACTGGCTGCTGGCGAACTACGTCACCTTCGATATCCGCGTCGCCAGCTGGAGCACCTTCTCGCCGCTGGAAATCTGGGCGCACGTGCTGCCCGCCTCCACTATCAGCATCGCCGTCTGCGCCGCCGCGTACTTTGGCCTGAGCCGCGTCATCCTGCGCCAGGGCCGCGCGAAAAAGTAAACGGGGGCGCTTTTTTCACCTGCATCAAGGATTCGTCACGCAACAGCACGCGCCCTTTGACGTCACTATATTTAGTGATTAATCTCCATAAAAACACCGCATGTTGTGTTTACTGGAGGTTTCATGACGACAAATGCAGTTTCCCCCACACGCGGCCAGGTCGATGTCGCCGCGTCCATCAATGAATACCTGGAGCGGCGCGACTGGCGTGTCAACGCCAACGCCAACCAGGGCTACTCGCTGGGCGGCCTGATACTCAATGTATCGGGCAAGGTCATCGCCAACTACTGGCTGGACCAGGTATATCCGCCGGAAGTGGGCGCGGCGCACCGCGAAGCGGCGCTGCACATCCACGACCTCGACATGCTGGCCGGCTATTGCGCCGGCTGGTCGCTGCGCACCCTGCTGCACGAAGGCTTGAACGGCGTGCCGGGCAAGATCGAATCCGGTCCGCCCAAGCACATGTCGAGCGCCATCGGCCAGATCGTCAATTTTCTCGGCACCCTGCAAAACGAGTGGGCCGGCGCGCAGGCGTTCAGCTCCTTCGACACCTACATGGCACCCTACATCCGCAAGGACAGCCTGCGCTACGAAGACGTGCGCCAGTACATGCAGGAGCTGATCTTCAACCTCAACGTGCCGTCGCGCTGGGGCACGCAGACGCCGTTCACCAACCTCACCTTCGACTGGGTCTGCCCGGACGACCTGCGCGAGCAGATTCCCGTCATCGCCGGCCAGGAGATGGACTTCAGCTATGGCGAGCTGCAGGCGGAAATGGACATGATCAACCGCGCCTACATCGAGATCATGATGGCGGGCGACGCCAAGGGCAGGGTCTTCACCTTCCCCATCCCCACCTATAACATCACCGAGGATTTCGACTGGCATAGCGAAAACGCGGAGCGTCTGTTCGAAATGACGGCCCGCTACGGCCTGCCCTACTTCCAGAACTTCATCAATTCGGAACTCAAGCCGAACATGATCCGCTCCATGTGCTGCCGCTTGCAGCTGGACTTGCGCGAACTGCTGAAACGGGGCAACGGCCTGTTCGGTTCCGCCGAGCAGACGGGTTCCCTGGGCGTGGTGACGATCAACTGCGCGCGCCTGGGCCACCGATGGCGCGGCGACGAGCCAGCCCTGATGGCGGACCTGGACCGCCTGCTGGAACTGGGCAAGACGAGCCTGGAAATCAAGCGCCGCACCATCGAGGAACTGATGCAGCAAGGCCTGTTCCCGTACACGAAGCGCTACCTTGGCACCCTGCGCAACCACTTCTCCACCCTGGGCGTGAACGGCATCAACGAAATGATCCGCAATTTCAGCGGCGACGCCTACGACATCACGGCGCCAGCAGGCCATGCGCTGGCCGTGCGCCTGCTCGACCACGTGCGCGCCCGCATGGTGCAATTCCAGGAAGAGACGGGCCATATGTACAACCTGGAAGCGACGCCGGCCGAAGGCACGACCTACCGCTTCGCCCGCGAAGACCGCAAGCGCTTCCCCGCCATCCTGCAGGCGGGCACGGTCGACAACCCGTACTACACGAATTCGTCGCAGCTGCCCGTCGGCCATACGGACGACCCGTTCGAGGCGCTGGAATTGCAGGACGCGCTGCAGCGCAAGTACACGGGCGGCACGGTACTGCACCTGTACATGACGGAAGCGCTGTCGGACGCGAATGCCTGCCGCGAGCTGGTGAAACGCGCCCTGAGCCGCTTCTCGCTGCCCTACATCACGGTCACGCCCACGTTTTCCATCTGCCCGCGCCACGGCTACCTGGCCGGCAAACATGAATTCTGTCCCACCTGCGACGCGGAACTGATCGCGCGCAAGCAGTCCGATCTCGCTCACCCACTCAAGGAAACGCCATGAACGCACGTCCCGACTTCACTCCCGCCATCACTCTGCTCGACACCGAACGCCAGCGCTGCGAAATCTGGACCCGCGTGATGGGCTATCATCGCCCCGTCGCCTCGTTCAACATCGGCAAGCAGGGCGAATTCCACGAGCGCCAGTACTTTACGGAAGCGAGCGCCCGGGTTGGCCTGTCCGCCTGCCATGGCGGCTGATTTGAAAGTGGGCGGCCTGACGCCCTTTTCCGCCACCGACTACCCTGGCAAGCTGGCGGCCGTGGTGTTCGTGCAGGGCTGCCCCTGGCGTTGCGGCTATTGCCACAATCCTCACCTGCAGGCGCGCACGCCGGAAGGCGCCATGCCCTGGCACGACGTGTTGACCTGGCTGCGCCGGCGCGCAGGCCTGGTCGACGCCGTCGTCTTCAGCGGCGGCGAAGCGTGCATGGACCCGGCGCTGGGGCGGGCCATGCAAGACGTCAGGGAACTGGGGTTCGGCATCGGCCTGCACACGGCCTGCATCTATCCGCAGCGCCTGCAGGAAGTGCTGCCCCTGGTCGACTGGGTCGGCTTCGACATCAAAGCGCCGTTTGCCGACTATCGTCATGTGACCCGCGTGGCCGGCAGCGGCGACCCGGCGCGCGCCTGCCTGGACGCCATCCTGGCCAGCGGCGTCGCCTACGAATGCCGCACCACCACCCACCCGGACCTGCTGCCGGACGAACAGTTGCTGTCCCTGGCCACCACCCTGGCCGCGAAAGGCGTCGACAACTACGTGCTGCAGCAATTCCGCGCCGAAGGCTGCGCGGACGCGGTGCTGTCCGGCCGCCCTCTGCACGGCTATCCGGCGGCGCATACTTTGGCGCAAATCGGCGCCATGTTTCCGCGATTTACATTCCGTAATCATGGCGATTGATCCTGCCGCCACATAATTGCTGAAAGCTCTACAAAATTCCCCGTTCTGCAACGCTGAAATGTCTTGCGTGCTGTAATGTATCAACTGTGCCGCGCGCCATGCGCAGCCCATCAGATTCTTCACTCCGCATTACAGATAAGCGTCATCCATGAACGATTTCACCGCAGTCAGCCCAGGCACTCCTTCCACCCACGCCGACATCCTGTACGGCCCGCCGCGACCGGATCTGCTGCGCGAGGAAGTACTGGCCGACCTGCTGGAAGCGACGGCACGCCGCTATCCGCAACAGATCGCCCTGATCGACGGCGAACGCCGCATCACGTATGCGGAGCTCGACGCGCAGGCGGGATGGGCCGCGTCGCGCCTGGTGGCGGCCGGCGTCAAGCCCGGCGACATCGTGGGCCTGTGGCTGCCGCGCGGCGCCCATCTGCTGCTGATGCAGGCGGCCATCGCCAAGGCGGGTGCCGCCTGGCTGCCCGTCGATGAAGACACGCCCGTCGAGCGCCTGCAAGTGTGCCTCGATGACGCCAATGGCGCAGGCGTCGTCAGCTGCGCGCAATTCGCGCCACGCCTGTTGGACGCCGGCGTCAAGCGTCCCGTGTGGACGGCGGAAAGCCTGCTGGCCCCCGCCGCGCCGGGCGAAGTGCTGCCCGCGCGCGGCGCCGTGCTGCCCGAACACCCGGCCTATGTGATCTACACCTCCGGCTCCACGGGCAAACCGAAGGGCATCCTGATCAATCAACGCAGCATCTGCCACTTCCTGCGCAGCGAAAACGCCGTGCTGGAAGTGGCGCAAAGCGACACCGTCTACCAGGGATTTTCCGTCGCCTTCGACATGTCGTTCGAGGAAATCTGGATCGCCTACCTGGTGGGCGCCACCCTGTGGCTGGGTCCCAAGGATATCTCGGGCGACCCGGAAGCCTTGCCGCGCGCGCTGGCCGAGAACAAGGTCACCGTGCTGCACGCCGTGCCGACCCTGCTGGCCCTGTTCGCCGAGGAAGTCCCCAGTTTGCGCCTGATCAACCTGGGCGGCGAGATGTGCCCGGAGTCCCTGGTCGAGCGCTGGTCGCGCCCGGGCCGCGCCATGTTCAACACCTATGGCCCCACGGAGGCGACCGTCTCGTGCAGCCTGGCGCGGCTGCGGCCCGGAGAACCCGTCACCATCGGCACGCCGCTGCCCAACTACGGCTTGCTGGTGTTGCAGGTGGCCGAGCCGGGAGAAAACCGTTCCCTGGCCCTGCTGCCGCGCGGCGAGACAGGGGAGCTGTGCATCATCGGCCCCGGCCTGGCCGAGGGCTACCTGGGCCGGCCCGATCTGACGGTGGAAAAATTCCTGCCCAACCCGTGGGCGACCAGCGAGGATGACGCGCGCCTGTACCGCACGGGCGACCTGGCCCGCATCGATGCGGACGGCCAGGTGCTGTGCCTGGGCCGCGCCGACGACCAGGTGAAAATTCGCGGCTTCCGCGTGGAGCTGGGCGAGATCGAAGCCGTGCTGGCGCAGCAGGCGGGCGTGGGCACGGTGGCCGTGTTGCTGCGCAAGGATGACGGCATCGACCAGCTGGTGGCCTACATCGTCGGCAGCGAGGAGGCGCCCGAGGACGCCCTGGCGGCAAAGACCCTGCGCGCGGCCCTGAACCTGCATTTGCCGCCCTACATGGTGCCGGGCCGTTTTGAACTGCTGCCGCTGATGCCGCGCCTGACCTCGGGAAAAATCGACAGGAAGGCCTTGAAAGCCATGCCCCTGTCCGCCCCGCCGGCAGGCGAGGCGGGGATCTCGGACGTGCCGGAAACGCCGGCCGAAGCGGCCCTGTTCGCGGCCCTGGCCAAGCTGTTCCCGGGCCAGGCGATTTTGCGCCAGCTGGACTTCTTCAGCGACCTCGGCGGCCACTCCTTCCTGGCCGCGCGCCTGGCCTCCGCCCTGCGAACGGATCCGGCCTACGCCCACATGACGGTGCGCGACATTTACCAGAACCGGCAGATCGGCAAGATCGCCGCCGTCTTGAGCGAGGCGCCCGCGCTGGCCACGCCGGAGGCGGAGTGGACGCCGCCGTCCACCATGAAGCGCTGGCTGTGCGGCGCCGCGCAGGCGGCAGCCGTGCCTGGCCTCGTCACCCTGCGCATGGCGCAGTGGATGGCGCCCTTCTTCACTTACCACTTCTTCACGGGCGACACTGGAGATACCGTGCCGCGCGCCATCGCCGCCTCGATCGGCGTGTTCCTGCTGGCGACCCTGGCCGAATTTGCCATTGCAATTGCCGGCAAGTGGCTGATCGCCGGGCGTTTGAAACCGGGCAGCTATCCGCTGTGGGGCGTCACGTATTACCGCTGGTGGCTGGCCGACCGCCTGGTCGAATCGGCGCCCGCCTACCTGCTCAGCGGCTCGTCCCTGAATAGCTGGTGGCTGCGCGCGCTCGGCGCGAAGGTGGGCAAGGAAGTGGTCATCGGCTCGATGACCCTGCGCGCGCCCGACCTGCTGGTCATCGGCGACAACGTCAGCGTGGGCAATGCCGTCAACTTTGAAAACGCCAGGGTCGAGCGGGGCCGTCTGCTGCTGGGCCGCATCAGCATCGGCGACGACGCCTGCATCAGCTCTTACGCGATCATGGAAGGCAATACCACAGTGGGCGCGTTCGGCCACCTGGAGGGCCAGTCGGCGCTGGCCGATGGCGCGGCGGTACCCGCCGGTCGCGTCTGGACGGGCTCGCCCGCGCGCGACATTGGCGCGTTTGACGTGGCCAGCCAGCCGCCGCGCCCCGCCGTCTCGCGCCTGCGCCTGACGGGCGAAACCGTGTTCTTCTGCTTCGGCATGGTCTTGATCGCGGTGCTGTTCTTCATGCCCGTCTTCCCCAGCTTCGTGCTGATCGACTGGTTCGACGAGCGCGAAATGATGCCGTGGTTGCAGGGCCGCGACGTGACGACCCAGCTGGCCCGCTACTTCCTGCTGGCCTTCCCCGCCAGCGCCGTGCTGATCGTGCTCACGGCCCTGCTGTCGGCCGCCATCCGCTGGGGTGCGCTGCCCCGCTTGAAGCCGGGCAGCTCGCCCGTGCACAGCAATATCTATTGCGCCAAGTGGCTGGTCAGCCATATCCAGGAATCGAGCCTGAACGTCCTGCACGGCATCTACGCCACCGTGTACGCGCCATACTGGTACCGCCTGCTGGGCGCCAAGGTGGGCAAGGGCGCCGAGATTTCCACGGCGCTGGGCGTGGTGCCCGACATGCTGACCCTGGGCGACGACACCTTCATCGCCGACGCCGTCATGCTGGGCGACGAGCAGATCGACGGCGGCTGGATGACCATGCGCCCCACCGTCATCTCGCACCGCAGCTTCGTCGGCAATGGCAGCTACATCCCGGACGGCACCACGCTGCCCGAACACGTGCTGATCGGCGTGCACACGCATGCGCCGCGCAATGAGCAGATGCACAGCGGCGACACGTGGCTGGGCTCCCCGCCCATGCATTTGCCCGCGCGCGAGCAGGTCAGCGGCTTTGCCGAGCACCTGACCTTCAAGCCGTCCTTGCTGCGCCGCCTGGGCCGCAGCCTGATCGAAGCGTTCCGCATCGTCGCGCCGCACGCGGTGGTGATCGCCGTCGGCTACACCCTGGTGCTGGACGTGATGCCGATCGCGGGGGCGGGACGCTGGGGCGAAGTGGTGAGCGACCTGGCGATTGCCGGCCTGGCCTACGGCATCGGCAATTTTCTGGTGGTCGTGCTGTTCAAGTGGCTGCTGCTGGGACGCTACCGCAAGCATGCGGCGCCCATGTGGACGCCGTTCGTGTGGATTTCGGAAGGCGTGACCAACCTGTACGAAGGCATCGCCGTACCCAACTTCATGCGCTACCTGCGCGGCACGCCGTGGCTGCCGCTGGCCTTCCGCCTGTTCGGCTGCAAGATCGGCCGCGGCGTCTACATGGATACGACCGATATCACGGAATTCGACTGCGTGCACATCGGCGATTACAGCGAATTGAACGCGCTGACCTGCCCGCAAACGCATTTGTTCGAAGACCGCGTGATGAAGATCGACCATGTGGAGATCGGCCAGCGCGTCTACATGGGCCCGCGCAGCTCCGTGCTGTACAGCGCCAAGGTCGGCGACAACGCGCGCCTGGGCCCCTTGACCCTGGTGATGAAGGGGGAACACATCCCCGCCGGCAGCAACTGGGCCGGTTGCCCGGCGGCGCCGCTGCGCAACTGATGGATGATAAGGTGCTCTTCTCAAGAGACGGCGTGCTGGTGATCGGCATCGCCGCCGTGCTGCCGCGCGCCGAAGCCCGGTGGCGCATCCGCGCCGCCGTGCGCGAGGCGGCGGCCCGCTGGCTGGATGTCAGTATCGGGGCGATTTCGGTGGCATCAACGCCGGGCACCCCTCCCCGCTTGCTGCTGGCTGGAAGCACGGCCAGCCTGTCGTTCAGCCATGACGAGGGAATCTCGCTGGCCGCCATCGGCCTGCATGGCCCTGTCGGCATCGACGTGATGCGGGTGCAGGAGATTCCCGACTGGTTTGAGCTGGCGCGCGACTATCTGGGGCCGCAGGTGGCTGCTGAACTGAGCGCCTGCTCCGCCGATCAGCGCCCGTTGACCCTGGCGCAGGCGTGGACGACGCGCGAGGCGGCGCTCAAGCGTGCGGGCTTGCCACTGACGGAGTGGAACGGGGTAGCACCGGCTTGCCGCTTGCACGACTTTGCGTTGCCGGCGCCGCATGTGGCGACCCTGGCATATTAGTCTTCCTTCCCTTTGCCAGCTCCGCCGATCTGGACGAAAATCAGTTTTACGATAATACTGACGAGCAATCCCAGCACCCCGATCAATTCCAGCATGGTCTTTCCTTTGCAGTGACAGCAGACCAGCCCACTGTAACGCGAACACCGGGGCCAGGCTAATATCAAATCAGGCAGTCTCCGATCTCGAAAAGGTATACGATTGATTTCCATCAGACAGTTCCGCTATTTTGTCGAAGTCGTCGATGCGGGCAGCTACTCGCGCGCGGCGGAAAAATTATATATCGCGCAGTCGGCCCTGAGCCGGCAAATCAAGGAGCTGGAAGGTGAAGTACAGGCTCTGCTGCTCACGCGCGACGCGCGCCATATCGAACTGACGCCCGCGGGACAGGTCTTTTATGAGCGGGCCAAGCGCATCCTCGAAGACATCGACGAAACCGTGCGCCAGACGCGCCACGTGGGACAAGGGGCGCAAGGCATCATCCGCCTGCTGCATTCGAGCTCCGTCACCCTCACGCCCGCCATCGGCGCGGTGCTGAACCGCCTGCTGGCGCAGTTCCCCGGCGTTTCGCTCGATGTATCAAAAGGGTCGTCGGAAAACCAGGCCGCCGACATCGAGGAAGGCCGCGCCGACCTGGGCCTGGTGCGCCTGCCCACCCTGCGCAAGCATGCCAACATCGTCGTGCGCGAGCTGTTTACAGAAAAGCTGGTGGTGGCCGTGTCAGCGACGTCGCCCCTGGCCGCGCTGGAGCGCACGACCATCGCGGCATTGCGCGACGAAGCCTTCGTCTCGATCCCGCACAAGGACCGCGGAGGCCTGAGCTACCTGGTGGCGGGCCTGTGCCTGGCGCAGGGCTTTTTCCCCAAGGCGGCGCGCGCCCTGTCGCGCAAGACATCGCAGCTGAACCTGATCGAAGCCAATATGGGCATCGCCATCGTCCCTGACAGCATGCGCCTGGTGGCGCCGCCCGGCGTGCGTTTTATTGCGCTGCCGGACGAAGAGTCGCATTCCGTCGTCGGCCTGATCTCGCCGCGCGCGGCCAGCGGCATGGTGGCCGCGTTTACGGAGGCGTTCGTGCGCGAGATGAATGCGCTGGCGGCGGCGGATTAACCCTCCGCATACAGCGCCGCATCCACGTCGCGCACGGCCGCCATCAGCAAGGCCAGTTTCATGACATCGAGCTTGCCATCCGTGCGCACGCGCGAGCACAGGTCGATGCCGTAGGGGCGCACCTGGCGCAGCGCATCGGCTACGTTGGTGTCGTCCAGCCCGCCTGCCAGGAAAACGGGACGGGAACTGGCGCGCACGAAGCGCGCGCTGACGGACCAGTCATGCGTGCGGCCCGTGCCGCCCAGTTCCGGGACCTGCGCGCCGGGGCGGCCCGAATCGAGCAAAAAAGCATGCACATGGGGCGCATAGGCGGGTATCAGCTCCAACGCCTGCGGCCCTTCCACGTGGATCACCTGCACGCGCCGCACGTGCGGCAGCAAGCGCGCCAGCTGCGCCACTTCGCCGGGGTCGATATGGCCGACGATCTGTACAGTGGACGGCTGCGTGGCGCGCACGTGTTCGGCGATGGCTTGCGCCGTCGTCTCGGACGTCAGCAGGAACGTGGCCACGGGCGGCGGCGTCCAGGCGGCGATCTGCGCGATGCGCGCGTCGGGAATCGGGCCGGGGCCGGATGGCATGGCCGCCACCAGGCCCAGCGCGTCGGCGCCGGCGGCAATGGCCAGTTGCGCTTCGTCGATGGAAGCGATGCAGCAGATCTTGATGCGGGTTCTCATGGCCTTGCGTGTTCAGTCCGGATGATCAACATTACAACACAGGGCGGCGCGCACGCCAAGGCACGCGGTCAAGGCCGCGCACGATTGTGTGCCGGAATGGGGCGCGCCCACCTCATCTCGACGGAAGGCCACGTCATGCCGCCGCAAAACCACCATCAGCGCAGCAGCGAGCAGGGGCCGATACGCTGGCGCCTGATCGTCAGCCCGCGCTGATTGACATGCGCCAGGCGGCGGACGATACTTGCTTTATCCGGAATCGCCATTGGAACGTCACTGGAACACCAGCATGCGCATCGTCGATTTTGAAATCCGCAAGGAGTGCCCGCCGCAGTTGTGCGATTGCGAACGCGAGCGGCTGCTCGACGATGCGCAGGCGGACCTTGCCATCCTGCGCCTGAACCTGACGGAAGAAAAGCGCCTGCTGGCGCACATCGAGGGCATCGCCACCCATGCACAGTTGCAGAAGCTGCAACTGCTGCTGAAAAGCAACCTGGGCGTGGAATTGCAGATTGCACCGGGCAGCGGCGAAGTGCGCACCGTGCGCGGCTTCCAGATCCGCCTGCTGGAGCGGCCCGGCCTGTGCCGCAAGACGCGCGCCGCCATTCCGGCCGCCGTGCGCCGCTGCCTGGCCGCACATCCCGAGATCGCGTTTGCGATCTTGAATGAAAACGATTTGCTGGGTGGGGTGTGAGCCGAGTGCGAATGTCGGATTACGCTCCGCTAATCCGACCTACGCCGTCACGCTGGCGCGGATGGGAATGACCTTGCCCTTCGCTTCACGCGCCCTTAACTGTCCGCAGCCGCCCTCCACGTCCTGCCCGGCCGAATCGCGCAATTTGGTCAGCACGCCGCGCGCGTGCAGGCCGGCGGCAATGGCGCGCGCCTTTTCCCAGCTGGGGCGCTTGAACGGCAAGTCGTCGATGGTGTTATACGGGATCATGTTCAGCACCGCATATTTCCCCTGCAAGAGCGCGACGATGCCATCCATCTCATCCTGGCCATCGTTGACCCCTTCCATCAGGGTCCACTGGTACTGCACCGGGTAGCCGGTCAGGCGCGCATACGACTCGCCGAAGTCCACCAGTTCCTGCGGCGACAGCCTGGGCGCGCGCGGCAGCAACTGTTCGCGCAGCTCCGGCTTGGTGGTGTGCAGCGACAGGGCCAGCGCCGGCTTGACGCGCCCTTGCGGCAGGCGCTCGAAGGCGCGCGGGTCGCCCACGGTGGAAAACACGAGGTTCTTGTGGCCGATATTGCCCTCGGTGCCCAGCAGCTCGATCGCTTCCATCACATTGTTCAGGTTATGCGCCGGCTCGCCCATGCCCATGAAGACGACTTTTTTCACGGGGCGCAGGGTGCGCGCCAGCACCACCTGCGCGACAATTTCTCCGCTGCTCACTTGCCGTATCAAGCCATCGCGGCCCGTCATGCAGAACTGGCAGCCGACGGCGCAACCGACCTGGCTGGACACGCACAGGCCATCGCGCGGCAGCAGTACGCTTTCCACCGTCTGGCCATCGTGCAGTCCCACCAGCAGGCGCGCCGAACCGTCAGCGCCCGGATGGGTGCTGAGCAATTTCAGCATGCCCTGCAGCTCGAGATCGAGCGCAGGCAAGGCCTCGCGCACGGGCAGCGGCAAAAAATCCTCGGCGCGGCGCCGGCCCTGGTCGTGCGGCTGGCCCTGTATCCAGTCGCGCAGCACGCGCTGTTCATGCAGGGGCTTGGCGCCCAGGGCGCGCAGGCGCTGGCGGAGATGGTCGATTTGCATGGCGTCTGAAATAAAAAACGGCGCGCCGGCAGGAATGCGAGGCGCGCCGCGGATGGCAAGGAGGAGCTTAGACTTTTTTCACGAACTCGGTTTTCAGGCTCATGGAACCGAAGCCGTCGATCTTGCAGTCGATATCGTGGTCGCTGTCAACCAGGCGGATGTTCTTGACCTTGGTGCCCATCTTGACGACACCGCCGCCGCCCTTCAGTTTCAAGTCCTTGATGACGCTGACCGTGTCGCCGTCCTGCAGGATATTGCCGGCCGCATCGCGGTACACGCGAGCGCCCTCTTCCGCCGCTTCGCCAGCCGTGGCCGACCATTCATGCGCGCATTCAGGGCAGATCAACTGGCTGCCATCTTCGTACGTGAATTCGGACTTGCATTGCGGGCATGGTGGTAATGTGCTCATTTTATTCTCTGTCTGGTGAACAGCGCGTGCTGTAAAAGCCGACAGTATAGTGCCTACGCCCCGCATCAGCGCGCTTTTTTCGCCATCATTGTCAAGGACGGCGAATAATCTCGATGGTGCTGTGGACAATTTCCTCGTGGATGCCGATGCGCGCGCGCAGCTCGGCGCCTGTCAGCGCGGGATCGCGGCTGACGACGGACAAGGCGCACGAATACAGCTGCTTTCCGACCCGCCACACGTGCAGGTCGACGATGCGTGGCGTGTCGCCGGCGCTTTCCACTTCCACCGCCTCGCGGATTTCATCCACCACCGGATGGTCCATTTCGCGGTCCAGCAAGACCTTGCCCGTCTCCTGCATCAGTTTTTTCGCCCACAGCGCCACCAGCACGGCGCCCGCGATGCCCATCACGGGATCGAGCCAGCGCCAGCCGTAAGCCCACGCGCCGCCCAGCGCAAGGATGGCCAGCACGGACGTGGCGGCATCGGCCAGCACGTGGATGTAGGCGGCCTTCATGTTCAGGTCTTCGCCATGGTGGTGGCCGTGATGGTCATGCTCGTCGTGGCCGTGACCATGGTGATGGTCATGGTCATGGTGCCCGCCGAGGATCAGCGCGCACACGAGGTTGACCACCAGGCCGAAGGCCGCCACGGCCATCGCCTGCGGATAGTGGATGGGCTGCGGCGAGAACAGGCGTTCGACGGAAGCGGCCACCATCAGCACGGCCACGCCCAGCAGCAGGATGGCGCTGGTGTAACCGGCCAGCACCTCGATCTTCCACGTGCCGAAGGCAAAGCGCGGGTCGCGCGCATAGCGGCGCGCGGCCGCATACGCAAACGCGGCCAGGCCGATGGCCAGCGCGTGCGAACTCATATGCCAGCCATCGGCCAGCAAGGCCATGGAGTTGTACCACCAGCCGGCGAGGATTTCCAGCGCCATGGTGGCCAGGGTGATCCACATGACGATGCGCGCACGGCGTTCGGCCCTGCCATTGCTGCTGTCAAAAACGTGTTCGTGCTGCCAGGCGGAGAGGTCTTCGCCGAGGGATTGCGCTTTCATGGCATTTTCCTTATTTGAGGTAGGTGCGCAGGATGCCCGCGATGTCGTCGGCGCCCCTGGCCCGTTCGTCGCCGGAGATATCGGGACTGGCCACATGCTCGCGCAAGTGCTCTTCGATCACTTCGGCCATCAGGCCGTTCACGGCGCCGCGCACGGCGGCGATCAGCTGCAGCACTTCGCCGCAGTCGCGCCCCTCTTCCAGGCCCCGCTCCAGGCCCTCCACCTGGCCGCGGATGCGCTTGACGCGATTAAGCAACTTGGTCTTGTTGTGCGCCGTGTGTCCCATGATTTCACCTCAATAAATACTATAGGGGGGTATACTATCAGAAACCGCTACGGCCACGGCCAGGCGCAAAAAAGCCGCGCATCGCGCGAACGATGGCGGCTCCGTCAACAAGGCGTCTCCGCGTCAGGGCGCGGGGGCGATCTTCTGCAGCTTGCTGGCCAGCGAGGCATCGGATAATTCGCCCAGGTGCGTATCGACCAGTCGCCCCTGCGCATCATAAAACAGGGTGGTGGGCAGGGCCGAGGAGCCGGCCGCCTTGCCCAGCGCCGCCTCGCTGTCGAGCACCACATTGCGCAGGGTTACACCGCTCCTGTCCAGGAAAGCGCTGGCCGCCGCCGCATCCTCGCGCTGGTTCGCATACACGAAGACGATATCGGCGCGCGCCTGCTGCGCGGCAGCCAGCACGGGCATCTCGCGCCGGCATGGCGGACACCAGCTGGCCCACAGATTGACCACCATGGGCTTGCCGCCGGCCAGCGCCGCCAGGGTCACCGGCGCGCCACCGATAGCCCGCAGCGCCACGGCAGGCAAGGCTACCGGCTTGTCGTAGGCCAGCGAGAGCCCTGCACTCAGCACGCCCCAGGCCAGCGCGCCGGACGCGACGCTGATGGCCAGCGGACGGCGCATGGTCGCCATGGCGGGACGCCGGCAGCGCCACGCGGCGATGGCCAGGGCAGCCGCGATGCCGGCCGGCGCCATGAAACCGCCATCGCGGATATTGATGATGGACCAGGGCGCTGCCGAGGGGGAGCTGAAATACTGCTCATGCCAGCGCAAGACGAATGCCAGCCGCGCCGCCAGCATGCCTGCAATCAGCATGTCGGAAACGAGGGGACCGGCATCCGGCAGCTGGCGATAGCGCCGCAGCCAGCCCGCCACGCCGTAGGCGACGCACAGGAAAACGAACAGCAGGACGAGGCCCGTGGGCAGGGCCAGGGGACCGATTTGCAGGGACAGCATGGGCGCTTTCAGGAGCGTCGAGGGACGGCCATTGTGGCCCATGCGGATTAAGCGGGCGTTAAGAAGCGGCCAGCGCTTCCTTGCGCACGAAATGCATGGCTTGCGGCTGGTCGACCAGCACGCACTGCTTGCCCGTGCGCTTGCAGTGGTCATGCACGCGCCAGTAGGCGTCGTGGCTGACGCAGCCCGTCTGGCAAATCACCAGGTCGGCCGCCACCAGGCCCGCTTCCAGCGCCGCCGCATCGTCGGCGCCATCGTCGCCGCCCGCGTGATGCAGGAAGCGCCCGCCGGCCTGCTCGATGGCCTGCTGCGCCACATTGGCGCCGGCGGCCTGCAGGCCCGCATTCTGCTCCAGATAGCTCCCCACATACAGCACGGCTTTTTCGCGCACGTCGGCCTGCAAGGCGGGCGACGGCACCCACTGCAGGCGCAGCAACTCGCGCATCAGGTCCTGCACCCGCTCGCTGAGCCACTCGACCTTGCGCGCCAGCCGTGCCCGCGTGGGCAGGCCCGGTGCCGCGGCCGCCAGGTCCGCCAGTTCGTCGCGCGCCAGCGCCAGCTTCGTATCGCGGATCACCACCTGCGCCCGCGCGCGCATCAATTCCGATTCCAGCTGCGCGATGCGCGCTGCCTGCGCGGCCAGCTGCGCACTGCAGCGGGCCTGCGCCCTCCCATACTCGCCCATCAGCACGCGATGCTCATGCGCGATCAAATCCTCATTGCCGTACATACTGCCCATCATGCCCTCCCTCACCATGCATGGCGCCATGGCGCCGGCCCATCGCCACCCCATTGAGCCGCATTATAAATGAGAATCATTATTATTTGTCTATGCGCGTGCGCGCAGTAGGGGTATCGGGTGGCCGCCAGCGTCACGCAGCCGGTGAACAAGACAGCAGGCGCTGCCATACGTCGTCCTGCACCTGCCGCACCTGCCGCAGGCCGTCAGGGCCACGATAGATTCCCAGCGTGTTCGGCCACGCCATATCGATGAACAACAACCGTGCCGGATCGATCAGCAGGGACTGCCCTACATAATGACCCCTGATCTCGCCCTTGTTGACGGTCAGCAGGCGCGCGCCGCCCGCAAGCGTCCGCTCGTCCAGCGCCACGCCGCTGCGCTCGGCCACATCGCGCAGCCAGCGTTCGCGCCAGCGCGCCTGCTCCTCGAACTGCCCCTCTGGAGGCCGGTCCAGCTTGACGACGGCCGCCACGGGACCGTCAATGCCCGCCTGCAGCGAAAAACCCATGCGTTGCTGCAGCTCGACCGTGTAGGCCTCGCCCTTGACGTCGATCTGGTAGCGCCCCGTCCCGTCCTGCACCAGCAGGTCAGTCTGATGGTAGGAGGGTTTGACGCAATTGGCGTACTGATAGACAAGCACGTCAAGAAACGGGGGTGCGGCCGGCGTGGATGCCGCCATGGCGGGCGACAGGGTGGAACACAGGGCCGCGGCGGCCGCGCATTGCATCGCGCATTTCATCATACTCATGCTTGCTCCGGTTCATGTGGAAGACGATGGCAGTCGACAAATACCCAGGGCGCGCCATCTTGTCGCTCATAGTAGCTATTTTGTATATTTCTTTCTGGCACACGATTCAATTGAATCACGCTTGTTCGATCACTCTTTCTAAGGTGCAATCTTGCAAACAAATCATTGAGCTACCGTACCGTCACCATACCATTTGTATCCGGATGCGCTCCAGATGCGCATGCCCGGCCTGGAACAAGGAACAAGAATGCAAACGCTGGACGAACAGGATTTTCTGGCCAGGCGCAGGGAACCGCGGCTGTCATATGCCATCTATCTTGAAAGCAAGGAAAGCCAGGACGAGGGCTACGACATGGTGGAAGCCGGCTTGCAACAGCCGGAAGAAGTGCTGCGAAATATTCCACCAGAAAACTTCATGACGGCTACGCGCCAGCGGGCCTGGGATGGGATCGACCAGCTCGCCCTCGCCTACAGCGCCGGCCACCCGCTCGACGAGTTGCGCGCGTCGTATCCCACGATACTCGGCTACTGGCTGGCGTTTGCCCGGTATGACATGATATTTGACGCTCAGGCCAGTGAAGCCGAACAGGGATTTCCCCACTTCGCCCTGCCCGGCGACGCGTATGAACAAGTCAACCGCATGGTCTGCCTCGGCATTCTGCTCGGCTGGGGCAGTTTGCTGCCCAAGCTGGCGCCGGTCATCGATTTCAACAACCATGAAAAGGATGGCTTGCTGGAACGGCTGCTGGCCTGCTTCGTCGCCGGCAGGGATAGCGACTGGCCCGCATGCACGCGCCACCTGCCCTACATCAACACACTCAAGATATTCGCGGCAGAAAAAGATGCGCGTCCCGCGCTGATGCAGGATTACCTGCGGCAATGGTATGACGCCAGCCGCCGCGAGCCCTATTACGGCAGCCACCGGCGCGATACGTCGTTCTGGGGCTACTGGTCGTGGGAAGCGGCCGCCATCACCAGCGTGCTCGGCATCGACGACAGCAGCTATCGCGACGCGTCCTTCTATCCGGCCGACCTGGCGGCATTCTGCCGGATACAAGGGATCGGCCCCTGCGCATGAAAGCCGTCGCCGCCATTGCCGCCGTCACCGTGGTTGCAGGACTCTACTTCGCCCTGCCCGCGCTGTCGCGTGCCGCCGAGCGCAAGGCGCGCCTGACTGGGGAACTGGCGCGGCAAAAACGCTTTTTGAAAGATATGTACAGGCTGCAGGACGAGACCGCCGGGGAATCTGCCGACGGGGCATATCAACTGCGCTACCTGATTGACGAGTACGAAAAAACCATCACCTATCTGGAAACGTTTTCCGCATGCAGCGGCACCCTGGCGGCGTGCGACCGGCAAGCCGCTGCAGCGGCCCGCGCGCCATGATGGTTGTTCAGGCCGGCAGTTGCGCGCCGGCATGCAAGCGGCGCCAGAACGGCGCAGCGGGCCAGCGTTGCTCCCAGCCGTAATACTGCTGGCGCTGCGCCAGGTACTGCGCATGGCGCTGCGCTACCGTGTACGCCACCGCGCCCAGGGTGGTGTGGCCGGCGATGGCGCCAGCGGCCGCCATGCCGTTGGCCAGCGCCTTGACGATGCCTTGCGAGGTGACGGGATCGTAGGCCGAAGCGGCGTCGCCGATGGCCAGCCAGCCGTCGCCATGCAATTGGTCGAGGCAGTAGGACGGCGCGGGAAAACTCTGCACGCCGCCTGCCAGCGGCGCCGCGCCGCGGGCCAGCGCGGCCGTATTGGGCGCGGCCGCCAGCCATGCCAGCCAGTGTCCGGCAAGCTGCAGGCGCCGCGCCTTGACGGTGGCCGCATCGCTGTAGAACGCCAGCAGCAAGGTGGCGTCGGGCAGGTGGGCGCCATACCACCAGCCATGTTCGACGGCTTCCAGGTGCGTCAGGCCGGAACGGGGACCATCGGGCGCCGTGAAGCGCATGGCCAGGCAGACCAGCGGCAGCGTTTCCACCTTGCGGCTGCCGCGCTGGCGCGCGAAGACGGCGCGCGTGCCGCTGGCGTCGACCACCAGGTCGGCATGGATGCTGGCCGGGCGCAGGTGCGCCGGATCGCCCAGCATCAATTCCAGGGCAAAGCCGCCGCCTTGCGCCGGGGTCGACGCGGCAAGGCTGGCGCGCAGCAGCACTTCCGCCCCGCGCAGGCGCGCCTGGCGCGCCAGGAAGCCATCGAAGCGGGACCGCTCCAGGTGCCAGCCGTGGCCCAGCGGATGCAGCAGCGCGTCGTTGTAGCCGCGCTTGGCGCTGCCCCACCAGGAACAGCTGCCATGGCAAGGCGCGTGCGCTTCGGCGAAAAATTCCTGCGCAATGCCCAGCGCCTGGAACAGGCGGTTGGCTTCGGGCGGAATGCTCTCGCCGATGCGAAATTGCGCGTAGTCGCCCGCCTCGATCACGAGCACGTCGTGCACGCCATGCTGCGCCAGCGCCAGCGCGCAGGCGCAGCCGGCCGGGCCGCCGCCGATGATGGCGACCCGGTAGCGCTGCCGCGATGGCGCTACCGCGCCGGGACTGTCTGTTACCGCCGCCATCAGGGCTTCGGTTTCGACTGCGGCTTCGGCCGGTACACCTTGTCGATGGCCGTGTTGCGCCAATACTCGACCAGGTTGCTTTCATCGCTGTCGAACAGGCTCTCGACTTCCAGGTAGTAATCCTTGCAGATGGCCTTCTCGCCCGCCTTGCGCGCAATCGCCGTGCTTTGCACAACCACGCCGATGCGGTGCCAGTTCAGCAGGAACTGCGCGCGGTCCTGGTAACGGCCCACATGCATGGCGGGCCGGTCGATTTCCGCATTCTCCGGGGTGGTCGACGGCACCCCATCGGCCCGCGTGCCCTTGCCGCGCACGGAGTAGCGCGGCGTCGCCAATTCGCCGCCGTTGGCGACGACGTCGTCGTACGTGTACACGGCCACGGGCCGCTGCGCCGGCCAGGAGGAATACAGCAAGGTATTGTAGCCATTGCCCTTGATCGCCGTGGCGGCATCGATCGCCTGCTGGTTATTGCGCACCGTGCCGCCGGGATTCGGGTCCGGCAGATGCGTGGCGCACGAGTTGTAATCGGTATGCCACGGCAAGGCCATGAACTTCGACACGTCGCCGGGCTGCACTTCGCCGCCGCGCAGCGGCATATAGCCGGCGCCGAGGAAAGGCCGGTCCCTGACGGCGGCCGGGTAATCGAGATGCTGTGCATTGATGCGGAACGGGCCGCCGCCATCATGGCGCCGCCACGCCTGCCGGTACAGGCCGGGGTCGCGCACGATAAAACCCATCTCGATGCCGGGGCTGTAGCGGCCGCCCAGGCAGTTGAACAGGACGGTACGGTCGAGCGCTTCGCCCGCGCCCAGCAGGAAATCGCCGCCGTCGGCCACATACTGGCCATGCGCCCATTGATCCATGAAAAAATACTGGGCACGGGTCAGGGTCAGCAGGCTGCTGCCCGCATCGCCCAGCGACAGCGGCATTTGCGGCTTCAGCGACGGCGCGCCCGTCTGGTCGGGATGGCGGATGAAATTCATGATCGGGTAGGTCAGGCCTGCCGCCTTCATCTTGCCCAGCAAGTCGTGCTCCTTGATCGCCCTGGGCGGCAAGCTGGTCGTCCAGCGCTGCAGCGAGGCCGCGCGCAGGATGGGCTGGACGTCGGTGCTGAAGTTGCTCCGGTAGCCCGTCTGGTAGCTGCCATCCGCATACACGGCGGGCCGCAGCGCCATTTTTTCCAGCCAGGTGCAATACAGGTCGTCCCACAGCGACACGACGTTCGCCGTTTGCGGCGCATACGACGGGTCGCTCGATATCACCCAGGCGCTGCCCTCGACGCTGCGCGCCGTGCCGTCGGCGAAGAGCAGCATGGCCGTGACGGGGCCATCGGCCACGTCATCGAACCAGTTGTCGTTGTTGACATTGTCGTGCAGGACGGCGGCGGCCGAGTAATTGCCTTGCGCGTCGAAGCCGCATGCCTTGCCATAGCCGCCCAGCACCAGCAATCTGCCATGCTTTTCCGTCGTGATGGCGCCCAGCGACGCGATGATGGCGCCAGGGCCCTGCGCCGGCGCGCCAGGCTGGCCGCCGCGCGGGAACGACACAGGGTAGTCGGGCAGGTTGCGCACGGCGCCGCTGGCCGCCTCCGCGCACGACGGCGGCGTGGCGGCGTCAAATCGCTGCACCGACTGGCGCGTGGCTTGCACGCTGCGCGGTCCGGGGTCGATGACCAGCAGCTTCAGGCGCAGCGGGTCGGCCGGCGTGCCGAAGTGCGGCGAGCCCGGCTCGCCAAAGTGCGGATTGCGCAGGGCCGGCGCGCGCTGGTTTTCAAACGGCGCCATGCCGTCCCCGCCCTCCCAGCTATTGGCTTTCTTGTTGGCCAGGTGCACGGTCCAGATGATGTCCTTGACGATCTTGCCGTCGACCATGCTGCCGATGGTCACTTCGGCCGCCGCGCCCCGCCGGCCCAGCGGATAGGCTTCCACGCCGTCCGCCGCGTCGAACGCATACTGGTAAATGCGGAAGCGGGCCGCCTGCCGCTTGAGCTTTCCGCTCGCGTCGCGCAATTCGGTGCTGGCGATTGCCGTGTCTTCCGTGCCGGGCCGGATCGGCAAGCCGCCCGTGCCATCCTGGCCATCGAGCGGCATGCCGGCCGGGCTTTCCGGGCCCAGATAGTATTCTTCGCTGTTGCCGACGCGGGCGATGCCGATGGCCGGGTGAATTCTCAAACCTGTGTATGCCATGCTGAACTCCTGATCATCAAGGGTGTCTGTGCCGGTTGGCCAACGCATCACGGCTGCATGCCGTCCCTGACCCACTGGTCGAAGATATCGATGCCTTCCTGCGGCATCGGGCCGTCGGGCGGCATCGGGTGCGGCGCGGACTTGACATACTCGCCTTCCCGCCCTCCCGGCGCGCGCAGGCGGTGCCCGGCCTCCACCAGCCATTTTTCCTTGCGGCTGTCATAGTCGTAACCGTGGATGGCCACCTGAATCTGCCACGCAAACGCCTTCACGCTTGCATAGTCGTTCAGATACAGCCGCTGCACGCCCGTCGAATCGGGATTCGACAGTTTGACCTTGTTCATGTCGGCCACATAGCGGGAAAACAGGCCCTGCACATCGCGCTTGAAGCTGGTTAGTTCGCTCATGGCTTGCTCTCCTCATACGTGGGTTCGGCAGGTTTGCGCCGGTCGACAAGCTGGATCACGGGCGTGGAAAAATCGCCTTGCCGTATCAGGCCGCGGCCCTTGTCATTCGTGGTGATGGCCGCCGTAATGCGCCAGGCCTGCCTGCGCTTTTTGGGAACCAGGCTGTCGACGATGCCGGTGATATCCGTTTCGATGACATACTTGTCATGCTGGTGATGGCCGGACAAGGCCCAGTGGCTGGTGCTGGTCACCAGGTAGCGGTCGCGGAACGACTTGTCGCCGATGCGCGCGGCCACGTTGGCCGGATACAGGTAGATATCGGCCTGAAAACTGTAGTCTTCGTCCGCATGGGCGCGGTCCAGCACCATGTTGGCCCGCTTGTCGCTGGCGACCCGCCGCGCCGGGATCTTGTAGGCCCCCGTGACGGTCAGGTCTGGCCTGGCAACCGCGCCATCGGCCGCATCGTCGCTGAGCAAGGCGGCGAACAGGCTTTTCTGGTTGTCGCCGAATACAAACCCCGCCTGCTGGTGCCGGTCGATCAGGGCCTGGATATCCTTCTTGCGGGCAAACTCGCCGCCATAGCGCGGCTGGAAGCCATAGCCCTGCCGGATCGTGTCGAAGTACAGGTTCGCCTGCCCCATGTTGGCCGTGTAGTCGCCCGAATCACCGCGCTGGGCATCGCCGCTGCCTGCGCTCCAGCCGACGGGCCGGGACAGGCTGGCGTCCTGCTCGCTGCGCATGAACGCCGTGCGCCCGCTGCCGCGTATGCCTGCATCGCCATGCTCGTCGAGCCACTTCTCGAAACTGTAGTCGAGGAAATTATGGAAGGCATAAAACAGCGGATCGAGGCCGGCCGTGACGTTATCGCCCATGTTGCCGCCCATATAGGTCGCGTGCATGTGATTATGGATTTTTGTTTCCAGGTTGCCGCCGCCCAGGCTGCCGTATTCGTCGCCGCCGAAATCGGCCCAATCCATGTAGTAGATCTGGTAGGCCAGCAAGTTGGGCGAAGCCGTGGCCAGCGAGCTGTCGAGCCCCTCCCTCTTGCGCGTGGCGTCGTACAGCGGTGAATCGACGTCCTCGAAGGCTTTCGGGTAGCGCACGCCGGAAGGCTTGCGGGTGAAGTTCCAGTACGGCAGCGCGACATTGCGCGTGCTGGGTCCCCGCTCGCCGTTCGGGTCGGCCGCCTGCAAGGCTTGCTCATAGAAATACAGTTGCGCCCGGTGCCATTGCAGGAAGGTGTTTTTCTGGTGTTCGCACTCGCCGGGGAATTCCTCGTGGGCATTGTCCTCGGTCGCCACCTTGTCGAGAAAATAGGCAATGTCGCAGCTGTTGCGCGTGGGATCACCCAGCAACTGCTTCAGCCTGTCGCCTGGCAAGGCCGCCTGGCGGTCATTGAAGACGTCGACGGAAGTGCAGTTATGCACCCACGCTTGCCACAGGAAGCCGCGCCGGTCGTACACGTTTTCCTGGCTCTTGCGTTTCATTTCGCTCACCGCATGCTTGAAGGCGTCAAGCTCGGCCGGGGTCAGTTCATCGATATTCTTGCGGTAGCGCACGACGCGCGCGCCGCCCGGCTCCGCCTGGGCCAGCAGTTCCGGGCGGCAAGATACGGCCGCCTGCGCTTGCGCCCCGCTACAGACGCCTGCACAGAGCAGGCCGGCCAGGAGGGGAAGGAGTGAAGTTTTCATGCGTAACATGGGCAGTTGCTCCAGAAGCAGGTTGGGAGGGGCGGAAGCGCGCCGGGCGCGCTCCCGCCAGGAACGGTCAGTGTCCGTGTCCATGTCCGCCCATCTCGCCGCCACCCTTGCCATCCGGCAGTACCACCTTGACGTTCTGCATCATGCCCTGGTCTTCATGCTCGAGGATGTGGCAATGCAGCACGTACTCGCCGATGTAGCGCTGGTAACGCGTGGCGATCTCGATCTTGTGGTTGGGGATCACCAGCAAGGTGTCTTTCCACGTGCCGAGCAGATCCCTGTATTGCGCATCGACCGCGCCGCCGTCGGTGCGGGTGATGCCGATGATCTGGAAGGGGTTGACGTGGATATGGAAGGGGTGGCTGCCATTCTTCGACGCCAGCTCCCAGATCTGCTCGGTGCCCAGCACCAGCGTGTGGTCGACGCGGTGCGGATCATAGACATACTTCAGCTCGGGTACCGGCGAGTCTTCCGGCTTGCCTTCCACCATGAAGCGGGTCTTGCCATCCAACTTGGCAATATTGAAGGTCGCATACTCCTTCTTCTTGCCGCGCATCGCGTCCTTTGCTTCTGCGCTGAAGCCCGCATGCGGGACGAACTTGGCAAGCTTGAGACCATTCTCCAGATCGCCGAGGATGGTGCCCTTGACGCTGTCGGGCAACTGCGCAACGGGCAGACGCTTGACGGCATTGCGCAACTCGGCCAGCAGGAAATCGCGCGGCGACTCGCCCGCCCTGGCACGCGCGGCAGCCTTGGCGCTGGTCTTGGCCGTGATCACGCTGATCAGGCGCGTGTTGTTCACATCATGCATCGTCGTCATGTTATTGAGGTTCGTTTCCGCATACACGCAATACGCGCCGGCCTTCGGCAGCGAAAACAGGATGTCGCTGCGGTATCCCGGCTGCAGGTAATTGAGGGTCTTGGGGATGATCCTGTCGTGCGTCAGGCCGTCGCTGGCCACTTCGAATTGCGTGACGTCCTCGCCATCGCACAATTCCATCACGTCCTTGTCCTGGTTGGCCACGCCGAGCGCCTGCAACAGCTTTTGCGGATCGTTGGCACGCCGGATGCGCAGCACCACGGAAGCCTGGAAGCCCGTGTCGATCAGGCGCCAGCGGTACAGGCGCTGCGTATCCATCTTCATCACCGGCTGCACCTTGCCGTTGACGGAGGTATAGCGGCCCGACATCAGCCAGGCATCGGGATCCTTGACCTGCTTGAAATCCTCGAGCATGCCCACCGCCTCCTTGTCGCACGACTTCAGCGGCGTCAGGCTGTTGCTGGGGCAGTCATAGGGAATTTGCTGCAGCAGCATCACTTCGCCGGCGCTGCCGCTGCCATCGTCGGGCTGGAATTGCTTCAGCACGACGTCGAGGTCGCCATTTGCCTTGTCGGTCGGATAGCGGTCGCCTTCGACCACCAGCGCGCCGGCCATGCCGCTGGCGACCTGCATCGCCGTCGCGCCATGCTGGTGCGGGTGATACCAGAACGTGCCGGCCGGATGGTCGATGGGAATATTGTATTCGTACTCGAAATCCACCTCAGGCTTGATCGATATCAGCACATTGTCGCTATTACCCGAAGGCGAGACCCACAGGCCATGCGAGTGCAGATTGGTGTCGTTGAAGCAGCCAGGCGGACGCGGCGCATTGATATCGTCCGTCGCGCACTGCTCGGCCGGCAGCACCGGCAACTGGTTGTACAACCTGAAGCGCACGGTTTGCCCCGGCGCCATCACGACGGTGGGCGCCATGAAGGTGGCCGCATTCTCGTCGCGTCCATCGAGCGCCAGGCCGCTCGTCTGCTGGTAGGAGCGCAGGCGCACCTTGTCATGCTTGGCCGTGGTCGGGTTATAGATGCTGCCGTTGGCGTAGCGGATGTACAGGTCGTACGCTTTCTCGTACTCGTCGCGCTTGCTCGCCGCGCGATTGGCGGGCCTGGCGCGCGCCTTCAGTTTCGGCGGCTCCTGCAGCAGGCGCAGCTCGAGTTTGGGCACGGACTTCAGGTTCAGGTCGAGATTCATATTCACCGTGGTTTCCGCGGCGAAGGCGGCACCGCAGGCGAACGGCATGGCGGCCAGGCACAGCGACAGGCAGCTGCGGGGAAGGCGATTGGACATGACAACTCCTTGATTGGACTCGGCAATGGAAGCATGGCTGGGCATGCGTATTTTTTATTAGCAACATTGCTATTATCCATAATGACAAAGAGTCAATACTCACACTAAGTCACTTGTTGTTTTTATTGCTGAGCGGGGATGGGGGTAGGAATGAGGGTACTGATGGGGGCTGATGCAGAGGGGGCGCTTGCCGCCAGAGCCTGAGGTGAGGGGACGGCGTTGGCCGCTGCGCGGCCAACGTGCCGCGCGGAGCGCGGTGGTTGGGCGATTCGGAGAGGGCTGGGCCGGCATGGCCCAGCCCTTCGAATCCCACCGTTCCGTCCAGACAAATAAAAAAGCCTCCCGCAGGGGAGGCTTTTTTATTTGATTCTGGCGGAGACGGTGGGATTCGAACCCACGATACAGGTATAAGCCGTATGCATCCTTAGCAGGGATGTGCCTTCGGCCACTCGGCCACGTCTCCTAGCTGATTACTCAACTATGTCTCTGTAGCTAACTGCGCTGCAGCGACGAACGTCATAATATCGATTGCCCCCCCTTTGGTCAAGGGCGTGGGGCAATATTTTTGGATATTTAAGCTTTTTCCAGCTCGAACGCTTTATGCAGCGCGCGCACGGCCAGTTCCATGTACTTTTCATCGATCAGCACGGAGATCTTGATCTCGGAAGTGGAGATCATCATGATGTTGATGCCCTCTTCCGACAAGGTGCGGAACATTTGCGATGCGACGCCAACATGGCTGCGCATGCCCACGCCGACGACGGACAGTTTCGACACTTTCGCGTCGCCCGTGATGCTGGCCGCGCCCAGCGATTCGCGGTTCGCTTCCAGCACGGCCAGCGCGCGCGCGTATTCGCCGCGCGAGACGGTAAAGGTGAAGTCCGTTTTACCGTCGACCGACTGATTCTGTATGATCATGTCGACTTCGATGTTCGCGTCCGCCACCGGTCCCAGGATGTGGTACGCCACGCCTGGGCGGTCGGGCACGCCGAGCACGGTGATTTTGGCTTCATCGCGGTTGAAGGCGATGCCGGAGATGACTGCTTGTTCCATGTTTGTATCTTCCTCAAACGAAATCAGGGTGCCTGAATTGGCTTCTATTTCCAGCGGCAACATCGGGTCGGTCAGCGACGACAGCACGCGCGTGGGAACGCGGTAGTTGCCGGCAAATTCCACCGAACGCGTTTGCAGCACCTTGGAACCCAGCGAAGCCAGTTCCAGCATTTCTTCAAAGGTGATGGTCTTCAGGCGGCGCGCCTCGGAGACCACGCGCGGGTCGGTCGTGTAGACGCCGTCGACGTCCGTGAAGATCAGGCATTCGGCCGCCTTCATGGCGGCGGCGATCGCCACGGCCGAAGTGTCGGAACCGCCGCGGCCCAGGGTCGCGATGTTGTCGTGTTCGTCGACGCCCTGGAAACCGGTAATGATGACAATCTTGCCCGCATCGAGGTCGCGTTTGACTTTTTCGTCATCGATCGACTGGATGCGTGCCTTGGTAAAGGCGGAATCGGTCTTGATCGCGACTTGCCAGCCAGCATAGGATACGGCTTGTTTGCCGATCGCCAGCAGTGCCATCGACAATAGGCCGACGGACACTTGTTCGCCTGTCGAGGCGATCATGTCAAGTTCACGGGGATCGGGTTGATCCATGATTTCCTTGGCCAGTCCAATCAGGCGGTTGGTTTCGCCCGACATGGCGGATGGCACCACCACGATTTGATGCCCAGCGTCGTGCCACTTGGCAACGCGCTTGGCGACATTCTTGATACGGTCAGTCGAGCCCATCGACGTACCGCCATATTTGTGGACGATTAAAGCCATAAGAGTGAAGTTTCCGCTCAAGAAGAATAAAAAAGGAGGGCTTTACTCTACATGCCGCAATGCAAAATAACAAGCTAAAAAGCGCATTAGCTCATACCGATTGCGCATATGGAAATAACCAATCCATGCAGTCCAGCTGGCTTGAACAGCCGCTTGCCGGCCACCCCGGGAGGGGCCGTGGCGGCTGTCCTTACGCTCAGCAGGAGAGCCAGCGCAAGGCGACGCGGGGACGGTCCAGCAGGCTTAGGCAATGGCAATCGAGGCCAATACCAGCCGCGTACAGCAATTGTTGCGCCGCACAGACAAGGGGCAGGCGTTCGCGCTCCCAGGCGGGCACGTCGAACGCCTGGTAATGGTATTTCAAGCTCTTGGTGGGACGGTTCAGGGCCAGTTTCAGACGCTCACCGCCCTGGCGGAAGTCGATGGTCAAGGTTTGAGCTTGCAACCAGGCAATATCGATACCCTGGCCGCCTTCTTCCACCGCATCGAAATGCAGTACGCCGCCATACGCGGGAAAGGCCAGGCTGGCCTCGCCTTTCCATGCAAACTCCTGGCTGGCTTTTTCCAGGCCGGGAATGCCCGCATCGTCACGCTCGCGCATGCCGGCAAGGTCATTCAGCTTGGGCGTCAGGTACAGCCGGTCGCGGTGGCGCCGCACGTGGCATTCGGGATGCGTGACCAGCAATTGCGCATCGGGCCGCGCCTCCAGCAGCTGCGCCAGCATTTCCGCCAGCCACGCCGTCGACGGCATGCGCAGGCCGCGCGTGCCGAACCAGTGGCGCAGCAGGTTGTAGCAGCGGTCCGCGCTCAGCCCGCGCAATTTCGCCAGTTCGATGCAATCGCCATCGAGGCACGCTGCCAAATCCTGGGTCGCCAGTTCCGTCAACAGGCGCTGCGCCGATTGCGCGTGCTGGGCGCTGCGCGCAAAACGTTCCTGGAAGCCGGGAAAGGCCTGCGCCAGCACAGGCATCACCTGGTGCCGCAAGGCATTGCGGGCAAAACGGGGGTCGTCGTTCGATTCATCGTGGATGTGCGCGATCGCATGCTTCGCCACATAGGCCTCGAGTTGCCTGCGCGACACGGGCAACAGCGGGCGCGCCATCACCAGGTCCGGGTTGCCCAGCAGCTCGGGCGCGCTGTTGGCGCCATCCATGCCGGACAGGCCCGCCGTGCCGGAGCCGCGCAGCAATTGCAGCAGCACCGTTTCAGCCTGGTCATCCTGGTGGTGGGCCGTCAGCAGCAGGCGCACGCCATGCGTGGCGCACAGTTCGCCCAATGCCGCATAACGGCGCTTGCGGGCCGCCTCTTCCGTGCCCGTCTTCGCATTCTTTTCCAAGGTGACCTTGCGCGCTTCGAAAGCGATGCCCATGCCGGCGCACAATTGCTCGCAATGGGCCAGCCAGGCATCCGCATTCGGGCTCAGACCGTGGTGTACGTGAAACGCGTGCAAGGCCACGCCATGCTCTTGCGCCCAGGCATGCGCCAGGTGCAGCAGGGCCGAGGAATCGAGGCCGCCGCTCAGGGCGATGCCGACCGTCTCGCCGGCTTGCGGTCCGCAGGTTTCCAGCGCGCTGGCAAAGATATCGGCGACGGTGGCGGTTTGTTGCTTTTTCAATGTGGACTCCGGGAATGCAAAGAGGGACAGGCGGCTAAACGGATGGTGTCGTTTAGCGGACTGTCCCTGGTGTTTTACTATCTTGTCGGCTTACGTCTTGTCGGCTTACGCTGCGCTAAGCCGACCTACGCCGACCGGCGATGACTTACTCGCTCGGCGTGGTTTCCTTGAACTTGCCGTAGCTCAGCAGTTTTTCATGGCGCGCGGCCAGCAAGTCCTTGGTTTTCATGCCGTGGAACTGGCGCAGGGTGTCGGCCAGTGCGCGTTTCAGCAAGGTGGCCATCTGTTTCGGATCGCGGTGGGCGCCGCCCAGCGGTTCGTTGATGATCTTGTCGATCAGGCCCATGGCTTTCAGGCGGTGCGCCGTCAGGCCCAGCGCTTCGGCCGCGTCGGAGGCGCGCTCGGCGCTCTTCCACAGGATCGAGGCACAGCCTTCCGGCGAAATCACGGCATACGTCGAGTATTGCAGCATCAGCACGGCATCGCCCACGGCGATCGCCAGCGCACCGCCGGAACCGCCTTCACCGATGATGGTGGCGATCAGCGGCACTTTGAGTTCGGCCATCACGTACAGGTTGTGGCCGATGGCTTCCGACTGGCCGCGCTCTTCCGCATCGATGCCGGGGAAGGCGCCCGGCGTGTCGACGAAAGTGAAGATGGGCAAGTTGAATTTTTCAGCCACTTTCATCAGGCGCATGGCCTTGCGGTAGCCTTCCGGTTTCGGCATGCCGAAATTGCGCATCGCGCGCTCTTTCGTGTCACGGCCCTTCTGGTGGCCGATGACCATGCACGGCTGGCCGTTGAAGCGGGCCAGGCCGCCGACGACGGACAGATCGTCCGCGTAGCTGCGGTCGCCATGCAATTCGTGGAAATCAGTAAAGATTTCATTCACGTAATCCATGGTGTAGGGGCGCTGCGGGTGGCGCGCGATCTGCGCCACTTGCCAAGGCGTCAGCTTGGCGTAGATATCTTTGGTCAGTTGCTGGCTCTTCTTGGCCAGGCGGTCGATCTCTTCCGAGATGTCGACGGCCGAATCGTCTTGCACGAAGCGCAACTCTTCGATCTTGGAATCGAGTTCCGCGATCGGCTGTTCAAAATTGAGGAAAGTCGTTTTAGTCATTGTACCTCCAGGTTTTACCGGCCACGGCGCCAGGGCGCGCGGCGTCATCTATGTTTATTTTACCGTACCGGCTGGTGCGCCGGGGGCTGCATCGGGTGCGGCAGGGGCGGCTGCAGGGTCGAGACTGCGCCACAAATACCACGTCGCCACGGTGCGCCACGGTTCCCAATTGGCGGAAACCTCGCGCGCATCGCTGCGGGAAACTGGTTCGCCGGAGAAATAATTGACGCTGATGCCCTGGATCAAACCGGGGTCGTCGAGCGGCAAGACATTCGGCCGGAGCAGATTAAATATCAGAAACATCTCGGCTGTCCAGCGGCCGATGCCGCGGATCTGCACCAGTTCGGCGATGACGGCTTCGTCATCCATCTGGTCCCACTGGCTCGCGTGCACGCGTTTGGCCTTGAAATGGTCAGCCAGGTCGAGGATGTATTCGGTCTTGCGTTTGGACAAGCCACAGGCGGACAGCTGCTCGGCGCCCGCCTTCAACACTTGCGAGGGCGTGCATTTCGGGCAAGCCAGCAACAGCTTTTTCCAGGCGGCATCCGCCGCCTTGGGCGTGATCTGCTGCCCCACCAGCGAACGGGCCAGGGTGGTAAACGGGTCGCTATGGCCGACCAGGTGCAGGTCGCCAAATTGCGGGATAAGCTTTTTCATGATGCGGTCGCGCTTCATCAGCTCGATCTTCGCCTCTTCCCAGTAGTGCGGCACCTGGATCACTTGCGCCAATTCCGTCACCTTGGGCGCTTCCCCGTTTTCCCTGGACGTTGGCATCATGCGCGGCGCCAGTTGGTCGAGCCGTCAGGCTTGTCTTCAAGAATGATGCCCGCCGCCAGCAGCTCGGCACGGATCTTGTCGGACTGGGCAAAGTCGCGCGCCTTCTTCGCCGCGCTGCGCGCCGCGATGGCCGCTTCGATGCCGGCCGCCTCGTCCTGTCCACCGGCGGCAGCGCCGACGGTCGCTTGCAGGAATTGCTGCGGCGTGCGTTCGAGCAAGCCGAATACGCCTGCCAGGCCCTTCAGTTGACGCGCCAGGGCTGGGGTTTTGTGCTTGTTGACTTCCGTTGCCAGGTCGAACAGGGCCGCCACGGCCAGCGGCGTGTTGAAGTCGTCGTCCATGGCTTCGCGCACGCGCACGGCATGCGCTTCGCTCCAGTCGATGGCGCCCTCTTCCACCGCCACGTCGGCCAGCGCCGTGTACAAGCGGGTCAGGGACAGGCGCGCGTCATCGAGGTGCACGTCCGAGTAATTCAGGGGGCTGCGGTAGTGCGCGCGCAGGATGAAGAAGCGGATCACCTCGGCATCGAACTTTTGCAGCACTTCGCGGATGGTGAAGAAGTTGCCGAGCGACTTGGACATTTTTTCATTGTCCAGGCGCACGAAACCGTTATGTATCCAGTAATTCACGCTGGTATGGCCGAATGCGCCTTCGGATTGGGCGATCTCGTTTTCGTGGTGCGGGAATTGCAAATCCGCGCCGCCGCCATGGATATCGAACTGTTCACCGAGCAAGGCGCAAGACATGGCCGAGCACTCGATATGCCAGCCCGGACGGCCCTTGCCCCACTTCGAATCCCATTTCACTTCTTCCGGCTCCGATTCCTTCGACGACTTCCACAGCACGAAGTCGAGCGGATCGCGCTTGCCCGTGTTCACGTCGACGCGCTCGCCCGCGCGCAGATCGTCGAGCGACTTGCCCGACAGCTTGCCGTAGTGGGGGAAGTTGCGCACGGCATAGTTCACGTCGCCATCCGCGCCCTGGTAGGCCAGATCCTTGGCTTCCAGCTGTTCGATCAGGCGCAGCATTTGCGGCACGTATTCAGTGGCGCGCGGCGTGTGGTCGGGCGTCAGGATGCCCAGCGCGGCCGTGTCTTCATCCATGTACTGGGTGAAACGCGTCGTCAGCTGGGAAATCGTCTCGCCGTTTTCCACGGCGCGGCGGATGATCTTGTCGTCGATGTCCGTAATGTTGCGCACATAGGTGACATCGAAACCGGACGCCTTCAGCCACCGGTAGATGACATCGAACGCCATCATCATGCGCGCATGGCCGATATGGCAATAATCGTAGATGGTCATGCCGCAAACGTACATGCGTACCTTGCCTGCTTCCATCGGGACGAATACCTGCTTTTCGCGAGCCAGGGTGTTGTAAATCTTTAGATTGCTCATCGTGCTTTGCAAGTGGAGCGGCCGCCAGCCTGGCAAAACGACAGACAGGCGCGGACACCAGGGGTGCCGCGCCACTGAACTGCCGTGTGCGCCGAGACTATACGACCCGCTATATTGTTGTTCTTGTTTGTTAGAATTAGGGCGTTAGCGGTCAAGTATAACATTGATAAAAACCATACTGGCCCGATATGAATCAGGTTTTTACGATGTTCAACCGAAACTCACTTCTTTTGGCAACAACGCAAGTTTAAAGAAAAATAACGATCAAGGACGCCTTCATGCAAGAAATCAAATCGAAACGCCTGTCTTTCCTGGCCCGCTTTTGCACCCTGTTTGCCGGCCTGACCCTGGGCAGCGCCGTCGTGGCAGCCGCTCCGGCGACCGCTCTCGACCCAACGCCGCACGTGGCCCTGAAAACCAGCATGGGCGAGATCGTGCTGGAACTGGACCAGGAAAAAGCGCCGAAAAGCGTGGCCAACTTCCTGCAGTACGTCAACAGCGGTTATTACAAGGGCACCGTGTTTCACCGCGTCATCGACGGCTTCATGATACAGGGCGGCGGCTTCGACAAGAACATGAAACAGAAAGCCACCAAGGCGCCGATCAAGAATGAAGCGCAAAACGGCTTGCAAAACGTCACCTACAGCATCGCCATGGCGCGCACGGGCGACCCGCATTCGGCCACCGCGCAATTCTTCATCAACGTCAACGACAATGGCGCGCTCGACTACCCGGGCCGCGACGGCTTCGGCTACACGGTGTTCGGCAAAGTCGTCAGCGGTATGGACGTGGTCGACAAGATCAAGGCCGTGCCGGTAGCCGACAAGGGCCCGCACCAGAACGTGCCGGTCACCCCCGTGGTGATCGAATCGGCGACTTTACTCAAGTCCGCGCCCGCAAAACTGTAAAATAGCGTTTTTGCGGCGCCGGCCTGGTTGGCGCCACTGAATCAATTATTCATCCAATTTATTAAGGATTATCATGACCTCCGTCATCATCACCACCAATCTGGGCAAGATCACCGCTGAACTGGACGCCGAGAAAGCGCCGAAAACGGTTGCCAACTTTCTGGCCTACATGAAAGCCGGTCACTACGACAACACGATTTTCCACCGCGTCATCGACGGCTTCATGATCCAGGGCGGCGGTTTCGAGCCAGGCATGAAACAGAAGCCTGCCGACACCACCGTGGAAAACGAAGCCAAGAACGGCCTGAAAAACGATACCTACACGCTGGCCATGGCCCGCACGTCGGATCCGCATTCGGCATCGGCCCAGTTTTTCATCAACATCAAGAACAACAGCTTCCTCGACTATCCAGGCCAGGACGGCTGGGGCTACGCCGTATTCGGTAAAGTCACCGAAGGCAAGGAAGTCGTCGACGCCATCCGCGCCGTAAAAACCTCGCGCGCCGGCATGTTCGCCGATGTGCCAGTGACGGACGTGATCATCGAAAAGGTCGAAGCCGCTTAATCAGGCTCTGGCATCATGAATAACAGGCATTGCAGCGTTTTCGCCTCTCCATGCACTTCACTTTTTGGGAGCGTTGAACGATGACAATGCCTGCCGCACTCTTTATTTCCGACCTGCATCTGCAGAGCTCGCATCCGCGCACCAGCGCGGCGTTTCTTTCTTTCCTGGAACACCATGCGCAATATGCGCAAGCGCTGTATCTATTAGGCGACCTGTTCGAATACTGGGCCGGCGACGATGACCTGGAAGACCCGTTCAATGCGCGCATGACGGCCGCCATCCGCGCCGTCAGCGATGCGGGCGTGCACGTCTACTGGATCGCCGGCAACCGCGACTTTCTCGTCGGCTCCGGCTTTGCCGCCGCCGCCGGCGCCACCCTGCTCAGCGAACCGCACGTGGCCACGATTGCCGGCCAGCGCATCGTCTTGCTGCATGGCGACGCCGAATGCACGAAAGACGTCAGCTACATGGAGTTTCGCGCCATGGTACGCCAGCCCGCCTGGCAAAAACAGTTCCTCTCCATGCCGCTGACGCAGCGCAAGGCCATCATCGACGGATTGCGTCAGAGCAGCCGCCAGCATAATGGCGAAAAATCCATGGACATCATGGATGTCACGCCCGATGCTGTCGCGCAAGTATTTGCCGAACACGCGAGCACCGTCATGATCCACGGCCACACGCACCGCCCTGCCCTGCACCAGGTCGACAATACCTTGCGCTATGTCTTGCCCGACTGGGAATGCGACGTGACGCCGCCGCAACAGCCGCGCGGCGGCTGGATCGCCATCGATGCGCGCGGCAACATCACGCGCCACGACTTGAACGGCGACATCATCGACTAGGCTTGCACCGACTGCCGCACGGGCGTTTGTCCGATAGCCGCGCCCGACTGGCCCTGCTGTAATGGCGCCATGCACACTGTTTACATCGGCACGGCCGGCTGGAGCCTGTCCAGCGCCGCCGCCAGCCACTTCCCCCTCGATGGCAGCCATCTGCAGCGCTATGCCCAGGTCTTGCCCTGCGTGGAAATCAACAGCTCGTTCTACCGCCCGCACCAGAGCGCCACTTACGCGCGCTGGGCCGACAGCGTGCCCGCCCATTTCCGCTTCAGCGTGAAATTACCACGCAGCATCACGCACGAGCGGCGCTTGCGCGACTGTGCAGCCGAACTGGAACGCTTTGCGGGAGAAGTCATGCAACTGGGGAATAAACTAGGCTGCGTGCTGGTGCAGCTGCCGCCCAGCCTGCGTTTCGAGGCGGACGTGGCCGCCGCATTTTTCCTTGCGCTGCGCCAGCGCTTCGACGGCATGCTCGCGTGCGAAGCGCGCCATCCCAGCTGGTTCGAGGCAGGCGCAACCGAGCTGTTAACGATGCAGCGCATCACGCGCGTGCGCGCCGATCCGCCTGCGGGACAGCCGGGGCCGCACGTACCGACGACCAGCGTGGCCTACCTGCGCCTGCACGGCAGCCCGAAAATATATTATTCCGACTACCGGGCCGACTACCTCACGGCGCTGGCCGCTGAATTGCACACACCAGCGCATGTGGACAGCTGGTGCATCTTCGACAACACGGCGGCCGGGGCCGCCCTGTTCAATGCGCTGGATTTGCAGGCGCGGCTGACGGATGCGCCAGCCACGTCTGCGCATCGCTCCATTTAAGGCAACGGCATCTGGATGATGGCGCGGGCGGTATAACCATACAAGGTTCCGTTGCCAAAAGCCAGGACCTCCACGATGGGATTTCCCCATGCCATTTGCGGTGAGGAAATGACCCCGGCCGTATCGATCTTGCGTACCCCATCCTGGCCGCTCACGTACAGGTTGTCGGCCTGATCAATGATCAAACTGGGAAAGCCGGAAAATGACAGGCTGCCCACGCCAGGCGCACCATCGGCATTTTTAGTCGAGTACAAGGTGCCGGCAAACACGCTCACGGCGCCGGAACGATTTACCTTGAATATTACTTGATGATAGTAGTCATCAAAATACATATCCCCCTTGCTATCAAATACCATGCTGTAAGGAAAAATGCTTGGCAAGCCGGGATTACTATCAGCAATGTCACTCAAGAGCGCCTCAAAGGACACAAACAAGGAAAATACGCCACCGGGCGGACGACGATGAATCCCATTGCCGCCAGATACCGTCCACGTGACATAGCCATCCTTGTCAACCGCCAAGGCATACTGCTGAACGCTGACGCTGGTATGCGGCAATTGCTCGATGGTGGACATGATCCCATCACCAGTGATCTTGCGCAAATTAAGCGCATAGGAATTCGGCGCCCTGTCCGCAAAATACACGGCCCCATCCGCGCCGCAAGCGATCGCCGCAGGGTTCTGCATGGTCGCGCTGAGCCGCGGGCCGTCATCGCTGCCGGCGCGACCGGCAATCCCCGCATAGACCTCGAGCTTGCCAGTTGGCGCCAGCCGGCGCAGCACCTTGTTGGCTGCATCGAGCAGATAAGTATTCCCGCTGGGGTCGCTGCACATGGCCGATGCCTTAAGAGTACCCACGCGGGCCACAGCGCCCACGCCGTCCACCTGCCCGGCATCACCCGGCATGGCAGGCACAGTCGAAATCCTGTTCGCGGCATCTACCCGGCTCAAGCGCTGCAGGGTGAAATCATAGACCAGCATACTGCCTGAATCTTCGAGCAATATGTGCGTTAAGTTTTTCCACTCGACATATTTTCCCGTCGCGTCAGGCACGTGCCGCCCTACCACTGTCGTCACTTCACCATCGGGCGTCATGCGGCGGATAGATTCGCGGTCGGCCAGCAACAAATTGCCGCTGCGCTCGAACACCATGCCCCGCACGCGCGTGAAACTGGCATCAGTACCCTTGCCGTCATAGCCTGACGTTATTGGACTTCCCGCGACCGAGGTCGCCACGCCATTGGCAAGGCGATAGACCTTGTTGCCTCTACCATTACTCAAGTAAATGACACCGTTGGCATCAACTGCCATATGGCCCACCGACTCGCCAATCATTTTATTGATGGAACTGACCACGCCGTCTGGCGTCACTCGGCGAATCTGAGCCGGCCCGTCATCGACGAGCAGCAAATCTCCATTTCGGTCCATTGCCATGCTGGTGATCAATCCAAACTGGGCTTGCCCCCCCGTCCCATCAACATACCCGGGTACGCCGTCCGGCCCGGCCTGTGTCGCGCTGCAATTGGCGCGTCGCTGCCCAGCCAAGGTACTGACCACCCCGTCGGGCGTAATTTTTCGCACCAGTCCATTGCAGTTATCGGCCACATACAAGTTCCCCTTGCCATCGATCGCCAGCAGCGCGAGACTGCCCCCCAAGTAAAAAGTCGCGCTGGCGGCAGGCCCGTCAGCGGCACCAGACTTGCCGGGTATGCCAGCATGGATACTGAGACGACCGTCAGGGGCGAGCTTGTGGATCACGTGTGCGGACGCATCGGCGATGTAATAATTGCCCGCGCCATCCCGCACCATGCCATCGACACGCTGGATCTGTTCCTGCACGCCCGCCAGCAAGATGGGCAGGCAACGCACGGCCAGGGTGCTGACATCCGCGCTGCCCATGGTCGCCGCGCCTTGCGCGATGCTGCAGCCCAGGCCAGCGGAGGCGCTGTCGACCTTGCCTTGATACGCCGCGCCCGCCGCCAGCTTGCCGGCAAAGCTGAAGGGACCGTTGGCCGTGACGGTCAGCTTTTCCATGCCGTTCGCCAGCACGACGCTGGCGCCAGGCAGCAGGCCGCTGACCGTGCCGCCCAGCAGATAGCGCGGCGTTTCGGCCGGCGCCACGGGTGTCGGAGGCGGCGTGGACGTGCCGCCGCCGGAACCGCCGCCACAGGCGCTCAACAGCGCCAACAGGGCGGCGCCGCAGCCGGCACGCCTGAACAAGTTCTGTACTTCTCCAAAGCAATTTATCATTTCTGCTTTCATGGTTGTGGCGACATGCGCGCCAAAAGTTATCAAGTAAGATTTTTAAACACGCAACATTATAGTTTCCTTATGGATAGAAAAACATGAGTATCTTGACATTTGAATTTTCACTGTTATAGTTAACTACAACACCAACTCAATACATCACGGAGCTTCGATGCCTACAGCACTTTTTATGCGCCGCGCCGTCCCGCCCTTGTGGGAGCGCATCCCATGAGCGCGGAATGGAACGACAATAGCCCCATCTACCGGCAGCTCAAGGCCAGGGTGGTGGGCATGATGCTCGATGGCGTGCTGCAGTCCGGCGACGCCTTGCCCTCGGTGCGCCAGGTGGCGGCCGACTATCAATTGAATCCCATCACGGTTTCGCGCGCCTACCAGGAACTGGTCGACGATGCCCTGGTGGAAAAACGCAGAGGACTCGGTATGTATGTCTTGGAAGGCGCCCGCGACAAATTGCTGGCCAGTGAACGCGAGCGCTTCCTGCGCGAAGAATGGCCAGCCTTGCTGGAACACATCACCCGCCTGGGCCTGGACCTCGATCAACTGCTGCAAGCGAGCCGCGATGCCGGCGCACACGGAGAGAACGCATGAATGCATTGAACAAGGACAGCGTCATCAGCGCGCGCGGCCTGCGCAAGCAGTATGGCAAGCAGGTGGCCATCGATGGCATCAGCTTCGATATCGCGCCGGGGCGCATCGTCGGCTTGATCGGCCCTAACGGTTCCGGCAAGACCACCACCCTGAAAGCCATCCTGGGCCTGACGGGCTTCGATGGCGACTTGTCGGTGCTGGGGCGCGATCCCCGCGTGCAGCGCGATGCGCTGATGGAAGACGTGTGCTTCATCGCCGACGTGGCCATCCTGCCAAGCTGGCTGCGCGTGGCCGACGCCATCGATTTCGTTGCTGGCGTGCATCCACGTTTCGACCGCAGCAAGGCCGAACGCTACCTGGCCCACACCAAGCTGTCGCCGAAGATGAAGGTCAAGGCCATGTCGAAGGGCATGGTGGTGCAGCTGCACCTGGCGCTCGTGATGGCCATCGATGCCAAACTGCTGGTGCTCGACGAGCCGACCCTGGGCCTGGACATCCTGTACCGCAAGCAGTTTTACCAGAACTTGCTGGAAGACTATTTCGATGAAAACAAGACCATCGTCATCACCACGCACCAGATCGAGGAAGTGGAACACATCCTCAGCGACCTGATGTTCATTCGTGACGGCAAGATCGTACTGGCGTCCAGCATGGAAGAAGTGGGCGAGCGCTACATCGAGGTGATGGTGGGCCCGCAGCACGTCAATCCAGCGCGTGCCCTGCAGCCGATCAGCGAACGCAGCGTGTTCGGCAAGTCGGTGATGCTGTTCGACGGCGTCGCCCGCACCCAGCTGGCCGCACTCGGCGAAATACGCACGCCCAGCCTGGCTGACCTGTTTGTCGCGACCATGAAAGGATCGTACCAATGAGTATTTCCCCTGTAAACAAGATGCAATGGCTGATCCGGCGCGAGTTGTGGGAACACAAGGGCATGCTGCTGTGGACGCCTGCCCTGATCGGTGTCGTCATGACGGTGTTGGGCGCCCTGATGGCGGCCGCGACCGTCGCAAAGACCAAAATGCACACGGCGCTCATCGTCAATGGCGAGGAAATTTCCTGGAGCACCGTTTTCAATACGCGCACCTTCGGCCCGCGCCGCACGGAAATCATCGACGCCGTCGCCAATAACTATACGTATGCGGCCGCGCCGCTGTTCCTGGCACTGGGTTTCCTGGTGTTCTTCTATTGCCTGAGCGCCCTGCATGACGACCGCCGCGACCGCAGCGTGCTGTTCTGGAAATCGCTGCCCGTCTCGGATGCGCAGACGGTGCTGTCGAAAGCGGCCATCGCCCTGCTGGTCGCGCCTCTGATCGTGGCCGCTGCCGCCAGCCTGACGTCGCTGGCCCTGATCCTGATCCTCAGCGGCGTGCTGGCGGTCAACGGCATCCACGTGTTTGCCGAACTGCTCGGCTCTTCCGGCCTGTATCTGGGACCGCTGCGCGTGTTCGGCTTGCTGCCCGTGTATTGCCTGTGGGCCTTGCCGACGGTGGGCTGGCTGCTGATGGTATCGAGTTGGGCCAAGTCGAAAGTCTTCCTGTGGGCCGTCGGCGTGCCGCTGCTGCTGCTCATCCTGACAGTCTGGGCCGGCAAGCTGACGCAGACGGAAAGCGATGTCAGCTGGATACAGATGAATGTTATCGGACGCGCCCTGCTGGGCACTCTTCCCGGCAGCTGGTATCTGTTCGAACCGGAACTGCTGCCACGCATGCACGCCCTGGCAGAGGGAGGATCGCACATGACGCGCATCGATGTGTTCAGCAATTCCTGGTCCAGCCTGGCCTTGCCAGCCGTCTGGCTGGGCGCAGCGGCAGGCGCGGCCCTGATTTACGCCGCCATCCGCCTGCGAAGCTGGCGCGAGGAAGGCTGACAGCGCACCATCGCATCCCCGTAAAAAACGCCCCGCCCGCCGGGGCGTTTTCATTTCCTCCTGTTACGCCGCCGAAAACAATCACTATCGTACTGCTAGTAATCAGTAATAAATTCCCTCGCCAAATAAAGACTATTCATTCGATAGTATTAATTAGATATAAAAATTACAAATAATTATTCCTATCGTATTTTATTACCAATCAAATTTGATAATCACCGGACAAAAAAGCAACAACTAGCAAATCGATAGCGAGACGATTTTTGAGATGAAAGGCGCAGAAATGCTGGCGCATGGCAGCAGATTCATCCGGAAAGCCCTGTTTCGTGACAATACGTGATTATTCACTTGCGCAAAGCTTGACAGAATAGAGTCATGGAAAATGATCAAAATGAAATTGAAAGTTTCAAAATTGAAATTACCATCAGAGTGAGGGCAGGCGCGGACATCCTGTAAATATGCCATCCTGCCAGTGTGTATCGTAAAGCAAGCCAGTTACGGGCGAAGCAAAATACGAGAAATAAGCGCCATGCAAAACAAATGCAAAATTAGTATTTTTAATATCAAGGATCAAGCGCTCTTTTACGCCAGCGATTTTTTTCCAATTATGTTTTACTTGCCACTATCAACATCGGCAACATCAGAGTTCGACCACGGCCCAAGCCACGCCGGAGTAACCAAGGAAACGAAATACATTATTGATTTTTTAATATCTTAAAAAATTGAACGAATATCCAACCTCTTCCGGAGACTTTAAAATGGCCACCATCCAAAATCCAGCACAAGTTCCCGTCAATGCCGAAGGCCTTGGCGCCAAGGTCGCGACGCCCGCAAAAAAAGTCGCCAACCCGAAAAACGGCGACCGCAAGCAGTATGACGAAGATGAACTGGTGCAAGGGGCCGATGCCAGCCAAAGCATGCCGCCTGAAAATGTCGTCGAAGTCACGGGAAGCGCCGATACGGGCAATGCCGGCGCCCTGGGCGCGGCCGCCGCTGTAGCGGCAGCCGCCGCGGCAGCCGGTGGCGGTGGCAGCGGCGCCGCAGCAGGCCAGGCCGGCAACGGCAGCGCCGATCTCGGCACGCCGCAAAGCGACAACAATGGCGGCGCGGCAGGCGCGGGTGCTGGCGCCGCCGGGATCCCCAGCGGCAGTGTCGTGGATGTCGCCGGGGCATCGGCTGGCGCGGGCGCGGGTGCCGGCGCGGCAGGCGGATTGGGTGGACTTGGCGTGCTGGGCGCGCTCGGCGGCCTTGGCCTGGTTGCCGCCGCGGCAGGCGGTGGCGGCGGAGGCGGCGCCGCAGCTGGCGGCTCCGGTACGGGTGGCACGGGGACAGGAGGTACCGGCACTGGCGGTACGGGTACGGGCGGTACGGGCACCGGTGGCACGGGCACGGGTGGCACGGGAACTGGCGGCACGGGCGGCACCGGAGGAACGGGCGGCTCGACCGGCGGCCAGGGCGGCACGGGAAATCAATCCACCACCACCGTCGTGACCGACGCGGCCGTGCTGGCCGCCGCCGCCGCGGCGGCTGCCGCCAGCAACGCCCTGGCCGATGACGCCAGCGCCGCCGCGGCAGCAGCCACGGCAGCAGCTTCGCTGGCAGCGGCGAATGCCGCCATCCTGGCCGATCAACTGGCGGCACAGGCTGCCGCCGCAGCGGCAGCAGCCTTGCTCGCTGCCAATACCGCCACCAGCGACGATACGCTGGCAGCCAGCACGGCAGCCGTCGTCCCCGGCGCGCAAGCGGCCGCTACCGCCGCCACGAATGACGACAGCGCGGCAGCCACCGCTGCCGCTGCCGCTGCCACCTCCCAGGCCGCCGCCACGTCGGCGCAAAATGCTGATGCGGCTGCCGCCACGGCCGCCGCCAACGCCGCCGCCGCACACGCCGCGGCCGATGCGGCGCAAATCCAGGCGGACCAGACCAACGCCCCGGCATTGCAAGCCATCGCCGATGCAGCCGACGTGGTCGCCGCCGCAGCCAACACCCAGGCAGCGCTGACCGACGCGGCAGCGCTTGGCGTCATCTCCGCCAATGATGCCGCCGCTGCCGCCGCCGCCACGGCGCTGGCCAATGCCACGGACGCCGCCGCGCTGGACCTGGCGGCCACCGCCGCCGCCAATGCCGCCGTCGCCGCAGGCATCCAGGCCAGCCTGACGGATGCAGCCGCCCTTGCATTGATCTCCGATGCGGATGCCGCCACCGCCGCCGCTGCCGCCACCGCAGCCGCCGCCACCGATGCCGCCGCCCTGGCTGCCGCCTCGAACGCAGCCGCCGCCGCGGCAGCGAATGCGGCGGCAGCTGCCAATGCCAGCGATGCCGCGGCACTCGGTATCGCTGCCACCGCCGCCGCGAATGCGGCCACCGCGGCCAGTACGCAAGCGGGCCTGACCGATGCCGTCGCCTTGAGCATGGCAGCGGACGCCGCCGCCGGCGTTGCCGCCCAGGACGCTGCCATCGCCAACGCCACCGACGCCGTCGCCCTGCAGGCTGCCGCCAATGCCGCCGCCACGAACGCCGCCAATGCACAGACGCAAGCGAACATGACGGACGCGCCCACCCTGGGCCTGATCGCCGACGCCGCCACCGCGGCGTCGGACGCAGCACAGCTCCAGGCCGGCTTGACGGATGCGGCCGCACTGGCCCTGATTTCCGATGCCGACGCTGCCGCAGCCGCCGCAGCAGCCCTTGCCGCCAGTACCGATGCCGCCGCGCTTGACGCTGCCGCAGCCCTTGCCGCTACCGTGGCGGCGAATGCCGTCGTCACGGCCAGCCTGAGCGACGCGGCCGCCCTGCAAATCACGGCCGATGCGACAGCCAGCACGGCCGCCGGCGCCGCCACGCAAGCGGCATTGACGGACGCGGCCGCCCTGCAAGTGATTTCCGACGCCGATGCCGCCGCCGCGCTGGCCGCGCAAACGACGGCCAACCAGACGGATGCGGCCGCCCTGGCCGCTGCCGACGCGGCCGCCGCCAGCGATGCCGCCAATGCGCAAACAGTGGCCGACCAGACCGATGTCGTCGCCTTGCAGCAAGCAGCCGACCAGGCGGACGCCGATGCGGCTGCCGCCAATTCGCAAGCCAGCCTGCTGGACGTCAACGTCGCCCTGAATGCGTTCAATCTGGCCAACCTCGCCGCCCTGGCCGCCAATGTCACGGCTGGCCAGACCAGCGTGCTCGATCTGACGGCCACGGTCAATACCTTGCAGATCGGTGCCGATAATGCCGATATCTCTGCCGCCCTGTTCGATGCCACCATCCTTGCCGGCATCTCCACCGCCGATGCGCTGGCGGCAGCCGGCCTGCAAACCATCGCCGACCTGACCAATGCCGATGCGCTCATCGCCACGGCGGCCGCTGCCGTCTCGGCGGCGGAAACGGCCGCCCTGCTGGGCGGGATCGATATCTCGGCCGTCAGCGCAGCTGCCGCGGCACAGGCCGCCGCCGCGGCTGCCGCCACCACGGCCTTGCTGACCGATGCCGGCACGCTGGGCATTGCCTCCACTGCCGACGCTGCCGCTGAACTTGCCGCCCAGACTGCCGTCACCACCTTGACGGCCGCCAATACGCTGGCGCAAAACGCGCTGACCACGGCACAATTTGTTGCCAATCAGACCGACGCCGTGGCCCTGGGCCTGGCCTCTTCCGCAGCCGATGCGGCCGCAGCCCTGGCCGTCACGACTGCCGGCCAGACCGACGCCATCGCGCTGAGCCTCATCTCGAACGCCGATGCGCTGGTCGCTACCTCCGCCGCCAACCTGGCCGCGCTGACGGATGCCACGGCGCTGGGCGTGATCTCGACCGCCGACGCCACCCTGGCCGCCACCCTGCAGGCGACGGCCAATCTGACGGATGCCGCCGGCCTGGGCCTGCTCGCCACGGCCGCTGCCGCCGCCGCCAATACGGCGACGAATGTTGCCAACCTGACCGATGCGGTGGCCCTGGGTACGCTCTCGACAGCGGCCACCACCGCCGCCAATACGGCAGCCGCCACCGCCGCGCTGACCGACGCCACGGCCTTGGGCCTGGTCGCCACGGCCGACGCGGCGGCCGCTTCCGCCCTGCAAACGACGGCCAACCTCACCGACGCCGTGGCATTGGGCCTCGTGTCGACGGTCGCCAACACGGCCGCCAGCACCGCTGCCGCCGTTGCCAATCTGACCGATGCCGTGGCACTGGGCACCGTCTCGACGGCCGCCACGGCCGCAGCCAATACGGCGGCTGCCACGGCCGCCCTGACCGACGCCGTCGCACTGGGCTTGACGGCCACCGTCGACGCGGCGGCCGCCACCGCCGCACAAACAACAGCCAACCTGACGGATGCCGTCGCCCTGGGCCTGGTAGCGACCGTCAATGCCACCGCCTCCACGGCCGCCGCCGCCGTCGCTGGCCTCACCGACGCCGTCCTGCTGGGTACCGCCCACACGCTCGACGTCACGGCCGCCACCGTGGCGGCCACCAAGGCCGCCTTGACGGATGCCGCCGCCCTGACCACCGTCGCCAACAACGATGCCGCGAATGCAGCCGCCCTGGCTGCCTATTCGGCCGCCCATCCGTTCGACCTGGTGGCAGCGCTGGCGGCCACCGTCGCCGCCACCACGGCCGGCTTGTCGAACACCGCCGCGCTGGCGGCGCAAGCCGATGATGCGGCCGCCGCCTCGACCGCAGCAACGGCCGCAGCGTCCCTGACAGCCCTGAACAATGCGCTCGCGGCCGACAGTGCCGCCACCGCCGCCGCCACCCTCGCCCTGACGTCCCAGGCGGCAGCCACCGCGGCGGCGCTGGACGACACGCTGGCGGCCACCGCCGCCGGCGTGGCCGCCACCTCGCTGGCAGCGGCACAGGCGGCGCAGGCAGCCGATGCAGCCGCCGCCGCGACGGCAGCGACGGCGGCCAACGCCCTGGCCGCCTTGAATGCGGCCCTGCAGGCGGATGCAAATGCGGCCGCCACGGCCGCCGCCGCCATCACGGCGAGTGCGGCCACCGCCGCCGCCGTCGCCGACGATCTGGCCGCTGCGACGGCCGCCACTGTCGCCAACGTCTCGCAAGCGGCCGTGCAAGCGGCGCAGCTGGCCGACAATGCCGCCGCCAGCGCCGCCACCATCGCCGCCAACGCGCTGGCGTCGCTGAATGCGGCCCTGGCCGACGATGCCGCGGCCGCTGCGGCTGTGCTGAACTCCACCAATGCAACGGCCGCCGCCGTTGCCGCTGCCGCCGCCGATACGGCTGCCGCTGCGGCCGCCGCCGTGGCAGCCATCTCGGCCGCCGCCACGCAACATGCGCAAGCGGACGATATCGCCGCTGCCGCCGCCGCCCTCACGGCATCCGTCTCGCTGGCAGCCACGCTGGCCGCGCAGGCCGCCGATGCGGCTGTCGGCACGACCGCGGCAGCGGCTGCGAGCGCACTGGCCGCGCTGAACCAGGCCCTGAACGACGACAGCCTCGCCGCGGCAGCAGCCACGGCGGCGGCCAACGCGCAAGCGGCCCTGAATACCGCCACGACCACACTCAACGCGGCGATATTGACGGCCAGCGCCTCGCTCGCCGCCACGAATGCCGCCCTGGCCGACGACGCCACGGCGGCAAGCACGGCGGCAGCAGCGGCAGCGGCCCAGCTCATTGCCGATGCCGCGCTGCTGGCCGATGCAGGGCTGGCCGCGCTCGCAACGGCAGCCAACAATGCACTGGCAGCAGCCAGCGCAGCGCTGGCCGCCGACGATGCCGCCGCCAATGCCGCGCACACGGCCGCCCTTTCGGCGGCCGCCACCCTGGCGGCGCAGCTGGCCGATACGGCAGCCCTGAATGCCCATGCCGCGCTCAATGCGGCAATCGCCAACCTGAACGCGGCGGTAACGGCCGATACCAACGCCCTGGATGCCGACAATGACAGGACGCTGAAACTGAACCTCCTCCTCACCGCCCAGAGTGCGGCCGATGACGCGGCCCAGGCCAATGCCAATGCGGCTGCCGCCCATGCGGCGCTGGCGGCGGCGCAGGCCGACGATGCGGCGGCTGCCACCGCTGCCGCCAATGCGACTGCCGCGCATGCGGCGGCCGTCGCGGCGCAAAACGCCGATGCCGCTGCGGCAGCGGCAGCGGCGCAAGCGGCCATTTCCCTGGCCGCCACCCTCAATGCCCAGGCGGATGACGCCACCGCGGCAGCGGCCGCCACTGCCGCCGCCAATGCGCAACTGGCCCTGGACGCAGCCCTGGCAGCGGACGCCAACGTCGCCGCCACCGCCGCCGCGGCCGCGGCAGCCCAGCTGGCGGCGCAAAACGCGCATGATGCCGATGTTGCGGCAGCGGCTGCGGCCGTTGCCGCTGCCATCACCCTGGCAGCCACGCAAGCGGCGCAGGCAGACGACGCGGCAGCCGCGCTGGCAGCGGCCAATGCCGCCAACGCCCAGGCAGCGCACGACGCCGCCGTCGCCGACGACCAGGCAGCTGCGGATGCCGCCGCCACCGCAGCGCTGGCGCAAACGGCTGCCACGGCAGCGGCAGCCGCGGATGCTGCCGCCAGCGCCAGCGCCGCCGCAGCGGCAGCATCACTGCTCGCCGCCCAGGCGGCGCAGGCCGACGACACGGCAGCCAATCAGGCAGCGGCCAATGCCGCCGCCGCCGCCGCCGCGCACACGGCCGCCATCGCCGCCGATGCGCTGGCCGTCAGCACGGCAGCAACGGCGGCCAGTGCACTGGCTGCAGCCACGGCGGCGCAGAACGCCGACGACGCGGCCGCCGCAGCCGCCGCCCAAGCCGCCATCTCGCTGGCGCTCACCCAGGCGGCACAGGCCGACGATGCGGCGGCAGCAGCGGCCACGGTCAACGCCAACAACGCGGCGGCAGCGGCACTTGCCGCCCATGCGGCCGATGCGGCAGCGCCGCTGGCGCAGGCGCAGGCCGCCGCTTCCCTGCTTGCCCTGCAAGCGGCGCAAGCCGACGATGCTGCCGCCGCCAGCGCGGCAGCAGCAGCGGCGCAAGCGCACGCCAATGCGAGTGCCGCGTATGCGGACGATGCGGCAGCGGCCCAGGCCAATGCCGACGCGCAGGCTGCCGACGTGGCCCTGGCACAGGCGAACGCCATCGCCGCGCAGACCGACGCCAGTGCCCTGGCCGTCGTGGCGAATGCGGACGCCGCCAACGCCGCCGCCGCGCAAGCGCTGGCCGACCAGACCGATGCCGTGGCCCTCACCCAGGCTGCCGATGCGGCAGCGGCAGCGGCGCTGGCAGCGGCGCAGACAGCCGCCCTGACGGACGCCAATGCCCTGCACCTGGCAGCCGATGCGGCAGCAGCAGCCGCCCTGCAGGCGCAGGCGCAGGCGGACCTGACGGACGCCAGCTCGCTGACGGTGGCGGCGAATGCCGATGCCGCCGCAGCGGCGGCAGCCCAGGCCCAGGCCGACCTGACGGACGCGAGCCAGCTGTTCGTGCTGAGCCAGAATGCCCTGCACAACCCGCTGACGGTTGCCGACTTCAGCACCGGCCTGCCGGCTGCCGGCGGCGACGTGATCGACATGTCGGCCATCGCCGACCTGACGGCGTCGGTGGCCGTGGGCGTCAACGTGGGCACGGACTTCAGCAACAATAACCTGTTCATCTTCGACGGCACGTCCGTGTCGATCGGCGCGGCGGCCAGCGCCATCGCAGCCGACGACAGCGTCTTGTCGGGCCAGGGCTACATCGTCATCGCCGATGCGCAAAACAGCGGCGCCGTGACGGTGTATCACTCGAGTGATCTGAGCAACGCCAACGCCATCGACACGGCGCTTGTGCTGCTGAGCGGGGTGAACATCACGCAACTGACGGCGGCCAACTTCGTCGTCTGAAGCAGGGCACCCACGCCAGGCGCCGCGCCTGGCACGGCGGCGGGAGCGCAAGACAGCGCGCTCCCGCCACACCTTGAAATGCGTCAGGCCTCGGGCCGGAAAAATACGGGATGAGATTACGCGGTTTCCCAGCACTATCCTCACTGCCACGCATCGCGGCCTTGCTGGCGGCCGTGGCCATGGCATCGGTATCGTCTCTCGCCAGCGCCCAGGGCGCCACCGCCTGGAGCTTCGACCAGGTCTTGCAGCAGGCGCTGCAAAGCCATCCCGCCGTGCAGGGCAAGCGTTCGGCGCAGGCGGCCGCGCGCGCCGAACTCGATGGCGCGCAGTGGCAGCGCTTTCCCAGCCTGTCGGCAGAAGTGCCCACTGGTTCGCAGGAAACGGGCGGCGTGGTGCGCATCGAGCAGCCGCTGTGGAGCGGCGGACGCATCGACGCCGGCATCGATGCCGCCGGCAGCCGGGTCGATGCGGCCGGCGCCGCCATCGAGGAAGAACGCCTGACCCTCTCTTTGCGCGTGATCGCCGCCTACACGGAAGCGCTGCGCCAGACGGCGCGCGTGCGCTCGGCGGAGGCGGGCCTGGCCGAGCACCAGCGCCTGCTGGACATGATCAAGCGCCGCGTGGTGCAGTCGGTCAGCTCGCAGACGGACCAGCGCCTGGCCGAATCGCGCGCCTACCAGGCGGCCAACGACGTGTCGAATGCGCGCCAGGCGCTGGAAAACGCGCTGGCGCAGCTGTCGCAACTGGCCGGCAAGCCCGTGCGCCTCGTCAGCGCCACGGGCATCGGCGTGGGCGAACCGCTGCCCGACGCCAGCCTGGAGCGGGTCATGCGCCAGGCCATAGCCTATTCCCCCACCCTGCACCGCCTCGATTTCGAGGCGCAGGCAGCCGATTCCGAGATCACCATGCAGCGCTCGGCCTACATGCCGAAGGTGGTGCTGCGCATGGAAAAGCCGACGGGCGGCATCAACGCCGACAACCGCACCCGCGCCATGCTGGTGCTGCAGGCGCAGCCGGGCGCCGGCTTGTCGGCCAAGGCTGGCGTGGATGCCGCCGTGGCCCGGCGCGAAGGCGCGCGTGCCGCGCACGACGTGGCAGAACGCGAGGTGCGCGAGCGTTTTACCCTGGACTGGAACGAGGCCGAAGCGAGCCGCCAGCGCCTGGGCAACGCGGGCGAGGCCAGCACCACCTCGACGCAGGTATTCGAATCGTATGCGCGCCAGTACGTAATCGGCCGCAAGAGCTGGAACGACGTGCTCAACGCCGTGCGCGAAGCGACCCAGGCGCAGTTTTCACTGGAAGACACGCGCGCGCAAGCCATCGCCGCCAGCCTGCGCCTGGCCGCGCAAACAGGCACCCTGGCCGGGCGCACGGCGCCGGCAGGCATGGCGCGCGCGAATTGACACCGACATGATGCACACAGGAGACAGCGTGGATACCTCCATCAAACATGGCTTGCTGACACTCATTGAGCGCGCCGCCCGCCTGACGGGCCAGCACGTGCCCGCCGCGCGCCTGGCCGACCTGCAGCGCCAGCTCGATGACGCCGACGACAGCGGCGCGCCCGCCATGGTACTGACCACCCTCTGGCAGGCGGCCGGGCTGGAAGGCGCGGCGCGGCCGCTGCACGAGCCGACGCCGGGCGAGCTGCCATTCGCCGTCTACAGCGCCAGCACGGGCTGGGGCTTGCTGCAGTCGCGCGGAGCCGACGGCGCCTGGCGCGGCGAAGGCATCGATGGGCGCGCCTTGCAGCTGGCGACACTGGCCGGCCTGGCTTGCGTGGGCCTGCCGCGCCGCAGCGAAAAAAGCGGCGCCCGCCCCGGCGCCCTGGGCCTCGTGCGCAACGCCCTGTGGCTGAAGAAAAGCGTGTTTGTCGACGCCGTGCTGGCCACCGCGCTGGTGACCCTGCTGACCATGGCCACTTCGCTGTTTTCCATGCAGGTGTACGACCGCGTGATCCCGAACCAGAGCTTCAGCACCCTGTGGGTGCTGGTGGTGGGCGTGGCCCTGTCGATCGGCCTGGAATTCATCCTCAAGCAGGTGCGCAGCCGCATCGTCGACCACTCGTGCAATGACGTCGACCATGAATTGTCCGAGTGGTTTTTCCAGCGCATGCTGGGCATCCGCATGGAGGCGCGCCCCGCTTCCGTCGGCACCCTGGCGGCGCAGGTAAAAGGCTTTGAAATGGTGCGCGGCGTGCTGACGTCGACATCGCTGTTCGTGCTGACGGACGTGCCCTTCGCCGTGATTTTTCTCGCCATGATCACCATCATCGGCGGCTGGCTGGTGGTGGTGCCGCTGGTGGCCCTGCCGCTGGCCCTCGTGTGCGGTTTGATGTTCCAGCGCGCCATCGAAAGCCATACGCGCAAGAACCTCAACGCCAGCAACCGCAAGGCGGGCTTGCTGGTGGAAGCCGTCGATGGCGTCGAAACGCTCAAGGGCAGCAGCGCCGAATGGATGATGCAGGCGCGCTGGGCCGAACTGGTGGCCGAGAGCAGCCACGCGGAGCAGAATATCCGCGACTATGCGGCCCTGTCGCAAAACATCACGGCCGCCTTCCAGCAGCTGACCAACGTGGCGCTGATCTCCATGGGTGCGTGGTTCGTGGCCGAAAACCAGATGACCATGGGCGCCCTGATGGCATGCACCATCATCAGCAACCGCGCCCTGATGCCCATCGTGCAGCTGCCCGCCGTGATGGTGCAGTGGGCGCATGCGCGCGCCTCGATCGACGGCCTGGAGCAAGTCATCAGCCTGCCCAACGAAGCGGACAATGCGCAGTTCGCGCTGACGCCGCGCAGCCTCGATACGGGCTTGCGCTTCGAACGCATCCGCTTCACGTATGGCGGCGCGCAAAAGGTGGCGCTGGAAGTGGAAAACCTGGCCATCCGCCCCGGCGAACGGGTCGGCCTGGTGGGCGCCATCGGTTCGGGCAAGAGCACCCTGCTGAAACTGGCCTCGGGCCTGTACCAGCCGGCCGAAGGCAAGGTGTACCTGGGCGACGTCGACATGGCCCTGCTGGCGCCGGCCGTGGTGCGCGAAATGGTCGGCTACCTGCCGCAGGAAACGCGGCTGTTCAGCGGCACCCTGCGCGACAACCTGCTACTTGGGCTGGCCGACCCGGGCGAGGAAGCGATCCTGGCGGCCGCCAAACGCACGGGCCTGATCGAGCTGATACTGGGCCAGCCACGGGGACTGGCGCTGGGCATCACCGAGGGCGGGCGCGGCGTATCGGGCGGCCAGCGCCAGTTGATCGCCGTCACGCGTTTGCTGCTGGCCAAGCCGCGCATCTGGCTACTCGATGAACCGACGGGCGCCATGGATGCGAAGACGGAAGCGCGCATCGTCGGGCTGTTGGGCGAACTGGCGGCCGAAGGCGTGACCATGGTCGCCACCACGCACAAGAACGCCCTCTTGCCCCTGCTCGACCGCCTGGTGGTGCTGCAGGCCGGACGGGTGCTGCTCGACGGTCCGCGCGATGCCGTGCTGGCCAAGCTGTCGGGCAAGCCGCAAGCCGTACCCGCCCCTGCCCCGGCACCGCAAGCAGCGCCGGTGGCGCAAGGAGCGGTCGCATGAAACTGGCCAAGGTCGAAGCGCGGGAAGAAGCGAAACGGGGCCGGGTGCTGATCTGGAGCTGCACGGCGGCGCTGGCGGGCGTCATCGCCTGGGCTTCGTGGGCGGAGCTGGACCAGGTCACGCGCGCCAACGGCCAGGTGATCGCCAGTTCGCGCAACCAGATCATCCAGGTGGCCGATGGCGGCGTGCTGGCCGAACTGCGCGTGCATGAAGGCAGCATCGTGAAAAAGGGCGAATTGCTGGCCCGCTTCGACCGCACGCGGGCCGAAACGAGCTACCTGGAAAGCACGGCCAAGGCGGCCGGATTGAAGGCGGCCGTGGCGCGCCTGCAGGCGGAAGTGTTTGGCGGTGCGCCGAAGTTCCCGCCCGAACTGCAGGCGTTCCCGGAATTTCGCGCCAACCAGCTGGCCCTGTTCAGCAAGCGCCAGGGTGCCGTGCAAGCGGAAGTGAGCTCGCTGGAAAGCGCCATGAAGCTGATCAAGGAAGAGCTGGAAATGAATCTGCCGCTGCTGGAAACGGGTGATGTCAGCCGCGCCGAGGTATTGAAATTGCGGCGGCAGGTGGTCGACATCCAGGCGCAGATCACCAACCGGCGCAACAAATACCTGCAGGACAGCCAGACGGACCTGGTGAAAGCCCAGGAAGACCTGGCCGGCGTGCTGCAGACGGTGACGCAGCGCAAGGAGCAGCTGGGCTCGACGGATATCTACGCGCCCACCGACGGCATCGTGCGCAACGTGCGCCTCACTACCTTGGGCGGCGTGGCCAAGCCGGGCGAGGAAATCCTGCAGATCGTGCCCACGGACGATGACTTGATCATCGAGGCGAAAGTCAAGCCGGCCGACATCGCCTTCATCAAGCCCGGCCTGCCCACGGCCGTAAAACTGGACGCCTACGACTACGGCATCTACGGCCGCCTGCGCGGCACCGTCAGCTACATCAGCGCGGACACCTTAAGTGAAGACAACAAGGGCAACGAACAGCCGTACTACCGCGTGCAGATCAAGACCAGCGGGCGCAATCTGATGGGCAAGAATGGCGAGCCGATCCTGATCCAGCCCGGCATGACGGCCACCGTGGAAATCAACACGGGCCGCAAGACGGTCTTGCGCTACCTGACGAAACCGATCACCAAGACATTCTCGGAGTCGATGGGGGAACGCTGACGCAGCGGGCTGCGTCAGCCTACTTCAGCCGGCCGGTTTCAATCGGCCAATGACGCTGGCCACCTTGGCCGTGATCATGTCGACCGCGGGGCCGTTGGCACCATGCGGCAAAATGACATCGGCATTGCGCTTGGTCGGCTCGATGAATTGCTTGTGCATCGGGCGCACGGTTTCCAGGTACTGCTCGATGACGCTTTCCACCGAGCGGCCGCGTTCCGTGATATCGCGTTGCATGCGGCGGATGAAGCGCACGTCGGAGGCCGTGTCGACAAAGATCTTCAGCGACATCATGTTGCGCAAGTCTTCGTCATACAGGGCAAACAAGCCTTCGATCACGATCACCGGGGCCGGCTTGACCAAGATGGTCCTGTCGGAGCGGTTGTGCAGCGTGAAGTCGTACTCGGGCATCTCGATCGCCTCGCCATTGCGCAAGGCCTGGATGTGCTGCACCAGCAACGGCCACTCGAACGCCTGCGGATGGTCGTAATTCTGCTGCCTGCGCACTTCAGGGGAGAGATGGGTTTGGTCGCAGTAGTAGTCGTCCTGCATCACGACCGAGACCATGTCGGCGCCAAAGGACGCCAGCACTTGTTGGGATACGGTGGACTTGCCACTGCCGCTTCCGCCAGCGACACCAATAACAAACGGTTGGAAGGAAATAGTATTCATGCCGAATGATACCGGAAACATGCGCGGACCGACAGGGAGGGGCTGAAAAGCCGGGCCTGTCAATCGCCATGCATCAGCTGCGCATACAGCTCGGCCACCCGCTCTGCCGTGATGCCGTCGCGCTGTTCCACCGCCAGCGGGTGATCCGTCGGTTCCAGCTCGATGGCCGGACGCATGCCGTCGTCGCGCAGGTGCACGCGGGTCTTCAGGTTCAAGGTAGCGGGATACACGGGCAGTTGCGTGCTGAGCCAGCCGAAGAAGGGGCCGATATGCGCCCGTTTGGCATCGTTGAAGCAGGCGTCCCATGCGTCGAAGCTGTCGCCGCTCAGCGATACCCACACGCCCCAGCTGAACGGCTCGTCCGCGCCGTGCACGGGGATGTCGAGGGTGGCGCGCACGAAGCAGTGCGCTTCGTCAACGATGCAGGCGTCGCTGTCGAGCTGACAGCGTGCTTCGCGCTCGGCCGGCGCCATCTGCTGGTACAGCCACGGCGCATCGGCGCCGAAGCTGGGCATGCCCGTGTGGGTCTCGCCGCAGGAGCGGCACAGGAAGGAAAAAGTCATGTGGGAAGGCTGCTTATTCGAATTGTTTACGGTGTTGCATGCATAGAGTTACTTGGGGAAACCGTGCGCTTGGCATTCGGGCAAGATGATATTCTAAACAATCCCACGATGCACAGACGGGACGCATCGCGCCAAGGGCATTGCATGCCTGATCTCTTTCAGTATCGATAGATTATTTACCTGGAATAAACAATGAACGAAGAAAAATTTTGGCAGCTGATAGAGCAAATCGACCGTGAAGCCCTGGAAGACGGCGACGCCGATGCCGCGGTAGAACCATTGACCGAAGCGCTCGCCGAGTTGCCGGTCAAGGACATCAAGGGCTTCGAAGAGTGCCTGGCTCAGGCACTGTACCAGCTCGATGGCAAGGTGTTTGCGGACCATGCCGGTAACTCAGGAAAGTCGGATGACGGTTTCCTGTATGCGCGCTGTTTCGTCGTCGGCTCGGGCAAGGCCACGTATGACAGCGTGCTGGCCGACCCCACGCTGATGCCCGATCAAACGGACGCGTGGCTGGAAGAACTGTTGAGCGTCGCTCCCGAGGCCTGGTCCGAGAAGACAGGGCGTGACACCGATGACTGGGATTTTACCGCCAGCGTCGATTATGAAACCGGAAGCAATTCCGCCGCCTGGCCTGGCTAAGGCGGCAATGGACGCCATCGCCGCAAGCAGGGCGCATATCCAGCTGGCCGAAGGCGATCCCGGGCAATGGGAGGCGCACATGGCGGCAGCTGAAGCCGTGTTGCGCAGCGCCTTGCAAGCGACCCGGCAAGACACGGCCCTGATCACTTGCCTGGGCGCCGTGCTGTGCGACCAGGGCAAGTACAGGGACGCCGTCAACGTACTGGAAACGGCGCTCAAGCTCGGTTCGACGGACAGCCATACCCATTACAACCTGGGGGTGGCCCTGGCGGGACTGGCAAAACCACGCAAGGCCATGGCGCAATTTGGCAAGGCACAGGACCTTGCCGCGTCCAGCCTGACCTGGACCGCCTATTTCGACCCGCAAGCCCAATAGGCGCGTGCCCGGAAAATTATTCGAACTGCTTGCGGAACGCCTCGAACTGCGCCGCCAGGCCATCGAAGTCGCTGCGCAATTGCAGCACTTCCTGTTCCAGCTGGGCCACCCTGCTGCCCTGCTGCGGCGCGCTGACGGCGCCCGCAAAACCTGCCGCCGTCTCGATCTGCGCCAGCGCCTCTTCGCCGCCCAGAAGGTGGCCGTAGCGCGGTTCCTTGGCGCCGGGCGCGACGGCCAGCTTGGCCACCAGCGGCGGGTATTTGTCGATCAAGAATTGCAGGCCGGCTTCCACTTCCGCCACGGACTTGAATTCATGCACGCGGCCGCTGCGGCTGCGGATCTCGCCCGCCGTCTGCAAGCCGCGCAGCATCAATATCGTCAGGATGGCCAGCTTGTCCTGTTCCAGCGACCACTTGATGCGCATGCGGTGTTCGTACTTGGCGACCCGCGCGCCCGCCTGCGTGATGCCGTTGACGAACTTGCGCTGCATCAAACGCTGCAGCACGTCGTAGACGGTTTCTTCGGACAGGGCCATGACGGGGTCGCGGCTGGACAACTGGTTGCAGCCGTTCGTCAAGGCATTCAGCGACAGCGGATAGCTGTCCGGCGTCAGCGCTTCCTTTTCGGCCAGCACGGCCAGCACGCGGATCTCGAAGGGGTCGAGCAGATTGGGATTGTCGCTACTCTTTTCTGCTGCGTTTGCGTCTGTAGTCATGCCTGTATCCTTAATCAACCAGCTTGTTCATTTGCTCGGAATCGAATTTATCACACTCGGGCACGCCCTGGCAGCAGATGCCCGCCGCCTTCAGGGTGGCGAGGATGGTTTCGATGCGCTGCTCCTGTGCCACGGCATGCGTGATCAAGCCTTGCAGGGCTTTCGACAGCGGATCGTCGCCGTTGGGCGTGACGCCATACGCGGCGAACAAATGGGCCGTGCTGCCCTCGCGCAGGGCGCTGACATCCTTTTGCACGATGTGCGCGGGGTTGCCGACGGCCGTGGCGCCGGACGGCACGGGTTTCAATAGCACGGCGTTCGAACCCACCTTGGCGTACTCGCCCACCGTGAAACTGCCCAGCACCTGCGCGCCTGCGCCGACGATGACGCCCCGCTCCAGCGTCGGGTGGCGCTTGGCGCCACTGTGCAGCGAGGTGCCGCCCAGGGTCACGCCCTGGTAGATGGTGCAGTCGTCGCCGACGACGGCCGTCTCGCCGATCACCACGCCGAAGCCATGGTCGATGAAGACGCGCCGGCCGATGACCGCGCCCGGGTGGATCTCGATGCCCGTGATGATGCGGGCGATATATGAAATGAAGCGCCCTACCCACTTCAGGTGCCGCGTCCAGCACCAGTGCGCCCAGCCATGCATGACGATGGCGTGCAGGCCAGGATAACAGGTCAGCACCTCCCAGCCATTGCGGGCGGCAGGGTCACGTTCAATGATGCTGTTGATATCTTCGCGCAGGTGGTGGAACATAATGACAATGAATAAGGTGGAACGCAAATGGTAGCGTATTCGGCGGCGTGCTGCCGGGGAGGCAGATAAACAACCGCCGCCTCAAGGGCGGCGGCATATCAAAGAAGCGCTACAAAACGTTCAGGGCAAGGCGCATTACCGAAGACAGTACAAAAGTACGGCGAGGCAATGCAACGCCGCCCTGGACGTTTTTTAGCCTTCTTTCGCGATGCGCTGGCGGCGGGCTTCGTAGAGACAGACGCCGGAAGCGACCGATACGTTCAAGCTCTCGACGGAGCCGAACATCGGGATGCTGACGAGGATGTCGCAGGTGTCGCGCGTCAAACGGCGCATGCCTTCGCCTTCGGAACCCATGACGAGGGCCGTCGGGCCCGTGAAATCGGCTTCGTACAAGCCTTTTTCGCCGTCGTCGGACGTGCCGATCAGCCAGATGCCGCGCTCTTTCAGTTCACGCATGGTGCGCGCCAGGTTCGTCACGGTGATGTACGGGACGGTTTCGGCGGCGCCGCTGGCGACCTTGGCGGCCGTGGCATTCAAGCCCACGGCGCGGTCCTTCGGCACGATGACGGCATGCGCGCCGACGCCGTCGGCCACGCGCAGGCAGGCGCCCAGGTTGTGCGGGTCGGTGATGCCGTCGAGAATCAACAGCAGCGGCGGGCCGTCGATGGCGTCCAGCAGTTCATCGAGATTGCGCGCCAGCGACAGTTGCGAGGCAAACGCGATCACGCCCTGGTGGCGGCGCGTGCCGACGATCTTGTCCAGACGCGACGAGTCGACAGGCATGACGCGCACGTTGGCAGCCTTGGCGGCGGCGATCATGTCCTTCATGCGGCCGTCGACGCGGCTGGCATCGACGAAAATTTCTTCCACGGACGACGCTTCATGACGCAGACGCGAGGTGACGGCGTGGAAGCCGAAAATCATTTTATTCTTCATTTGTTATCGTTTCTTTTATCGCTTGTTCTTGCTTGATTTTGATACAGTTTTTGCTGCACGTGGTGCCGCCGCAGCGGGTGCCGCGGCTGGTTTCTTGCTGCGCTTCGGCGCGGCGGCCTTGGGGGCTGCGGCCTTGGGGGCTTCCTTCAGCGCTGCCTTGGCTGCAGGCTTGGCTTGCGCCTTGGCGCCATTGGAACGGCCGCCGGAACCCTTGCCGGCCTTGCCGCCGTTGTTGACGCTGGCCTTGATCTCATGGCGCTGCTCGGTCGCAGGACCGGGCTTGACCATGGATTTCTTTTCGCCCTTGCGCTTGCCGCCAGCTTGCTTGGCTGGCGCTTCTTCGCCTGCCAGTTCCGCATCGGTAACCAAACGCAGGTCGATCTTGCGCGTTTCCAGGTCGACACGCGCCACTTGCACCGTCAGACGGTCGGTCAGCTGGTAGCGCTTGCCCGTGCGTTCGCCGCGCAATTCATGGCGCGCATCGTCGTACTGGAAGTAGTCGGTGCCCAGCTCGGTGACGTGCACCAGGCCTTCGACAAACAGGGTGTCCAATTGCACGAAGACGCCGAAGGTGGTCACGCCGGTGATGGTGCCGGTGAACTCTTCGCCCAATTTATCTTGCATGAAGTAGCACTTCAGCCAGGCTTCCACGTCGCGCGACGCTTCGTCGGCGCGGCGTTCGTTGGCCGAGCAATGCACGCCCAGCGCGTCCCAGATCGTCAGGTCCGTCTTTTTCGGCTTGCCGTCGGCCTTGTCCTTCGCTTGCTGCTTGCGCGTGGCGTTCGACACGTTCGTGTTCAGCACGGTCTTTTCGGACAGCTTCGGCTCGTATTTCTTGCCTTGCAAAATGGCCTTGATGGCGCGGTGCGTCAGCAGGTCGGGATAGCGGCGGATCGGGCTGGTGAAGTGGGCATACGCCTCGTATGCCAGGCCGAAGTGGCCGATATTGTCCGGGCTGTAGACAGCTTGCTGCATCGAGCGCAGCAGCATCGTTTGCAACAGGGCCGCGTCGGGACGCGCCTTGATCTGCTGCATCAGGGTCTGGTAATCGGATGCCGATGGCGTGTCGCCGCCCGTCAGGTTCAGGCCGACTTGCTTGAGGAAGGTGCGCACTTGCGTGAGCTTTTCCTTGGTCGGGCTGGCGTGGATGCGGTAGGTGCCAGGATGCTTGTTACGCAGCAACAGATCCGCCGCGCAGACGTTGGCCGCCAGCATGCACTCTTCGATGATCTTGTGCGCTTCGTTGCGCGTGCGGGGGATGATCTTTTCGATCTTGCCGGCGCTATTGCAGACGATATACGTTTCCGTAGTCTCGAAGTCGATGGCGCCCCGCTCCGTGCGTGCTTTCAGCAAGGCGCGGTAGACGGCTTCCAGGTTTTGCAGGTGCGGCAGGATGTCCGCGCGGCGTGCCGCTTCGGGTCCCTTGGTGTTGCCCAGCACGGCGGCGACTTCGTCATACGTGAGGCGCGCGGCCGAATGGATCACGGCCGGATAGAACTGATACGCCTTCAACTCGCCCTTGTCGCTGACGACGGCGTCGCAGACGAGGGTCAGGCGGTCGACGGCCGGGTTCAGCGAACACAGGCCATTCGACAGTTTTTCCGGCAGCATCGGGATCACGCGGCGCGGGAAGTAGACGGACGTGCTGCGTTCGAGCGCATCGGCATCGAGCGCGTCGTTCGGCTTCACGTAATGGCTGACGTCGGCAATCGCCACGATCAGGCGGAAGCAGTTGGCGCGGCCGATCTTGACGGGCTCGCAATACACGGCATCGTCGAAATCGCGCGCGTCCTCGCCATCGATGGTAACGAGCGGCACGTCGCGCAGGTCGACACGGTCTTTCAGGTCGGCGGCGCGCACTTCGAAGGGCAGTTTTTCAGCCTGCTTGAGGGCGGCGGCGGAAAAGACGTGCGGCACGTTGAATTTACGCACGGCAATTTCAATTTCCATGCCGGGATCATCGAGCGCACCGAGCACTTCGACGATCTTGCCGACCGGCTGCTTGAAGCGCATCGGTTGCTCGGTCAGCTCGACGCTGACGATCTGGCCGGCCTTCGCCTTGCCCACCGAACCGGTCACTAGGATGTCCTGGCCGATGCGCTGGTCTTCCGGCGCCACGACCCAGGTACCGTTTTCCTGGATCAGGCGGCCGATGACGTGGGTATTGGCGCGGTAGGTGACTTCCACGATCGTGCCTTCCGGGCGGCCGCGGCGGTCCGTGCCGACGATGCGGGCCATGACCTTGTCGCCATGCAGTACTTTCTGCATTTCTTTCTCAGGCAGGAACAGGTCGGCGCTGGCGTCGTCGGGAATGACAAAGCCGAAGCCGTCGCGGTGGCTGGTAACGCGACCGGCGACAAGCGCGCTCTGGTCGGCCAGGCTGAAAACACCGCTGGCGTCAGACTTGAGCTGGCCGTCGCGCTCCATCGCCTTCAGGCGACGGACCAGGACATCCATGGAATCGGCATGCACTTGCAGCGTTTTCCCGAGAGACTGCGGGTCGAGAGGCGCGTTGACGCTGCGGAATATGCCGAGAATGTCCTCCCGGCTGGGGATGGTGTGGGTATTTTGGCTCAAAAGTATTTCTATAGTTGTTATTGACAGTGATCAAACGGAAGACAAAGACCGATGACATCACCGTCAATATTGACACGGTGATGTCCGGTAGTGTACCGGAGGACGCCTTGGTTTGCCTAACGGACAGCGTAGCGGAAACCGAACAAGTGCCCCGCCGATGAAAAAAAGGAGAAAAGCTGCGCAATGCATTTGACTTCGGCAAATATTGCTCTATAATCTCGGTCTCTTGCAGCGACAAACCTTCACGGGAATGCAGTTGCAGGAAAGCGGTACAGGGTTGATGTGCAGTATGGAGCGAAAGCTCATCTGGCGCAAAACTCTTCAAGCCGTTATAATAGCAGAATTGTTGCGAAGTTATTTTGCGACAAGTAATAGAGCAGCATCAGTGCCCACGTGGCGGAATTGGTAGACGCGCATGGTTCAGGTCCATGTGCCTTCGGGTGTAGGGGTTCGAGTCCCTTCGTGGGCACCATTACCTAATTCGCAAAAAAGCCGCAAACTTTCACGAGTTTGCGGCTTTTTTCATTTCCGCAGCACGGCACCAACCCGCCCGGGAAATTGTCAAAAAAGAACATTTTTGCTCCATTCAATAGTATATTGACATCTCCCCATGCCACGCATCGCGCGTGACTGGCAACAGCATTACGGAGAGAAGTCATGACATGCAGGCCAGGCAAACACCAACGGATTCTTTTCAACAGCTTCATGGCATTAAGCCTCGGCGCTGGCGCCAGCCAGGCGGCGGACTGGGTAAGCACCCGCTCCAGCAGCCCTGAAATCGTCAAACCGGCACCGGAACAAGTGAAATTGCAGGTGCAAAATCCGCCGTCCTTTGCCTGGCCGCGCCATGCCAGCTATCCGGCGCAATATGTCGTGGAGATTTTGCCGGTTGGCGGCACCGCGAGCAGCCACACCGTCTCGCGCAATTTCCTGCTGCCATCGAGCGCACTGCCGCCCGGCGAGTATGAATGGCGCGTCAGCCCGCTTTCCACGTCCCGCGACTGGTCCGACAAGCGTCCGTTTACCATCGACAGCAATTCACGCAATTTTGTCGTTCCCGAATCGTCCGATATGGCGGCGACCGTGCGGGCCCACCCGCGCCCGCGCCAGTTGCCAGCCTCCTTCGCGCAAGCGAGCGCCTGGGATGCCGCCATGGAGAGCAAGCGGCGCCCCTTCCTGAACCGCCTCGTCAGCGAAGTCAATCTGAATACCACGGCCGTGGCCAGCGTCAACGATGGCATGTGGACCACGCCCAACGATGGCGGCCAGTACAACCGCATCGCCAATGCCGCCGGCGCCGTGATCCGGCAAATGGAAGCGGCCGCCTTGCTATTTCGCCTGACACAGGAACGCAGGTATCTGGATGAGGCCATACTGCGCGGCGACCAGCTGGCCGCCCTGAGCCCGGATGGCCCCACCAGTTATAAAGCGCAGGACCAGGTGGCGCGCATGATTGCCCTGGTACTTGCCAAGGGTGCCGACTTCCTGTGGCTGGATCTGGATGCGCCCCGCCGCGCGCACTGGCTGTCAGCCGCTGCGCAGCGGCTGACGCCCATTTACGCGGATCTGTCCATCGCCGGCGGACGCCTGGACCAGTCCCCCATGGACTCGCACGGCGTCGAGGCACTGGGCTACCTTGCCGCCGCCTCAACCCTGCTGCTCGACGCCAGGCCGGAAGCGCAAGCCTGGTTCGACTTTGCCGTGCGCTCGTACATGCATATCGTCCACGTCTGGAGCGGCCCGGAAGGCGGCTTTGCCAACGGCTCGGCGTATGGCCAGTACACCACCGATATACAGTTGCAACTATGGCAGCCGCTGGCCGAAGCCACCGGCGTCAACCTGTTCAACAAACCGTGGGCAGCGGGATTTTCCAGCTATTTCATGCAGTTCATCCCACCGAACGCCCCACGCCACGTCTTCGGCGATGTCCACGAAAGCAAGCCGGACCCGGCACCCCTGAAGGCGTATGTGGCACGGCAAGCCACGCCAGCGGCCGCCTGGTACAGCAGCCAGCCGGGCGCGCAGGAAAATCCCATCACCCTGCTACAGGCGCCCTACCCACTGCCTGCCGACACGGTCGCGCCCGAAGCACCGCCCAACGCCATGCTCTTTCCCAGCATTGGCTGGGCAGCCATGCACAGCGACATGAGCAACGCCGCCCGCACTTCCGTCTACTTCAAATCGAGTCCGTTCGGCGCCTTCAATCACAGCCACGGGGATCAAAACAGCCTGGTCATCAACAGCGGCGGCAAGCCACTGCTGATCGAAGCCGGCTACCAGGACTACTACGCATCGCCGCTGTCGCAAAGCTGGTACCGCCAGTCGCGCGCCCACAACGCCATCACCTTTGATGGCGGGAAAGGCCAATTCATCGCCGGCCACTACGAGATGCGCTACAAAAACGGCAAGATCACGGCATTCATGCATGGCACGGACCTCGACTACGTGGAAGGCGATGCCAGTGCCGCCTACAGCAACGACTTGAGCCTGGCCAAGCGCCAAATATGGTATTCGCGCTCGAACGACGTGGTGGTGGTGCTCGACAAGCTGAACTCCGCAACGCCCCGCACTTTCGAATGGAACATGCATGCGCTCAACACCCTGTACCTGTACCCGAATGGCCGGGCCAGCATAGAAAATGGCACGGCTTCGCTTTGCCTGCAATCATTAAGGCCAGACGAGGAACAATTGTCCAGCTTTAGCGCCCCCAATCCGCCCAAGGAGGCAAGCCAGCAGCACGCCGCCTACGTCAAGACCACCCCGGCCATGGCGGCGGAATTCCTGATCGTGCTCGATATCGGCTGCAAATCGGTGCCAACCTCCCTGCAGACAGTGCCTGGCGGACGCTTGCTGCAGATCGGCACGCAAACCATCACCCTTCCGCAATAAGCACCAAATGCCTGTTTTTGCTGAAAAAACAGGCAGATTCATCTTGCCTTTCATAGGGAAATGGCTTTTTTCAGGGGAAATGGGTGTTTCTTTAAGAAAAGTGCAAAATGTTGATTGACCGAATGCACGCCAGCCCTTATGATTTTGTCCTCGCTGCAGAACATGCAGCGACAAGCAGCAAGCAGTAACAATGCCCACGTGGCGGAATTGGTAGACGCGCATGGTTCAGGTCCATGTGCCTTCGGGTGTAGGGGTTCGAGTCCC